>NZ_JBNAFO010000011.1:0-180428 GCF_049800715.1 Ruegeria profundi
CCCATCACCATAGTGAAGGGCAGCGCGCCGATGATCATCGCGTTGCGCAGAGCGTCCATCGGGTTGTTCTCACCCGCTGCAAGGATCAGCGCGCCGATCACCGCCAACAGGATCAGACCCCAGATGATGCGGTGCTTGATGCCCGTCTCCTGGCTGCCGCCCGACATGATCGTGTTCATCACCAGGATGCCCGAATCCGCCGAGGTCACCAGGAAGGTCATGATCAGCACAACGCACATCACGTTCAGCATCGACAACAGACCACCGTCGATCATGTAGGACAGCGTCACGAACAGCTTGTTGGTGTTCGAGGCCCCGATGATCGCGCCTCCGGCTTCACCGGCCAGTTCCAGATCGATCGCGGTGCCGCCCAGAACCGTCATCCATGCAAAGCAGACCAGCGCCGGTGCGAAGACACAGCCCAGGATGAACTCACGCACGGTGCGACCCTTCGAGATGCGCGCCAGGAACAGGCCAACAAAGGGCGAGAACGCAATCCACCAGGCCCAGTAGAACGTGGTCCAGCCTGCCTGCCAGCCAAACTGACGACCCTGCTCACCGGCGGCATAGGCCGCGGCCAGAGTGGCCTCGTCGAGTTCCGCTGCCGCGCCTTCCAGGCCGCTCTTGAAGCCGTCATAGCTGCCCCAGGCATTGGTCGCGCCACCCATCAGGGCATCCGCATGGGCCTGAGCCTCGGCCGGTAGAGCCGCTGCAAACGCCTCGGCCGAGAGCGGGCCGTAGGCGCCAAAGCTCAGCGACAGGAAGTGCAGGATGTAGTCCACCAGCGCGGTGCCATAGGTGGTCATCGCAAAGACGAACGAGCCGAAGACGACAAATGTGCCCAGCAGGATGATCGACAGCACCAAGTTCAGGTTCGACAGGTACTTAACACCCCGTCCAACACCCGACACGGCCGAGATGATCGACAGGCCCATGATCACCAGCAGACCTGCAATCAGGCCAACCTTCGACGGGGCCGGAACTTCACCATTGAGGTCCATGATCCACTCCATCCCGGTGATCGCATAGACACCGTCGATGAACTGGCTGACGCCATAGCCGATGGTGACCGACACACCCAGGATCGTTGCCACAACGCCCAGAACGTCGACCACATGGCCCAGGAAGCCGTTCATCAGCTTGCCGAACAGCGGCGTCAGCGCCGAGCGGATGGTCAGCGGCATGTTGCGCGTATAGGCGTAATAGGCCAGCGACAGGCCGGTCACCACGTAGATCGCCCAGGCGTGGAAGCCGTAGTGCAGATAGGTGTAGCGATAGGCCGACTGGACCGCCTCGGGCTCATTGCCTGGGACGTCGCCAGCGACAACCACGGGGTTCGAGCCCCACAGGCCCAGAGGCTCGGCGGTGGCGAACACCATCAGGCCCACACCCAGACCCGCCCCAAACATCATCGAGAACCATGAGAAATTTGAGAACTCGGGCTTTTCGCCGGGCGTCCCCATCACCCGCTTGCCGGTGGCCGGCAGCAGCGCAACGATGGCCAGAAAGAAGAAAAACAGCCCCACGATGACCACGTAGAAGCTGTTGAAGACCTCCAGAATCTGAGAGTTCCAGCTGCCCAGAGTGCTATTCGCGTTCGCCGGAAAAATCAGCGCCCAAAGCACAAGGGCTACCATCACACCCTTACTGATCAGCGCAATCGGAACGCTGTTATTCTCATAAAAACCACTATCCGCGGTCTTAATGTCCAAATCCGTAAACGGTTCTTTAATCGACATCAATTTCCTCCGTGTTGTCGATTTGATAGGGTGGAAGGCCTTTCTGTTTGCAGGCTCTTCTCTTATGTTTTTGCGGTGATCGCACCGGTCGGTCAGGCGCGCGGCTTTAAATCCTGACCCACTCAGGTTCTGTCGCGCCTTGAATTTTTCCTTGTGATTTCGATGTTAAACGGACACCGAAAAGGCGTCTTTGGTTATGTGGGTTGGTTGGGAAGGCTAGACACTCTTTGCGTGTGTGGTGCTCCGGATTCCGACCTTTTCGGTCGCAATGACGACGGATTCTGTGAGCCTCATCGCCAAAAAGGGGCGTTTTGACTGATCGAATTCGTCGAAAACGACATAGTGGCACGTCACACTCAGCGTATGCGAGTGCTAGTTTGGCGGCATTACCCAACGGGACGCTGTTCAGGGCGCCGCCTGCGCTTATAGTCTTTGCCAATACACTCTGGTCGTCTTGAAGAGGGGTGAGGGCGTGGATCACCAGGTTGATATGCTGATCGTCGGGGCCGGATTTTCCGGGCTGACCATGGCGCTTGAGGCGCGCAAACGTGGCCTCCGCAACATTGCCATTCTGGAAAAGGCTGGTGATGTCGGCGGGACATGGCGCGAGAATACCTATCCCGGTGTTGCCTGCGATATCCCCTCGCACCTCTATTCGATGGCCACGCACCTAAACCCGAACTGGAGCCGCGCCTATGCGGCAGGGGCCGAGATTCAGGTTTATTTGCAGGATGTTGCGCGCCAGGAAGGCCTCTACAACCTCTGTCATTTTCAGCAGGAGTTGAAGTCGGCCAAATGGGATGGCGCGCGCTGGCAGGTCGAAACGCAGTCTGGGCAGATCTGGTCGGCGCGGTTTCTGGTCTCGGCCATCGGTGCGTTGCATCATCCCAGTATTCCGGACATTGCAGGGGCCGACAGTTTTCCGGGCCCGACGTTTCATTCTGCGCAATGGGATCACAACGTCTCGGTCGCGGGTAGGCGCGTAGCAGTGGTCGGAACGGGTGCCTCGGCGGTGCAATTCGTACCAGAGATCGCCAAAACGGCCCGCCATGTCACGATTTTCCAACGCAGCGCGCCTTATGTTCTGCCGCGTCCTGACGGCCCGATCGCGCCTTGGGTTCGCAGGCTTTACGCGCGGATTCCTTTGTTGCCGCGACTGCGGCGCAAGCTGATCTTCGCGATCTTCGAGTATCGCCATCGGGTGTTCCGCGGTGAAACGCGAATGGTGCAATATGCCATGAAGTTGTGGCGAAAAGAGCTTGAACGCGCGATCTCAGACCCTGCCGAAATCGAGAAGCTGACGCCAGATTACCGGATTGGCTGCAAGCGGATCCTCAGTTCGAACGATTGGTATCCGGCGCTTGCGCGCGACAATGTCGACGTCATATCGCAAGCAGTCCGTTCGATTGAAAGAGACAGGATCATCGCAGCCGATGGTAGCGAAACACAGGCTGATATCCTGATCTGGGGCACCGGGTTTCATGTCACTGATATGGTCGAACGCCTCGACATCACTGGGACAGGTGGGCAGACATTGCGCAATGCATGGGTGAGGGGGATGCAGGCCAATCTGGGCACTGCCATCGCAGGATTTCCGAATTTCTTCATACTGCTCGGGCCTCATACGGGCCTCGGCCACAACTCGGTCGTGCTGATGATTGAGGCTCAGGTCGGCCATATCGGCCGTGTTCTGGACGGGATGCAAAGCCAAGGGCTGGAGGCGGTTGTTCCCGACCCCGCACGGCAAGCCGCGTTTACCAAGGAAATGCAGGACCGTCACGCCGACAGTGTCTGGCAGGTCGGAGGGTGTTCGTCGTGGTATCAGGATGCCGAAGGGCGCAACACGACTCTGTGGCCCGGAACAGTTGCGGAATTCCAAAAACGCATGGCACAATCCGGGTTAGAGCAATACGCCCCGGTTCCCGCCGCAGGCAGCGAGGTTTGATATGACGACGCTTCTTATTCTATTGGCCATCTTCGCGGTGTTTCTGCTGGCGATGAACCTGTGGACTCGCAGCCTGATGCGTGAGGGGCTGAAAACCGTTCCGCAGATGGGGCAAATCCTTCCGGTGCGCGGCGGGCGTATTCATTACGTGGAAAAAGGCGACCCGAACGCGCAAACCATCGTGATGATCCACGGGCTGGCGGGTCAATTGCAGCACTATACCTACGCACTGGTCGACAAACTGGCCGAGCAGTACCACGTCATCGCCCTTGATCGACCGGGATGCGGGTATTCCATACGCGACAGCGCAGATCTGGCCCGACTGTCAGAGCAGGCGCGGATGATTGCCGAGTTTCTTGCGGCAAAAGAGGTCTCCGGCGCGATTCTTGTTGGGCATTCACTGGGCGGAGCGGTGTCGCTCGCGATGGCGCTGGACTTTCCCGAAAGGGTAGGCGGGCTGGCGCTGCTTGCCCCGTTGACCCAAAAACTGCCGGGAACGCCAGCGGTTTTCAAACCGTTGGAGATTCGCACGCAATGGCTGCGACGCTTGATTGGCAACACGCTGGCCGTTCCCATCGCAGCAAAAACCGCACCGCATACATTGGGCGCAGTGTTCGACCCGGAAACGCCGCCTTCGGATTTTCTGGATCGCGCGGGAGGCGCCCTTGGCCTGCGCCCCTCGGCCTTTGTCACGGCGTCCGAGGATGTGATCGGCGTTGATCTCAGCATCTCCGAGCAAGTCGCCCGCTATGATGCGCTTCGGACACCGGGTGCCATCCTCTATGGCACCGAGGATGCAATCCTGTCGGCCCCTCACCACGGCCCTCCGATGGAGCGCTTTGGGCTGGGATACGAGGTGATTGACGGGGCAGGGCACATGATCCTGATCACCGAGCCTGACCGCTGCGCCGCTTTCATCGCCGGTGTCGCCTCTGGCATTGTGGCGAGCGCCGCTATTCCGCATGAGGGGCAGCCGACGAACTGAAAGAATCCGTAAGTTGGGGGTGTTTTCCCTCTTGACCCTCCCTGACCGCTCCCTTAAATCGCCTCTCACTCATGGCGGAGTAGCTCAGTTGGTTAGAGCAGCGGAATCATAATCCGCGTGTCGGGGGTTCAAGTCCCTCCTCCGCTACCAAATACCTCTCTCAATACATTGTTGGTAATCAGGTATTTTTCGAGTTCCCTTGAACCTACTATTTTTTACGCACACCGCGCTCTAGGTTTAGCTTCGGAGCGATTGTTACTTAGTCGATTGTTTTTCTTCATCCAAAGCTGCCCAATTTCGCCGAATGTTTGCATCTTTGCGAGTCGGTTGCCTCGAATGCGCTTCTACTTAAGTGACACAATACTGATCTTAAGTAGTCTCCGCAGATCCTAAGGTAATTGCTGTGACCGAACCCCGTTCGCTTGGCCGACGGGCATATTGGGGGCCTCTCCGGCTATTGTGGGCTTTCCCTATTCGTGACTTGGTGGAGCAAATGGCCGCTGTAAATCCACTGAATTTAGTGGGACAGGACCTTGCTGGACGGGCCGGTATTTCCCCGTACCAGTCAGCCTTTAAAACTCAGATTTCGCGATGCAAAAAGGTGCTACATGGGGTCTGCGTCAAAGTGCGAATGTGTATTGAGTTTCCACTTTTTCGCCCACAAGTCCGCAAATTCCTTCATTAGTTCCGGCCTATCTTCAAGCAAAGCCATGAGTTGACAAGCGGCCCACATCGCCGCGTAGCCGTCGGCGTCTTCGCTTTCTAACTGAAATGCGTTCATTGCAGCGGTGTAAGGGGTTGAGGGCGCGTGCATCTGCCAAACGGTTCCTTCAAGTCAATAAAAAAGAAAACCCTGACAAGAAACCAACGGCAACCCAAACTGAAGTAGCTGAAAAGGTCAAAGCAAGGTCCAACATCCATTTACCCCCCGAATTTCATTGCGTATCTCGGCCATCAGACTTTTCAGGCAAGGATTCATACAGGAGTATTAAAGAACACGGTTGAACACGCAGAAAACAGGCCGTTAACATTCGGTTCACGAATGGAGATCCGCAACCCAGCCGGGTCTGACGTCGCATCACCCTTGAGGCGATCCTGAGCGGCCCATTGTTTAGTGTGCAGCCTAATCTGACTGGTCCAAGTTGATTGATAGTGCATCATCGGCCTGTGATTCATCGCTACGATGGTTTCGGGCGCTAGCGGACGATAGCCCAAATTCACTTTGGGGGCGTTTTGTGTTGTAGTGTCTCCTTCATTGTTCGATCAGGATTTGTGCGTTGCGCAGGTTGTAAAGATTTCGCCGTTGAGTAGCTCGTCCCTGACACGGCCATTGAAGCTTTCGCAGTATCCGTTCCGCCATGGGCTCCCAAATTCAACGTAAGCCGTCCGGGCACCGAGGTCAGCAAAGGTGACAGTGCCAGGCCTGAATTCGAACTCACAGGATCTAAGTTCCGAGGGATCTTAGTGCCCTTGTTTGTCTATCCCGAGACTGGCGCTTGGCGATATCGGTGTCGAAAACAGGTCAAAGGAACCCCGCCGCGGACGCAGCAGCAAGCGCGACCAAAATTTTTTCTAGACGGCCCACTTTTTTATCTGAATCCTCTTGAACCCTGCCAGCAACAATCGTAGACAGCCGCTCACCGATGGGGTGTAGCCAAGTGGTAAGGCAGCGGTTTTTGGTACCGTGTATCGTAGGTTCGAATCCTACCACCCCAGCCATATTCCTCACCAAAAACTATTTCCGTTTGGTCCAAGCCAATAGGCATGTGCTCCATTTGCGCTGTGTAAACGATAAATCCTTGCGATAGGTTCGACGCAAACAACTTTATTCGGCGAAAAGTTGACTTTGAAGAGCTATGCTCGGATCGCAAAAGCCTCAATTTTCTTCTGCAAGCCGCGGATAGAATGATAGCCAGCTGACTGTTTGCTACCATTCATGTGCTCTGCGACGCTCCGAGTCACCAGTATCTTTTCGTTCAGTTTCTTGCACAGTTCCTGAACGCGACTGGCCACGTTCACAGCCTGACCGACGACGGTGAAATCCAAACGATCAGGGCTGCCGATATTGCCAAAGGTGACGCGACCGAAATCAATGCCGACGACGAACTCGATGGGCTCGTTTCCCTTTTCGGCGGCTGTCTCGTTGTAGTCGCGCAGGTTGGTCAGGGCGAGTTCTGCGGCCTGCACCGCAGATCTGCACGAGGCTTCCGCGTCGTCATCAATGTTGAAAACGGCTAGTATGCCGTCCCCCATGAATTTGAGAACGTCACCGCCCTCTTCCTGGATGGGCGACACAACCATCTCGAAATACTCACCCATCATGGCAAGCAAATCGCCCTCGGACCAGGTTGAGGCCTTTTGGGTAAAGCCGCGCAGATCCGCAAACAGGATTGCGGCAGAAACTGTTCTGTGTTCTCCGCGCTTTATGTGCCCCTGATCAATTTCTTCGGCGGGGCCGTGCCCCAGATAGGTCCGAAGAAGGCTCTTTTGCGATTGGCGCATCGCAATGGGTTCCAAAGCTGCGGCAAGTGCGTATCGCGTGTCTTCGATGTAGCGGATATGCGCGTCTGAAAACCCAGTACCTGCGTTTGAGGTAAAGCTGGTGCCCTGAACCGAGCCGTTGCCGTGCTCCAGCGGGATGGCCAGAAAGTCGGTGGCGCCTGCTTCAGCCAGCTCGGCATAGACCGGATGTTCCTCCAGAACGTCAAGATCAGTCAGGCGTTTGCGTAGTGGGCGCCGCTGGGTGACAACATATTCGAACGGGCTGCCGTGCCACGCACTGGTCGACAAAACCGTGGTCGGCACGGTGTAGCGGCGGGTCTCCTCGGGTGTCCAGATAATCCCCCACGCGCTGAGCAAGGGGTTTGAGTAATTCTGCGCGATCCTTGCGCGGGTCAAGGGCACGCCAAGCGCGGTCAACCCTTCACAATACCCTTTGACGATAAGCCTCTCGTCGCCCAGCAGGCGACCACCGGAAATCAACCAGTGGTTCAGGTGATCAGTCTCGGCCATCGTGGTCTCACACCCTTGTTCCGCGCTGATAGTTTACCTGTCATTGGACGTTAGAGAACCCGCGCCGGCTGAAAAACATGTGTTTTCTGTCCGGCGCAGGATAGGTCGACCTCAGCTTACCGCCGCTGCCAGTGACGGGTCGTCTTCCAATTGTTTGAGCAAACGGGCCTGTCTCACCTTGGGGTCCAATTCGGGATCGCTCAAATAGGCCAGCATAAGGGGCACGTTCTCTTCAATCTGCTCTCGAGTTGCCACCGCCATGCCATGGGCCACGAAAGGCCTTAGATACGTCATTCCGGCCAAGTTCGCCGTCTGTTGGAACGGTTTCAGAAACTCGGCTATTGTAAAGTTGTTGTATCCGCCCGCGTGATAGCTGTGCTCGGGACCTCCGGTCGAAACAAGGATAAGGAACTCACGTCCTTTCAATTTGTCACCGCCCGGCCCATAGGCGAAGCCATAGTTCAACACCTGATCCATCCAGGCTTTCATCACCGGGGGTGCAGAATACCAGTAGAATGGAAACTGGAACACGATCCGGTCATGGGCCAGCAAGAGGGCTTGTTCGGCTTCGATGTCAAAGCGCAACTCACCGTCGCCAATGGCGGTCAGATCGCGGGTTGTCACGTCGGCGGCTTCTGAAAGTGCATCAAACCAGGCGCGGTTGATGCGCGATTTGTTCAGGTCGGGGTGAGCGGTGAGGACAAGGGTTTTCATGTAACTGCCTCTTGCAGGAGTGTTGCGGAGTAATGGGTGATCAGCGGGCGGCCATCAGGTCGGGTTTCAAAGCGCCAGTCTTCCTGAACGCGGGCTTCAATGTGGTCCCCCGCAATGGTCGTCGCGCGAAACAGAACTTCGAACTGGGCTGCGCCGGGCGTGATTGTGATCTTGCTAACGTGGTGCTCTGTTGGACGTTTCAAGGTTTCAAGCACGCCACGATACCAGGCCCGCACGCGATCATGCCCGCTGAGTGTGGTATCGATATCAGGCATGTCCCAGTCCACATCTGGGTGGAGGTCAGGCAGGAACGCGTCGATCGGATCCAGCCTGTCTAACCGGGCAAACCAGTCGGCGATGAAACCGCGGATTTCGGGGTAATTGGTCACTTGAATCACCTGTTGATGGTTTACTTGGCCAGTCGCTCAGGGACCGGAGCCAACGAGTATTGGGACCAGAAAAACGTGTTTGCCGCGTCCTGATCGGCGGACAGGTTGGTTGCCTCGACGATCTTGCCATTCTCGATCCGATAGACGAGCGCCCAGGTCGTATCGACATTTGGTTTGCCATCGGCGTTCGACCAGCCACGGTGGATATCAACCACATGGGTCTCGTCGGCCCCGAAATAGATGGGTTCTGCCTGAAAACCAGCGGTGCCCAGTTGTTCGAAAAAGGCTAGCACTTCGTCCCGACCGGTCTTGGTGCCGGACAAGGGATGGCGGCCCGGGATGTGCCATTTGACGTTCTCGTCCATCACGGCTGCGATACCGTCCAGATCACTGGCGCCATAGGCGGCGAAGAACTCCTGTACGACCTTGATATTGTCTTCTGGGGATGCGGCCATGGCGGTCTCTCCTGTGATCAGAGCAGCGGTGAGGGCAGCAACTTTGGTCAGAGTGTTCATCTTGTGTCCTCCTGAATACGATGACACGAAGATAATAATCCCGGTAGTGCGTGATAATTCACCCTGTTGGCACTTCTTTCATGTATGATATCGAATAATAAGAATGTTCGGGAACTCTATGCGCCTGCCACTTGCCACGCTTGAAATCTTTACCGCCATCGCGCGCCACGGATCGCTGCGTGCTGCGGCCGAAGGTCTGGGCATCAAGCCATCGACCGTTAGCCATCAATTGAAAGCGTTGGAAGACCAGTTGGGCACCGCGCTTTTCATTCGGACAACGCGCTCGATCAGCCTGACCGAGTCCGGGCGCGCCCTGATCCGCGGCGCGGGGCCTGCCTTTGATCAACTCTCCGAGGCCGTGGAAAGCGCGCGTAGCACCGGTCACGCCGCGCGGGGCACGTTGAAACTGGCGATGCCGGAATTTGCCTACCACCTTTACGTGGGTCCGATCCTCAAGAGTTTTTGCGCCGCGTATCCCGAGATCGAGTTGGAACTGTCGTTGACGGATGCGCTTTCAGACATATTGGGCGAGGAGTTGCATGCTGGATTCCGTCTGGGGGATCGTGTGGCGCAGGACATGGTGGCGGTGCGGTTGACGCCGCCGCTTCCGGTGACCGTCGTCGCCAGCCCGGATTACCTGGCGGCTCGGGGCATCCCGGAAACGCCGCGTGATCTGCTGGGGCACACTTGTATACGCTATAGGTTCCAATCCTCGGGCCAGATTGCCCCGTGGAGTTTTCAATCGGGTGAGGAGGAATATGCCGTCGATGTGCAGGGCAATCTGATCGCGAACGCCCTTCCTGCAACCGTCGATCTGGCGAAAAGAGGGTTAGGGTTGGCCTATACCTTCAGGGCTTATGTTGCCCCACTGATTGATACCGGAGTATTGACACCAGTTCTTGAGGACCATCTGGGCCCCACCCCCAGTATTTTCATGTATTTCCCACGCGAGTATAAATCCATGATGCCCCTGAGGCTGTTCATCGACCACATAAAGCGCCAAAAAAGCGTTTGACCCTGCGCGCGCAGAACCCACATATCGAGCATTGCAAGCCGGAGCCGCCCATTGCCCCTAAGATACGCAGATATCTACCCGTCAGAACCGTTGCTGAACAGTGATGCGATGCAGCGCCCTTCGGCGGCTGGTTTGATGTCCGTGCGGTATTTTCGGGCCGAACCTGATCGGATGCCGGAAGAGGTATTTTCGGAACACCACGTCCTTCTGAACCTTCAGGAACAAGGGCATCGTGTGCAAAACTGGCGGGACGGCACGCTACGGGATTTCACCTTTTGCAAAGACGAAGTCATCGTGACCCCGGCAGGGATGCGGTCGGGGTGGCGATGGTACGGGCAGTCCGACGTGATCGTGATCACCTTGCATCCGGACAAGGTCCAGCGCTTTGCTCAGTCGGAACTCGGTATGCTTCTGGCGCCGGAGCAGTTTCACGATCAGCCGCAGTTTTCTGATCCTGACCTATGCGCTGCGGGCGTCATTTTACGCGATGCGCTTGCGACCGATGATATGTCCTCGGCGGTGATGTTCGAAGCCATGAGCCGGGTATTTCTAGTCAAGCTGCTGCAGAAATACGGCAAACGCCGCGCTGAAGAAGTTGAGTTATCTGCTCGCTTTACCTCTCAGCACTATCAACGGGTGCTGGCCTACGTGCAGGACCGTTTGGACCAAACGATCACGGTCGATCAACTGGCCTCTGAGGCGGGCATGAGCCCCTCGCATTTTGCGCGGGTTTTCAAGGAAACGCTGGGCTCGACCCCCATGCAATATGTCATGGCCTACCGGGTCGAACAGGCGATGAAGATGATCGAAGACCCTGCGCGCCCTCTGGGCGATATTGCCTTGGCCTGTGGCTTCTCGGATCAGGCGCATTTCACGCGTAGTTTCAAACAGGTGGTAGGGCAGACCCCGCGCGCGTTTCGCGCGGCGAATGCCGTCTAAAGCAGAATCTTTCAAAAACGCGGCAGTCCGGTGCAAGTATCACTGCCGTCGACAGCGTATCTCAGGTGTCATCGGGCTTGTGCCCATCCAGACAGATTTTGGGAGATATCGTTATGAACACCCTCGCTCTGAACACCGCCGCAGCGCTTATGGCATCAACGGCTGCCGTCGCGCAGGTTGAAACCCGCACCGTTACCTTCGAGAACGAAGGCGCTATGCTGTCCGGCACGCTGTACCTGCCGGAAGAGCGCGGATCTGAACCGCTACCCACCGTCGTTGTGACCGGGGCCTGGACCTCGGTTCAGGAACAAATGCCTGCGAATTATGCCCGAGAAATGGCCGAGCGCGGTTTTGCCGCCTTCACCTTTGATTTCCGCGGTTGGGGCAAATCGGGTGATCTGCCGAACAACGTGCGCTTCGTTGAAAGCCCCGAGGCCAAGACATCGGACATCAAAGCGGCCATCGCATTCGTCGCGACCCTGCCCGAAGTGGACGCCGAGCACATCAACGGTCTGGGGATTTGCGCCTCGGCTGGGTACATGGTCGATGCGGTCTCCGGCAATCCGCTGGTTCAGCGGCTCGGTCTGGTTGCACCTTGGTTGCAGAATGAAGAGATCGTCGAGGCGGTCTATGGCGGCGCAGAAGGTGTCGCCGGGCTGATCGAGGTGTCTCACGCTGCCGAGGCCGCTGGTGGCCAGATCATTCCTGCCGCAGGGCCCGAGGGTGCCGAGGGCGTGCTGATGCCGATCGGCGGATACTACTATGAGGCCGACCGAGGCGGGATACCGGAATATGACGACAAGTGGAACAATGCGGGCTGGGAAGGCTGGCTGACCTATCACCCCGCCGACAATCCGCAGCGTTTGGATAAGCCGCTGGCAATTGTGCACTCGGAAAGCGCAGCGATCCCACAGGGCGTGCAGACCTTCCTTACCGGTTTCGCAGGCGACGCGACAGCTCAATGGTTGGAGGATGTCACGCAGTTCGACTTCTACGACAACCCCGAGGATGTCACCCGCGCGGCCGATACCGTCGCTGACCATTTTCGCGCCGGTTCGAACAACTAAGCCCTGTTAGGACGCCGAGCAATCGTTTGGCGTCCACCCTCATCCATTCGGAGCATTCTCATGCGTAGAAAACTCACATCGACCCTTACGGCCGTCTCAATGATCGGAACCGCAGCGTTTGCCGAGCAGCAAGCCGATATCTCGACCGCAATCACCGATATCGCGGCAGGTGCTGATCGCCACGACTGGACCCGCGTGCGCAGCGCGTTTTCCGATACAGTCACGACGGATTACACCAGCCTCTGGGGCGGAGACCCGGTCACACAATCCGCCGACGAGCTTGTGGCTGGATGGTCCGCCTTTCTTCCTGGTTTCGACGCGACGCACCACATGGTGACCAATCACACTGTAACCTCTCTGTCCGATCAATCCGCCACGGCACAGGCCGATTTCACCGCAACCCATCGTCTTGATGACGCCTTGTGGGTGCTGGGTGGTCGCTATGACTATGAGCTTGAGAAATCAGACGACCGCTGGCTTGTCACATCAATGACCATGACGGCAATCTGGGAATCCGGTGACCGTGGGCTTGTGGCTCTTGCCAGCCAGCGCGCTGCCGAGGCGAATTGAAGGAGGGATCATGACCAGTCAGCGTATCGCACTCGTGACCGGCGCCAACCGCGGTATTGGCAAAGAAGTGTCGCGCCAATTGGCCCGGGACCATGGGATGAAGGTTCTGATGGGTGCGCGCGATCTGGCAAAAGGGCAGGCTGCCGCGGATGAGATCGGATATGGGGCGGAAGCCTTGCAACTGGATGTCTCTAGTCCGGACTCTGTCGCGGCCGCCTTCTTCTTGATGGTTGAATCGGCCTATGGCCGCCTTGATGTTTTGGTGAACAACGCTGGTGTGGACTACGACACCGACCAACAGGTCCACCTCGCCGATTTGGACCGAGTGCGTCGCGCGTTCGATACGAACCTTTTCGGCCCTTGGGAGACCACGATTGCGGCGGTGCCACTGTTAAAACGAGGAACAGATGCCCGGATCGTCAACGTGTCGTCTGGGGCGGGGTCGCTGATCAGCATGTCCGCCGGAACGCCCGGTTATGGCGTGTCCAAAGCGGCTCTGAACGCGCTGACCCTCAAGACCGCTGCCGCCTTGAAACCTCAGGGCATTCTCGTGAACGCCGTGTGTCCCGGCTGGGTTGCCACGGATATGGGCGGCGGGGGGCGTCCGATTTCCGAGGGTGCCAGGGGCGTTGTCTGGGCAGCGACCTTACCGAAAGGTGGCCCGACCGGAGGGTTCTTTCGCGATGGCGTCGCAATTGATTGGTAGGTTCAGCCGGGCGTCATGAAATCAATCAGCTTCCTGACCCGCGCGGGCAACAGGCGGCGGCTGGGATAGACGGCGAACATGTCCCGCGTCATTGGTTGGGCATCCGTGACCTCAAGCCGTTGCAGTTCGCCGTTTACCATATCTGAAGGCAGCATCGCGACACCCAGGTTGCGACGGGCGGCCTGCGCAATGACATCAAGGTCGGTCAAACTGTGGGCGATGTGCTTCGGGTGCAGTGTTTCCCCGCTCTCCAGCGCCCAGGGTTGACCCGCATTCAAGGCAGGCAAAGCAAGAAAGTCTGGTCTGGATACCGACCTGTCCAGCCCACGCTCTCGAATGAAGCCCTGTCCTGCGCAAAAGCAGTAGGGAACTGACCAAAGCCGTTTCGCGACAAGGCTGGAATCCGTCAAGGGGCCGAGGCGGAAGGCCAGATCGATATTGTCGCGAAAGAAGTCCAGCATGACATTGGTTGTGGTCATCTCAAACGCCACATCCGGATTTCGTGTCGCAAAATCCAACAACCGAGGTCCAATGGTCGTGCGCGCGGCCAGCGGGGGCGCTGTGATGCGGATGCTCTGGCGCCTCGTGTCGTCCGTAAAACCTGCGATACCTTGCAGAGCCTCGATCGGGTCCTGACATTGATCCAGAAGGCGGCGGCCTTCTTCCGTCAGGCGCACCTGCCGCGTCGTTCGCTCAAACAGTTTGGTGCCAAGATGGTCCTCTAACTCTGCAATCCTGCGGCTGACACGGCTGAGCGGTATCCCCAGACGCTCCGCAGCTTTGGAAAAGCTGAGATGGTTTGCGACGACTGTAAACAGGGCAAGGTCGTTGTAGATCATTATTCTATTTTTGGGATTATTTCTCCTGATATCAACTATTATCATCCAGCGACGTGGCCTCTACCTTCCGCGCAACAGAAGGAGACAGCTCATGCCTTTCGCTATTGAAATCACCCAGACCGGCAAACCAGATGTTTTGCGCGAAACCAACCGTGCGACCCCGACCCCCAATGCCGGGGAAATCCTGATCCGCAACAAGGCCGGGGCGGTCAACTTCATCGACACGATCATCCGTCGCGGTGAAATGCTCGAGGGGATGATGCCCGAGCTACCTCATGTACCTGGGGTCGAGGGGGCCGGAGTGGTTGAGGCGCTGGGCGAGGGGGTCGAAGGATTCTCTGTCGGGGACCGCGTGGCGTGGATGGGGCCGATCGGAGCCGGTGGATACAGCACTCAGTCGGTGATTGGTGCTCCGTACGTTACCCGGCTGGCCGATACTGTCGAGTTCGAAACCGCAGCCGCAATCCCCGTCAATGGCATGACCGCCTACCACATGCTGGTCAATCTGGGCGGCGCGGCAGCTGGTAAATCCGTTCTGGTTCACGCCGCAGCCGGGGGTGTTGGCACCATGGCGCTACACATTGCCAAGCATCTGGGCATGACGGTGATCGCTTCGACCAGTACCGACAAGGTTGGATATGCGAAAGATCAAGGTGCCGATCACGTCATCGACTATCGCACCGAGGATGTCACCGAGCGGGTGATGGACCTCACCGTAGGGCGCGGCGTGGATCTGACGCTGAACCCGATCTCGGGTGAAACCCTCAAATCAGACCTCGACGCTCTGGCACCCTTGGGCACTGCAGTTCTGTTCGGGTTCCTTGCCGGTCCGCCCGCAGGTAATTTTGCCGAGGATTTGGCGAAGCACTTCCAGAAGTCGATTTCGGTCCGGGTTAGCGACATATACACTTATTTCGTCAACCGCCCCGATCAGTTCAGCGCAGATATGGCCACGGTGTTTGAATTGTTGCAAGCGGGTGTTCTGCGCCCGCAGGTGAGCATCCTACCCATTGCCCAAGCCGCCGAGGCGCACCGTCGTTTGGAAGCCGGTGAAACCACCGGCAAACTGGTTCTAAGCATAGAGTGATCGAGCCCGGCAAGAACGAGGCACGGAAAGGCGTTTGGATCTAATTGAGAAAGACCTTTAGCCCCACATAGGGCCCTTGCTGCGTGACATCATAGGCGAACGGGCCGGTTGACGTTGAATCACTGTAGTCGACACTGAAATATCGATAGCCAAAGGTAATCGCGGTTCGATCCCACGGCTGATAGTCAAAGCCGATATTTGCGCCGACTTGCAGATCGTTGCCTCCGGCTCCGAACCCGCCAAGTTCCAGCGATGCGATGGTGGTCCACCGGTCGTTGAGACGCCACATGCCCCGGGCACCCACAACGGGCTCAATCCAGCCTTCGTCACCGCCTTGGGTGGGCGGGTTCGTCGGCCCCGGAGTCGTGAACCTGATTTCCTGCCGGATCGAGTTGTAGCGAATGCCGCCTTGCAGGTCGACGGTGTATCGCTGGTTGTTGGCACCATAGGTCCCATCCGCCACGCGATAGGCACCCATGACCGCAAACCATTTTTGGCGCACATCTACATCCACTGCAGTTGCGGCGGGGCCGGGGAGAGTGGTGTCCTCTCCGATGCCGACGTAATTGGCGTCAACGATGATCCCAAAGTCTCCGTTCCAGGCCTCATACCGCCCGGCCGCTGCGAAATCGAGAACATCCAGCACGTCGCCAAGATCGAGGTCGATATCGGCTGAAACGCCCGAGACGGTTGACGTTCCATGTGTACGGAGCGGGGTGAACAGGTAAAAGCCAAGAGTGTGTCGCCAGCCCTCTTCGGTCTGACCCGGTGCCGGCAGGGACTGAGCGTATGCTGCGCTCGACAGTAAACAGGACAGGGTCGTGACGCCTGCGATCGCAGCAGTGGATCTGATTGCCATTGGTGAATCTCCTTACTTTCAAATTGCGCGACGACCTTGCTGCAAGGCGTCAGTTTCCGGACATACGATCATCTGCCAACCGAAGACTGTTTGAGCAGAAAGGCCTCGACAGCGGCTTCAGTTTCGGGGCGAAGATTTTCGATGCCTTCGTAAGGCACGCCACGGGCAGGTTCGATGTCTGGGTATTTTTCCTTGCGTTTCAGATGGCGCCCCAGAATACGGACAAATTCTTGCCCGCCCCAAGCCCCAACCTCGGTTGAAACCGGGTATTTCTCATGCGTGTCGCGGTAGACATCGAAGAAATCGGCTAGAATCGCGCTCTCCCCGGCTCCGGGAATGCGCAGCTTTAGTTGATCTTTGATGACCGCGCGGGGGGTGTGGACGGAATAGACGATCAGGTGGTCGCGCCGTCCTTTTGTTTCACCCAAGAGCAGCAGCGAGGATTGGTCGACACCGTCCACCAGCCGATCCCGAGGAATGCCGCTTTCGGCCCCGGCGAACCGCGCGAGCGTGGTATAGAGATCCGAGACGTGGACGATATCTCCGACGATGCCGTCGGCCTCTATCATACCGGGCCAGCGGATGAAGCTGTCGACCCGAATGCCGCCCTCGGACACATCACCTTTGCCACCGGCGAAAACCATCGGGGTAAACCCTGATTGCGGCGAATACTTGGTGAAATGGCCGTTGTCGCCCATCACAATGACAATGGTGTTGTCGGCCAGGCCAAGCGCCTCCATCTCGTTGAAGATATCGCCCAGCCAGCTGTCGAGCTGCTGCATCTTGTCGACATAGAGCCCTCCGTTCGGCGATTGCGGCCCCGAACGACCTGCGCGCGTGTTATCCAGCGGAATGAGTGGCCAATATTGCAGGAAGAAAGGCGCGTCCCCGCCAGCCAGCTCGCGCATTTTTTCAAGCGTCTGATCCTGATAGCGCTGGTTCATTTCGTCATATTTTTCGGCGGTCCAGCGCTCGCCCGCGGTCATGTCAACTTCGCGCGCAAGACCACCGCGTTCAGCTTCAAGACCGGTGACCATAGCGGCGGGGTCGGGGCGAAAGAAGTCGTCGAGTACGAAACGGTCATCGAAATCCGCTATCCCGACCGAGACCTGTTCCTTGATCGCATCATCGTTATAGATTGTCAGTTGGCCCTGCTGGTGAACCGGGAACCCCGCCCAATCGAAGCCTTGGTTATGGGGCCAGGCCTCGGGGATGTCGCCCATGTGCCACTTACCCACATGCACCGTCGCATAGCCCGCATCCGACAGAATTTCGGCCAAGGTGACTTCGTCTGCGGGCAGGCCGAACCCGGCGATATCCACGGTGGTGTCGCCCATGCCCATCCGAACCGGGAGCCGCCCGGTCATCATCGCAACCCGTGTGGGTGTGCAGGAGGGTTCGGTATACATGCGCACCATGCGCATCGCTTCGTCCGAGAAGGCGTTGATATGAGGCGTGGAATACCCGCGCACCGCGTTCAGTTCCGGAATACCCAGATCGCCAAAGCCGATATCGTCAATCAGGATATTGATGATGTTGGGTGGCTTGCCGTCGTTCGAGCTTCGGAAGTCTTCGAGCAACTGGTCAACCTCGGCATTGTCCGCAGCCCATTGTTCGGCATTCTGCGCTTCGAGGATGTAGTACTCGGCATCATGGATGATCGGCGCTTCCTGAGCGGTTGAGATCGTGGCCGATAGACAGAACAGCACCGACAGGCTGGATAGGGTTTTCATTTCAACAATCCTCATTCGCTTTGGGCGGGGGTCTGGCGGGGGTCAGATGTGGTGTGGGGCGGGCCGGAGCGGTTGATATCCGTTCCGGGGAAGAACTCGACCCAGACATGCCAGAACATGCCCGATCGAAGGGTCTCAACACGGGTCAGTTGGCCGCAATCCGCGTGTCCGAAGAAATCGACATGGGTGATGGGCGCGCCGCTGTCATTGTACCAGACGCCAACGCTTTCATAGATTGGGTCGTAGGACACCACGACGTCACGCCCGCCAACCGTGGCGTTGATCAGTCCTTTATTTTCGGCCAGGAAATCATCGGTCCAGCAAACTGCATCGTCACCGATCGTGATGCCCCAGACATAGGTTTTGTTGGGCAGGCGGTTGTCGCTGTGGCTCATGTTATCCATGACCGGCGCTTCTTCTTGGTGCTGCTTGGCGATGCCCGAGGAGAAAACCGTTTCAGTAAAGGTGTCGAACAACCTGAGAAGCGGGTTCGAGGAGGGCTTGTTCAAAAAGACCTCACCATCTGGATAGGCCTTTTGAAATCCCCGAAAGCTCATCCGAAAGGTGGGCCATGGCTGCATTGCCGCTGTTCTCGAGGCGTCGCTGTCGAAGCGGCCATAGATCTGCTGGATCGGCTCTCCGGTGGTGTTGTCGCGCAGTATCAGGTTGTTGCCGTGCTGGGCCATCACCTCAAGATCCAGACGTTTGCCGTGGATCTCGGGTTTGTAGGCCTGACCCAGATTGGCCATGGCGCAATAGGTCATAACGATGTCATCGCCGCCCAACCCCTTATCGTTTCCGGCCAGATGAGGGCGCATCAGCTGGGCGTCGGAGTGCGCCCGCGCGTGGCCGTTGTTTTCAATCACTAGAACACTGGCGGATGGGTTGATGAATTGCTGCGCCTCAGAAATCGGATAGTAGCGGGCGGTGTTTTGCTGGTTGCGCAGACCGATATGGACCCAAACCCATGGAAACACGAACAGGAATATGATCACCAGTGTCACCGCGGGTACGCCGAGGAAAAACAGCCAGCCCGGACCGCCACCAAGAAAATGCCCGACAAGCATCAGCACAAGCCCGGCGAATCCCGCGGCAAGATAGGTGTTCTCATTCCGGATAAAGCGGATCATGTTGTTGCGCTTGACCTTCAGCACCATCTGGCTGACGTCACCGAGATCACGGAAATACATGAACCCGATGGTCAACGACACGAGGAGCCCGACGTAGAAGAGAAGATTGGCCAACATTTGAATCGCCTTTTTGCGTCTTGATTAGCCCTCGGGTGGGGTCGAATGGGAGGAAAGGTAAGTTTTGATTTCGTCCTCAAGCCCTCGGAGGCTGTCGATAAGATCAGAATTTCTTGGGTCACTTGCATCGCAGGGTAGAAGAGCTGCCAAGCTTTCAAAGTCAGCGCAGATTTGCGCAAAGACCGTGTCTGAGCTGCGCAGGCGCCGGATGTCATTCGCCTGATCAGGAAAGTGTATCGACAAGCAAGCCATCATAAGCCTCACGGTGTCTGAACCCAGTTGTGCCCCCGCGATGAGGTCCGTTCCCCTCCTTTGCTAATCATTCTGTCCGAAATTCATTTACACATTCAGGTATCTTAACGTATGTTACGGGGTAACATGTTATTTTTCAAAGACTTGAAGCCAGCCAGCGGTTAACGAAAGCGATGTCAGACGCCAGCGTAAAGTCAGATCCGGCCCAAAAAACTCTCTCGGATGAAGACATTCAGCGGGCATTGAAGGCGGTCCTGGACAGTCCGGAATTCGATGGGGCCGAGCGACTGCAGTCTTTCCTCAGCTACGTTGTCGAAAAGCTTCTGGCGGGCCAGTCCGAGGATATCCGCGCCAAGTCGATCGCCGAGGATGTCTACGGAAGGGCGCTGGATTCCGGGGGCGACCCAATGGCCGTCGTGCGTGTCGATGCGGGGCGCATGCGTCGGCGATTGGCGAGCTTCTATTCGAACTCCGGCAAGGATCAGAGGCTGCGCATCCATGTAGATCCGGGCGGCTATGTGCCTCGGTTTGAGGTTTTGGACATCGACATACCGTCTGGTCGAGTGCGTCCCTCAAAGATGGTCTGGGTCTCAGTAGCGGTTTTGGCTGCGTTGGCGGTCGCGGGCGGCGCGATGCTATTCTTCCGATCACCCCAGTCATCGCCCAGCCCGGTCGCGGTCTCTGTGTATGCCAATCAGGAACAAGCCATCAGAGAGGCGCTGTTCTCGACAAACCCGACCAAGCTACAAGCCGTTAATCTGGCGACTGAGGCGCGCCTGCTGATGTTCCCGGTTCTGGACCGCGACAGGCTGCAAGCCGTGCGCGGCATGTTCGAACGCGCCATGGCGCTTGATGAGACATATTTCGGCGGCTACGCCGGTTCGGCGCAGGCGATCAGCATCCTTGCCTTAACAACCCCGCCAGGAGCTGAAAAACAGGCGCTTTTGGCCCTTGCTAAAACCCGCGCGCAGCGGGCACTAGAACTGGCGCCAGACGAAGGTTGGAGCCATTCCGCCCTTGCCCTGGCTTCATTTTGCTCGCGCGAGCATGAGGCAGCACTTGCGCAGTCCACGCGCGCAACGCGGCTTGCCCCTGATGATATCCACGTCACAAACTTTGATGCTCTGTTCGCTTTGTTTGGCGGGGATTTTCAGCGCGCTATAGCGTCCGCCAATCGGGCGCAGGGTGCTAATACGACCAACGGAAGATTTCCCTATCGCAGCGTGTTGGCTTCATCCAGCTATCACTTAGGGGACTATCAGGCGTCCGTAGACCAGTTCAACGAAGCGGTCAGGCTGGGTGACCCGGTCAGCGCGATCTCGATCGGTTATCTGGCGGCAAGCTATCAACGGCTCGGAGACGATGAGCGCGCGCGGGCTACAATCCTGTTGTTGGATGAAGCCTGGCCGGGCTACCCTCTGGCGGCGCTGTTTCGGACTTTGTTTGCCGATCCGGATCACGCAGAAGACATCATCGGCGCTCTCAACGAAATATCTGCTTTGCCAACTGACTAGGGGCTGGGAAAAAGGGGCTATTCCCGGATTTCCGACGGATCGACGCCCCAGAGGTTGGCTTTCAGCGTCCACCCCTTGTAGCCCCCCGCCGAAATGCGACACCAGTCCAGCGAGCAAGCGCCAAGACGGGCGACCACTCCGGTTTCGAAATGCGCGTTGACGGTCGAGTTCGGATCGGGTCGGGCATAAACGGGCAGCATCTCGGATTCGATCAGCACCGTGCGCACGCCGGACAGCAGGGCGTAGTGAACCCAACCTCCGGCCCCGTCGCGATCCTGTACCTTGCGCCAGTTGCCGTATTCCGCAGTGATTTGCAGTGGCATACCGCGCCGCTTGAAGACCCAATCGATTCGGTGGGTCAGGGACGGACCGCGGCGCACATTGCCTTCGGCAGCCTTCATCGAGACATAGCGCGGAAGGGGCAGGTTGGTGACCGGGCCGCGCACGTCTTGGGCTGCGACCGGCGCAGAGCCGAACGCAATAAGATACGCGGATAGGATCGCCAAACAAAGGCGTTTCACCGGTAGAAGACCACTCACTGACTGCCTGCTCTTGTGCCTGTTGATCTGCTTTCGAAAAAAGGTCGACTCAATGCCTTTGGGGTTCTTGTGCCCCGCCTTATCCTGCGCCACGATGCCATGACGCAAGCGCGTTTGCAAAGCAGTGGGAGGGCGGAAGTGCCAAGAGAACGTCTGAGTGTTGTTGTTACGCGACGGTTGCCAGAAGTAGTGGAAACGCGACTGAGCGAGCTGTTTGATGTTCGCCTTCGCGACGATGACACCCCCATGACCCGTGAGGAACTGGTCGCCGCTGTGCAAGAGGCCGACGTGCTGGTGCCTACGGTGACCGACACAATCGACGGTGGTCTGTTGGGGCAAGCTGGTGAAAAGCTGCGCTTGATAGCCAATTACGGGGCAGGGGTCGACAATATCGACGTCTCAACCGCGCGTCAGCGTGGCATCCTGGTCTCGAACACTCCGGGTGTTCTGACCGATGATACGGCCGACATGACCATGGCGCTGATTCTGGCGGTGACGCGTCGTTTCCCTGAAGGCGTGGCGCTGATGCAGCAAGGCGATTGGTCCGGTTGGGCTCCGACGGCTTTGCTGGGCGGTCGGATCGGAGGGCGACGTCTGGGTATTCTGGGCATGGGTCGGATCGGTCAGGCCGTCGCGCGCCGTGCCAGTGCATTCGGGATGCAGGTCCACTACAACAACCGTCGTCGGTTGCGCCCCGAGATTGAACAGGATCTTGAGGCCACCTACTGGGAAAGCCTCGATCAGATGGTGGCACGGATGGATGTCATCTCTGTTCACTGCCCCTCGACTCCTTCAACGTTCCACCTGCTGAACGCGCGCCGTTTGAAGCTGCTGAAGCCCTCGGCTGTGGTCGTGAACACTTCGCGTGGTGAGGTGATCGACGAAAATGCGATGACGCGGCTGATCCGGTCCGGCGATATCGCGGGCGCCGGGTTGGATGTGTATGAACACGGCACGCAGGTGAACCCACGCCTTCGTAAGCTGCCCAACGTGGTGCTGCTGCCCCATATGGGATCGGCCACGCTGGAGGGGCGGATCGAGATGGGTGAGAAAGTTATTATCAATATCAAGACCTTCGAGGATGGGCACAGACCACCGGATCAGGTGGTCCCATCCATGCTGTAACCTTTTCCAGGAGCATATTATGCGTATCAATCGGATTTCAGGATTACTTCTGTCTGTCGTTGCCTTTACCGCTCCGGGCTTTGCCCAGGAAACAGCGGACTCCGTGGCCCCTGAAGGCGCGAGCGAAGGTCAAGTTCAAGCTCTGACCGATGAGTTGATCGCGGCGCTTGAGGCCAAAACAAGCGGCGTGCCCGTAAAGTCCGAGAATTGGATGGTCGCTGCGGCCAACCCTCTGGCGGTTGAGGCCGGGGCAAAAATCCTGCGCACCGGTGGATCGGCGGCGGACGCCATGGTCGCGGTGCAGGTTGTTCTGGGATTGGTCGAGCCGCAATCCTCGGGCCTTGGGGGTGGGGCGTTTCTGGTCTGGTATGACGCCGCCACCGGACAGCTTACAACACTGGACGGGCGCGAAACGGCCCCATTGGACGCGACGCCGACCCTGTTTCAGGATGAAAACGGCGAGCCCTTGCAATTCTTTGATGCCGTCGTCGGAGGGTTGTCCGTTGGCACGCCCGGAACGCCTGCCTTGCTGGAGGAAGCGCACCGCCGTTGGGGCCGTTCGCCGTGGCCCGGGCTGTTCACCGATGGTATCCGGCTGGCGGATGACGGGTTTCTGGTCTCGCCTCGTCTGGCCAGTCTGGTCGCCAACGACGCCGAGCGTCTTTCGCGTTTCCCTGCAACGGCTGCGTATTTCCTGCCTGAAGGTGAGCCACTGCAACAGGGCCAACGTCTGATGAACCCGGCCTATGCGGATACACTGCGGGCACTGGCCGAGGACGGTGCCGCCGGGTTCTACGGCGGACAAATCGCATCAGATATCGTGCGGACCGTCCGCACCGCGCCGGGCAATCCGGGCGTATTGTCTGGCACCGATCTGGCCCTGTATCAGGTCATTGAACGCGATCCGGTCTGTGCGGCTTACCGCGTCTACGAGGTCTGCGGGATGGGTCCGCCCTCGTCCGGGGCGCTGACCGTTGGGCAGATTCTGGGTATGCTGAACAGCTATGATCTGGCCGAAGTGGGCCCAGAAAGCATGGAGGCATGGCGCCTGATCGGCGAAGCCTCACGCCTCGCCTTTGCGGATCGTGGGCGGTACATGGCGGACAGCGATTTCGTACCGATGCCGACCACCGGGCTGGTCGACCCGGACTATCTGGCGCAGCGTGCGGAGCTTTTGAATGCCGAGGGCGCACTGATCGAGGTCTCCCCGGGCAATCCCGAGTTTGATCATGCGATGAACTGGGCTGATGACGAGTCATTGGAGCTGCCTTCGACGTCGCATATCTCGATCGTCGACAGTTACGGCAATGTCTTGTCAATGACGACGACGATTGAAAACGGCTTTGGTTCGCGTCTGATGACGAACGGATTTTTGCTGAACAACGAATTGACGGATTTTTCGTTCCGCACCCATCGCGACGGAGTGCCCATCGCGAACCGTTTGGAACCCGGCAAGCGCCCGCGTTCGTCCATGAGCCCGACCATCGTCATGCAGGACGGCGCGCCGGTTCTGGCCATCGGGTCCCCCGGAGGCAGCCGTATCATTGGCTACGTTGCCAAATCGATCATCGCTTGGGCGGATTGGGGCATGGATGTGCAGCAGGCGATCTCGCTGCCGCATCTGGTCAACCGGTTCGGGACCTATGATGTCGAGGTGGACACTGCAGCCGAAGGCTACGCGGACGCGCTGATCGAAATCGGGTTCGAGGTAAACCCCCGCGATCTGACCTCGGGCCTGCATGCGATTGAGATCGGTGAAACTCTCAGCGGTGGGGTGGACCATCGGCGCGAAGGGATCGCGCTGGGAGAATAAAATCTAGGTCTTGCCCGGCTCGGGCGGGCCTTTTCGACACATTGGGAAAGGCTCGCACAACCGGCGGGCAGGAGAGGGGTAGCATGGTACAAGCGACGGCTTTGCCGAGAAATGAGGCTGGGATTGGAACGGCCCTTGGCATCTTGAAGCAACGGTTTGGGGATCGTCTGCAAACCGGTGCGGCCATCCGCGAACAGCACGGCCACACCACGACCTGGATCACCAATCAAAGCCCGGACGCGGTGGTGTTTCCCCACACCACGCAGGAGGTCTCCGAGATCGTCAAAACCTGCGCTGCGCATAAGGTGCCGGTAATCGCGTTTGGCACGGGCACTTCGCTTGAAGGGCATGTGAACGCGCCTGCCGGTGGAGTGTCGGTCGATCTGACCCAAATGAACAAAGTGCTGGCCGTGCATGCCGAGGATCTGGATTGCGTCGTGCAACCCGGTGTGACGCGTGAAGATCTGAACACTCATCTGCGCGATCAGGGCCTGTTCTTTCCGATTGATCCCGGTGCCAACGCCTCGCTTGGCGGGATGGCCGCGACCCGCGCGTCCGGGACCAATGCGGTGCGCTATGGCACAATGCGGGACAATGTGCTGAGTCTTGAGGCGGTGATGCCGGATGGGCAGATCATCCGGACCGGCAATCGCGCCAAGAAATCTTCGGCGGGGTATGATTTGGCGCGGCTGCTTATCGGGGCCGAAGGCACGCTAGGTATCATTACCGAATTGACCCTACGCCTGCACGGCATCCCCGAGGCGATCAGTTCCGCCCGCTGCTCTTTCCCAACCGTCGATGCTGCCTGCCGGGCAGTAATGATGACGATCCAATACGGCGTACCTGTCGCGCGGATTGAATTGTTGGATGAACTATCCGTCAAAGCCGCCAATGCTTATTCCGGCCTGACCCTGCCTGAAACGCCTCTGCTGCTGTTAGAGTTCCACGGCTCGGATGCCAGCGCCGCCGAACAGGCCGAGATTTTCGGCCAGATTGCAGAAGAGTTTGGCGGCACGGACTTCGCGGCAACCTCGACCACCGAGGAGCGCAACAAGCTCTGGCAGGCGCGTCACGACATGTACTGGGCCAGCCTTCAGCTGCGACCGGGCGCCAAGGGGATCTCGACCGATGTTTGCGTGCCGATTTCTCGTCTGGCCGAGGCCGTAGGGGCCGCTCAGGATAAAGCGGCCGAGCTTGACTTACTTGCGCCTATTGTTGGGCATGTCGGCGACGGGAACTTTCACACTCTGCCCCTGATCGACATGGACGACGCCGAAGAAGTCCGCCGGGCCGATGAGTTCGTCGGTTGGCTCAACGATCTGGCCATCTCGATGGAGGGCACCTGCACGGGCGAGCATGGCATCGGGCAGGGCAAGCGCCCCTATCTTGAGAAAGAACTGGGGCAGGCAACACACTACATGGCCGCGATCAAGGCGGCGCTGGACCCCGACAACATCATGAATCCGGGAAAGATACTGGCCGATCACACCTAGCAGTTTCCGCGATCTTGTCCGCTTTGTGCCCACAAAACGTCTAGGTGATGTGATGTCGTATGGCGAAAGACGAACAGGTGATCGATATGAGTGCAAAATATCTGGCTGGCTTTGTCGCGGTGGCCGGGCTGGCAGTCGCGGGGCTGGACTACTACCAGAAAGCGAAAGCCTCGGGTGACGGGTTAAGTGCAGGCGACTATATCGCAGCCTTCACCGGCGGGTCCGAGGATGCGCCCGCAAGCGTAGAAAGCACGTCGGAAGTTCAGGAATCCGAAACCGCCGAGCCGCCCGGCAAGCTGGTGTGCAAGACCGTCGGAAACACCAAACGGTGTCGTTCGGAAGGCTGATGGCTGGATCATAAGTCGCCATTTAACGACCTGCATCTCCCGTGCGGGTCGTTTTTCTTATATCACTGGTCGGATGGCTTCCGCGATTGATTTCGGAATCAAGCCATATGGTGGCAACAGATTCCAAGGGGAGACACCCGGTTATGAAAACCCAAGTCAAAGCACTGGTCGTTGGCGGCGGCGCCGTCGGAACCTCGATTGCCTATCACCTGGCCAAAGCGGGCTGGGATGATGTGATGTTGATCGAGCGGGACGAGCTGACCTCGGGCTCAACCTGGCACGCGGCGGGCCTGCTGCCACTATTCAATATGTCTTACGCGACGACCCACATCCACAAGTATTCGGTTGATTTCTACAAGCAGCTTGAAGAAGAGACTGGCCTGAACGCGGGTTTCGCAGTCGTCGGCAACCTGCGCATGGCGCAGACGCAAGAGCGTATGGACGAATACATGCTCTATGCGTCTACAGCTGAGACCTGTGACGTCGCTTACGAGTGGCTGACACCCGAGCAGATCAAGGAACGCTGGCCGCTGATCGAAACCGGCGACCTGAAAGGTGCGATCTACCACACAGAAGATGGCTATATTAACCCTGCTGACGTGACCCAAGCGATGGCCAAAGGTGCCCGTCAACGTGGCGTCGACATCGTTCGCAAGATGCAGGCGGATGCCTTCCACTGGAACGGCACTCATTGGGAAGTCACCTGCACCAAGATGATCGAGCAGGGCGGCAACCTTGTTCCCTCCGACGAGCAGGTGGTGATCACCGCCGAGCATGTCGTGACCGCATCGGGCAACCACGCGCAGCGCACCGCCAAGATGCTGGGCATCAAAATGCCCGCGATCCCGGTCGAGCACACGTTCATCGTCATGGACAAAGACCCTGAGCTGGTCAAATGGCGTGAAGCCGGTAACCCCGAGCACCCTGTTGTGCGTGACGCCGACAACGAGTCGTATGCGCGTGAAGAACGCGGTGGCTGGATTTTGGGTATCTATGAACATGGTGCGCCTGCGCGCTTTGAACATGGCGTGCCGGACAGCTTCCGCGCTGACCTGTTCCCGCTGGATATTGACCGGATCGCGGATCAGTACATGGCGATGGCTGAGCGCGTGCCCTCCTGCGCCGACTCCGGCCTGAAGGATGATTTCAACGGCCCGATCTGCTACACCCCAGACGGCAACCCGCTGGTTGGTCCGGCTCCGGGCCTGCGCAACATGTGGCTGGCCGAGGGCTTCAGCTTCGGCATCACTGCTGCAGGCGGCACCGGCTATTACCTGGCGCAGATGATGGTCGATGGCGAAGCCGAGATCGATATGGCCTCGCTGGACCCCAAACGCTACAGCAGCAACTGGATGACCACCGAGTTTGCAGCGCGCAAGAACGAAGAGTGCTATGAGCACGTCTACATCCTGCACCACCCCGACGAAGAGCGTGAAGCCTGCCGTCCGCTGCGGACCGTTCCGGCATACGAGCGTCAGAAAGCGCGCGGCGCGCAGTTCGGCTGGGTTAACGGCTGGGAACGTCCGAACTATTTCGGCCCTGTTGATGCACCGGACAGTTTCGACAAAGAAAGCCGCTCGTTCCGCCGCGGCGGCTGGTGGCAATACGCTGTCGAAGAAGCCAAAGCGATCCGCGAAGGCGTTGGCCTGATCGACGCATCGGCCTTCACCAAGCACGTCGTCAAAGGCCCGGGAGCGACCCAATTCCTGGATTGGTTCACCTGCAACAAGCTGCCCAAGGTTGGTCGCATCAACCTGACCTACGCGCTGACGTCGCACGGCACCACCCGCACCGAATACACCATCGTCCGCAATGGCGAGAACAATTACTACATCGTCTCTGCCGGTGCCTGGACCGAGTATGATGCCGACTATCTGCGCAAGGCGGCCGAGGACAAGATGGAGGAGTTTGGCTACATCGAGATCCAGGACGTGACCACCCAGTGGGGCGTCTTCGCCATCGCCGGACCCAAATCGCGTGATGTTCTGAAAGAGGTCATCAAGGGCGCCGATCCGGAAACCGCACTGTCCAACAAGCGCTTCCCGTGGCTGTCAGCCCGCCAGATCGAACTCGGCATGTGCCCCGTGAACGCGATCCGTGTGGCCTATACCGGTGAGCTGGGCTGGGAACTGCACCACCCGATCGAGATGCAGAACTATCTGTTCGACCTGCTGGAAAAGGCTGGTGAGAAGCACGGTATGAAGTTGGTTGGTGCGCGGGCCCAGAACTGGCTGCGTCAGGAGAAATCCTATCGCGCCTTTGGCACCGAGCTGGGCCGTGACGCAACCCCGCTTGAAGCCGACCTGCCGCGCTTTGTTGACCTGTCGAAAGACTTCTACGGCAAGGCCAAGCTGGAAGAGACCGGTGTGCGCTTCAAGTGCTGCACCCTGCTGATCGACGGACCGGAAGATGCCGACCCGTGGGGCCGCGAGGCGCTCTACGCGCCGGAAGGCACACGCGTGGGTCGTCTGACCTCGGGCGGTTATTCGGTGGCGTTCGAGAAATCCATCGGCATGGGCTATGTGACGCCTGATCTCGCGGTTGAAGGCACCAAACTGAAGGTCAAGATTCAGGACAAGCTGTGGGATGCAGTCGTTACCTGCGACAGCCCCTACGACCCGAAGAACGAAACGATCCGCAAGGACGGCTGATATCCAGGATGACCTCGGCGGCGCGAGTGAATGCGCCGCCTGCGGCGACACATGCCTCCGGCGGAGGTATTTTCAAACAGAAGAAGCGGGGGCTGGTGCAAGATCCAGCCCCCTGCTTTTTGCAAGGGGGCCTTCTCCTGTTGCGGTCATTAGCGCCTCCGCCTGTACCGCAGATCCACAGTCTCAAATCAGAGTTAACGGTCCGTTACTGCTTCGGTTCAAAAATACCTCCGCCGGAGGCAAGCCTGCTCCTGCAGGCTTTGATCGGCCCCAACTGCCGATCAGGTTTTCGGCCTGTGAGCAACAAATGCCAGATTATTGGAGGGCATTTCGACGAGGTGAAGCAATTGCAAGCCGTAGTGCTGCAAGCGCGCTTTGATCTCACTGTCGTTCTTATACCCGATCTCTGGATCTTGTGAGACGAGGGCTTCGTGGAACTTTTCATCCCCAGGGCTGGTTAAGGCACCGTCTCGCATGAAGGGGCCGTAGATGATGAGGCGGCCAGTCGGACGCAGCGCTCGTGAGGCCTCGCTGAGAAAAGCTTCAGCTTCGCGCCATGAGATCAGATGCAGCAGGTTGATCAGTACGATCAGGTCTTGCTCTTGGAATGCCTCATGCCAGCCTGCAGAGGTTGCATCGAGATCCGTGGCGGGAAGGACATTGGTTAATTCCGTCGCATAGGCGTCGATACTGGCGCGGCGTTCAGGGTCGATTTCTGTGGGTTGCCAGACCAAGTTGGGCAGTGTCTTTGCAAAGGCGGCAACATGCTGCCCAGTGCCGCTGGCGATTTCCAGCGCGCGACCTGAGGCAGGGGCCATCTTGGCCAGTAAGGCGCATAGCGCGTCCGAGTTGCGGCTAGCGGCTGGCGCCATCATACGGGCCCCGACGCCTTGTGTCGCGACGCTGGCATTCGAAGGCAGAGCGCGTTTGGTCATGATCGCAACCTTTCCACATGCAACTGATTGACGATGTCTTCAGGTAGTTCAGACGGCGCCCCCGTCACAAGGCTGGCGAGATGGGACGATGCAGCTGGCGATGTCTGGAACCCGTACCCACCTTGACCCGCGCACCAGATGAACGAGCGGTCCTGTGGATCTGGACCCAGCACCAACGTGCCATCCGCCACGAAGCTACGCAGCCCGGCCCAGTTCACCTCGAGCCGCGTGACGGGAGTTGTCACCATAGCCTCATACCGCGCCAGACCTTCTGCAAGAACCATATCGTCGGCATAGGCGTCATGAGGTATTGTCGGTTCGGCCTCGGAGGGTGAGACCAGATACTTCCCCGCATCAGGCTTGGCGTACCAACCTTCTCCCGGCCCCATCAGCATGGGCCAGTTGGATACGTCATGCCCTCCGGGTGCGGGAATGCGCGCCATGGAGCGGCGCTTCGGCACGATGCCAATATGTGGCAGGCCAGCCATCGCGGCGACCTCATCCACCCAAGCGCCAGCTGCATTGACCAGGTTCCGGGCTTCGAACACGTCGCCTGCCTGAATGACCCAATGGCCGGTTTTGTGGATATCGGTGACGACCTGGCGGGTCAGGACCGAGCCGCCATTGCCCCGGATCACGCGTGCGAAGTCCTGCATCAGGCGGTCGGTGTCAATGTCGAAGGCGTCCACGCTGATGGCGGCGTGGGCGAGAGCGTCCGGGTTCAGGATCGGGACTTTGTCGATGGCTTGCTGCGGCGAAATGGAGCTTACGTTCAGTTCTTCGACGTCTCTGGCAAACAGGTCGGTCTGATCGTGGCGTGCAACCAGCATGAGACCTCGGGGGGTCAGGTAGCCTCCGTTCGCTGATCGCAGGTAATCGACCCCGGCCTGATTGAGCGCAACCACCGAGGGCGGGCCGTAGTTTTCCTCGAACATCGCGGCCGAGCGACCAGATGAGTGATAGCCCAGAGCGTCCTCGGCCTCGAGAATTGTGACAGAGCCATGAGCAGACAAACGCGCGCCCGCGCTGAGGCCCGCGATGCCGCCGCCGATGATTAGAAAGTCGATCATCGCAGGGTGACCGGGATGGATTGTGATGAAGCAGATGTCATAAGGGTCTTGGTGCTTGTTATAAGAATATGCTTGGATTTTGGGGAACTATAAGCAGGCTTGAATTTGGCGATCAACCCGGCCAAAGACGCTTCATAGAAAAGAAGGAGATTAAGGTGACTGCAGCGGACCTCCATCCTATGGCCACGGGACATATCCCAAAATATGTCGTCGCAGCCGATGGGAGCGACTACCTCTTTTCGGCAATGGTCGTGTTTTTTGTCGTTCTGGTTGTATTGATTGGTGTTGGATATCTGACGCTGCATTCGGTGCCCGAGAAAATGGCGCATGAGAACAATCACCCTCAGTTCCAGTTGGTAGGAATTCTGGCGCTGCTTGCGCTGTTTACACACAACGGCATTTTCTGGATCGCAGCCGTTCTGGTTGCCGGGTTCCAATTCCCCGATTTTGCAACACCGATGCGAAACATAGCGGATGCCATTCGCTCCCTTGGACAGTCTCTTGCGCCTCAGGCACCTGCTGAACCGACCCCTCCGGCACCTCAAACCTCTACGACGTCGGAGCAGTAAGCCATGATCGAAACGATGCTCTGCGCCCTGATTACGGTGCTGCCGGATTTCCTGTTCCGACGCTTTGTCCAAGGTAAGCGGATCGGGCATGAGATCACACTTTTCACCATGTGGTACGAGCTACGCTGGGGCCTGACCACCTGTGCCATTCTAGCGCTGTCAGTGATCACCACACTGTTCTACTTTCATCCGGCCTCCAGCACGGCGGCCTCGTATTTCCGGACGGTCACGATCCTGCCGCAACTGGGTGGGCGGGTGTCTGAGGTTTATGTCAGCAACAACGATACGGTGACAGCGGGCCAGCCGATTTTCCGGATCGAAGATTTCACCCAACAGGCGCAGGTTCAGGCCGCCCATGCACAGATCGCGCAGGTACAGGCCTCATTGAAAGTGGCCGAGACAGATCTGGCGCAGGCAGATGCCGGGATCGCCGGTGCGCGCGCGGCTTTGGCGCAATCGGTCGAAGACCTAGAGCGCAACACCACGCTGCGCGACGAAGGCTCCAGCGCGGTGCGCCTAGCCGAGATCGAGCGGTTGGAAAACTTGGTAGCGGAGCGCGAAGCGCAGGTCACCGCCGCCCAGTCACAACGCGCCGCCGTGGTGCAGCAGATCGAAGAACTGATCCCGGCCCAACTGGCCAGCGCCAATGCGCAGCTGGATGCAGCCCTGACCGAGCTGGACAAGACTGTGATCAGCGCGGGTGTTACCGGTCGGATCGAACAGTTCGGTCTGCAGGTTGGTGACTATGTCAGCCCGCTTTTGCGCCCGGCGGGCATTCTGGTGCCTGCACACTCGGGCCATGACCGGTTTCAGGCTGCGTTCAACCAGATGTCTGCTCAGGTCATCAAACCGGGCATGATTGGAGAGCTGGGCTGCATGACCAAACCCTTCACGGTGATCCCGATGGTTGTGGTCGAGGTGCAGGACGTCATCCCCTCGGGTCAGATCCGACCCACGGACGAGTTGCGGGACGTCCAGCACAACAAAGTGCCCGGCTCAATTCTGGTGTATATGGAGCCGCTGTATAAAGGCATGGCGGATGACATCCCTCCGGGCAGCAACTGTCTGGCCAATGTCTATACCGACAACCACCACAAGCTAGAGGATGAAAGCCTCGGCTTTTGGAACAAGGCGTTCCTGCATGTGGTCGACACGATTGGAGTGGTTCATGCGGCCGGCCTTCGGTTACGTCTGATCCTGATGCCGGTGAACACCTTGGTGCTGACGGGGCACTGACGGTTCAGACCTTGATCTGGGCAATGTAGCCCCAACAAAAAAGGCCCGCAAAATGCGGGCCTTTGGTTTTTTGATACGTCCTGCAGCTTACTGAGGAATCTCGCCTTCCAGACCTTCGATGTAGAAGTTCATACCGGCCAGCGTTCCGTCGTCAGCAACCTCGCCTTCGGCCAGCCAGTCGCTGCCATCCTGCTTTTTGATCGGGCCGGTGAAGGGGTGGTATTCACCTGCGGCCATGGCTGCTTTCAGCGCCAGAGCCTCTTCTTTGACATCTGCGGGAACTGCATCCGAGATCTCGCCGATCGCGACCATTCCCTCACGGATGCCGTCCCATGTGTTGGCGCTTTCCCAGGTGCCGTCCATGACGGCCTTGGTCCGTGCGATGTAGTAGGGCGCCCAGTCATCGATGATCGAGGATACGCGCGGGAACGGGGCGTACTCGCTCATGTCCGAGGCCTGACCGAAGGTGACAACATTGCCCGCTTCTTGGGCAGCCGCCTGAGGCGCGGTCGAGTCGGTATGCTGCAGGATCACGTCTGCGCCCTGTTCGATCAGAACGGTCGCGGCGTCAGCTTCTTTCGCAGGGTCGAACCAAGTGTATGCCCAAACGATCTTGAACTCGACATCCGGGTTCACCTTCTTGGCATGCAGATAGGCCGAGTTGATGCCACGGATAACCTCAGGGATCGGATAGGACCCGATATAGCCGATGATATTCGACTTGGTCATCTTACCCGCGATGTGGCCCTGAACGGCACGACCTTCATAGAAACGGGCGGAGTAGACAGCAACGTTGTCGGCGGTTTTGTAGCCTGTGGCGTGTTCGAATTTCACATTCGGAAATTTCTTCGCCACGTTAATGGTCGGGTCCATGTAGCCGAACGAGGTTGTGAAGATCAGGTCAGCGCCTTCCAGCGCCATTTGCGTCATGACGCGCTCGGCATCCGGGCCTTCGGGAACGGATTCGACAAAGACGGTTTCAACCTTGTCGCCGAACTCTTCCTCAACGGCCAGGCGACCTTTGTTGTGTTCATAGGTCCAGCCGCCGTCGCCCACCGGACCGACATAGACGAAGCCGACCTTGGTCTTGTCGTCGGCTGCCATGGCCCCCGAGGCCAGACCCAGCGCCATTGTGGCGCTTGCCAGAAGTGTCGTGAATTTCATGTGTTACTCCCCAAGTTGGTTCAGTTGGCCCCTAGTGCGAGGCGTGGAAAATCCGGCCCAGCGAGGCAGGTGCGCTGCTCTTGTCGGCCGAAAGGATCACAAGCACAAGGATCGTGATGATGTAGGGCGACATTGCCAGATACTCGACAGGAATGGCAACGCCCGCTGCCTGCAAATTAAGCTGCAACACGGTGATGCCGCCAAACAAATAGGCACCCAGCAAGGCACGCCATGGCTTCCAGCTGGCGAACACCACCAGCGCCAGAGCGATCCAGCCGACACCGGCGGTCATGCCCTCGGTCCACTGAGGGACACGGATCAGGCTGATATAGGCGCCGCCCAGCCCGGCACAGGCCCCGCCAAACAGGATCGCCATGATGCGGATCTTGATGACTTTGTAGCCCAACGCATGCGCTGCATCGTGGTTTTCACCCACCGCGCGCAGGATCAGACCAACACGCGTGTATTTTAGCGTCGCCCAGACACCCGCAGTCAGAGCAATGCCGACATAGAGGATCGGGTCATGCTGGAAAATGATCGGTCCGATGACGGGGATATCACTGATCAGCGGGATATGAATATCCCCCATGCTCGGCGGTTTGACCCCCACATAGCTTTGGCCCAGAAGGGCACTGAACCCGAGGCCGAACAATGTCAGCGCAAGGCCACTGGCCACCTGATTGGCCAAAGCAACTTGCGTCAGCAATACAAACAGCAGAGACAGCACAGCCCCGCCGATCGCTGAAGCGATAAAGCCCAGCCAGGGCGAGCCGGTCTCGACTGAAATCGCAAAGCCGCTGATGGCGCCGACGATCATCATACCCTCGACACCGAGGTTCAGAACGCCTGCTTTCTCGACGACCAGCTCTCCGATTGCGGCCAGCAGCAGAGGGGTTGCAGCCACCATGAGCGAGGCGACCAGAAGGACGGGATTGATTTCACCAAGATCCATTACGCTACCTCGCTACGGGCCGCACGGATGCGGTAGTTTGTCAGAAGATCGAATGCCAGCAGGAAGAACAAAAGCATCCCCTGGAACACCTGAATGGCAGCGGCAGGCAGCCCGAGCTGAGACTGCGCGATTTCACCGCCGATATAGGTCAGCGCCATCAAGCCACCGGCCAGCAGGATACCCACCGGGTGCAGACGGCCAAGGAAGGCCACAATGATCGCTGTGAAACCGTAACCTACGTTAAAGTCGATGCTGACCACACCCGAAGGACCGGAGACTTCGAACATCCCCGCCAGACCGGCCAGAGCGCCGGACAGGCCCAGACAAAACAGGATCAGACGGGCAGGATTCACACCAGCAAACTTTGCAGCACGCGGAGCTTCACCAGTCAAACGGATGTGAAAGCCCAGCATGTGCCGGTTCAAAAGAACATAGGAAAAGATCACCGCAATGAGGGCCGTCACGACACCCCAGTGCATCCCTGATCCAGCGATCAGTTCGGCATTATGCGCACTGTCATAGGATTGCAGGTTGCGCGAACCGGGAAAGCCAAACCCCTCGGGGTTTTTCAACAGGCCCAGCGACACCGAGGCCAACATTTGCTCGGCCACGTAAACCAGCATCAGCGATACGAGGATTTCGTTGGTGCCAAAGCGAACCTTCAGAAAGGCCGGGATCATCGCCCAAAGCCAGCCACCGAATGCGCCCGCGATTACCATGATCGAAAAGATGTAGAACGCGTCCAGAGGGTAAAAGGCCAGCCCGGCCCCAGCCCCAAAGATGGCGCCCATGATGTACTGCCCTTCCGCCCCGATATTCCAGATGCCGGCGCGGAAACCCAACGCCAGGCCGATCGCAATCAGCACCAATGGCGCGCCTTTAACCAGCAGTTGCGGGCGGTAGTAAAATGCGAACTCGCCGAACAGGGGCTCCCAAAAGATGGTGCCGATGGCCTCGATCGGGTTTTTGCCCAGAATGGCGAACAAGATGCCGCCGAAGACCATCGTAGCAATCACCGCCACCACGGGGGTCGCATAGGACCACGCTTTCGACGGTTGCGGTCGTTTCTCCAACACAATCATGTACTTATTCCCCGCCCGTCTTCATCTTGTTCCAAATACTCTCGCCGAAGGCGACGCGACAGATCACACATGTGCCACCTCCATGCCATGGGCGCCGCCCATCATTAGGCCGATCTCGTCAACGGTCAGGCCGGTGGTTTCGCGAGGCGCGCTCAGCCGCCCTTCGTTCAGGGCCGCAAAACTATCTGATATCTCCATCAACTCGTCCAAGTCCTGACTGATGCAGATCACCGCTGTTCCCTTGGCCGCCAGATCCAGAATGGCCTGCCGGATCGACGCAGCCGCCGCCGCATCGACACCCCATGTCGGTTGGTTCACCACCAGAACCTCAGGGTTCTGCAAGACTTCCCGACCAATCACGAATTTCTGCAGGTTCCCGCCTGAAAGCGACCGTGCCGCGTTTTCAGGCCCGGGCGTTCTGACGTCAAACGCGCTTATGATCTTCTCCGCGAAGCTTTTGGTCTCGGACCATTTGAGGAACCCTTTGTTTTCCAAACCTTCGCGCACCGACCCGGTCAGCAGGGCGTTCTCAGTCAGGCTCATATCCGGCGCAGCGGCATGACCCAAACGTTCCTCAGGCGCGGTCAGCACGCCCAGTTTCCGGCGGGCGGTAGGGCCGAGTTTGCCGATTTGCTGACCATTGAATTTGATCGCATCGGCAGGGGTTTGAATCTCACCGGACAGCACGCCCAGCAACTCATCCTGACCGTTGCCAGCGACACCGCCGATGCCAAGAACCTCACCCTTTCGGACCGTCATATGGACGTTCTTCAGCGCCGTTCCGAATTCCGAAGGCGATGGCACCGACAGACCGCTGACATCCAACGCAACCTCGCCGAACTCACGGCCCGAGCGTTCGGGCGTTTGCAGCGTTGATCCCACCATCATTTCGGCCATGTCGCGCGCTGATGTTTCGGCTGGAATACACTCGCCCACATTCTTGCCCAGACGCAGGATCGTGGCGTGGTCACACAGCGTGCGAATCTCTTCGAGCTTATGCGAGATGTAAAGGATCGAGGTGCCCTCAGACCGCAATTTGTTCAGCGTCTCAAACAGGATTTCGACCTCTTGCGGGGTCAGCACGCTGGTTGGTTCGTCCATGATCAGCAGCTTGGGGTCTTGCAGCAGGCAGCGGATGATCTCGACCCGCTGACGCTCCCCCGCGGACAGATCACCGACCGTTCGGTACGGGTCTAAAGGCAAACCATAGGTCTCGGACACTTCGCGGATACGCGAAGCCAGATCGCCCATCGGCGGTGGGTTTTCCATCCCCAACGCAATATTCTCGGCCACGTTCAGCGCATCGAACAGCGAGAAGTGCTGGAACACCATCGCAATCCCATCCGCCCGCGCCGCGCGGGGTTCCGCTGGGGCAAAGGGTTGGCCGCGCAGCATCATGGTGCCGCTGTCGGGCTTCACCAGCCCATAGATCATCTTGACCAGCGTGGATTTCCCCGCGCCGTTTTCGCCCAAAAGCGCATGTACTTCGCCTTCACCGATGTCGAACGACACCTGATCATTGGCCACGACGCCGGGATAGGCTTTGGTCAGCCCTTGCAGGCGTAAGAGTGGAGTGGTCACGCGCTCAGGTCCTTCTTCAACTCAGTCTGTCGGGCCGGACGCAGAAGCTGCGCGGCGACGCCAACGGCGATCATTTGCGGATGTTTGCCCAGAGCGGGATCGCCGATTGGACAGGTGATCCGGCTGATCTGTTCAGGCGAATGCCCAAGAGCTGCCAGCCGCGACCGGAATCGCGCCCATTTCGTAGCCGAGCCGATCAGCCCCGCAAAGCGGAAATCATGCGAAAGCAGCCGGTTACACAGCTCTAAATCCAGATTGTGTGAATATGTAAGCACAAGGTGCTCGGCATTGGGCGGTGCATGGCGAACCAGCTCGGCTGGTTTGGCCGCTGGAACGGTGGTTACACCCTTTGGGACCAAGGCCGGGAAGCGTTCGGGTCCGGTGTCGACCCAGGTGATCGCGATGTCGGGCAGGGGGGACAGAACATCCACGAGTGCACGGCCCACATGGCCAGCACCCCAAATCCACAGGTTTCGGGTTGGCTTGTGAACCGGCTCAACCATCCAGCCGTCGATCAGTTGAGGTTCGGGGGCAATTCCCTGACCGCGCGCAGTTGCAAGCAACCGTTTCACGGATAGAGGCGTTTCGTCTTCAGAAGCGGATCGCGCTATGACCGTATCGTCGAGTGCTTCAACCGTCTTCATATCAAAGACCTCGCAGAACAGTGAAACTGCACCGCCGCAGCATTGGCCCAATTCGGGGCCAAGAGCGTGATGGGTTAGACGGGCGGGGAGGGATTGGGACCGCGCAGCTTCGGCGGCCTGAAACTCCAACGTGCCGCCGCCGATCGTTCCGCTCTGGCCATCCGGCCAGACCAACATCGCGGCGCCAACCTCGCGTGGGGACGAGCCCTTGATCGCAGCGATGACCACACGAGTCACCCGTCCATGGGTTTTGACCGCCTCCCTCAAAGCCTCCAGATCAAATCCCATCAGATGCCGCCTTTCATCCGCTGGACACCGCGCCAGACTTCCTCAGCCGTGGCAGGAGCATCCAGCGCCGGATAGCTGTCGCCACAGGCTGCGACCGCATTCGACAGGGCCAACCATGCCGATATCCCCAGCATGAAAGGCGGCTCACCCACCGCTTTCGAGCGATAGATCGTATCCTCGCGGTTCTCGCCATCCCAAAGCGCGACATTGAAGATGTCGGGCCGGTCCGAGCAGGCGGGGATTTTGTAGGTCGAGGGCGCGTGTGTGCGCAGATTGCCCTTGCCATCCCAAACCAGTTCCTCGGTCGTCAGCCATCCTGCGCCTTGAACGTAGCCGCCTTCGACCTGTCCAATATCGAGCGCCGGGTTCAGCGATGCGCCTGCGTCATGCAGGATATCGGTGCGCAGAATGTGGTTCTCGCCGGTCAGTGTGTCGATGGCGACTTCGGTGACCGACGCCCCATAAGCGAAGTAGAAGAACGGACGCCCCCGGCCTGCGATCCGGTCCCATTCGATCTTGGGTGTTTTGTAGAAACCGGTTGCCGAAAGGCTGATGCGCCCCTGATAGGCCAAAGCGGCGGCCTCAGAAAAGGTATAGCGTTCCGCACCTACTGAGACGTGACCGTCCGAGAAAGTAACTTTCGACGGGTCGGCCTGATGACGCTCGGCCAAATAGTCGGCCATGCGGTCGCGGATCGTGTCGCAGGCGACTTTGACCGCCATGCCGTTCAGGTCACTCCCCGAAGACGCCGCCGTGGCTGAGGTGTTCGGTACTTTGGCCGTGTCGGTTGCGGTGATTTTGACCATCTCCAACGGAATGCCAAAGCGCGACGCAGCGACCTGAGCGACTTTCTGGAACAGGCCTTGACCCATCTCGGTGCCGCCATGGTTCAGGTGGACCGAACCGTCTTGATACACATGCACCAAAGCACCTGCTTGATTGAGGTGGGTCAACGTGAAGGAAATCCCGAACTTGACCGGAGAGAAGGCGATGCCCTTCTTGATCACGCTGTTCTCTGCGTTCCATTTTTCGATGGCAGCCTTGCGCGCGGCATAGTCGCTGGATTTCAGCAGAGCTTCGGTCATGCCGTGCAGTTCGAAATCGCTGACCTCCATGCCGTAGGGCGTGGTGTTGCCGCCTGCGGGTAGAGGGCGCACGGGCGCCTCGCCCATCTCAACTGCCCCCCGGCTTGTCAGATCTTCATGCGGGTCAGGGTGCCCCAATGGTTTCTTCGCCGGTGCAGCCTCAGCAACCGTGTGGGCGGATTCGTAGTAGTTGCGACGGCGCAGCTCGACCGGGTCCAGATCCAGCGCATGCGCGGCGTGGTCCATCACGCGTTCGATCCCGACCATGCCCTGAGGGCCCCCGAACCCGCGATAGGCGGTGGCGGATTGGGTATTGGTCTTAAGTCGATGGCTCTCGATCCGAGCATTGGGCAGCAGATAGGCGTTGTCCGAATGCAGCATCGCGCGGTCGGCGACGGGCAGGGACAGGTCCTGCGCCCAGCCGCAGATCGCGTGGTGTAGGAACGAGACGCCTTGAATATGGCCGTTCTCGTCAAACCCGGCTTTATAGGAAATGCGGAAGGCGTGGCGCTTGCCGGTGATGATCATGTCATCATCTCGGTCATAGCGCATTTTGCAGGCCTTGCCGGTTGCGCGCGCCGCCACGGCGCAGGCCACGGCCAAAGCGTTGCCCTGGCTTTCCTTGCCGCCGAACCCTCCGCCCATACGGCGGGTCTCAACCCGGACCGCGTGCATGGGAACGCCCAGCGCATCGGCCACCTTGTGTTGGATTTCGGTCGGGTGCTGGGTTGAACTGTGGACCAGCATATCCGCGCCTTCATTCGGCACGGCCAGGGCTGCCTGCCCTTCGAGGTAGAAATGCTCCTGCCCGCCAAGCTCGAAGCTTCCTTCGATGATATGGGCCGCACAAGCGATGGCGGCGTCAGCGTCGCCCTTGGCGTAGATGCGGGGGCCATCCTCGAACCGGCTGTCGGCAGCCAGAGCGTCTTCGATGGTCAGGATCGGGGTGTCCTCGGCATAGTCGATCTTGCCCAACCGCGCGGCCTTGCGGGCGGCGAGATGGCTGGTGGCGACGACCAGAAACACGGGCTGTCCGATATAATGAACCGATCCGTCCGACAGCAGTGGCTCATCATGGATCGAAGGCGAGACATCGTTGGCAAAAGGCAGATCTTCGGCCGTCATCACCTGCACCACGCCATCCGCAGATTTCACCGCCGACAGGTCCATTGCGGTGATCGTTCCTTTGGCGATCGGGCTCAGACCAAAGGCCAGATGCAGGGTGCCCTTTGGTGTCGGGATGTCATCCACATAACGTGCGGCGCCTGCCACATGCAGCGGGGCGGCGTCGTGGGGGAGGGGTTTGGTCACGCTCATGCCGTCACCTTCAGCACGTCTGTCACTTCGCCCTGATCTTCAAGGAAATAGCGTTCCAGCATCGCTTTGGCGGTCTCCAGTCGATAGGTGGCCGAGGCGCGCATGTCCGTGAGTGGTGAATAATCCTCGGCAAAGCTGGGCAGCGCGGCGTCAATCACCTCGCGCGTCCAGGGTTTGCCGATCAGTGCGGCCTCGACATGGGTTGCCCGTTTCGGTGCACCAGCCATACCGCCAAACGCGATGCGTGCCTGTGTAACGGTGCCGTCCGTAACGGTGATATTGAAACACCCGCAAACGGCCGAGATATCCTGATCGAAACGTTTGCTGAGTTTGTAAGCCTTCAGTCGATCCGCCTGACGCGGGAAACTGACGGCCTCGACAAATTCGCCGGGCGCGCGGTCTTGTTTGCCGTAGTCGATGAAGAACTCCTCCAAAGCAAGGGACCGGCGGGTGTCGCCTTTGCGAAGGTGCAAAGTAGCGCCCAAAGCGATCAGCGCAGGCGGGTTGTCCCCGATGGGCGAGCCGTTGGCGATGTTGCCTCCGACGGTGGCTGCATGGCGCACTTGGACACTGGCATAGCGACGGATCATTTCGGCGTAGGAGGGGTGGAGATCAGCAATAGCCTCGCCCATCCGGTTCATGTCGACCATTGCCCCGAAGCGGATTTCGTCGTCGGTGATTGTGATCTGTTTGAGGTCTTCGCAGCCGTTGAGGAAGATCACCGGGTCAAGCTCACGCAGTTGCTTGGTGACCCAAAGGCCGACATCGGTTGCACCGGCGATGAGTGTCGCGTTGGGGTGCCGTGCATAGACTTCCGCCAATTCGTCGGATGACGTGGGGAGGAAGGGGGGCTCTGCCCCCTGGCCTGTGGCCTCCCCCCGAGGTATTTTTGAACAAGAGAAGGACTGGTCGTCGGTGATCCATTGCGGGACGGGCTGCGCTTCGGCGGCTTTCGCGGCGCGGATGATCGGGGCGTAGCCGGTGCAGCGGCACAGGTTGCCGGCCAGTTGGGTGTCGTGGTCGGTTGCACCATTTGCGTGACCGGCAACCATCGACATCACAAAGCCGGGGGTGCAGAAGCCGCATTGTGAGCCGTGCAGGTCGACCATTGCGCTCTGGACCGGATGAGGTTCATCGTTTGGGCCGCTTGCGCCCTCGACGGTGCGGACGGCTTTGCCGTGCAGTTGGGGCAAGAACAGGATGCATGCGTTCAGGGCCTTGGCGCTGCCCTCTTCGGTGACCATCACGGTGCAGGCGCCGCAATCGCCTTCGTTGCAGCCTTCTTTGGTGCCGGTCAGGCCGCGATCTTCGCGCAGCCAGTCCAGCAGGGTGACCGTCGGACTAACATCCGACAGCTGCACTGTCTCTCCGTTCAGAAGAAACGTGATGTCCATTCGTGAAACCCGTCGCCTTACCCGGTTGCGCCCGTTGGGCCCTCCTTCGATGCGACGTAGAAAGAGTGGCGGGCGAAGTGCTTGCCGTCAGATGTTAGAAACAGCGCACCTTATCTGGCAAGAAAAACTGCCTATATGATGCACCATTGGACCGGAACGACCTGTGAATATTGCAGTTGTTTAGAAGTCAGGCACTTGTAAATAAAGACCATTTTTGAAGCGGTGCTGAGTCTGACCCGAAGCACCTTCTAAAAAATCAGAATAATTGCTGCTGATTTTTTAAGCAGTCCACAGAGTCGGTTCCCGCTTTTTCGTCGCTGCTGACTGGGATAGCGTGCGGGGTATGAGCAGTACCCCTCGATTCATTCACCTTCGCGTTCACACTGAATATTCCCTGCTGGAAGGCGCTGTGCGGCTGAAAAAGCTGCCCGGTCTTTGCGAGAAGGCAGAGATGCCCGCCGTTGCGGTGACCGATACCAACTCAATGTTCTCGGCGCTGGAGTTTTCGGTAACCGCCAGCGGGGCTGGAATACAGCCGATAATGGGGTGTCAGGTCGATCTGACCTATGTGCAGCCGCAACCCGGTGAAAAGCCGAAAGCGCCCGCGCCTCTGGTGCTGCTGGCGCAGTCCGAGGTTGGGTATGAGAACCTCATGAAGCTGAGTTCCTGTCTCTATGTGGACAAGGGCGGGCAGTTGCCGCAGGTCACGTTGGAGGAGCTGGCGGATCGGTCGGAGGGTCTGATCTGTTTGACTGGTGGACCAGAAGGCCCGGTCGGGATGTTGCTGCAGCAAGGTCAGCGCCCGGCGGCAGAGGCTCTCGTTGACCGGTTGGCGAGGATGTTCCCGGATCGTTTGTATATCGAACTGCAACGCCATCCGGGCGAGGACGGCCAGCCTGAGGCCGAGCGCCTGACCGAGCGCGGTCATGTCGAGATGGCCTATGCCAAGAACCTGCCTCTAGTCGCCACCAATGATGTCTACTTTCCAACCTCGGATATGTATGAGGCCCATGATGCGCTGATCTGTATCGCCGAGGGGGCCTATGTCGATCAGCAAGCCGGTCGCCGCCGTCTGACCGCGCAGCATTATTTCAAGTCGCAGCATGAAATGGTGACTCTGTTCGCGGATTTGCCCGAGGCCATCGAGAACACGGTCGAGATCGCGCGCCGTTGCGCCTTTATGGCCTATCGCCGTGATCCCATTCTGCCCAAGTTTGCCGATGATGAAGTGGCCGAACTGCGCCGAATTGCGAATGAGGGTCTGCAGAAACGTCTGGCCGTGATCCCTCATGCGGTGACGCCGGAGGAGTATCAGGAACGCCTGGATTTTGAGCTTGGGATCATCGAAGGCATGGGGTTCCCCGGCTACTTCCTGATCGTTGCTGACTTTATCCAATGGTCCAAGGATCATGACATTCCGGTTGGGCCGGGGCGGGGGTCCGGTGCGGGATCTCTGGTGGCTTATGCCTTAACGATCACCGACCTTGACCCGTTGCGCTACAGCTTGCTGTTCGAACGGTTTCTGAACCCTGAGCGGGTCTCAATGCCCGACTTCGATATCGACTTCTGTATGGATCGCCGGGAAGAAGTGATCCGCTACGTTCAGCAGAAATATGGGCGTGACAAGGTGGGGCAGATCATCACCTTTGGTGCGTTGCTGTCCAAGGCTGCCGTGCGTGACATCGGGCGGGTTTTGCAGATGCCTTATGGGCAAGTCGACCGGCTGTCCAAGATGATCCCGGTCGAGGGCGTCAAACCGGTTTCGATCGAAAAGGCCCTGAAGGACGAACCGCGCTTGCGCGAGGAGGCGCGGAATGAAGAGGTTGTGGAGCGGTTGCTGAATTACGGCCAGCAAGTCGAAGGGCTGTTGCGAAACGCCTCGACCCACGCGGCGGGGGTTGTGATTGGCGACCGGCCGTTGGACGCGCTGGTGCCGCTTTATCAGGATCCGCGCTCCGATATGCCTGCGACCCAGTTCAACATGAAATGGGTAGAGCAGGCCGGGCTGGTGAAGTTCGACTTTCTCGGTTTGAAAACGCTGACCGTGATCCAGAACGCGATGGATTTGATCTTCAAATCCGGGCGGCCTTTGCATGTCGCGGCCGACGGGACAGAACTCTATGAACCGGCTGAAGGGGCCGAGAACCAGATCAACGCCATCCCGCTGGATGATGAGGCGACATACAAGCTCTATTCGGCTGCCAAGACGGTGGCGGTGTTCCAGGTGGAATCCTCGGGCATGATGGACGCGCTCAAGCGCATGAAACCTACCTGTATCGAGGATATCGTGGCCCTCGTGGCGCTGTATCGACCCGGCCCGATGGAGAACATCCCGACCTATTGTGAGGTCAAAAACGGGTTGCGGAAAATCGAATCCGTGCATCCTCTGATCGACCATATCCTTGAAGAAACCCAAGGCATCATCGTCTATCAGGAACAGGTGATGCAGATCGCGCAGGTCATGGCTGGGTACAGCCTAGGCGGTGCCGACCTGCTGCGCCGCGCGATGGGTAAGAAGATCAAAGAGGCGATGGATGCCGAACGCCCGAAATTCGAAAAGGGCGCCGCAGAGAATGGTGTGGATGCCAAGAAAGCCTCCGAGGTGTTCGACCTGCTGGAGAAATTCGCCAACTACGGCTTCAACAAATCCCACGCGGCCGCCTATGCGGTGGTCAGCTATCAGACCGGCTGGTTGAAGGCGAACCATCCGGTTGAGTTCATGGCGGGCGTCATGAACTGCGATATCCACCTGACCGATAAACTGGCCGTTTACTTTGAAGAGGTCCGCAAGGGGCTGGACCTGCCTTACATCCCGCCTTGTGTAAACCGCTCTCAGGCCACATTTGATGTGGACAATGGGCATCTTGTCTATGCGCTGGGCGCGTTGAAAAACGTGGGCGTCGAGGCGATGAGCCTTGTGGTTGATGGGCGTCGTGGCGAAGGCGCGCAGGGTCAAGAGAGCGACAAGCCTTTCGTCAACCTGTTCGACTTCGCGCGCCGGGTTGATCTGAAAAAGGTCGGCAAGCGCCCGTTGGAGATGCTGGCACGGGCCGGGGCCTTCGACGAGTTGGACAAGAACCGCCGCCGCGTGTTCGAAAGCCTCGATCCGCTTGTGCAGTATTCGGCAGCGATCCACGAACAGAAGAACTCGAACCAGGTGTCATTGTTTGGTGAGGCCGGGGATGACCTGCCCGAACCGCGCCTGTCGCCGACGCCGGATTGGTTGCCTGCCGAACGGCTCAGCGAAGAGTTCAAAGCCATCGGGTTCTACCTGTCGGGCCATCCGCTGGACGACTACATGCCTGCGCTGAAACGCAAACAGGTGCTGACCCTGGATGAGGTGACGGAAAAGGCGCGCTCTGGCCCTCTGATCGCGAAGATGGCCGGGGTTGTTGCTGGCCGACAGGAAAGGAAGTCTGCCCGCGGCAACCGCTTTGCCTTTGCGCAGCTTTCGGACCCGACTGGAGCGTATGAGGTCACGCTATTCTCAGAAACGCTGGAGAAATCGCGCGAATATCTTGAGACGGGCGCACAGGTGGTTCTGACCGCCGAAGCGACGATGGAGGCCGATCAGTTGAAACTCCTGGGACGTTCGGTTGGCCCGGTGGATTCGGTTGTGGCCGAGGCGGGCGCGACCGGCCTGCGCATCTTCGTCGATCAGCCGCAGGTGCTGCCCACAGTGGCAACCGTGCTGGCGGATGCCGCCAGTGCTGCGAAAGGGGCCGCCAAGGGGCCGATCCAGCTGTGCCTGATGGACCCGGGCTTGCCAGGCGATGTCGAGATGGATTTGGGGCAGGACTTCCCGATCAACCCGCAGATCAAAGGCGCAATCAAGTCGCTGGATGGCGTTCTGTCAGTGGAAGAGGTCTGATCCCGGCTTTGTTGCCACAGCGATGTCCCCCGGCTAGGCTGTAACTGTACATTCTGTGACAGATGAAACAGGAGGGTTAGGGTTTGGCACTTTCAGCTATGGGCTCCAAAGCGTTGGTATTTGCGGGGGCGATCTCGCTTTCCGTGGCGACTGCGGCTTTTGCGGACGACAAAAAGAAGAAGCAGACAATCGAAGGTGCGTTGATCGGCGCCGGAGTTGGGGCCCTGATCGGTGACGGCAAGGGCGCGGCAATCGGCGGTGTGGCCGGTGCGATTATCGGACATAACTGGAAGTGATTGCGATGCGGATGAAAACTCTCAAGCCTTTAGTCTTGGTATCACTTTTGGTGGCTCCGGTCTTTGCTTTGGCCGACGAAGCCGCCCAGCAGATGGTTGACGATGCCCTGCCTGTCATGCACTACACCTGCGCCTCAATCGCTGAAGAGGCGGACGGGGATGAGGCCTTTGTTGTCGAGGTCGTGGGCAAGATGACGGCCCTGTCGCTCTATAATCGTCAGGTCAATATCGAGGACCACGCGGCGACGGATGAAGACAAAGCGCAACTGCGCGAGGCCTTCATCGCCGCTCTGTCCGAGGGCTGTGCTGCGGATAAAAACGCCCTTCTGGGCGGGGTCGTCGACAATGCGGTGAAATCGTCGCTGGGTTTGTGAACGCAATTATCCTGTCTTGCGTCCCGACGCGGGCAAATCGTGGCCGAATTTCAGTTGCTTGATCGTAGAGCCGGTAAACCCACGCCAGTGCTTTCGAACCCGCCATCGGACGCAATCACCTGACCCGTTACGTAGCTGGCTTTGTCCGAACAAAGGAAATAGATCACCTGCGCGATCTCATCCTCCGAGCCGTATCGGTTCAGTGGGATAGCGTCATGATAGGCGGCAATGATTTCGGGCGAGTGAACTGCCATCGCAAGCTTGGTACGGACCGGGCCTGGACACACGCAATTGGCGCGTATACCGAATTCTCCTAGTTCGGCGGCTTGTTGCTTGGTCAGGTGGATGACGCCCGCCTTAGACGTTCCGTATGCTATCCGAAGTGTGCTGGCCCTCAGTCCCGAAATCGATGCGATGTTGACGATAGCACCGCGGCTTTTGCGAAGGGCCGGTATAGTCGCCTGGGATACCAGAAACACGCCATCAAGGTTGGTTTCCATAACGCGACGCCACACCTCGAAATCGTGTTCTTCAATTGGTCCGAAATCTGCGACACCCGCGTTGTTCACCACAGCATCAATGCGATTGAACTCGGTGAGAACGGCCTTGACCAGGCTAACAACCTGATTTTGATCTGAAACGTCCGCGACGAACGCAACCGCACCGTCTAGATCCTTTGCGGCAAGAGAAAGCGCCTCAGAGTCACGATCGATCATCGCAACGTTCCAGCCGTTTTGTAGAAACAGTTTTGTTGTCGCCAGCCCGATGCCACGCGCGGCACCTGTGACAAGAGCAAGTTTGTCGGCCATTGAACGTCTCCTGCCAGTGAACTGATGTTAAAGTATTAGCCTACCAACAAGAGTTCGGAAGGTAACCCTGTGATTAGTATTGGACGTGACCAGCAAGAACCAGAAAAGTAGGCAGCAACATCGAAACCTGTCTCAATAATGCGGTGGGCGCTCGTCTCCGAACGCAACCCCGCCCGAGCCTTCCTGCGCCCGTTCGGCCTCGCGCTGCAGCAGCATTTCGACGCGGCGCGTCAGGCGGTCGATCTCGGATTGCTGGCGTGTGACGACGGTGTTCAGCTCTTCGACCGTGCGGGTCAGATGGGCAATCTGTTCTTCCAGATGCTGCATGTTGATTTCCTTTGGGGTCTGCTTCAGGGACGGTCATAGCGGGCCTGCAAAGCCAAGACCAGCGAAAGCGCGCCTTGCCCCGATGCGGGCCATGGGATAGACCGCGCGCGGAACATGACCCGTGAAGGACGCCCCCGATGGCCAAGCCCAAGAAACAGCCCCGCCCCAAGGCCGTAACGCCGAAAGGGTTCCGTGACTATTTCGGCGAGGAAGTCACGCAGCGCACCGAGATGCTGCGGACGATTGCAGGCGTGTATCATCGGTATGGGTTCGACGCTTTGGAAAGCAGCGCGGTCGAGACCGTCGAGGCGCTGGGCAAGTTCCTGCCCGACGTGGACCGCCCGAACGAGGGCGTCTTTGCATGGCAGGAGTTCGACGAAGGCGGCTCGAAAGGTTCTGGGGGCGACTGGATGGCCCTGCGCTATGACCTGACCGCGCCCTTGGCCCGGGTCTACGCGCAGCACCGCAACGACCTGCCGACGCCCTATCGCCGTTATGCGATGGGGCCGGTCTGGCGGAACGAAAAGCCGGGGCCGGGGCGGTATCGTCAGTTTTATCAGTGCGATGCGGATACGGTTGGCACCGCCTCGATGGCGGCGGATGCCGAGATCTGCGCGATGCTGTCGGACACGCTGGAGACGGTGGGTATTCCTCGCGGTGACTATCTGGTGCGGGTGAACAACCGCAAGGTTCTGAACGGAATCATGGAAATTGCCGGCATCCTTGACGAATCTGATCCAGAGCTTTTCGCGCACGAACGTGGAATTGTGCTTCGTGCAATCGACAAAATTGACCGACTAGGAAGCCAAGGCGTCAAGGATCTTCTCAGTGTAGGCCGAGAAGATGCTTCGGGGGCTTTCACAGAAGGCGCAAAACTTTCCGCGGAGCAAGTCGAAATTGTCATGGGGTTCGTAAACGCGGACACCAACATCCAAAATGATATCGAGGAAACAACCCGGATACTAAAGTCTGAGGGCATGGACGAGGGTCTTTTGACGAATGCTCGCTATGCAAATGATGCCGATTGGATTTCTTTACTAGGCCGTGGTGTCAAAGAGAGCGCCATTAGAAATAAGTTCGCAATAAAATATTTGAAATCAATCGTTTCAGAATCGACAACTGGAATGAAAGGTATTCAAGAGTTGGAAGAGATTGCCGAACTATTGGATGCACAAGGGTACTCCGCAGATCGGATTATGATCGACCCGTCGGTAGTACGCGGACTCGGCTACTACACCGGCCCGGTCTACGAGGCCGAACTGACCTTTGAGATTTTCGACGAGAAAGGCCGCAAGCGGCAGTTCGGTTCTGTCTCGGGCGGCGGGCGCTATGACGATCTGGTCAAGCGCTTCACCGGGCAGGAAGTGCCCGCGACGGGTGTGTCGATCGGTGTTGACCGCCTGCTGGCCGCTCTGCGCGAAAAGGGTCGTCTCAGCGCGCAGGCGACAGGGCCTGTGGTTGTCACCGTGATGGATCGCGACCGTATGGCTGACTATCAGGCGATGGTGGCTGAGCTGCGCAATGCGGGTATCCGGGCCGAAGTCTACTTGGGTAACCCCAAGAACTTCGGCAATCAGCTGAAATATGCGGACAAGCGGAACTCTCCCATCGCGGTGATTGAAGGGGGTGACGAAAAGGCGGGCGGCATCGTTCAGATCAAAGACTTGATCCTTGGTGCCAAAATCGCCGAAAGTGCCACGCTGGAGGAATGGAAAGAACGCCCCAGCCAGTTCGAAGTGCCGCGCGGTGATCTTGTCGCAAAAGTGCGTGAAATTCTGGACAGTCAGGACTGAGCCATGGCCAACCGTTCCCAGATACAGGCCCGCGCCGCGATGATGCGCGTCCGGTTCGAGGCCGCAGGTGCGCAGGTGGTCGATACGCCTCTGTTGCAACCGGCCGAGACATTGCTGGATCTCTATGGCGAAGACATCCGCGGGCGTGCTTATGTCACGTCGGACGCCTTGCGGGGCGAGCAGATGTTGCGCCCGGATTTCACTCTGCCAGTGGTGCAGATGCACATGAGCGACGGCGCAGAACCCGCGCGCTATACCTATTCCGGAGAGGTCTTTCGCCGTCAGGAGCATGACCCGGACCGGTCGAATGAATATATCCAGGTGGGCTATGAGGTCTTTGATCGCGACGACCCATCCGGTGCGGACGCCGAGGTGTTCTCGCTGTTTGCGCTGCAGTTGCGGGGTCTACCTTTGCGGGCGGCGACCGGGGATATCGGAATTCTGACCGCAGCCGTCGAGGGCCTTCGCACGACTGAGCGTCGCAAGACCGCTCTGATGCGGCACCTCTGGCGCCCCCGCCGATTCCGTATTCTTTTGGATCGGTTTGCAGCTCGTAAACCGGGCCCCGAAGGGCGCGACGAGTTGCTGAATGCCGCAGATCCTCTGGACAATGACATTCCGATGATCGGTAAGCGTCGTGCCTCCGAGATCGAGGCGCGGATCGAAGCCCTGCGTGAAGATCGCGACACGCCGCCCATCTCAGACAACGAACTGGCCGGGTTGGAGACGCTGTTGAATGTGCGCGAGACCATGCCATTTGCGCTGGAACAGCTGCGCGATGTCGCGGTTGACCTGCCGCAAGTCACGCAGGCGCTTGATCGTCTTGAAGCCCGGATCGCAGCCATGCAGGCGCGGGGCGTCGATGTTGAGCGGTTGGATTTTGAGGCTGCGTATGGCCGGACCTCGATGGAGTATTACGACGGGTTTGTCTTTGGCTTCTACGCCGAAGGCCGCCCCGATCTGCCACCCATCGCGACCGGTGGGCGCTATGATGCGCTGACCCGGCAGTTGGGTAATGGCGAAGAAATTCCGGCCGTTGGCGGCGTCATCCGCCCTGACCTGATGCTCGAGATCGAGGAGGACGCACAATGAGCCTGAAACTGGGCGTGCCCTCTAAGGGCCGGTTGATGGAGAAAACTTTCTCGTGGTTCGAAAAGCGCGGCATCACTCTGTCGCGCAGCGGGTCGGACCGGGAATATGCGGGCAAGGTTGAGGGGATCGAGGATGTCTCGCTGATCCTGCTGTCTGCGGGGGAAATTCCGCGTGAGCTGGCAGCTGGCCGTATCCACCTAGGTGTCACGGGCGTTGACCTCGTACAGGAAAAGCTGCCGCGCTGGGAACAGCAGGTTGAGGAAATCGCCGCGCTTGGTTTTGGAAAGGCGGATCTGATCATCGCCACGCCTGCCTGTTGGGTCGACGTGGATACGCTAGACGATCTGGATGCAGCCGCCGCCGCGTTCCGCAGAACACATAGTCATCGGCTGCGGATTGCGACCAAGTACCACCGTTTGGTGCGTGAGTTTCTGACCGATGCAGGGGTGGCCGACTATGCTCTAGTCGACAGCCAGGGCGCGACCGAAGGCACCGTGATGAACGAAACCGCCGAGGCGGTTGCCGATATCACCTCGACCGGTGAAACACTGCGGGCCAATCACCTGAAAATCCTTTCGGACGGTCTCATCCTGCAATCGCAAGCGACCCTGTGGCGCAGCCGTGTGGCGAGCTACGATGCTGGCGACAAGGCGGTTCTGTCCGAGCTTTTGGATCGCCTGCGCTGACTACAATATGCCGATTTCGGCCAGAGCGCGGTTCAGATCGTCGGGCAGGGCGTCGTCCTGCTCGCGCGATTTTGGAAGATCGGCAGGGGTGTCTTCGGGTTTCAGATAGCGCCAGCCTTGAAAGGGGCGTTTCAACGCGTTCTGGGTGCGATGCACCTCGGGGTCGAGAACAATGGCGCAGCGACGGATACCGTCCTCACCACGTACCTCGTCAAGGCGCAGGATGCGCTGGCGGCATTGGATCACGCCTTTGATCACCCAATAGATCGAACCTCCGTTCAGGATCTCGGCCTCGCGCTTGGGCCACATGCGCGTCACGTGGCGCGGGCAGCCATCCGCGTAGAGCGGCTTGCGGCTGTCCTGCCACGCCACTAGCGTGTCGACGCTCTCTGACCCGACCGAAAGTTTGACGAGGTTTACGAATTTATCCACAGTTTACCCACAGAGTCGCCCCAAAGGAATTGGTTAAGAAGGTAGGGTTAACGGCCTATTGCATCAAGTCATAGTAGCGCTAGGTGACCAATTTGGTCTATCTTGTATGCCTCGCAGCTGAATAGGAATCGCCAATGAGCCGCTTTGCCGCCCCCATCGCCGAGCAGATCTGGGACATGAAATACCGCTTTAAACAGGCGGATGGCACGCCCATCGACCAGACGGTCGAAGACAGCTGGCGACGTATCGCGCGCGATCTGGCGCGGGTTGAGGCTGACCCGGCCCATTGGGAAGAAAAGTTCTACGCCGCGCTGGAGGATTTCAAATATCTGCCCGCCGGTCGCATCACCGCAGGCGCGGGCACCGCGCGGCAGGTGACACTGTTCAACTGCTTCGTCATGGGCACCGTGCCCGACAGCATGGGCGGCATTTTCGATATGCTGAAAGAGGCCGCGCTGACCATGCAGCAGGGTGGGGGGATCGGTTATGATTTCTCGACCATCCGTCCCCGCGGGGCGGATGTGAAAGGGGTCGCTGCGGATGCATCGGGGCCTTTGTCGTTCATGGATGTCTGGGACGCAATGTGCCGCACGATCATGTCCGCAGGCTCGCGCAGGGGCGCGATGATGGCGACGATGCGCTGCGATCACCCGGATATCGAACAGTTCATCACTGCCAAGTCTGACCCGGCGCGTCTACGCATGTTTAACATGTCGGTGCTGGTGACTGACCCGTTCATGGAGGCCGTCAAAGCCGATGGCACGTGGGAGCTGGTGTTCGGTGGCAAAGTCTATCACACCGTTCAGGCGCGGGACCTGTGGAACAAGATCATGCAGGCGACCTATGACTATGCCGAGCCGGGCGTGATCTTTATCGACCGCATCAACGCGGCCAACAACCTAAGCTATGTCGAGACGATTTCCGCCACCAACCCCTGTGGCGAGCAACCTCTGCCGCCTTACGGCGCGTGCCTGTTGGGATCGATCAATCTGGCCCGGTTGGTGGCCGAGCCTTTCGATGACGCCGCGCATATGGACGAAGATGCTCTGAAAGAGCTGGTCGCAACCGCTGTGCGCATGATGGACAATGTGGTGGATGCGTCGAAGTTCCCTCTGCCCGAACAGGAGGCCGAGGCGCAGGCCAAGCGCCGCATCGGGCTGGGTGTGACAGGTCTGGCGGATGCGCTTTTGATGTTGGGCCTGCGCTATGGCTCTGACGAGGCGGCGCGTCAAACCGAGCGCTGGTTGCACGCAATCGCCCGCGCCGCGTATCTGGCGTCGGTGCAATTGGCGAAGGAGAAGGGGGCGTTCCCCTTGTTCGATGCCGAGAAGTTCCTCGCCAGCGGCACGATGCAGCAGATGGATGACGATGTGCGCGATGAAATCCGCGCGCATGGGATCCGTAACGCGTTGCTGACCTCAATCGCGCCGACGGGCACGATCTCTCTCTACGCTGGGAACGTGTCGTCGGGGATCGAGCCGGTTTTTGCTTATGCCTACACGCGTAAGGTGTTGCAGAAGGATGGCTCGCGCACCGAAGAAGAGGTGGTGGACTATGCCGTGCAGATGTGGCGTGACAAGTTTGGCGACAAGGACCTGCCGGAGTTTTTTGTGAATGCGCAGACGCTGTCTCCGTCGGATCACGTCAAGATGCAGGCCGCGGCGCAGAAATGGATCGACAGTTCGATTTCGAAAACGATCAACTGCCCCGAGGATATCAGTTTTGATGCCTTTAAGGATGTCTACATGCAGGCCTGGGATCAGGGCTGCAAAGGCTGTACGACCTATCGCCCCAATGATGTGACCGGCTCGGTTCTGACCGTATCGGAAAGTGCAGACACGGCTCCGGGTGAAAGCGCGGCTGCACCGCATGAGGTCGATGGCGGTGACGTCGTTTACATGTCCGAGCCGCTGGACCGCCCTCAGTCGCTAGAGGGGTCGACCTACAAGTTGAAATGGCCCGACAGTGAGCATGCGATCTATCTGACGATCAACGATATTGTCATAGGAGGCCGCCGCCGTCCGTTCGAGGTGTTCATCAACTCGAAGAACATGGAGCATTACGCCTGGACACTTGCGCTGACCCGCATGATCTCGGCCGTTTTCCGGCGGGGTGGGGATGTGTCCTTCGTGGTCGAGGAACTGAAGGCCGTGTTCGACCCGCGCGGTGGAGCCTGGGTGAAGGGCAAATATATCCCCTCGATCCTGGCAGCGATTGGCGGGGTGATCGAGCAGCACATGGTCAACATAGGCTTTCTTGAGGGAGAGGGGATGGGGCTGAAGTCGGACCCTCAGGCGCAGGTGGTCAACATGGATGAACCACGTGGTAAGGCGTGCCCGTCCTGTGGGCAGTTTGACATGGTGATGATCGAAGGTTGCATGACGTGCAGAAGCTGCGGTCATTCGAAATGTGGCTGAGGTGAGGGCGCGAAACCCGTTGTGAACCACAAGGCAATAAGAACCCATCTCGTTAGTATTGTCGCCCATACGCAAGGTCATTTGCGCCCACAATCCGAAACTCTTGGGTTTCTAGCGAAGAAATGGCGCCGGGTCTTTGATCGCCGAGACCTTTATGTGCGAGTTGGGAAGTACACACCGAAATCCCGCGAGTTTTGTACCAAAAACAGAATATTGGCTAGCTGCCCGGATCGCATCTGTAGGCATCATTCCCTGACTGACTAGCACGTCAACTTGCGGCAGCTTCTGAACTATTTCCTCTTGCTTGTGTCTCTTGTTCGACATTCGCGGTCCACCGTTTCTCAAACAGAACGGTGGACCAAATCAAACGAAGCACTCCATCGCGTTAATTGTTGAAGAACTCTGCCACTGCATCGGTCGACGCATTCACAGCCTCGGGCTTGTAATAAAAGTCTACGTGGCTGAATTCATCAAACGCCAGCTCTTTGTGGTCATTGGTCAGTTTCTCGACAAATGCGGTCGAGCAGATCGCTGTGGAGGCATTTGTACCGTAGATGGTCAGCGAGGGTTGCACGATTTTGTCCGCATAGGCTTCACAAAGTGAGAACAAAGACTGCATGGGCTGATCAGCAATGTGCATGTTGGTATAGTTGGGAACTGCAACCGGCCCCTTAGCACCATCACGGCCGTAATAGTCATAGGTTTCGCCAGCCATGTCTGGGTAGGCGGCCGCTTCAGTGAACTCTTCACGAGACATTTCGTCGTTCAAGCCGAACGGTGCAACGTAGTCTGGCTCGCCGGTTTCATATTGCTTCTGCATCGAGGCATTTGCTGCGTCGATCATCTGATTGGCCATTTCGCGGCCGGTCCACTGGAACGCGTCCGAGGCCATCATGCCCGACACCATAGCGATTTTCTTGATACGGTGGTCTGTCACCGCTGCCGATGCAATGGTTTGACCGCCCTGACAGACGCCCAGGCCATAGATTTTTTCGACGAAGGGTAGCGTACCCAGGTACGAAACCGCGTCCCAGGTGTTTTCGATCAGGCGGAAATTGTAGCGCGATTGTTTGAATTCACCGGGCAGCGCGGGGCTATCGCCCATGCCCAGATAGTCGAAGCCGAGATAGATGAAGCCACGTGCCGCCATTTCGGGGCCGTAGGTCGCGGGTATTTGATCCTTGATCTGCGGAAACGGGCTGGCTCCCACGATGGTCTTGTAGGTCTTGGTCTCATCAAAACCTTCGGGCAGGTAGAGATCACCGGCCAAATCCACGCCAAAAGATTTAAAGGTCACTGCGTTTTTGCCAGCGATGAAAGTTTCGGAGGTCATGGTTTGGGTCCTTTCGAGGTCGAGCAGGATTGCACCTTGCTAAAGTAAATCGTCTTGTTTACTTATGTTGAGTGGGTGAAGTTTGTAAACAAACTTTTTTACTTTTTGAGGCGAAATCCGTGAAACGTACTGAAAAGAAAAGAAAAGATATCATCGATGCAGCCATCGATGAGTTTCGAGAACAAGGATTTCTGGGGGCCAGGACGACCTCAATCGCCCAAAAAGCAAATGTTTCGAGTCGCACGCTCTACAACCACTTCGAAAGCAAAGAGGCCCTCTTCGAAGCAATCTCAGAAATCATGTTGGAGCAGAACCGGAGTATGCAGCCGGTTGCCTATGACCCAAGTCGTGACTTCGTTGAGCAGCTGAAAGACGCTCTTTGGGGGTACATCTCGATCATAACGGAAGAGACAGCAATTGGTCTAAACCGCATGGTCCTTTCAGAGCTGATCCGCGACCTCGATCGTTCTCGGAAATTCTTCACGGAGACAGAAACGCACGACTACCCGATGACGCAGTTGATCGGCGAAGCCATGGACGCGGGCGTAATCCGAAAGGCTGATCCGGTCTTCGCGACCAACCAGCTCTTGGCACTCGCCAAAAACTTCTTTTTCTGGCCAGAGTTTTTCCTTGGTGAGAACCCGACACCCGAGGGCGTAATGGACGATTGCATTGCCATGTTTATGGCGCACTACAAAACGGGCAGTTGAACCGCTGGTGAGACGCTTTGCGCTGGTCGTCACAATGGCGAAAGAACCGAAGTCGAAGGTCACCTACTGAAGAGATCGCCTATGTTCCGACCTATTTTGAACGACTCACTGCTTCTGACATCGACCGCATAGCTCCGAAATTCAGAAGTTGCAGTGTTCTTCAGTCCAGAACGGTCTTCGGAAAGTAGAATGAGACCGTCCAGTTCGGGATATCCACGATCTCACTGATGCGCAGATCGCCGCAGACCGAGCAGAGCATGTACGCATCAAGCGCTGACATCCCCGTCGTGGCCGAGATCCAGTCGACCATGCCCGCCACCGCATCGCGGGCGGCCTGCATGAGATCCTCGCCTATGCCTGTCGTCGCCTTGTAGCCGGAGGTATCGAAATGGCGTGTGACGGGGCCGTTGGTTTCAAACCGGGGATAGGGCAGGTTTTCGCCTTTGAGAAGGTCGACTTTGATGGCCACGTCCATAGGGCTTTCGATGGCCGTACCGCAAATCTCACCATCGCCTTGTGCGGCATGGGTGTCCCCCAGTGACAACATCCCACCAGCCACTTCGACCGGGAGGTAAAGCGTTGTGCACACGCAATTGTCGCGGATGTCCAGATTGCCGCCCACACGGCGCGGAGGGACGACGGAGTGCAAGCCCGGCTCGGCCAGCGCCAGGCCGATTGTGCCGACGAACGGCTTGAGCGGTACCTTCCCGCCCGGGCCGAACAGAGCAGGGGTCATCGCGGTGGAATCATAGTTCCAAATATGAAGCGCCGCGTCGGGAAACTGATCGGTCAGCAGGCCAAAACCGGGGATGTTGGCGGTCCAACCCCAGCCCGAAGGCTTGAAATCCAGAAAGGTCACGGCAACGGTATCACCGGGCTCAGCCCCTTTGATGTGGATCGGCCCTGTGACCGGATTGACAGCCTCGAAAGACAGCTTGCCCAGATCGGCCAGTGTCGAGGAGGCGTTCAACTGCCCGCCCGAGCTGTCGATGGTTTCGACCTCGACGGTCTCGCCGGGGTCGACGCTCAGGACGGGTTCGATGGAGTTGTCCCAGCCGAAATGGTGGTTGTGTTTGTGAATAGTGTGGTTGCAACCCATGACTTACTCCTGTTTTTTCAGAACCAGGTCTTCGATTTCTTGATCACCCATGATCCCTCCAGGACGCAGGGCCATCGTCAGTACAATGACCGTTCCCAGTGCAATACCCGACAAGCCGAGCACTTCGGGCAGGTCGATGCCCAGCAAGACCGGGCCGGTTTCCAGCCATCGCACGCATTCCAACCCGAACGAGATCAAAAGCGTGCCTAGAACCGCGCCTGTGACCGTCCGCATTCCCCCAAGGATCAGCATGGCGAGTGTTAGAAAGACGTGGTTGAAATAGAAGGGCCGTGCGCTGATCGTGCCAAGGAAATACGCGTAGGCAATCCCGGCGACCGCAAGCAGGATGGCCGACAGGACCCAGGCAATCAGGCGTAACCGGCAAATATTCACGCCCATTGCGGCGGCTCCGACCTCATCATCGGCGCAGGCGCGTAGTTGGATGCCCCAGCGGCTTTCGCGAAACAGGCGCACGATGAACACGACGAACACGGACAAGATCACGATAGACGTCAGTGAAAAGACCTGCGGAATGCCGAAAAACGCCTGGTTCCCTTTGAAAATGTCGGTGCGGTACAGGAATACAGAATGCACGATGACCAGGACGGCAAGGGAAAAGATGGTCACGCCAGACCCTGTCAGGCGCACTACGAACAACCCGACGATCAGGGCCAGAACAGCGGTGATCACAATGGCAAGCAGCGCCGAACTGACCGGATCCAGCGAGAAGGCATTCAACCCCCAAGGCGCATCCGGAAGAGAGATGGATTTGACAGTCACCGGTGTCACGCAGATCGCGGCCACATAGGCGCCGATCCCCATGAAGGCACTGTGGCTGAGGTTGGTCAGGCGCGCATTGCCCATGAATACCTGCATGGCCAGAACAACCAGTAGGTTCACGTAGGCGCTGTAGACCAGCCGAAGCTGATAGCGAGAGCCGAAATAAGTCACGATCAGCCCAATCGCGATCAATACGGCGGCCAGGATCGCAGCACCCACCAACCCGCGTTTCTGACTGGGATTCAGGATCATATTTTGTCCCCCTTCTCGGTCGGGGGCGACAGGATGCCATCCGGCCTCCAGACCAGAACGAGGGCTATGATTCCAAAGACAAAGGCATCTTTCATGCCGCCATATTCCTGCGGCAGAAGGACTAGCATGGCGACCTCAATCGCGCCGAGTAGGAAGCCGCCCAGTACGGCTCCGGGCAGGCTGCCAAACCCTCCGACGACACAGGCAACGAAGGCCTTGAGGACCGGGTTGAACCCCAGATGAGGATCGACCGATCCGCGCCGCGCCATGATGAAGATACAGGCTAGCCCGGCCAGCAGGCCCGACACCATGAAGGCCACCGCAAACACCCTGTTGGATTTGACGCCGACCATACGGACCATCTCAAAATCCAGCGAGGCCGCGCGCATGGCCAGACCCAGTGTTGTGCGTTTGAGAAACAGCATCAGTCCGACGATCACCAGCACCGTCGTCACCGCCTCGAACACCTGAAGTGAAGATACCTGAACGCCCAAAAGCTGCACGGGCCAGTCGAGGAAATACAACGATGTCACGGCCACGGGGCGTGGTGAGACCGCAAGCAGAAACACGTTTTGCAGAATGATTGAGACACCAAAGGCGGTCAGCAGACCGGTTGTCGGGTCCGCGTATCGCACGGGTCGGAACGCCACGCGTTCAAGCAGAAGGGACATCAGGATCGCAGCGGCGATCGCTCCGCCTATCACGATGAAGGGGTTGTTCAGCGCCAGTGCGGCAAAGGCCACCATCGTGTAGCCGCCAACTGCGATCACCTCACCATGGGCAAAGTTCACCAGCCCCATGATCGAAAAGACAATCGCCAGGCCGAGTGCAATCAGCGCATATTCCGCACCAAAGGCGAGCGCGTTCATCATCTGCTGGGCCACGTATTCCATGTCAGGCGATCCCCGTCAGTTCCGCCATAAGCGCGCTGCTTTGGCCCAGTGTTTCCTTGGTGCCCTCAACCATGATCCGCCCATTATTTAGAAGGTAGGCGTAGTCCGACAGGCGCAGCGCCTGCGTTGCGTTCTGTTCAACCAGCAGGATCGTCATTCCCCGCGCTTTCAGCTGTTCGATCATCTGGAAAACCTGGCTCACGATCTTGGGGGCCAGACCTAGACTGGGTTCGTCCAGCAACAGAATCTTGGGTCGAGTCATCAAGGCCCGGGAGATGGCGAGCATCTGCTGCTCTCCGCCTGAAAGGGTTCCCGCCGGTTGATCCCTGCGTTCGCCAAGGATTGGAAAGGTCTCAAGCCAGTGGGCGATGTCGGCCTCCTTGGCCGTGCGGTCAGAACGCGTGGCACCGCCCAGAACCAGGTTTTCCTCGACGCTCAGATTCGAGAAGATCCGCCGTCCTTCGGGCGCCACGGACATACCCGCCTGCACGCGGGCTTCCACAGGCAGGGCCGAGATATCGGCCCTGTCAAAAGTGATCCGGCCCGAAGACTTAACCACCCCCATCAGCGCGGAGATGGTCGAAGTCTTGCCCGCGCCATTGGGTCCCAGCAAGGACACGCAGCGGCCCTTCTCCACGGCGAAAGAGATGCCGTGCACGGCCTCAATCGGGCCGTGAGAAACTATCAGGTTTTCAACATTCAGCATGGGATTGAAACGGGGGCTCGAACCGCCCCCGTCTTTTGGCTCAGTTCCAGTCTTTCGGTGTGTTTTCGGGAATTTCGTTCGAGATCAGAACCCGCTTGCCATCTTTGTAGCCGATCACAGGGATCGTGCGCTGGGCATAGGTTTTCGTATCTTTGAACGAAATGCTGTCGACTGTCAGGACCGGGATCGAGTCGGCTGTGCGGATCGTCTCCGCAATCACCGCCGGGTCGCTGCTGCCTGAGGTTTCGACCGCCCAGGCAACGGCCTTGACCGTGTCGGCACCGGTGGCTGGGAACAGGCCGGGCACATCGTGGCCCAACTCTTTGCAGTCCGCCATGAACTTGACCACGGCGCTTTCGTCATGGCTGGGAGCCAGCGTGGCAAAGAACACCTTGTCGAGGATTGCGGGATCATCAGCCGCGACGGCGTCCAGGGAAGGATCGTCAAACCCGTCCGAGCCGACCACCCAGGCGTCGATACCGGCGCTGCGCAGCTGTCGGACCAGCACACCGATATCGGGCATGATCGACGAAATATAAACGGCGTCGATCTCTTCACCCAGTGCTTTCATGTCAGCGATCTGAGGTGACCAGTCCGATGTGCCAAAGCTGAAGTTCATCTTCGCCAGCACCTTGCCGCCGCCCTCTTCGATCACTTGACCGAACCACAGCGGGGTGCGGGCAGACCACGACCCGCCTTCGTCCGACGTCAGCAGAACCACATTCTTGACCCCTTCGCTAAGCGCGTGGTTGGCAGCTGCCGTTGCCGTGAATGGATCGGGTGAGACACCGGTAAAGAAATTGTCCACAATGCCCGCGTGCATCTCGACTTGCGTGGATTGCGGCTGGAAGATGGAAACGCCATAAGGTTGCGCGATCTGAGCTACCGGGATCATCGTGTCCGAGAACGGCGTGGTGCCCAGCATCACAACCCCTTCGTCCAGGAACTTCTGCGCCAACGAGATGGCCGCCTGCGTGTCGCCTGCGGAATCCTGAACCAGGACTTCGATCTTCTTGCCGCCAGCACCACCGTCGGCGTTGATCATATCGGCCATACAGCGCGCGCCCAGGTATTCGGAATAGATGGCCAGATCACCTGTCATCGGCACGCCCAGTCCGATCTTGATCGTATCTTCAGCGACCGCGGGTAGGGCGAGGCTCATGGCGGTCAGAGTCGTAAGGGTCAACTTCTTCATACTTGTTCTCCTGTTGAAAGCCGCCTGCGTCACGCGGCACGTTCATCGGTCTCGCCAAGATAAGCGTCGATAACCTCTTGGTTCTTGGTTATTTCTTCGGGTGCGCCTTGGGCAATGATGGCACCCATGTTCAAAACAGTGATCTTGTCGCAGAGCGACATGATGAATTTAAGATCGTGGTCGATCACCAAAATCGCGCAGTCCGAATGTGTCCGCACCCATGTCAGTGACCGGCCCAGAGTGTCCGTTTCCTGTTCGTTCATCCCCGCGGCGGGTTCGTCCAGCATCAGGACACGCGGGTTCAGGGCCAGCGCGCGAACGATCTCCAACCGCCGAAGCTGCCCATATGCCAACGACCCAGCGTTTTGGTTGAGCTTGTCCGACAGGCCGAACTCGGGGATCGCGGCGTCGACGATTTCGGCGCCGCGGCCGGAATAGCGGGCGATGTCGATGTTTTGCGCGACGCTGAGGCTTGGAAAGACCCGCAGGTTCTGAAACGTCCGCGCCACACCGCGCGCCGCGCGTTCGTGGGCGCGTAGATTGTCCAGCGGCTCGCCGTCCAGCGACAGACTTCCTGCTGAGTGGGTCAGCAGGCCAGAGATCAGGTTGACCAGCGTCGTCTTGCCTGCGCCATTGGGACCGATCAGGCCGCGTACCTCGCCCGGTGCGACGGACATGGTCACATCCTCAACGGCGTGGACCCCGCCAAAGGTCTTGGTGATGCCGTTCAGATCAAGCACCGGCCAATTCCTCGACCAGTTCTTTTGTGGTGACCTGTCGGCAATAGCCTTTGATCGCGCGCAGAGAATTGTCGTGCCGGTCCTGCGTATGAGTCAGGCAGGCATCTTCGACCTGAGTGACAAGGTAGCCCAGATCACACGCGTCACGGATGGCGCTTTCGACGCATTGATCCGTCAAAAGACCGGACAAAACAACTTGGCGAACGCCAAGGTTGCGCAGGATGTAGTCAACATGCGTGGACACAAACACCGAAGAGGACGTCTTCGGCAGCACGATCTCATCGCCTTGGGGCGCGATCTGGTCAATGACCTTTCCGTCCCAGCTGCCCTTGGGAACATGAAAACCCGTTATCTTGTAGTCCAGTGACCGGTCCCGCCCGTCGAGCGTCAGGCTTTCGATATTGGTGTACATGACCTCGACGCCGGCAGTGCGGCAGGCGGCCTGTATGGCCTGCATGTTCGGGATCACGCGGTTGTCCAGCTGATCGAAAAACCAGCCGTATTCCTCATTGAATTCGGCCTCAGGCAGTTCTTTGAATTCGGCTCCTTCCCGGTGTGCCGAATAGTTCTGCACGTCAATGAACAACAGCGCGGATTGCGATGGGATAAGTGGAACATTTCGGGTCAAACTCACGTCTTGGTCTCCAATATCCGGGTAAAGGCTTCGGCGAGAAGCTGCGCCCAATCTTCGACGCCTTTTGTATCGCGGATCAGGTCATTGCGGATCTCGACCAGCGAATGTGCCAGTCCGCGCGGTTCGGCGAAATGCGGTATGAACCAGTCGCTTTCACTGTCGATCTGATAGGGCTGGTTCAACGTCATGTGCAGATCGGGACGTAGGGCCGAGATATGGTCGATCGCGGCCTGCCCCGTGGTCGGGTCAACGCGGGTCAGAAATCCGGCGTGCCAAGGCCGCGCCTCACCATCGACCTGTGCGGCGAAGGAATGGATCGACACGGCAAGCACGCGCGGTGCCCGGTCCAGCATATGTTCAATGGCTGCGTTCAGAGGGGCCATGATCTCACGCTGACGCGCCTTGCGATCCGCAACGGTCAAGTTCAGATTGGCTGGGATCTGCTCTCCAAAGCTGTTTGGCGGAATTGAATCCGGGGCTTCGATTGGGCGGTTGCAATCAATCACAAGCCGGGAATAGCGCTGCAAGATCAAAGGGGCCCGTAGCCGGTCAGCCAATTGCCGGGCCACGGCCTCGGCCCCAATGTCCCAACCGCGATGGCTGGCCTGCACCTCTTCCGAGACACCAAGATCACCGAGCTTTTGCGGGATCGCGCGCCCGGCGTGTTCGCAGAGCAGCGCGATCTTTGCATCACTGTCACGATTCACCCATTCCACCGGGGCGGGATCCCCGGCGACCAGCAATTCTTGGGTTGCGGTTGATGTATTCATGTGGTCCACGTTAGAGAACAAGTTTTTTCAGAGTCAATGAAAAATAGATTGACTGAAATTTTTATTCCATGCGATCCATTCAAATTAGGAGGTGCCGCTTGCTGGTTAGGCAGAGAATTGAAGCGAAGGCGGAACACATGACCGCGAGCGAGCGCAAGCTGGCCGCTGCCTTGCTCAGCGATTACCCCTATGCGGGTCTGGTCACGATTCAGGAACTCGCGCGCCGGGCCGAGGTATCGGCCCCGTCGATCTCTCGGTTTGTCACCAAGATCGGACTGGGCGGTTATCAGGAATTCCAACGTGCTCTCTTGTCGGAATTGAAAGAAGGCCAACGCTCGCCCACCGATCTGCACGGCGAAGGGCGCAGTGTTGATGGAGGGTTCTTACGTGATTTCATCGCGCGCGCCTCGTCCCAGATGGCGCTGTCGGCAGAAGGCATCACCGAGGCGCAGTTTCAGCGCATATGCTCGGTACTGAGCCAGCCTAAAAGCGATGTCTATATCTTGGGCGGTCGGATCAGTGACACCATCGCGCAGCATTTGTCCTTTCACCTGCGCCAAACCCGCAGCGGCGTGTATCATCTTCCGGCCAACAATGAGGTCTGGCCGGAATACCTGCTGCGGATGAAGCCTGCGGATATCCTGTTTCTCGTCGATTTTCGCCGCTACCAACCCGCGCTGGCGCGATTGGCCGCGACTGCCGCGCAGGACCGAGGGGTTCGCGTTGTCCTCATGACAGACAAATGGCTGTCTCCCATATCCCGCCATGCGGCAGAAATCTTGCCAGTTCCGATCGAAAGCGGCACGCTCTGGGACACGTATACAGCGGCCCTTGCCGTGACCGAGGCGCTGGTGACGCGTATCGCCGAAGACAACTGGGACCAGACGAAATCCCGCATCGAAGCCTGGGACGCCATGCGATCCCACAATCAGGACCCCAACCCATGATGCCCAAAACCCCCTTGATGTTTGTCGCCACCTCTGACCTTGCCGGTAAATTACGGGGCAAGGCCTTTCCGGCGGATCAACTGAACAAGCGGTTGCAGCGCGGGGTCGGGTGGACACCAACGAATGTTCAGATCAACTGCTTTGACGGAATTGCCGAAAGCCCGTTTGGTGCGCTGGGCGATCTTCTTCTGATCCCGGACGCCACGGCCGAGACAAAAGTCGAGTTCGGCGAAGAAACTGGTCTGCATTTTCTTATGGGCGACATCGTCACGCTTGACGGAGACCCGTGGGACTTCTGCACGCGCAGTTTGTTGAGGGCGGCGCTGGAGCGGCTGCACAAGGTCTCAGGAGCAAATTTGCTGGCTGCGTTCGAGCATGAGTTCCAGCTGAAAGATCCGCCAAGCCAGGCCAACGAAGCCTATGGTCACCGGGGCTTTGGCCTGCAGCGTGATCTGTGCGAGACCTTGATCAACGCGATTTGTCAGGTCGGTTTGAAGCCGGATTCGATCATGAAGGAATATGGGCCAAACCAATATGAGGTCGTCATCGGTCCTGAACTGGGGGTACGCGCAGCGGACGCGGCCATCATGGTACGCGAACTGACCTATGCGACTGCACAGGCCTATGGCGAGCGGGCGACCTATACCCCTATTCGTGATGTCGCGAGCGTTGGGAATGGGGTCCATATCCATATGAGCTTTGTGGATGATCATGGCGCGCCGTTGACCTACGCCGAAGATGGGCCCTGCGGCATGTCGGATCTGACGAGTGCCTTCGCTGCTGGAGTATTGAAATATCTGGATGCGATCCTGGCCCTGACTGCGCCTTCGGTGATCTCGTATGAACGCCTGACACCGCATCGTTGGTCTGCGGCTTTCAACAATCTGGGTTTCCGCGACCGCGAGGCTTCCTTGCGGATTTGTCCGGTCACCGCAAAAGACCCAGCCTCAATCGCCGGGCAGTTCAACATCGAATACCGTGCGGCGGATGCTGCAGCTTCGCCTCATCTGGCACTTGCGGCGGTTGTCATGGCTGGGACACAAGGGATCGCAGAGGGGCTACCCGCGCCCATTCCAACCGAGGAAGATCTTTCGCTGTTGGACGTCGAAGAACTGAACCAAAGGGGGCTGGTGCGCTTGCCTCAGACTTTGGAAGATGCGCTCGACCGGTTCGTTTCCAACCCGGTTGTGACCGGCTGGTTCCCCGAAGGCTTCGCCGAGCTATACCAAGCCCACAAACAATCCGAGATCGCGACAACCGCACATCTGGACACAGACGCACGCTGCCGATTGTACGAAGAAACATATTGACCTGAGCGGCTGGTCTTGCGGAAGCTCGTCGAATGCAACCTCTGGGGCGTCGGTCTGGTAGTCTCGCGCCGTATGACGCGGCGCAGGCTGTTAAGCTCAGGATAGGGATGGATCATGAACCGTTCAGAAACCGATGCCATCTTGAATTTGCATAGACTGGCTTTTGGCGAAGCGGAAGGTGAAGAAATCGCTCAACTCGCCGAAGATCTCCTTGAGCATCCGGAAACGATTTCGATCAGTGTGAGGCGTGACGGGCAGATCGCGGGCAATGTCATGTTCACCCCGTTTGTCTTCCAGGATCACCCGGACGTTAAATGCTATCTTCTGGCGCCCTGCGGTGTCTCGCCCGAGCATCAAGGCCGCGGTGTTGGCAGAGAGATGATGGAGACCAGCATCGACCACTTGAGGTCCATTGGAACAGACGCTGTCTTCGTGTTGGGCGTGCCGACATTCTACCCCTTGTTCGGGTTTGTCCCGACCGACAAAGAGACGCCATATCCGAACCTTCTGACGATCCCAGAGGCATGGATGGCGCTTGAGCTCACCGCAGGATCGGTTGAAAAGCTGGCGGGCAAAACACTTGCGGTTGCGCCCTTTATGCACTCGTATTTGTGGGACACATCGCAACACGGGTGAATTCGGTTTTCTTGTCCTTGCCTCAAAATACAGCCCTGTTTCAGGTCTCCATTTCTGCGGGCCATGTCTGTTTTGTTTCTGGAAATGTCGCAAGGCTTTCAGTCACGAATCCATCCCCGAGTAGGTTGCACGTGTGAGGTGCTGCTGTTTGATTCTCAGGCGGCAGAGAATTGGGAAGCCGGTGCAATTCCGGCGCTGCCCCCGCAACGGTAAGGAAGGTCAGGTTCGACAGGTGACCACTGGGAGGAGGATCCCGGGAAGGTGTCGAAACCGGGCGCAAGCCCCTTTCAAGTCCGGAAACCAGCCTTGCATATATGTCAAACCGCGGGTGGCGGTGGGGGCACAAGTTTCGGACGTGATCCTCGCACGGCTCCGGACTGGTCTCTGATGTCATCTGCCCAAGCTGAGCCGCAGGGCGCGGCAGGAGAGCCAGAAGTGAGCAACGTTCAAAGCCTGTTGGCGCGTCGAAACCCGGCCTATGCCCTTGAACAGGCGTTCTATACCGATCCAGATGTCTTTCAGGCCGATCTTGAGGCCATCCATTACCGCGACTGGCTATTTGCTATTCCGGCATGTGAGCTGGTGAAAACAGGCGACTATGTGACCTACACTGTAGGCGCATACCGCGTGATCATCGTGCGCGGCGCGGACGACCAGATCCGGGCCTTCCACAACACCTGCCGCCATCGCGGGTCGATCATCTGCAAGGCGGCCAAGGGCAACTCGCCCAAACTGGTCTGTCCCTATCACCAGTGGACCTATGAGCTTGATGGCTCACTGCTATGGGCACGAGATATGGGGCCTGATTTCGACCCCAAACAACAGGGGCTGAAAACCGTTCACTGCCGTGAACTGGCCGGGCTGGTCTATATCTGTCTTGCAGATGAAGCCCCCGAATTCGACACCTTCGCCAATAGAGCACGCCCCTATCTGGAGCCGCATGATCTGAACAACGCCAGGGTCGCCTTTGAATGCACGATCATCGAAAAGGGCAACTGGAAGCTGGTCTGGGAAAACAACCGCGAGTGCTATCACTGTGGCGGCAACCACCCCTCGCTGTGCAGGACCTTCCCTGATGATCCCTCGGTAACCGGTATCGAAGGGGGCGAAACCCCGGCCTTCATGCAAACTCACTTCGACCGGTGCGAGGCTGCAGGGATGCCGTCGCAGTTCTATCTGCATGATGACGGGCAATACCGTCTGGCGCGGATGCCGCTGAAGGAAGGGGCAGAAAGCTATACTCTGGACGGCAAATCCGCAGTGCGTCGCTTTCTTGGCCGCGCGCCCTTTGCCGATGCCGGGACGTTGCTGAAGTTCCACTATCCCAGCACATGGAACCACTTCCTGGCCGATCACTCGATTGTCTTCCGCGTCACTCCGGTCAGCCCGACCGAGACCGAAGTCACCACGAAATGGCTGGTCAACAAGGATGCCGTCGAAGGGGTCGACTTTGACGTCAAGCGCCTGACCGAGGTCTGGATGGCCACCAATGACGAAGATCGCCGCGTGGTCGAAGACAACCAGATGGGCATCAACAGCCCCGCCTATGTGCCGGGGCCGTATTCGGGGATCCAGGAATCCGGTGTTCTGCAATTCACCGATTGGTATTGCGGCGCTTTGGCGCGTCACCTTGCACATGACACGATGGCGGCGGAGTGACAGAGATGAAAGATCTGAACGCTGTTGCCTCGATCTGGCAGGATGATGAGACGCTGGAATGCGTCTCGGTCGTGCCCGAGACGCCAAACACCGCCAGCTTTACCTTCCGCGCCCCTTCAGGCGCCTTGTTTGCCTACCATCCCGGTCAGTTCCTGACGCTCGAGATTCCGGCGCCGGGGCAGCCGGGTGGCGTTGTGCATCGGACCTACACGATCTCGTCTTCCCCGTCGCGTCCGCGATCCATCACGATTACGGCCAAGGCGCAACCGGACAGCATTGGTACTCGCTGGATGCTGGACAATCTGCAACCGGGTATGCGGGTGCGGGCGATTGGCCCAGCCGGTCTGTTCACCAATGCTGAAAGCGCAGCGCCCAAGTATCTGTTCATCTCGGCGGGGTCGGGCATCACGCCTATGATGTCGATGACGACCTGCATGTGGGACGAAGGCCGCGATTTGGATGTCGTGTTCATCAACTGCGCCAAACGTCCGTCCGAGATCATCTTCCGCCAACGGTTGGAGCAGATGGCAAGTCGGACGCCGGGTTTGGATTTGAAGTTTGTTGTGGAGGAAGCTGACCGCTACAGCCCCTGGACCGGCTACCAGGGTCAGTTCAACCAGCTGATGCTGGGCCTGATGGCTCCAGACTATCTGGACCGTGAGGTCTATTGCTGCGGTCCCGAGCCGTTCATGCAGGCTGTCCGTGACGCTCTGGCGGGTCTTGGCTTTGATATGGACAACTATCATCAGGAAAGCTTTGGAGCCCCGGTTGAGACCGAAGCAGATCAGCCCGATCTGGACGATGTCATCCCCGACGATGACAGCGCCGCAGAAATCGTGTTTGCGACCTCGGGTGTAACCGCCAAAGTTGCCGAGACGGATACGATTCTGGCCGCTGCACGTGCGGTTGGATTGAACATTGCCTCGGGATGTACTTTTGGCGTTTGCGGTACCTGCAAGGTCAAAAAGACCTCGGGAGAGGTTCACATGGTCCACAACGGCGGTATCTCCGAGGATGACATCGCGGCAGGTTACATCCTGGCGTGCTGTTCGAACCCGATCGGCAAGGTTGAAGTTGAGGTGTAGGTGGGAAGTCTCAAGCTGAAACTGCAGAGCGGCTACGGCCGCCTGCGGTTTCAGATTTTCAATTATTATATTTTATTTCATACACTTACCGCGCCTATACACGCGTCTGGAAGCTTGGGTGGCACAGGTTTGTTCGCGGATAGTTGATTCTATTCGGCAACATTCACGTGATTGCTCAAATTCTGTCTCTTTTCCGCCGGAATCTCCCCTGATAAAGCGGGTTGAGTACTGGGTGGGGTGTTGATAAGTGCGAGCAGGTATATGAGAGCCGGATATAACGGTCGTGTAGCCATTTCATGGAATCAAACTGAGCTTGATGGGCTTGAGGCGGCGCCTTTGGCCTTTTTGGCGGTCGGGTCCGCATGGTCCTGGCGAGGTCAGGCGCTGGTGTTGGGCGAAGTGGCAGAGCAAAATCTTGAACAACTGGGACATATGGGTGCGACTGCTGTGCGCACCCGCGACGCGTTCTCGGCCCCGCAAGAGGTCTCGGGAGAGTATTACGGTTCGGTTACATTGACCAATGGGGCGCAACGCTTTGCGGCAGATTTGATCGTAGCAGATGACGAACAATGGCCGACTCTGGTGTTCAACACTGGCTGTCCGCCTCGGGATCAGGATTTCTGGATCAGCGAAGTAACACATGCCGGTGCCGACCTGCGGAGTGTACCGCAGCCAACCGCAAAGGTGGTGGCCTTTCCAGGAAAATCCGCGCCGGGTTACTTTTCATAGGTTTGGTTACCTGGCTGGCGTTGAACCCGCTGGCCTAAAAACCCTTCAAGAAATTTGAGCAGGGCCGTCGGGACGTGTTGACTCTGACAGTTCTGCAGATATAAGCGCGGCTTCATTGGTGTTGGTGGCCCCCGCAAGGGGATGCCTGTCATGGGGGAAACCTCAAGAGGACAACGCCCTTTATAACCCGGCACCACGCCTGGTCTGAACTGGAACTGCCGGTCCGAGCGGAGACGCTATTTCGGCCCGAAAAGTGGGAACCGGTTTTCGGATCAAGCTGAAATGCCACTTTAAAGGAGATCAGCCGTGACCAAACGCACGTCTGCCAAGTACAAAATCGACCGCCGGATGGGCGAAAACATCTGGGGTCGTCCGAAATCCCCGGTCAACCGTCGTGAATATGGCCCCGGCCAGCACGGCCAGCGCCGCAAGGGCAAACTGTCGGACTTCGGTCTGCAGCTGCGCGCCAAGCAGAAGCTGAAAGGCTACTATGGCGACCTGACTGAGAAGCAATTCCGTCGCATCTACGCCGAAGCTGAGCGTGTAAAAGGCGACACCGGTGAAAACCTGATCGGTCTGCTGGAGCGCCGTCTGGACGCCGTTGTCTACCGCGCCAAGTTCGTACCGACCGTCTTTGCTGCACGTCAGTTCGTGAACCACGGCCACGTCAAAGTGAACGGCAAGCGGGTCAACATCCCGTCCTACCGTGTCAAAGAAGGCGACGTAGTTGAAGTACGTGACAAGTCCAAGCAACTGGCCGTTGTTCTGGAAGCTGTTGCTCTGGCCGAGCGTGATGTTCCTGACTACATCGACGCGGACCACTCGAAAATGACCGCGACCTTCGTACGCGCACCGGGCCTGAGCGATGTGCCTTACCCGGTCATGATGGAACCGAACCTGGTCGTCGAATTCTACGCGAAGAACTAATCTTCGCTGCCACTCGAGATTACAAAGGCCGCGCTTTCAGCGCGGCCTTTTTAGTTTCTAAGCTATGCATTTTGACCCGATGTCCTGACGAGGTGGCACTCCGAATTTGCGCGAGTATTCACGACTGAACTGTGTCGGGCTTTCATAGCCAACCTCAAAGGCCGCCTGCGACACACTGAGCGAACCGTGCGACAAAAGCCTGCGGGCTTCCAGCAGCCTGAGGTCTTTTTGGTACCGCAGTGGTGAGGTGGCTGTTACCGTTTTGAAATGGGCGTGAAAGGCAGAAACGCTCATGCCAGCGCTTTGTGCCAGATCGCAGACGGGCAGGGCTGTTCGAAAATCTGAGCGGATGATGTCTATTGCGCGCGCGATACGGCTGGCGGCGCTATCGCGCCAAAGCATTTGCCGCAGCATGCCACCGTGATCTGCTTGCAGGAGTCGGTAGTGGATTTCACGGCTGATCATCGGCGCGAGGATTTTTGCATCCGTAGGGTTTTGACCGGCGTGAAACAGGCGAGCCATAGCGTCAATCAGATCGGGCGAGGCTTTTGATGCAGCAAGGCTTTGGGCTGTTTCGATTTCAGCAGGCTCTGAACCGACAGAGTCGTAGAGGCCGCGTAAGATGGACAAGTCCAACGAGAATACGAGACCGACATAGGGCTTTTCTCGACTTGCTTCGGTGACGGCGGCCAAAACCGGAAGGGAATGGCTGACGATCAGAGAGTCGCCTGCTCCGAAGTGAACAAGGCGATCGCCGATACGTGTTTCTTTCTTCCCCTGTAGAACTAGGCAGACAATCGGTTCATACACCTGTGCTTCGATTGATTTCGTTTTGACATCATGAAGCAGGCCAAGACCGTCCAGTGCAGTGGGGTAGAAAGCAGCATCTTCTGCCTGTCCGCCCACAGCTTCGCAGATTTTTTCAACTAAATCATGTTGTGTCATGGTATCCTCACTGCCTCATTCAGCATATTTTGCGCAAGAGGTCAGTGCTAGCCAGAATCCTGACGGTCAGAGAATTAGGCAGATAATGAGGAGAATTCGGCAGGCGTATCGCAGTTTTCTAACCTATCTAGTGGTCAGGCTAACAATTGCGGAGAATTACCATGGCACAGACTATCCTCATAACTGGCGCTTCATCTGGTATTGGCAGAGTTACGGCTGAGCTGTTTCATAGGCAGGGCTGGAACGTCATTGCCACAATGCGCAACCCCAGCAAGGAAGCCGAGTTGACGCAACTTGAGAGTGTTCTGGTCACACGTCTTGACGTCACCGACGAGGGTTCAATTGCGGCCGCCGTTGCCGAGGGGATTGAACGCTTTGGTCAGATTGACGTTCTTTTGAACAACGCGGGATACGGCGCGTACGGCCCGCTCGAAGCTTTCCCGATGGAGCGTATCCGGCGGCAATTCGATACCAATGTGATCGGGTTGTTGGCTGTGACAAAAGCCGTTCTGCCGCATATGCGCGCAAATGGTTCCGGCTGCATCGTCAATATCTCTTCCATTGGCGGGCAAATTACCTTCCCCCTTGGAACGCTCTATCATGGCACAAAATTCGCGGTTGAAGGCCTGTCAGAGTCGCTGCACTACGAGCTTGCTGCGGCTGGTATCAAGGTCAAGATTGTCGAGCCTGGTCTGATTGCCACCGATTTTGGTGGCCGCTCGTTTGATTTCGTCAATGACGAGAGCATGGCCGAGTATCAACCTGTCGTGCAGGCTTTGTTCAGCACGTGGGGCTCGGAAGAAATGGCAGCGCGAACGTCGCCGCCAAGTGTTGTCGCCGGTGTCATTTTGACCGCGGTGACGGACGACACTGACACTTTGCGCTATCGGGCCGGCGAAGATGCCGTTGAATACCTCGACAATCGCAAGGCTCTGGACGACGCAACTTTTATCGGCGGCATGAAGGCGACGCTTGGTTTGGCCTAAGTTCAGATCGGAAGTGGTCGCCCTTCGGCGATCGCTTCCATCGCGAAGTAGGAGGTCACGCTGTCCAGCTCGACCTTTTCGATCAGGCGTTGGTAGACCTTGTCGTATGAGGTCATATCCTGGGTCACGACTTTCAGTTGATAGTCATAGTCACCGCCGATCCGATGGAAATCCACAACCTCGGGAATGGTCAGAACATGGCGGCGAAACGCCTGCAGCCACTCGGCTGAATGATGCCGGGTGCGCAGCATAACGAAGACCACGAGGTTCAGCCCCAAAGTCTCGCGCGCGATGCGCGCAGTTGACCCGATCAGAACCCCGTTTTCATTCAGCGCTTTCAACCTGCGCCAACACGCGTTCTGGGACAACCCGACCCGATCGGCCAGCTCGCGCTGCGAAAGGGTGGCGTCTTTTTGAAGCTCTCTCAGGATGTGAGTGTCTATTTGATCTAAATTTTGGCTCATATCTAATCATATGACACAAAACTTGTGATTTCTACGCAAAGAACGATAATGTTTTCACAGTTCGGATGGATCACATTGGACTTACAGTAAGGAGCCAATGCTATGACCCTGTCCAAATTTCGTGCGGATCTCTGTTCCACCACTCACAATTTCCACCTGCGCGACGGACTGATCGGAGAGAATGTTCTGATCCCGGGTCTGCAGGGGGACGTGCCGCTTGTCTATGCGGATTACGTTGCTTCGGGTCGCGCGTTGCGACAGGTCGAAGACTTTGTGGCCGATCACGTGTTGCCATTTTATGCCAACAGCCACACCGAGGCCTCCTTCTGCGGGTCTTACATGACCCGTCTGCGTCGCGAAGCGCGCGATGAGATAGCCCGCCTTGTTGGCGCGAGGGGAGAAGATGCGGTGATCTTTACCGGGTCCGGTGCCACGGCGGGGCTCAACCGGTTGGTCAGTCTGCTCGGGGTGGCGGAAGCTGATCAACCGGTTGTCCTAATCGGTCCTTATGAGCATCACTCGAACATCTTGCCATGGCGCGAGAGCAAGGCTCTGGTGGTTGAGATTCCGGAAGCGGCGGAAGGGGGCGTTGATCTGCGCGCGCTGCAGGAGGCGTTGGACACGCACGCTGATGCGGATCTGTTGATCGGGTCATTTTCGGCCGCATCCAATGTGACGGGGATCATCACCGATCCCGATCCGGTGACGCGTTTGCTCAAATCGTATGGGGCTTTGGCCGTTTGGGACTATGCCGGGGGCGGGCCTTACCTGCCGATGGACATGGGGCCTGCGGATGCGCGCAAAGATGCGATCGTGGTGTCTCCGCACAAGTTTCCGGGAGGGCCGGGGGCGTCGGGCGTACTGGTCGTGAACCAGAGTGTTGTCCAGCGTCGTTGTCCCAGCTGGCCGGGCGGAGGGACGGTGAGTTTCGTCTCGCCTTGGCGTCACGACTATAGCGAAATCCTGTCAACGCGAGAGGAGGCGGGAACGCCTAATGTGATCGGTGATATCCGCGCGGCACTTGCCTTCATCGTTAAGGATGTCGTCGGAACGGACGAGATCGCCCGACGCGAGGCGCAATTTAACCAAATGGCGCTGGAGGGATGGAAGGACAATCCGAACCTGACCTTGCTTGGGGTGGAAAACGCGCATCGCCTGCCGATCTTTTCCTTCCTCGTGCGCGACAACGCAGGGCAACCGGTGCATCAGCAACTGTTCACGCGGATGCTCAGCGACATATACGGCATCCAGGCGCGCGGAGGATGCGCCTGTGCCGGCCCATACGCGCATCGGCTTCTGGGCATAGATCGTGCCGCGTCAGAGGAATTGCACGCCGCTCTGTCCGCGGGTGAGGAGATGAAAAAGCCCGGATGGGTGCGTCTGAACTTCTCGTATCTGATGCGCGAGGAAACGGTCCAGTTCATCATCGACAGCGTCAACGACCTGTCCCGTCGGACCGAAGAATTCGCACCGTTCTACAATGCCGACCCGGCGACTGCGCGCTTCAAAGCCGCATGATGGAATTGCTGCTTTTCTGAAAGCGTTGAGACAGGTATGAGAGGCCCAATAAACGGAGCCTCTCATGACCAAGATTACCCCTCAACCCGGCATTATGGACATTGCGCTGTATCAAGGCGGCCAGTCGCATGTGGCGGGTGTTGAGCATGTGATCAAGCTGAGCTCCAACGAAAACCCGTTTGGCCCTAGCCCCAAAGCGATTGAGGCGGTGCGCGACAGCGCCGCCACCTTGCATCGCTATCCCAGCACCGACCACGCCAGCCTGCGCAATGCGGTGGGCGCGCGTCACGGTCTGGACCCGGCGCGGATCATATGCGGTGTGGGCAGTGACGAAGTGCTGCAATTCATCGCTCAGGCTTATGCAGGGCCGGGGGATGAGGTGGTTTATACGGAACATGGGTTTTCCATGTATCCGATCATTGCACGGATGGCGGGGGCCACGCCGGTCATGGTGGCCGAGCGCGAGCGCAAGGTCGATGTGGATGCCATTTTAGCAGCCATAACAGCGCAGACGCGGATCGTGTTTGTCACCAACCCCGGCAATCCGACCTCAACCATGATCTCGCAACAGGAACTGGAGCGTTTGGCGCAAGGTCTGCCGGATAGCTGCCTGATGGTTATCGACGGGGCCTATGCCGAGTTTGTAGACGGGTTCGATGGCGGTGCGTCTCTGGTCGATGCCCATGAGAACGTGATCATGACCCGGACCTTTTCAAAGGTTTATGGGCTGGGCGGAATGCGCGTGGGCTGGGGGTATGCGCATCAGTCGATCATCGACGTACTGAACCGGGTGCGCCAACCGTTCAACCTGTCTTTGACCGCGCTGGCTGCGGCAGAAGCGGCCGTCAACGATGTCGAATTCCTGTCCTTCTGTCAGGCTGAAAACGCGCGCCTGCGGACATGGTTGTCGGATGAGTTGGCCAAGATCGACGTCCCGTCTGACCCGTCTTTCACCAACTTCATCCTCGCGCGCTTTGCCGATCAGGCCGAGGCTGAGGCTTGCGATGACTACCTCAAGTCGCAGGGTTTGATTGTGCGGCGCGTTGCGGGCTACAACCTGCCAAACGCGCTGCGGATCACCGTGGGCGATGAGGAAGCCTGCCGCCGTGTCGTCGCAGCCATCACCGCATTCAAAGAGGGCGTAGCATGAGCCAGATTTACGACCGTGTTGCGCTGATCGGGTTGGGTCTGATCGCCTCATCCATGTTCTGGGCCATCAAGCGCGCAGGTCTGGCTGGCGAAGTCACCGGCTATGCCCGCTCTGAAGCCACCCGCGACACAGCCCGCAGGATCGGTTTGTGTGACCGGGTTTGCGACACCGCGCAAGAGGCGGTCGAGGGCGCGGATCTGGTCGTCCTCTGCGTTCCGGTTGGCGCGATGGGCGCGGTCGCACAGGATATCGCCCATATGCTGAAGCCGGGGGCAACGGTGACGGATGTCGGCTCGGTCAAGCGCAGCGTGATCGAAGCCGTATCACCCCATATCCCCGAAGGCGTCCATTTCATCCCGGCGCACCCTTTGGCCGGGACCGAACATTCGGGGCCTGAGGCCGGGTTCGCCGAGCTATATGACAATCGCTGGTGTTTGCTGGTGCCGGTCGAGGGATCCGACCCCGAGGCCATAGCCCAGTTGCGGGCTTTGTGGGAAGGCATGGGGGCCAATGTAGATGAGATGGATGCAGATCACCATGATCTTGTTCTGGCCGTGACCTCTCATGCGCCGCACCTGATTGCCTATACGATGGTCGGTGTTGCCGATGACCTGCGCCGTGTGACCGATAGCGAAGTCATCAAGTACTCGGCTGCGGGCTTTCGGGATTTCACCCGCATTGCGGCCTCGGACCCAACCATGTGGCGCGACGTGTTCCTGACCAACAAGGACGCGACACTTGAGATTCTGGGCCGTTTCACGGAAGAGCTGTTCGCCCTGCAACGTGCGATCCGCACCGGAGACGGAGAGCATCTGTTCGACTATTTCACCCGCACCCGCGCGATCCGGCGTGGGATTATTGATGCGGGTCAGGATACCGACGCGCCGGACTTTGGACGGGGAAAGGCAGGGTCATGAAACAGATTTTGCGATACGCGTTTGTGGCCGCGCTTTGGGCCACATCCACCCAAGCCACCGCACCCGAGCAATCGCTGTATCCAATTGCGCGCCCCAGCGCAGCAGTCGAAACTGCTGGCATCGTCGCGATCTCCAGCCGGGCCGCAACGCCTCTGACCATCCCGAACCTGCGCCCCGAAACACGGCCCGAGTCGCCTCAGTTGATCGCTGTAGCAGCGCGCCCAGCAGATTTGCCGCTGCTGGGGCCTGATACCTCTTTGATGCCCTACCTCAGACCCAAGTCATTGGAGCAGGAGGTGCTGTTCAAAAAGCGCAAGCTGCGCAAGGGGTCGGTCTGCGGTGATATCGCGATCCAAGGCAAGCCTGTCGGACGTGTCTCCAGCAAAACCAAGGCTTGCGGAGTCAAGGATGCGGTGCAGATCACCTCGGTCTCGGGAGTGACGCTGAGCCGGGCTTCTACGATGGATTGCGGCACGGCCATCGCGTTGAACAAATGGGTCGACAAAACCGTCAAGCCCACGTTCAAGCGTCGTGGTCCTGTGGTCCAGCTGCAGGTTGCCGCGCACTATGCCTGCCGGACGCGCAACAACCAGAAAGGCGCGCGTGTGTCAGAGCATGGCAAGGGCCGTGCCATCGACATTTCAGGCTTTGTCATGGCGGATGGAGAGGTCGTAACCGTCCTGAAAGGCTGGCGCAAGAACCCCTCGCAAAAGCAGCTCAAGAAGATATGGCGCGGGGCTTGCGGGCCGTTTGGCACCGTGTTGGGACCCAATTCAGACAGGTATCATCGGGACCATTTTCATCTGGATACGGCGCGGTATCGCAAGGGCTCCTACTGCCGCTAGCGCAGGATCAGACGTGGGGCAGGGCCAAGAGGGAGCGGCCCCAGAGCCACGAACCCGTCGCGGAAATTCAACTGCAGGTCCAGCGCGTTCGGGTTGCCGCCCAGTCCGGCCAGAAAATTGAGCGCGCGGGTCACCGGGTCAACGGCTTGATCGGGCAGGGCACCGGCTGCATTTGCCATTGCGATCATGTCACGCCAATTCTCGGCCTTGATCGCAATCTCTCCGGTTGGGATGCCCTGCGAGTCTATATCCAACTCACCGGCGGCAAACAGTCGCAACTCGCCCCATTTGACCTCGGCCAGATTCAGGTCGATGGTGACGGGCTGAGGGCGGCTGTCCTCTAGCGCGCTCCGGTCCCAAGGCTTGTCGAACGTGGTCAGCATATCCAACTGCAACGTCTCGAACCGCTGGGGGAGCGAGGTCGCCGATTGCATCAGCGCACGCAAGTCTTCACCGGGGGTGAACCCGTCAATTTGTGCCGTGACGGCATAGGCTTCGGGCGCAGTGGTTTGCTCCATGATGACGCTGAGGGTACCACCGCCCGCCAGCGCCTCATTCTCTTCGCTGATCAGCCAAGGGCCAGCCGTCAGTGCCATCTTCTCAAGCACCAATGCGACACCGGGTTGCAGTTCCAACTCGGCTTGCAAAGCCTTGGCCTCGATCGTCGCGGTCTGGTCGAAATAGGATAGGCGCTGAGGCGTATCGGCAAAGCTGAGGGTTTGACGACCGGGCCAGATTGCGGGGCTTTGAAACTCGATCCAATCGGCGCTCCAGGCGGTGCCGTTGACTGGATCGGCCAGCGCCGGGTTGTTTAAGCGGGTGGTGTGATGTGTCGGGTAGCCCGCCGTTTCAACGCCTGAGAATTCGGCTTGCCAGCCGCGCGCCTGCTGGGCATCGAACCAGCTGGTGATCGCATTGCGCAGACCATAGCCCGCGATGAACCAATAGGCACTCCATGCGATGGCGATAAAAATGAACACTCGTATCAGACGGCGCATGAGCATTGGCCCTTTTTCCTGCCTTGGATTTGATGTTTATAGGCCCAAACGGGCAAGGACCAGAGCAATGACGATGTGGGTTTTCGGATATGGATCGCTACTGTGGAATCCTGGCTTTCCCGTGGCGCGCAGCGAGCTTGCCATGCTGCACGGATATGCGCGCTCTTTCTGCATGAGTTCGATCCACCATCGCGGCACTGAAGATCACCCTGGTCTTGTGCTGGCGTTGGACGAACAGCCTGAGGCGCATTGCAAAGGATTGGCGCTGGCCGTGGAGGCCGGTCATGAGGATCGCACCCTGCAAGAACTGCGTGAGCGCGAGCTGATTTCGTCGGCCTATGTCGAAAAGATGCTGGACGTGCACCTGGACAAAGGTGAGGTCGTAAATGCCGTAACTTATGTTATTGATGCCGATCACGTCCAGTATTGCGGCGGCATGCCCTTGGAAGAGCAGGCTCAGATCATCGCCCATGCCGTTGGAGGGCGCGGTCCAAACACGGAATATCTGTATAACACCACTGAGCATCTGGCCGAGATCGGCCTGCACGATCCCGATCTTGAGTGGTTGTCGCAACGGGTGCGCAGCATCACCGCATAAACCCTTGGCGTCATCGGCGTCTTTTCGCTAGATTCAGGCCAGAGCAGGCAGAACCAGGAATAACGCGCATGGCGCAGGCACAACAGGGCGCGAGACCGCATTTCTCGCAACCGATCAGGCAGATTCTTCTGATGCTGATCGCAATAGGCCTGTCGGGCCTCGGGGTGTTTTTGGCGCTGCCCTATGTGCTGCCGGTCTTCTTTGCGAATCCCTATCTGAACGGCTTCATCTTGCTGGTGTTCATCATCGGTGTCTTCGCCTGTTTTTATCAGGTCGCGCAGCTGATCGGCTCGGTCCGCTGGATCGAGGCCTTTGTGGGCGGCGTGGTGCATGAGGATGCGCGCACGCCTCAATTGCTTGCGCCATTGGCCTCACTGCTGCGCGAACGCGGTGCGCGGTCGCAGATCAGTTCCACCTCGACCCGGTCCATTCTGGATTCGGTGGCGGAACGGGTAGAAGAAGAGCGTGAGATCACCCGCTACATCACCAACGTTCTGATCTATCTGGGCCTGTTGGGGACGTTCTTTGGACTTGCCACCACGGTGCCCGCAATTGTCGACACCATTCGCAGCCTGAACCCGCAAGAAGGGGAAGAGGGGCTGGCCGTCTTCAACCGTTTGATGACGGGCCTTGAGGCGCAGTTGCAGGGGATGGGCGTTGCGTTCGGCTCCTCCTTGCTGGGCCTCGCCGGGTCATTGATCGTGGGCCTTTTGGAGGTCTTCGCCGGTCACGGACAAAACCGTTTCTACCGCGAGCTTGAGGAATGGCTGTCGGGCATCACCCGGGTCGGATTTGCCTCGGGCGAAGATGGCGGGGCTGAGGTCGCGGTTCTGGCGCCTGTTCTTGACGCCATGTCCGATCAGATGAACGCGCTACAGGATCTGTTCTCGGCGCAGGAGGAAGAGCGGGCCGACGTGTCCAACAAGCTTGGTCAATTGGTCACTGTCATCGGACAAATGAACCAGCGTCAGGCGGATAATGAAGGCGTTACCGCCGCGCTGGAGCGTGTTGCCTTGGGTCAGGACGCCTTGCTGGATCACATGCGCGAACACGGGGCGGGCGAGGGCATCGATGCAGAAAGCCGGATGCGCCTGCGGTCGATGGATGTTCAGTTGCTGCGCATCCTCGAAGAGATCTCCGCCGGTCGTCAGGACAGCATGAACGAATTCCGCAAGGATATCGAACTGCTGGTGAAGGCTCTGACCCTGCCACGCGGCGCGGTTCGAACCACGCACGAGGGGGAATAACCCATGGCCCTCTCCCGCCGCACCGGTCAACGATTCCAGGGCTCGGTCTGGCCCGGTTTCGTCGATGCGATGACGGGTCTGTTGATGGTTCTGACCTTCGTGCTGACCATCTTCATGGTCATCCAATTCGTTCTGCGAGAAACGATCTCGGGCCAGGAGGATGAGCTGACGACCCTTGCGGATGAAGTTGCTGCGCTGGCTGGCGCTTTAGGGTTGGAAGAGCGTGAGAATAGCCGTCTGCAAGCGCGGTTGGGGGCCTTGAATGCCACACTGGCCGAAACGGAAGATAGTCTGGCTGAGGCGCAAAGCCAGATTACTGGATTTGAGGCTCAAGTTGCGGCGCTGTTGGCTGATCAGGCACGGGCGCAAGACGCAATTGCGGCACTTGAGACGCAACGGGCGGATCTTTTGGGCGAACGCGACAGTCTGAATCAGGCCTTGGCGCAAAGCCGCGAAGAAATTGACGCCCAAGCCGAAGCCGCCCGCCTTGCTGCAGCCCGCCGTGAGGCTTTGGAGGCTTTGGTCGCCGATCTGGAACAAAGCGGCGAGGAACGTGCGGCACTGATCGCTCAACTCGAAGATCAGCTAAGTGCGGAAGAGGCTGGCAGGCTGGCGGAGGCCGCCGCTGCCGAAGCTCTGAGGGATCGCCTTCAGAACGCCGACGCGGAACTGACCGCCATGACCCTTGCGCTAGAGGCACAGCGCAAAGAGGCCGAAGATACCCTGACCCTTTTGGCCGCAGCAAATGCCGCCCGCGCAGAACTGGAACGACAGTTTGGCGGGTTGAATGCGGAAGAGCTGGAGGCCCAGTTGCAGGCCGCTCTGGCAGCGCAGGCCGAGGCGCAGGAAGATGCAGCATCCCAGCGTTCCTTAGCCGAACAGCGCGATGCATTGCTGGCCGTAGCTCGCGAGACGCTTTCGGCGGAGCAAGCGGTTTCCGAAAAGGCGCAGCGCGAGGCCGCTTTGTTGAACCAGCAGATCGCAGCATTACGCGGACAATTGGGATCGCTGCAGGCTCTGCTGGATGACTACGAGGACCGCAATACGGCCGCTGAAATTCAAATCCAGTCTCTGGGGCAGGACCTGAACGCAGCTCTGGCCCGCGCCGCATCCGAGGAACGCCGCCGCCGCCTGCTGGAAGAGGCCGAGCGTCAACGCCTTGAGGCTGAGGCCGAAGCGCTGGCCGGACAGAATGAGGAACTCGCGGCGCAGGCCGAGGATTTGCAACGCTACCGGTCGGAATTCTTCGGCCGCCTGCGCGACGTTTTGGGCGACCAAGATGGCGTGCGGATCGAAGGCGACCGGTTCGTGTTCTCCTCTGAGGTGCTGTTCGCCACAGGCTCTGCAGTATTGTCGCTGGAAGGCCGGCAGGAGGTCGCCAAAGTCGCTGAGATCCTCCGCACAGTTGCTGCCGAAATCCCGGAAGGTCTGAACTGGGTGATCCGGGTGGATGGACACACCGACAATGTGCCCTTGGCTGGCTCGGGTCGATACCGCGACAATTGGGAACTGAGCCAGGGGAGGGCGCTCTCCGTCGTGCGCTATATGGTCGAAGCGCTGGGTATTCCGCCCAATCGCTTGGCCGCGAACGGGTTCGGAGAGTTCCAACCGGTCAACCCGGAAGACACGCCCGAGGCGCGGGCACAGAACCGGCGAATTGAGTTGAAATTGACCGAGCGCTAAGGCCCTCGCGTGGCGAAAAACCGCCTTTGCGATCTGGATTTGCCGCCCGCACCCGATGAAACACACCCGTCTCAAACCTAGATTACTGTCATAGGTTGAGAGGAGACGCGCGTGGCCCATAGGGTAGCAGACCTGTACTGCACGATTGAAACGGCATTGCGAGCATCATACCGACGGGTTGTGTTGTGCCAGACTGCAAGCGGAGACAGGTTCTGGCTTAAACGAGTCGAGCATTTTGCGCCCCACCTTTGGCTGGTCAAAGGCTGCCCTAAGGTGGCATTTGCCAGGGACCGGACATCGCATCGCTATTTGTGGAACAACGGCGTTCCGGTGCCGCGCATCTTGGCCGAGGGTTCCGATTTCATCGCCGTCGAGGATGCGGGTCTCAGCCTGACCCGGTTTTGTGGGGATCTTTCCCGTGGGCTTTTCAAAAAACAAACAGCCTGTCGCGCCGCAGGCCGGGCCTTGGCGCGGCTTCATGCGTCAGATCTTGCCCATGGCCGCCCCGCCTTTCGCGATATGTGCTGGGATGGGCAGCAGATCAGGTTCATTGATTTTGAATACTTTAAGCCGACCAAAGCGGGGCGGTTGCGCAAAGCCCGCGATCTGAGCATCGCCTTGCTGTCGGCCTTGTCTCAAGGTCAGCTAGGCCTGCGCTATGCGTCCAGCCTGCTATCCGGTTATTGGGCGGTTCGGGGCAAATGGGCCGTCGCCAATACCGCTCCAGCGTGTCAGATCCACACTGGGCTGTGACAAACGGACTTTGACCACAAGGGTTTTCGACATGAAAAAAACCCGCCAAACACTGGCGGGTTTTTCTGTTTAAATGATCCGCGATCAATCCGCCGTCAAAAGCGGAGGCTTGTTGCCCGGAATACGCGGCTGATCGGGGCCGAGGATATCCAAGTGCAGATCGCCTTTCTTGACCGAGACACGAACAACACCGCCCTTGGCGAGTTTGCCAAACAGCAATTCTTCGGCCAGAGGCTTCTTGATGTGTTCCTGGATCACGCGACCTAGAGGACGGGCGCCCATTTTGTCATCATAGCCCTTGTCGGCCAGCCATGCGGCGGCTTTGGGCGTCAGGTCTATGGTCACGCCGCGGTCCAGCAGTTGCGCCTCAAGCTGCAGAACGAACTTCTCGACCACCTGCAGGATAACCTCTTTCGGCAGCGGCGCGAAGGAGATCACCGCGTCCAAACGGTTGCGGAATTCCGGCGTGAACGTCCGCTCGATTGCGGCGGTGTCTTCGCCCTCGCGACGGTCGCGGCCAAAGCCGATGGCAGCCTTTGCCTGTTCCTGCGCGCCCGCGTTCGAGGTCATGATCAGCACCACGTTGCGGAAGTTCACGGTGCGGCCGTTGTGATCGGTCAGCTCGCCATGGTCCATGACCTGCAGCAGGATGTTGAACACATCCGGGTGCGCTTTTTCGATCTCATCCAGCAGCAAGACGCAGTGAGGATGCTGGTCGACGCCATCGGTCAGCAGACCGCCCTGATCAAACCCGACATAGCCCGGAGGCGCACCGATCAGACGGCTGACCGCGTGTTTCTCCATATATTCCGACATGTCAAAGCGCAGAAGTTCCACGCCCAGATTATCGGCCAACTGTTTCGCCACCTCGGTCTTACCCACACCGGTCGGACCGGCGAACAGGTAGTTGCCGATGGGCTTTTCAGGCTCCCGCAGCCCGGCGCGCGCCAGTTTGATCGCGCTGGCCAAGGCCACAATGGCGTCATCCTGACCAAAGACCACGCGCTTGAGCGAGGCTTCGAGGTCTTTCAGAACCACCGCATCGTCCTTGGTGACGTTCTTCGGCGGGATACGGGCAATCTTGGCAACAACGGCCTCAATCTCCTTCACACCGATTGTCTTGCGACGCTTGCTTTCGGCCAGCAAATGCTGCGCGGCCCCGGCCTCGTCAATGACGTCAATCGCCTTGTCCGGCAGTTTACGGTCATTGATATAGCGCGCCGAGAGTTCCACAGCGGTTTTGATCGCATCCGCTGTGTATTTGATGGCGTGATGCTCTTCGAAATAGGGCTTCAGACCGCGCAGGATCTTCACGCTGTCTTCAACCGAAGGCTCGTTCACGTCGATTTTCTGGAACCGGCGGCTGAGCGCGCGGTCTTTTTCGAAGTGTTGACGGAATTCTTTGTAGGTAGTCGAGCCCATGGTGCGCAGCTTGCCCCCTTGAAGCGCAGGCTTCAGCAGGTTTGAGGCGTCCATGGCCCCGCCCGACGTCGCCCCGGCACCAATCACGGTGTGGATTTCGTCGATGAACAGCACCGCATCTGGGTGATCTTCCAACTCAGTCACGACCGCTTTGAGACGTTCTTCGAAATCGCCGCGATAGCGGGTTCCGGCCAGCAGAGCGCCCATGTCGAGCGAGTAAATGGTGGTGTTCGAAAGTACATCCGGGGCTTCGCCAGCAACGATCTTATGCGCCAGACCTTCGGCAATCGCCGTTTTGCCCACGCCGGGGTCACCCACCAGCAATGGGTTGTTCTTGCGCCGGCGGCACAGCACCTGAATGCAGCGCTCGACCTCATCGGCGCGGCCGATCAGCGGGTCCACATCGCCTGCGCGCGATTTCGCGTTCAGATCGACGCAATATTTGCCCAACGCGCTTTCTTTTTGATCTTCGTCGCTGGCGGTGGCCTGCACTTCATCCTCGACCTGATCCGCGCCCGAGACCGAGCGGCTTTCGCCATAGGCCGGGTCTTTCGCGACGCCGTGCGCGATGAAATTGACCGCGTCATAACGGGTCATGTCCTGTTCCTGCAGGAAATATGCGGCGTTACTTTCGCGTTCGGCGAAGATGGCGACCAGTACGTTGGCGCCTGTGACCTCAGTCCGGCCCGAGCTTTGCACGTGAATGGCCGCGCGCTGGATGACGCGCTGGAATGCTGCCGTTGGCACGGCCTCGGACCCGTCGATATCGGTGACGAGGTTCGACAGATCCTCATCAATGAATTCGACCAGAGTACTGCGCAATTCATCCAGATCGACGCTGCAGGCTTTCATGACCCGGATTGCGTCAGGCTCTTCCAATAGCGCCAACAATAGATGCTCTAACGTAGCAAACTCATGTCGCCGTTCATTCGCCGCTGCCAGAGCTGCATGAATGGCTTGTTCCAAAGTGCTCGAGAATGAAGGCACGCGGGTGCTCCTCTGTCTTGGGTCAGAAGGGGGCAGGCTTGCGGCCGGATCCCCATCCCAACCATGTCCTCATACTATTAGAGTTTGGTTGATCGACGCCCGGCTTCAAGGGTTTTCTTTCACTTGACAGTCACATTTGTTGTGAGAGTGGCCGTGAGGATGGTCAAATAGGCATCAGAAATTGTCTTTTCTACCCCTGATCTCGGCAAAAACAGCAACTGGGTCCGCGCCTTCCATGCCCAAATGGGCTAGAATCGCCGGATCTTCGGCTCGAAGGAACGGGTTGGTTGCTTTTTCCAGACCCAGTTTCGAGGGCACCGTGGGCTGCCCCGAGGCGCGCGCGCGGTCGATATCGACGACGCGCTGTTGTAGCGCCGTGTTGGTTGGGTCGACAGTGACGGCGAATTTGGCGTTAGACTGGGTGTACTCGTGGCCCGAACAGACCAGCGTGTCATCCGGCAGCGCCGCAAGCTTGCTGAGTGATCGCCACATCTGCTCTGGCGTGCCTTCGAATAAGCGCCCGCATCCCAGCGCCATCAGGCTATCCGCAGTGAAGACAGCGGCACTTTGCGGAATGTAATAGGCGACGTGACCCAAAGTGTGCCCCGAGACATCCATTACCTGAACTGGCTCACCTGCGATCTCAAAGTTCTCACCGTCGCTGACTTGTTGGTCGAGCGGGGGCAGGCGGTGTGCATCAGCTGCTGCTCCGATCACCTTGGCCGGGTGTTTTTCAAGAATTCCGGGCAGCCCATCGACGTGATCCCAGTGGTGATGGGTTAGCAAGACATGGCTGAGGGCCCAGCCGCGCGCCTCCAACTCGGCCAGGATGGGCCCGGCTTCGGGTGCGTCGATCAGCGCGGTCGCGCCGCTTTGGGCATCATGCGCAAGAAACGCGTAATTATCGCTGAGACATGGGATGGTTACGATCTCAAGAGGCATGGCCTTTTGCCCTTTCGTTGCTAGACTGCGCCTCAGCTAAGCCGATTGACCGGGTGTCCGCAATGCATCTTGATGTGCAGGATCTGAGGAATTTCTACTATCGCAGCACGCTGGGCCGTGCGGCGCAGGCTGCGATTCGTGGTCGGCTGATCGACCTCTGGCCCGAGGCGAAGGGCCAGACGGTGGCCGGATTTGGCTTTGCGGTCCCACTTCTGCGGCCCTACCTCGCCGACGCGCGGCGGGTTATCGGATTGATGCCGGGTCCTCAGGGGGTGATGCCCTGGCCTGCCGGGATGCCCAATGTCTCGGTCCTGACCGAAGAGACGCTTTGGCCGATTGAGACGGGCCACGTGGACAAGCTGGTGGTGATGCACGGGCTTGAGACCTCGGAACAGCCCAGCAAGGTGCTTGAGGAATGCTGGCGCGTGTTGGGGCCGGGGGGCAGAGCGCTTTTTGTAGTGCCGAACCGGGCGGGGCTGTGGTCGCGGTCCGACCGGACACCGTTCGGATTTGGTCACCCATATTCGGCCACGCAACTCGAGAACCTCCTGCGCAGCCATCATTTCGTGCCTGAAAACCACTGTTCCGCGCTGTATCTTCCGCCCTCGTTCCGGCGGTTTTGGCTAAAATCGGGTAGCCTGATCGAAAAAACCGGCCAGCGCATTCCCACCGTAATGGCCGGAGGCGTGCTGATGGTTGAGGTCAGCAAGCTGATCCGCCCGCCAAGCGGTACGGTCACCAAAGACAAGGTGAAACGCCCGATCAAAGCGCTGGACGGTTTGCTGAAGCCGGCGTGACGATTCCGTGCAGTCTGCGGGAAAAAATGCGGGAAAAAGGTCACAGGAATCGCAAAAACCTGCAAATCAGTAACATTTTTCAACTGCGCCGAGGGGTCCAAACGGTCGCACTTGGGTTAAGCTTATGAAAACTAACGATTTGTGGATAATTCAGTTACCGCTATCGCGTATTGCTTGGTGGAAGCACCTCTGATACATCCCCGGTGATTTTGATCCCCGCCCTTCAAGGACGGGGTATCTTCACGCCCCCGGGTTGGCTGCGCGCGCGGTTTTCGGGGCCTAAGTATCGGAAGGGTGGACGTGTCCGAACCAGCTTCGATTTCCACAGGCATCGCCGAGCGCTATGCCACCGCGATTTTCGAGATCGCAAAAGAGAACAAAGACCTTGCAGGTCTGGAATCCGGCATCAATGATCTTGCAGCAGCACTGGGCGAAAGCGCCGATCTGCGCGACCTGATCGCATCTCCGCTGGTTTCCCGCGCCGAACAGGAAGGTGCCATTGCCGCTGTTGCTGACAAGATGGGCCTGAACGCCATCCTGCGCAATACGCTGGGTCTAATGGCGCAGAAGCGTCGCCTGTTTGTGGTGCCGCAGCTGGTGCAGGTCCTGCGCGACATGCTGGCCGAAGAGCGCGGCGAAGTAACCGCCGATGTCGCCTCGGCCAAGGCGCTGACCAAGACGCAAATGGAAAAACTGTCCAAGACGCTGTCCGAGCGTGTGGGCAAGACCGTGACTATCAATGCGACCGTGGATGAAAGCCTCATCGGCGGTCTTGTCGTTAAAGTGGGCTCGAAAATGATCGATAGTTCGATCCGTTCGAAGCTGAACTCCCTACAGAATGCAATGAAAGAGGTCGGATAAATGGGAATCCAAGCTGCAGAGATTTCTGCAATCCTGAAGGACCAGATCAAGAATTTTGGTCAGGAAGCCGAAGTGGCCGAAATCGGCCGCGTGCTGAGCGTCGGTGACGGGATTGCCCGTGTATACGGCCTGGACAACGTGCAAGCCGGTGAAATGGTCGAATTCCCCGGTGGCATCATGGGCATGGCCCTGAACCTGGAAAGCGACAACGTTGGTGTTGTTATCTTCGGTTCTGACCGTGACATCAAAGAAGGTGACACCGTTAAGCGCACCAACTCGATCGTGGACGTTCCGATCGGTGACGAGCTGCTGGGCCGCGTTGTAGACGGTCTGGGCAACCCGCTGGACGGCAAAGGCCCGATCAACGCAACCAAGCGTGGCGTTGCAGACGTTAAAGCCCCTGGCATCATCCCGCGTAAATCGGTGCACGAGCCGATGGCAACCGGCCTGAAATCGGTTGACGCGATGATCCCGATCGGCCGTGGCCAGCGTGAGCTGATCATCGGTGACCGCCAGACCGGTAAAACTGCCGTTGCTCTGGATACCATCCTGAACCAGAAGGTTTACAACGACGCAGCAGGCGACGACGAGTCGAAGAAACTGTACTGCGTTTACGTTGCGGTTGGTCAGAAGCGCTCGACCGTTGCGCAGCTGGTGAAGAAACTGGAAGAGTCCGGCGCGATTGAATACTCGATCGTTGTTGCCGCGACCGCGTCCGACCCGGCGCCGATGCAGTTCCTGGCGCCCTACGCTGCGACTGCGATGGCGGAATACTTCCGTGACAATGGCCGTCACGCGCTGATCATCTATGATGACCTGTCGAAGCAGGCTGTGTCCTATCGTCAGATGTCCTTGCTGCTGCGCCGCCCGCCGGGCCGTGAAGCATATCCGGGTGACGTTTTCTACCTCCACTCCCGTCTGCTGGAGCGTTCGGCGAAGCTGAACGAAGATTTCGGTGCAGGCTCGCTGACCGCTCTGCCGGTTATCGAAACTCAGGGTGGTGACGTTTCGGCGTTTATTCCGACCAACGTGATCTCGATCACCGACGGTCAGATCTTCCTGGAAACCGAACTGTTCTACCAGGGCATCCGTCCTGCGGTGAACACCGGTCTGTCGGTTTCGCGTGTGGGCTCCTCGGCTCAGACAAATGCGATGAAGTCGGTCGCTGGTCCGGTTAAGCTGGAACTGGCTCAGTACCGCGAAATGGCCGCGTTTGCGCAGTTTGGTTCGGACCTCGACGCCGCAACTCAGCAGTTGCTGAACCGTGGTGCGCGTTTGACCGAGCTGATGAAACAGCCGCAGTACTCGCCGCTGACCAACGCGGAAATCGTCTGCGTCATCTTCGCCGGTACCAACGGTTACCTCGACAAGATCGACGTATCGGATGTTGGCCGCTACGAGGCCGGTCTGCTGGCGCATCTGCGCGGTAAGCACGCTGACCTGCTGACATGGCTCACCGACGAAGATCCGAAGATCAAAGGTGAAGCGTCCGACAAGATCAAGGCAGCGATCGACGAATTTGCCGCGACCTTCGCATAAGAGGAGGTTCCGATGCCTAGTCTGAAGGACCTTAAAAACAGGATCGAGTCGGTCAAATCGACCCGCAAGATCACCAAGGCCATGCAGATGGTCGCGGCTGCAAAACTGCGCCGCGCCCAGGAATCTGCTGAAGCCTCGCGCCCCTATGCCGAGCGGTTCAATGCCGTGATGGCGGGGCTGGCGGCTTCGGTCGGGGGTAGCGACAGCGCCCCCAAGCTGCTCCGTGGTACGGGCAGTGATGATGTCCATCTGCTGGTTGTGATGACAGCTGAACGCGGCCTGTGTGGCGGCTTCAACGCGAACATCGCAAAGCTTGCCCGTGCCAAAGCGGAAGAGCTGCGCGGCAAAGGCAAAACGGTCAAAGTTCTGACCGTCGGCAAAAAAGGCCGCGACGCGCTCAAGCGCGATCTGGGCGATTTGTTCGTAGGTCATGTCGACCTGAGCGAAGTCAAACGTATTGGCTACACCAATGCGCAAGACATTGCGAAGGACGTCCTGTCTCGCTTTGATGCGGGTGAGTTCGATGTTGCCACGATCTTCTACTCGAAGTTCGTCAACGTTGTGACACAGATCCCGACGGCACAGCAGGTTATCCCCGCCTCGTTCGAGGACGAAGCGGCAGGTGACGACAGCGGTGCCATCTTCGACTACGAGCCCAGCGAAGAGGCCATTTTGGCTGACCTGCTGCCCAAGGGGGTTGCGACCGCGATCTTCTCGGCTCTGCTCGAAAACGGAGCGTCTGAACAGGGTGCACGGATGTCCGCGATGGACAACGCGACACGCAACGCGGGTGAGATGATCGACAAGCTGACGATCCAGTTCAACCGCTCGCGTCAGGCCGTGATCACCAACGAGCTGATTGAAATTATTTCCGGCGCCGAAGCGCTGTAAGAAAACCGGAGACGAAACATGGCGAATGCAAAAGGCAAAGTCACACAGATCATCGGGGCCGTCGTCGACGTGCAGTTCGAAGATCAGTTGCCTGAAATTCTGAACGCGCTGGAAACCACCAACAACGGCAAGCGCCTGGTGTTGGAAGTTGCTCAGCACCTGGGTGAAAACACCGTCCGTACCATCGCGATGGACGCGACGGAAGGTCTGGTCCGTGGCGAAGTTGTAACCGACACCGGCGCACCGATCTCGGTTCCGGTTGGTAACGCAACTCTGGGCCGCATCCTGAACGTTGTCGGCGAGCCGATCGACGAAAAAGGCCCTGTTGAAGCAACTGAAGCCCGTGCGATCCACCAGCCTGCTCCTGAGTTCGACGAACAGTCGACCGAGTCGGAAATCCTGGTCACGGGCATCAAGGTTGTTGACCTGCTGGCACCTTACGCCAAAGGCGGTAAAATCGGCCTGTTCGGCGGCGCCGGCGTTGGTAAGACCGTTCTGATCATGGAACTGATCAACAACATCGCAAAAGTGCACTCGGGCTTCTCGGTGTTCGCGGGTGTTGGTGAACGGACCCGTGAAGGGAACGACCTGTACCACGAGATGATCGAATCGAACGTTATTAAGCCTGACAACCTGTCGGAATCGCAGGTTGCGCTGGTTTACGGTCAGATGAACGAACCTCCGGGTGCGCGTGCGCGCGTTGCTCTGACAGGTCTGACTCTTGCCGAGCAGTTCCGCGACCAGTCCGGTACGGACGTTCTGTTCTTCGTCGACAACATCTTCCGCTTCACACAAGCGGGCTCCGAGGTTTCGGCTCTGCTGGGTCGTATTCCTTCGGCGGTGGGCTACCAGCCGACACTGGCGACCGACATGGGCGCCCTGCAGGAACGCATCACCTCGACCAAGTCGGGTTCGATCACCTCGGTTCAGGCGATCTACGTGCCTGCGGACGACCTTACCGACCCCGCGCCGGCCACCTCGTTTGCTCACTTGGATGCGACCACCGTTCTTAACCGTGCGATCTCGGAAAAGGGTATCTACCCGGCTGTTGACCCGCTCGACTCGTCGTCGCGTCTGCTGGACCCGGCCATCGTTGGTGAAGAGCACTACGCGGTTGCGACCGACGTTCAGCAGATCCTCCAGCGCTACAAGTCGCTGCAGGACATTATCGCCATCCTCGGCATGGACGAACTGTCGGAAGAAGACAAACTGACCGTTGCCCGCGCCCGTAAGATCGAGCGCTTCCTGTCGCAGCCGTTCGACGTTGCCGAAGTCTTCACCGGTTCGCCGGGCGTTCAGGTTCCTCTGGACGTGACCATCGCATCGTTCAAAGCTGTTGTGGCTGGCGAATACGATCACCTGCCCGAAGCGGCCTTCCTGATGGTTGGCGGCATCGACGAAGTGATCGCCAAAGCGGAGAAGATGGCCGCAGAAGCCGCCTAAGGAGTATCCCTGATGGCAAACACAATGCAATTCGACCTCGTCAGCCCCGAGCGGAGCCTCGCTTCGCTCGCGGCCACCGCGGTCCAGCTACCCGGCGCGGACGGGGATATGACGGCCATGCCCGATCATGCCCCCACGATCACCACGCTGCGCCCAGGGCTACTGAAGGTCGACGCACCCGAGGGCACCAGCGAATATTTGGTGACCGGTGGGTTTGCTCAGATCAACGGTGATGGCCTGTCGGTTCTGGCCGAAAAGGCCATTCCGGTTGCCGAAGTGACCCGGTCGCATCTCGATGACCTGATCGCTGACGCGCGTGCCTCGCATGATGCGGCCAAGGAAGGTGATGATCAGTCCATCGTCGACGAAGCCGCCAAGTTGCTGGCCGACATGGAAGCCCTTGGAACGCATATGAGCCTGTAACAGGTTCACCTGCAGAAGAATTGAACGGCCTCGCTTTCGCGGGGCCGTTTTTTTGTCGTGATTGTGAGATAACTGTGGAATAAGTTCCGGTAATTACGAGTTAAAGACATAATAATATGAAGACTTTTCGAACCCATCCTATAGGTATTGACCAAGGCGAGACGGTTCTGTTCTCGGACTTTTCGAACGGCGGCGACATGTGGACGGGCAATGGTCCGCGTGAGCGTCGTTCCCCGGTGAAATTCAGCCAGTCGTTCCGGTCAGCTCCGTTGATCCAGATCGGAGTGTCTTTGTGGGATGTGGATACTTCCTCGGCCCTGCGCGCCGAGGTGCAGGCCGAAGAGATCACGGCCGAAGGGTTCACGGCTGTGTTTCGAACTTGGTCCGACACGAAGATCGCGCGTATCCGCGCCTCATGGACGGCTATTGGTGAAGTTGCCCATGAGGATGATTGGGACATCTCATAAGGCCGGTGCCATGGCCCGCAGGTCATGCGGGCCAATGCTTTGATCAGTCTTCGATCATGTCCACGCGTGTTGCATGGCGGCCGCCTTCGAACTCGGCCGTCAGAAACGCGTCTACGATATCGAGGGCCTGACCCTCGCCAATGACGCGCGCACCGATGGACAACATGTTGGCGTTGTTGTGCTGGCGGATCATCCGGGCCGAGAACGAATCCGAGCAGACGCCACAGCGGATACCCGGAACCTTGTTCGCTGCCATCATGATCCCCTGGCCTGTGCCACACAGCAGAATACCCAACGCACAATCGCCCGAGGCGACACGTTCAGCCGCAGCCTTGCCGTGCAGAGGGTAATGCGTGCTTTCAGGCGTGGTGGGGCCGATATCGACGACCTCCCACCCGGCTTGGGCGATATGTGCGGCTAGGGTCTGACGCAGGTCGATGGCGGCGTGGTCGCTGGAAAGAACGACGCGTTTGGTGTCAGTCATAAGAACGCTGTCCCGCTGTATGGTGGTAGAGAAAGGGCAGGGGCGTCCTAATCTGCCGCTGCTAAAAAGAAAAGGGCGGCTATCGCAAGCCGCCCTGTCAGGTCAGTCCATCTGGTACATGGATTCGTAGATCGGGGTCAGGGTCTTGTCCTCGAACAGGGACGAGACGCTGGTACCGTTCCAAATGTTCAGGATGGCTTGGGTAAAGATCGGCGCGGTCGGCACGATGCGGATGTTTTTGGCTTTCAGGATCGCATCTGTCGGCTGGATCGTGTCGGTCAGAACCAGAGATTTCATCACCGAATTCGTCACACGTTCAACCGCGGGTCCGCTCATGACGCCATGCGTGATGTAGGAGTGGACCTCTTTCGCGCCGTTGTCCAGCAGCACCTGCGCCGCTTTGCACAGGGTGCCGGCAGTGTCGCACATGTCATCGACGATCAGGCAGATCTTGTCTTTGACATCGCCGATGACGGTCATCTCAGCCACTTCACCGGCCTTTTCGCGGCGTTTGTCGACGATCGACAGGGGGGCTTCGATCCGCTTGGCCAGTTCGCGTGCACGGGCCACGCCGCCGACGTCGGGGGAGACCACCATGATCTCATCCATATTGTCTTTGAACTGGTTTTTCACATCCAGGGCAAAGATCGGCGACGCATAAAGGTTGTCCACCGGGATGTCGAAAAAGCCCTGAATCTGGGCCGCGTGCAGGTCCATGGTCAGAACCCGCTCGATCCCTGCGCCGGTCAGCATGTTGGCGACCAGCTTGGCCGAGATCGGTGTGCGCGCTTTGGTGCGGCGGTCCTGACGGGCGTAGCCAAAGTAAGGGATCACGGCGGTGATGCGCTGCGCAGACGAGCGGCGTAACGCGTCGGCGATGATCAGCAGCTCCATCAAGTTGTCATTCGCCGGGTTTGAGGTCGGCTGGATGATGAACATATCCTCGCCACGGACGTTCTCGAATACCTCGACGAAAATCTCGCCGTCGTTGAAGCGCTCGACGCGGGCATCGACCAGGCCCTGATCAACGCCACGATACAGGCTCATGCGGCGTGAAATGGTTTCGGCAAGCGGAAGGTTAGCGTTCCCAGCAATCAGCTTGGGTTCGTGGAGTGTCGGCATCGGCTGGAGTCCCCGGGCAGCGTTGGCAATGTGACAGATTCGTGATGTTGACACCGCTTAGCATGGCCTTACCGTTCCGCAAAGACAACGCAGCGGAGAAAGTGCAGATGACCCAGATTGACTACTATTTTGCGACAATTTCGCCCTATACCTATCTGGCGGGCACACGGCTGGAGGAGATAGCAGCCAAGCACGGCGCGACGATCAATTACAAACCGCTGGACATCATGGCGCTGTTCGGGCGCACGGGCGGGACGCCACCAAAAGACCGGCATATCTCCCGCATTGAATACCGCGCACAGAATTTGGTGCGGGTCGCGAAAAAGTTAGGCGTACCGTTCAACCTGAAACCGGCGCATTGGCCGACCAATATGGCTCCGTCCTCTTATGCCGTGATTGCGGCAGCAAAGGATGGATCGGGGGATGTGGGTAAACTATGCCATTCCCTGCTGCGCGCGTGTTGGGCCGAAGAGAAAGACGTTGCGCAGGACGACGTTATCCGTGATTGTCTGACGCAAGCCGGGTTCGATGCCAATCTGGCCGATAGCGGCCTGCTGGTGGGGGCCGAGACTTACGCCGCCAATCTGGAAGAGGCCGTGGAGAGCGGAGCTTTCGGCGCGCCGTTCTACATCACACCCGATGGTCAGCGGTTCTGGGGGCAAGACAGTCTGGACGACCTCGACCAACATTTGGCCGCGTTGAAAGGCTGAGCCCGGCGCTTTGCGTTTTGCATTGGCAAGGTGATCGAAATACGCGTTCGACCGAAGGGAGAGGCAGCGAATTTCGATTCAATACAAACGCAAACTGCCCTACAGGTGTGATAGAAACTGGTCGATCTGTTCATGGCTGATCGACCAGTCGCAGACCAGACGGCAGGGCAGCGGTTCTGCCTCATCCGCGCCTTCCAACTGCGCCCCCCACAGGTGATAGACCGCGCCCGCCGCATGAAGCTGGCGGTGTTTGGCGCGCGGGAAGGAGGCGAAGATCATGTTGGCCTGCGGCTCATGCAGGAAATCGGCTCCTTTCACCCGAAGACCCTCAGCCAGACGAGCACAGTTTGCATTCGCCTGACGGGCAGATGTCAGCCAAAGATCGTCTTCCAGATAGGCTGCCATCTGGGCGGACAGATATCGGTGTTTCGAGAACAAATGCGCTCCGCGTTTGCGGCGCAGCTCGAATTCCCATGCTTTGGATTCGTCGAAGAAGATCACCGCCTCGACGCCCATCAAGCCGTTCTTGGTCCCGCCAAAGCTGACCGCATCCACGCCGGCCTTCCATGTCATCTCGGCCGGTGAACATCCTAACGCGACAAGAGCATTCGTGAACCGCGCGCCATCCAGATGCACCGGCAGGTCATACTCTTTCGCTACGGCGCAGAGCGCCTGTAATTCTTCCAGCGAATAAACCGACCCTCGCTCAGTCACTTGTGTGATGGAAACCGGTCCTCGTTGCGGCCCATGCACACCACGCGTTTCTTCTACGGAAATCGTCCGGCGCAGAGCCTCGGGGGTCATCTTGTCAGTGCCCGGCACTAGGGTCAGCTTGGCGCCACTGTAGAATTCGGGCGCATTGCATTCGTCCTCGTGGATATGCGCGACCGGAGAGCAAAAGATCGTCTCCCAGGGGTTGGAGAGGGTGGCCAGCGCCAGTGAATTCGCCGCCGTTCCGGTCGCCACCAGATAAACCGCCGCGCCGGGGGCTTCGAAAATGCTGCGAAGGCGGTCCCGGACCTCATTCATCAGCGTGTCCGCCCCATAGGCCATCTGATAGCCCTGATTGGCCTCGGCCAGTTTTGCCAGTACCTGCGGATGGACAGGCCCGGAGTTGTCAGAGGCAAAATACATCAGGTCGGCTCCTCAATGATATAGTCTTCCCACTCTTCCATGGGGGTCTCGAACTCGGAAACGGTACACCCCTGAACCGAGACGCCGGCGGCATGCACACTATCGGCTGTGCCAGACAGCAAGGGGTGCCAATCATAGAGAGGCTTACCCTCCCACAGCAGGCGATAGGCGCAGGTTTGGGGTAGCCAGTAGGCGTGCGAGTCGATGTTTTCTGGCGTCATGACGATGCATTCGGGCACGAACTGGTGCCGGATGTCATACTGGGTGCAACGGCAGCTTTCATCGTCCAAAAGACGGCAGGCAACACAGGTCAGCGCGACCTCGCCTGTGTCTTCGTCTTCCAGCTTGTTCAGGCAACATTTGCCGCACCCATCGCAGAGCGCCTCCCACTCGCGCTGGTTCATCTTGCGCAGGGGTTTGCGTTCCCAAAAGCGCGGGGGCAGGTCCGCGCGGTTGATCGGATCCACGCTCATCGAGCCGCCAGAATCTCGCGCGACTTCGCGCAATCGGCATCCATCTGGGCGATCAGCCCGTCCAGACTATCGAACTTCAATTCAGGCCGCAGGAATTCGACCAACCCGACCGAGAGGGTTGCGCCGTAAAGATCGCCGGAGAAATCAAACAGGAAGGTCTCGATATTGGGGACCTCACCATTGAACATCGGTCGCACGCCAATCGACGCCGCGCCTTGGTAGGAACCCTTGTTGGGGCCGTCCAGAACATCAACCAGAACGGCATAAACACCGAATTTTGGCGGGTGCAGGCCCTCGATCGACATATTAGCGGTGGGAAAGCCCAGCTCGCGCCCGCGCTGCTCGCCGCCGATGACCTCGCCTTCGATGCGATGCCAATGGCCCAGCATGGTCGCCGCATCGGCGGGGCGGCCTTCGCTGAGCGCGGTGCGGATCGCGGTCGAAGAGACGACGTTCTCGGACCGCTCCATCAAGGGGGCGATGGTCACACCGAACCCCATTTGCTCGCCAAAGCGCACCATATCCTGGGCCGTTCCAACCCGACCTTTGCCAAAGCAGAAATCGGCCCCCACAACGATATGAGACAACCCCAGACCGTCGCAGATCACGTTGCGCGCGAATTCCTCGGGGGTCAGCCCGGCCAAAGCGGCATTGAAGGGCAGCTCGTACAGCTTCTGCACACCCAGCTTCTCAAGCCGGTGCGCCCGCGCGTTCCCCCGCATCAACCGGAACGGAGGCGCATCGGGTGCAAAATACTCACGCGGATGCGGTTCAAACGTCAGCACGCCCAGAGGCGCATTCGGAGCCGCATTCCGCGCCAGTTCGATAACCGACTGATGCCCCACATGGACGCCATCAAAATTCCCGATCGCCACGCTGGCGCCGCGATTTTCTGGCTCGATATACTGGAAGTCCCGGATGATTTGCATGCGCTTTGGGTACTGTTCATCAACAGTATGTTCAAGCGTGACCTTCGAGAATTTCGGACAATTCGACCCGCTCGGATGGTGCAGAGCTGTGTGTCATTCGGTTTAGCGATGACCATTGCAGCGCGCCGGTCATTGCTGCATCGATCAAACCCCTCTGTGGCAGGGGTGCGTGTCTACTCGCTCAGTCGAACTTACGCGACGGGGCAAGGACCATGGCTTCACCGACCAGAACCTTCTTGCCGTCGACCGCGCAGTGACAGTCCAGCTTTACGCGGCGTTTGGCAAAATCAATGTCGATCACCTTGACCTCGGCATAGACCATGTCGCCGGGGCGCACCGGGGCCAGAAACTTCAGTGACTGACCCATGTAGACCGTCCCGTGACCGGGCAATTGCTCGCCAATCACGGCCGAGATCAACCCAGCCGTCAGCATCCCATGCGCAATGCGGCCTTCAAAGATCGTATCGCGCGCGTAATCATCGTCCAGATGCACAGGGTTCCGGTCGGTTGAGACCTGCGCGAACATCTCGATATCTTCATCCGTCACCACTTTGCGCAGGTGGCGGGACATGCCCATCTCGATGTCTTCAATACAGATCGTTCCGCGTGGAAGATTGTCCAACATGGTGCCCTCACTTGAAATCTGCCGAGTAATAAAAGTCTACCATCGGCCATCCGCTGGCAACTTTATTACTTCGCAACTGCAGAAAATCAAGTGAAAAATGACTAGCGCAAACGTCCGATTGTATAGGTGGGATTGATCTTTTCCCTTTCGATATAGGCGCTTAGGGATTCTGCGTGGGGGTGGTGCGACGTTTTTGTCTCGGCCGCGGCCAACCCGCCTGAAATAAAGAGCGTATCGATTCCCTCCCCCATGCCGCCAAGGATGTCGGTATGCGGGCCGTCGCCGATAGCCAGAATGTCGCTGTCCGAGACGTCAACATCCATTTCCTGCACACGCCGACGCGCCAGATCATAGATCGGAGGATGGGGTTTGCCGAAATACAGGCTCTCGCCACCCATCTCGGTATAGAGCTTCGCCAAAGCGCCCGCGCACCATTCCCGTACTTCGCCTCGATCGACCACGATGTCAGGGTTCGCACATAGCAGCTTCATGCCTTTTTGCTTGGCATAGAGGAAGTCAGGGCGATTGACGTCGGGATCTGCCATCGTATCAAACGGCCCGCAGCAGACGATCCCCTCGGCCTGATCCAGAGGGACGCGCTCGATATGAACAGGATGGTCCAACAGCTTCAGCGGCTCAAAAAAACCCGCATCGCGTTCCCATTCGCCCATGAAGTAAACCTTTTCGCCTACTGTTCCGCGGAACATGGCTGAACGTGCAGAGTCGCCGCTTGTTGCGATGGTGTCATAGGCGTCAGCGGGGACGTTGAACTGCGAAAGCTGCGCGGCGACGCCCGCGCGCGGCTTCGGAGAGTTTGTCACCAGAACAACGAAACCGCCTTTCGAGCGGTAGGTCTGCAGCGCGGCAACCGCTTCTGGATACGCAGTGATCCCATTGTGAACGCAGCCCCAAAGATCGACAAAAAGTACTTTGTAACGGTCGGAGATCTCGTGGAGGGCGGAGATGATCTGGGTCATGGGATTCCCTTTGGCATGGTCTGCGGACAGCCAAGCCTATGGCAGAGCTTGGCAGGTTTTGCCAGAGGGGGCGCTGCCCCCGCCGCGGCAAGCCGCGACTCCCCCGAGGTATTTTGAAACAGAAGAAGCAGGGGATCCGCACTTCATCTGGCTAAAAATATCCCGGAGCGCGAGGCAGAGCCTCGCACAAAGAAAAAGGCGCCCGCTTGGGGCGCCTTAGAGTAAGGTCTCAGACCTTGAGGTTCGGAATGATCTGCTTTTTCCGGCTCATGATGCCGGGCAGGACCACAGCGTCGCCGTCGACCGATGCACCGAAGCTTTTCTCGGCAACGGTTTTGACCAATTCATTTGGGACCAGCAGGGTGGCTTCTTCGTTCAGGATGTCGACGACGAACAGCAGCACCTGATCGACGCCGTCTTCTTTTGCTACGTTAACCATCGACGCGGCCAAGCTGCCCTTGCGGTCCAGAACAACGCCCGGAGCAGTGGTTTCCAGAACCGAGACACGGAACTTGGTGCCGTCAACTTCGTATTCCTTGCTATCCATGCGGATCAGTTCGGCATCCGAGAACGAGGACACATCCGATTTTGCCGCGAACATGTCCGCCGCATAGGCCGAGACATCCAGACCCAGTTCTGCGGCCAGTTTCTCGGCCACTTCGCGGTCATGCGCGGTGGTGGTGGGCGAGCGGAATTCGAGCGTGTCGGACAGGATGCAGGTCAACGCCGCGCCTTTGATGGCCTCGGGCATCTTGGCGGCGTCGTCACCCATCAGGTCAACCATGATGGTCGCTGTGCAGGCCAGAGGGCGCACAGTGATATTGATTGGGCCTTTGGTTTCCAGACCGCCGACCAGCTTGTGGTGGTCGATGATGGCGCGGATATCAGCGCTGTTGACGCTGGCGGGCAGCTCGGCCGGGTTATTGGTGTCGACGATAACAACCGGATCGTCCGCTTCAACGTCTTCGATGATGCGCGGCTTAGGCAGGTCCCAGCGCTGCAGCATGAAGGCGGCTTCGGTATTGGGCTCGCCCAGCAGCACGGGTTCAGCCTGCTCGCCTTTGACTTCGTTCAGGTACCATGACCACAGGATCGGAGAGCCGGTGGAATCGGTGTCGGGGGATTTGTGACCAAATACTAGGGTTGTCATGTCAGCGTCCTGCGGATTGGAAATTTGCGCGCGTTATAGGGCGCATGACATGGCTTGTCACCCGCTTGCGGGCCACTGCGACTGTTGGTCTGACATGCCGAGAAATCAGAACGGCGCGCGCGTCAGCGTGTAGCCTTCCTTTTCCAGAAGCGAGAGCAAGCCGTACGTCTGGCTGAGATGTCCGGCGCCTACCGCGATGACTGCCGTCTGATCCTGAATACGCAGGATGTGGCCCATCCAACTGTTATTGCGATCCACCAACAATTGCTGTTCGAACTGCGCCCATTCGGCGTCGTAATCCTCTTGCGACAGGCCCGAGGCCTCGAACCCCTGAATCCGGGCCAATTGCAGGATCTGCGCATGTTTTTCCTCGAGATACGCATTGGCCATGGTAGCAAGGTGGTTTGCATCGGCCTGCATCGCTCCGGACAGGCGGACCAGCGAGTCGACCTGTTGTTCCAGTGAAAGCGTGTCGAACATCGCCATCAGGTCTTCGATCCGCTCCAGCGAGTGTTGGGGAATCCCGTGCGCCTCGGCCACGTCTGTCAGGCGGGCATCCATGCCATGGTTCGCATCCGGGTTCTGCATCAGGCAGGGCGGGATGCCCAGCATCATGCTGAGAAACCAGGGCCGCATTTTGGCCGCCATCCAGCTGGGAATGCCGCGCTCGGCCAAAGAAGTCGAAAGGGCCGACCAGTCCTCGGCACTCATCAGGTCGATCAGGGTGGGGCCCTCGGTGATCATCACGGGGCTCAGGTCATTGGCCAGGCCTTGCTCAAACGCTTCCATTTTGGCCTCGGTGACTTCGAAATAGATCGCGTCTGCCTGGGCTACGATGGGTGTCAGCCGTTCGACGACCGGCCCCATCCGTGCATCGTTGGTGTGAAGTGTTCCGATCAGGTGCAGGGTCGTATCGCCCTTGGTGGCGATCCAGTGATTGCCCTCGGGGTAAGGGACCGAGGCAAGGGATTGTTGCAGGGTGGCCTGATCCTCCTCCGACATCAAGGGCCGCAGGTCGTGACCTTCGCAGGCGGCATGTGCGGTCAGGGGCAGAAGCAATAATCCAAAAAGGGCCATCAGGCGCATAGGCGGTCCTTCCTCGGTTGGTCAAACAGGCGACATAAGATTTAGGCATCCAAATGCAGCATATTCAAGGCGACCTATCTGGTATTTCGACACGAAACGCATAGCATTGGGCCATGGAGCGCGAGCAGGATCTTTATCCCCCTATCAAGGCATTGTTCGAGAGGCAGGGCTATACCGTGAAAGGTGAGGTTGGCGCAGCCGACATCATGGCCTTGCGCGACGGGTCCGAGCCGGTGATCGTCGAGTTGAAGCTGCGCTTTTCGCTGGCTTTGTTCCACCAGGCTGTCGCGCGGCTCAGGATCACGGATCAGGTCTATCTGGGGGTCAGCAAGCCAACCGGACGCACTGCGCGTCGAGCGTTGCGGGATAATCTGGCGCTCTGCCGCAGGTTGGGCTTGGGCCTGATCACCGTGCGCGCGGACGGAGCTGTCGAGGTGCATTGCGATCCTGGCCCCTACGCTCCGCGCAAGAACAAGGTCAAGGCAGGCCGGATGCTGCGAGAGTTTGATCGGCTGCAAGGCGACCCGAACTCTGGCGGCGCAACACGGCACGGCATTGTAACCGCTTATCGTCAGGATGCTTTGAAATGCGCGGCCCATCTCGCCGAACATGGCGCCTGCAAAGGGGCCGAGGTTGCGAAGTCGACAGGCGTAGCCGAGGCCACTCGGCTGATGCGCACCAATCACTACGGGTGGTTCGACAAAGTTGAAAAAGGTGTTTATGCCCTGACGGATGCGGGGCAGGAGGGCTTGAAGCACTGGGCCTATAGTTGGGATCAGCCTGATTGAGGGTCTGGGTCGAAAAAAATCCATCACAGCTTGTTGACTCGGGGATTTGCACCCCCTAGCTATGCGTCGTTATCACTCTCTACTCTTGAGTGCTAACGCCTCGCCAGTCGGCGAGGGGAGGATAGATAAACTTTGAGCCCAAGGAGCTGCAAAGATGGCATTGAAACCGCTTCATGACCGTGTGCTGGTTCGCCGTACAGAAAGCGAAGAGAAAACCGCAGGCGGCCTGATCATTCCTGACAGCGCAAAAGAAAAGCCCAGCGAAGGCGAAGTCGTCGCAACCGGCGAAGGCGCACGCAAGGACAGCGGCGAGCTGATCGCGATGGCGGTCAAAGCTGGCGACAAGATCCTGTTCGGCAAATGGTCGGGCACCGAGGTTCAGGTCGACGGCGAAGAGCTGCTGATGATGAAAGAAAGCGACATCATGGGGATCATCGAGTAAGCCGCCGCGCTTCACTCTGATCTTCATTTACAACTTATTTCTCGAGGAGAAACGACATGGCTGCAAAGGACGTCAAGTTTGACACCGATGCCCGTAACCGCATGCTGGCAGGTGTGAACATCCTGGCCGACGCTGTTAAAGTGACCCTGGGCCCCAAAGGCCGCAACGTGGTTCTGGACAAATCCTTCGGCGCACCGCGCATCACCAAAGACGGTGTATCGGTTGCCAAGGAAATCGAACTGGAAGACAAGTTCGAAAACATGGGCGCGCAGATGGTGAAAGAAGTCGCCAGCCGCACCAATGACGAAGCCGGTGACGGCACCACCACCGCAACCGTGCTGGCCCAAGCCATCGTTCGCGAAGGTCTGAAGCAGGTTGCTGCTGGCCTGAACCCGATGGACCTGAAGCGCGGCATCGACCTGGCAACGGCCAAGGTTGTTGCGGGCATCAAAGACGCGTCGCGTGAAGTCAAAGACTCGGCAGAAGTTGCTCAGGTTGGCACCATCTCGGCCAACGGCGAAGCCGAAATCGGCCAGCAGATCGCAGACGCGATGCAGAAGGTTGGCAACGAAGGTGTTATCACTGTCGAAGAAAACAAAGGTCTGGAAACCGAGACCGATGTTGTCGAAGGTATGCAGTTCGACCGTGGCTACCTGTCGCCTTACTTCGTGACCAACGCAGACAAGATGATCGCAGAACTCGACGACTGCATGATCCTGCTGCACGAAAAGAAACTGTCCTCGCTGCAGCCGATGGTTCCGCTGCTCGAGCAGGTGATCCAGTCGCAGAAGCCTCTGCTGATCATCGCTGAGGATGTTGAAGGCGAAGCGCTGGCGACTCTGGTTGTCAACAAACTGCGCGGCGGCCTGAAAATTGCTGCTGTCAAAGCACCGGGCTTCGGCGATCGCCGTAAAGCCATGTTGCAGGACATCGCAATCCTGACCGGCGGTCAGGTCATCAGCGAAGATCTGGGCATGAAGCTCGAGTCCGTGACCATGGACATGCTGGGCACCGCCAAGAAGATCGAAATCACCAAAGACGAAACCACCATCGTCGACGGTGCTGGCGAGAAAGCCGAGATCGAAGCGCGCGTTGCTCAGATCCGTACTCAGATCGAAGAGACCTCGTCGGACTACGACCGTGAGAAGCTGCAAGAGCGCGTTGCCAAACTGGCAGGCGGTGTTGCTGTTATCCGCGTTGGCGGCATGACAGAAGTTGAAGTGAAAGAGCGTAAGGACCGTGTGGACGATGCTCTGAACGCAACACGCGCTGCCGTTCAGGAAGGCGTTGTTGTCGGCGGTGGTGTTGCTCTGGTTCAGGCCGGTAAAGCACTGGAAACTCTGGAAGGTGCAAACGCTGACCAGAACGCTGGTATCAACATCGTTCGCAAAGCAATCGAAGCGCCTCTGCGCCAGATCGCCGAGAACGCAGGTGTAGACGGTGCGGTCGTTGCGGGCAAAGTCCGTGAATCCGGCGATGTATCGTTCGGCTTCAACGCGCAGACCGAAGAATATGGCGACATGTTCTCGTTCGGCGTGATCGACCCGGCCAAAGTTGTCCGTACCGCTCTGGAAGATGCGGCCTCGGTTGCTGGTCTGCTGGTCACCACCGAAGCAATGGTTGCTGACAAGCCCGCCAAAGAAGGCGCTGCGCCTGCCGGCGGCATGCCCGACATGGGCGGCATGGGCGGCATGATGTAAGCTGCTTAGGCCATAGTGCTTACGAGCGGGGTCGCCTTGGGGCGGCCCCGTTTGCGTTTGGAATGCCCGCTGCGCGGTCATGCCTCAGGCGGAGGTTTTGTTGAACTGAAGAAGGCTGCCGTTGCACTTAGCTGGAAATTGAGTGTGCAAAGCGGGGGCAACGCGCTATGCGGGATTCATGAGACTTTTTCTTCTGACCTCCCTGACCATGTGCGCCTTTGCGGCCAATTCGATTCTGAACCGGCTGGCGATTGAGAGCGGGGCGAGTGATCCTGCGGGGTTCGCCGTCGTCCGTGTTCTTGCGGGGGCGGTGGTTCTGGCCGTGTTGGTTCTTTTGAAAGGCGGGGTTCTGCCGCTTCGCTCACCACGTCGGATCATCGGGGCGGGTTCACTGTCTCTCTATATGATTGGCTTTTCTGTGGCATACCTGACGTTGGACGCCGGGTTGGGGGCGTTGATCCTGTTTGGTGTCGTTCAGATCACCATGTTCGCAGTCGGGGCTATGACCGGAGCGACCCCGACGGTGCGCCAATTGGCAGGCGCAGTGGTTGCGCTGGGCGGATTGGCCTACGTTCTTTGGCCATCGGAGACCGTTCAGGTGGAAGCCTTAGGGGCTGCTCTGATGGTTGCGGCGGGGGTTGGTTGGGCTGCTTATTCCTTGGTCGGACGGTCCGAACCGAACGCGTTGGAGGGCACGGCGGCCAATTTCGTTGTCGCCTTGCCCGTTACGGCTATGGCCTTGCTGGTGACAGGTGGTACTTGGCAGATGACCGGATTTGGCTATTTTCTGGCGGCTCTGTCCGGAGGCGTGACCTCGGGCCTTGGCTACGCGCTGTGGTATCGCGTGTTGCCGCAGCTTGCCCCTTCGGTCGCTGCGGTCGTACAGCTCAGCGTCCCTGTCATCGCAATCGTTGGCGGAATTTTGCTGTTGGGTGAGGTGGCAAGCATTCGCTTGATCATCGGCGCGGCACTGGTTTTGGGCGGGATCGCGCTGGCAGTACAGCGTAGAACCTGAGGTCACATCTTTCCCCGAGCCGAATTAGGCCTTATCTGGCGGGTATGAGAGTTCTGCTTGCCATATTTTTTCTACTGCTCCCGGCTGCAGCCCAGGCGAAATGCGTGATCCTGCTGCATGGGCTGGCTCGGACCGAGGCGTCCTTTTCGGTGATGGAACAATTGTTCGAGGTTCATGGCTACACGGTTATTCGACCGGGTTATCCGTCGACCGATTTGGGCATTCCGGAACTGGCCGAGCAAACTCTGCCCGATGCGTTCGCCGAATGCGGGGACGACACCGCAAATGTCGTGGCGCATTCCATGGGGGGTATTCTGTTGCGCTATTGGCTACAGGATCATGAACCAGAGAATTTGGGTCGCGTTGTCATGCTTGGGCCGCCCAATCAGGGCAGCCAGTTGGTGGATGAATTGGGCGCATGGGAGGTGTTCGGCTACCTCAACGGTCCGGCAGGGCTGCAATTGGGCACAAGCCCAGAGGGTATCCCGCGCCAATTGCCCCCGGTTGAGTTCGAGCTTGGGGTGATCGCGGGTGAAAACTCTCTGAACCCGGTCTTTTCGTCGATGATAGACGGGCCTGACGATGGCAAAGTGTCGATCCGGACGACCCACGTTGAAGGTATGGCGGATCATATCGTTCTGCCTGTGACGCATACTTTCATGATGAACAATCCCCGTGTGATGGCCCAGGCACTGCACTTCATCGAATTCGGAAAGTTCGACCCGCAAATCACTTGGCTTGATGGGGTGATGGACGTAATTGAAGAGATCTGTATCGGGCAGGATTGCTCGGAACCGGACTCGGAGCGCACGGAATGACCGCATTGGAACTGACGTTGACCGGAGCAGAGGTTCTGCTGCCGGAGGCCGGGTTGTCGCGTGCCGATTTGTCAATTGCCGAAGGGGTAGTGTGTGGCGACCGAACCGGGCGACACGTTGATCTGTCAGGCTATCTGGTTCTACCCGGCATCATCGACCTGCACGGGGACGGGTTCGAGCGCCACATCGCCCCGCGCCGTGGCGCCATGAAGCAGATGAACGAAGGCATCCTGTCGGTCGAGGCCGAGCTTGCAGCCAACGGGATCACCACCGGCGTTCTGGCCCAGTTTTACAGCTGGGAGGGCGGGGTCCGCGGGCCAGACTTCGCCTCGCAGGTGTTCAAGGCGATTACCGAGGTCAAGGACAGCACCGTCACGGATCTGATCCCGCAATTGCGGTTCGAGACGCATATGCTGGACGATTATGACGGGCTGGCCAAAAAGATCGCGGATTGGCAAGTGCCTTATGTCGTCTTCAATGACCACTTGCCGCATGACCGCCTGGCCGAAGGGCGTAAACCTCCGCGTCTGACGGGGCAGGCCCTGAAAGCGGGGCGTAACCCCGATGCGCATTTTGAGATGCTGCTATCCATGCATGCCCGCAGCGATGAAGTCCCTGACGCACTTGACTTGCTTTGCGCTCAGTTGACCCAAAGCGGCGTGCGCTTGGGCAGCCATGATGATGCCACGCCTGAGACCCGTGCAGGATGGCTTAAACGCGGTGTTTCGATCGCTGAATTCCCCGAAACCCTCGCCGCAGCAGAAGCCGCTCACGCGGCCGGAGATCACATCATCCTTGGCTCACCGAACGTGGTGCGCGGAGGCTCCCATAAGGGCAACGCCAGCGCGCTGGACCTGATCGCGATGGGGTTGTGTGATGCTCTGGCCTCGGACTACCATTACCCCAGCCCGCGCCGCGCCGCGTTGATGTTGGCAAAAAGCGGGTTGCTGGATTTTGCGGCGGCCTGGGCGCTGGTCTCGTCCGGCCCCGCGCGGGTTCTCGACCTGAAAGATCGCGGCACGCTGCTGCCGGGTCAACGCGCCGATATCGTCATCCTGGACGCAAAAACCCACCGCGTCGCCGCCACCTTTGCGGGCGGGCGTGTCAGCCATATGTCCGGCGATATCGCGGCCAGATTTTTCGCCTGACCGCCCCATCTTCTTCTGTTCAAAAATACCTCCGCCGGAGGCATCGCGCAGACTGCGCGATCTCCCTCAGCGCGCGATGCGGTTGAAGTGACCCATCTTCCGGCCCGGCTTGACCTCGGCCTTGCCATACAGGTGTAGGGCAACGTCCCGCTCCTGCGCCAGTTCCGGCACGCGGTCCATATCGTCGCCAATCAGGTTCTCCATCACCACGTCCGAATGCCGCTGCCCGTCTCCCAAAGGCCATCCGACCACGGCGCGAATGTGCTGCTCGAACTGGTCGACGGCGCAGCCATTCTGCGTCCAGTGGCCCGAGTTATGCACCCGAGGCGCGATTTCGTTAACGATCAGGCCCGAAGGTGTGACGAACAGCTCAACCCCCAACACGCCCACATAGTCCAGAGCATTCAGGACATTGGCCGCGAGCAGAACGGCATCCGTCCGCTGCGCCGGGCGCAAGCTGGCAGGGACCGTTGTGGTGTGCAGGATGCCGTTGCGGTGGACATTCTCACCGGGGTCAAAGCAAGCGACCTGACCATCAAGCCCGCGGGCCGCGATGATCGAGACTTCGTGTGAGAAGTCCACAAACCCCTCAAGGATCGCAGGCGCGCGCGCCATATCGGCCAGAGCAGCCTCGGCATCCTCAGGCGCGCGCAGGCGGGCCTGACCTTTGCCGTCATAGCCGAACCTGCGCGTTTTCAGGATCGCGGGTGTCCCGATGTCCTCAATGGCCGTATTCAGGCTTGCCAGATCGGTGACGTCTGCAAAAGGCGCGGTGTTGAGGCCCAGACCTTGCAGGAAATTCTTCTCGGTCAACCGGTCCTGACTGACCCGCAGCGCCTCGCGTCCCGGACGGATCGGGCGGTGGGCTTCTAGCAGGTCCAGCGCCTCGGTCGGGATGTTCTCGAACTCGTAGGTGATGACATCGACCGAGTCGGCGAAGGCGCGCAGCGCGTCGGCGTCGTCATAGGGCGCGGTTGTCACGCGGTCGGCGACTTGAGCGGCGGGAGGGTTGGCGCCCGGCTCATAGATATGCGTCACAAACCCCAAGCGGGAGGCAGCGACCGACAGCATCCGGCCCAATTGGCCTCCGCCCAGAATACCGATCCGGGCGCCGGGTTTCAGAGCGTCACTCATCAACTGGCTCCTCCGGGATCGAGGCGGACAGAGCCTCACGCCACGTGTCCAGCCGTTCAGCCAGTGCGCTGTCTTGTAAGGCCAGAATACCGGCCGCCATCAGACCCGCATTGGCCCCACCGGCCGAGCCGATTGCCATGGTCGCCACAGGAAATCCTTTCGGCATCTGAACGATCGAGTACAGGGAGTCGACACCCGACAAAGCCCGCGTCTGAACCGGAACACCAACAACGGGCACGCGAGTTTTCGACGCCATCATGCCGGGCAAATGCGCAGCTCCGCCAGCGCCTGCGATGATCACATGCAAACCGCGCGACGCGGCAGTCTTGCCGTAATCCCATAGACGGTCAGGGGTGCGGTGGGCCGAAACGATGCGTTTTTCATACGCGATGCCCAATTCATCCAAGATATTGGCGGCTTCTTTCATTGTGGGCCAATCCGATTGGCTGCCCATGATGATCCCCACTTTCACATCGCTCATCCGCTTGCGTCCCTGCCGTTCGAAAGAGCGCGCACTATAGCCAAATCCGACCATGTGGCAATGCAGTTTCCTGTCGCCCGGGCTTCAGTGTTTTGGAGATCGCCGCAAACCGTTCACCCAACAAAACACACCTATAGATACGGCGGTCGCACACATCGCAAGCATCAGAGGTTTTAGGACTAGGTGAGCAGTAAGAAGGAAGCCTGATATTGGCATCCAAACGTTTGGAGCACCGCGCAAAGCTATGTAATTTTGTCCATCTTCGAAGCTATGGGCAACCACGACACCGCCAATTGCGAAATGCACGAGTATTGAAACAAGGAAAACACCCCAAAACGCATACAGAAACCCACCTGATGCCTTCATTGCAAAGCTCTCTATCCAATAGACCCTGATGTCATGCGATGATGTCAGGGGTCAGGCGATCCTCGATCAGGCGGATGATGTCTTTCAACCGCAGTTTCTGCTTTTTCAATCGTTTGATCGTCAATTGATCGGATGTGCCGGTGGCCTGCAACGCCTCAATCGCCTCATCAAGATCACGGTGCTGACGGCGAAAAACCTCCAGCTCAACCCGCAGAACTTCGTCGGTTTTCATGGAAAGGTCAGTGGGCGCGTTCATTGGCGACTCGGGCTTGTTGTGGTGCGTCCCCAACAAGATAGTGTGCAAGACGTTATCGCGCCAGACCTTGTGGACATCCGGGTTTCTTCCCATATTCTATCTTGTGCGGTTGCCGGAACGGGGCCGCCCAGAACGTCGCTTTGACATAAAAGGACGAGAACACGTGTCAAAACTTACCTTGGGCTCATACCCGCATCTGTTGGGGTTCGAGCAATTGGAACGCCTTCTGGAACGGTCTGCGAAGGCTGGCAATGAAGGATATCCGCCCTACAACATCGAACAGACCTCGGATTTTTCCTACCGCATCACTCTGGCGGTGGCCGGGTTCGCGGAAGAAGATCTGTCGATCACCATCGAGGATCGCCAACTGGTGATCCGAGGCCGTCAACGCGACGATAGCGAGGGGCGCATCTTTCTGCATCGCGGCATTGCGGCGCGTCAATTCCAGCGCATGTTCGTGCTGGCCGACGGTGTCGAGGTGGGCGAGGCGATTATGGAGAACGGTCTGCTGCATGTGGATCTGACCCGCGCCGTGCCGGAAACCGTGGTGCAGACAATCAACATACGGAAGGGGTAAGATCAATGAACACACCGATTGAAATCAACACCGAAGGCGATCGTATCGTCTATGTCAAAACGGTTGAGGTTGCCGATCTGCCCAGCGATCTGCGCGATCAGGCGGGTGATCTGGATCAGCTGTACGCCGTTCATGACTCAGACGGGCAGCAACTGGCGCTTGTCGCCGACCGCAAGCTGGCCTTTGTATTGGCCCGCGAGCATGATCTCTCGCCGGTGGCCGTTCACTGAACGGCCCCAGCCACACGCGTTTGCGCGTGACATTCCGCCCGACACCAGCGAAACATGCACAAACTCCGGATTGTATCCGGGATGACATCTGCATGTAAGGAAACGCCGGATGAGCTGGTTCGATTTTGACTGGGTGGATGCCTTTACCGACAAAGCCTTTGGTGGCAATGGCTGCGCCGTCGTCCATAGCGCGGCCCATCTGTCGGATGAGGCCTGCATGGCCTATGTGCGCGAAACCTCTCTGGTCGAGTGTACTTTTACCGGCCCGTCGGATGTTGCCGATATCCGGGTGCGGTATTTTCTGGCCAGCCGTGAAATCCCCTTTGCCGGTCATCCGACCATCGCAACGGTCGCGGCACTTCGGTCGCGCGGTCTGGTTGAGGGTGGCTCTCTGACTTTGGAAACCGGGGCGGGGCTTGTTGCCATTCGTCTGGACGGTGACGAGATCGAGATGACGCAGGTTGCGCCGGAATTTGGAGCACATGTTCCCGCCGATCTGGTTGCCAGCGCGATTTTGCTGCCTGAAGAGGCCATCATCTCTCCGCCGCGATTTGTCTCTACCGGGTTGCCATTCTGTATCACGGTGCTGCGGGATCACGACGCCTTACGCGCGGCACGGCTGGCCGAAGGTCCTTTGCGCGAGGTGGCAGCAGCAGCGGGGTTTTCTGGTTCCGATATGGCAGAGCCGTTTTTGGTCACCTTGCAGGGAGCGACGACACAAGGGGATACGTTCTCACGCCTGCTGCTGGCACCGCCCAGCCCACCCGAGGACCCTTTCACAGGTTCTGCGACGGGCGCGATGGCGGCCTATCTTTGGAAATACGGGCTTATGGAGAAAGACCAATTCATCGCTGAACAGGGTCACGACATGGGGCGTCCGGGGCAAGCAACGGTGACGCGTGTCGGTCCGAGCGATGCCATGACCGGGATCAAGGTGGCGGGGCAAGGCTATGTTCTGATGCGCGGACAGGTCGACTTGCCTGAGGCGGATCAATGACTCAAGCGATTGCTGTTTTACCCTACGGCCACCGTCTGGGCCCGAAACTGGCCGAGGTGCCTCTGTCCGAGCTGATCTGGCACGAGGGCTGCCCGGATCGTTTGCTGGGTAAAACGGTCGGGGACCTCGCGCCGACAGATCATCTGATCATGTATCCCAATTCGACGGTCCATTGGCGGTTGCGGCGTGGCACGAAGGCGCGAATTTCGCTGATGATGGGCGAGCCTTCGGCCATCCACGCCAAACATGACCGACAGCTGCGCCTGACATGGCGGCGGTTCTTTAGGGTGTTCACCTTTCACGACGTTCTACTGGAAAACCTGCCCAATGCTGTGTTTCTGCCCTATGGCGTGACCATGGTGCCGGACTGGCAGGAGCTACAGGCTGAGAAGGTCAAATCCTGTTCGCTGATCGCCTCGGCCAAGCGGGACCTCGTGGGCCACCAGCTACGCCATGACGTTATAGATTGGATCCGCGAAACCGGGGCCGATGTGGACATCATGGGGCGGGGATACACGCCTTTCGATCAGAAATCGGATGGTTTGGCCCCTTACCGCTATTCGGTCGTAATCGAGAATGTTCGAGAGCGGAATTACTTCTCGGAGAAACTGATCGACTCGATCCTCTGCGCAACGGTCCCGATTTACTGGGGTTGCCCGAATATCGGGGATTTCATGGAGACTTCTGGGATGATCCTCTGCGAGACACAGGCAGATATACAGCAAGCGATTCAGTCTGCATCCGAAGAAGACTATGCCCAGCGTCTGCCCCATCTGAAGGCGACTCAGGACGCAGCTGCAGATTACGGTCAGTTCGAAGAACGCGCCGTGCGCGCTCTGCGGCATGAGCTATCGGGCGCGTCCGGTTAAAACCCCATCCAAGCCATCGGTGCGATTGGGTTGTCTTGTGGGTCAATCCCGTGACGCGCGCATAGCGTGCTGAGAAACGATCCCCGCACCGGCAGGCCCGCAGTCTGTTGGGCCATGAATTTCTTCTGATGCCCAAAGACATGCACGGAATGTACCCCGTCTCGTTCAATAGTGGATGGGGGCAGATAGGGGTCGTGCAGCTTCCAAAGCGCCTCATTCGCCAGCGGGTAGAACGTATCGGCGGACATTGCGTGGATGTCCTCTCCGGTCTCACGCAGAAAATGCCCCAGCGCCTTCGGGCCGGAGCATCCCCAGGGCAGCGCCTCGATCCCCCAGGTTTCACCCTCAGCGATACGCTGCTCGTTGCGTCTGCGCAGCTTGGCCCCGCGCCAGGGTTGGGTCGGGTTGGCCGAGGCGACAAATGCCAGCATCTGCGCAAGCGTTTGGGACTCTTGCGGCAGACGGAGCACCCCATTGGGAAACTTGCCGGATTGAGAGGGGGCAAAAACAAAAGGGGACGCAAAATCGAAAGGCTTCAGACAGAGTGCATCCAGATCCACCCAGATGAAATCTGTACGTTCTAGCAATCTCAGCCTGAAAATGTCGGAAAAGACCGCAACACCCAGCCGATCTTCGGGCCGCAACGCGAAAGGGGCGGGCCACAGTATTTCGGACGTGTGCCGCAGATCGACGCCATTTGGGATATTCGCGATGTCATGAGTCGCATAGAGGGTGAAGGAATGGCCATGGTCCAGATAGGACTGAATGCACAGCGCCTCAAGCCAGCTGAGATCGGAGCCAAACCAGAAGCTGGCGATTTGAGGAAGAGAGCGCATCTTGGATTGGCCGTACAGAACTTGACTGGGCCGACTGCATCAAGGCCACGCATTTTTGTCAATCTCAGTCGTTATAGCGTTCCGGGTTAAACCTGCGACACGAATACCCTGCCACGCTTTAGTTGCACGAAAAACGGCCGCCGGTGACCGGAGGCCGTTTCCAATCTGGTTTAGCTCAACCGCCTAGTTCGCAGCGATCAGGCCCATGCTCTCGAGCTTCAGCAGAACCTGATGCGCGCAGTTGTCGACCTCGACATTCTCGGTTTCGACGCTCAGTTCAGGATTCTGGGGCACGTCGTAAGGGTCCGAGATGCCGGTGAACTCTTTGATCTTGCCTTCACGGGCCAGCTTATAGAGGCCCTTGCGGTCGCGGCGTTCGCATTCCTCGATGCTGGTGGCCACGTGAACCTCGCAGAAGGCACCAAACTGTTCGATCTCTTCGCGCACGGCCCGACGAGTGGTCGCATAAGGAGCAATCGGCGCACAGATGGCGATTCCGCCGTTCTTGGTGATCTCGGAGGCGACATAGCCAATGCGGCGGATGTTCAAATCGCGGTGTTCCTTCGAGAAGCCAAGCTCGGACGACAGGTTCTTACGCACGATGTCACCATCCAGCAGCGTCACAGGACGGCCGCCCATTTCCATCAGCTTGACCATAAGCGCGTTGGCAATGGTGGATTTGCCCGAGCCTGAAAAGCCGGTGAAGAACACGGTAAAGCCCTGTTGGCTGCGCGGCGGTTTGGTTTTGCGCAGCTCGGCCACAACCTCGGGGAAGCTGAACCATTCGGGGATTTCCAGACCTTCGGCCAAACGGCGGCGCAGTTCGGTGCCCGAGATGTTTAGGATCGTTACGTTGTCCTTGTCGAGGATCTCGTCATTCGGCTCGTACTGGGCGCGTTCCTGCACATAGACCATGTGCTTGAAGTCGACCATCTCAACGCCGATTTCATCTTGGTATTTGCGGAACAGATCCTGCGCGTCATAGGGGCCGTAGAAATCTTCACCTTGGCTGTTTTTGCCGGGGCCAGCATGGTCGCGGCCAACGATGAAATGGGTGCAGCCGTGGTTGGCGCGGATCAGGCCGTGCCAGACTGCCTCGCGTGGGCCAGCCATGCGCATCGCCAGGTTTATCAGCGACATCGAGGTGGTCGAGGCCGGGTATTTGTCCAGCACCGCCTCATAGCAGCGCACGCGGGTGAAGTGGTCCACGTCGCCCGGTTTGGTCATGCCGACAACCGGGTGGATCAGCAGGTTGGCCTGCGCCTCTTTCGCGGCGCGGAAGGTCAGTTCCTGATGCGCGCGATGCAGCGGGTTGCGGGTCTGGAACGCAACGATGCGGCGCCAGCCCAGTTTGCGGAAATAGGCGCGCAGCTCGTTCGGAGTATCCCTGCGGCCACGGAAATCATAGTGAACGGGCTGCTGAATGCCGACAACGGGACCGCCCAAATAGACCTTGCCTGCCACGTTGTGCAGGTAGTTTACGGCCGGGTGCGCGTCGTCATCCGCGCCAAAGACCTTCTCGGCCTCGCGCGATTTGTCGGGGGTCCAGCGGTCGGTCACGGTCATGGTGCCGAGGATCACGCCCTCTTGGTCGCGCAGGGCAATGTCCTGGCCCAGCTCGATGCTTTCAGCGAATTCTTCGCTGACATCCAATGTGGTCGGCATTGGCCACAGCGTGCCGTCGGCCAGACGCATGTTCTCGACCACGTTGTCGTAGTCGGCCTCGGACAGGAACCCTTTCAGCGGATTGAAGCCGCCATTCATCAGCAGTTCCAGATCGCAGATCTGGCGCGGAGACAGGTCATGGCTGGTCAGATCCGCAGCCTCAACCTTTAGCTTCTGGGCCGAGTCATAAGAGACGTAGAGTTCGGGAATGGGGGCGAGATTGCTTAACATTGTCATCGGAATTCTCTTGTCGATGTGATGATGCGCCAGTGTGACCTTGGCATTTGAAACGGCATGTGCCCCGCCACTGAGTCAGAGTCCACAGGGTCAGATAAAACTAAGGAGGATATGAGTGGTTTTTCTTGTGATTGGAAGAATTTTCCAATTCGGCGGAAAACGGGCGATCAAAGTTCCGGCAATCTAGCGCAAACGTGCCACAGTAAGTATGCGTGTTCCTGTTATCTCAGGTCTGTTCCAGTTCCGAGGCAAGAAGCACCGGCAGGGCTGGAACGGGCTCGGACACGCCGCGCAGATTGAAGGGCTGAATACGATCGTCCGAGATGTCCATCTCGGCGGCCTGTAGCAGCTCGGCAGACACAAGAAGCTCAACCCCCAGCGGCTTTGTTTCGGCCTCAAGGCGGCTGGCGACATTTACGGCGTCCCCGATGATGGTTTGCGCGGCATGGCCCGCCGCGCCAATTTCCCCAAGCACCAGATCGCCCAGATGCAGTCCCATGCCGATGCGGATATGCGGGCTGTCTTCAGATGAGAGTTGCCGGTTGAACTGTTCTAGCGCATGGCTGATCTCAATCGCGGCTTTCAGACCGGCGCGGGCGGATTGCCGGGGGTCGGGTTTGTCAAAAACCGCCAGCAGCCCATCCCCCATATATTTGTCGACGACCCCGCCTTGAGACGTGATCGAAGGCACAATCGCGTCAAAGAACCGGTTCAACAGGAAGACGATGTCATAGGGCAATTGCCCAGCGGTACGGGCGGTAAAGCCGCGCATGTCCAGAAACAGCACGGCCAACTGACGTTCCTGACCCTGACTTGCATGAGCCCGGTCGTGCTTGCCGTCGGGGCGGAAAACCCGAAAGACCTTTACCGGCTCGGTCGGGCGCATCTGACAGGCCAGTCGCGTCTGGGCCGAGGCCCCAACGGCAGCCAGACTGCGGGCCTCGATCTCGCTGGGCGGGGGCAGGTGATCTCCGCCATCCTCAACGATCACGCGGCAGGTGGTGCAGCGGCCCTTGCCGCCACACAGGGCAGCATGCGGGATGCCGTTGGCCTGAGACATCTCAAGCAGCGTCATGCCCTTCTCGGCAAAAACCTCGGGCCCTCGGGCATAGGTCACCTGAACAGAGTGCCGACGACGCCACAGCTTGCGGCCAAGATAGAAGGCCGCCGTGGCACCAAGCGCGGCCCAAAAACCCGTCATGGCGTTGTCTTCGACGCGGAACATGGCCTCAAAGGCCTCGGCCGAGGGCCAGTTATAGTGTTCGATATACTGTTCGCGCAGGAAGTCATCGGCAAAATCGGCCCAGATCCGGCGCCCTTCGGTCAGCACACCGGCCAGGGCGAAACAGGGGACAAAGACCGCAATACCGATCAGGTAGGGCAGGGTCTTGCCCCACCACCGTGTCAACCGCAGCCACATGTGCAACCCGATGCAGCCATGTACCCACACGATCAGCAAGAGCAGGCTTTGCATCCAAATCGCAGAGCTTGGCCACATCAGGATGATGATGTAGCCCATTTCGTCATTCACATCGTAGATCTCATGCGCGTATCGCGTGTGAATGATATGGACGATCAGCTGGATCGGGATCAGCAGCCCCAGCACGATTTGCAGGGCTGAGCTGAACGGCATGCGCAGGGTCCGTCGTTGTATGATCGACGTTAGCGCAAGGCCCGAATGTACGATCAGCGCAAGGTAGAGAAGCGCGCTCATGGCGTCGTGGCGGGTTACGGCCTTTCGACCATCTTGCATGCCATGCAGATAGTCGGTGTGAAACAGGCCCAGGCCGATGTTCAGAAAGTGGAAGAAGGCAAAGACAAAAAGGACCAGCCCGCTGCCGATCCTAAGCCGGGTTGACCACCCGCCACGCCAAAGAGCGTTGTCCGTTGTGACCACGCGCGACCCTCATGTTTTGCACCAGTGTGAGGCCGCGCGGGGATAGGGTCAAGCCGGTGTGGCTTGACCCTGTGGCCCCTTAGTCCTGTTCGGCCAGAAAGCGTTCGGCATCCAGGGCAGCCATGCAGCCCATGCCTGCGCTGGTGACGGCCTGACGGTAGATGTGATCTGTCAGGTCACCGGCTGCGAAAACACCCGGAACCGAGGTCTCGGTCGATCCCGGTTTGGTGACGACATAGCCGCCCATATGGGTTTCCAGCGTGTCCTTGACCAACTCATTCGCCGGGGCATGGCCGATGGCGACAAAAACGCCCTTGCACGGGATCTCAGAGATTTCGCCCGTTTTCACGTTTTTAACACGCACGCCTTCGACGCCCAAAGGCGCGTCAGTCCCGATGACCTCGTCCAGTTCGTGGAACCAGAGCGGTTCGATCTTTTCATTCTTCATCAGGCGATCCTGCAGGATCTTTTCCGCCCGCAACTCGTCGCGGCGGTGGATCAAGGTCACCTTGCTGGCGAAATTGGTGAGGAATAGCGCTTCTTCCACGGCGGTGTTGCCGCCACCGATCACAACGATCTCTTGCCCACGATAGAAGAACCCGTCGCAGGTCGCGCATGCCGAGACGCCGAAGCCTTTGAATTTCTCTTCCGACGGCAGGCCAAGCCATTTGGCCCGCGCGCCGGTCGCCAGAATGACCGCGTCAGCGGTGTAAACCGTGCCGCTATCCCCTTTTGCGGTGAAGGGGCGTTTCGAGACATCCAGATCGCTGATGATATCGCCGATGACTTCACAGCCCATCGCCTTGGCGTGGTCTTGCATGCGGACCATTAGATCGGGGCCTTGTACCTCGGTATCGCCGGGCCAGTTTTCGACCTCGGTGGTGGTCGTCAGCTGGCCGCCGGGCTCGATCCCTTGCACCAGAATGGGTTCCAGCATCGCGCGGCTTGCATAAACCCCGGCTGTATAGCCTGCGGGTCCCGACCCGATTATCAGAACCTTGGTGTGTCGTGTGTCGGCCATGGTACCCCCGCTCGAACTGCCTGATTTGGGCCTTTTGCCCGTCGCAAGGATATAGCGATGGGTGGGCAGGGCTTAAAGCCCCTTCATGAAGGGAACCTGATATGCCTTGTCGGTATGGCCCTGCGCAAATGAGCGATCTGAAAACAAAGAAAATTGCGCAGCTACGAAACATTATTGCGCGTGGGCTGGGTGCTGATATAAGAACCGAAAAATCAGGAGCGTTTTATGGTCACGACCCGGCTGGATGAAATTGATCGCAAGATTCTGGCGGAATTGCAGGCAGACGGTCGCATGACCAACGTGGAACTGGCCAAAAGGGTCGGTATCTCGGCCCCTCCGTGCCTGCGCCGCGTGCGCACGTTGGAGGAATCGGGCTATATCACCGGCTACCACGCGGAAGTGAACGCCCGCGAGCTTGGTTTCGAGGTTCAGGTCTTTGCGATGGTTGGATTAGACAGTCAGGCGGAATCGGAACTCAGCGCATTCGAGGCGCAATGCGGACTATGGCCGCTGGTCCGTGAGTGTCACATGCTGAACGGCGAGGTCGACTTCATCCTGAAATGCGTCGCGCCCGACCTCAGCAGTTTTCAGCAGTTCCTGACCGGAGAACTACTGACCACGCCAAACGTGGCCAGCGTCAAGACATCGCTTGTTATCCGCGGCGCAAAAGACGACCCAGGCGTCCCGTTCGATGTGCTGGAAGACCGAATGAACCGCTCGGCCTAAACCACATCCGTCGTGTTTCTGTTGGGCAGGGTGGCAGCATAGCCACCACCGCCAGGGTCAAAGCCCATCCTATCAAAATCTGCATAAAGCCCCCACTCTGCAGTACTCTTTAACACTTCACGCTGATATCGCGTCGATCTCTCCATCTCCGGCGCGCGGCATAAGCAACGGGCCAAAATCGTTCAGCGATTCGATATGCGCGAACAGGTTCAGATAGATCGACCGTAACGAATGGCTGATCATACGAACCGCATTGGCACCTGGATGATAGGTTTCAAAGGGCAGGCCGTCTACACGGATGACGGAGTGTTTTTTCAGGCAAATGTGAAACAATTCTACCGGAGTGGGCGGCATTGTTTCCACAACTCCCATTCCGTCCTGAAATTCGGCGACAGGCGTCAGAATCGGTGACCCGCCATGCAGGCGCCGCAAATGGGCTGGGGTGCCAAGCAGACGCGCGGCAGGTCCTGCAATCACACCGGACATCGGTTTTTGCATACCAAAGGTATCGGCCATGATGCGGGTCAACGGACGGGTGCGCCCGCGAGAGTCCTCGCGACCCGGTATCAGCGTCACCGAGCCCTTCCACAAAACGGTCTCAGAGGTCCCGTCCTGCGTCAGTACTGTGTCGCCGGGCAGCAGGTCCTCGATCGCCATCGGCCCTTGTTCGGTTTCCACAAGTGACCCCCGTGAGAAGGCGCAAAAGGCGTCCTCGAACATCGGCAGGGCCGGTGCGATATGCCGGGTTTGCGCAATGTCTCCGTTTTTGAGCAGGGCGCTCACTTCGTAACGGCGCAGCTGGGCTTTCTGTTTTGTAGTCGGCCGCGGAGTGTCGCGAAGCAAAGCCGACGTTTCGACAGCATTTCTGGCAGCAATGGCCAGTGATTTTGGAATAGTCATTAATATTCCGTTCCTTTTAGAACCGGATCAGACGGGGCGTACCCCCATGCAGGCCCATCTGTCGGTTCGGTTCTTTGTCTTGAAATAAATGGGTAACCCCTGGGCGCCGGCGATGGCCGCAGCGCACAGCGAAGCAATTTCGCATTCCATTGGTCAATCCATTGACCCCCCAGACAAACTCGTACTGCGCGGGCGAAAATGCCCACAAACACGCTCCGAACTCAGGATGCAGTTTTCGTTGCATCCCACGCACATCGGACCGGAGCACTACCCGGTGCGCGTTTACCAAATGGAACCGGCAGCTTGGTTCCGTTGGCTTTCTGTTTCAGCGTTGCGTCGCGAGACGGCGTGCAACCCTGACAGAATGGCTTGAAACTCGCTTCCACGGCATGTCCAGTTTCGGGTCCTGTGCGGCCTGAATGACCGCGCTGAGAAAGCGAGATTTCTGTTTCATTTTCTGGTCCTGCTCGATCGGAGGTCTGAGCCTCATTCCGTGTGTGTAGACTTAACGTGCCGCAGGTTTGCGGCAGGGATAAGGCTTAACCGGGATCAAAAACGGACAAAAAATAAAGGTTGGCGGTTCCTCTGTTTGAGGTGCCAGCATTCATTTGTCGGCAAAGACAGATAACCTTCTGAGTACTGGCACAAAATTCACTACGATTCTGTGTCAGGTAAACACAATAAATGTGGCGGAAAGGTGGCGGTTTTGCCTTAATTGGGGCCTAATCTACAATCTGATCGCCGAAATTAACCGCCCGTAGTCCGCCTCTTTGGCGTGTGTTGTCCGGCGGTATGAATAAAAGCGATCCGGATCGGAATACGTGCAATGCCGGGTCCATTCTGCCTGCCCAACACCCGCTTGACGCAGTTTATGCAGGCCAAAGGCTGGCAAATCAAATTGCATCCGGTCCTCGGTGCCATTGGCGAAGAATCGGCTGTTCTCCGAGGAATCCGCCATGAACGCATCCAGAAACTCGGGGCCGACCTCATAGGCCGCCTGCGAAATGGATGGGCCGATCACGGCACGTGTGTTTTCTCGCGTGGCGCCCAATGCCTCCATCGCGTCCAATGTGGCCTCTAAGACACCGTCCAAAGCTCCGCGCCAGCCAGCATGGGCGGCGCCGATCACGTTCGCGTCAGGGTCGCAGAAAAGCACGGGCTGGCAGTCCGCGGTCAGAATTGTCAGAGCCAACCCGGGCGTGGCGGTCACAAGCGCATCCGCTTTGGGTTTGTCACCCGTAAGGGGCGCATCCACCGTCAGCACATCGGGCGAATGAACCTGATGAATACCAACCAGCGCCTCTGGCGTGACATCCATCGCGTCAGCAACCCGTCGGCGATTCAGGGCGACGATCTCGGTCTGATCGGATGATCCATAACCGCAGTTCAATCCCGCGAAGACGCCCGAGGATGCACCGCCTCTACGGCTGAAAAAGCCGTGTTTTACGGGGGCCAGTATATCCGACGTGAGAATTTCCAAGGTCATGGTTCAAGTCCCGGTGGAGGCGCAGCTTGGGGCGGGTAGAGGCCCAGCACTTTGAACAGATTTCCCATTTCATCGGGATGCGTCAACCGGCGATGTGCGGCCACCAGTTCATCAAGCTTGGAGCCGCCTATACCCTTGGCCAGAGCCTGTGCACGGGCGGTGATTCCCAGACGTTCCAGAAAAATACCCTGTGGTGTCAGGCGGGTATGAGCACAGCCTGCGGCCCTTGCCGCGAGCGCCAGGGGCTCAAAATCCACATGCGCGGTCAGGTCTGCCTGACCGGGGGTTTGCAGAGGGCCCACACGCTCATGCGCCTTTAGGGCCTGAAGCGTATCGCCAAGCGAGCGCCAGTCGCCATAGTCCACGATCAGAGCTACCCCTCCGTTCTGCGCGATTCGGCTGGCGAGGATGGTTAGAATCGGAATGGCAGGTGCACGTCGTTCGACGAGATCTCCGTCTCGCGTATCGGACAGTCGGTCCTGTAGCGCTGTTTGCGGCGCGGCGGGGCCAAGGCCAAAGGTCAGCGTGCCATTGGCCTCACCCACCATCCGTTCGCACCAAGCAGCGCCCTCACGCAGGAATTGGCGGATGGGCAGGGCGTCAAAGAACTCATTCGCCACCAGAAACAGCGGCAAGTCCGGCAGCTCCGCCACATTGCTGATCCACTGCGGATTGTGATCTTTCAGGGTTGCCATTTGCACGTCTCGGAGCGTTTCCGAGGCTTCCAGCAGAATAACCTTGGCCGCAGCATGAAAACCGGGAAGCGAGCGGGTTGCCCGTAGGATATCCGCCATCAGCGTACCGCGACCCGGTCCAAGTTCGGCCAGCGCAAACGTGGATGGCTGCCCCTGATCCATCCAGCTTTGCGCCAGTGATAGGCCGATCAATTCGCCGAACATCTGACTGATTTCCGGTGCAGTGATAAAATCTCCCCGCGCACCGAATGGATCGCGCGTGGAATAGTAGCCCCAAGTTGGGTGCAGCAAGCACTCGGTCATATAGTCGGTCAGCGTCATCGGGCCGTCTTGCCGGATTCGGGCGATCAGAAGATCGTGCAGGCTCATGCCGTTCGCCGGGCGCGCAGGGCGAACCATAGCCCAAGAGCGATCATCGGCAGGGACAGGATTTGCCCCATTGTCAGGCCGTAGCCGCCGATATGCCACGCCAGCCCAAGCGGGTTGCCAGGCGAGATGAACTGCGCGTCGGGCTGACGGACGAACTCGACCACGAAGCGGGATGCCCCGTAGCCTGCCAGGAAAACGCCCATTATCAGGCCGGGTTTCCGGAACGCGCCGCGCCGATAGGCCAACCAAAGAAGGACTGCGCCCAATAGGACACCCTCTAGCGCGGCTTCGTATAGCTGCGAGGGGTGACGGGCACACATACCGGCCACGACGCCTGGGCAGTCCTGCGCTGCGAAGCCGGGAAAAATCACGGCCCATGGCAGCTCGCTTGGTCGGCCCCAAAGCTCGGCGTTGATGAAATTGGCAAGCCGCCCCAGCAACAGGCCGGGCGGGACGGTGTAGGCCACCAGATCGCCCAACGACAGGGTCGGAATGTTGTGACGGCGACCATAGAGGTATGAGGCGACAATCACCCCCAGCAGCCCGCCGTGAAAGGCCATCCCGCCTTGCCAGACCTTCAGGATATCCGCCGGGTGCGACAAGTAGTAGGCCGGTTGATAGAACAGCACAAAACCCAGCCGCCCACCGAGAATGACGCCGATGATGATCCAGGTCAGCAGGTCATCCAACTGTTCGGGCTTCATGGGTGGCGTCTCATTGCGCCAAAGGGCCGGACGCCGCAGGGCCATCACGGCCAGACGCCAGGCAATCAGGATGCCGACAATATAAGCCAGCGCGTACCACCTGAGCGCGAACTCCATCCCGAACAGGGGGATCAAGAACAGCTCGGGCGACAGATCGGGGAAATTCAGAACAGCCTGCATGTGCGTCTCATTGCCCGGGGTTTGCAGGGCAAGTCAACCTTGAGCCTGCGCCAATCCTTCCCCATATAGGATACAACCGCGATTTCGGAGAAAAGCCATGCAAACCCGCAACAAGATCCTCGACGATGTTTCCCAGCTGATGACCAACGCCATGGGGGTGGCGCAGGGCGCACGCGAAGAAGCCGAGAATGCGATGAAGTCGATGATCGACCGTTGGCTGGCCGACCGCGATTTCGTCACGCGTGAAGAATTCGACGCTGTGCGCGCCATGGCCCAGAAGGCCCGCGAAGAGAACGCCGCGCTTGAGGCGCGCATCGCCGCGCTTGAGGCGAAACTGGACAAGTAACGCCCATATCCAGATTTTGAAGACAAGTTTAGCGCCGCGCAATCCAAGGCCGGGTTGTGCGGTGTTGTGTATCATGCCGCCTTGCAGAGATTAATCAAGACAAAGCTGCGTGAGACGCCAATATTTTGATCGTCGTTGCCGACTGTCCACAACTTATTGCTGTTATCCCCAAGAAATGGGGTTGCCAGACCACCTCTTGCGGCGCACCATATTTGGTACAGGCCTATGGGGGAAGCCCGGCTTGTAGAGCAGGCAACTAGCGCTGGGGCGCTGCCGGCCCCGAAATGCTAGAGAGTAGTGAGGTGGCATTATGGCCCTTTCCGAGCAGTTTCTCGAAGAAGACCTTCATCCAATCGATATTGTTGAACATCTGGCCGAACATCACGACTGGGATTTTGACCGCATTGGCGACGATCAGATTGCCATGGCTGTCGAAGGGCAGTGGCGGACCTATTCGATCACGTTGGCCTGGTCCAACTATGATGAAACGCTGCGCATGGTTTGCTCGTTCGAGATGGAGCCTCCGGCCGAGCGTGAGAGTGAGCTGTATGAGCTGCTCAACAAGATGAATGATCAGTGTTGGGCGGGCGCGTTTACCTATTGGGCGAACCAGAAGCTGATGGTCTATCGCTACGGTCTGGTTCTGGCTGGTGGTCAGACCGCAAGCCCCGATCAGATCGACACGATGATCAACGCTGCGGTGTTGAGCGCCGAGCGCTACTACCCGGCGATTCAGCTGGTCACCTGGGGCAATCGCGATCCGGAAGAAGCGATGCAAGTCGCCATTGCAGAGGCCTACGGCCGAGCGTAAACCTTTGCCCTGAACCGTTGAATAGGGGAGGGGCACAGATGGACATGTCGCGCGTGGCCGAGCAGGGCCTTGTGTTATTGGGGTGCGGAAAGATGGGATCCGCGATGTTGGCGGGTTGGCTGGATCACGGCCTGCCCGCCGCTTCCGTTTGGGTGATTGATCCTTACCCCTCGGACTGGCTGAAAGCGCAGGGCGTCAACATCAACACGCCACTGCCCGAATCCCCCGCAGTGGTGTTGGTGGCCGTCAAACCGCAAGTGATGGGCGAGGCGCTGCCCGCGATCCAGGCCCTCGGTGGCGGTGGCAGCCTGTTCGTTTCCGTCGCTGCGGGCACCTCGATTGCCACGTTTGAGGACGTGCTGGGCGAAGGCACACCGATTGTACGGGCAATGCCGAACACTCCGGCAGCGATCCGTCAGGGTATCACGGCGATGATCGGCAACGCACATGTGTCCGGTGACGACTTGGACCTCGCGGAAAACCTGCTGTCGGCGATTGGTGAAACCGTGCGTCTGTCGGATGAGGCTCAGATAGATGCGGTCACTGGCGTCAGCGGCTCTGGCCCAGCCTATGTATTCCACCTGATCGAAACGCTGGCCGCCGCAGGGCAGGCGCAGGGTCTGCCGCATGAGCTGGCCATGAAGCTGGCGAAATCTACGGTAGCCGGCGCCGGTGCCTTGGCCATGGCCGCCGAGGAAGACCCCTCTCAGCTGCGGGTCAACGTGACCTCGCCCAATGGCACGACACAGGCCGCGCTGGAGGTTCTGATGCACGAAGCGGAGGGTTTCCCAAATCTGCTACACCGCGCCGTCAAGGCCGCGACCGACCGATCCAAGGAGTTGGGCCGTGAGTGAGATTTCCTTCGATGACTTCCTGAAGGTCGACATCCGCGTCGGTGAGGTCATCCGCGCCGAGCCCTATCCCGAAGCCCGCAAGCCCGCCATCAAGATGTGGATCGATTTCGGCGACGAAATTGGTGAGCGCAAGACCTCGGCCCAGATCACCGCGCATTACGACCCGTCGACGCTGATCGGCAAGCAGGTGATAGCTGTGGTCAACTTCCCGCCGCGCCAGATCGGGAGATTCATGTCCGAGGTTCTGGTGCTGGGTCTGCCGGATGAAAACGGTGAGATCGTGTTGATCGGCCCGGATGGCAACGTCCCCGTTGGCGGAAGGATGCACTGATGAAACTCTGGATCACGAGACCAATGACATTGGCGGTCGAAGCACGGGCAGCCGCCGAGTTCGATGTTGAGATTCGTCCCACAACCACTCCGCTTTCCGAGGATGAGATGGTGCGGGCGTTGCAGGAGTATGACGTGGTTGTACCCACTCTGGGCGACCTGTTCTCGGCCGATGTCTTCGCCAAAGTGCCCGAGCCGCGCTGCAAGCTGTTGGCCAATTTCGGCGTCGGCTACAATCACATCGATGTCGAGGCCGCGCGCGCCTTAGGCATCGCCGTCACCAACACGCCCGGAGCGGTCACAGATGCGACAGCCGATATCGCCATGACCTTGCTACTCTCGACCGCGCGCCGCGCGGGTGAGGGGGAGCGTTTGGTGCGGGCTGACAACTGGCAGGGTTGGCATCCCACGCAAATGCTGGGGCATCATGTGACGGGCAAGCGCGTGGGCATCGTCGGCATGGGTCGCATCGGGCAGGCCATCGCGCGGCGCTGTCACTTCGGGTTCGGCATGCATGTCGCTTATCAATCCCGTAGTGCCAAGCAGCTTGATTTTGAGGCCGAGTACATCCCCGATCTCTTGGCACTTGCGGCCTCGGTCGATTTCCTGGTTCTGGCGGTTCCGGGCGGGGCTGAGACACGCCATCTGATCAATGCAGCAGTGCTTGAGGCCATGAACTCCTCGGCCATTCTGGTAAACATCGCGCGGGGTGAGGTGGTAGATGAGACCGCTCTGATCAGCGCGCTGCAAGCAGGGCAGATCGCCGGGGCCGGGCTGGATGTCTACGAGTTCGAGCCGGCCGTGCCAAAGGCACTGCGCGAGATGCAGAACGTCACCCTGCTGCCGCATCTGGGCACCGCCACCGAAGAGGTTCGGACCGGAATGGGGCATATGGCTCTGGATAATGTGACCGCCTTCGTCGCAGGGCGCGACTTGCCGAATCCGGTCTAGTCGCCGACCGCTTCGCGCCAGTGTTTGCGGCAGAGCGAGACATAGGTCTCGTTCCCGCCGATCTGCACCTGAGCACCCTCTGTGATGGCGCGGCCATTCTCGTCCTGCCGAATCACCATTGTGGCCTTGCGTCCGCATTCGCAGATGGTGCGGACCTCTCGCATCTCATCGGCCAACGCCAGCAAGGCGGCTGAACCGGGGAAGAGTTTGCCCTGGAAATCTACCCTTAAGCCATAAGCCAGTACTGGGAGCTTCAGGTCATCCACGGCGTGAGCCAGTTGCCAGACCTGATCCTCGGACAGGAACTGGGCCTCGTCCACGAAGACACAGGCGATTTGATCGGCCTTCTGGCGCGTTTCGATCATGGCAAAAACGTCATCGTCCGGGCGGAAGGTATCGGCCTCTTCGGAAATCCCGATGCGAGAGGCGATCCGCCCCACACCGGCGCGCCCGTCCACAGCGGCGGTCATCAGGTAAGTCTTCATGCCGCGCTCACGGTAGTTGTGCGAGGCCTGCAGCAATACGGTCGATTTGCCCGCATTCATCGTCGAGTAGTTGAAATACAGTTTTGCCATGCGGCGGGTCTAAAGCGCCGACGCCAATCGAACAACCCATCAATCTTTGAGGGGGAAGCGACGTCGCCGTTACCATTGCAGAGGCCGAGCAGATGCTCTTTGGGGATGGAACCTTGCGCATGCAACAGCGACGCCATCGGTCAACATGTGACCAAAACGGAGTGAGGCTGAACAATATTGCCTCACGATTACTCATTACCGGCACTGAACGGCCGCCACTCACTCACAAAACCCTCGCATATCTGAGGGATAGTCAATTTATGGCATTTCAATTATGACTCGGTTATGGGAAATTTCCCTATGCTTTCCCCCAAAACGGATAGAAGGGGCGGCGCGTGCAGGTAGCAAAGGTAGAACTATGGCAGATATCGGGGCCTATCTTAAGAAACACACCGAAGCCTTGGTGAAAGATGTCGGGATCGAAGCCGCGTGCGAGATCACGGGCAAATCCAAGGCAACGCTGGGCCGCTACTATTCGGATAATTCGGAGCACGCGGATCGGTTCATGCCCGTCGACGCAGTGGCGCGTTTAGAGAACGCGGCCAACTATCCGCATGTCACTTCGGCTTTGGCGGACCTGAAGAACATCACCCTGTCCTATGGGGACCGCAACACGGATTCTCCGCGTACAGGTGGCGTGAACGCGGATGTCATCGCCCTGAGCCAGCGGTTTGCCATGCTGATGACCGAGTATCAGGCGGCCATCGAAGACGGGATCATCACCGTCAACGAAGCCAAGCGCCTGCTGAAGGAAACCAGCCTTTTGCAGCAGGTTCTGATTGAGATGAAACTACATCTCGAAGAAGAAAGCGTTAGCTGACACGTTTTTGCCGCAAGCCTGTGACAGAAGCGAAGCTGGATTTTTTGGCGAAACAGCGCAGAGCAGTCTTTCATGAACGGTTTCCCACGACCCTATAGGGTTCAGGACGACGGGATTGTCTGGCGCCTTCTTGTCGCGCTCTGTGTCATTCTGTCAGTGTTGACGGCGCTAAGCCACTATGAGGGCCGATCAGATGACGTGCTGCGCTGGGTGGTGGTGAGCGACCTGCTGAACGGGCAGGGGTGGCTCGACCTGTATCAGCATAGGCTGGGTCCCAACGACGGTACGCTTATGCACTGGTCGCGGCTGGTTGATGCGCCGATCGCAGCGCTCTACTTGTTGTTCAGCCTGGTATTGTCCGAGCCTGTTGCGCTTCACGTCACAGCTATTGTCTGGCCGTCTATGCTTGTGATGGCGACCCTATGGGCCCTTGTCGTGACAGCGGGAGCGTTGGGTGGGCGCCCAGGGGCAATCTCGGCGCTGATCTTTGGCGCTTTGGCTTTGGAAGGCACAAAGAAATACACCTACTTCTCGTTTGATCATCACGGCTTGCAGATTATGCTGTATGTCTTTTCGGTGATGTTCTTTGTGCGGCGGAAAACCCGAATAAGAGCAAGCATCTGGCTTGGCGTCTTTCTCGCGCTGTCGATGTCCATAGGCACTGAATCGCTGATGCATCTGGGACTGATTGGGGCTTTCTTCGCCATTGACTGGGTATTGTTAGGCGAACAGGCTCGTACGCGCCTGATGTCCTTTGGAGCTGCGCTTGCAGTCACGCTTTTGGTGGTGAGCGTTGCAACCACCTCGGCTGACAGCTTCTTCTTTCCCGGATGTGATGCTCTGACGCTGAGCGTCGCTTTGCCTGCTGGGCTTGCAGGATTTGGGCTGTTGGGACTCGGGGCCGTTGCGTCGGCATGGTCGATATGGGCGCGCGCGTTCTCATTGCTGTCCCTTGGAGTTCTGGCTCTGGGTTTCGCATATGTGTTTGCACCGTACTGCCTGCAAAATCCCATCAGTCAGATGTCGCAACCCATGCAAGAATTCTGGCTGAGCCAGATCACCGAGGCGCAAGCGCCTTTTGCGACCTTTTCGCGCCATACGGGGCAAAAGATCGCTTTGTTTGGGGTATCCGTTTTTACGATTCTTGCTGGGCTTTATTTGTCGCGCGCCCGTGACACGCGGATTGATTATCTTCTGTTGGTTTTCCTTATGAGTGCCAGTCTTACGCTCTTTTTGTACCAATCCCGGATGAGCGCGTTTCTAGCCATTTCACTCATAGTGGTTCACGCGCAGGTGCTTGGCGCCATGTTCCTAAAGTATAAGGCGCAGAGAAGTCGGTTCTGGGGGGTCCTGATGATGGTGTTTTTCATCTTCATGCTGCCGAAGACCGGAACGACCATCGAACGGTTCTACGTTTCTCTTAGGCAACCCACGACCGAGAACAGCGCGGCCGGGCCGCAAGTGTTCCTGAAATACTGCAATACCCAAGTGGTCTATGACAGCTTAAATGATCTGTCTCCGGGTTTGATTGTGTCTGGCTTTGACTTTGCCGCAAACATCCTGCGGTTCACGCATCATTCGGTGCTTGGCGGTAATTATCACCGCAATGAGGCGGGAAATCTGTCACAGATTGATCTTTTCCGGTCGGACCCGGCTGAGATGGGCCAGCGCCTTGCCGACCTGAGGGTGGACTACGTGTTGATCTGCAAGCACGCGTCTCGCGCGGCCTACTGGAATTCCGTTTCGGAAGGCGAGGGGTTGCCTTCGGCATTTCTAGCTGGGCGTTTGCCGAACAATGTTCACGAACTTCAGCGGCCGGAACACGATGCCTTCCGCGTGTTCCAGGTAAAGCGATAGCTTAGTCCGCTTGGATCAGGATTTCCGTTTCACAATTACGGACCCCACCGAATACCCCGCCCCGAACGAGCAGATTAGCCCGATATCCCCGTCCTCAAGATCATCCGAGTATTTGGAGAAGGCGATAATCGACCCGGCTGAGGATGTGTTGGCATAGTCCTGCAGGATGTTGGGTTGCTCACCCGCCTCGGGCACACGTCCGAGGACCTTCTTGCCGATGAAATCGTTCATGGTCTTGTTGGCCTGATGCAGCCACAGGCGTGTTAAGTCGTCGCTGCCAATGCCTTCGGCCTCCATGTGGTCGCTGATGTGTTGGCTGACCATGGGCAGTACTTCCTTGAAGACCTTGCGCCCGTTCTGCATGAACTGCATGTCGCGCCGGTCGATCATCCCATCAGGGCGCGAGCGGCGCAGAAAGCCGTTATTGTTGCGGATATTGTTCGAGAAACTGGTGGCGCAGCGGGTCGACAGGACCTCAAAATGCGGGCCTTGCGCGTCTTCGATGCGTTCGAGCAAGGTGGCCGTGGCCACATCGCCGAAGATGAAATGACAATCCCGATCGCGCCATTCCAGATGGCCCGAGCAGATCTCGGGGTTCACCACCAATGCCGACCGAACCGAACCCGACCGCACCATATCCGCCGCCGCCTGAATGCCAAACGTTGCCGAGGAACACGCAACATTCATGTCAAAACCAAAGCCATTGATGCCCAGAGCCTGCTGTATCTCGATGGCGATGGCTGGGTAGGCCCTTTCGTGGTTCGAGGCCGCGCAGATCACCAGATCGACATCTGCCGCCGTCCGACCAGCCTGCGCCAGTGCTTTGTGGCAGGCATCCACCGCCATTTCGGCCATGATCCCCGGCTCGTCATCGCTGCGCTGGCGCAAAGCGGGGTGCATGGTGTCGGGGTCCAACACGCCGGATTTATCCATCACATAGCGGTTTTCGATGCCGGACGCCTTGACGATGAACTCCTCGGAGGAGTGCTGCATCGGCTCCATCTGTCCGGCTTGGATGGCCTGGGCGTTCTCTGCATTCACCTTGTCGGCATAGGCGTTGAAGGCTTGCACAAGCTCGGCATTGGTGATGACGTTTTCGGGCGTGAAAACGCCTGTACCGGTGATAGCAGGGATATACATGGCAAGTCCTGAACGTTTTGGATTTGCTCAAAATGCAGTCACAGGGGCATTTGATCAAGTCTTGTGACCTAAGGGAACTTGGGCTTTGGGGTGAATTTCCGCTTCAGTTATTGAATAGTTCATAATTTGAAGTATATGACCCGCAACGACGTCTCGGAGTCTCTTCAATGTCAGACAGTTTCAGCGACAGGCTTGGCCGCCTGAGCCCTGAAATTCAGGCCATCATGGGCGTCTATGCGCTCTATTGGAAACTCGAAGAGACCTTCGACACCATCGAAACTGACCTGAGCCACCCGGAATGCCATATGTTGATCAAGCTGGATGAACCCAAACGGATGGGTGTTCTGGCGGCCGATATGCTGAGCGTGCCCTCCACCATCACGGCCACTGCGGATGCTCTGGAACAAGCTGGCTATCTGGCGCGCCAGCGCGATCCCAACGATCGCCGTGCCTGGTTGCTTGTGCTGACCGAACAAGGCGAGCGCGCGCGTGATATGCTGGTGTCAGCAGCCGGAGATCTGTTTCACAAGGCCTCTGGCCTGAATGCAGAAGAAACAGCCGAATTCGCCCGGCTGGCGTGCAAGATTCGTGACAACGTACTGAAAACGGGAATTCCCGAGGGATTGAAGAAATGAAACAGCTGACTTCTCTGGGCCTTCTGTTGGCCGTTTTGGCGACGCCGCTTGTCGCGCAAGAGACCGCGAAACCGGTCAAGTTGATGCAGGTGCAGGAAACGGCACCGGGTTTCACTCGACAGTTTTTTGGCCGCGTCGCTGCGCGTCAGACCGTTGATCTGGCCTTTCAGGTTCCGGGGCAGATTGTCGAGATGCCCGTCACCGAAGGGTTCGTCATCCCGAAGGACGGCCTGATTGCCCGTCTGGATCAAGAGCCTTTTGAACTGCGGTTGGATCGCGCCCGCTTGCAGAAAGAACAGGCCGACCGAACTGTCGCGCGCCTGTCGCGGCTGCGCGGCACGACTGCCAGCCAAGTGGCGGTCGATGATTCCGAAACCGAAGCGCAATTGGCCGCGATTGCCCTGCGCGACGCCGAATATGAGCTGGAACATGCAACGCTGACGGCCCCGTTCGACGCGCTTGTGTCAAGCCGCGCGGTTGAAGCCTTTACCACCGTGTCGGCGGGAACACCGATCGTGCGCATCCACGACATGTCGGAACTTCGGATCGAGGTGGACGTCCCCGAGATCCTGTTCCAACGCTCGGGGCAGCAGGATGACATCACTATCACGGCCAAATTCCCCGTAAGTGACGAAGTCTTCCCGCTGGAAATCCGTGAGTTCGACGCCGAGACTTCGAGTGTTGGACAGACATTCCGTATTCAGTTCGGTCTGACCCCGCCTGAGGGGCTGCAGATTCTGCCCGGCTCGTCCGTGTCGGTGAACGTGCATGTCAGGGATGGCCGTACGGGGATCGTTCTACCGGCTTCAGCCATCGTCGCTGGCGCGGATGGCGCGCTGGGCGTGATGGTCTTCTCTCCGGCTGGCGCAGATGAGGGCACGGTACGCCTTGCACCCGTAACCATCGAACCAACTCAGACCGGTGAAGTCCGTGTTCTGACCGGCTTGGAAGATGGCGATGAAGTTGTTGTCGCAGGTGGCTCAGCGTTGACAGACGGCCAGAGCGTGCGCCGTTTCACCGGCTTCTCGAACTAAGGGGCGGGCTGATGAGAATTGCACGCGCATCTATCGACCGGCCGCTCTACACGTGGCTGATCATTCTGATCGCCCTGTTTGGCGGCATATGGGGCTTCCTTTCGCTGGGGCGTCTGGAGGACCCAGCTTTTACCATCAAAAACGCGGTCATCGTAACGCAATACCCCGGCGCAACGGCCGAGCAAGTGGCGCTGGAAGTGTCCGAACCCCTGGAATCGGCGATCCAGCAAATGGGTGAGGTGGATACGATCACCTCGTTGAACCAGCCGGGGCAATCCCTGATCGAGGTTGAGATCAAATCCACCTATGACGGCAGCGAATTGCCCGCAATCTGGACCCGCCTACGCGCCAAGGTGCGTGACGCGGCGCGGGGCCTGCCATCCGGTGTAAATCAGCCCTACGTCAATGATGGTTTCGGCGACGTGTTCGGCCTGTTCTATGCGGTAACCGCTGAAGGGTTCTCGGACGCCGAAAAGCACGAATTGGCGACGTTTCTGCGGCGTGAGCTGTTAACGGTCGACGGCGTTGCCGATGTCGAAGTTCAGGGTTTACCGCAAGAGGCGATCTTCATCGAACCGGATCTGTCCATCTCGGTGAACCAGAATGTCCCCATCCAAGCCATCAACGAGGCAATTGCCAATGCGGATTCGGTCAACTCCTCCGGCTCGGTTCGGTCCGAGAACGACCGCACCACCATTTTGACAGCCGAAGGGTCGGATAGTGTATCGGCCATCGCCGGATTGTCGGTCGGCTCACAAGGGCAGGTGATCAACCTGTTTGACATGTCCAACGTCTACCGTGCCCGTCAGACCGACCCGGATATCATGATCCGCTTCGACGGGACCGAGGCCTTTACGCTGGGCATTGCCGGTTTGGCCGCCGAGAACATCGTCGAAGTCGGCAAACGCGCGGATGCCAAATTTGCAGAACTGGATACGCAAATCCCTTTTGGCGTGGAAATTCTGCCTATCTACCAGCAGCATGTGGTGGTCGAGCAAGCCTCGAACGACTTTCTTGTGAACCTCGCCATGTCGGTGATCATCGTGGTCGCGGTTCTGGGCCTCTTTATGGGGTGGCGCGCCGCCATTGTGGTCGGGTCGACATTGCTGCTGACCGTGGTCGGGACACTGCTGTTCATGGCGCTGTTCTCGATTGAAATGGAGCGGATCTCGCTGGGTGCCCTGATCATTGCGATGGGGATGTTGGTGGACAATGCCATCGTGGTAGCCGAGGGCATGCAGATCGCGATGTTGCGCGGCAAATCCTCGCGCGATGCAGCGGATGAGGTGGCATCGAAAACGCAGATCCCGCTGTTGGGCGCGACTGTCATCGGCATCATGGCCTTTGCGGGCATCGGTCTCAGCCCCGATGCGACCGGAGAGTTTCTGTTCTCGCTCTTTGCAGTTATCGGGATCTCATTGCTGCTCAGCTGGGTTCTGGCAATCACAGTAACACCGATGTTGGCGCATTATTTCTTCAAGCAGGGCAAAGAGGGTGAAGTTGACGCCTATGGCAGCCTTCTGTTCCGTGTTTACGGCGCGATCCTGCGCTGGGCGTTGCGGTTCCGCTGGCTCGTTGTGGCCGGGCTGATCGCTGTGACGGTGGCCTGTTATGCGGGCTTCGGCCTGATGAAGCAGCAATTTTTCCCGGACTCGAATACGCCGCTGTTCTTTGTCCACTACAAGCTGCCTCAGGGCACACCAATCTCGCGTACCTCTGCGGATATGGCAGTGGTAGAGGATTGGCTGGCCGAACGTGACGATGTGGTGTCCGTCACCACGTTTGTCGGGCAAGGCGCGACCCGCTTCATGCTGACCTATAGCGCTGAGGACCCAAACCCAAGCTACGGTCACATGATCATTCGGACGGAAACGCTGGAGGATATCCCAGCGCTGCAGGCCGAGCTTGAAGCCTTTGGGGTGGCTCAGTTCCCTGAAAGCGAGTTTCGCACCAAACGTCTGGTCTTCGGTCCGGGGGGAGGCACGCCGATTCAAGCTCGCTTCTCGGGTAGCGACCCGGCCGTGCTGAGGCAGTTGGCGGACGAAGCGGTTCAACGTATGGCGGCTGCCACGCCGAACGCGCTCAACGTCCATCATGACTGGCGCGAAAAAGAGCTGGCGGTGCAACCGATCTACGCAACTGAACGCGCGCAGACAGCCGGTGTTTCGCGTGAAGATATTGCGGCCACGCTGCAATTCTCGACCGACGGCATCACCGGTGGCGTCCTGCGTGAGCGTGACCGCCTGATCCCGATCATTCTGCGCCGCCCTGCAGAGGGTGACTATTCGATCGTCGATCAGGTCGTGTATTCCGATCAGTCAGGCCAATTCGTGCCCATCGAACAGATGGTGGACGGGTTCGAATACCAGTTGCTCAACACCGAGGTCCACCGGCGCAACCGGGTTCTGACAATCACCGTTGGCGCGGATATCCCACCAGATGTGACCGCAGCGCAGGTGCATTCCGAGGTGCGCGCAACGATTGAAGAGATGGACCTGCCACCCGGCTATCGTATGGAATGGGGAGGTGAGTTCGAGGACTCGGGCGATGCCCAGGAAAGCCTTGGCAGGCAATTGCCACTGAGCCTGTTGATCATGGTGCTGATCTCGGTGTTGTTGTTCAATGCGATCCGCCAGCCGGTCATCATTTGGCTTTTGGTGCCCATGTCGGTGAACGGTGTGGTCATCGGTTTGCTTGGCACCGGACTGCCGTTCACCTTTACGGCGCTTCTGGGTCTGCTCAGCTTGTCGGGCATGCTGATCAAGAATGGCATCGTTCTGGTCGAAGAGATTGATCTGGTCCGCGCAACCGGTAAACCCCTGCAGGAGTCGATCATCGAAGCATCCGTCTCGCGTTTGCGACCTGTGATGCTGGCTGCGATTACAACGATCCTTGGGATGGCTCCGCTGCTGACGGATGCGTTCTTTGTCTCGATGGCGGTCACCATCATGGGCGGGTTGGCTTTTGCTACGGTCCTGACGATGGTCGCGGCCCCGGTCTTCTATCTGCTGTTCTTCCAGCGAGATGAGAAACGGCAAGCTGTTGCTGCTTAAATGAAAAACCCCCGTTCAACGACCGGGGGTTTTGCTTTTTCCTTGGTTCTGCAGGTCAGCCCTGCAGCGATTTCACCTCGACGTCACCTTCGGCCTGCGCCTTGATCGCCAACGCTGCTGCGTAGCTGGCGGCGGCGGTGGTGAAATAGGGGATCTTGTCATACAGAGCGATTGAGCGGATCGACCGGCTGTCTTCCACCGCCTGTGCGCCTTCGGTTGAGTTCATCACCAGCTGAACACCGCCGTCTTTCATCAGGTCAGTCACATCCGGGCGTCCCTCATAGACCTTGTTAACCACTTCGCAAGGTACGCCCTGCGTGTCCAACCAGGTTTGCGTGCCGCGTGTGGCGACCAGTTCAAAGCCCTGATCGACCAGAACGCGCGCGGCCTCCAACATGTCCGGCCCTTTGTCTGCATCCTTGATCGAGATGAATGCGCGGCCGGATGAGGGCAGCACCATGCCAGCGCCTATCTGTGCCTTCAGGAATGCGCGCGGGAAGTCGCGATCCCAGCCCATGACCTCACCGGTCGAGCGCATTTCCGGGCCCAGAATGGTGTCGACGCCGGGGAAGCGGGCGAAGGGCAGCACGGCCTCTTTCACCGAGAACCACGGCATGTCGGGGTCGGCCAGCGTCATCTGGTCGGCGATCTTGCTGTCATCGACTGTCTTGTAGGGCGGGCGTTTCGGGAAGTCCGCCAGTTTCTCACCGGCCATCACACGCGCCGCGATGGACGCAATCGCGCTGTCGGTGGCCTTGGCGACGAAGGGTACGGTACGCGAGGCGCGGGGGTTTACTTCGATCAGGTAAATCTCACCATCCTTGATCGCAAACTGGACGTTCATCAGGCCGACCACGTTTAACGCCTTGGCCAGTTTAAACGCTTGTTCCTTGATCTGCTCGATGATCTCTTTCGACAGTGAATAGGGCGGCAGTGAGCAGGCCGAGTCGCCCGAGTGAACGCCTGCCTCTTCGATATGCTGCATAATGCCTGCAACGTGAACATCGGTGCCATCGCACAGAGCGTCCACGTCCAGCTCAACCGCACCGGCCAGATAGCTGTCCAGCAGAACCGGGCTGTCGCCCGAGACCACAACAGCCTCGTTGATGTAGCGCCGCAGCTGATCCATATCGCGCACGATCTCCATCGCACGACCGCCCAGAACGTAAGAAGGGCGGATCACCAGCGGGAAGCCGATTTCCTCTGCGATCTCAAGCGCTTGTTCATCGGTCGAAGCGATGCCGTTTTTCGGCTGCTTCAGGCCCAGCTCGTTGACCAGCGCCTGGAAGCGTTCACGGTCTTCAGCTAGGTCGATCGCGTCGGGCGTGGTGCCGAGGATCGGAATGCCTTCGGCCTCAAGCGCGTTCGCCAGTTTCAGCGGAGTCTGGCCGCCGAATTGAACGATGACGCCGTGCAGCGTGCCGTTTTCCTGCTCTTTCGTCAGGATTTCCATGACGTGCTCAAAGGTCAGCGGCTCAAAATACAAACGGTCCGAGGTGTCATAGTCCGTCGAGACCGTCTCGGGGTTGCAGTTGACCATGATGGTCTCATACCCCGCGTCGGTTAGCGCGAAGCAGGCGTGACAGCAGCAATAGTCGAACTCGATGCCCTGACCGATCCGGTTCGGACCGCCGCCGAGGATGACGACCTTTTTGCGGTCGCTTGGACGTGCCTCGCATTCGACCTCACCCATCATCGGAGCTTCGTAGGTCGAGTACATATAAGGTGTCTGCGCTTCGAATTCGGCGGCGCAGGTGTCAATGCGTTTGAACACGGCCTTTACGCCCAGATTGCGGCGGGCGCGGCGGACGTTGTCTTCGTCACGGCCAGTCAGGTTGCCCAGACGTGCGTCGGTGAAGCCCAGCATTTTTAGCTTGCGGATGCCGTCTTCGGTGACCGGCAGGCCGTCTTTGCGGACCTGGCGCTCGGCCTCGATGATCTCGCGGATGCGGGCCAGGAACCAAGGGTCGAATTTGGTAACGCCGAAAATCTCATCATCGGACAGACCGTGACGCATGGCCTGAGCGATGGTACGCAAACGGTCGGGGGTCTGCTGGCTGATTGCTTTGATCACGGCAGCTTTGTCGTCCGCTTCTTCCCAGACACCGACATTCAGGCCGGGGATTTCGATCTCATCAAAGCCGGTCAGGCCCGATTCCATCGAGGCCAGAGCCTTTTGCATCGATTCGTGGATCGTGCGGCCAATGGACATGGCCTCACCCACCGACTTCATCGCGGTGGTCAGATAGGGTTCGGATCCAGGGAATTTCTCGAACGCGAATTTTGGGATCTTGGTGACGACATAGTCAATGGTCGGCTCGAACGAAGCGGGCGTGACCTTGGTAATGTCGTTGTCCAGCTCGTCCAGCGTGTAGCCGACGGCTAGCTTGGCGGCGATCTTGGCAATCGGGAAACCGGTCGCTTTGGAGGCCAGAGCGGATGAGCGCGATACCCGCGGGTTCATCTCGATCACGACCATGCGACCATCTTCGGGATTGATCGCCCATTGTACGTTCGACCCGCCGGTTTCGACGCCGATCTCTCGCAGAACGGCGATCGAGCCGTTGCGCATGATCTGGTATTCCTTGTCGGTCAGGGTCAGGGCAGGGGCCACGGTGATCGAGTCACCCGTATGCACACCCATCGGATCGACGTTTTCGATGGAACATACGATGATCGCGTTGTCGGCAGTGTCGCGCACCACCTCCATCTCGTATTCTTTCCAGCCCAGCAGGCTTTCGTCGACGAGGATCTGGTTCACTGGCGAGGCATCCATGCCCGAGCGGCAGAAATGGATATAATCCTCACGGTTATAGGCCACACCGCCGCCTGTGCCGCCTAGGGTAAAAGCAGGGCGGATGATGGCGGGCAGGCCGATCTCTTCCAGCTCATCCAGCGCCATTTGCACACCGGCGTCCAGATCGGTGGAGCCGTCTTCGCGCTTGGGGGCGGTCACGATGGTTGCCTTGGGGTTTTCAAGACCCAGCCGGTCCATCGCCTCGCGGAACAAGGCGCGGTCTTCGGCCATTTCGATGGCGTCGCGCTTGGCGCCGATCATCTCGACACCGAACTTGTCCAGCACGCCCATCTCTTCCAACGCCAGCGAGGTATTCAGGCCGGTTTGACCACCCATAGTGGGCAGCAGGGCATCGGGGCGCTCTTTCTCGATGATCTTGGCGACCACTTCGGGAGTGATCGGCTCAATATACGTCGCATCGGCCAGACCCGGGTCGGTCATGATCGTCGCGGGGTTCGAGTTCACCAGAATGACCCGGTACCCTTCCTCGCGCAGCGCCTTACAGGCCTGAGCGCCGGAATAGTCAAACTCGCAGGCTTGTCCGATAACAATGGGGCCCGCCCCAATGATCATGATCGACTGGATGTCGGTTCTTCTCGGCATGGCCTTGTTCCTTCGATTGTCAGCGAGTCAGGGCACCGCCCCAGCGCCCAAATTGTCCTGCGTTATAGGGACAGCGCGAAAAGGTGCAAGAGGTATCGGGAACAGAGGTGAAATTGCCGCTTTCCCCCCTTTCCCTTGGCAGAGTATTCTCTATATCGCGCATCACGGCTTATGAGGATGCACTTGCGTATTCGTTTTGATCAGGGACCTGCCGGTCCGGGAACCCGGTTCGACCGGCCATCCCACATCATCCGGGCGGATGCCGCGGAGGAGGTGCCACACGCGTTGGCGGCCCTCGATGACGCGCGCGCGGCGGGCGGGTGGCTGGCTGGGTATGCGAGTTATGAGCTGGGCTATGTGCTGGAGCCTCGGCTGCATGGTTTGTTGCCGAAAGACCGGAAGCTGCCGCTGTTGTGTTTCGGGGTTTACGACGAGCCGGACCAAAGCACATTGCCCAAAGCCCATGGCGGCGTATCTGCGTTTCAGCCGCGTTGGGATGAGAGCCGGTACAGTCAGGCCTTTCAGGCAGTGCATTATGCTATCGGGGCTGGGGATATATATCAGGCGAACCTGACCTTCCCGATTGATCTGACGGTTGATGGAGACAGCGCGGCGCTATACGCGGCGCTTACATCCGGCCAACCGGTCGGCCACGGAGCGCTGGTTCAACAGGACGGGCTGCCCGACCTTCTTAGTCGCTCGCCCGAGCTTTTCTTCCGCACGGATGAAACCGGTCGGATCGAAACGCGCCCCATGAAGGGCACCCAGCCGCGCAGCGAGGACATGGCCGAGGACGCCCGCCGCCGTAATTTCCTGTCGTCGGATGAGAAGAACCGGGCCGAGAACCTGATGATCGTTGACCTGCTGCGCAATGATATCAGCCGCGTGGCGCTGCCCGGTTCGGTTCACGTGCCGGAGCTCTTCAAGGTCGAAACCTATGCCACGGTGCATCAGATGGTATCGCTGGTGCGGGCGCAGCTGCAGGTCGGGGCCGGGTTGTCCGACATCATGACGGCACTGTTCCCCTGTGGTTCCATCACCGGCGCGCCCAAGATCCGTGCGATGGAGATCCTGTCCGAGCTGGAGCCCTGGGCGCGTGATATTTATTGCGGAACCATCGGCTGGGCCGCGCCGGATGGCCGGTCGGAATTCAACGTCGCCATCCGCACACTGATGATGGACGATGGAAACGCCACCCTGAATGTCGGCGGCGGCGTGGTTTGGGACAGCACAGCCCCATCTGAATACGAGGAAGCCCTATGGAAAGCCCGCTTCGCCCACCAGTTGAGCCTGATTTCCGCCTGATCGAAACCCTTGGCTTTCAACCCGATCAGGGCTTCGTGCGGCGTGATCGGCACCTTGACCGCATGGCGCGCACGGCAAAGGACTTGGCGCTGTCCTTCGACCGCAATGCGGCGCTTGTGATATTGTCCGGCGTTACCAGCGATGCCCCCTTGCGGTGTCGGTTGACCATGGATGTCCATGGAGGCTTTGACCTGACCACGGCCGCGTTAGCTGGCAATCCTGAGATCTGGCGGTTGGGGATTTCTCAGACCCGGCTGAACTCGGACGACATATGGTTGCAGCACAAAACCACGCGCCGCGTGGTTTATGATACTGCCCGAGCCTCCCTGCCGGATGGCATTGACGAGCTGCTGTTCTTCAACGAGCGGGAAGAGCTGTGCGAAGGAACCATCACCAATCTGTTCATTGAAATGCCGGACGGGCGCAGGCTTACGCCTCCTGTGTCCTGCGGTCTTTTGCCGGGCATTCTACGCGAACAGCTTTTGGAGGAGGGTTGGGCCGAGGCCGTTCTAACCATGAATGATCTGAGTTCCGCCAAGGCGATTTATATGGGCAACTCTCTGCGCGGCCTAATCCCCGCAAAGCTGGTGGCACTATGAGCAACGACAGCGCGTTGGATCACCGACCGGTGGCGATGGGGTGTCTGCGGCTTGAGTTCGGTGCGTTCTTCGTTGCGGTCCCTCTGCTGATTGCAGTCCTGTTCCCGCCCAACTGGATGTTCCCGGCTTTGTTTGCATTCACTGGACTGGGCATTGTCCTGTTGCATGCCACACCGGGCTTCCAATGGGCCGAACTTCGCTACAATTGGGCAAACTGGTCGGTCCGTGAACTGGTCGCGTTCACGACAGTTACCGCACTGTTCTGCATTGCTCTTATCTACCTGACCCGCCCGGATGCCGCCTTTTTCCTGCTGAAACACCGGCCCGAAATGCTGGTGTTCATTTGGGTTGGCTATCCGCTCCTGTCTGCGCTACCGCAAGAGCTGTTGTTCCGCCCGCTGTTTTACCGCCGCTACCATGGTATCCTGCCTGAAGGCCGCAAGGCCGACCTCCTGAACGCGGCCATCTTTTCCTTCGCCCATCTGATGTACTGGAGCTGGATCGTCGCCGTCATGACTTTTGTTGGCGGCCTGCTGTTTAGCTGGGCCTATCGCAAACGAGGGTCCTTCTTCTACGCGGTGCTGCTGCACGCGATTGCGGGGAATATCATCTTTGCCGTGGGTCTGGGCGTGTATTTCTATTCCGGCAACGTTCAAAGGCCGTTTTGACGGCGCGACCCGCCTTGACTTTCCAAGCCTGACAGGGTGTATCGGCGCGACGAATTCTGCGCCCGAAGGGATATTCCATGCACGCCTATCGCAGCCACACCTGCGCCGCTCTGACCGCCGCCAATGTCGGTGAAACCGTCCGCCTGTCCGGTTGGGTGCATCGGGTCCGAGATCACGGTGGCGTGCTGTTCATCGATCTGCGCGACCATTTCGGGGTGACACAAGTTCTGTGCGACGGCGACAGCGCGGCTTTTGCCGAGCTAGAGAAAGTGCGTTCCGAATGGTGTATCCGCATCGACGGCACGGTAAAGGCGCGTGACGCTGATCTGGTGAACCCGAAACTGCCCACCGGCGAGATCGAAGTTTACGTGCGTGAGCTGGAGGTTCTGGGTGCCGCCGACGAACTGCCGCTGATCGTGTTCGGCGATCAGGAATACCCCGAGGAAACCCGCCTGCGCTATCGCTACCTCGACCTGCGCCGTGAAGCGATGCAGCAGAACATGACCTTGCGTTCGGACGTTGTGGCCTCGATGCGTCGCCGTATGTGGGATCAGGGCTTCCGCGAGTATCAGACGCCGATCATCACCGCGTCCTCGCCCGAAGGCGCGCGCGACTTTTTGGTGCCCTCGCGTCTGCATCCGGGTAAGTTCTATGCACTGCCGCAGGCGCCGCAGCAATTCAAGCAGCTGATCATGGTGTCGGGTTTCGACAAGTATTTCCAGATCGCGCCGTGCTTCCGTGACGAAGACCCGCGCGCCGACCGCTCGCCAACCGATTTCTACCAGCTCGACCTCGAGATGTCCTTTGTCGAGCAGCAGGACGTGTTTGACACAATCCAACCGGTTCTGACCGGCGTGTTCGAAGAGTTCGGTGGTGGCCGCAAGGTCGATCAGGACTGGCCGCAGATCTCCTACAAGGACGCGGCGCTGTGGTACGGCAGCGACAAACCCGACCTTCGGAATCCTATTAAAATGCAAGTGGTCTCCGACCACTTTCGCGGATCTGGCTTCGCGATTTTCGCGAAGCTGTTGGAGCAGGAAGGCACTGAAATTCGCGCCATCCCTGCGCCGACTGGAGGCAGCCGCAAATTCTGCGACCGTATGAACGCGTTTGCCCAGAAAGAGGGTCTGCCGGGGATGGGTTACATCTTCTGGCGTGATCAGGGCCAAGGGATGGAAGCCGCCGGCCCGCTTGCCAAGAACATCGGCCCCGAGCGGACCGAGGCGATCCGTCAGCAACTGGGTCTGGGCGTCGGCGATGCCGCGTTTTTCCTGGGCGGCAAGCCGAAAGCCTTTGAAAAGGTCGCGGGCAAAGCGCGCGATGTGATCGGCGATGAGCTTGGCCTGACTGAGAAAGATCGTTTTGCCTTTGCTTGGATCGTGGATTTCCCGATCTACGAGCAGGACGAGGAAACCGGCGCGATCGACTTTGAACACAACCCGTTCTCGATGCCGCAGGGCGGTATGGAGGCGCTGAACGGCGATCCTCTGGACGTGCGCGGCTATCAGTACGATCTGGCTTGTAACGGGTATGAGCTGGTCTCGGGCGCGATCCGGAACCACAAGCCGGAAATCATGCTGAAAGCCTTTGAGCTGGCGGGCTACGGTGAGGACGAAGTGAAATCCCGCTTTGGTGCCCTTTTCAACGCGTTCCACTACGGCGCGCCGCCACACGGTGGCTGTGCTGCGGGCATCGACCGGATCGTGATGCTGCTGGCGGATGAAGCCAACATTCGCGAGGTCATGATGTTCCCGATGAACCAACGCGCCGAAGATTTGATGATGGATGCGCCATCCGGTCCAAGCTCGGATCAATTGATGGAGCTGGGGCTTCGTATCATCCCGCAGGAATAAAGAAACTACCGCCCGCTTCAAGCGGGCGGTTTGCTTTTGAGGGGGTGAAACAAGGCTTTAAGTGCGTATCACCTGATCGCGTCGATCACCGGGGCAAGACTGCGTTTGTATTTCGGTTCTGTCTCGCCACTTCAATCCCCTGTTATGCCAGTGACCTTCTCGCGATGGTGGTGTCGCTCAGCGCATCAAGCAAACCTGACCTAGATCGCTTCGGGTTAAACCTGCGACACGAATACCCTGCCTCGCTTTAGTCTAGGGGATTGGCCACCCCGACCCGTTTCGCCCGGATGGCCCGCGCCGAGTTTCGGGCCTGTCGGTATATCCACAAACACAACAGGGATGCGGTGATGAAATAGGCGGTGATCAATTCAGATAGCCTCTTTTTGCTGCAATCTGTCTTGAAGGATCCCGGCAACCTGCGCGGCGCGGGCGGTGATCGGCGTACCCTCAGAGCGCGACGCGGCAAGGCCCTTTGCCGCATTTATCAAGACCAGATCATTGGCCTCACGCGCGACGCTGCCAAGAAACTGGGCTGCATAGTCCAAAGTGCGGTGATCATTCGGACCGGCCAGCACGTCGGCGATATGGGCCATGTCGTCCTGATAGGCGAGGGGGTCGGGGTGGATCTGCTCATCTCGGACCGCGTGTAGTTTGCTGGGGCGGCGGTCTTCGGGCAGCAGCTCGAGAATGGTTCTTTGAAAGAAGGCCATGGATTTGATTGGTTTATTCAGAAATCCATCTGCACCAGCCTGCATAGCCTGTTCACGGGTGCAGTCATCGCCGGACATGCCAAGGATTACGCCGATCCGAAGGGTGGCCTGCGTCAGTTCGGCAATCAGATCGGCGCCCGAGCCATCCGGCAGCCCCATATCCACGACGATGATCGAGGGGCGATAGATCTGCAGGTGACGCCGGGCCGATTTCAGGCAATCTGCACGCCGGATCCGCGCGCCGCTGTGCAAGCACATCAGGCGGATCACGTCGCAGGAGTATCGGCTGTCTTCGACAACCAGAATGGTCTGTCCCCGCAACGGTCGGATCGCGGTGGGTGTGGCAATGGTGGTCAATGGTCCCGAATCGTCCATGGCAGCTCTCCTATCCAGCAGATGCCTAACGCTAGGAACTTCTGGCTAACACAGGGTTAACGGGCAATTTGGCGCACTTGTTCTTTGGCCGGGCAGCCCCCATAACCCAAGCAATGCAGGACAGAGGAGACTATCATGATTGGACGCCTGAACCACGTTGCCATCGCCGTTCCGGACCTTGAGGCCGCATCGGATCAATACCGCAATGCGCTGGGCGCCAAGGTGGGCGAGCCTCAGGATGAACCCGATCATGGTGTGACGGTTGTCTTTATCGAACTGCCCAATACGAAGATTGAACTTTTGTACCCCTTGGGCGAGGACAGCCCGATCAACGGGTTTCTGGAAAAGAACCCCGCCGGAGGTATCCATCATGTCTGCTATGAGGTCGACGATATCATCGCCGCGCGTGACCACCTGAAGGAAACCGGCGCGCGTGTGCTAGGCTCCGGCGAGCCCAAGATCGGTGCCCATGGCAAACCGGTGCTGTTCCTTCACCCCAAAGATTTCAACGGTTGCCTTGTCGAGTTGGAACAGGTGTAACGCCAGCCCGGAGGGCCTGACATGACTATCACTGCCGCTTTGGTTCTGTTTGCCGTCATTTGGTTCATGACGCTGTTGATCGTTCTGCCTATTCGCATCAAAACTCAGGGCGATCTGGGGGATATCGTTCCGGGCACTCATGCGGGCGCGCCGGAAGAGCATCACATGAAAAAGAAGATGTGGATCACCACCGGCATTTCGATCGTTTTGTGGGCGATCATTGCCGGGATCATCCTATCAGGCGCGATTTCTGTGCGCGACTTCGACTGGTTGAACCAGTTGGAGCCGCGCTAATCTCAGGTGTCCGAAAGCTTGTGGTAAATATGGGTGAACGTGGCCGCCCCGAGGATCGGGATCACAAGGTTCACCAAAGGAACGGAAAGCGGGATCGCCATCAGCGTTCCTGCAGCCCAGATTGTGGTGACGTGTTTGGCGCGTAGCTTGCGTGCCCCGTCACGGCCCAAGCGGCGCATGGCGGCCAGCGTAAAGTACTCTCGACCCAGCAGAAATCCGTTCATCGCCCAGAAAATGAAGGGCGCGAAGGGTGGGAAGATCGCGTAGAGGATCAGTGCCAGAATATTGGCTAGGATCAGCACGCCTAAAAAGCCCAACCCATCCATGATGGCCTCGGATACCGGTATCCTTGGAGCCTTGGGCAGGGTTGGATAGTGCTTGTCCTCAACGGCCTGCGCCACGTCCTCGAGAAAAATTGAGGTGATGGCCGAGGCGACCGGCACCATTAAGAACACCGGCAACACCAGCACCAGAAAAATGCCCGAGTAATTCAGCACGTCGTTCAACCAGGAAACCGTGCCAACAAATGGCAGTGAAATCTCGCTGCCGGACAGCGAATTGATGAACCAGATCGCGCCCGCGCAGGCGAGGATCAGCAACAGGATTGTCAGCCCGATACCCCGAAACAGGACAGAGCGAAATTTTGGGTCTCCGATCTGACCCAGCGCTGCAATAAACGCGTTGAGGATGATCATTCCGCGACCCAGTCCGTCAGGGCGGCAACATCAGGCCGTGGGCGCTCGGGCGGGGCGCTGCCTTCGGTGGCGATGTGAATCAGGCCTGCGACGCTTTCATTGTCGGCTAGCCCAAATGCCTTTTGGCAGAAGGCCCGGTCATGGGTCTGCCAGCCGGACAACCAGTTGGCGCCCCATCCTGCGGCCAATGCCGCGTTCAGCAGCGCCAGACAGACCGCACCCGCCGAATAGGTCTGTTCGATGGCTGGGATTTTCTCGGACGGTTTCTGGACCTCGATCACGGCCACGGCCAGATGCCCCAGATCAAACTGGCTACGCGCCTTTGCGATGTCTTCGGGGCTTTTGCCCAAAGCGGTGCCGCATTCCTCGGTCAGGCTGGCCAGACGCGCCATCGCGCCTTTTTCCAGCACGATGAACCGCCAAGGCTCAAGCTTGCCATGATCAGGGCTGCGCGCGGCTGCGGTCAGCAGCGGCACCAGCTCATCCCGCGTCGGAGCCGGCGCGATCAGCGTTTTCGCCGGACGAGAGCGGCGCACCTGCAGAAATTCCAGCGCGGCAGGGTTTTTCAGGGACATATGTTAACTTCCTTTACATCAGCGGTTTGTATTTTGGTTGCCACGGCTTGGGTTTCAAGGGGCAGGGCAAGTTCGCTGGGTCTTTTCCGGCCGGACGGTGGGGCCAACGGAAAAGGGGTTTGAATGGCTACATTTGGGATATCTAAGGCATCGGCGTGTCGCCGTCCATGCGCGCGCTTTAGGGGCCTTAGTCCTGCGTTTCGCGAATCTGATAGACGCCTTCGGGCAGGTCCAGCGCGGCTGCCAGATCACGCACCTGTTCAGGCGACAGTGTTATTTTCTGGACCTCACCGGTGCGGGGATCAAATTGCTCCAACGTTACACATTCAGCGAAGCTGTTGATGACGACGTCTTCGTTCAAAGGCTTGTCGCCTTCATCCACCAGAGTAATCACCGTCGAGTCGAATTCATGCTCAATCGAAAACATATGCTCAGAGTGCGCGCGACCGTCGCGCAATGCAAGTCGTTTGGGTGCGATCCGGGTATGGTCGTGCCGTCATGCGCGCGCTATGGTCCCCTTAAGGCCTGGCCGCTTGAAGGAAACCTGATGCGTCGACTCATTCTTCTGGTGATTGCACTGTTTCTGGCGGCATGCAGCGTTGAAACCCTGCGTGAGCAGTCCGTCGCCGAGTGGGAGGCCTCGGACTCGCCTGTGACGGTTGAGACCTTCCGTGAGGTGAGCCAGGCAATCGGTGACGAAGCACGCGCGCAATGTCTGCGTACCTCAAAAGGGCAGAACTGCGACTTCCGGATTCTGGTAGACTTGAATCCCAAGGCTCCGGCCAATGCGTTTCAAACACTGGATGACAAAAAACAGCCGGTGATCATTTTTACCCGCTCGATGATCCAGTCGGCCCAGAACGCGGATGAGTTGGCCTTTGTCATGGGCCATGAGGCGGCGCATCACGTTCTGAGTCATATCGCCCGTCAAAGCGAAAACGCCAGCGCCAGTGCCGCGAAATTCGGAGACTTGGCGCGGCTTCGCGGCGGCAGCGACGCCGAGATTGAAGAGGCGCAGAAACTGGGTGCTAAAGTGGGTGTGCAGGCCTATGTCCAGACCTTCGAGCTTGAGGCCGATCAACTGGGTACCATCATTACCTATAATGCCGGATATAACCCTCTGGTCGGTGCCAAGTATTTCGACCGCATTCCGGATCCTGCTGACAAGTTCCTCAGCACGCATCCACCCAACGCGCAGCGCGTGCAGATCGTTCAGGAAACGGCCCGGAAGCTTGGATTGACCCAATGACGGATGTGTTTCGGATGGGGGTTGTCCTGACGGATCGGGGCTCGAAATACGCGGTATCGGGCGCGCATGTCGAATCGCGGGCCGAGATTGATGCGGTGCTGGACGCGCTGCGTTCGGACAAAAGCTATGCTAAGGCCACGCACAATACATGGGCGGCGGTTTTGCCGACCGGCGGACTAAAGGCGGACGATGGCGAAAGCGGCGCTGGCATGGTGATCCTACGTATGTTGGAGCGTGAAGGGCTGCGCAATCACGTGATCATCGTCACCCGCTGGTATGGCGGCAAGAAACTGGGCGGAGATCGCTTTCGTCGCGTTCAGGACGCCACGCGCGCCTATCTGGACCGGATCAGCGCCCCAATTTGACCTGAATCAAAGTCCTATGGTCCATGCTTGCTACCCTGTTTGCCAGCGCGACAGGGAAAGGACGCAACATGCCCAGCCTGAAATCACTGCGATTGCATGCCGGTTTGGTGGACGACATGGCAAACATGCTGGATGTCGATCTGGAGGAAGCCACTATCCGGGGCGACGTGTCCATGGACCAGCTTTCGGAGGCGGTACTGCGCTGCACCGATTGCCCCAATCCCGACAATTGCCAAACGCTGCTGGCTCAAGCATCGTCTCTAAGCCGGACCCCTGAATACTGCCGCAACAAAGACTTGCTGCATAAACTGATGCCCTAGCGCGGGTTGGTAGGATGCCGCATCTGGGAAACATCATGACCCACTTCCGTCTGGTCCTGCGCATGGGGCAGACAACCGGCGCAGACCTTGTTCATGCGCATCGGTCCGGCAAGCTTAGCCAAGAGGAATGGGCCGAGATGATCCAGTTCTGCCGGGGGTGCTCATCTGCGCAGGATTGCCCCGAATGGATGGATCGGCAGGCCGCGGGCACAGACGCACCGCAGACCTGTCCGAATCGGGCGAAATTTGCCGCGCTCAAGGCTGCGCAAACAGAACAGGCCTGAAGTCTCAGGACCTGAAATGCCTTTCAGAGCTTGGAATGCGACCCGTCGCACAGGGGTTGCTTGGACGTATGTTTACACCCACAGAAGAACACCTTTTTGCTGGCCTCAGCGGTGTATTTGACTGGCTCGAACGTGCTGCCTTTGTGGGAGCCATCGCAGAAAGGTTGCCGCTTAGACTGGCCGCAGGAGCACCAGAAATAGCTTTTCCCTTCTTCGACCTCGACGGGAATGGGCGAGTCTTGGGCGATGATCGGGGATTGAGACATTTGGCTACTCCGTCCTTTGGCTGATGTCTGAAAAAAGTCTAGGGTTATGTTTCGAAAAAGGTAGCCTGTCTTGGCGAGTAAGTCGCAAATTGCCGGTCATGCTGGCATGGAATCGCTGCGTTTCACGGTTTTGTGATTGATTCTGTTGCCAGATTGCTTGTCAGCCCGTATTCTGGTCGTGGCCCCGAAAATTGGGCAATATCAGCAAAGTAATAAAGGAATGATGGACATGAAACTGAAGTTTGCCGCCGTTGGTGCGTTTGCTCTGATCCTGACTGCTTGTGCGCAGCAGGAAGAACCGACCCCAGTATACGTTCAGCCGAGCTATGATAAAGCTGGCACACCAAGCTGCCCGGGCGGGTATCAGCTGGCAACAACCGAAGCAGGCCAGACTGTCTGTGACCCGATACAATAAAGGTTTTGCAGGCGGCCCCAATGCGGGCCGTCTGCACATCAAACGAAGTGGATGCCGCCCTTGGGGCGGTTTTTTCTTGCCCATTGCACTGCGCTTGCCAACCCTTCAGAACGGCACGAAAGCAATCGCCCGAGGACCCATGCTCAATTTCTTTTCCCGCCTAAAGGACCGCACCAAATGGAGCTGGCAAGGATTGGTCGCCACCTGGCGGGATGAGTATTCTTTTCGCGTCTGGGGCTATGCCAACCTGATCTCGGCGGTGCTTGCTGTGTGGCTGCCGATCAGCGGGGCCGAGCGTGGGTTGATCCTTGTCATGGGCGTCCTCGTGCTCGTGGCCGAGCTGTTCAACACGGCCATCGAGCGGGCGGTCGACTATACCTCGACCGACCATCATCCGCTGGCGGGACTGGCCAAAGATGCTGCGAGCGCAGCTGTTGCATTGACAGCGATTGCCGCTGGGATTGCCTGGGCCGTAGCGCTGATCGGCCTGATCTAGACCGCCTTAAGCTACGCTTGAAACGCCGTGGAGCGCTCAGCGAAACTTGCGATGTATCCTGTGGCGCAGACCAAATGATCTGTGTTTCAGATGCCGCGGCCTGTGATGCTTGAGAACCAGTTTACGACGCGGATGCAGGACACGCTTGCCCAGTTTGACCTTGTGTTTGAGGACCGGAGCCGCGTGATGCCGGTGAACAAAGTGTTTGCTGCGCGTGTAAATCACCAGCTTGTTGCCACCGACTGACAAGATCGTGACCGCGCCGCTATGCGCGTGCTGCGCCGCGACCGGAGGCGCCAGCATCATGGCCGCCACCGCCAGCAATTTGAAATGCGATGAAATCTTCGGAAACCGAAACATGAAACCCTCCAACCCGTGTCGAGTTCAGCATCGCGGCTTTGGCGGGCAAGCGCCAATAAACTCGGCTCACGCTTGCCCTAACTTATTTGTAGTTGTCAGATCATAGGGTTAGGGGTGTTCAAACCCGTTTGCCCCACAAGTCATACTCACCCGCTTCATCGACCTCGACCGTAACGAGGTCTCCGGGTTTGAGGGTTTCGAACCCCTCATCAATGAAAAGGTTGCCGTCAATCTCGGGCGCGTCGGCCTTGGTTCGGCAGGTGGCGGCCTCGTCATCGACCTCATCCACGATGACCTGGAGGGTCTGACCGACCTTGGCTTCCAGTTTGGCTTCAGAGATCGCCTGCGCTTTCTCCATGAAACGGTCCCATCGGTCCTGCTTGACCTCAGGGGCCACATGATCGGGTAGATCGTTCGAGCGCGCGCCATCAACGTTTTCGTACTGAAAACAACCAACACGATCCAATTGCGCCTCGTCCATCCAATCGAGCAAGGTCTGGAATTCGGCCTCGGTCTCGCCTGGAAAGCCAACAATGAAGGTCGAGCGCAGAGTGATGTCCGGGCAGATCTCGCGCCAGGCTTTGATCTCATCGAGTGTTTTGGCGGCTGCGGCCGGACGGGCCATGCGCTTCAGCACATCCGGGTGCGCATGCTGAAAGGGGATATCCAGATAGGGCAGCACGTTGCAGCCCGCATCTGCCATCAGCGGGATCAACTCGCGCACATGCGGGTAGGGGTAGACATAGTGTAGCCGAATCCAGGCATCGAGCTGCCCCAATTCGCGCGCCAGATCGGTGATATGGCTGCGCACCTCGCGGTCCTTCCACGGGTTCACATCGTATTTCCGGTCCAACCCATAGGCCGAGGTATCCTGACTGATCACCAGCAGCTCACGCACGCCGTTTTCGACCAGCTTTTCAGCCTCCCGCAGCACCGCATGGGCCGGACGGCTGGCAAGCTTGCCGCGCATGTCGGGGATGATGCAGAATTTGCACTTGTGGTTACAGCCCTCCGAAATCTTGAGATAGCTATAGTGCCGCGGTGTCAGCTGCACCGAGCTGGCAGGCAGCAGATCCACGAAGGGGTCCGGATCGGGCGGTACCGCCACATGCACCGCGTCCAGAACCTGCTCGTACTGATGCGGGCCGGTGACGGCCATGATGCGCGGGTGGTGTTCCCGGATATAGTCCGGCTCGGCCCCCAGACAGCCAGTCACGATGACCTTGCCGTTTTCGACCAGAGCCTCGCCGATGGCGTCCAGAGATTCGGCCTTGGCGCTGTCCAGAAACCCGCAAGTGTTCACAATCACGGCATCGGCCCCGGAATAATCGGGTGAAATGCCGTACCCTTCGGCGCGCAGCCTGGTCAGGATGCGCTCGCTGTCTACCAGCGCTTTGGGGCAGCCCAATGAGACCATACCAATTGTCGGCTGGCCTGAACGCGGCGTGTCGGTGATCCGAGCAGACGGGGCTAGGTCGGGGCGGAGGTTTGGCGGATTGCTACTCATGCGGCCGCATATAGTTTGGATTGGTTCCCCTTGCAAATGCGGCCGTGGGTTTGAATGATACCCCAAACACAAGCCAAAAAAGGCGGAGAGCAGTTAGATGAAATGGCTGATACGTATCCTGTTCATCTTGGTGGCCGTTGTGGGCCTTGTTTTGGGCGCGCTTTTGTTGATGCCCGGCGACAAGCTAGGTGCGCTTCTGGCCGAACAGGTCAAGGCGGAAACGGGGCGTGACCTGACCTTCTCGGGCGATGTCTCGATCTCCTTCTGGCCGGTTCTGGGCCTTGAAACTGGGCCGGTGACCTTCGGCAATGCCGATTGGGCTGGTTCTGAGCCGATGCTGAGCGCTGAAAGCCTGTCTTTCGGTGTGGATGCGGCGGCGCTGTGGGGGGGCGAGATCCGGATCAAACAGGTCTTTGCCGAAGGTCCTGTTCTGCGGCTGGAATACGCTGACGGCCGCGGCAATTGGGAACTGACTGCACCTGCATCAGCTCCTAGTACCGGCGCAGGAACAGCATCCGCGCCTCAGGCCACGCAACCGATCACGCTCGACCGGCTGGAGCTCAGCAACGCGCGCCTGATCTTTATCGAAAACGGAGCGACCAAGTGGAATTTCCGGGACGTCAACCTCTCGGCGCAATGGCCGGATGTCTCGGCGCCGATGATCATGGAGGCCAATATGGCCGTGCCCGGTGGCACTGTTCAGGTGAATCTAAAACTACCTGATCTTCCAGCCTTTGCCTCGGGCGCCGCGGCACCGCTAGAGCTTTCGATGACAGCACCGGGCGGGCGTATCGCCTTCAACGGGCGCGCGACCATCGAAGGAGAGATGGACGGCAAGACTGAGGTCAAGACTGGCAATACCGACGCCATGCTGGCCGCGTTCGGGCAGGCGGGGGTGGCGGTGCCCAATGGTCTGGGGCGCGTGGCAGATGTGTCGGGGCAGATGACCTATACGCGAGACGGTCGCATCTCTTTGCGAGACATGACCGCCGTGTTGGATCACAACCGGTTCGATGGCGAGGCCGATATCGTGATTTCCGACCCTCCGCAGATCACAGCCCGGTTGCGGGCCGGGGATCTGGATTTTTCAACCTTCGCAGACACCGTCGATACAGGTTCCGGTGGTGGAGGGGCCTCTACCAGCGATGGGTGGTCGACGACACCCATCGACGCGTCGGCGCTGGGTTTGGCGAATGGCTCGATTCGACTCACCGCGTCCTCCATCGCTGTGCCGGACATGACGCTTGGACAAAGCGACCTGACGCTCAACCTCGACCGGTCGCGAGCGGTTCTGAAAATGCAACCCGCGACCCTGTTTTCCGGACAATTGAACGGACAGGTGGTGGCCAATAATCGCAACGGCCTGTCCGTCGGCGGAAACTTCACGGCTGAAGAAATCGATGTGCAGCAGGCGCTGTCAACGCTCGGAGGGGTTGAACGGCTGACGGGAACGGCCTCGGCCTCGCTGGAGTTTCTGGGCGTGGGGCAGACCGAAGATGCGATCATGCGGTCGCTGTCCGGGAAGGGCGATATTTCGGTCGGGAAGGGCGTCATCTCCGGCTTCGACCTGAACCGGCTAATGGGGCGCGGCGAAGGGTCCGGAGGGACCACAGTGTTCAACAGCCTGACAGCCAGTTTCACGATGGATGGCGGCAATCTGACGAACAACGATCTGCTCATGTCGCTGGATAATTTCAGGGCGGATGGATCGGGGCGCGTCGGGATCGGCACGCGCGATGTCGACTATCTGTTCACGCCGGTCGCCCTGCGTGCCAACTCAGGCGCAGGCATCGCTGTGCCTGTGCGTATTGTCGGCCCGTGGAGCGACCCTTCGATCCGTCCGGACCTGACAAAGGTCATCGAGGCAGCGGCAGAGGGAAAGCTGAAAGATCTGGAAAACGACGCCAAAGCCAAGGTTCTGGAAAAGGTCGGGTCAGAGCTGGACTCGACCATCACAGACACTGATCAAATCGAAGACGTGCTGAAGGACAAGCTAGAGGAGGAAGCCAAGAAAGGCTTGCTCAAGCTGTTCGGAGGGGATTGATCGGGGCGCACATCGGCGCCCCTTTCTTTTAGATCGTTTGGTCGTAGTCGCCGACGCCGGGCTCGGTCCGGATGACAGCATCGATGTCGGCAAAAATCGCCCGCATCTCGGCCTCGCTTTCGCTGCTTTCGCAGACGACCACCAGATTCGGGGTGTTCGACGAGGCCCGCACCAGACCCCAGCTGCCATTGTCCAGAATGACGCGCGCGCCGTTGACGGTGACGACCTCTTTGATGGCGCGGCCCGCGAAGCTATCGCCCGCGTCGGCCTTGGCGACCAGCTTGTCCACCAGACGCTGCAGGATATCGTATTTCTCGGTATCTGCCGCGTAGGGCGACATGGTCGGGGTGGACCACGTCTTGGGCAGAGCTTTGCGCAAATCGGACATGCTCTGATCCGGGTTGCGGTCCATCAATTTGCAGATTTCCACCGCAACACGCATCCCGCAGTCATATCCGCGCCCAACAGGCTCGGCGAGGAAGTAGTGGCCGGATTTTTCGAACCCTGCAAGGGCTCCGATTTCCTTGACCCGGCGTTTCATATGGCTGTGGCCGGTTTTCCAGTAATCTGCCTTGACGCCGAGCGCCTGCAGTTCCGGATCGCTGGCGAACAGGCCAGTGGATTTCACGTCGGCCACAAAGGTCGCGCCGGGATGCAGCTTGGCCAGATCGCGCGCCATGATGACACCGACCTTGTCGGCGAAGATCTCTTCGCCCTCGTCATCGACCACTCCGCAGCGGTCGCCGTCGCCGTCAAATCCCAAGGCCAGATCGGCACCGCTGGATTTCACCGCATCTGCCATGTCATGCAACATCTGCATGGCTTCGGGGTTCGGATTGTAGTTTGGGAATGTGTAGTCGAGTTCGGTGTGGCTGGGCACAACCTCAACACCGATCCGCTCAAAAATCTCGGGTGCAAAGGCCGAGGCGGTGCCGTTGCCCGTGGCGCAAACCACCTTAAGCGGGCGGGACATTTTGAAATCGCCGACCAGATCGTCGATATAAGCCTCTTTCACGCCATCGACGAATTCGTATGAGCCACCCTCGCGCGCCAAAGTCTCGCCATTCAGTACGATGTCGTGCAGCTCGGACATCTCATCCGGGCCGTGGGTCAGCGGTCGGTCGAAACCCATTTTGACCCCGGTCCAGCCGTTTGGGTTATGGCTGGCGGTGACCATCGCCACCGCCGGAACATCCAGATGGAATTGCGCGAAATAGGCCATTGGGCTAAGGGCAGGGCCGATGTCCTTCACCTGAATACCCGCCTGCATCAGGCCGAGGATCAACGCGTTTTTGATGGCCAGAGAATAGTCGCGGTAGTCATTGCCAACCGCAATGACCGGCGCGATGCCGCGTTTGTGCATCTGAGTACCGATCCCAAGACCAAGGGCGGTCATGCCCGGCAGGTTGATCTCATCAGGGTACTTCCAGCGTGCATCATATTCGCGGAACCCGGTGGGTTTGATCATCGGGTCGCGCAGAAAGCTCCAGGTGTTTGGGGTCACCTCGGGAATGGGTTTGGTCATAACTGGTCTCAATCGTTAAATCTGAATCGGGTTCGCTTTGGCCAGCGCATCAAAACGCATCAATGTGTCAACAAGATGGGGCATCTGATCCAAAGGGATCATGTTGGGGCCATCAGACGGTGCTGTGTCTGGGTCCTGATGGGTTTCAATGAACACCGCTCCGATTCCCAGCGATACGGCGGCGCGCGCCATCACCGGCGCAAACTCGCGCTGCCCGCCCGAGGAACCACCCTTGCCACCCGGCTGTTGCACCGAATGCGTCGCGTCCATCACGACCGGATAGCCCGTCTTCGCCATTTGCGGCAGGCCCCGCATATCAGCCACCAGAGTATTGTACCCGAACGAGGTTCCACGTTCCGTTAGAAGGATATTCTGGTTCCCTGTGCTTTCGATCTTGTCGACGATGTTGCCCATTTCCCAAGGGGCGAGAAACTGGCCTTTTTTGACGTTCACGGCCTTCCCCGTTGCGCCCGCCGCCAAAAGCATATCGGTCTGGCGGCACAGAAAAGCTGGGATTTGCAGAATATCAACGGCCTCAGCCGCGATGGTGCATTGGGCTTCGGTGTGGACATCGGTCAGCACGGGAATGCCCATAGTGCTGCGAATGTCATCCAGAACCTTCAGCCCTGCATCAATCCCCATGCCGCGCTTGCCGGACAAAGAGGTTCGGTTCGCCTTGTCATAGGACGCCTTGAATACATACTGCGCCCCGGCCGCGTCGCAGGCTTCTTTCATGGCGCCCGCAATCATCTGGGCATGGTCTGCCGTCTCAAGCTGGCAGGGGCCGGCGATGATGGTCAGCGGAAGGTCGTTGCCGACCGTCAGGTCGGAGATTTTTACATGTTTCATATGTCTTACGAGGATACCTGTTCACGAAGGACCGACGCGGTAAGCGAGATCATCAGGTAGATACCAGCAAACAACAGGAAAGCCAAAATCGTATTTTCGAACTTCCTTGGATAGGTCGGATCCTGCGCCTCTACCGGGTTCACCGAAACCGTTAGGTAACGCACTTTGCGGTTCGCCTCGGACCGCGTGGTTTCCATTTGTTGCATTGCCGTTTGCAGCATCATATCGCGTGCCGCCAGATCGGCCTGCGCCATCTGGATTCGGACGCTCAACCGCGCCAGCGAGTTTTCGCCTGCGGATGCGTCCAGCATTTCGGCGTTCAATTCGGCTAGGACAACTTCCAGGCGGGCGATATCGGCACTGACGCCATCGACCTTGGCTTGGTTTGGGCGACGGTTGTCTTGCAAGGCGGCCAGTTCCAGCTCTTTATCCTGAATGGCGACCTCGATCTCATTGATCCGACCGCGAAGACCGGCAATGACGTTTTCTGGGTCCAGCAAAGCACCTTGCAGCTGCAACTCGATTAGTGCCTCCTGAGCTTTGCGCCGTTCTGAATGGGCCGCCTCGAAGCCTTCGCGCGCGTCGCGCATCTGATCCTCGCGCTTAAGGCCGGACAGGCTGTTGATCCGCTCTTCCGCGTAAGAGATCAGGCGTTGCGACAGTTCGACAGCGATTTCAGGTTCGGGGGCCGCGACTTCCATCCGAACAATCCCGTCACTTGGGTCATATCCGATGGTCACCATACGTTTATACAGCTTGTGAGTGTCTTCCAGGCTGGCGTCCTGAGGCAGCCTCTGGATCGGGTCGATCCATTCCTGCTTGAAGATCTGAGAAAAGCCCATGTCCCGTTCCAACCGCTCTAATGCATCCTTGGATTCGAGAAACTCTTGGGTGGAAACCGAATCCTGCGCGGTTGCATATTGGGTTCCGCTCAACAGGCCGCCAATCGTTCCGCCGCCGCCGTCAGCTTGCAGGATCGAAAAGGCCGAGTCGCTGGCATACATCGGTGTCGCTTCGCGATAGAAATAGTAGCCAACCACAAAAGTGGGCAGAAAGACGAACACCGCAAGCCGTGCGAACAGCGCCGCCAGTTTCTTTTTTCGGCGGAGGGCGATGTCCTTCTGGATCTGACCGATTTCGCGATCGCGCCGCTCGGCCGGGCTCATCTCAGGTCCGGGCAGGGTCTGAGGGGCCTCGCTCACCGGTTGCGGCAACTGGACGGCTGCCGTTTCGTCACTATCCGTTTTCGCCGAAGCATTGGCCGAGGCAAGCTCCAGCAAATTGCTGCGTCGGAATGGATCGATTCCCTTCTTGCGCAACAGGCGCACCGCGTCATAGTCCGAAGTCGCCGCCAGACCGTGTTTGCTGGCCAGACGCCGGGCGATACGCAATTGCCGACCGGTCAGGCCCTCGCGCTTGATATCGTCCAGCTCGGTCCCGGGCTGCGTTTCGCCCGACGAGGCCTGCGTGGCGCTGCGGATGCGCGCCATGGCGTCCGAGCGGGCCTCAGGCGATGTGCCTGATTGCGCCTTATGTCGCCAGTTGTATTTTCTAACCTTGGGTTTCGTAGTCATATAACTGCTTTGCCTCTTCCAAGGTTTCAAACATGCGCAACTGGCCGTCGACCAGAACAGCCGCCTGTTTCACGAGTTTCTCCAGCGTTGCGGGGCTGTGCGACACGATGACCAGCGTTGTCGTGCGCAGCCTTTCCTGCAGGATCGCGCCGGCCTTATGGTTGAATTCCACATCCGTGGACGCGGGCATGCCCTCATCAATCAGGTACATGTCGAAGTCCAGTGCCAGCATCAGCGCAAAGGTGAATCTGGCCTTCATGCCTGACGAATAGGTGGCCAAAGGCTGGTTGAAATACTCGCCGAGACCGCACAGCCAGCTGCAGTAGGCTTCGACATAGTCGGGGTCCATACCGTAGATTTTGGCGATATAGCGTGCGTTCTCCAATGCAGACATCTTCGAGGAGACACCACCGGTAAACCCCATCGGGAAAGACACCTTGCACTCACGCCGGATGACCCCTTCATCGGGCTTTTCCAAACCCGCCATCATATTGATCAGAGTGGTTTTTCCCGTCCCGTTCGGCGCAAGCACACCCAGCGACGTCCCGAGTTCGACCCGGAACGAAGCCCGGTCGAGGATCACCTTGCGGCGCGTCCCCGTCCAGAAGGATTTACTGACATTCTCGAACTCAAGCATGCTTGGCCTGCTGCTCAATCCTTTGGTTTGATCGCTCTTTTTGGTGAGCGTTTGGATGCGAAGTCTATCGTTTTATGTTGGCTACATTATGTCGAATTATGAAACAAATGATCAATGCACGTTCGCAAAGTGCAGATCAAACCGTGGCAAACATCAACACGAAAAGATGTTTTGGCGGCAGGTTGGAGGGTGGTTATCTTCGCTTGATACTCACGATTTCGGGGCAAGACTGCGGTTATGAGTGATCTGCAAAAGGAAATCTCGGCCTGTCGGCTGTGTGCGGATGCGTTTGCGCAAACCGCGACGCAGCACGCGCCGCGCCCTGTCGTCTGGTTCCGCGCTGGCGCTCCGATTCTGGTTGCGGGGCAGGCTCCGGGCGCGCGGGTACATGAGTCGGGGCGGCCGTTTACAGACCCGTCGGGGGATCGCTTGCGGGATTGGTTGGGGATCGACGAGGGGATGTTTTACAATCGGGATCGTCTTTCCATTGTGCCCATGGCGTTTTGCTTTCCTGGATATGACGAGCGAAAAGCGGATCTGCCACCTCCTGCCTTGTGCCGCAAAACATGGCACGACCGGGTCGTTCAGGCGCTGGGGCCGGTTCCTCTGACAGTGTTGGTCGGGGGGCACGCACATAAGTACCATCTTGGAGTGCGCAGTTCGGTCACTGAGACGGTCCGCAATTGGCGGGACCACGCGCCGCACATCTTTGCCTTGCCTCATCCGTCCTGGCGCAATACGGCATGGATCAAGAAAAACCCGTGGTTCGAGACCGACCTGCTGCCGGTCTTGCGGGCACGGGTGCAAGAGGTTCTGAATGACTGAAGCAACGGCGCTGGACACAGCGCATACCGCGATGGAAGCCGCCCCGCAGGACGATGCCGCCCGGCTCCGCTTTTTTGAGCGGCTTGCCGATAGTGAACTGTTCCTGATGCTGACCGAAGAGGCGCAGGGCGAGAATATCTCACCCGAACTGTTCGACGTGGCCGATGGCCGCTTCGTACTGGCCTTTGATCGCGAGGATCGGTTGGCGCAGTTTGCCGGACGTCCGGTTCCATACGCGGCGCTTTCGGGGCGTATCCTGTCTTCGATGCTGGCGGGGCATGGGATTGGTCTGGGCCTGAACCTCGAGGTCGCGCCATCCTCGATGCTGATCCCGTCCGAGGCGCTCGGGTGGTTGGCGACAACGCTGGAACATGTGCCCGCCGAGGTCGAAGAGAAACTGGCCGAGCTTTTGCCCCCGGCCGGTTTGCCGGAAACCCTGTTGCGTGCGTTGGATACAAAACTGTCGACTGCTGTAGGTCTGGCTCAGGCGGCCTATCTGGTTGGCACCAAATCCGAAACCGGGGCTTCTGGTCACTTGCTGGGCTTTGTAGGGGCTGTTGACGGGGCGCAATCGGCGTTGGCCAAGGCTGCATCCGAGGCGCTGACCTTTTCCGGGATCGAAGCCGGAGCGATGGATGTCGGGTTTTTTGCGCCCGAAGCCCCCGCTGCCGCGTCTTTGGCGAAGGTTGGTTTGCGGTTCGACCTGCCGCAACCCGAAGCTCGTGACCTGACGCGACCTGTGCCCGGCAGCGATCCAGAAAACCCGCCGATCCTGAAATAAAAAAGCGCGGTGCACTCTTTTTCACCGCGCCAAATGTCCCGAACGAACCTCGAAGAAATTAATCCGCTGCCGCTTCCAGCTTGTCCTGCGTGCGGGTTTCGAAGTCGCTGGCCTCGTGACGTTCATGCAACTGCGTGTGCAGCTCGCCAAACGGGCGGTTGACCATGCGGCCCCGCTTTACGGCCGGACGCGCGTCAATCGCCTTGGCCCAACGCTTGACGTTTTCATAGGATTCCACATCGAGGAACTCGGCTGCATCATAAAGACGTCCAAGCACCAGCTGCCCGTACCAAGGCCAAATCGCCATATCTGCGATCGAGTAATCCTCGCCTGCAATATAGGTGTTTTCGGCCAGTTGACGGTCCAGCACGTCCAGCTGGCGCTTGGCCTCCATGGCAAAGCGGTTGATCGGGTATTCCCATTTCTCGGGCGCGTAAGCGTAGAAATGGCCGAACCCGCCGCCCAGATAAGGCGCGCTGCCCATCTGCCAGAACACCCAGTTCATCACCTCGGTCCGCTCCGGGCCTGACTCGGGCAAGAACGCTCCGAACTTTTCGGCCAGATGGAACAGGATTGAGGCGCTTTCGAACACGCGCACCGGAGCATCACCTGACCGATCCCAGAGCGCCGGGATTTTCGAGTTCGGGTTCGCCTCGACAAAGCCCGAGCTGAACTGGTCCCCTTCGCCGATATTGATCAGCCACGCATTGTATTCGGCGCCTTCATGACCCAACGCCAAAAGCTCTTCGAGCATGACGGTCACTTTGACGCCATTGGGTGTTGCCAGCGAATAGAGCTGCATGGGGTGGCGGCCAATGGGCAGGTCCTTGTCATGGGTTGCGCCGGCGATGGGGCGGTTGATATTGGCGAAGCGTCCGCCGCTTTCGCTGTCCCAGGTCCAGACTTTGGGGGGAGTGTAAGTGGATTGATCGCTCATCTGATGCCTTTCTTGCCAATCGCAGGGCTGCAAAGCCGATGCGCTAACAGCTAATGTTGCAAATCCCCGAGTCCAACCCCGGTTAACGCGGGAAACTGTAATAATTCTCTCACGAAATCTCGTTGATGGTCACACCGGCGCGAGCGGGCCTACGAAGCGCCTCAGAATCGCATATTGTCTGTGGTGTCAGCCAAACGGCACCCCCGATACACGAAAAAGGAATGACCACATGAAACGTTTTGCCCTGTCTTTTGCTGCGGCCATGGCTCTGGCAATTCCGGCTTTTGCAGGCCCTCAATACGTCGACGGAACTGGATTCGCGGTCTCTGGCTACGATGTCGTCGCCTATCGCGGCCTTGATCAGGCACCGGTGGGGACCTCGCAGCCAGAAGGTGTACGCGGTAATGCCGACATCACGGCGGAATACAATGGCGCAACCTGGGCCTTTGCATCGGAAGAGAACCGCGACAAGTTTCTTGAGAACCCGGCTTACTACGCGCCTCAGTATGACGGGCATTGCGCCTATGGCGTCTCAAAAGGCGGCAAGGTTCCGGCAAACCCGAACCTGTGGCGCATCGTTGATGACAAGTTATACCTGAACATCACTGACGTTGTTGTCGGCTTCTTCGAAGAGGACATCCCGGGCAACATCAACCTGGCCGAAGGTAACTGGCCCGGTATCGAAAGTGCGGACGCATCGACCAGCGTGATCCCGAAATTCACCTCGGAAGGTCCTGTCACCAACTGATCGCGCAGACACAGTCGTGAAGAAAATCCAGCCCGGCTCCCCCCACTGAGCCGGGCTTTTTTCTGGCTGACTATCCAGCCAGCCAGAATTCGTCGATCATGTCCTGATTGGCTTCGAACCGGATACGAACACTTTTTGCCCCCGGAAATTTGCGTTCGCAAATGGTGTCAGGAATCACCACCTCGCCCGGTCCGGTGTTGTTGGACTTGAAGCTCAGGATCTCAGTCTCGACATGCCGTCTGTTGCTTAGCACCGAGGTCGGAAGTGCGATGCGGTTCGCCCCTTCGGTTACCGGAGTTGCTACGAAAAAGGTCAGGTGGCGGCCATAGCATCCGACGGCATCGGGCACATGGTCTGATGCAGCCGGTTCGACATCTGCGTCCCGAGGCGATGGCGAACCCGCCATATGCGGCAGTGCTTGCGTCGGGTTCAGCATGGATTTGCAGGCGGAGATGTCTTCGGGCGGCAACTCGATCACGCGTTTTTTGAGGCGTGGCCGTTTCGGCATCTGCGGGCCCAATGCGCCTTTTGCGCCCAACCCTTGTTTGCGTAGAAAATCATAGGCAGTCTTGGCGCGCGAAAAGTCTTCGCAATCCCCCGGCATGTGGTCGGGATGCGCCCGGAAGGCAATATTGCGCCAAGCTTCGCGGATTTCGTCGGAACTGGCAGAGGGCGACAACCCAAGGTCCGCCAGCGCGCTGTTTCGCGCTGCGATCTTATCGACAGGTTTCATACTCAAAAACACTCATTAACGTACACGAGACCAGTTTGAGTACGGTCACGATTTTGTCAAATTCTTCTCAAGATTGAACTAGTTGCGGGGGACAATGATCTGGCCGTGCAGACATTGTTCCAGCGGCAAAGCAAAATGCCCGCGCTTTCGGATGGCCCGGGCATTTGGTCTTTGTCGAGAGGGATCAGGCGACGTTCTGCAGTTCGGCTTTCGGGGTGATCCCAAGGGCGAAGCACACGTCGCGGGTCAGCTCGGGCCGGTTCAGGGTGTAGAAGTGCAGCTTGTCCACACCGCCTTCCAGCAGGTCCGAGCACAGCTCGGAACAAAGGGCCGTGGCCAGCAGATCCTCGCGGTCATCGCGCAGGGCTTTTTCAAAGGCGTGATCGACCCAGTCTGGTATCCGAGTGCCGCAGCGCTGGGCAAAGGCGCGCGCGCCTTTCCAGTTTTCGATCGGCAGGATGCCCGGCACGATCGGCTTGTCGATCCCGGCTTTGGCACAGGCATCGCGGAACCGGAAGAAGGTCTCGGCCTCGAAGAAAAACTGCGTCAATGCCTCATCGGCGCCCGCGTCCAGCTTGGCTTTGAGCCAGTCGATATCAGCGCGTGTATCACGCGCTTCGGGATGAATGTCGGGATAAGCGCCGACGCGAATGCTGAACATCTCGGTTTCTGCGAGGGCCTCGATCAATTCAACAGAGTTGGCAAAACCTTCGGGGTGAGGGACAAACCTGTCCTGACCCTTGGGCGGATCGCCCCGCAATGCGACGATGTTCTCTACACCGGCACGGGCGAAGGTGTCTGCAATATCCAGCGTTTCCTGACGCGAAGCATCGACACAAGTCAAATGCGCCGCAACTGGCAGTCCCGATGACTTGTGCAAAGTCGCGACTGCATCGCGCGTTAGCTCGCGCGTGGTGCCGCCAGCGCCATAGGTAACCGAAACGAACCGGGGCTCCAGAGGGGCCAGCGTCTGCACCGTATCCCAAAGCCGGAATGAGGCCTCAAGTGTTTTTGGTGGAAAAAACTCGAATGAGATTTCTGGTTTGGTCATCGCAGCCTCTCAGGATCAACTGAGGGTCTTGTCGCATGACACGCATTGTGAGACAAACTCATATTCCTCAAGAACAACATGAGTTCCACTTCACATGCATATCGAATTCCGGCACCTGCGCACCATCAAGGCGATCCATGACTGTGGCGGTCTGGCGCGAGCGGCCGATCAGCTAAACATCACCCAGTCGGCGCTGAGCCACCAGATCAAGGGGCTGGAGGATCAAGCTGGGGTCGAACTGTTCCTGCGTCGGTCCAAGCCGATGAAGCTGTCGGCGGCGGGTCTGCGTCTGTTGCGGTTGGCCGAGCAGATTCTGCCTCAGGTCGAGGCCGCGCAGCATGAGTTCTCATCCCTGCGCGATGGTCGCACGGGCCGGATGCACATCGCCATCGAATGCCACGCCTGTTTCGAATGGCTGTTCCCTGTGCTCGAATCCTTTCGGAAATCCTGGGGCGATGTGGATGTGGATATCCGCCCCGGCTTGGCCTTTGACGCGCTGCCTGCCTTGCAAAAGGAAGAGGTTGATCTGGTCGTATCCTCCGACCCCGAAGACCTGCCGGGTGTCGAGTTCGTGGAATTGTTCGACTATAACCCGGTATTCGTCGCTGCATCTTCCCATCCGCTGGCCGAGAAAGACTTCATCGAAGCCGAGGATTTTCGTGGTCAGACCCTGATCACCTATCCCGTCGAGCGCACGCGATTGGACGTGTTCAGCCAGTTGCTGATCCCGGCGCGGGTTGAACCGGCCAGCATCCGTCAGGTCGAACTGACAGCCGTGATCCTGTTGCTTGTTGCATCAAATCGGGGGATTTCTGTCCTGCCGGATTGGGTCGTGCGTGAGGTCAAGTATAACTCGGACTACGTGACTCGCCCGCTGACAAAAGAAGGGATCACCCGTCGTCTCTATGCCGCTGTCCGCTCTGAAGATCTGGAAAAACCCTTCGTGCAAGAGCTCGTCAAACTGGCGCGGGAAGAGGCGCGGAAGTTGCAGGCGCAGTAACGGCGTTTCGCTAAGGTCTGCTATGCGCATCATTCCTCTTGGCAAGGGCGCATTGCATCAGTATACGCGCGGTTTGACCGGACAGGAGCCTTTTCACAATGGTTGGCAGTGCAAATCTCAACATCATGATCAAAGCCGCGCGCAAGGCGGGGCGGTCTCTGGTCAAGGATTTCCGTGAAGTCGAGAACCTGCAGGTGTCGATGAAAGGCGCGGGCGATTTTGTGTCCAAGGCCGATATCGCCGCCGAAGCCATCCTGAAAGAGGAACTGCTGGGCGCGCGTCCGACCTATGGCTGGCTGGCCGAAGAGGGCGGTGCGATTGACGGCGAGGATCCAACCCGCCGCTGGATCGTCGATCCGCTGGACGGCACCACCAACTTCCTGCACGGGTTGCCGCACTGGGCGATCTCGATCGCGCTGGAGCACAAAGGTAAAATCGTCGCCGGTGTGATCTACGACGCCGCCAAGGACGAGATGTTCTTTGCTGAAAAAGGCGAGGGCGCCTGGATGAACGATATGCGCATCCGCGTCTCGGGCCGTCACCGCATGATCGAGTCTGTATTCTCGACCGGTTTGCCTTTCGGTGGTCGATCGGATTTGCCTGCCACGCTGCAAGATCTGGCGCGCCTGATGCCAACATGTGCTGGCGTGCGCCGCTGGGGCGCAGCCGCGCTCGACATGGCTTATGTGGCGGCTGGTCGCTACGAGGGCTTTTGGGAGCGCCGCTTGAACGCATGGGACTTGGCCGCCGGGATCATCATCGTGAAAGAGGCCGGTGGTCTGGTTCAGCCCTTGAACCCCGAAGGCAGCATTCTGGAAGATGGCGAGGTCATCTGCGCCAACGAGCCAATCTTCGACAGCTTTGCTAAGTCAATCCGGGGCTGAACGCCTTTACCTGCGCGGCACGCGCGGGATGCGGGATTGCGACAGCTTGTATTTCGTCTCGGGGTGAGGCGGATGGCCGTGCGTGCGGTCCCAGTACGCTGGTCCTCCGCGTTTCAGCCATAGCGGGATACACAGGATCAGCCCAACGACGAACCCACCGGTATGCGCCCAATAGGCGACGCCGCCCTCGTCGGGGTTGCTAGAGAGACTGCCAAAAAACTGAAGTGCCAGCCAAACCCCGAGCATCACGAAGGCCGGGATGCTAAAGACCCGGAAATAGACGATCAGTATCAGCAGAATATCCACTCGGGCTTTGGGAAAAAGCAGCAAGTACCCGCCCATCACGCCAGCAATCGCCCCGGAGGCTCCGATTGTGGGCACTACCGAGTCGGGTGCGGTGATCACATGGATCAGTCCGGCTCCGATCCCGGCGACAAGGTAGAACAGCAGAAATGGTAAGTGGCCCATTTCGTCCTCCAGATTATCGCCGAAAATCCAAAGAAACAGCATGTTGCCCGCCAGATGCATCCAGCCGCCATGCAGGAACATTGAGGTCACGAAGGTCTCGAGTGCGACCCCTTCGGCGCTACGGGCGGGAATGATCGCGTAGTCGAAATAGAACTGCTGAAGCACCCGTGCGTTGTCCATGATCCCGACATAGCTGACGAAGATCAGGATATTCGCCGCCAGCAGGGCGTAGACAACATAGGGCGTGCGCCCCGAGGGGTTGTGATCTCGGATCGGAAACATGGCGCGACGCTGGGCTTTTCCGCGCCCAGCGTCAAGGTCAGGTTATGCCGCACCACCCAACAGCGCCGCATTGCCGCCCGCCGCCGTCGTGTCGACGCAGACATGGCGTTCCGCCAGCACCCGCGTACGATCCGACAGTCCGGGGATCATGGGCAGGATCGGCCCGTCGCGCCGCGCCAGATGCTGTTCTATCTGACGGGCGGTTTCCTCGTCTCCCCACCACAGAACGCCCGCGAAGCCGGTCAGGTTTTCCAAACGATGCAGATCGAGCATGCCCGTCGCCTCAATCGCCGTCCCACCCAAAGCCAAAACCGCATCTGCCTGAGCGCGCGCAGCGCTCTCGCCGGGGCCGAGACATAACAGCGGAGGCCGGGCAAATTCAGACAACCGGTTTGATTCCCCCGTAGGTCCGGGCAGGGTTTGGGTTCGAAAAGGGGCCGGTTGCCCTTTCGGCGCGGGCAATTCCGCAGTTGCCCGCCATGTCTCTGAGGTGCTCTGACGATCCGGAGCGCAGAACCGGGCCAAGTAGTTCGGCCCACCCGCTTTGGGACCAGTGCCCGAAAGCCCCTCGCCTCCGAAAGGCTGAGATCCCACGATGGCGCCGATCTGGTTGCGGTTCACATAGACATTGCCCGCGTGGATCGCCTCGGTCACATGCTGAACCCGGTCGTCGATGCGAGTGTGCAGGCCGAAGGTCAGCCCGTAGCCAGTGGCGTTGATGTCGGCGATTACCGTGTCGATCTCTTGCGCTTTGAAGCGAGCGACATGCAGAACCGGGCCGAATATTTCACGTTCCAAATCGGCGATGCTGCCGATTTCGATCAGGGTGGGGGCAATGAATGTCCCCTCGGGCGGCGTGTTGAGTTCTTTAAGAACGCGCCCTTCTGCACGGGCTTTCGCGACATGGTCCGCGATTCCCTGACGCGCGGTCTCATCAATGACCGGCCCGCAATCAGTTGAGATCAGCCACGGATCACCGACCTGCAGCGCATCCATCGCGCCTTTGAGCATGGTCAGCACATCCTCGGCGATATCCTCTTGCAGATAGAGACTGCGCAGGGCTGAGCAGCGCTGACCAGCTGATTGAAACGCGCTTTCGATGATGGATTGCACCGCCTGTTCCGGCAGCGCCGTGCTGTCCACGATCATCGCGTTCAAACCACCTGTCTCAGCGATCAGAGGTGTGCCGGGTCGCATGTTCTGTGCCATGGCCGAGCGGATTTTCAACGCCGTCGCTGTCGATCCGGTGAACGCCACACCCGAGACGCGCGCATCCGAGGTGAGCGCGGCCCCGACCTCTGGTCCGCCGGGCAGCAGTTGCAACACATCGCGGGGAACTCCGGCCTCGTGCAACAGCTGCACCGCGCGATGCGCGATCAGAGGCGTCTGCGGCGCGGGTTTGGCGAGGACGGCGTTGCCGGTTGCCAAAGCCGCCGAAATCTGTCCGGTGAAAATCGCCAGGGGGAAGTTCCACGGGCTGATACAGGTGAAGACCCCAGCCGGTTTGGCATCGGGGATGTTCGCCGCGTAGTAGCGCAGGAAATCCACCGCTTCGCGCAGCTCGGCAACGGCATCGGGCAGGGATTTCCCCGCCTCGCGAGCCAGAAGGGCGAAGAGTTCTCCGAAATGGGCCTCATACAGGTCGGCGGCTGCGTTCAGAGCTTTGACGCGTTGCTCTGCCGGGGCTTGCCATGGGCTGGCCGAGGCCAGGGCAAGCTCCACATCCGCAATACTGGTCGACGCAACTGTGCCGGGCTTGTCCTGGGGTTTGGCCGGGTTAATCACCGGCTCTTCAGCCATGGGTTTCGCGTCCTCGGACAGCAAAGGCTCCGCGCGCCAATCAGTTGCTTGGAACCGATCCCGCGCTGCGTCGATCTGGTCCAGCGTCGGTGTGTGGTGCAGATCAAAGCCCTTGGAGTTGGGACGCTCGGGCAAAAACAGCTCTGGCCCGGTTGGCAGAGGCGAGGGCGGTGTCTCAGCTGCAGTGAATGGATCAGCGGCGACCTCTTCCGGTGGGACGGCCTCATCCACAATCTGGTTCACGAAGGATGAGTTCGCGCCGTTCTCCAGCAGACGCCGGACCAGATAGGCCAGCAAATCGCGATGCGCGCCGACCGGCGCGTAGATGCGGCAGCGGGTTTTGTGTTTGTCCAATACCAGACCGTGCAGCGTTTCGCCCATCCCATGCAGGCGCTGGAACTCGAATGGCTGTCCCTCGGCCATGTGCAGGATCGCGCTGACGGTATGCGCGTTATGCGTGGCAAATTGCGGATAGATCCGGTCGGTCATGCCCAGCAGCTTGCGGGCATTGGCGATATACGAGACATCGGTCGCGGCCTTATGGGTGAAGACTGGGAAGCCATCGACACCTTCGACCTGCGCGCGCTTGATCTCCGTATCCCAATAGGCGCCTTTGACCAGCCGCACCATCAGCTTGCGATCATGGCGCCCGGCCATTTCATAGAGCGTATCCAGAACGAGCCCGGCGCGCGGGCCGTAAGCTTGCACGACGATGCCGAACCCATCCCAACCGGCCAAGGCGGGCTCGGCCATGACTTCCTCGATGACTTGCAGGGACAGGGACAGCCGGTCGGCTTCCTCGGCATCCACGTTCAGGCCCATGCCAGCAGCTTTGGCCAGAAGGGCCAGTGCGCGCAGGCGGGGGACAAGTTCATCCATGACCCGCGCCTCCTGCGCCAGCTCATAGCGTGGATGCAGGGCAGACAGCTTGACCGAAATGCCGGGATTGGCGCAGATATCGTCATGAGTACACGCCTCGGCAATGGCGGCGATAGCGCGCGAATAGGACAGGTGATAGCGGGCGGCGTCGGCCTCGGTCCGGGCCGCTTCGCCCAACATATCGTAGGAGTAGGTGTAGCCCTTGGCCTCCATCCCGCTGGCGCGTTCCATGGCCGATTGAATCGTCTCGCCCAGAACGAACTGACGCCCCATCTCCTTCATCGCGCGTCCAACAGCGGTTCGGATGACCGGTTCACCCAGCCGCTTGATCGCCCCGCGGATGGCGCTGACGGGCGAGGCCTTACCCTCATCCAACACCTTGCCGGTCAGCATCAAGGCCCAGGTCGAGGCGTTGACCAGCGAGGATGAGGACTGCCCCAAATGTTTGCCCCAGTCCGAGGGCGCGATCTTGTCTTCGATAAGCGCATCAATCGTATCTGCATCGGGTACTCGCAGAAGCGCCTCGGCCAGACACATCAGCGCCACGCCTTCGTCAGTGGACAGGCCGTATTCAGCCAGAAACACCTCCATCATGCCGGGCGAGGTGCTGGACCGGATATCGCGGACCAATTGGGCCGCCGCGTCGCAGATGGCGCGACGGTCCGACTCGGACAGGTCTGCCTGGTGGGTCAATGCCTGCAGAACGGTCGATTGATCGGCATAGGTGTGGGTGTCGATGGATGTGCGCAGGCTGTGAGACATTGTTCCTCCGGGCGTTTTTATCAGTATACGCGCATTTTTTCGGGACAACGGACCAAGTTTTGACATACACAGGTCAAACGAACTGATTTTTGACGGTATTTCGATGCAAATGGACTTTCCGAACCTCGACCGTTTTGATCGCGCGATTCTGCAGGCTCTGGCCGAAGACGGGCGCATCTCGGTCGCGGATCTGGCGCGGCGGATCGGGTTGTCGAAATCGCCGACCCAGGCACGGTTGAAGCGGCTTGAGGCAGATGGGGTGATTACAGGATACCGAGCAATGTTGGATCCGATCCGGTTGGGGCTAGATCACGTGGCCTTTGTCGAGGTGCGCATGACTGACACGCGGGAAAAAGCGCTGGCCGAGTTCAATGCCGCGGTCCGCAAGATCGCGGAGATCGAGCAAGCCCATATGATCGCGTCGAATTTCGACTATCTGCTGAAGGTGCGCACCGGGTCGATGTCGGAATACCGCGCGGTGCTGGCCGAGAAGATCTCGTCTCTGCCGCATGTCGCTAATACCTCGACCTTCGTTGCGATGGAGGCCGTAAAGGAAACCGGTTTGCTGGGCGGCATCGACCGCGAAACTTGACCAAAGCGGATTGTGCGTCACACTTGGTCTATGACCCGCATGTTTATAGCCCCTGTCTTTGCCCTTTGGCTCACAACTCCCGCTTTTGCGCAATCCTGCCCGTCCGCGCCGGACCATTCGGCAGGGATGGGCGCGCTGATTGCACAAATTCAGCAGGCCGAGTCGCAGTCGGAGGCGCGCGGGATCTCCAACCAGATGTGGGAGTTGTGGACCGACGCCCCCGATCTTCGCGCTCAGACACTGTTGGATCGTGGCATGGCGCGGCGCGAGGCATCGGATCTTCTGGGCGCTTTGCAGGAGCTGGACGCGCTGGTGGTCTACTGCCCGGACTATGCCGAAGGGTACAACCAACGTGCTTTCGTCAATTTCCTGCGGCAAGACTTTCCTTCGGCCTTGGTTGATCTGGATCGGGCGCTGGAGCTATCCCCAAATCACATCGCGGCCATGAGTGGCCGGGCCCTAACGTTGCTGGGTCTGCGGAGATTGGATGAGGCCCGTTCTGCCCTGACTGCGGCCCTTGAACTGAACCCATGGCTGTCCGAGCGGGCCTTGCTGGAACCGGGCGGCGCGCTAGAGCCGCCGGGCGAGGATATCTGACAGACCCACTGCCCCAAGGAAATGCACGCCCGGCGTGATTTCGGTTCTTGACGCCCCCAGATGCTTGAATTGCTCAACCCAAACGCTAAGCGGGTATAGCTTAATGGTAAAGCCCATGCCTTTCAAGCAATGATGATCAGTTTCACTGAGTATCGTGTAGTTTCTAAATCTTTCATTTAGTTCAATAATATGTTGCAGCTCGTACCATATGTTAGCGCCTTCTATCATGCCGTTTCCGACAAAAAGCCGATAAAATGCCAAAGCTCACAGAGACCTTCGCGCGCAAGATTCCGCAGACAAAAAGCGGTACCGCCAAGCATTGGGACAGCGAGATCAAGGGGCTTGTGCTCTTCGTCGGGAAACAGTCAAAGACCTGGTACTTCCTGAAAGACGTTGGGGGCCAAACGCGGCGTGTTTTGATCGAGCGCTACCCGATGATTTCCGCAGATACTGCTCGAGAAACTGCACTGGGATATGCGCTTGACTGGGGCAGGGGAGTGGGCAAGCTGTTTTACAGATCGGAGCGCCCACGGTTGAGACGGCCATGGAAACCTATTTGGCACGTCCCAAGCTTCGGTCTGAGGCTCACCGATCTGAGGTGCGTCAGCAGTTTGAGCTACATTTTAAAGATTGGCTGCGCCTGCCGCTGGATGAGATAACAAAGTCGATGGTGGTTGAGCGTCACAGATCCATGGCGGCAACACCATCCTCGGCAAATCACACTTTGAAGTATTTTCGGACCGTCTGGAACCACGCCCGGCGGGTCCATGAGCTCCCGGAAAGTCCGACAATGGCCATCGAGTGGTATGAGGAGAAGCCGAACGGGTCTGTAATCGAGGATCTGAGAGCTTGGTGCCAGACAGTGGCAGCGCTCCACAATCCCATCCACAAGGTGTTTTACGAGTTGATCCTGTTTACCGGCTTTCGCAAGACCGAGGCGTTGACGCTGGAGTGGAAACATATCCACGAGGATCATATCCACTTGCCGATGACCAAGAACGGCCGGAGTTTCGACCTCCCAATCCTGGAGGCGCATCACGAGATACTCGCACCCGTGCGCGGCCTGCATCGGAAATGGGTGTTTCCGTCGCCGAGATCGCCCAGTGGTCATCTAAAGGGGCCTGAGCGCATGCAATGGTCATGTCATGCCCATCGTCGAACATTTGCCACAGTCGCCATGGAGGCCGGGATATTGGAGGAAATCGTTGGCCGCCTGCTCAACCACACGCCACTGTCGATCACCGGTCAGCGCTACGTAAAACCGTCGCTCGACGCACTCAGGCCGGCAATGGATACTGTGTGTCGGGAATTGGAACACAGGGCTATGGGCAAAAACGGTGGGTTGCAATGAGTGAGCGAGATTGGATCTGGCCGATCGATCCAGAATTACTCGAACTCGATATACCAGACCAAGACGAATTCGAGCCTGGCCCCAACGAGTTCCGTATCGAGTTAATTCGACTCCTTAGAAAACACTTTGATAAATAAGAATGTTTTGACGATGAGAGCTTTGGGTGGATAGCGCACTACTTGGTATTCGACCAAGCCCATGAACTCGATGAGTTTTAGTCACCCAAACTTGTATTGGAAGACCTCGCTAAACTGAGAACACGTTTGAATGAAGCAGATAAAATCTTGGACCGCCTTCCGATACCCGTACTCGATGCGTTTCGTGTTGGAGCTCTCCAAAGAAGCGGATTGATGAATGAGGATCGAAGCACCGGCGATCACGAGGATACGTTCACCGACATACTGAAAGAAACTCCACACTGGAAGGCGATTTTGGCAAAAGGAGAGTTTTTCAAGAGGCTTCGCCACTTTTTGGATTTGATTGAAGACGCTGAAGCGACCGCCGCGCACGGTGTACCGTTTGGCATGAAGGCAATAGAGGCCTGGCGCTTGGTTGCAGCTTGCGTCGGGCTCTGTGAGCGCCATCCGGGGACAATAAGAGTTCCCAAGGCGATGAATGAAAGCGGTCCGTTCTACCGCTTTCTGAGCGATATGTTTGATCTCTTCGAAATAGAAGAACTGCCGACGTCAGCTTTTCGAAGTTGGAGAAAGTATGTGGGGCGGAAAGAAAACTAATTCTTTTGCACGCCCCATGACGGCAACACCAATTGTTTCATTGTTGTTCCCTGATGTGTTCAAAGGAGCAATGCTATGCAGGCACACTATCTGACGGCCCGGGAGGCCGCTCAATACACTGGTATCAATGAAAGCTATCTCGCAAAACTGCGTATGGGAATTGGCGATGTCGCCGGGCCAAGGTTTATTCGGATCGGTCTTCGTTCGATCCGGTACAAGCGCTCTGACCTCGATGCATGGATGACATCGCGGAGCGAGGGCTTGGGGGGAACGAATTGATGTCTCGGATAGCCCCATTCTCCAAATATCGTTTTGAATGGAAGAAACGCGTTCACGCTACTGATCAGTTGGCACGGCGTACCAAACACTTCGCATCTTTTGTCTGCGACGAGTTTGTGTCCAAAGAAAGCGGCTGCTATTGGGCGAGCAATGCTACCTTGGCAAACCGGTTTGGTGTCCACAATCGCAGTATCCAACGTTACCTTCAGGAGCTCGAGATGTTCGGCTGGATCCGGCGTGTACGCAGGCGTGATGTTAGGCGCATGTTCCAAATCACGGTCCCCAAAAACAGCCTTGAACACGACACTCATCGCGACACCAACGCGCGTCGTAAGGCGACAACCGTGTCGTGCGAAGACGACAAACTTGTCGCGCCTTATAAGAACATAGGAAGGAACAAAGAAAACGTAACCGTTGCGACCGGGCTTGGCGGATATCTTTGGTTCTCCGAAGATGACAATCAGATCCTTCATGAGTGGGAAGCGTTTATCACTGCCAACACGGTCTTCGACTTTGGGTCGCTTTTGCAGATGCTGAGAAAGAACGACAGCATCGCATTGCCGACCCGTTTTCCCAAACAAGAAGAAATTGATCGGTACGTTAGGTTCTTTAGTGATGTCGTGTTGAGTAAGGGACAGAGCATTGGTGTCACACAGTCCTAAATTCCAGCCAAGTTTGGGAAGGGGGGGTATCAAAAGTTGGGAGGTCCAATCCACGGGACCGGCGGGGGTAGTCAAATTTTTCCGCGTGAAATTTTAAGGGGGGGCAAACCGAATTGGAGCGGAAACCGGTCGTTCTAGGCACTTGCAACGGTTCCATAATGGAATGTCAAAAAAAGACGTTTAATAAGTGTGATCGCCTTTCGCGAGGCTGAATTTTCAACAAATGTCTGCGATGCGCAGAAAGCGGACTTTGCAATCCTCGACGAACGATCATCGCGAACCTTTGTCGGGACCATTTGAAGCAGCCACTATTAAGAACTGGCTGGACTTGCTATCGATCTTGAATTGCTGATCTGCCGAAGTCTCGCGCCCTTTGCTGGTCGCTTTGATTGCAAAGTAAGGCGATGGTCACTGCCCCGAATTGGTTTTCGCGACACTGCACAGCAGATCAACATGTTGATCCAACCAATCTTCGTCCAGTATCTCATGACGTATGAGCTTGCGGAAGTAAGGTGCAGCGACTGCTAGTTCTATGAGTTGATCAACCGGAACGTCGGCGGTGATCTCACCGCGGTCAATTGCAGCTGAAAACACGGCTTCAACACTTGCGAACCTGTCTTTCATGAATTCGGTTATGACCAATCGCGCTTCTTCGTCGGTGGACGCAGCAGCGACCACCTGAGGCGCGATTTGGCCCCATGGTGTGTCATTCAAGGCTCCCATCAGTACGCCGAGTAACCAGCGCAGGTCAGATCGCAGCGGGCCATCGGTTTTGGGCGGTATGTTCGGCGGTGTTGCGACGCGCCTGAATGCTGCATCACGCAGACTGCGCGCATCTGGCCAGTGCCTGTAAAGTGTGCTCCGCGAAATGCCTGTTGCCTTTGAAACCGCGCCATGAGTTACGTGCAGCACGCCCTCATCCATCAGTATCCTTTGCGCCGCATCAAGTGCGGCCTGTCGTGTGGCGATCAGCCTGGGATCTTCTTTCAATCGCCCCTCCTATAGAACACTTTGTTGCGTTATAGAACAATTTGTTCTATTAATATGATCAGCTAAAAACTAAAGCTCAATACTCAATTCCGCAAACAAGTCTTGTCAAAATGGGAGTGTATCAATGGTCAAAGTGGCAGCAACCCCGCTGGCGGTACTCTTATCGATGGGCGCGACAACCGCATTGTCCGAGAGTGGCATCTACGAGCTGGATCCTGGACACAGCCAGGTATTGTTCAGCTACGACCACATCGGGTTCTCAGAAACATTTGGCATGTTTTCAGGTTTTAGCGGCGAGATAGAGTTCAACGAAGATGATCCGTCTGCGTCGTCTGTCACAGTGTCTATGCCTGTAAAATCCATGATCACGGGCTGGGATGCCCGTTTGCAACACTTCATGTCCGATGACTTTTTCAGCGCGAACGACGGTGACGTGGTCACATTCGCCTCAACCAGCATTGAAGTGACCGGGGAAAATTCCGCGGATATTTCTGGCGACTTGACCATGAATGGCGTCACCAAGCCTGTTGTTCTGGAAACAACGCTCAACAAGTCAGCGCCATACCCGTTTGGCCCAAAAGAGGGCACGCCGACCTTGGGGCTGGCTGCCACGGCGACTATCGTACGGTCTGAATTCGGACTTGGGGCCTTTGCACCTGCTGTGAGCGACGAGATAGAGCTCTTGATTAATATCGAAGCGTTAAAAGCTGAATGATGCGTGCAGGGGCACCGATATGGCGCTGAGCACTCAATTTTTGATATTGGCGGATGGTCAACACGATGAATGTACACCTGAGATCATTGGCGGTTTCTGTGACGGTAGTGACATTGATGTGCTCGATGGCGTCCGCGCAAGAGCGCTCCTTGCCGGAGCGCATCTCGCCCCGTCCCGAAACGACAAGCGGCGTGCCGCACACTCAGATTGGTGTCGAAATTAATGCCGAGTTAGCCCAGCTATTGCTGAAGCGAGTTGCGCAATTCCCGGGGGTCACACTTGGCCCCACACGCATATCATTACCTGGCGCGATTGGCTTTTAGCTTGATCCCGATATGTTGTTGTCCCAACCGAACTCTATCGTCGGTGGGTTTGAGTTTGCGCACATGCATCCTGATGGCAGCTTGCACGCCTCGCTCGACCCAGAAATGGCGCGAAGGGCAATTGAGGCTGGCTGGGCCGTAGCTCACCCCTGGGCCAAGCAACGTCCTGGGTGGAGCGGTTTTGTCATGATCTATACTCCAACCACACCCGAAGAGCTGGATGTCGTCATCGATCTGGTTGAAAGCTCGTACACCTTCATCACCGGCATCACTCTGGGCTAAGCTCGAATTGCGCGAAAGTGTGCGGGGACGCCTGTTTCCTGTAAGAGAGCAGTTTCAGCCACCTTGTTTCTCGCAGTAATTTTTTTCTTGAATTGTCACTGTGGCGAAGCGCTCGATACCTTAAAGCCATTCACATTCATGGTAGCTGCCGTCCGCTTGTTAGATTTTGCAAAGCTCAGAGTGGAAGTTCCGCTTCGGCCTGACATCGGTCACAGATAAGAAGAGCTACGGACTGACACCTTTAGAATTGATATTTCGAAGTGAACCTTAGTTAGCAACGCGAATGCGTTAGTCATTCACCTTTATTCTGGGTTTCGCCAGCCAATAAGACATTTTGCTCGGCTGTCTGTTTCAACGCAAGTTTGGGAACTTGCAGGCTTAGCAAAATGCCCAGGCACAAGTTTTGGTCACAAAAACCTATTCGTCTGTTAATTTTGGTTCAGAGGAATTGGTTTAGCTAAAAGGATCACATCGACTGATGAAGCGGAAAATTGCTGCGATCCTAAGTCTCGATGTCGTCGATTATGCCAAGCGCATGTCACAGGATGCTGAGACCACGCTGAACACTCTACAACGCATTTTGGACGATGTGATCAGACCGTTGGTCCATGAAAACAAAGGACGAATATTCAAGCTGATGGGAGATGGTTCTTTGGTTGAGTTTGTTGCAGCCACAGACGCAATTAATGCTGCCAGTCAGATTTTCAATCAGATGAGAGATGAAGACGTAAAACTTCGAGGAGGTCTCCACGTTGGCGACGTAATGCCAAATGGTACAGACTTGTTCGGAGAGGCCGTTAATGTTGCATCTCGCCTTCAGTCCAGTGCCCATATTGGAAGTTGTCTCGTCAGCAAGACAGCTGCCGAAGTTGCGGGAACTTCGCTGGCAGTAGCGTTGCGACCAGAAAGCTCGATACGGCTGAAGGGAATTCCAAATCCAGTGGAAGCCTACTCTATTGATTTGGATGGTGACAAAAGACGCGCAAAGAACAAGCTGCTGGCTAACTCTCAAGACGTCCGCTTTGCAAAATCAAAAGACGGTACGACGCTTGCCTGGACATCGACTGGAAGCGGTAGAAAGTTACTGGTCACACCAAACTGGCTTAGGCATCTGGAATACGATTGGACGATGAACACCATCGCCGGATGGTTGCCTCTTCTTTCTGAGAACCACTGCCTTTATCGGTTTGATGGTAGAAACAATGGCTTGTCCCAGAGGGGCGTGCAGGATGTATCTCTAAATCGCATCGTCGAAGATGTTGAGGCCGTACTGGACGCGGCCGGGATCGAAAAAGTTCCATTGTTTGGCATTTCTTTTGGGGCAACCATTGCGGCGGCTTTTGCTGCACACAATCCTGACCGTGTTTCGGGGTTGGTTCTACTCGGTGGATTTGCACAAGGACTTGCGGTTCGTTCACAGCCCGGAATTGCTGCGCTTGGGCAAGCAATGATGGATATGAGTCTTGAAGGCTGGAACGATGAATACCCTTCTGCAAGAGACTTGATGGCCCAATCATTTGCTCCAACCGCAAGTCCGCATGACCAGCGCACTTATGCAGAATTTATGAAAGTGGCAATGGACCATCAGGATTGGCTTAAGATTGGACCACTGGTCGCAGGGGTCGACGTAACGGATCTACTTCTGCGGATCACCTGTCCGGCTCTGGTCATGCACGCTAATCGAGACAGGATGCACAGTGTTGAACAAGGTAGGATATTCGCCGCCGGCATCGAGAATGCGCGCTTTATTGGCCTTGAGACAGCAAACAATACGATGCCAGAGTATGATCCTGCCTGGCCTAAAGCCCTAGTGGAAATAGAGCGTTTTTTGAATTCAATTTGAGCAGTGTAAGTTGTTCATCGCCAAAACTTTTTTGTTCAAAGGTAAGAGGATGCCGTGCGCCCTTCGATTTTCGATACTGGAATTTGAAAACTCTAGGCTTCTTGTCATCGACCGCATTGTCTTGATCTCGGAAATTGCAAAGTCTTGTTAAGAATGTCCGGTTTGGGCTGCCATCAGCCAATCATGCAAACCGCAGAAAACGGCAACACTGAGCCTTAACTTCAAATTTCTGCACCGGGCATCAAAGCCGGAAGTGCAGAAGAAAACTGTCGTTGAGTGTTCTATTCAAACCGCACCTTCTTCACTTTTTGGGTTGTGCTTTTGCTCCCAAGGGGTGTCTCATACAAATTGTAATGTGATCATTGGATCTTAGCCGTGTTCGACGCGTCGACATACCTCGCGATAACATCGATTGCAGTCATCGGCACTGTTCACGTCTTCTGCGTGTCTTTTTACCAGAGATTCCCCGGCCTAGCAGGCTGGCTTTCTGATTTTTCATCTGGGATCGGACTTGGCTATGCTTTCCTTTTCTTACTGCCAAAAATCGGTGAATTGTCGGCCGATTTGGCTGAAAATGGGAAATGGGAAAACTCGCTGTTCGGTTATTCGCTCCTAGGATTTCTCATTTACTACTTGCTGGAAGCCAGTCGCGACACGGGGGCCGATCACAGGTTGTCGCTTGGCTTGGATACAGTGGCACTTGGAACCTATAACTGCTTGCTTGCCATTACCGTCATGCAAACGACGGGAACATCACCTGAGCTGTACGCTGTTGGAACGTTGGCCTATTCATTGCATTTGTTTGGGGTGAATATCTTTCTCTATAAGACCCACCCCGGACACATGTCTGGATGGTTACGCGCATACTTTGTCGCGTCGCTTGCAGTCGGCATATTGATCGGTCTCAACGCAGACAAAAGTAGCATGATCTATTCAATTGCGACTGGGTTAACAGGGGGTGTGATAATAGCCCTGTCTCTTCGGGTTAAACTACCCAGCCTTTCGGCAGTGAATACAAAAGCTCTGTTGATTGGTGTGGTGTTTGCTGTGGTCGCAGTCGAGGTCACCCGGTGTCCGTTGTCAGGGGTTTTGGGACGGATGGCGGCGTGATCTAAGAGAGTATCTGTCTCATCTGGTTAGATTGATTATGCGGCGGTTTTGCGGTGAAGCAAGCGCCGGGTTTCGATAGTCTTTCGTTTGATCCTTTCTCGTTGTTTTAGAATGGTCTGCCCGCGTCCGAAGTAGACATCAGCGGGCGTGAGGTTTTGCAGGCTCTCGTGATAACGCCGGTGATTGTAGTGCTCGACGAAGGCGTCAATCTGCTGCGTGAGATCACCGGGCAGATAGTAGTTTTCCAACAGGATGCGGTTCTTGAGCGTCTGGTGCCAGCGCTCGATCTTTCCCTGAGTTTGCGGATGGTATGGTGCCCCTCGAACATGATCCATTTTCTGATCTTCCAGCCATTCGGCAAGCTCACCAGAGATGTAACTGGACCCGTTGTCGCTGAGCAGACGTGGCTTGTGCAGCACCGTTGCCTGATCACAGCCTGAGGCGTGCAGGGCGAGGTCCAGTGTGTCGGTCACATCCTCGGTCTTCATCGTCGTGCAAAGCTTCCAGGCGATGATGTAGCGGCTGTAATCGTCCAGGATCGTGCTGAGATAGAACCAGCCCCAGCCGATCACCTTGAGATAGGTAAAATCGGTCTGCCAGAGTTGGTTCGGTCGTGTTGTCTTGTCCTGGAACTCGTCTGCGGCTGACAAAACCACATAGGCTGGGCTGGTGATCAGATCGTAAGACTTGAGGATGCGGTAGACCGAAGCCTCTGACACAAAGTACTTTTCTGTGTCAGTGAAGCGAACAGCCAATTCACGCGGGGAAAGCTCACTTTCCTTCAGAGCCAGATCCTTGATCTTCTCGCGCACTGGCGTGGGAATGCGGTTCCAGACCCGTGACGGCGTGGGTCTACGATCTTCAAGCGCCTCGGGGCCGCCGACGAGATATCGGTCGTACCAGCGATAGAAGGTGGTCTTCGGAATGCCCAGCTTCTCCAAAGTGCGCTTGGTCGGCAGATGCGATTGCTCAACCAAGCGGATGACTTCCAGTTTTTCGGATGCGGGATATCTCATGCGTCGTCGTCCCCATCCGCGATCATGCTTTTTTTGAGCAACCGCAGTTCAAGAGCCTGTTCGGCAACCACCTCCTTCAGATCACGGGCTTCCCGTCTCAGATCCTTCACTTCGGTGGAAGTTGCCGCGCGGGCCGTGTCGCCTGCCAGACGTTTCTTGCCGGCCTCCAGAAATTCCTTGGACCAGCTGTAATAAAGGCTCTGCGCGATGACCTCACGACGGCACAGCTCTGCAATGCTGTCCTCGCCTTTTAGGCCGTCCAGCACGATCCTGATCTTCTCTTCTGCGGAATACTGTTTGCGGGTCGCACGGCGAATGTCCTTTACGACCTTCTCACCGTGGCTCTGCTTGGTTCCGGGTTTCTTTCTCATCTCCACTCCTTGGCGGTTACGATGAGCCAGAAACCCTCTCTTATCAAATCGACCTAAACTGTCCCATTGGCGCTGACGTCAGACA
>NZ_JBNAFO010000012.1:0-156635 GCF_049800715.1 Ruegeria profundi
TTTGGCTCGATCACGTCCGAGCTGGGCCGTCAGCGCGACGAGATCGAGCTGATCGCGTCGGAAAACATTGTCTCTGCCGCCGTGATGGAGGCGCAGGGCTCGGTGATGACCAATAAATACGCCGAAGGCTATCCCGGCCGTCGCTACTATGGCGGCTGCCAGTTCGTCGACATTGCCGAAAACCTGGCCATCGACCGCGCGAAAGAGCTGTTTGGTTGCGGCTTTGCCAACGTGCAGCCGAACTCGGGCAGCCAGGCGAACCAGGGCGTGTTCCAGGCGCTGATCCAGCCCGGCGACACCATTCTGGGCATGAGCCTGGATGCCGGTGGTCACCTGACCCACGGTGCCCGCCCGAACCAGTCGGGCAAGTGGTTCAACGCCGTGCAATACGGTGTCCGCAAAGAAGACAACATGCTCGACTACGATCAGGTCGAGGCGCTGGCGAAAGAGCATAACCCCAAGCTGATCATCGCAGGTGGCTCGGCCATCCCGCGTCAGATCGACTTTGCCCGCATGCGCGAGATCGCCGACATGGTCGGCGCCTATTTGCACGTGGACATGGCGCATTTCGCCGGTCTGGTGGCCGCAGGCGAGCATCCAAGCCCCTTCCCGCACGCGCATGTGGCGACCACGACAACCCACAAGACCCTGCGTGGACCTCGTGGTGGTATGATCCTGACCAATGATGAAGATATCGCAAAGAAAGTGAATTCGGCGATCTTCCCCGGCATTCAGGGTGGTCCTCTGATGCATGTCATCGCAGGCAAGGCGGTTGCCTTCGGCGAGGCTCTGCGCCCCGAGTTCAAGACCTATATCCAGCAGGTCATTACCAACGCGCAGGCGCTGTCGGATCAGCTGATCAAGGGCGGTCTGGACACGGTGACCCACGGCACCGACACCCATGTTGTGCTGGTCGACCTGCGCCCCAAAGGTGTGAAGGGCAACGCGACCGAGAAGGCTTTGGGCCGGGCGCATATTACCTGCAACAAGAACGGCGTGCCGTTTGATCCGGAAAAGCCGACCATCACCTCGGGCATCCGTCTGGGTTCTCCAGCTGGCACCACGCGCGGCTTCGGCGAGGTCGAATTCCGCCAGATCGCGGACTGGATCATCGAAGTGGTCGACGGTCTGGCCGCCAATGGCGAAGACGGCAATGCCGAGGTCGAGGCCAAGGTCAAAGCAGAAGTCGCCGACCTCTGCGCCAGATTCCCTATCTATCCGAACCTTTAAAACCAAGGACCCTAAACCATGAGCTTTCACCCAATCGAACAGGCTCCGGCCCGTCTCAACCGCAGCGAGCTGGCTGTTCCGGGCAGCCAGCCTGGCATGTTTGAAAAAGCGGCCAAGTCGGATGTGGATGTGATCTTCCTGGATCTGGAAGACGCCGTCGCGCCCAACGAAAAGGAACAGGCCAGAGCGAACATCATCGAGGCCCTGAATGACATCGACTGGGGCAACAAGACCATGTCGGTTCGGATCAACGGGCTGGATACTCATTACATGTATCGTGACGTGGTGGATGTGGTCGAACAGGCCGGTCAGCGTCTGGACCTGATCATGATCCCCAAGGTCGGCACCGCCGCCGATGTCTATGCTGTCGACATGCTGGTCACCCAGATCGAGGACGCCAAGGGTTACAAAAAGCGGATCGGGTTCGAACATATCATCGAAACCGCGCTTGGCATGCAGAATGTTAGCGAGATTGCTGCCGCGTCGAAACGCAACGAAAGTCTGCATTTCGGGGTTGCCGACTATGCGGCCTCGACCCGTGCGCGGACAACCATCATTGGCGGTGTGAACCCGGATTACTCGGTGCTGACCGATGCCGACCCTGAGGGCGGCCGCATGACCCATTGGGGTGATATGTGGCACTACGCACTGGCGCGTATGGTTGTTGCGGCGCGCGCAAACGGCCTGCGCCCGATCGACGGCCCGTTCGGCGATTTTCAAGACCCCGCTGGCTATCGTGCGGCGGCAAAGCGCGCAGCGGTTCTGGGCTGTGAAGGCAAGTGGGCCATTCACCCCAGCCAGATCACGCTGGCCAATGAGGTCATGTCGCCTTCGGATGCCGAGGTGGACAAGGCCAAGCGGATTCTCGTCGCGATGGCCGATGCAGAGGCGGCAGGCAAGGGCGCTGTCTCGCTGGACGGTCGCCTGATCGACTATGCCTCGATCCGGCAGGCGGAGGTGCTGGTTGAAAAGGCAGGTCAGATCGCTGCCGCGTGATCTGCCAAGCGTTAGACGGAGCGGGCTGTCCCATCGGACGGCCCGTTTCGGTTTTGCGGACGAAAGGCGCTGATCGGGCGGCCGAATTCACGGGTGAACGACCGCCCCAAGGCCGACGCACAGGAAAACCCGCATCTTAGGGCAATCTGTTCGACACTCAGTCGCGTTTCCTGCGCCAGATAGCGCGCATGTTGCAGACGATAGAGCTTGTAGTATTTGCCAGTCGTCATCCCCAGCTCATCTGCAAATGCGCGGCTGAGGCTGCGCTCGGAGAGCGAGACGCGTTCGGCAAGTTCAAAGGTTGTCAGCGGAGTCTCGACGTTTTCGGCAATGACATTCAGCGCGTCCAGCAGTTTCGGCGACCCACGATCCTGCAATTGTTGAGAACCGCGCTTCAGCTCGGATTGGCGGGCAGGGTCGTAGATGAACATGTTCGATGCATCAAATGCGGCGGCGGGGCCGAACAGGTTCTGGATCAGGTCGAGGGTCAGTTCCAGCGCCGTGCTGGCCCCTCCGCAGGTCAGAAAGGGTCCGGAATGGACAAACCGGGCGCTGGACACGTTCACTTTGGGAAAGCTTTCGCGAAAGGCATCAAACTCTTGCCAGTGGATCGTGGCTTGGTGCCCGTCCAGAACCCCGGCTTCGGCTAAAATCCAAGCCGCGGTATCCAGGGCCAGAACGCGCTTGGCAGTCCGAACAGCCTGTCGGATCGCAACTAGAAGCTCTCTATTGATTTGCTGCCGGACGCGGTAACCGGCCACAATGACCAGCGTTCCGGTCGATTTTGCTGGGTCGAAGACCCGATTGGGAGAAACTTGTATTTCGCTGGAGCTTTCCACGGGTTCGCCGTTCAGGCTGGTGATCTCCCAACCCGGGCTGGCGTAGAGCGCGCGCATCTTGACGTCCCGCAACGGCTCCAGCGCGCTGGCCAGAACCATGTTGGAAAACCCGCCCAGCAACAGGAACTCGAAATGCTCATGAGGGGATGACGACAAAAGTATTCCTCCTGACGAGAAATGTATCGTTTGTTCTGGGATTTTGAAAGTAGCGTTGCCGCATTCAGTCGCCTTCCAAGGCGCGATTCCTGCTGATCGAAGGACAAAGATATGCCCCTTGCCATGAACCGTGAAGTTTTCATCACCTGTGCCATCACCGGATCGGGTGGGACGCAGGACAAGTCTCCGCATGTACCGCGCTCGCCAGAGCAGATTGCCAACTCGGCCATTGATGCGGCCAAAGCAGGGGCCGCTGTTGTGCATTGCCACGTGCGCGACCCGGAAACCGGCGTGCCCTCGCGCGATCTGGGCCTGTACCGCGAGGTGACAGACCGCATTCGCGATGCTGAGGTCGACGTGGTGCTGAACCTGACGGCCGGTATGGGCGGTGATATTGTGTTCGGCCCGACCGAGAGCCCGTTTCCGGTCAATGAAGAGGCCACTGACATGATCGGCGCGACGGAGCGGATGGCCCATATCGCCGAATGCTTGCCCGAGATCTGTACGCTCGATTGTGGCACCATGAACTTTGCCGAGGCGGACTATGTGATGACCAACACCCCCGGCATGCTGCGGGCGATGGGTCAGATGATGACCGATCTTGGCGTGAAACCAGAGATCGAGGCCTTCGACACTGGCCATCTATGGTTCGCCAAGCAATTGGTGAAAGAGGGTATTCTGGAGCCCAACGCTCTGGTCCAACTGTGTATGGGTGTCCCGTGGGGTGCCCCCAACGACATCAACACCTTCATGGCGATGGTCAATGCGGTGCCGTCTGATTGGACATGGTCGGCCTTCTCGCTGGGTCGCGATCAGATGCCCTACGTTGCGCAATCGGTGCTGGCTGGTGGCAATGTCCGCGTCGGGCTTGAGGACAACCTGTTTCTGGAAAAAGGCGTTCTGGCCACTAACGCACAACTGGTCGAACGTGCCGTTACAGTGATCGAGAACATGGGCGCCAAGATCATCGGCCCGGATGCCGTGCGTGAGAAACTGGGCCTGACCAAGCGCGCTCCCGTCGCGAAATGAGCAGGCGCGTTCTTGTAACTGCAGGTGCGGCTGGCATCGGCCGCGTCATTGCGGAGCAATTCCTTCAAGATGGATCGCGGGTCGCGGTTTGCGATGCGGATCCCGCAGCGGTTCAGAGCTTTGCCGACGCGCATCCTGGCAGTATCGCCGTGGTGGCCGATGTCACCTCGGAAGCCGCAATGGACGCCTTCCTAAGTTCGGTTGAGGCCGAATGGGGCGGCATTGATGTGGTTTGCGCCAATGCCGGTACCGGCGGCCCCGCCGGGCCGATCGAAGACCTTGCCTATGACGCGTGGCAGCAATGCCTCGCCACCAACGTGCATGGCGCCTATCTGACCTGCCGCTGGGCGGCGCGGGTTATGAAGGCACAAAAAAGCGGCCTGATCGTCATGACCTCATCCACTGCTGGGATCATGGGTTATCCCATGCGGTCGCCCTATGCGGCGGCGAAATGGGCCCTGATCGGTCTGACCAAAACCCTCGCGATGGAGCTTGGCCCCTTTGGCATCCGCGTCAACGCGATCTGCCCCGGTGCTGTTGAAGGCGACCGGATGGAGCGTGTGCTGGCCAACGAAGCCGCAGCCCATGGTCAGAGCATTGAGACCATGCGCGCAGCCTATGTGACTGGCGTGTCCATGAAAACATGGGTCACGGCGCAGGACGTGGCGAACAGCATACTTTTCCTTGCCTCGGAGGCGGGGACCAAAATCTCGGGGCAGGTTCTGTCCATCGATGGCCATACGGAGACACTTGCGCCATGACACAAAAAGCAACCATCGTCGGCGGCGGCGTGATCGGCGGGGGCTGGGTTGCCCGCTTTCTGCTGAACGGCTGGAACGTATCGGTCTTTGACCCGGACCCTGAAGCCGAGCGTAAAATCGGCGAAGTGCTGGCCAATGCCCGCCGCGCCTTGCCCGCCCTATATGACAAGGCGCTGCCGGCCGAGGGCACTCTGACCTTTCATGATGATATGGGCGAGGCCTTGGCTGATGCCACGTGGGTTCAGGAAAGCGTGCCCGAGCGTTTGGACCTCAAGCACAAAATCCACGCGCAGATCGACGAACTGTCGCCTGCCGATGCGGTGATCGGGTCTTCGACCTCGGGGTTCAAACCTTCAGAGCTGAACGAACACGGCGGTCGCGTTGTCGTCGCGCACCCGTTCAACCCCGTCTACCTGCTGCCGCTGGTCGAGCTGGTGGGGGACGCGGACACCTGTGCCAAGGTGTCGGATATCCTGCGGTCCATTGGGATGTATCCGCTGACTGTGCGCAAAGAGATTGATGCGCATATCGCCGACCGTTTCCTCGAGGCCGTCTGGCGCGAGGCGCTTTGGCTGGTCAAGGATGGCGTCGCCACGACTGAAGAAATCGACGAAGCGATCCGTATGGGGTTTGGTATCCGCTGGGCGCAGATGGGCCTGTTCGAAACCTACCGCGTCGCGGGTGGCGAGGCAGGGATGAAACACTTCATGGCGCAATTCGGCCCGGCCCTGCAATGGTCCTGGACCAAGTTGATGGATGTGCCGGAATTTACCGATGAACTGGTCGACCTGATCGCGGGTCAGTCGGATGCGCAATCCGGCCATATGTCGATCCGCGAATTGGAGCGTCTGCGCGATGACAACCTGATCGGGATGATGCGCGCGCTGAAGAAAACCGGCAGCGGTGCGGGCGGCGTTCTGAACGCGCACGAAGCGATGTTGCCTGACCCCGAAGGTGATGATCTGCCGATCACCGTGGATCGTGTCATCCCGCAAAGCTGGACAGACTATAACGGCCACATGAATGAGGCTCACTATATCGAGGTCTCGGCCCAGGCGACGGACAATTTTATGCTGATGATCGACGCGAATGCAGACTATATCGCGGCGGGCAACAGCTATTTCACGGTTGAGAACTTCGTGCAGTACCATGCGGAATTGCATGCAGGGGATCGGCTGACCGTCACCACGCAGGTTCTGCGCGGTGAAGGCAAGAAAATGCATCTGTTCCACCGTCTGCACGGACCGGATGGAGAGGTCGCGGCCACTGTCGAAACCCTGCTGCTGCATATGGATCTGAACGCGCGCAAGACCTCTCTGCCGACCGAGGGTGTGGCCGCGAAACTGACCGCTTTTGCCGAAGATCACGCCAAGCTGCCAGCCCCTCAGGGGGCGGGCCGCCATGTGGGGCAACGGGGCTGATACCAACGCGTGCCGCCTCTGGGTTCATGAATCCAGGGGCGGCATCTACTGGCGGGTCGATCTGCAAAGATCCTGATCCGCCTTTTTTCCGCATGCGCGGCGGCGTTGTGCTATAATTTCCTCCAATTGTTGTTGTGTTTTGGAGGTAAATTATGATTTTTCGTTTAGTGGCAGCACTTTGTTTAACCTTCGCTTTGTCGACCGCGAATCCCCAGATTGCCAGGGCAGACGCGGGTGACTTTATCGGCGGCGCGGTCGTCGGAGGCGTAGTTGGCTACGCGATCGGCAAAGATCAGCAAAAGAAGAAAGCGCAGCGCTCGACCACCCGGACATATCGGTCGGGCATCCCATCTACCTCGCAAGGGGCGCAGACGCAAACGGCGCTCAACTATTTTGGCTACAATGCAGGGCGGGTTGATGGTCAGGTGGGTGCCGGCACGCGAGCTGCAATCCAACGGTATCAGGCGTCCATGGGATACCCGGTCAACGGGTATGATTTCCAACCCTATCAGCGCGATTTCCTGATGCAGGCCTATTACTGGGGTACAAGTGGCGGGCAGGCCAGCACTCAGCTCTCCGGTCAGCCTTTGTTGATGGCCTATCGTCGGCAAGTCCAAACGGGCACGGCTGTGGCCGCTGCTCCGCAACCCGCGCCGCAACCTGTAGCGCCTGTGACTGCGACGGCGGCACCTGCTGAACCGGCGCCCGAGCCTGAAGTGACCGAAACGGTCACTGCAGCCCTGCCGAGCCTGTTTGCAGGCGGTACCGGTGGCCCGTCGCTGGCCAACCGTTGTAGCGCGGTGATGCTGCAAACCTCGACCAATGGCGGCTATACCACGCTGGCGAACATGTCGGACCCCGATTTCGCCCTCAGCGAGCAGTTCTGTCTTGCGCGGAGCTACGCCATGGCACGGGGTGAAGATTTGATGCAGGACATTCAAGGCCTGACACCGGATCAAGTGACCGCGCAATGCGAAGCCTATGGTGAGATGCTTGCACCTCAGGTCGTCTCCCTGTCGTTGACGTCTAAAACCGAGGCCGAAACGCAGATGCGCAAGCTGGCGTTGGATTCTGGCCTAAGCCCCGAGGACATTGCAGCGACAAGCAAGGTCTGTCTGGCGATGGGCTACCGTCAGGACAATATGGACAGCGCAGTAGGCTCGGCATTGATGCTGGTTGCCATGGGTGAACCTGCCTATGGAGAGTTGATCGGTCACCACCTGCGCGAAGGCTTCGGCGTGCAAGAGCGTCGCGATCTGGCAATGCAGTGGTATGATGCAAGCCTGTCCGCGCTGGATGCAGGATCTCAGGCCGTGTTCCTGCCGTCACAATCGGATCGCCCGGAATTGCTACGGGCAGCGATGACAGAAGCACAGTAGGTCTGGCTGACCCATTCCGCGGGCGCATGGATCGCCCGCGGTTTTTCCATCGCCTCAATAACAGGAACCCTGATCGGGTGCCGAGCAGACCGGTGGACTGCGTGACCTGTTCGAAGTCTTAGATTTCGTAGGGGCTAGTGGCAAACCCCTTTGGTGCGGGCAATTCCTACCGCCAAGGGTGTGTCAGTGATCCGCAATCAACCCCTTTTCCCGCGATGCTTGTCTATGGTTGGTCCACGTTCAAAATCCGGGGGGCATGTACATGAGTTCGGACGAGTAAGGCCGCAGCTACGCCTGCGATTGCGCCGAACAGATGCGCCTCCCACGAGATGCCGAGCTGGCCGGGCAGAACGCCCCAAAGGATTGATCCGTAAAGCAGCCCGACCACCATGGCCACGGCAAGGGTCACGGGCGACCGATCGACCACGCCGCGCGCGACCAGAAAGCCGAACCACCCAAATACCAGCCCAGATGCGCCGATATGGATGGCTGTGTTTCCGAACAGCCAGACCAGCGCTCCGCCCAAAGCGATGATGACGGCGTTCACGACCAATAGCGCCCGCGTTGCTGTAGCCGCCAGCAAGGCTCCCATCAGGATGAGAGGAGGCGTATTTGAAATGAGATGCGGAAAGCTGGCATGCAATAGTGGCATGCCAAAGATCCCGTCCAACCCGGTGATCTGCCTTGGGATCAGCCCGAACGCGAGGTTCAGGCGGTACCCAACTGCCCAGTTGAGAACCTGAATCGCCCAAAGTGCCGCAATGAACAGCGCCAGAACCTTGAACCGCGAAAAAACAACGCTTTTACCGTTTTTATCAATCATCTGAGATAGATAATCCCAGCAGGGAGAACGATCAATATGCCTTGCAGGATGGTCGGATCAGAGCGCGGTCGCTGACGCACTCAGGTAGAAAAGACCTCGAAATGGATATGGTTTTCCTCAACCTCTAACGCTTCAAGACCGGCCTTCAGGTCGGTCATGAAATCCAACGGACCGCAGAGCAAGTACTGAGCGTTGGGACCGGCGTTCAATGCGATCAACTCTTGCGCCGTGATCCGGCCTTTTATGTCAAAATCCTGGCCCGCCACGTCCTGCGCCTCGGGCGCACTGTAGTAGATAAGTTTCCGTGCGGACGAGCTGGCGGCGATCAAGCGGTCAGTTTCGCCGCGCAACGCGTGAAATCGTCCGTTGCGCGCGGCGTGTATGAACCAGACCGGACGATCAGGGTGCTGTGCCACAGTCTGATGCAGCATTGCGACCATCGGGGTCACGCCAACGCCGGCGCTGATGAGGATAAGGGTGCTGTCACCGGAGGGGACCAGGAAATCTCCGGCCGGCGGTTTGGCCTCGATCACGTCGCCCACTTGCACCTTGTCGTACAGAAAGCGGGACGCAGCACCATTCGGTTCGCGTTTCACAGTGATCCTGTAGTTGTCCTCGACCGGGTTGCCGGACAGGGTGTATGTCCTCCGCAGCTTGGTGTCATGCGTCGGAACGTTGAGCGTAATCGGCAGGTGCTGCCCCGCCTCAAAGGCGGCAAGTGGCCCCCCATTTGCAGGTCGCAAGTGAAATGAGGTGATCCCCTCGGCCTCGGCAATCTTGTCCGTAACCACCAGCTGCCTCGATGGGGTCGGCTCAGCCGACCATCGCAACGACAGCGCGTTTGGTCGGTCAATCACGGCGTCGACCTGTACGTCGATAATGCGCAGAATGTTGGGGTCACGAGCCTCGGCCGGAGCCCAGTCGATCTCGGCCCGCCCGGATAGATGTAGCAGCCCTCCGGTCGCGAAATCGACGAACAGCAGCCCGATGTGCGGGTTTTCCAACAGGTTACCAATCGTGTTGAAGAAGTTGTTGCCGGAATAGTCGGGAATACGCAGACGGTTTGGGCCGACCACGCGAACAAATCCGGGTGTCCCCCCGCGATGAGAGGCATCAAACCCGTTCGAAGCCGCGTGTTGCGGACCATGCCGACCAGACCCGACGAACAAGGTATCCGAGGCGCTGATACGGGCGATCTGTTCGGGGTTGAGGTGGTCCGACACCACCGCCTCTTCCGGTTTATTGCCGGCCACCCGCCGCCAGTCGCGTTCATTGATATACTGAGGGCAGTTGCCGAAGCTCTGGCGGATATTGATTGCAAAACCAGTGTCGGTTGGACGGGTCCGACCGCTGAACCGATTGCGTCTCCGCGTCGCCAGCTCGATGCCGACAACGCCGATATCAGCCCCTTTTCGCAGGCTTTCTGCCAGCGGATCACGCGGGTCGATCACGGTATCAACCGTCAGTCTGCGGGGATCAGGCGAATGAACGAACCTGTCTTCGCCTTCAATGATTGTCGCCCATATGCGGCCTTCTGCATCGCTGGACGCAGCCACCAGAAACGGCTGCGCCTGATAGAAGGCACGATGCTGGTCCGGCAAATGGTCGCGAATGTACGGAGCGGCTCTGCGGGCTATGTCGCCCGCACCGGCCCGCTCCTGCGCCGCCAGTTCGCCCGCGTGAAACGGAGTATCCGTGCCAGACATCGTCTTACCTCTTTGCTGTGTGTTTAAAGGCCCAGATCGCTCAGCCCCGGATGGTCGTCCGGGCGACGGCCCAGAGGCCAATGAAACTTGCGCTCATCCTCTGTGATCGGCAATTCGTTGATGCTGGCAAAGCGGTTGGCCATGTAGCCGTTTTCGTCGAATTCCCAGTTCTCGTTGCCGTAGGCCCGGAACCAGTGTCCGCTGTCATCACGGTATTCATAGGCGTATCGCACCGCGACGCGGTTGCCGTCATGGGCCCAAAGCTCCTTGATCAGGCGATAGTTCAGTTCCTTGTTCCATTTGCGGGTCAGAAACGCCTCGATCTCGGCGCGGCCAACTGGGAATTCGGCCCGATTGCGCCATTTGCTGTCAGGCGTGTAGGCCAGCGCAACCTTGGCCGGGTTGCGGCCATTCCAGCCGTCTTCGGCCAGACGGACCTTTTCAATCGCGGTTTCGCGGGTGAAGGGCGGCAGAGGGGGACGGGGGGCTTCTTGTGTCATTGCACGTCTCCGATGGGGTGTCTGGCGAAGACGTTCAGGCGACGAGGCCCACGGCGGTGGCTGGCATCGGCTCGAACCCGTCCAGCGCCTCGAACCGAGCGATCCATGCCCGCACATTCGGATAGGGGTCGAGCGAGACGTTCCCCTCAGGCGCGTGGGCCGTGTAGGAGTAGGCGGCGACATCTGCAATGGTCGGTCGGTCGCCAACCAGCCAGTCGCGGGTTTCCAATCCTTTTTCAAGCTTTTGCATCGCCTTGGCTGCGGTTGCGGCGGCGAAATCGACATCCAGAGGTGCACCGAACACCGTGATCAACCGCGCCGCCGCGGATCCGAATGCGATCTCACCCGCGGCGAGGGTCAACCAGCGCTGCACCGCCGCTTCGCCTGCCGGGTCGGTTGGCATCCAGTCGGGGGCGTATTGGCGGGCGAGGTATACGAGGATCGCGTTGGAATCCGAGACCACAACATCACCATCCTCAAGCACCGGGACTTGCCCGTTGGGGTTCATCTCCAGAAACTCAGGCGATTTATGTGCGCCTGCGGCCAGATCGACGAAAACGGTCTCATGGGCGATACCGGCCAGCTTGGCAAAGACCAGGGCGCGGTGCGCGTGGCCGGATTTCGGGAAGTGGTGGATACGTACTGCGTTCGACATTTGTCAGCTCCTGTCATGCGCGGAATTGCTTCTGCGGCTATAGATACAGCTTGCCATCAGGGGCGATAATGGGCACTTTCAGCGGATCATTAAGCCCTAGGAGGGCGTAATACACATGGACAAGATCGACCGAATGCGCGCTTTTGCGTTGGTGGCACAGAATGCCTCGTTCACTTTGGCAGCCCAACGGCTTGGGCGGTCGTCGCGTCTGGTCAGCAAATACGTGGCCGATTTGGAGGAGGCGCTGGGCGTTCAGCTTCTGAACCGAACCACCCGCAGCGTATCCCTGACGGATGCGGGGACGACCTACCTGGCGATGTGCGAACCGCTTCTGGACGGGTTCGACGAAATGGAGGAGGCGGTGCGCAATGCGCAGACCTCTTTGCGCGGTGTGATACGGATTTCTGCGCCGACAGGGTTCGGCTCACTCCGGCTGGCCTCGTCGCTGGCGGCTTTTGTCGAAAAACACACTGAGGTCGAGATTGACCTCAACCTTTCAGACCGCCGTGTGTCGATCATTGAAGAAGGTTTGGATTTGGCGATCCGGATCGGGCCCACACGGGACAGTTCGCTTAAGATGCGCCGGTTGGGGCCGATGCCGCTGATTGTATGCGCGTCTCCAGCCTATTTCGAACGTGCTGGTGTGCCTGCGCATCCAAGTGCCCTTGCCACGCATGAGTGCATCCTGGACGGCAACATGAGCGACCCTGCGCTCTGGCGTTTTGATGTCGACGGCAACGAGGTCACGGTGCACGTTAATGGTCGCCTGCAGGCCAATGCGCCTGCGGCTTCTGCAAGGTTGGCTGCTGCAGGAGTGGCTGTTGCCAGATGCCCGGCCTACACGGTGGCGGATGCGCTCAGGTCTGGGGAATTGGTCGAGCTGTTCGCCGAATACCGTGTCACACCTTACGTCGTGGCGGCACTTTTCCCGCAAAACCGCAGGCTGACCACGCGGGTCCGCGCGTTGATCGACCATCTGGCAAGCGACGACCTTATCTGCAACGCCGGAGCGTAGTGCCCAAGACCCATGACGCGTAGACCCTTGACCAATCCCTTGCCCCTTGTTTTCGTAGGGTCGAGCGCTGGGCGACCCTCACCTGCACTAAGGGGACGCCCGCAGCCTTGGAAGGGATGGTATGGCCGAAATCGAACGTTGGCTGAGCAAACACGGACTGGCCAAATACGCCAGCGCCTTCGCCGACAATGAGATTGAGCTGGGCGACCTGACAGAGCTGACCGACGAAGACCTCGTGACCATTGGTCTGCCTCTTGGGCCACGGCGGCGGTTCATGAAGGCGGTACGCGCAACCACTGACGGCAACGCCCGGCCGCATAACACGGCGCTGGGCGCGTCGATTGTGGCCGAACGCCGTCAGCTGACGGTTATGTTCATTGACCTTGTCGGCTCGACCGAGATTTCGCAGCGGGTCGATCCCGAAGATCTGGCCGAGGTTCTGCGGCTGTTCAAGGAGACCTGCGCGGCGTCCGTCGCGGATTTCGATGGTCAGATTGCAAGCTATTACGGCGACGGGATCATGGTGTTCTTCGGGTTCCCGCTGGCCCATGAAGAAGACCCCGAGCGCGCCATTCGCGCAGGCTTGCGTATCATCCGGGAAGTGCCCGAAATCCGCACTCACGCGAAACTTCAGGTGCGTATCGGGATCGCCACCGGTCTGGTCGTGGTTGGAGATTTGCGCGGTGAGAAGATGTTCGAAGACGGCACCGCGATGGGTGAGACACCCAATCTGGCCGCCCGTCTTCAGGCGATGGCGGAACCCGGCACCATGATCGTGTCGCCTCGGACCCATCAACTGGCGGGTGGCGCCTTCGATTATGTGCTGCAAGGGTCCTTCAAGTTGAAAGGGTTCACGAAAGAAGTTGAGGCGTGGCAGGTGACCGGCGCGCGCGACACGGACAGCCGTTTCAGACGTGTTGAGGGGGCCGCCCTCGGCCCTCTGATCGGCCGCATCACGGAATATGAGACGCTCAGCGACAAGTGGAAGCTGGCCCGTAAGGGCGAAGGTCAAATCGTTCTGGTCTCCGGTGAGCCGGGGATCGGGAAATCGCGCCTGATCGAGGAGTTGCGGCAGAAAGCCCCCCAAGGCGCGCATGAGCAAATTCGGCTGCAGTGTTCTCCGTACCATTTTGCCAGCTCGTTTTATCCGATCATTCGGCGGCTTCACCATGCTGCCGACCTGAGGTCTGAAGACTCGGATGAGGCAAAGCTGGAGAAGATATCATCGGTTTTGAAAAACCCTTCAGATCAGGTTCTGCGATTGGCGGCGTCGCTATTGTCGATCCCGTTTGAGGATCGTCTGGGGCCGCTGACCCTGACGCCGCAACAGATCATGGATCAGACGCACGAGATGTTGTTGGAGCATTTGCTGGCCGATGCGTCGGAAAAGCCGATTTTGCTGTTGTTTGAAGACGCGCATTGGCTCGACCCGACGACAAAGGCCCTGATGGATCGGCTTGTGGACCGTCTTAGGGATCTTCCGGTGATGGTGGTGATGACCTTCCGGCCCGAGTTTGATCCGGGCTGGGCGTTGCAATCGAACCTGACCAAAGTGGTCCTCAGGCAGCTTGATTTTCAGGACGTTAAACGCATCGCAAATGAGGTCGCGCAAGGGCAGGACATTCCCGACGCCATGTATGAACTGGTAGCGGCCCGATCCGATGGTGTGCCGCTCTACGTGGAAGAGGTGACGAAGGATCTACTGGAGTCCGGCGATATGCCCGATGCTCCAATTGCTCGCGCCAGCGGAGGGGCCTCTGCTGCAAGCTCAGTTCCCAGTGCCTTGCATGATGCGTTGATGGCGCGTTTGGATCGACTGAGCTCGGCCAAGGAAGTGGCGCAGATTGGGGCTGTGATCGGGCCGCAATTCTCGTACCCGCTGATCTCGAAAGTGTCGCGTTTTGGCGATACTGTGCTGCGGTCAGGCTTGGACCTGTTGGTTGAGGCTGGCATCGTCACGACCTCGGGCGATGACGCGCTCCAGATCTTCAGCTATCGCCACGCCCTGATCCGGGACACCGCCTATAACAGCCTTCTGAAAACCGAACGCCGGGTTCTGCACGCGCGGGTTGCCAAAACGCTGGACCAGAAAACCTCAGCGGTTGAGGATGCGGGCCCCGAAGTTCTGGCCCATCACTATACCCTTGCTGGGATGGCGGAAGAGGCGATTGATTGTCGTTATCTGGCCGGTCAGCGCGCTGTCAAACGCTCGGCCAATACCGAGGCGAATACGCAGCTGTCCTTGGCGCTTGATCTGCTGGGCGACCAAACGACCAGTGTTGAGCGTGACAAGCGAGAGATCGAGATACAGACGCTGCGCGCAGGGGTTCTGCGCTCGACGGCAGGTATCGCCGCGGATGAGACCGGTTCGACCTATGCCCGGATACGGGACTTGTGCGAACGCATGGATGAGACAGAGAACCTGTTCCCGGTCCTCAACGGCCTCTATTCCTTTCATCTGGTTCGGGGTGAGTATGATTTGGCGCGGGTTGTGGCGCGGCAACTTTTGGATTTGGCGGAAACATCAGGCGAAACGCAACATCAGATGGTGGCCCATCGGGCGATGGGCGCGGTGCTGTTTCATATCGGAGAGCTGGACCCGGCCCACGCGCATCTCGAACAGGCGCTGGCGCTGTACCGCCCCGACCGCGATGCGCATCTGGCCTATGTCTATGGATCCGACCACGCGGCCATAACCTCTTGCTTTCTGAGCCTTGCCACCTGGATGCGTGGTGAGCCGGACAAGGCGCTGGAAATACAGACTCAGGCGGTGGCCGCAGCCCGCGACCTAGATCATGCCCATAGCGTGGCGCAGGCTCTGACTTACCTGTGCATGCTGCATCTTTTGCGCCGCGATCCGGACTCTGTGACCCGAGAGATGGAGCAACTGGAAGAGCTGTCGAACAAGCACGCTTTCACCTTCATGACCTTGACGGCCAATGTCTGGAGAAGCTGGGTCAAGGCCTACGCATCCCCTGGTCCGCACACCATCAAGGACCTCAAAAGGGCGACGGATGCATGGTGGGCCAGCGGAGCGGGAAATCACAAACCGTTCTTCATGACACTGATTGCCGAAGTCACGCTTGCGATGGGCGATCACGAAGGTGCCCTGACCGCTTTGGCGGAAGCGCGTGAACATCAGCGATTGACTAACGAGGGATGGGCACAGGCAGAAACCGACCGTGTTTACGCGCTGGCGAAATCCTCGACCACGCCAGCAGAGGCGGATTTCCGGCAGGCTTTGTCCCGCGCACAGGACCAGAAGGCACGGATGTTTGCCCTGCATACGGCGATAGATTTCGCCCGAACCTGCGAGCGGTTTCACTGCGCGGCGAACGCAAACACAGCGCTTCAGGCGGCGGTTGAGGCGATCTCGGGCGGGGACCAAACGGTTGAGATGCGTCTGGCTCGTGAATTGTTGGCCGGGGAGGAAACGGCCTAGGCGCGCATCCGCGTGTGTTCAGGATCATAGGGTGAGGCAGGGATGACCTGCGCGTCGACCAAATCGCCGTACATGTCGATCAGCACACTGGTGCCTTCGCCCGCCAGCTCGGGATCAATGAACGCGTAGGCGAGGTTCTGCCCGACCCGATGACCCCAATCGCCTGAGGTGACAGTACCCACCACAGTGTCGTCCCGCATCAACGAAGCCCCGCCATGAGCGGGTGCATGGGTGGCGTCGATCTGCAGCGTCACGAGTTGCTTACGCTTGCCGCTAGCGAGGCGTTCCAACAGGGCCTCCTTGCCGATGAATTCGCCTTTGTTCAGGTTTACAAACCGATCCAAGCCAGTCTCATATGGGTCAAATTCCGTGAGAATGTCGGATTTCCAATGCAGAAATCCCTTCTCCATCCGCATGGATTCCACCGCGCGCGCGCCAAATAGCTTCATGCCATGGGCTTCACCCGCCGCGCGTAAGGCCAGGTATGCTGCGTAGAGTGAGGCGTTGGGCACGTGGATTTCATAGGCCAACTCGCCTGAGAAGCTGACACCCATGACCGTCGCCGGGGCAAACCCGACAAAGCATTCACGCACGGACAGCCAGGGGAAGGCCTCTTTCGACCAGTCGCCCCGGGCGCAGGCCGAAAGAACATCGCGCGCTTTGGGGCCAGCCAGAACCAGAATGGTCTGGTCATTGGTCAAGGAGCGGATCTGAACATCCTCATCCTCACGAATGTGCCGGGTCAGCCAGTCCATGTCGTGATATTCGCTTGCCGCAGCCGAGCCGTACCACACACGCTCTGGCCCCCGATCCGAGGCCGGTAGATTTGCCAAAGTGGCTTCGGCTTTGACCATGCCGTGGTGGTTCAGCAGGTAGCCCAGACCCACGCGGCCATCGCGCTTTGTGACCGTGCCACAGACCATACGATCGAGGAAGCTGTGGCGATTGGTGCCGGTAATTTCGAACCGGTTGAAGCCGTTGACTTCGCACAGGCCAACATTTTCCTGCACGTTCTTCACGTCTGCGGCGACGATATCGAACGCCTCATCAAAGTTGAAGGTGAGCGTCGGGTGAAAATCGGGCGAAGGCTTGATATAGTCCATCCGCTCCCACCCGTTCACGACGGTAAACTCGGCCCCTTCGGCTGCCAGAACGGGCGTCAGCGGGGTTGTCTTGGCCGGGCGTCCGGCGGGGCGATGTTCATGCGGGAAGTGGAACCGGAATTCGTTCTGATAGTCTTCGATAGCCTTCAGTGAGGTCAATTCCACATTCGTATGCCCGGTGAACCGGCGCGGATCGAGGCACCATGTGTCATAGCAGGCGTCACCATGCACGATCTGTTGCGCCAGCAGCCAGCCATGGCCGCCGCCTTCTCCCAACCCCGCGCGCAGGCCGATTATACAGAAGGCGTTGCGTTTCCCGGGGATCGGACCCACCAGCGGGGCTCCGTCGATGGTATAGGTGATCGGTCCGTTCACGATGGATCGAATGCCTGTTTCTTCCAATGCTGGCATCCGCTCAAACGCTCCGGCAAGAACGTCCATGACGCGTTCCAGATCATCGGGGCAGAGGGCATTCACAAAATTCGGGTCTATCCCGTCCATGCCCCAGGTTTTGCAGTCCTGCTCATAGAACCCGACCAGTAGCCCGCCCTTTTCCTGCCGGCAGTAATAATCACTGATTGGGCAGCGCAGCAGAGGCATCCGGTGACCGGCTTCGGCAATACCAGGGATATCCTCGGTCAGGAAATACTGATGCTCCATCGAGGCGACGGGGTGGTGAACCCCCATCATCGCGCCCACTTCGTTCACGCGGTAGCCACAAGCATTGACGACGATGTCACAATCAATGTCGCCATGTTCCGTATGCACGGTCCAAGTGTCATCCTTGTGCTGGGTCAGCGCGGTGACCGGGGTATTGCGGTACACCTCAGCCCCGGCCTTGCGGGCGTGATAGGCCAGCGCCTGACACAGCTGGGCCGGGTCGATGTCACCGTCCAGAGGGTCCCACAATCCGCCCAACAGGTTGGTGGTCGAGATCAGTGGGTGGCGGCGGGCGCATTCCTCGGCGTCGATCACCTCAAAATGCACCCCCATCCCACGCGCCATCGAGGCGAAGTGGCGGTAACCCTGCATCTGCGCCTCAATATTGGCAAGCCGGATGCCGCCATCGGCGTGGTGGTAGTTGATCGGATATTCGGGGTTTTCGGAGAGTTCTTTGTACAGTTTGATCGAATGCGTCTTCAGCCCGACCATGGTCTGGTTCATGCCGAAATTCGTCACCTGCGCTGCCGAATGCCATGTGGTACCGCTGGTCAGCTCGTTCCGCTCGACCAGAACCACGTCGCTCCAGCCTTCCTGTGTCAGGTGGTAGAGCGTAGAGCATCCGGCAATGCCGCCGCCGATGACAACAACTTTGGTACGGGATTTCATGACGGGTGAGCCTCCGGAGTTCGCTTGCCCTGCATACGAAGTCCGTTTGTCGCCATGTGCAATTGTAGAGTGGCATAATGAGACGTTATCAAAATTAGAAATCTATTTTTTCGAAGTAAAAGAGATGATCTTGCGCCACGGGCAACAATTCCTCTTGCTTGATGTCACAAACCCCCTGTTTCAAAGGACTGGGAATGGCTGGACAGCGTAGCAAGCGAGGTGGACGCAAAGGGCGTCTGGCACAACGGGCAGCCAAGCCCGCGTTTGATCCATGCCCGCCCGGTCAGATCGGCGGGATGTATAAGCCGCTCGGCGAAGCCGACCTGCGCCGCATCTATGATACTGCCCTCGATTTGCTTGAGAAACTGGGTATCGGTGAGGTGCCGGAGAGACTGCGCAACGATCTGTTGGCCGTGGGTGCCGTGGACAACGGCAGGGGGCGCGTTCTGTTCCCGCCCGAGCTTGTCGAAGAGGCGATTGATCAAGCCGCAAAGACCTTCACCTTACATGGCCGTGATCCCAAGAGGTCGATCGAGGTTGGTGGCAACAAAGTGTATTTCGGAACCGGTGGGGCCGCAGTGCAGACGCTTGATATGGAAAGCGCGCTGTATCGGCCTTCGACTCTGAAGGACCTGCATGACTTTACGCGGCTACAGGACACGCTGGCCAATATCAGCTGGTTCACACGGTGCTGCGTGGCGACCGATGTGCCGGACAATTTCGATCTGGATGTGAACACCGTTTTCGCGCTGCTCAAGAACACCACCAAACCGACGGCGACGTCGTTCACGCTGGCCGAATACGTCGCTCCGATAGTTGAGATGCTGGACATTGCCGCAGGAGGACCCGGAGAATTTGCCAAACGCCCGTTCATGAAAGCGCATATCAGCCCGATGATATCGCCCATGCGCTATGGCGAAGATGCGGTGGATGTCACTTACGCATGCATCAAACACAACATCCCGATCTCGTGCATCACGGCGGCGCAGGCCGGAGCAACGGCGCCTGCGACCTTGGCGGGTTTTCTGGCGCAATCTCTGGCGGAAACCTTGGCAGCCCTATTGATGGTTCACGCAATCCTGCCCGGTTTTCCAATGGTGTTCTCGAACTGGCCTCTGGTCATCGACCTGCGCACCGGGGCATTTTCCGGTGGCAGCGGAGAGACAGCGGTGTTGAATGCCGCGTCGGCGCAGCTGTCCAATTGGCTTGGTTTGCCGTCTGGCGTGGCCTGTTCGATGACCGATGCCAAGGCAATAGACGCGCAATATGGGATGGAGAAAGGCATAACCTCTATGGCTGCGGCCTTGGCGGGTGGGAACTTGCTCTACGAAAGCTCGGGCATGACTGCATCGTTGTTGGGGGCCAGTTTCGAGGCTTTCGTGCTGGACGATGAGATGCACTCTAATACCTATCGCGCCTTGCGCGGGGTCGAGGTGACGGATGAGAACCTCGGCTTCGATGCGATTTGTGATGCTGTTCTGGGTGATGGGCATTTCTTGGGGGGCCAGCATACTCATGCGGCGATGGAGCGGGATTACTTCTACCCCACTCTTGCTGATCGAGCCGAGCCGCGTACTTGGGCCGAAAATGGTGCGCAAGATGCATGGAGTAGGGCAAGGGCTCGCGCGGATGAGATTCTTCGCGACCACAACCCCTCATACCTGACGCCCGAGCAGGAGGAGGCCATCCGGTCTCGGTTCAATATTCTGATCTGATCATTCCACCAGTTTGAAGCTGTCCGCCAGCCACGGTGTTTTCTCGTATTGCGCAGTCAAAGCGTAATCTCGGATCAGCGCGCGCAGCTTGTCATCTATCAGGTCCAACACGGATCGCGAACAATCAGGTGTAGAGACAATCGCAAGCGTGCGAGCAAAGCTCTTGCCCGGAAACTTGTGCATGCTGAGATTTGGGTGAAACCTTTTGGCACGCGAGAACAGCAGAGGGGTGGTGATGGTCCAGCCTGCACCTGCGGCGACCACCGCCATCAAGGTCTGGTTGTTGCTGCATTCGAAATTTGACTGCTGTGAAAGGCCCAGCCTCCGCATTTGGGACTCGATCTGACGGGCGATAATCAAATTGCCGGAAAACCGCAAGAACGGTAGTTTTGTGCGCCCTTCGACAATGTCGGAAAGGGATTTCTCGCTAAACCGAGGGAGGACCACCACAAACGGGTCTCGCAACAACGGGCGATCCTGAAGGTCCCGCAGCCGATCCTCTGGGGTGGTCGTGATCCCCAGATCAAGATGTCGGTTGCGCAGCATCTCGACAATCGCGTGGCTGGAATCGGTGTGGTACATGAAATCGCAGCTCGGCATGTGGCCCGAAAGAAAGACGGCGAGTTCTGGGATGATATCGCTGTCGAAATCCTCGATCGTGCCGATCCTGAGGTAGCTCGCTTCGGCAATGTTCCCGGCGGATGCTTCGGCCTTGGCCTTGCGGATGGCATAGAGCGCGTCACTGATATTGCGCAGAAAGACCTGCCCTTTTGGCGTCAGAACCATCGGCCTTCGCGCGTGGTTGAACAGCTCGACCCCAAGGTGGTCTTCGAGATTGCGCAAATGATGCGAGACGGTGCTGATGGTCAGGCCGGTTTCCTCGGCTGCGGCCTGAAGTGATCCTTTCTGGGCGCAGATCTGAAACAACTCCAAGCCTTTGAGGTTCAGGTCCTTGTTGGCGTTAGGGCGGGGCATGTTTCCTCGGCACGAACTAGGTGTGAATTAGTTACAATGATTTGAAACTATTGTTGGTAAATAATCAAATCAACGAAAAGCCGCACCTACCGACCGGAACGCCACTATCTTCTCGTGTTGCAGATGACACAACAGCGTGAAGATGCGGTATTCCTTTTTTCTTTCACCGCTTCGTTCTTTAAGCGTACCCAAGTAAAACGGCACGATCCTGTGGATGTCGTGCAAACCGGTAGTGAGGCAACTCAGGTTGGAAAACGGCCTTCTCTTCTCAATTCTGCCCGATGCCACGGCATGTGAAAGCTGCGTCTTCGTGCCAATTGTCTGCAGCCCGGAGGCCAACCATGCTTGATGCCCGCATCCGCCCACTGATTGACCCACCGCTGAACGCGATTGGGAGGGGGTTGGCGGCGCGTGGAGTCTCGGCTGATCTTGTGACTCTGGTGGGTCTGGGCTTCGGCCTGATGGCGGCTGGCGCGATCGTTCTGGGTTTGCAGGTTCTGGCCGTCCTTTTCATCCTCTTGTCGCGTCTGGCGGATGGTCTGGATGGGGCAATCGCGCGCGCTGGGCGAAAGACCGACTTTGGCGGCTATCTCGATATCACTTGTGACTTTTTGTTCTACGGCGCGATTCCAATGGCGTTTGTCTGGGCGGACCCGACGGCAAATGCCCTGGCCGGAGCGTGGTTGCTGGTCAGCTTCTACTTCAACGGCGCGACCTTCCTGGGCTATGCGATCCTGGCCGAAAAACGCGGACTGGAGTCGCAGAAACACGGTGCAAAGTCGCTCTACTTCACTGGTGGTCTTCTGGAAGGCACTGAAACCATTGCCTTCTTCATCGCAATTTGCCTGCTGCCCAACTGGTTCGGCCCGATGGCATGGGCGTTTGGCGCGGTTTGCTTTGTCACCGCCATTTCGCGCATCCTGTTGGCGCGGCAGGTCTTCACTCACTCGGAATAAACGCAAGGAAAACCCATGAAATATATATTTGCTGCCCTCTGCGCGGCACTGGCCGGAACAGCATGGGCTGAACCTGATCCCTCAAACTGGCAGGACGTTCTGGATAAGGCCAACGGCCAGACCGTCTATTGGAACGCATGGGGCGGCTCGACCACGATCAACGATTTCATCGAATGGGTCGGAACCCGCGTCGAAGAGGAACATGGCGTCAAGCTTGAGCATGTGAAACTGACCGATACCGCTGACGCGGTCAGCCGGGTGATTGCCGAGAAGTCCGCCGGTCAGGACACGGACGGTGCGATTGATCTTATCTGGATCAACGGAGCCAATTTCAGTGCCATGAAAGAGGCCGATCTTTTGTTCGGCCCCTTTGCTGAGGCTCTGCCCAATTGGCGGTTCGTAGATGTGGACGGCAAGACCGTAACCACAGATTTCACCGTCCCGACCGAAGGATTCGAAAGCCCTTGGGCCATGGCGCAGGTCGTGTTCATCTATGATAGCGAGGTACTGCCTGAGCCTCCCATATCCGCCGAGGCAATTCGCGAATGGGCGGCGGCGAACCCGGGTCGGTTCACGTTCCCTCAGCCCCCTGACTTTCTGGGAACGACGTTCCTGAAACAGATGCTGATCGAATTGGTCGACGACCCGACCATCCTGCAGCAGCCTGCCGGTGACGACTATGCGCAGGTGACGGCGCCGCTGTGGGACTGGCTGCAGGATGTTACGCCCGACCTCTGGCGCGCAGGTCGGGCCTATCCGCAAACCGGGCCGAGCCAGCTGCAACTGATCAATGATGGAGAGGTCGACATGGCGATCAGCTTCTCTCCGGGTGAGGCGACAGCGGCCATTGCCAACCAACAGCTGCCGGAAAGCGCACGGACTTTCGTTCTGGAGGATGGAACGCTGGGCAATGCCAGTTTTGTGGCGATCCCTTACAATGCCTCGGCCAAGGCGGGTGCCATGGTCGTTGCTGATTTCCTGATGAGCCCTGAGGCGCAACTGCGCGGGCAAGACCCGGACGTATTGGGTTTTAGCACCGTGCTGGACATGGCCGCTCTGCCCGCTGACGATCGCGCCGGGTTCGAGGCGTTGGAGCTGGGCGTGGCAACCTTGTCGCCCGCCGAGCTTGGCCAAGCCTTGCCCGAGCCGCATCCAAGTTGGATGACCCGGATCGAAGCGGATTGGGCCGAGCGTTACGGCGTTGGCAACTGACCTCAGCCCCGGCAAACGATGGGGGCTGGCACCGACGCTGACCATGGCGTTGCTGCTGGGTCCCATCGCAGCCGGGCTTTTGGGAACGATCCTACCCGCATTCGGAGGTATGCGTCCGGACGGGCAAAACGGGTTCTCATTTGATCCATGGACGCACCTCTGGTCCGAGCCCGGCGTGGGTCAGGCCCTCTGGCTGTCGTTCAAAGCCGGTTTCCTTTCAACGTTTGGCGCGCTGATCGGGTGTTTTCTAATGATCGCAGGTTGGCAGGGTACACGCGCGTTTTCGCGGCTTGAGGCGCTGCTGTCGCCTCTTTTGTCTGTACCCCATGCGGCGGCCGCGCTAGGGCTGGCGTTCCTGATTGCGCCGTCTGGCTGGATTGCGCGCCTGATCTCGCCTGGTCTGACGGGATGGACCCGCCCGCCGGACGTGTTGATCCTGCAAGACCCCGGCGGGTGGTCTTTGATTGCTGGGCTGATGACTAAAGAACTGCCATTTCTGCTGCTGATGTCGCTGGCCGCGCTGCCTCAGATCAAATCGGCCGAGCGGATGCGCGTGACGCAAGTGCTGGGCTACGGCAGGGTCCGAGGGTGGTTTCTGGCCGTGATGCCCGCGCTTTATGTGCAGATCCGGCTGCCCATCTATGCGGTCCTGGCCTATGCGATGTCGAATGTGGATGTCGCGATGGTTCTGGGGCCGTCGCGCCCGCAGACGCTGTCCATGTTCATCCTGCGCTGGATGACGGATCCTGATCTTGCTTTGCGCGCGCCCGCTGCTGCGGCTGCCTTGGTTCAGTTGGGGCTGGTGGCCGCAGCCATCATGGTCTGGCGAGGTGGTGAAAGGGCCGTGGCCGCGCTGATCAACCGTGGTGTGGAAAGCGGAACGCGCGGCATGGGCTTGCGCGACACCGCCCTTAGAACCCTTGGCCTCGTGGTGTCACTCACGGCGGGGATCGCGGTGTTCGGCGGGCTGATCGGCCAGTTCATCTGGTCCTTCGCCGGACGTTGGAGGTTTCCCGACGCGCTACCGAGCAGCTTCAGTCTGATGTCCTGGGAGCGCCACGGCCCGGACGCGGTAGAGGTCACCGTGGTCACCTTGGCACTGGCGTTTGCCACCGCACTGATCGCTTTGGTTCTGGTGATCGGCTGCCTGAACGCAGAACTTCGCACCCGGCGCAAGATGAACAAGACAGGTATGGTGATCCTGTACCTACCGCTCATCCTGCCTCAGATCGCTTTTCTGCCGGGCCTGCAGATCCTGATGATCCAGATCGGAGCGGCGCAGGGCATCCTTCCCGTGATCCTGACCCACTTGGTCTTCGTTCTGCCCTATGTGTTTCTGGCCCTGGCAGGCCCCTACCGCGCGCTCGACCGCCGCTATGCGACAATCGGGGCCGCTATGGGGCTGGGACCGGTCGGAGTGCTTTGGCGCATCCGACTGCCAATGTTGCTAGCTCCGATCTTGACGGCGCTTGCGGTAGGGATGGCGGTGTCAGTCAGCCAATATCTGGCCACTCTTCTGGCCTCGGGCGGGCGGTTGAACACGTTGACGACCGAGGCTCTAGCCCTGTTTTCAGGCGGTGATCGCCGTGCGATAGGGGTCTGGACTATCGCGCTGGCCTTCACGGCATGGCTGCCGTTCCTGCTGGCCTTGATGATCCCCAGAATTGTCTATCGCAACAAAAGCGGACTGCGCCATGATTGAACAGGGCCTCTCATTGGATCAGCTTTCGATCTCTCATGCCGATGGCAGAGGACTGGTGCAGCTATCAGCTGACATTGCGCCCGGAGAGGTTCTGAGCCTGATGGGGCCGTCCGGGGTTGGGAAATCCACAATTCTTGCGGCAATCACCGGAACTTTGTCGCCTGCCTTTCGTCTTGAAGGGCGCATAGCGTTGAACGGGCGGGTTCTGAATGCCCTGCCGCCTCAGAAGCGGCGCGTTGGGATCCTGTTTCAGGACCATCTGTTGTTTCCACACCTGTCTGTTGGTCAGAATGTCGGCTTTGGCCTGCCGCCCCGTACCCCGGACCGGGCCGCGCGCATTCAAGTCGCCCTTTCCGAGATCGGGTTGGACGGGTTTGAAGCCCGCGATCCAGAGACCCTGTCCGGAGGTCAGCGCGCCCGAGTGGCTCTGATACGGATGCTTCTGGCGGAGCCCGATGCCTTGCTTTTGGATGAGCCTTTCTCGCGCCTCGATGTTGGTCTAAGGGACAGAATGCGGGACCTCGTCTTTACCCGAGCTCGCGCGGCGCGGCTGCCGGTTTTGTTGGTGACGCATGACATCGCCGATGCCGAGGCCGCAGGAGGCAGGGTTGTGACTCTGCCTGAATAGCGGTGTTGGTCGAGATGATCAGCTTTGCCTAGTTCGTCAACCCGGACAGGTACTTGATCGCCGTCAGGCTCGGCAGGAACGTGTACGCGCCACCGCGAGTATGGATCAGTCGGGGAAAGCCGTGCAGTCGGATCGTGCCCCCATCGGGCAGGCTGAGGTCGAACCAGCTGGTTTCCGGCGTGTTCGCCCCCAGCAGAGGATCATTGGCACCCGTGATCGTCGGGTCGTGCAGGCCGAGGTTGATCCAGTCGCACATCACCGCTTCGAACTGTGCGCCGATATTGGCGCCGATGAAGCTGCCCAGCAGGCCGCGCTCAGCCGTGTCGGGGTTTTGGGGGTCGAAATCCGGGCCGTAGGACATGCCGCGCCGCACCAAACGTCGCGTGTAGTTGGCGATGCGTTGCACGATCCGACCGCCACGCGGGTTGCCGCGTCGCAGATGCGACCCGGCAGGACAGCGGGAATGCGCGTTGTAGTTGAAATTGGTCAGCGAGACCTCATGCTCAGGCCATTGCGCGTCCGGTGACAGCTCGTATGGAACGCCGTTTCGCCAGCGCCCGCACATCTGGGCCGCGACAACCTCTCGCAGAGCGCCGTGGATGTCCAGGCCTTCGCCGATGCGTTCCAGATTGTTCGGATCGACCAATTTATCGCGATCCGGGTGACCCATCAGATCATCGGCGGCTTTGTCCAGATAAGCCTCGAAACCGGCCGCATCCTGCGCCAGAACTCGGAACGCATTGAACGACCCGTTGAAACCAAGCGCATTGGGCGAGGGGACGCGGAACACCACGCCCTCTTGGCGTGTGGGATAACCCAGCAGGGCGGTGCCCAGCGGGTCAATCGGTTCATCGACACCGGCTTGCTCGGGGTCATAGACCTGCTCGAACCGGGGCTGGGAAATGCCATCGACATAGCCGAAAAACACCTTGCTATCGGCCAGATTGCGGCCGTCGCGTTTACCCAGAATGGTGAAGGCCGCGCCAACCTGTTTCTCTACCAGGTCTAGGTGATCCTGAACGTCGGAATAGACCGACGCCATGATGTGAACCCGGTCAGGTTGATCAAACGGAGCCGGCCAGTGATCCGGTGCGCTGGTGCCGAAATCGCCCAGTTTCATCGCGCGTTTCGTCATGCCCTGCACGAATTCGCTGGGGAAGGTTTTCAGATCCTCGGACGCGGTGCCAAGGGCGCGCAGCCCGGCATAGGTCAGGCCGATGTTGAAACAGAAGGGCGGCTTGACCTCCCACAACACACCTCGGGTGATTTCGGGGACGGTTTCACTGCCGCCATCGACGGCGGTCGCCAGAAACTGACGGGCCGCGGTGCGGTCGGTGACTTCAAGAAACAGATGGCGCACCAGATCGCGGCGATAACCGCGCAGGATGTTGCCCTGAATGTCGGCGAGATCGAGTTTTGCAGTCACCAGCCTTGTCCAAATTTTTGGCGCACTTGCGCGGCGGAAACGCCCGGATAGGCGCGATAACCGCCCCCCAGCGACAGGTTAGGGTTCGCGTAGAGTTGCAGAACAAACGCACGCGGGAGGGTTTCCAGCCGATGCGGCGGCTGGTTCGGAGGCAGCCCTTTGGCCTCATCCTGAAGGCCGAACAGGTCGGTCGGGAAATCGGGGGCCTGAAACAGGTCGTGCTCATGGACCCAGTCGATGAACTCTTCGACGTTGTGCTCGGTCGGGATTAGGTGTTCCGCCCCGTCCACCAGCGAGATGACGTCGTTGAACACACTGCCGATGGTGGTGATGAAATCCCGAATGTAGTTGCTGAAATCGCCATCATAGACCGAAATCATGCATATCTTGTCGTCGATCAGCAGAAACCGGGCGAAATGCACCGTTCCGACATTGTCGAGCCCTGCAAATATCTCTTCGACATTTTGCGCGATGGCTAGTGCAGCATGGGCACGTCCAGCGGGCGAGGGGTCTTTCAGCGGCATGATCAGATTCATCATGCGCTGCACGTTCTCGCTGGGTTGCGGTGAGGGGCGCGGGCCACCGGGCAGTTTAGGCTTGGGGTCGCGCCAGTGCCAATAGGGCACAACGATGTAGCGTGACAGGAACTTGAACCATCCCCGATCCGGCAGGGTGTTGACGTAGCGATTGAACCAACTGTTCTGACGAGTCATGACCTTACCCCTTCGAGAACGGGCAAGGGGACCCGCCGCGCCAAGCGCTTGAGATTTTGTACGAGTCGATGCGCATTTTCAGCACCGGATCATCCGAGGCCTCAATCCCGGGGGTCAGCAAACCAGGATTGAAGCTGAGCTTCTCAGACTGTTCTATCTGGTCCTCAGGCACAGCGTTTAGCGTGAGAACGCCCATCATGATCCGTTTGCGATGGGGCGGCCAGGGGCGCGAGGAGTTGTTGAAATCGTCTCCGACCTCACCGATTGTCATCATCAGGGAAAACCGCGCAGGCTCCTTGGCGAGACGTTCCCTGAGTTCGGCCTGCAGATAGTCATCCACCGGTGTCTCATCCGGGTCGGTGTTCAGCACGCCTGCGATGGGTTGCCACGAAAACCGCACCCAGTGGCGTACGCCCTCCGCTCCGGTCACGATGAATGTATGGCAGGCGTGATAAGCCGCCCGCGCATAGCTTGTCGGCGCGCCGATCTGAGCGGCCTGCAATACACCAAGCTGAGAATAGGCGTTCCGGTCGGCAAAGCCAATGGCGCCTTCGTCCGGGCTGATCGTCTCGCCAGGATAGGGGTCGCGTTCAGGCAGCATCAGTTGAAGGTAGCTCCAGATTTTCTGCCAGGGGGTCTGACCGTTGTAGAGCTTGGGCTTGGCGGCCTCGGCGAAATCCAGAAACGTCTCGGGCGTCGGGGTGAAGAACTCGGGCAGGTTCATCGCGATCAGGTCGGTATCGGAGCCATCCGACAGGTGAAACCGCACCGCAAGACCCCGGACATCGGACCAGCCGTCATGCACCACAGCGCAGCCCGACCCGTTCGAGAATCGAACAATCACATTCGTCTTTTCCGTGGTGAAGTGATCCGCGGCGCAGAAATTCCGGGCGATGGGCGTGGGCTTGAAATAGCCGGTCGCACTGATCCCGATTGTGTGAACGGGGCGCAGGGCCAGATCGCCATCAGGACGATGCAGAACTTCTACCAGCTTCTCGGCAAGGCCGGGATCGCTCATGACTTGACCACCTGTTAACTGAAGTTACCCCCAAAACGTGGCGTTAACCATAAACACTGGTCGCGCAAAGGCAACAGGAAGAATACGTAAACCCCGGCGAAGCCACTGTTTGATCAAGCAAAACCGAGGTCGGCTACCATTTGTTCAGCATATCTTTGGCATGGGTCCAGTATTCACTTTGCCGGCAGGAGTAGAATGCCTTCTCCATCAGATCGTAGGATTCAGGTCGGTGTGTCGCCAGCCCCACGACCTTGGGTAGCGAAGGGTTCAGACGCACCATCCGCTCTTTTAACACAAGATGGGCCATCCAATGCTGGTTCTCAGCCGATGTGGTCAGCAGCAGTTCGATCAAAGCCCCCCGAGGCGCGCCCGACGTGATCCCGAACCACTTCAACAGGCCCCAATCGTCGGGGTTCTTGATCATCTCCTCCGAGATATCTGTGGGCTGTTGACCGGTGCCGATCGACAGAGCCTCGATATGCGCCAGCCCTTCGGCGCGACCGGCGGCGATGGCCACGTTGATGCCGTTCATCACCGGATTGTTGGCAAAGGCCCCGCCATCGGCGAAATAACCATAGTCCTCCCCGCCCGAGATGATCTGATGCGGCGGGAAATAGGATGGCGCGGCTGAGCTTGCCATGGCGACATCCAGCAGGCCGACATCGCTCATATCCAGCCATTTTTCGTAGCCCAGCACCTGGTTGGTGATGGTAAACGGGGACCATCCCACCTTGTCGCTGCGATGCAGGCACACGGTGTTGACCGCCAGAACGAGATCCGGGGACAGAGAGTTGACTTTGCGGTCTCCAACTAGACTGCGCCCGATCTCCTCGAGCCCGGTGGCATTGTATTGCGAGGCGGTGATGCCCGGACCTCCGCCGAGTTTGAACCGCCGCAGCACCTCATCCAGCGCCTTGTCCAGAAAGCTGTGTTCGTTTTCGCGGAAGATCTTGTCGGCATCTTCACGGTAATGCGCGGCAAGGTCGCCGATCAGCCGGCCCATATCCTTGCCCTGCGTCCGGCCATCCGCCAGCGCCACGGCGATCAGCCCACCGGTCGAGGTGCCGGCGAACCCGTCCGCCTTGTCCAGAACGCCGGTCTCCTCCTGCAAGCTTTGCAGGATCAAGCAGGTCAGGTAGCCCCTGATCCCCCCGCCATCGCAGGACACAAGTTTGAATACCATTCGATGCGCCTCATCGCTTTTTAGTTGTAAGGGGTTTTAGGATAACTGGGCTGGGAAAAGCCAGCCGTTTTGCGACCCGTTTAGGCTTATCCCGCATAGCAAATTGGAAAAAGCCTTGCGAAAACCTGTATTTGTCAGCACAGTTCGCCGCGAAAAGGACGGGCTTGGCCCGCAATGGCCGACCCCACCGGGGCCACGGCGCAATCAGGGAGTTGAGGCTATGGCGTTGGAACTACATGAGATGTGCAGCGGGCTGGGCTTTCCCGAAGGTCCGGTTGCGATGAATGATGGCTCGGTCCTGTTCGTGGATATCAAAGAGCAGACCCTTGCGCGCTTGTCCGTCGATGGCACCGTCAGTGTGGTGGCCGAAATCCCCGGTGGCCCCAATGGCGTGGCGATCGGCCCGGATGGCGCGGCTTATGTCTGCAACAACGGCGGTGTCTACAGTTTCGTGCCCTACGGCCCCGACGATATTACCGTCCCCGCCCCAATTCGTCCGCATTACAAGGGTGGGTCCGTGCATCGGGTCGATCTTGAGACCAGAGAGGTCTCGATGCTGTTCGATTCTTATGAGGGGAAACGGCTGATCGCGCCCGACGATCTGGTCTTCGACAAGGAGGGCGGGTTCTGGTTCACCGATACCGGGATCGAGGACGCGGAGTCCACGCGCTATGGCGGGCTGTACTATGCCACGATCGACGGCAAGACCCTGATCAAGGCCGCGACGATTCCGATGCCCAATGGGGTCGGGCTGTCGCCGGATGGCGGCACCGTCTATGTCTCGGACACGGTATTCGGGAGGCTTTGGGCGATGAAGATCACCGGCAAGGGTCAAGTCGAGCCCGGCCCGATTCCGGGGATGCCGGGGCAGGTGGTGCAGACCTTGCCGGGCTACCAATGGCTCGACAGTCTCAAGGTTGAGGCCGACGGACGGGTCTGCGTGGCGACGATTTTCAACGGCGGGATCACGGTGTTCAGCCCCGATGGATCAACGGAACATGTCGCCATCCCTGATCTTTTCACGACCAATATGTGTTTCGGCGGTGAGGACATGCAGGATATCTGGATCACCGCCTCCAGCACGGGCAAAATCTACAAGGCCAGATGGCCTCGTCCGGGGTTGAAGCTGGAGTTTACGGCTTGATGTAAGGACCGTCTGCCTTGCGCGGGCGAGATCAGCAGATATTTGAGCGATAGCCAGTAGCGGAGCGAGACATCGGTGTTTCGCAGGTGTAACCCGGCGACACGGAACAAGAAGCACAAGGCCTTGGCCGGCCTGCTGAGGCTCAGTCTGCAGGCGCTGGTGTGACAAGCCAAGTAATAACGCTGCCGCCCAGTTGTCGGTAGCCGATGTCGAAGACCGACCCTGCCGTGACCGTATTCTTCAACGATTTGGTCAACCGCAGCTTCAGTAGGGTTTCACTGGGCTCGCCGTAGAGTTCGGCATGGTCAAAACCAAAGAACTGTTGAACCGCAGGAAACAGGGCCTTGTAGAGAGTTTCTTTGGCCGAGAATACAAGCGTTGCCGTCAACGCTTGCGTGTCGATTTCCCGGATCAGCCGGGTTTCATCTGGCTGCAAAGCGACTTTGAAAATTGCATCCAGTGAGGATCTTTCTGCTATTTCCTCTATATCGACACCAACCAAAGTGCCTGGCTGATCGGTGACAATCGCCGCACAGCGCCCCTTTGAATGCGTGATCGAGCCTGCCACGCCTGCGGGCCAGATCGGCTCACGGTTGGGACCTGTGGCGATCTGCTTAGACGCATGCCCCGTTGACGCCAAAGCGGCCATGGCTACGGCACGGCCTGCAAGGTACTCGGCCTTTCTCTTTTCAACGGCCCTGTCCAAACGATCCGGTCGGTCGACGCACAACGTCGTGAAAAGGTCATCTTCAAAACGAGATTGATCAAACCTCGCGATCACAGCAGTCGCTGTCGCAGACCCGATGTCCATGGCCCCCACGTCCGTCAGGAACCCATCGGAGCGCGTTTCAAGGGAAGAGAGGTGTTGGGCGGGCAGTGTCATGGCCCCCTTGGCTTCCCTCAAGCGTCGCGCCACGTCAATCCGGATTTTCAAATTGTATGACGCCTGCACAGTGGGGCAGCTTGAAATGTAGGGAACCATTTGAGCATCCGACAAAACCTACCTCTCGCCTAAAGGGTTGGGGGACTCAGCGCCCCTCATGTCTTCAAATCTCGTAGACGCGTGTCAGACTACGATCGGAATTGGATTATGCGTCTGAAAGTGCGGAGATATCGGCCTTTGTCCAAACGCAGTCGTGGTCGGAAAGCGGTGTGCCAGTGGCCGAGATTGAACTCAGCACGCCCTTGTCTACGGGCGTGAATCCCCGCCCGGCCAGCCAATCCAGTTTCATCTTTCGGTCCGGGTGTGGCGTGATCAGACTGGGGCGGGTCGTGTCGCCCTCGGCTGTAAACTCCCACGAATACCCCTGATCTTCGGCCAGTGCGAACAAGGTTTCGCGGCGCCAGTCGAAATCGGGGGGAAGGTGGTTGCCTGTGTTCAGATCTCCGCCGATCAGAACGGGCATGTCTGGGGCGAAGGCGTCAATCTCCCGTAGCAGAAGTTCGAACTGAACTTGCCGGTGTTCAGCGGCGGAATTGCTTTCCAGATGAGTGGAGACCACGCAGATCGGCCCCCGTTCGGTTGGCACCACGGCGGCAATAGCCATGCGCCCCCCGACCCGGGGTTGCTCGGGATCGGCAGCGCCGCTTTCGGGGGTGAACCAGTGGCCGTGGTCGTCCAACCGGATCAACGCCGTGCGCTCAAACGGGACCGAGGACAACACGGCGTTGCCGTGCCAGCCGGTTGTGTTGAAATCATCGGTGCAAAAGGCGCGCTCGGTCGGGCCGCCCAGATCAAGCTCGTGAAATTCGACGCCAAAGGCGTAGGTCATGCCAAGGGCGCGAGCGACCTCTTCGGTGGTGTGGCGTTGCGCAGTGCGGGCCATGCCGCAATCGACCTCGGAGAGCAGAACGATATCTGGTGCAATCGGGTCCAGATGCGCGGCGGTTTCTTCGGGAAACAGGCAGCGTTCAACATTCCAGGCGGCGACGGTGATCTGCGCGGGCAGTTGAGCCGCTGTAGCCTCGCCGCCCAATTGCAGCGCGTTCATCGCCGGCAAGGATGCCATCAGCGACCGATGCGCCGTCGTTGTGCGTGGGGAAGCCAGGATTTCAGCCCGCTGGTCAGATGTGACAGCGGGCAAAGTCGCGACAGTCTGTGTGATCAAAGGACTTTTCCCGTTTCCACGTCGAACAGACGCAGGGCGTCGTGTTTCAGGGTGATGCGGGTCTCGCCCGTGTGCACGCTATGATCCTTACCGACCATGACCGTAAAGGGCTGGTCCGCAAGCGTTCCGTGCAGCAAACGATGCGCGCCAAGTTCTTCGAGGATGTCGACCTGGAACGAGACGGATCCGTTCTCATCCAGTTCGACATCCTCGGGACGTACACCCATGGTCACCGGGCCGCTGACGGTCTGTGGCGCGGGCATCAGCCCGTCATAGCCGTTGAGGCGGACCTGTCCGTCTGACGCTTCGGCCTCGATCAGGTTCATGGGTGGGGCACCCATGAACGAGGCGACGAAGGTAGAAGCCGGATTGTGGTAGATCTCGGAGGGGGTACCGATCTGCTCAATCCGGCCTGCGTTCAAAACGATGATCCTGTCAGCCATCGTCATCGCCTCGACCTGGTCATGGGTTACGTAAACTGCCGTCGTGCCAAGACGACGCTGCAGGGCTTTGATCTCGATCCGCATCTGGTTGCGCAGCTTCGCATCGAGGTTTGAAAGGGGTTCATCAAAGAGGAACAAGGCAGGGTCGCGCACCACGGCACGCCCCATGGCGACGCGCTGGCGTTGACCACCGGACAATTGCGCAGGTTTGCGGTCCAGATATTCAGTCAGGTTCAGCATTTTGGCGGCGTCTTCGACCTTGGCTGCGATCTCGGACGCGGGCGTGCCGCGGTTCTTCAGGCCATATCCGATGTTCTTGCGCACCGTCATATGCGGGTAGAGCGCGTAGTTCTGGAAAACCATCGCGATGTCCCGATCTGCCGGGTCCACATCATTGACCACCCGGTCGCCGATTTTCAGCGTGCCTTCGGTGATATCCTCGAGCCCCGCGATCATCCGCAACAGTGTGGATTTACCGCATCCCGAAGGGCCGACTAGAACAACGAACTCGCCGTCCTGAATGGTGAAGCTGGTGGTCTGAACGGCCTTGAAGCCGTTGGGATAGACCTTGCGGATGCCCTCTAATGATACCTGAGCCATGCGCGTATTCCTTATTTGTCGGATTCTGTGAGGCCCTTGACGAACCAATTCTGGAAGAAGATGACGATCGCCACCGGCGGGATCATCGCAACAATGGCCAGCGCCAACGCTTGTCCATGCTCGGGGATCTGACTGTCGGTGTAGGTCAGCACGATCTGTTTGATGCCACGGACCAGCGTGAAGAAACTTTCATCCGTCGTGATCAGCGTCGGCCACAGGTACTGGTTCCAGCCAAAGACGAACATGATGATGAAGATCGCGGCAATCATCGTGCGGCTGAGCGGGACGAGGATGTCGATAAAGAACTTCCACGGCCCTGCGCCGTCGATCCGGGCCGCCTCGGCCAGTTCTTCGGGGACGGACATAAAGAACTGCCGGAAGAAGAACGTGCCTGTGGCAGATGCGATTAGGGGAACGATCAGACCGGTATAAGTGTTGGTCAGGCCCAGTTTCTGGATCGCCTCGTAGGAGGGTAGGATGCGGACTTCAAGCGGCAGCAACAGGGTGGTGAAGATCACCCAGAAGGCCAGCGTTGCAAAGCGCAGGCGGAAATAGACGATGGCATAGGCCGCCATCATCGAGATGATGATCTTGCCCACGGCAAAGCCGATGCCCAGAATGAAGGAGTTCATTAGCATCAAGGTGCCGTCAACGGTCTGCGTGAACCCGCCTTTTTCAAACATGGCGGCGTTGAAGTTCTTGCCCAGGTCGTCGCCTAGGCCCAGTTGGATGCCCTCGCGGTGAATGGTGACCGCATCGTGGCTGGCCGTGGTCAGCGCCAGCAGAGGCGGCAGGATCATCAGCAAGGACCCAAGGATGAGGACAAAGTGATCTCCGATCGTTTCCCAGCGGATTCTGCGGGGTTTGCGGGTCACGGCGGGTGTGTCGAGTGTGGTGTCGGCCATGATATCCTCCCTCAGGTATAGTGAATCCGGCGTTCCACCAGCCGGAACTGGAAGACGGTCAGGATCAGAACAAGGGCCATCAATACTACGGACTGCGCGGATGATCCGCCAAGGTCGTTGCCGCGGAAGCCATCCAGATACACCTTGTAGACAAGGGTCATCGGGTTGTTGCCCGGCTCACCCTTCATCAGTGCGTCGATGATGCCGAACGTATCAAACAGGGCATAGGTGATGTTGATGATCAGCAGGAAAAACGCGGTCGGGGCCAGCAGAGGAAAGGTCACGTCCCAGAACCGCCGCGTGGACGAGCGGTTATCGATCATGGCCGCCTCGCGGACTGAACGAGGGATGGATTGCAGGCCCGACAGGAAGAAGATGAAATTCACCGGGATCTGTTTCCACACCGCGACGATGATCATTGCCGTTGCGGTGGCGTTGTAGTCAACGCCCAGCTTGAATTCCCAGCCGAACATTCCGAAAAACTTGGTCATGGGGCCGGTACTTTGATCAAAGAACAGAATGCCCAGAAAGCCTGCGACCGGGGGTGCGATCGCGTAGACCCACATCAGCAGGGTGCGATAGGATCTCGCCCCTCGGATCACCTTGTCGGCCTTGACCGCCAGCAACAGCGCGATGGCCAGCGAAAAGAAGGTGACGAGAATTGAGAAGACAACCGTAAACCACGCGATGCGTTTGTACTGATCATTGCCCAGCAATGAGGTGTAATTGTCCGCCCCTACAAAGGTCGAGCCGAACCCGAACGGGTCTTGCAGAAAGAACGACGATTGTAGCGCCCATCCAGCGGGCCAGTAGAAGAAAATGGCGATGATCATGAGCTGCGGTAGCAGCAGCGCCACAGGAAGCCAGATAGTGTCGAAGCCCGCGCGTTTCATTGTTAGTCCAGTTTCAAAATGGGGGATGGCCGCGCCCAAAGGCGCGACCATCTTGGGGGTGATCCCAGAACCTTAGCCCTGAGTCTTTGCGAAGCGCGCCAGCAATTCGTTGGCTTCGGCTTCGATGTTCTGGAAGGCGCTTTCCACGTCGGTCTCACCGGTCAGGATACGGCCATACTCGCGGTTCATGATGTCGCGGATCTGAACGTAGAAGCCCATGCGGTAGCCTTTGGTGTTGTCACCGGCCTTGGCTTGCAGCTGGTTTACGCCAACTTCGGCGGCAGGATAGCGCTCATAGTGGCCGTCTGCCTTGGCGGCTTCATAAGCGGCCTCGGTGATCGGGACATAACCAGTTTCCTGGTGCCAGAAATACTGGGTCTCAGGCGCGGTCAGGAAGCGGAAGAACTCGGCAGTTGCCTTGTTTTCCTCGTCCGACTTGCCCGACATCGCGAACAGAGCTGCGCCGCCGATGAAGGTTTGGGTCGGCTCAGCCGTGACAGCTTCCCAATAGGGCAGCTCAACCGCACTGAATTCAAAGCCCAGGTCTTTCTGCAGCAGGCCGCCGAAGGAACCGGACGAGCCCAGCCACATGGCAACTTTGCCTTCTTCGAACGGTTTTGCGTTGTCACCCCAACCGGTGCCATACCATTCGAACATGCCGTTGTCCTTCCACTCGGTCACGGCGGTGAAGTGCGCCTTGATCGCGTCGTTGTTGACCAGGATCTCGGTGTCCATGCCGTCATAGCCGTTGTTGTTGGTCGCAAACGGCAGGTTGTGACGCGACATGAAGTTCTCGGTGAAAATCCAGGGCAGGTGCGATTGGCTGAGCGGGATGTAGCCTGCCTCTTTCAGCGCCGGAGCGGTGGTCGACTGGAATTCTTCCCATGTCTTCGGCGGGGTCACGCCTGCAGCTTCCAGAGCGTCGACGTTGTAATACAGGATCGGGGTCGACGAGTTGAACGGCATCCCGATCATCTTGCCATCGCTGTCGGCATAGAAATAACGCACACCGGCGATGTAATCGTTGATGTCGAATTCGACGCCGTTTTCAGCCAGCAGGTCCTGAACCGGTACGGTCGCGCCCTTGGCTGCGATCACGGTCGCGGCACCTGCGTCAAACACCTGCATGATGTTGGGCTGCTCGCCCGCGCGGAAGGCAGCGATCCCTGCGGTCAGCGTTTCTTCGTAGCTGCCCTTGTAGATCGGAGTGATTGTGTATTCGTCCTGCGACTCGTTGAATTTCTCGGCAACCTTGTTGACGGTTTCCCCCAGCTGCCCGCCATGGGCATGCCACCAAGTGATTTCGGTTTCTGCAAAAGCTGCGGTCGCGGTGAACGCGAGCGCGGCAGCTGTTGCGCAAAACTTCAGATTGTTCATTTCGATCCTCCGGTTCGGTGTCGGCCCTTTGCAGCTAAAGGACCGTTGGCATTATGTGCCGGTTTTCATGCAGGTTCCCCCGCGGCGTTTTTCGCGCGCAGCCTCCGACCTGCATCCGTGGAACGCGGCTGAAATCTGCACACGTGACCACATACTGTTAACGTATGACAGTTCGATGAAAGATTTCTAGCAATATTGACAAATTCGATGAAAAAGATGGACAGCTAAGGCGTGGTTGATGACAGCAAAAAACAACTGGACAGACCGCGCCGCGTTACGGCGCAGGCGGTTGCCGATGCGGCGGGCGTGTCCCGCTCGGCCGTGTCCCGTGCGTTTACGCCCGGCGCTTACCTTGATGCTGAAAAACGTATAAAAATCATGCGTATGGCTGACAGTATGGGGTATCAACCCAACGCGTTGGCGGCAGGGTTGAAGGGAGGGCGCTCGCACCTCGTAGCAGTCTTTGTGGGCAACAAGCGGAGCACCTACGACTCGGAGTTTGTGAACCGGTTGGTCGGGCAGTTGAACGCTCTGAACAAGTGGCCGATTCTGATTGATGGCAGTGGCGAGAGCGCGGAATCAGCTATGGATCAGGTTTTGCGCTATCCGCTGGATGCTTTGATTCTGCGCGGAGGCAGCATGCCCGGCGCGCTTGTGGAGCAATGCAGCAAATTCGGGGTCCCCATGATCTCATCCGGGCGGATCGTTGATGCAGCAGGGATCGACAATGTGTGCTGCAAGAATGCCGAGGGGATGACCCTCGCGACCCGCGTTCTGTTGGACAAGGGCCGCACGCAGTTCGGGTTCATTGCAGGCGCTGCCGAGTTCGGATCTTCAGATGATCGTAGGGCCGGGGTGGTCAACACTTTGGCGGCGGCAGGATTGTCCCTAATCGCGGAAGAGGTCGGAGATTTCACGGTTGGGGCTGGATACGACGCAGCGCAGAAACTGCTGCGGGAAAACAGCCTTGATGCGCTGATCTGTGCCAACGATGCCAGCGCGATAGGAGCGTTGACCGCGGCACGGGAGTTGGACGTGGACGTGCCCGAAACACTCTCGATTGTGGGCTTTGATGATATTGAAATGGCCGGGTGGCCCGCGTTCAATCTCAGCACGATCAACAATCCGATCGACCTTTCGGTCGAACATGTGATCACCTTGCTGGAAAAACGTCTGGCTGAACCGGCAAAGGACAGTGAGACCCTTCTGATCGAGCCTTTCTTTGTCCCGCGCGGTACCCATTGACGCTGATACGGCCCGAGGTGCCTGAAACCGTGAAGGGTTCGTCGGCGCGTGTTGGATTTGATATTCTTCACACCGCCTCTCACCCGATTTTGCCGTCAAAGGGAGACAGGTTTCGACAAAGGTGCCTTTCTGCTGCCGCAAGTTGTTGTGAGTGTGGGTCGGGGCCTGTCTCAGACCTCTTTGATCGACGTCTCTGACAGTCTTTCTACCAAGCTCTGCTCAATCTCTTCCAGGACGCCGCGCAAGCGTTTTTGCAAGGCATGTTCGATAGAACAGGTTGGCGCCTCATCTTCACTGCCGCTTGCGACAAGGCGCTCGTCCAGCGCAAGGTAGACGTCGGCTAGCGTGATTTCGCTCGGCACGCGGGCCAGACGCCATCCGCCTGCATGGCCTTTCTCGGATGTCAGTAGACCGGCGGCGCGCAATTTTCCCAAAACGCGACGCACAACAACCGGGTTGGTTCCGGCATGATCCGCAATTTCGGTTGAGGTGCGCACACGGTCCGGCTCTCCGGCCATATGGCTGAGCGTATGCAGGGCAAGTGACAGGCGGCTATTGCGCTTCATATGACGGGGTTCTCCAAACCTGCTGGCAACGTAACTTTGGCTGTTGCATTAATCTAGTAACTATGAAAGTTACAAGAACCGCATCCAGAGCTATGGAGACTCATATGTCAGATACGCGCCTTCCCGTCACGGTGCTTTCCGGATTTCTTGGGGCTGGCAAGACCACTTTGCTTAACCGGGTTCTCAACAACCGCGAAGGTCGCCGTGTCGCGGTGATCGTGAACGATATGTCGGAGGTGAATATCGACGCCGACCTCGTTCGCGCCGATACCGAGCTGAGCCGCACGGACGAGACGCTGGTTGAAATGTCGAACGGCTGTATCTGCTGCACCCTGCGCGATGACCTGCTGGATGAGGTCCGCCGACTAGCGGCTGAGGGGCGCTTTGACTATCTTCTGATTGAATCGACGGGTATTTCAGAGCCTCTGCCGGTGGCTGCGACCTTTGATTTCCGCGATGAGTATGGTGAAAGCCTGTCCGACGTTGCACGGCTGGACACGATGGTGACAGTCGTCGATGCGGTGAACCTGCTTGGGGACTTCTCTTCGCATGACTTCCTGCTGGATCGCGGTGAGACCATGGGCGAGGAAGACGAACGTACCCTCGTCCATTTGCTGACCGATCAGATTGAGTTCGCCGATGTCGTGATCCTGAACAAGGTCAACGATGCCGGGCCGGAAAAGGTCGACGCGGCCCGCAAGATCATCCGCAGCCTTAATGCGGATGCCGAGATCGTCGAGGTCAATCACTCCGCTGTGGCGGCTGAGAAAATCCTCGATACCGGGCTGTTTGACTTCGAAAAAGCCCATGAGCATCCGATGTGGGCCAAAGAGCTGTATGGCTTTGCTGACCACGTGCCGGAGACTGAAGAATATGGTGTTGCGTCTTATGTCTACCGGGCGCGTTTGCCCTTCGTGCCCGAGCGTGTCCTTGAGGTTCTAAACGGCGATCTGCCGGGTGTGATCCGGGCCAAGGGGCATTTCTGGATTTCTACGCGTCCCGATTGGGTGGCTGAGTTTTCGCTGGCCGGAGCGCTCTCTAGCGTGCAGCCTTTGGGCACTTGGTGGGCTTCGGTTCAGGAAGAACACCGACCGACCCATGACAGTGCCCGTGCCTATATGCAGGCCCATTGGCAAGAACCATGGGGAGACCGCCGGCAAGAATTAGTGTTCATCGGGGCAGGGATTGACTGGCCGACCCTCAGGGCCCGATTGGATGCTTGCCTCGTACCTGCCGTTGCGGCTTTGGGTCCCGACAATTTGCCGGACCATCCCGACCCGTTCCCGATCTGGCGTCGGGCTGAGGCAGCAGCATGAGCGTTGTACGCCAAACCGTGATCGGTGCGGCCGTTGGGGTTGGCGTTGCGGATACGCCCGAGGCGCTGAGCGCCTTTCTCAACCCGGGTTGCGCCGCGGCACTTTGGCGGCGTCAAACTCCGCCCAGTGTTCAAAGCTGGCTAAATAGTCTTGACCCCGAGGACCTGCCGAACGGGCGGGTGATCCTTCCGTTGGGCAAGGTGGCCGAAACAATCGGCCATCTTTGCGACATGTCCGGTTTGCCAGCATGCCCTGAGCGGGATTGGCTGGAGGCGGATATCGCCTTACTGGCAGAGGTGTTCTCAGATCTCGTCTCGGCCCGTTATTTGCGGTTGCGGCTGGATGTTGTCACGACCAACGCTTGCCGCAAGTTCCATATCGACGCCATCACCGCGCGACTGGTCTGCACTTATCGCGGCACTGGTACGCAATACGGCATTTCGCGTGATGGCGCTGAGCCGAAACGTGTCTTTACGGTGCAAACCGGTTCTCCGATCCTATTGCGCGGGACACGCTGGCCGGAAACACCGCGGTCGGGCCTTTTGCACCGTTCCCCTCCGATCGAAGGCACCGGCGAGACCCGGCTCGTACTGGTATTGGATCCGATCACCGACCCGGAAGAGGCTGCATGACCGGAAATCTGGGGCAAAGCAGCTTGCGTCGCAGGAAGCGCGCGGGTGATCCCATGGCCGTCTTTGACAGCCTGCCCGCCCCGTTGCGGCAGTGGTTGTCCGAAGCGGCCCTGCCATGGTCGCCCGTCTCGGCGCGCCGGATTTGGGTCAAAGCGCTGGCCAAGGGTCTTACGCCGGAAGAAACGTTGCTATCGCTGAATCGGGCCGAGGCGAGTACACTGGCACGTGACAAGGTGATGGCCCTGCCGCGCGGTTAAGGCACCCACGCTCTGGGGTCGCTTTGACTTGAAACTGTTACGCTCAGCCGTCACCATCCGATCATTGTTGATTGATGAATTACGGAGGGCGCAATGGCCTATAAGCTGATTAAGGGCGAGTTTCATATTTTTTACCCAGACATTCCAAAGCAGGGCCCGGAACCTGACGGAGATACTCTGAAATTCAAGCCAGATGACCCGTCGCTTGTTCAGGACCTTTGGCGTTCGGGCCAGCCCCGGCCCGGCTTCAATGGGCGTGGGATGATCAATCTGCGCTTTGAAGGGCTGGATGCGCTCGAAACCCATTTCCGCAGCGCGCATCAGAACAAACACCTTGCGGAGGCGTCGCGCGATTTTCTATTGGATTGGGCCGGGTTCGGAGACGTGGTGTTCTGGGAGGACAAGCCCAACAAGGTGAAGCAGGTCGAAAACAACCCGGTTCGCGGCTACATCCTGACCAATGGTCTGGACGGCCACGGCCGGATTGTGGCCTTTGTCTACTCGGGTGATGCGCCCGAACCGGACGGTGAGGTATTCAAACTGATGCCGGACCGCGTGGATCAGAGCTTCAACGCGCGCAGCCTGGAGGCTGGTCAGTCCTATCCACTGTTCTACCTGACGCTGCCGATCTCACTTGCGCAGCATCTCGGAGGGATTGCGGATCAGGCCCGTGCGACTGGAAATGGCCTGTATCCCGATGATGCGTCGGCCCCCGGTCAAGACTTCGAAGTAACCCCTGCGAATTATCAGAATCTGGCAATCTGGCCCAAGCTCTTCCGGCGCCTGCATGACTATTTCGCAGATGAATTCGACGATTTGACCGGGTTCGATACCTGGCTGCGCGCGGACCCGAGGGACCGGGACGATCGCATGCTTCTGCCTGATGACTATGACGCCCATTTCCACAATGTGGTCGAGGTGACCTCGCCCACGTCCATGAGGCTGACAGTCGACCCCAAGGATATCGTGATCCTGCCGGACGATTTCACCATGCCCGACACCGGCCTGCCGTCACAGTAGCGCCAGGTCTAAAGCTTCGCCGAAGGTGCCGGGCCGCGCCAGTCCAGGCTGAGATCATGGCGCAGACTATGTGGGAAGGGGATCATCCGATTGGTATCCTCGTCCCACAGCCTCCATTTCAGGCAACTGAGCGCGCCTCTGATGTCGATCGCCGCGTTGTTCCAGTCCTGCGCGATTGAGGCGTTGCAGGTCTTGAGGTGATAACAGGGGATCTTGGCGTTCAGGTGATGCAGGTCATGGAAACCGAAATTCAGCAGAACAAAATCCACAACCGGTCCTAGTCGGAGCGAACTCGCACCGTGCAGAGCGGCTGCATGGGCAGTTTTGTCTCCCGACTGCCGCCAATAGGTTTCTTCGAAGTTGTGTCCGACATAGACGACAAATATTCCGAAACTGCCTGCAAGAAGGCTTCCAAGGATCAGGGCGTAAAAACTCCACCAGCCAAGAAATGTAATGATCAGGCCCCAGAAGGTGAACATCGCGATATTCTGCAGCAGTACATCCCGGATGCTGACTTTCAGCGTGTTTCGGGGCCAGCGGTATTGGACGAAGTAGATCAGGACCGGGCCGATGAGGAACAATGTGATGGGGTGCCGATAGGCGCGGTAGAACAGTTTCTTGGACAGGGGCGCGGCTTCGTACTCGTGCCGGGTCATAACATAGACCTCGTGGGCGTCCCGGTGATCCAGATTGCCTAGATGCTGGTGATGCAGGTTGTGATTATACCTCAAAACGCTATGGGCGATCCCGGAAAAGAGGCACAGGAGGTTCCCAAGGAGATCATTCCACGTGCGGTTTGTGAAAAAGCTGTAGTGCCCACAATCATGCTGAATGGAGTAGAGCCTAAGTATACCGGCTCCAAACAGAAACGAACTTAAGGTCAGGGAAAGCCATGCTCCGGGAAAAAGGGCAGGGATAGCAAGCCCTGCAGCGACGACGCCCGCGCTGATCGCCAGCGCTTTGAAGGCCATCCTATCTTCTGGTTTTGTGAATTCCCTCGGAACCTTGATCGAACTCATTACCGTCACTGAAAATGATTGAGACTATGAAAACGCTTAGCGTCCCCAACCGTTAGCACGGCTTTGGATTTCCGCCAAATGCGTTGCGGTTCCCGGCTCAGGCGTCGGTTTGGGACAACTCCAGAAACATATAGGGCTGTATGTTCTCGAATGGCCAAACGCGGACGATCTGCGTAAGGCCCAGTTTCTTTGCGCCACGCCCAATCGCGTTGAACACTCCGATATGTTCCTGAAACACAGGATCGTCGCTGAATCTGTCGATCATGCGGTCGGTGATCTCAGACCGCACGCGTAGGCGCAGGCCGGACCCCTTCAGGTGACGTTTGATCTGGGCAAAGCGGACAAAGTTGAGGCTGTTCCACAACCCATGAACTTCGTAGGTGTCCTCAACCCATGTGATCCGCTTTCGAAACAGCCGCCCTGTCAGGGTCTTTGAGCGAAGCGCGGGGATGTTGAAATGCGGCTCATACGGGAAGCCGTAGTTGGGGCAGAGGATCAGGCAGCGGCCCTGTGGGGCCAGAAAACGCGGCAAAGTATCAAGGAAATGCCGCCAATCCGGCAAGTGCTCCAGAACGTTGACCATGTAGATCAGGTCATAGGGTTGTGACGGAGTGAACGCCTCATAGGTGCTGCGTTCAATGCCTCCACCCAGCTTGGCGGCGTGATCCAGAACATGCTCCATCGGTGCGAAGCCATCGGCGAAAGGCTCGATGGCGTCCAGCGTAATGTTAGGGTTCCGCTGGCGCAGCATGGTTAGCAGGATACCTGCCCCGCAGCCGATCTCCAGCGCCCGCGCGCCGGGGGGCAGGGCGCAGATTTCAGGGTCGAGATTCTGGAAATGAAACCGAGCTGCGCTAAGCCAGATGTCTTTCAGGGGAAAGTCGAACCGCGCGAAATCCTCAAGAATGTCGTCGACCGAAAAAAGGCTTTCTTGAGGGCTGACCGAATGCATACTGATCCCAAGACGAGTGGTTTGAAGGATTGATATAACAATGTGTTGGAGCGGGCCAGCGTCCTATACCATTGCCGCCGTCGGGGTGATCGCCACCGTCAAGGCCATACGCCAAGGCGAGAGCCCGCTGCTTTGGTCTCCGCTGGTGTATTTCACCGCGATTGAGGTGCTGCAGGGCTATTCCTATTCTGTCGAGGGGCAATGCGCATTGCCCCAAAATCAGGTCGCCGCGTTGCTGGCCTATATACATATCGCCTTTCAGCCGCTGTTTACCGGCATTCTCGCGTTGTATTTCATCCCAAAGGATGTGCGCGGTATGATAGCGCCCGTGGTCTTAGGTCTTGGCGCAGTGACTGGAGCGTATCTGTTGCTGCAAATTTATCCGTTCGAGTGGGCAGGCCCGTGCCGACCGGGTCGTCTTTTGTGCAGCGATCATCTGTGTGTGAAGGCGGAAAGCTGGCACATAGGGTGGCATTTGCCACTGAATGATCTGGGTGAAAGCCTGCCTGCAAGGATTCTTGGGCAGCAATATGATCTGAACTTCCCGGTCTATTTTACGGTGATGTTTCTGCTGCCCGCCGCTCTGGGCGCATGGAAAGTCGCGGGGTTTCAACTGCTTATCGGGCCCACGCTGGCCTTGGCCTCAACCGATAGCCCTACGGAAATGCCTGCGATCTGGTGTCTGTTCTCGCTGGGCATTGTCATGATGATCGTGTTCACGCCGCTCAAATCGGCGCTGCAAGCAAGATCATGGCCTTTGTGGACTGTGCTGCGCTGGGTGAACGGGACCAATAAAAAATCACTCTAATACCCTAACAAACCGTTCACCCGCGCATCACTTTCTTTACCTCGTGCCTAACCTGCGAACCGCAGTTCCGATCTGGTCGGAGACCCGGTTCCCCCTCAAGCCGGTGGGAGGCAAGAAACTCTATGGAGGCACGACTACGTCTCGGCGTCATCCTCCAGTTGATACAGAACCCAATCGTCACGCAGGCCTTTCAGCTGTTTGGGGCCAATTTCCTGAAACTCCAGTCCCAGACCCAAAACCAGATCGCGCACGGTGCTGGAAACCCATGTCTGCCCTCCCGGTGTCAGGCTAAGAACACGGGCCGCGATTGCGATCGCGATGCCGGTCACATCGTTGGTGGTGCGCAGACACTCTCCACAATGAATACCGGCCCGAAGCTTTAGGCCGAGCGCGTCTGCCGTGGCCCGAAAGGCCTTGGCGCAAGCGATGGCGGCACTGGGGCGAGGAAAGATCGCCAGCATGCCGTCACCCATCAGTTTCACAAGTGTGCCTTCGTGTTCTGCGACAGTCTCAAGCGCTGCCGTATCCAGAGTGTCCATGATATCGCGCCACTCGGCATCGCCTAGACGCGCGACGATCTCGGTCGAGTTTACCACATCGGTCATCATGATTGTGACCAACAGGCTTTTGTTTTCACCATCAGCCTCGTATTCGGCGATATTGTCCTCGAACGTTTGGTCGATCAATGCGCTCGGCTGAGGGTGGATGATCGTCGGGCGAACCGGAAAGGTCTTCACGACCGCCGGTTCGTTGCTCTCCATATCAACGACTGCCAGAGTGCTATGCTTGCTGCATGGCGCCGGAAGTTCAGACAGTTCGGGATCGTCGATGGGTTCAATAATTTCAAAAGATGTATTCAACATAACTGCACCAACAAATCGGGACGTTGAGACAGAGATTAAAATCAAATTGTCACCAAACCGCGATGCAGATGTTAACCAGATGTTAACAGGCCCGGTTCTTACGCACGCTAGGCTTGTGTCCGTGGCTGAACATATTCCAAAAAGAGTGTGGGGATGGTTTGGACGAAAACACTCACACGTGCCAAGCTGTGTTTAGAAACAGACAGGTAGGACCGCAGAGTTGAAGAAGCTGAACGTATTGTTGGTAGAGGACGATCCGTCATTGCTTGCTCTGACGTCCGCGCTCCTTCGACCGCATTACAATGTTCTTCAAGCGTCCAATGTTGCGGATGCGCGTGCGACGCTGGCGTCTCAATCGGTGGATATCGCCCTGCTGGACCTCGGGTTGCCGGATGAGGACGGTCTGGTACTGGCGCGATCGATGCGGGCGAAATCAGCGCATCCACCGATCATCTTCGTGTCGTCCCGCAATAGCGCGAGTGATAAGATCAGCGGGTTGGACATCGGGGGTGACGACTATCTGACCAAGCCCTTTGACCCGGATGAGCTTTTGTCCCGGATCAACGCAGTGCTCAGACGCACAAACCCCCAGGCTCAGATGCCCCGGCAGGATAGCAAAGTCCGGCTGGGAGAGATCGAGATTGATCTGGACAGTCGACAGGTCTGGAACGCCCAGCACGAGGTCATACCCGTCACACGGGCCGAGTTCGACGTGATGATGGCCATCGTCAACGCGAACGGTCGGGTGCTGTCCCGGTCGGTGCTGCTGGATGCAGTTGCCCTATCGCCCGACCATGACGCCGGAGAGCGCACGATTGATGCTCTGGTTGCCAAGATCCGCAGGAAGCTGTCGGATGGCGGCGATGGTCCCAAGATCATAGTGACGGTCCACGGGGTCGGCTATCGACTGGGGGTAACGCGACAGTGAAACCCCGCGCCTTCATATATGATGAGCCGATCAACGCGGTCACCCAGAACTTTCTGGACAAGAAGTTTGAGGCCCAATACCGCGATTGGTACTTCGAATCCACACGCGGGCAATTCCGCACTGCGCTGCTGTTTGGAGCGTCTTTCTACGTCGTCTTTGCTTTTCTTGAAGTTTTTGTTCTCCATTCCCGCAGCTTCTCGGGTCAGGATCTGGCCGTTTGGGGTGCGCGGCTGTTCATCATCTCGTTTATCTTTGGGCTGTTCTTTTTCTCTCACAAACTTCCCGCGCGTACTTTGCCCGTGATCATCTCGACCGGCTGGTCGATGATGTATCTGGCCATCTGGGCCGCCTTCGCCTTTTCCGGGGACCATGAATCCAAGGATTTTCTGTATCGCTTTGCGCTGATCAGCCTTGCGGGCACCGTGTTTCTGCCCTTTGTCTTTTCCCACTCGGCAGCGTTGCAACTTTTGCTGTTCGTGCCGGTCTCATACTATCTGGTGTTCGACAAAACGAGCCTGAGCAGCGGGATGGACACCTGGATCGGCCCCTCCTTCGTTCTGGCTTCCACTGTTTTGATTGGTCTTTATGCCAAGTTTTTTTCCGAACGCACGCTGCGGGCCAATTTCGTGCAGAGCGTCTATCTGGAAAAGGCGCGCAACGATGCGGAAAAGGCGAATGAGGCGAAATCCCAGTTTCTGGCAACCGCAAGTCATGAGCTGCGCACGCCGCTGAATGGCATCGTCGGCAATATCCGCCTGATCAAATTGACCCCGCAGGACCCTGAGTCTCTGGACCAGAGACTGGATGAGATTGAACGCTCCAGCCTTGCGATGCGCAATCTCATCGACGATGTCCTCAACATCGCGCGTCTTGAGGAAAAGCCCGAAGATCGCGAGTTCCGCACCTTCAACCTGTCCGAGGTTCTGCAAGACCTCGAGGCCGTCTTGCGCCCACTGGCACGGTCGAAGAACGTACAGTTGATCATCCCGCAGTTTGACGATGGCGTTTATCTCAGTGGCAACAGTGGCCACCTGAGGCACATCCTGCTGAACCTTCTGGGCAATGCGGTGAAGTTCACCAATGAAGGCTCGGTCACGTTGTCATTTGAGCAATCAAAGCAGTCGGTGGCCTTTACAGTCAGCGATACCGGGATCGGTGTGCCCGAGGACCAAGTCAAGGATATCTTTGAACCCTTCACGCAGGCCTCGAACATCGACTCGCGCAAAACAGGCGGAACCGGGTTGGGACTTTCGATTGTGCGCGGGCTTGTCTCAACGCTGAATGGGCAGGTGTCAGTCAAAAGCAATCTGGGCGAGGGGACAGTGTTCCGGGTCGAAGTGCCTTTCCACGCGGCCCCGGCCCCGAGCCCGCAATCCGAAATGGCGGGTTTTGCAGCCACGGTCGGGACGAAGCAAAACGTTCTGATCATCGAGGATGACCCTACCAGCATGGAGATCCTCAAAAGCCTGCTGGAGAGGGATGGTCATACGGTCACCGCAGCGGCCAAGGGCAAAGAGGCGATTGCGCGCTTCCGTCCAGATGACACCGATTGCATTCTGACCGATATCCGACTGCCCGACACGACCGGCGTTCAATTGGCCCGTGACCTGAAGCAGATTGCCAAGGAAGCGGGATTGGACAAGTCGATCACGACCATCGCCGTGACCGCCAACGTGATGCCCGAAGATCTGGACGAATACACGAACGCTGGCTTTGATGCGGTTGTGTCCAAACCTTTGGATGAGCGGGTACTGTATGGTGCCATGCGGGCCTCACTCGGGCAGCCATCGTCTGAGATATCGTACATTCCAAACACCGATGACACCAAAGAACGCCTGAGGAAATTCCTGAGTAATGAAGAGTTAGAACAGGTTTTCCTGACATTCAGAGAGTCGCTCGAAGATTGTTATGTCGAGCTTAAGAAAGCGCAGGGGCAGGGTGACAGGGACCGGATCGAGTTCCTCGTTCACCGGGTCTATGGCAGTGTGTCCAGTTTTGGTGAAACAGAATTGGCCGCCAAGGCACAATCGGTCGAGGGACTTTTGCGCAGCGGTGCCGAGAATTACGGCGCTGAGTTGGACAAGCTTATTCAATCCTGCGGAGTTGTCATTCAGGGTCTGAAGCGACAGGCCTCGTGATGCGGTTTCTCAAAGTGCGGCCTGCGCCCGTTCGATCATCACCAGTGATGCCGGGTCGCCACCGCGTAGAGTGTCGGCAGATTTGAACGCATCGATGGCCTGGGCAAAACGCCCGGCCCGGAAATGCGCTAGGCCAGATTCGTAGGCCGCGATCCAAGCTGGCGGTTCAGGCGTGTCATCAGTCATCGCGATCAGTTCAAAGACGACCAATTCCTCGGACCGGCCCGCGATCTCCATCTTGTCCAGTTCGCGGGCGATGATCGCGTTGCCCGCTTCGCGCCGGGTTTCGGGGCCGATCAGGATTGCGGTACCATAGGTTTTGTTCACACCCTCCAACCGGCTGGCGACGTTCACCACGTCGCCAATGGCGGTGTAGTTCAAGCGATGCTCGGACCCGATATTGCCAACCAGCGCTTCGCCGCTGTTCAAGCCGATCCGCACATGAAGGGCCTCGTCCGACTGGCTTTGCAGGGCCGAGTTTTCGACGACATCCACCAACTCCAAAGCCGCGCGGCAGGCGTGTTCTGCATGGTTCGGATTCTGCCTCGGTGCGCCCCAGAAGGCCATCACCGCGTCGCCGATGAACTTGTCGAGGGTCCCGTCATGGCGTTCGATCGTTGAAGAGGCCGCATTGAAGAACGGCTCCATCAGTTCTACGACCTTTGGGCCGTGTTTCTCGGCCAGACCGGTGAAGCCAGACACATCGCAGAACAGGACTGAGATTTGTTTGGTCTCGCCTCCGGGTTGCGATTTCACGCCTGCGGCGACCAGCATTTTCACCAGATCGGTCGGCACATATTTTCGAAACGCCGAAAGCCCTGCCGCCATGCTCGCCGTCGCGGCCGATAGATTTTCAAGTTCTACCAAACGCGAAGGACGACGTGAGACTTGCTCGACATCGAACCGCTCAATCCGGCTGAGGTCTTCGGCGACGCGTGACAGCGGGTTGGCGACGACCCGGCGCACCAGCCAGATCGCGGCGATGGTCGCCAAGGCTACGACACCCAGCAGGATGTAGACCAGATTGACCAGCGTCCGGTCGATCCCGGACAGAAAGGCCGATTCCGGGATTACGGTCGCCACACGCCAGCCGTAGAATCCCAGCGGCGTCAAAGCGACCGCATAGGCCACGTCGTCGTAGACGATCCGTTTCGTCAGGGTGCCCGCAACGACCCCGTCTGCCTCGGTCAGCAGTTTCTGGCCCGAGAGTTTCGCCACTTCGTACAGCTCTCCCTCGCCCATGCGGGCGGGGGTGATTTCATCGGCATTAGGGTCGGGTACGGCGATGACTTTACCATCGGCGCTGAGTATAAAGGCCGCGCCGAACTCGCCGGGGCGCAGGGATCCCAGAAAGCGGGACAGGCGGTCGGTATCAATGGCAACCGACAGCACGCCTTGCCGCTGGCGGCGCACGTCGATTGGGCCGGAATAGGCAAACACCGTCTTGTCGCTGTTTGGCAGATCGCGCACTTCGATCCAATCTGGCGTGTCGCGGTCGATGAAGTTGTCATACCAAGGATGATCGCGCGGGTCGTAGTCTGTCTCGGCAAAGCTGCGTTCTTCGAACTGAATGTCGCCGGGGATAAAGATATAGCGGTCTCTACGCAGCTTCCTGTCGTGAATGTTCTCGTCGATCTCGATCATCTCAAGCCCGCTATCCCCCAGTCGGTGGGCGGCAAAGAAATTACCGTCGGGCCAGCCGAAGGTGATCCACGAGATATTTGGCTGAGATTGCAGCTGAGACAGGAACACAAATTCCCGCTTGTCGGCCTGACGTGTCTCGATCACGTTTTGAATGAAGATCGTTCGGACAGCGGCCCAAGCAGCCTCGGCGGATCTGAGGGTCAGGCCAACCTCAATCCGGACCGTGTTCGAGATCTGGCTGTTGATCTCGGCGGCCAGCATCTGACTGTTGTCCCGCGCCGTGGTCCACCACAGGGAATGCACAATGAAGGTCGACACGCCGATGGACAAAGCGACGAGCATTGACACGGCGATCCCAACGGTGACACGCATTGAAGCTCCACGGCGGCCTATAGTGACTGGCGCTGCGATGCGGACAGTCAGGTTCTAGGTCAAGTCTAGGGGCTGCAACCGTCAGTTGCCAGTTGGTTTCAATCTGCGCGCTAACTTGTGTAGTTGGCGAGAGGAACAGTTGGAAAAGAAAACCGGCAGATCGACGAGCGGGTCAATCTGCCGGTGTTTTTGGTATCCTAGGTCAGCTACGACCCTTCCATGGAACCAACACGTTCTCGGCTTTGCGCATCAGGATATCGATGCCGTAGCCAATGATGCCGATCAGGACGATGCCCATGATCACGATGTCGGTTAGCTGGAATTTCGAGGCTGCGATGATCATCATACCAGCCCCTTTCTGCGCCGCGACCAGTTCAGCCGCAACAACCGTGCCCCAGCAGACGCCCATCGCAACCCGCGCACCCGTGAAAATCTCGGGCAGAGAGTTCGGGACGATCACATGACGCATGATCTGCCATTTGGATGCACCCAGCGAATAGGCCGCGTGGATCTTGGAGATATTCACACCCGAAACTCCCGCACGGGCGGCAATGGTCATGATCCAAAGGGCGGCAAGGAACAGCAGAACGATCTTGCCAGTCTCCCAGATCCCGAACCAGATGATGACCAGCGGGATCAGCGCCAGCGGAGGGACAGGTCGCATGAACTCGACAATCGGGTCGAACCAACCGCGGAACCAGCCCGACAAGCCCATCGCATAGCCTAGCGGAATGCCCACGATAGCCCCGGCGATGAAACCTGCGATGACGCGCAGCAATGACCAACCCAAGTGCTGCCAGAGCGAGAAGTTCTGATAGCCTTCATTGGCGATCTCGAAGAAACGCGCAACGACCGTTTCCGGCGCAGGTAGCCAGATCGGGTTCATTTGCAAACCCTGCGCTGGCGTAAAGCTGATGGCGCCCTTCCCGGTCAGCGATACAGTGCCGTCGCCAACATTGACTTTTGCGTCAGGACCGATCGGATTGCCATTGATCGCAATGATCTTTGCGCCATCTGCGCGTTTGGCGTCGTCGTTCTTGTCAAACAAGATGGTCGAGGACCGCCCGGTTGGGGCAGCAAATGCATCGTCTTTGGCGAAGCCCGTACCGGGATCAACCTCGAAATCTTCGGCGTCTTCTCCGAAGGGTGGGACGCGGATGAAGACGGTGGCGTCATCAGTCGTGCCGTCTGCATTCTCGACCGTGTAGGTGAATTGGGTTTCCCCCACAAACGGCCCCGGAACATGTAGCGGGATAAGTTTCGATCCTGTGAATGCCGCCCAGATTACGAAGATAACCAGAATCGAGATGATCGAGGCTGCGCGATCCGCGCGCACAGCGCTTTCGTCGCCAAAGGTCACGGTTTTCAGGCTGGTAAAGTCCTGACGGCTTTGCAGGCCTTTGCGCAGCAGGTGAACGATCAAAAACGCGCCGCCGAACAGGCCGATATAAAACAGAAGTACGATCATGATGCTTGCTCCGTCCGGCCCATGATTTCTTCTTCCATTTCCCAGATCATCGACAGGATTTCATCTCGGGTTTCGGCGAAACCTTCGGACTTTTTGACATCGCGAAGGTCGGCGTTCACGCCGCGTTCCGCGAAAGGCAGGTTGTATTCCTTGTGAATGCGCCCCGGACGCGGGGCCATCACGATCAGGCGTTCACCCAGCAACAGGGCTTCTTCGACAGAGTGGGTGATCAGGATGATGGTCTTGCCCGTCTCTTTCCAGAGTTTCAGGACCAGGCCCTGCATCTTTTCCCGGGTCAGCGCGTCCAGCGCACCCAAAGGTTCATCCATCAGGATCACGTCAGGCTCATTCGCCAGACACCGGGCCAGGGCCACGCGCTGCTGCATACCGCCCGACAGCTCATAGACGGCCTTTTCCTTGAAGTCCTGAAGGCCGACGACCTCAAGAAGATGGTCCGAGATCTTATCGCGCTCTTCCTTGGGCATGCCCTTCATGCGCGGGCCGAATTCCACATTTTCGCGCACGTTCATCCATTCGAACAAGGCGCCTTTCTGAAACACCATGCCGCGTTCCGCGTCCGGCCCTTCGACCACGTGGCCATTTAGCTCGACCCGGCCCGAGGTGGGCGCTAGGAAGCCCGCGACGATGTTCAGCAACGTTGTCTTGCCGCATCCCGAGGGCCCGAGGACCGAGACCAACTCACCTTCTTTAAGGCTGAGCGTGACGTCCTGAAGGGCTTGCACAGAGGTACCGTTGGGCAAGTCAAAGCGCATGGACAAATCAATGATGTCCAGTTCAGGCATTCCGTTTCCTTCCTGCTGTTGTTTCCGAAGGCCAGCCTGATGACCGGCCCCCGGAATATGTATGTTGTATTAGTTGGACGCGGCCGCCAGCGGCGCGCTGTTTACAGCGCCCTCATAGGAGTCCAGCGCCGAGTCGATGCTGCCCGCATCCACAAAGACGTTGGCAACGCCGCCCATGAACTCATGCGCGCCACCACCCAGCCATTTGTCAGACAGCTGCTCTTCGGCGGAGGGGAAGGTGAAGGTCGCGATGGTTGCCTCGGCATCGGCCAGGTCCATACCTGCATCCTTTGCGATCGCGGCCAGCATCTCGTCCTTGGAGTCACCCGCGTTCCACTGCGCGTTTGCGTCAGCAGTCACTTTGAGGAACTTGGACAGCAGTTCAGGCTCTTCCTGAATGAACGAGGTCGGTGCGCTTGTGACGTCGAACACCAGAATACCAAGCTCTTCCTTTTCGGCGCCGGTCAACAGGATGTTGCCGTGGTCGAGCATACGACGCAGCGCGCCACCCCAGCCGCAGACCATGTCCAAGTTACCCTGAGCAAAGGCTGCCGCACCATCGGCGGGTGCCATGTCAACGATCTCGAGCGAGCTGGTATCCACACCGAAATGGGCCATCTGAGACAGGAACCCATAATGCGCGGCTGTGCCAATCGGAACACCGACTTTCTTGCCGTTCAACTCTCCGGCGTTGGTTTTGTCGATTTCCAGCGCTTCGGCGACGACGCAGTTGTCATTGTCCGAATAGCTAACCGCAACATCGACGGCCTGCAGGTCCTGACCAGCTGATGTGGCCACAACGAAGGGCGGAACGCCTTGGCTTACAGCGATCTGAACGTCGCCGGATGCCATGGCGGCCGACATCGCAGTCCCGGTGTCGAAGGACACCCAGTTGATCTTGACGCCCATCTCTTCTTCATAGGTGCCATTGGCCTTGGCGTATTGGAACGGCATCGGCCATTCGAGGAAATAGGCGACGGTGATTTCATCCGCAGCCGCTGCTTGTGATGCCGAAAACGCGGCAAGACCGGCGCAGGCCGTTGAGAGCAGATACTTTTTGATCATTGGTTTATGTTCTCCCTGTTGTGATGATCATTTTTTTATATGGCCCGACTTTTTGTCTGACCGATACCTGAGACAATAGACCCAAGATGGTGAAACAGCGAAACAAATTGTGCTGTGGCGCTGTAAAAACCGGGGGCAGAGCTGCCAAATTGGGCGCGAAGGCGCGCAAAATCTATTTGGTGACCCTGCCGGGAATTACTGTTTGTTTTCAACATAGTCTCATACTGAAACGTCCTCACGCGAGGTTGTGCCAAAGACGTCTGGTCGAGCGGGATTGCTCTGGTGCCTGTTGCGGGCATCGACACCTCTGATCGCTGTTCCAAAGCGGGCGTCATAGTAGATCCCGTTCCTCCAGCACCTTGCGCGCCACACGGAAACACTCCAGCGATTGAGGAACACCGCAATAGATACCGACCACGTGAATGATCGACTGGATTTCCTCTTTGGTGACGCCGTTGTTCAGGGCGCCGTTACAGTGGATTTCCCATTCATGCATCTTGCCCAACGCACCCAGCATGGCGAGGTTCATCATCGAGCGCGTCTTGGCGTCAATCGTGTCGTCGCCCCAGCCAAAGCCCCAGCACCAGGCGGTCATGGCCTCCTGAAACGGGCGGGTAAAGTCATCCGCCGCCGCAAGGTTCTTTTCCACATATTCTGCGCCCAGGGTCGATTTGCGTTGCTTCAGCCCGGTTTCAAACAGGGTGTCATCCATAGGTCTTCCTCGTGATTATGCGACCCGTTGACTATTGGTCAGCCAATCCGACAGACGGGTCTCCTGCCAGATGGGACTTGCCTTTATATCCAAATTCAAAAGCAATGAGTCGCACGTAAACCTGTACAGTGGCAGGTTCTACCGTACGGAATCCAAAAGAGTTTAAGGTCAGGCGGGTTTGTCTACGCCGTCCCGCATCCATTGTTGCAGCCGGGCGATGGAATGTTCGCTCATCACGCCGCATTTGGGGTCCAGAACCAGTGGGCCGGGCACATAACCCTTGGACTTGAGGCCGCGATACACGGATTCGACCAAGCGAATATCCTCGGCCACGGTGGTCTCGCGATCCTGTACAGCAAGTCCCCGTATCACATCGCTTTCATGGCCGCCTTCCGTGTACCAGCCCCGCCAGACGGTGCACGTGTCCACGGTTTCCGCGCGCCAGTGATAGGTATTTAGCACATTCCCCGGATAGCACTGGAATGAGAACATGGGCCACAGGAACCACGACTGATAGTCTCCGGCATGTGGCACCGACAGGTCGATCGGATAGGTCATCTTGTCCAGCGCCTGACACTCGGTCGTGTGGCGCAGCACGTAGCCGCCTTGTTCGTCGGGTCGGATGTCATAGGTTTCCGGCTTCACCACGCCCTCGGCAAAGGTCGGGTGGTTCGATGGACAGTGATAGCATTCCGAGTAATTTTCGACCGAGACCTTCCAATTACAATTCTCTGGAATCTCGACCCATTCCAACGGCGCGAGGTCATCAATTTGCGGAACGAATTCCGCAATTTCTTTGCGCACGCCGGGATACCAGTCGTCCATCGGGGCGGCATCTTTGTCGAGATTGACGAAGATGAAGCCGAGAAAAATCTCGGTCCGAACTTCGGTCAGACAGATTTTTTCCCGTTCAAAGCCCGGGACCGACTTGATGTTGGGCCCTGCGCGCAGCCCGCCCGTCAGCTCATACGTCCATTGGTGATAGGGGCAGACCACGACCCGAGTGTTGCCGGTTCCGGTCACCATCTCATGCGCGCGGTGCTGACACACGTTGTAGAAAGTGCGCACCACCTCATCCCTGCCGCGAATGGCAAACAAGTTCTGACCAGCAATCTGAAAGGCAAAATAGTCGCCCACATTCGGGATATCGGCCGCATGTCCTGCGAATTGCCATGTCCGCGCCAGCAGCCCGTTCATCTCATCTTCGAAGACGGCGGGATCGGTGTAGTAGCGGGCCTCGAGCGAGTGGGTGAGCGGCTTGGTCATGATGGATCCTCAACTTGGAAACCGAGGGGCTTGCCTTGGGTAGCGTTCATTTGTGTCGTTATGTGTTGACCGTGGTACATTTGTTTGATTATCAAATCCACAGAAATCTGCGACTCTGGAACAGGAATCCTGCGATGTCCAAGAAAGAACTGCCCGAACGCGCAAAGGTCGTCATTGTTGGCGGCGGGGTCATGGGCTGTGGCCTGGCCTACCACCTTGGCCACGAAGGATGGGGAGAGGAGACCATCCTGCTGGAAAAGGCCGAGCTGACCAGCGGCTCGACCTGGCACGCGGCGGGCCAGATCACTCATTCGACCAGCTCCTATGGGCTGGGCAAGATGGTCGACTACAATATCGGCCTCTATTCGAAAACGCTGGAAGAAGAGACCGGTCAGGCCGTCACATGGCACGGTTGCGGCTCGTTCCGGCTGGCCTATACCGAGGATGAGATGGACTGGCTGCGCCATACGCTGTCCGTCGGTCGCGCCCTTGGCTTCAATATCGAGCTGGTGGGACCCGAGTTCATTGCCGAAAAGCACCCGTTCTACAATCTCGATGGTGTCTTGGGCGCGCTCTATACGCCGGATGATGGCCATGTTGACCCTTCGAATGTGACTATGGCGATGGCGGCGGGTGCGCGGCAGAAAGGTGTGAAGATCTTCCGCCATTGCCGCGCGACCAACATCGCGCAGAACGATGCAGGCGAATGGGTGGTCGAGACCGAACAGGGCACGATCACCTGCGAACATGTGGTCAACGCAGGCGGCACCTATGCGCGGCAGATGGGCGAATGGTCCGATCTGCAACTGCCCATGACCTCGATGACACACCATTATTTCGTCACCGAAAACGTGCCGGAGTTTAAGGATCTGGACACGGAACTGCCAGTGATCCGTGATGACAAGATGGTCTCGGGCTATATCCGGATGGAGCAGAAGAAGGGCCTGATCGGGATCTATGAGAAAGAAAACTCGAACTCGGTCTGGCATGATGAATGCCCTTGGGAGTACGAGAACTGGCTGTTTGAGGCCGACTATGACCGCGTGATGCCGTGGCTGGAAAACTCGCTGGAGCGGATGCCTATCTTTGCCGAACTGGGTATCACTCGTGAGGTGCATGGCGCGATCAGCCACCCGCCCGATGGCAACCCGATGGTTGGTCCGGCGCCGGGCGTCAAGAACTACTGGTGCTGCTGCGGTACGCAGATCGGCATCGGCTGGGGTCCGGGTCTGACCCGCGAACTGGCGAAATGGATGGTTCACGGTGCCGCCGATATCAACATGCGCGACTATGACCCGCGCCGCTTTGGCAGCTACGCCAAGAAAGACTGGCAGGTTGTTAAGGCGCATGAAGACTACAAACTGCGCCACGAGATTCCCTTTCCGCATTTCAACCGTCTTGAGGGGCGCCCGATCAAACCGTCTCCGCTATATGAGATCCTCAAGGAAAAAGGTGCGGTTTATGAGGAGGTCTTCGGCCACGAACGCCCCCGTTGGTTTGCCCGTAATGGCGTGGAACAGCGCGACCACTACTCGTTCCGCCGCAACGAGGTCTTCGACATGGTTGCGCTGGAATGTCAGGCCGTGCGTGAGCGCGTGGGGATCATGGACGTGACCGCCTTCACCAAGGTTGAGGTCTCGGGGCCGGATGCCTATGCGCTGCTGGATCGCCTGACCGCGAACAAGATGCCTCAGAAAGACGGTTCGATCACGCTGACTCATTTCTTGAACCGCAGAGGGCGGATCGAGCTTGAGACCACGATCGTGCGCATGGCCGAAGATCGCTACTATCTGGTCTGCGCGGCCTTCTTCGAGCAACGCCTTGTGGATCACCTGAACCAGAACCTCGCGGGGGAGACCGTCTTCGTCAAAACGCTCTCCGAAGATTGGTCGGCTTTGTCCCTGAACGGGCCAAAATCCCGCGAGGTGCTGGCCAAATGCACCGATGCTGACCTGTCCAATGCCGGTTTCCGGTGGTTGTCGGCGCAGGAAATCACTGTCGCCGGGCACAAGGTTTGGGCCTTCCGCATGTCTTATGCGGGTGAATTGGGCTGGGAATTCCACATGCCGGATGAGGCTTGCGTTGACGTCTACAACGCGCTCTGGGCCGCGGGTGAGGCATTCGGGATCGAGAACTACGGCTCGTTCGCGATGAACAGCTTGCGGATGGAGAAAGCCTTCCCTGGCGCTGGTGAGCTGACCAATGAGGTCACTTTGCCCGAGGCGAACGTGGGCCGATTCTTCAAGCTGGACAAAGAGTATCTGGGGGTCGAAGCCACCCGCGCCAGCGCCGCACAGGCCCAGGCCGGTCAAATGCCTTGGATCTGCGCCTATCTTGAAATCGAGCCGGACGGCATCGAAGACGGTCATGGGGGTGAGGCAATTCGCATCGACGGCGATGTCGTGGGCGCGACCGCTTCGGTTGCCTATGGTCATAGCGTCGGCAAGATCCTCGCCTTTGCTTTCGTCAAGCCACATGTGAATGTCCCGGGCACCGAGGTTGAGGTCGTGATCGCCGGCTGTCCACGCAAGGGGCGTATCCTTGGCGAAGCGGCTTATGATCCGAAGTCTGAGCGTCCCAGAACGGATGCTCCAGCTGCAGTTCCGGCATAAATACGATGGGGGCAGGGCGCGCGCGCCTGCCCCCTCAACAAGCTCTGCGCCAAAAGGAAGCCTAAGTTGAAGATCACCCGCATTGCCGTTTGGGAAGTCCCTCTGACCAGCCATGAAACCTACTACATGGCGGATGGGAAAACCTGCGATACCACGACATCAGTGGTTCTGCGGCTTGACACGGATACAGGCTTGCAGGGCTGGGGGGAGGTCTGCCCGATCCCTCATTATCTGCCGGCCTACGCCAAAGGTGTCGTTCCAGCCGTCTCCGAGTTGGCACCGGTCCTGATTGGCGCCGATCCCCTTGGGCCCGAGGCTTTGATGGAGAAACTGAACGCATACCTTCCGGGCCACGCCTATGCGAAATCGGCCATTGATACGGCGCTTTGGGATCTGACCGCGCAGGCCGCCGATCTGCCTTTGCACAAGCTTTTGGGCGGCCGTCAGGTCAAGGATATGCCGCTCTATCACTCGATCACGTGCGTTGCCCCGGATGAGATGGCCCGGATGGCGCGCGACGCTTTTGACAAAGGTATGCGCCAGTTTCAGGTCAAACTGGGTGCAGATGCAGATTGGCAAACCGATGTCGAGCGCCTGGCCAAAGTGCGTGAGGCTGTTGGCCCCGGCCCGCTGGTCTATGGCGATTGGAACTGCGGCAGCGATGCGTTGACAGCGATCCGCGTGGGGCGTGCGGCGTCCCATCTGGATGTGATGCTGGAACAACCCTGCGCGACGCTGGAAGAATGTGCGCACGTTCAGCGCTCAACCGGTCTGCCGATGAAGATCGACGAAAACGCCTTAGATATAACCTCTGTCATTCAGGCACATCAGTTGGGCTGTATGCAGGCCGTTGCGTTGAAATTATCCAAGATGAGCGGCCTGTCCGCTATGCGTCAGATCCGCGATCTGTGTCTGACCCAGGGTACGCAGATGTGTATCGAGGATACCTGGGGCAGTGACATCACCACGGCTGCGCTGTTGCATCTGGCCGCCTCGACCCCTGCACGCGGGATCATGAACACCTGTGACCTCAGCCACTATGTCGGCCCCCGCCTTGCGCCGGATGGGCCAGTGCGCGAAAACGGCCGTATTGCTCCGCCCGAAGGGGTTGGGCTTGGGGTGACCCCCGATACCGAAGTCTTGGGTCAGCCCGTTGCGATCCTTGACTAAGCTGTCTACGCCAGTTGTCCGGTTTCTATCTGCAACGCGCTTGAGATCGCAATGTCCTGAGCCGCCAGCCCGGTCAAATCCGCGATGGTGATCTGATCAGCCGATTGTCGACCGGGACGCGCGCCCGACAGAATGTTCCCGAGTGTGGCAACATCGGCCTCGGTCAGGTGACCGGACTTAGCAAGGGTCTGGAACTCTCCGTGATCCAAACACTGCTCGGGTGAGTTGCAGACCAGCAGATCGGCGCGGGCGACCAGATCGGCCTCAAGCTCCTGTTTGCCGGGGCAGTCGGCGCCGACGGCCGAGATATGCGCGCCCGGTTGTACCCAGTCGTTTGCGATCAGAAAGCTCTGCGCAGGTGTTGTCGTGATGATGGCTTGCGCTGTCTTGCAGGCCGATGGCAGGTCATCGGCGCGTTCAGCCTTTAGCCCCATTGCGGTCAGGTCATCGACTGTCGCCTTGGCCTGATCCGGGGACCGCCCCCAGATTTGGAAGGACAGACGGCGATCCGGGATCAACTGTTGCAGACACTTTGCCTGATGGCGGGCCTGCAAGCCGGTGCCGACGATCAGCACCTTCTCAAACCCCTCAACCGCAAGCGCCTGCGTCGCCAATGCCCCGCCGATCCCGGTGCGGATATCCGTCAGCCAACCTTCGTCCTGCAAAAATGCCAACGGCGCGCCAGTTTTGGCCGAAAAGACAAGGTTCATGCCGTTTGAGCTGGGCAAGCCTTTGGAGGGATTGTCGTAAAACCCGGTCGCGATCTTGATGACGAAGATATCGTCCCCCTCGATATGGCCGGATTTGACGTGGCAATCCCCGGAGGCCTCGGGGAAGCCCAGATAGGTGACGGGCGGGGATTGAACCCGCCCCTGCGCGACGGCGATATAGGCCGCGCGGATCGCATCAACGGCCCTGGGGAAATCGAACCGATCCTGAATCTGCGCCTTGTCCAGCTGGATCATCTGTGCCCCTCTCAGGCGCCGCCGTGACGGGCCAGAAAGCCCGAGAATTTCTCCAGACCCGCCACCAGATCCGACGTGGGATTTGTGTAGCCCAGACGCAGCCAGCCCTCCATGTCCATGGCGCTGCCGGGGGTCAGCATCACGCCGTCCTCTTTAAGCAAGGTGACGCACAGCTCACGTGAGGACATGGGCAGGTCGTATTTCAGCAACGCCGTTGTGCCGGATTTCGGCTTGACCCATGAGATCAGAGGCTCCTGCGCGATCCAGTCTTCGACGATCTGCAGGTTCTCACGGGTGATCCGCTGCGCGCGATCCAAAATTTTGTCGCGATTTTCCAGTGCCATAGCGGCCAACAGCTCATCGACCTGACCGACCGAGATGGTGTTGTAATCGCGGTGGATCATCACGTCATGTAGCATGTCCTTGGGTCCCGCGATCCAGCCAACGCGCAGACCGGCCAAAGAATAGGCTTTGGACATCCCCGCCGTGCTGATCCCTTTTTCGTAAAGATCAGCGACCGCGGCCGTGAAGCCATCCCCGGTCTGATCGGTACCGCGATAGACCTCATCACACAGCAGCCACGCACCGGCGCTTCGCGCGATCTCGACGATCTGCTCCAGCATTTCGCGGTCTATCAAAGCTCCCGTCGGGTTGTTCGGGTTGTTGATCGCGATCAGGCGTGTGTCAGGGCGGACCATGGCGCGCAATTCATCCAGATCGGGCAGGAACGCGTTTTCAGGCTTCAGGTGCAGTAGCTTGATCTCGGCGCCGATGCTTTCAGGGATCGAGTAGTGCTGCTGATAGGTCGGGATCACCGAAATCACGTGATCCCCGCGCGCCACAAGGGTCTGATGCACCAGCGAGTTCGCCCCGATGGTGCCATGGGTGGTCAGGATGTTTTCGCGTGTCTGGTTTTCGTACAATCCGCAAATCGCGTCGCGCAACCGGTCCGAGCCTTCGATCGCGCCATAGGTCATCTTCATCGCCGACAGGTCGTTCATGATGCTGTTGTGCTGCCCCGCCATCTCGAACAACTCACCCAGAGTGATGGATTCCACGCAGGTTTCCGCGAGGTTGAGGTCGCATTTCGTCTCGAACTCATTCATCCACATTTCGACGCCGAAAGGTCTGATATCCATAGGTCTCTCCTAGTCTCTTTGTTGCGCCGAGGCCGCGTCATAAACGGCGCGGGCCATGAAGATGTCCTCTAGCCCCAGCCCGATTGAGCGGAAGAAGACGGGTTTGTCGCCCGAAGGCGGCTTGCAGGCTTCAACTTGCAATTCGGCCAGATCACCGCGAATGCTGCCCGGTTGCCATCCGGCTTCGGCCGCCAATTTCATCTCTCCGGCCGAACCGGGCGTGGTGGCGCGGTAGTCGCAATAGACCTCGGCCGTGGTCAGGAAGGCCGGGTCGACCTCATGCGCGTTGGCGACATTGGTGCTGATCGAGGTGACCAATGTTCCTGCGGCCACTGACGCGGTGTCGAACACGGGCGTACCTGACGAGGTGCAGAGCATGACGACATCCGCGCCCTGACCGGCGGCTTCGGCGCTGCCTGCCAGCTGGACGCGGCTGTCTGTAGACTGCCACTGCGCCGCAAGCTCGGCGTTTTGCGCAAGGTTGGGGGAATAGACGCGAATATCGCTCCAGTCGCGCAGGGCCAGCACATGTTTCAGATGCGCCTGCGCCACTTTACCGGAGCCGATGATCGACAGGACCTTTGCCTCAGGACGGGCGAGGTGGTCGACGGCCAAAGCGGTCGTGGCCGCGGTGCGTTCGGTCGTCAACTCACCGGAATCGCACAGCATAAGGGGCTGGCCGGTTTCCATCGACATCAGAACGGTCCACGCCGTGATCACGGGTTTGCCGGGACGCACCAGATAGGGCGAAAGCTTGGCGCCAAACAGATCGGCCCCGGTGCTTGCCCCCAGATAGGTGATGAAATCGCCCTTGTCTTCGGGGAACAGCGTCAGGGTTTGCGACGGTTGCACGGCTTGCCCGCGCCCAAGCTCGGCAAACAGAGCGCGCATCGCGGCCAGCGCGTCAACTGAGGGCAAAAGCGCGGCAACGTCTGAGGCGTTCAGCACGATTGCGGATTTTGAGGTGTCGGTCATGGCGGTGTCCTTGGTCTTTCGGTGCGGGGCAATCCCCGGAGCGTCTTAACGGGCGGGATGCGGGCAGGAAATGCCCAATCACCGGGGCGGGGGTCAGACCCCGGTGTCTTTGAGCACCGACAGAAATGTCGGCAGGCCAATATTGCGGCCACTCATGACCACGATTGCCCGTTTAGGGGCCATTTCGCGGACTTCAGGGCTAAGCGCTGCGATGACCGAGGTGATCGAGCCGCCCTCGACGATCAGCCCTTCGCAATCGGCAAACCGGGCCATTTCAGGCACCAGCGCGTCCTCGGGGATCAGAACGGCGCGATCCATGAAGTCGCGAATGATCGGGAAGGTGTAGCGATTACGCAGGCCGATGGCCCCGGTGATGCTGCTGGCAAGGCTTGGGAATTCCTCGACATGGACCGGTTTGCCGGCTTCAAGACTGCGCACCATGCCCGGTTCGACCTCCATCGAAGACCCGACAACGGAGATCTTGGGTGAGATCGACTTGGTGGCCAGCGCAATGCCGGACAAAAGACCACCTCCGGACAAAGGCGCGATGATCATGTCCGCATCGGGCAAATCGGTCAGCGCCTCTAGCGCGATCGTGCCTTGCCCTGCGATGACGTTCAGATCGTCAAACGGATCGGCCCAGGTATAGCCGTGCTGCTCCATCAGCCGATCAGCGTGATCCTGCGCCTCGTCCTGCGTGTCGCCATGCACGATCACCTCGGCCCCGAGGTCGCGCATTGCCTGACGCTTGTTTTCGGGACAGAGCGAGCAGACAACCACACGGGCCGTGATCCCCAGACGTTTGGACAGATAGGCGACGGCCCTGCCGTGATTGCCGCTGGACACGGCAATGATCCCGCGCGCGCGTTCCTCGGCGGTCAGTTGCAGAATGCGGTTTGAGGCCCCCCTCAGCTTGAAGCTGCCTGTGGTTTGCAGGTTCTCCAGCTTCAGCCAGATTTCAAAACCCGCGCGCTCCGACAGGGCCTCAGAAAACACCAGGGGTGTCTTGCGCACGATGGGCGCGATCCGCTGCGCGGTGCGCATGATCTCTTGCAGCGAGACATAGCTGTCGGGGGTCGTCATGTCAGGGGTCCTGCCGTTGCGTTCGACGCCATCGGGACACCATGTCAGAAATCGGATGCGAGAAAATCTATTTTTTCTGAAGTGAACTCTTTGCGGTGCAAAAGTGACGGCGCTCAGCTTTGAGTTTCAGCCAGCGCTGTCAGGAACAAATCGACACGTTTGTCCCCGTGGGCTTTGCGGGAGACCAACTGAATTTCGGTGTCATAGGCAAAGACCTGCGGTAGAACTGATTTCAGCTCACCCCGCTCTATCCATGGCTCGCAGGCGTGACGGGGTAGGTAGCCGAGGTAAAGGCCGCTGAGGACCATAGCCAGCATCGCCTCCATCGTGGCGGCTGTTGCGGCGCTGGTAAAAGGCCCAGGCGCCTGATGCCTGTCGCGATCATCAAAGCTGCGTTTGGAATACTGCGCTTTGGTCACTGCCTTTTCGATTTCGTCGGGGTCATACAGATCATAAATCGGATTCAACCGGCCGCAGCACAACAGCTGCTGTTCGACATAGACTGTTTCGCCGCGAAGCGAGGGGGACAATTCCTGAAACGGCCCGACGGCGATGTTGAGTTCATTGTTCAGCAAGGCGCGCTCCATTTGAGGGGCGCTCATTATGGTGATGTTCAGCGAAATCTCCGGCGCTTGCGCGGCAAACCTCTGGATCACCTTGTAGATCGGACACGAGAGATTGGTCAGAATCGCATCGTCCATCGCGATGTTGAATTGACCCTGCATGTCGCTCGTATAGGCCTGAACCGACCTGTTGAAGGACCCGATCGCAACGCTGAGCGAGCGGAGTTCCTGATACACAAGAAGCCCCCCTTCGGTCAGCTGAAACCCACCGCGTCCGCGGTCACAAAGCCGAAAGCCAAGCCGGGTTTCCAGGTTTGAGATTGCGGCACTTACGGCAGACAAGCTCATGTTCAGCCCATATTGCGCGGGGGATAGCCCTCCGGCTTCGGCGACATGGGCAAACACCTGCAAAAGCTTCATGTCCGCATCTTGCAAACGCAGTTGAACAGAGGACGCTCCACCCTGATCAGCAGTGCGCAAGTCTTGGGTCTTGTCTTTCAATTGTTCCGCCAGTCGCTGATCCGGTTTCACCACTATCTTTAAGATAGGACGAACAAGAGGTGCAACTCTCAGAGCGTGTAGAAGCCGGAATAGCTGAAACGCCAAAACCCTAAGGTCCGCAAGGCGGTCTTTCGCTTAAAGTACTTGGCGTAGAATGAGCATCACAACCTGTGACCCAACACCTAGGGTCAGGATGCAAGTCCTAAAAATGACCGTTGCTGCGAGGGCGATTGTACAAAGGAAGACTTTGGCGGCGATCATAACGTGTCGCCACGCGCATCCAATACCTGAACCTACCAAACATGATCTTACATCACTGCTTGGCAGTGCATCGCGCAGTGATGTCCCAAAAGGGGATCACCATGGTTTATTCCTCGCCATGTTCGACAGCTGGGTCGACCATCATTTGGGAAAAGTGCTTTCCTCGCTCCTACGTTTCCATCGACTGTAGAGCGTCTTGTGCGGACCGTAGACCTCGTGCGCGGTTCGCTATCGTGTTCCACTACGATTGATGAAGAAAATCTCGCTCAGCACTTGTCCATCATCTCCATCATCTCCATCATCGACCCGTGGCCTGCCGTGCGACTTCGGGAAGAAATGGCAAAGCTTGGCCATCTGCTCGTCGCTGCGCCGGATCAGATCGCTCATGCCATCGCTCCGTGTTCCAAGACGTGCATGATGCAACGCATCGAAAATCAATGCATCCTGACTCTATGGCCTGACTTGCGTTCCTTTTATTCGGATAAGGCTACCTAGACCGCCCGCACACACGCCAACCAGAATTGCAATCACGAGCTCAAGAGCTTCGATTTGAGCAAATTGAAAACCGGCAAAGACCAGTGTTTCAAACACGCCGACAAGCCCGCCCAGCGCCGCGCCCAGCCATATTTGTCTGGTCATCATCCCCAACGCCAGCCCAAGAATGCCGGGCAGGCTGAGGATGTTTCCACCGATTGTCCCAAGTATATCTAACATCTCTGACCCCTTGTTAATCGGCGCTGGTGTTGAGGAAGGACTGGATGTCATTGCCAGACACCGCCGCTTGTTTGTGCAGCGGTTTGCCGTCAACCGCTTCGGCTATGTCCTGATAGGTCTCAAGATATCCCGGCGGCAGGCTGTGAGCGATGCCCTGGTGACAGTCGATACAGGTCATCCCTGTGTCAATCGCACGCTGGTGCTCGCTGGCGGCGCGTGTTTCCTGCAAGGTAAAGTCCATATAGTCGAAGTTATGACAGTTCCGGCATTCGCGGCTGTCGGATTCCTTCATCTTCTTCCATACGGCCGAGGCCATTGCCAGACGATGATCCTCGTATTTCTCGGGGGTGCTGATGGTGCCTGCGAGTTCGTGATAGACATCTTTCACGGCCATGATCTTGGCTTTGATCTTGTGGTTCCACTCATCCGGCACGTGACAATCCGAACAGATCGCGCGCACGCCCGAGTGGTTGTTGTAGTGGATCGTCTCGCGGTACTCGCCCAAATTGGTTTCCATCGTGTGGCAGGAAACGCAGAATTCTTCGGTATTGGTCAGTTCAAGCGTCCAGTGAAAGCCACCCCAGAACAGGATACCCCCCAGAAAGCCGGCCAAGATCAAGAAACCCGAACTGAACAAAACAGCCGGTGTCCAGAACGCGTTCCACAAGCGACCGATCCAGCCGCGTTTTTCAGGAGAGTCTGCCATCTTGGTGCTCCTTTCAGTCATACGTTGGATTAGTTGCTGTGGGATGGTTCAAACAGGTTATCGACCAAGGTAGGCGCATTTACCTGCGGCACGTGGCACTGATTGCAGAAATACCGGGTCCCTGCGATGTGATCCAACTCATTGCCGTCGCGATCGAGATAGTGGGTCATCGACAAGGTGGGCGCGTTGCGTTCGCCCGCAACTGTCCAGTCATGGCAGGACAGGCACTGGTTGGTCCGCGTGTCGATCTGGTATTGTTCGATAGAATGCGGTATCAGCGGCGGCTGCTGCCGGTAGTTCCGTACAATGCGTCCTTCCATCGTTTTGTGGACTTGATCCAGCGGGACCGTTTCATCCACTTCGCCGCCTCGCAGGGTCTCAACCTGGGCGGATTGCGCAAGGGCGAACCCGCTGAGGAGTACGACTGGGATCAGGGCGGCGACGCCTGTCAGGATTGGCTTGTTCATCTGTGCACTCCCTTAGATTGGTCTGGCCGTGCCCGGATCGGACGCGGGAACGGGATCGAAAGGCGCGACGACCTGATCGTCGAACCGGTGAGTAAACTTGAAGACATCCACGGCACATACATCGATGCAGCGGCCGCAATTCGAGCAATCGGGCGTCAAGATCAGCGGCGTCGCATCCGGTTTGCCTTTCAACGCAGGCGAGATGACCTGGTTCTCCGGGCAGACGGCGTAGCAATCCATGCAGTCATTGCAGGCAGTCCGGTTGGCGGCGCTGACACGCAGCAGGCTTTTACTGCCGATCAGGCCATAGAAGGCGCCGACGGGGCAGATATGGCCACACCAACCGTGACGGGCGACGACCAGATCAAAGATGAAGATCGCAGCGATCAGCGCCCAGACAAAGCCTGCGCCGAAAATCAGCCCGCGATGCAGCATGGTGATTGGATTGACCAACTCCCACGCAATGACGCCAGTCAGGCCCGAGACGATCAGGACCGTTGCCAGTATCCACAGACGGGTGGTGCGTTTGGGTTGCCAGCCTTTGGGTAGGTCCAGCTTGCGGTGCAACCAGTTGGCGGCATCAGTCACCGGGTTGATCGGGCAGACCCACGAACAATAGACGCGCCCGCCGATCAGCGCATAGGCGACCAGAACGATGATCCCGCCGATCAAGGCGGTCAGTTCCGGCCAGTGCCCGGCCACAAAGCTTTGCAGCAGCACAAACGGATCGGTCAGGGGCAGAATGCCAAGGGTCAGCGACCCCGCCAACGTTCCCTGCACGATCCAGAGACCGAACCAAGGCCCCAGCAGAAACAACGCCAAAAAGAACAGTTGGCTGGTCCGACGCAGCAGCAGGAACTTATGCGCACTGACCCAGCCTTTGGCCTCAATAGCCTCCTGACCAACGGGAATATGAGTGTGCGCGCTCATTGGCCTGCCCCCGGTAACTCATAGGAGGGCGCAAAGCCTCCCGGCGCGGCCAGATTGTCCGTACCCGGCCCCGGCAGGCGGTCGGGCAAGTCGATCAATCCGTCCACAAGCGGACCGCCGTGGCTTTCTTTTTCTTCCCAGCCCTTGCGATAGTGATCCGCGCTGCTGCCGCGCGCCAAACGGGCGGGCAGTACTTTGATCGCAGCTTCGGGTAGAACACAGCTTTTCTCGCACATACCGCAGCCGGTGCAGCGGTCGGCATGGACGGTGGGGATGAACATCGCATGGTGGCCTGAACGCGTGTTGTGCGCGGTTTCCAGCGTGATTGCGTCGTCAATAACGGGGCAGACGCGGTAACAGACATCGCAGCGCAGACCGAGGAAGTTCAGGCAGTTTTCCTGATCGACCAGAACTGCAACGCCCATGTTGGCATCATCGATATTGTCCAAACCCGGGTCCAGCGCGCCGGTGGGACAAGCGGCAACACAGGGGATATCATCGCACATCTCGCACGGCACATCGCGGGCGGTGAAATAGGGCGTGCCGGTCGCAACGGCATCGACCCCAAGTTCCGCCAGTTTCAGGGTATCGTAAGGACAGTCCCGCACGCAAAGCCCGCAGCGGATACAAGCCGACAGGAAATCTTTCTCAGACAATGCGCCGGGCGGGCGCAAGGCTTCCGCCGGAAGCGCGCGGGCATCGCGCGCCAACCAGGCCAGCAATGACCCGGCGACTACGCAGCCACCTGCCGCGCGCGCCGAATCCTGCAGGAAGCGACGCCGTTGCGGCGAGATAGGAGTACCGGTCAGGGACATGGGGACAACCTTTGCGATCCTTCCCGGTTACGCACGCTCGACCTTGCAGGCGCATTTCTTGAAGTCGGTCTCTTTCGACAGCGGGCAGGTCGCGTCCAGCGTCAACTTGTTGGTCAGCTGATGCTCATCGAACCAGGGCATGAAGACCAGACCGCGCGGCACCTTGTTGCGCCCACGAGTCTCGACCCGGCTAGTGACCTCGCCGCGGCGGGTGGACAGAACGATCTCTTGTCCACGGCGCAGACCCCGATCTTCGGCATCCTGCGGGTGCATGTAGACGACCGCGTTCGGATAGGCGCGGTGCAGCTCCGGCACCCGGCGGGTCATCGAGCCCGAGTGCCAGTGCTCCAACACGCGGCCCGTGGACAGCCACAGATCAAATTCTTCATCGGGCTCTTCGGCGGCGGGTTCGTAGGGGGCAAAGATGATGCTGGCCTTGCCATCGGGCTTGCCATAGAACTTCACGCCCGCGCCTTCGGGCACGTAGGGGTCATAGCCTTCGCGGAAACGATAGAGCGTTTCCTTACCGTCCACGACCGGCCAGCGCATACCGCGCGCCTCGTGGTACATTTCGAACGGCGCCAGATCGTGCGCATGACCGCGCCCGAAATCGGCATATTCTTCGAACAGACCTTTCTGGACATAGTAACCGAAATGTTCCGCATCGTCGTTGTGGAAGCCTTCGGCCGTCTCAGACAGCGGGAACTGATCGATCTTGCCGTTGGCATAGAGCACATCATACATGGTCTTGCCGCGATGCTCGGGCATGGCGGCCAGAAGCTCTTCGCCCCAAACCTCTTCGACTGTGAAGCGTTTAGAGAATTCGATAAGCTGCCAGAGGTCCGATTTTGCTTCACCCGGCGCTTGCACCTGTTGCCGCCAGAACTGAGTTCGGCGCTCGGCATTGCCATAGGCGCCTTCTTTTTCGACCCACATGGCGGTGGGCAGGATCAGGTCGGCAGACACGGCTGTGACCGTCGGATAGGGGTCGGACACGGTGATGAAGTTTTCCGGGTTGCGATAGCCGGGAAAGCCTTCTTCGTTGATGTTGGGCGCGGCCTGCATGTTGTTGTTGCACTGCACCCAATACGCGTTCAGGTCACCATCCTTCAGTTTGCGGTGCTGCAGAACAGCGTGGAATCCGGGTTTGTCCGGAATGGTGCCAGCGGGAATGTTCCACGCGGTTTCGCAAATCTCACGGTGTTTGTCGTTCGTAACCACCATGTCGGCGGGCAGACGGTGGGCAAAGGTGCCAACCTCTCGTGCGGTGCCACAGGCCGACGGCTGACCGGTCAGCGAGAACGGCGAGTTGCCCGGCTCCGAAATCTTCCCGACCAGCAGGTGCACGTTATACATCAGCGAGTTCACCCAAGACCCGCGTGTGTGCTGGTTGAAGCCCATGGTCCACAGGCTCATGACCTTGCGGTTTGGGTCGGCATATTGCTGGGCCAGACGCTCAAGCTGTTCGGCGGGCACACCCGACAGCTCGGATGTGTATTCCAGCGTGTATTTCGAAACCGCCTCGGCATATTCCTCAAAGCTGATCGGTTCCATCTTGCCGCCATTTGGGTTCTCGGCCGCTTCCTGCAGCGGATGGTTGTCGCGCAGGCCATACCCGATATCGGTGACGGTTTTGGTGATGTTGACGTGGTTCTGGACGAAGTCCTCGTTCACCGCGCCATTCTGAATGATGTAATTGGCGATATAGTTCAGGATCGCCAGATCGGTCTGAGGCGCGAACACCATCCCATTGTCGGCCAGCTCGAAAGAGCGATGTTCGAAAGTGGAGAGCACATGCACCTCGGAACCCGGTTTGGTCAGGCGCGTATCGGTAAGGCGCGACCACAGGATCGGGTGCATCTCCGCCATGTTCGAGCCCCACAAAACGAAGGTGTCAGCGTGCTCAAAGTCGTCATAGCAACCCATCGGCTCATCAATGCCGAAGGTCCGCATAAAGCCTACAACCGCTGATGCCATGCAATGACGCGCGTTGGGGTCAATGTTGTTCGAGCGGAATCCGGCCTTCATCATCTTGGCAGCGGCATAGCCTTCCCAGACGGTCCACTGGCCAGAGCCGAACATGCCAACGCTGGTCGGACCCTTATTGGCCAGTGCCTCTTTCCATTTCTCGGCCATAACGTCAAAGGCTTCGTCCCAACTGACCGGCTCGAATTCACCGTTCTTGTCGTATTCGCCATTGGTCTTGCGCAGCAAGGGCGTGGTCAGACGGTCCTTGCCGTACATGATCTTGGACAGGAAGTAGCCTTTGATACAGTTCAGGCCGCGGTTCACAGGCGCGTCCGGGTCACCCTGAGTGGCCACCACGCGACCTTCTTTGGTGCCGACCAGAACCGAGCAACCCGTGCCGCAGAACCGGCACGCCGCCTTGTCCCAACGAATGTCAGACGTGCCGACTTGTGCCTGCGCTGCGCCTGTGGCCAGCGGAAGGCCAGCCGCCGAAGCGGTCGCGGCGGCAGCAGTTGATTTCAGGAAGGTCCGGCGGGATTCAGAGATGGTCATGGCATGGGTCTCCGGTTTCAAGTCTGGCAGGAAGCGTTAAGATGCGGACGGGTCTCCGCGAGGTCTTCGAAATGGTGATAGGTCAGGGTCAGAGAGATCACGCCCGGGATCTGGTGCAGATCCATGATCGTCTCGGAGGCCAGCTTTTCGGGCGTGTCTTCGACCACGACGACAACACGGCCATCTTCGGCAGTGGCATGGATTTCGACGCCGTCAAACCCTAGCATCGCCTCCTGGGCGGTCTTGGCTGCGTCGGGGGCGACGTGGACAAGGCATCCGCAGATGTTCATTGCAAGCTCTCCTGGGGGACTGTTTCGTGGCGCTCAAATCGGATTGTATTAGCGGGGCACGCGCTGGCGCAGGCACCACACCCTGTACAGGCTTGTTGGTCAATGGCGGGCTCCGACCGTCCCCCAAGCAACAGTTTGAACCCAATCGCGTTGCTGTCGCAGGCGTCCTGACACACACGGCAACTCACGCCATTCATCGAAAGACATCCTGCTGTGACATGGGCCCGCCACGGCCAATCACTCAGGTTTTCGGGTTTCAAAGCACCGGTCGTACAGGCCTCGGCGCAGGCGCCGCAGAACGTGCAGGGTGAGACATCAAGGCTGACAACAGGCCAGCCCTGCCGATCAAAGGTGATGATGTGTTCTGGGCAGGCCGAGACGCAATCGTCGCATTGGACGCACAATTCGAAAAAGTGGCCCTGATCCGCGCCGGGCGGAATGATTGCTGTCCGGTCTTCGCGCAGCGGAGCGCCACGCAGAAAGGCACGGCGGCTGGCTAGCTTATTCATAGGCTTGCGGTCCGCTGTTGATCTCGAGACTTACCAAACTCTTTATCGAACTGTCGCAGGCCAAAAATTGACCTATGTCATGTTCAATTTGATTAATTCTTGATCGTTTTTAAACTTTGCACATTTCACGCATAAGAAGAAGAGAATTTGTTTCTACCCCCGTATTTCGCCGGTGCATCTCAATCCAGGCCAATCATCGAGTCTCTTCGATAGACGCCTCTGTTCAGATTGTTTGAAAGTCCGCAATGCCACATTGAGGTCAGCGAACGTCTCTGAACTTTCAAAACCTCGCCTTGGTTTTCTTTTCACAATTCAACGTTGATACCGGCCTCTGCGGTCAAAATTTTGAACCCCTCGGTTTCTGGGTGAAGCAAGGAGAATTGAAAAATTGAGTTGGCTGAGCGATAGGAAAAACATGCAGAAAACACCTGCCACTCACAGCTATGATGCGTTTCTGCAGCTGGGGAATTCACAAGATTTCTAGCAAAATTTGTTCATAGGAAAGAAGCCAGGCAAAAAAAACCCGCTGCTTGCAAACTACCGAACACTCGTAACAGCCGCCGATTTGTCTTTTGTCAGTTTTTAGGCGTTGGAGCAGGCGCGATCATGACAGCACCAAGCGCTGCATCTGGCGCAAGATTCGTGTAGGGATCTACGAGGAAACGCTTGAAGTGCGGGCGGTGTAGGTTGCGACGAGCAATGCGGCCCCCTCTCGGTAGCATCCTGCGGATGCGCCTGCGGGTCAATGGATGCCCCCATGTTGCCGAAGTTAATTGATCAAATCCCGACCGATCAGACCATCGGATCCGTGACTACCAAAACCATGCGCCACCCTGCCGCATGACCGGCTGTCGCACATCCCTTAACGCCAAATCGGTCACACCTATCTGATTTTCAAGCAAGACTTCTAAAGGTGAACAATGGACGCGCTTCTGCTGTCCCGCATTCAATTTGGGGCAAACATATCTTTCCACATCCTCTTCCCGACGATCACGATCGCATTGGGATGGGTGCTGCTGTTTTTCAAACTGCGCTTCAACGCAACCAAAGATACTAAATGGATGGATGCCTACCGCTTTTGGGTGAAGGTCTTCGCCCTGTCCTTTGCGATGGGTGTGGTCTCGGGCATCACCATGTCCTTCCAGTTTGGCACCAACTGGCCCGGTTTCATGGAGACCGTGGGCAATATCGCCGGGCCGTTGTTGGCCTATGAGATCCTGACGGCTTTCTTCCTCGAGGCAGTGTTCCTGGGCATCATGCTGTTCGGCTTCTCACGCGTTCCCAACTGGTTGCACACGACCGCAACCTTCCTGGTAGCGTTCGGAACAACTATGTCGGCCTTCTGGATTTTGGTTCTGAACAGCTGGATGCATACGCCTGCCGGGTTCGAGCTGCGGGACGGTGTAGCTTTCGCAACCGATTGGTGGGCAATCATCTTCAACCCATCAATGCCTTACCGACTGGCCCATATGCTGCTGGCCAGCGGCCTGACGGTAGCATTCCTGGTGCTCGGATTATCGGCCTTCCGCTGGCTGCTCGGCGATCGCGGGCGGGACGTGCGAGCAACCTTCAAAACCGGCGCGTGGCTGGGCGCATTGTTGATCCCGGTGCAAATCTTCATGGGAGACATGCATGGGCTGAACACTCTTGAATATCAGCCGCAGAAGGTCGCCGCGATGGAGGGCAATTGGGAGACGCAATCAAACGTACCGCTGGTGCTGTTTGCCATTCCCGACGAGACCGTGCGTGAGAACCACTATGAGGTCAGCATTCCAAACCTCGCTTCGATCATTCTGACGCATAAGGTAGAGGGTGTGGTGCCCGGCCTGAATGATTTTGTTGCCGAGGACGGCACCGTGCTGCACCCGCCCGTTGCGCCTGTCTTCTGGTCGTTCCGCATCATGGTCGGTACCGGTATGGTCATGCTGCTGCTCAGCTGGGCGACACTGCTGTTCATGCGGCGCGGACGGGGACCTGCCGGAGTGCCCAAACTCATGCAAATCGCATTGGTCCCGATGGCCTTTTCGGGTTGGGTCGCAACGCTGGCCGGGTGGTACACAACCGAGATTGGCCGTCAGCCATGGCTGGTTCATGGTGTGCTGACAACTGAACAAGCCGTGGCTGATGTCCCCGCGCCGATGGTGGGAACGACACTGGCGGCCTACCTGCTGATCTACGCCCTGCTTCTGACCGCCTATATCGGCGTGCTGTTCTATCTGGCGCGGAAGGCGGCGCAGGGCGACCAGCCCTCCCGCCCAGATCCGAAATACCCCAAAGCAGTTCCAGCGGAGTAAACAACCATGACTTATTTTGGTGATCCGACACAGTGGCTGCCCCTGACCTTTGCGGCGCTTATGGGGCTCTCAATCCTTGTCTACGTGGTTCTGGACGGCTTTGATCTGGGCGTTGGGATCCTGTTCCCTTTTGCCGATGAGGCCGAAAAGGACCGAATGATTGCCTCTATCGGGCCGTTCTGGGACGCGAACGAGACGTGGTTGGTGCTTGCCATCGGCATCCTTCTGGTGGCCTTCCCAACCGCACATGGGGTTATCCTGACCTCGCTGTATTTGCCGGTGGCGATCATGCTGATTGGCCTGATCCTGCGCGGTGTCGCGTTCGAGTTCCGGGTCAAAGCCCCGGCGCACCACAAAAATGGTTGGGACACGGCTTTCTTTACGGGTTCGTTGATGACCGCTTTGGCTCAAGGCTTCATGCTGGGCAAATACGTCATGGGGCTGGAAAGCACTTTCGGCACCTGGATCTTCGCCGCCATCTCGGCCGTGTTTCTGGCCGTAGGATATTCGTTCATAGGAGCCTGCTGGGTCATTCTCAAAACCGACGGGGCGCTGCAGCAAAAAGCCGTTGATTGGGCTAAAGGTGGAATCTGGGGGCTGATCATCGGCATCGCTTCGGTGTCATTGGCGACCCCTTGGGTCAGTCCGCGCATCTTTGACAAATGGTTCACCTTCCCCGAGTTCTTCCTGCTGCTGCCTCTGCCACTCATGTCGGGCATTCTGATCGCTTTGCTATGGTATGCCTTGCGTCACTTGCCAACCCGCAACGACAGTTGGGCTTGGTTCCCCTTCGCGGCGTCTATCGTTTTGTTCACACTGGCATTTTTCGGGATGTCCTACAGCTTCTACCCCTATGTGGTGCCCGAACAGCTGACGATCTACGAGGCCGCAAGCGCTCCGGAAAGCCTGTTTATCGTTCTGATAGGGACAGTCTTTGTTCTGCCGGTGATCGCCGGATACACGGTGATGGCCTACACGATCTTTCGGGGCAAGGCGACTGAGTTGCGATACGACTGAGCCGCGACAATCTTTGAATGACCCGTGGACCTGGAAAACGGGTTTTTTCGCAAAGCCTGAAGCGGCCGAGATCATCCATTTCTTAGACCCGAACCACAAGAAACTCGAGTAGCTGGTTGTGTTATGATCTGAAACTCCTGGAAACACGACAATAGGCCATTCTCAAAACCATTTAAAAACAGAACATTAAGCCGAAATCCATGGTGTCTGTTCAGACTCCGAGCTCCAGCTGCAACTCATCTCGCAACCCGCAAAAAAATGTACTCTTGGCACTCTCAGCCGTTCGGCGCGGGGTTATCGTTGGGCGGTACTTTGGCACATCTGATTTCTAAGGGTACGATTTATGGTTCCGACCGTCTCTTCAGTGTCTCTCGGATCTAGGTGTTCGAACACCCCGGTGCGAAGCTGCAAATCTTCCATCGCGTGTTCAACCACGGGCCGTGGAACCTCGTTCAGGCACGGACGCGCACCCGTCTTGATGTTTGGCAACTCTCGTAGGATCGTGCGGCACATGATCCCGGGCACAAACGGACCGTGACCTTCTTCGGCGATCAGCCTCCACTTGCGGGTTACGCCTCGTCCGTTGCATTTGCCAGAAACACTCACTTCCATACCTCCACGGTTGCTCCCAAAGGGATAGAGCGCCTGTGAAATCATGTAGAGTGCGAAATAGGCCCATTCCGGTAATTCGAGCCTCGCGTGTTGCCTGAGCTGCGACAGTAGACGGAGAGCCCAGTTCATCACCGGCAGTTCAAGGCCAGCGCGGAAGGTTACGGTCCGAGCGTAGGTCAGGGCTGGAAGAAGCGCGATGTCGGGAACGTTAACGCTGTATCCAGCGCGGATCATACGCGGCTCCAGTTCATACAGTTTGCGATCCGTCCATCCGAGGGTCGTCCGCCAGGCACCATCACGCCACAGTTGATATGGACGGCCGACGCCACTCACGATGCTTTTGATAACGGACATGCCACGCGGTGCCCGGTTGCCGGGTAGGATTGCAATGTCGATCGCGTCAACGTCTTCCAGACCTTTGATCAGGTCTGCGACGATACACGAAGATAGGCCGGGCACGCTGGACGCGCCGGATAACACAAAAACACCGGCCTCCTTGGCATCGGTGTTCAGGGCTTCGATGCCTTGAGTAAATGTCGCACTATCCGACAGGTCAAGATAGTGGCAGCGATTGGCAATGCAAAGCCTTGGGATCGCATAAGGGTCGTCGCGGTAGTGTTGGAACGGTCCTGCGGCATCAATAACTACGTCCGGTTTCTGATCAAACAGCGCCTCGGGTGCTGCGCCGACATCCAGTTTTAAGGTTTGCGCATTCAGATCCTGAGCCAGAGCGCGTCCCTTTTCGGGATGCCGTCCTACCAGCCAGAGCTGGTGTCCGTCCCGCGCCAATAAGCGGGCAGTCAGAGATCCGAAAACGCCGTACCCCCCTATGATCACGACCTTCATGACCTGATGCTCCGAACTATTTCCGCATCGCGGAAGTTGGCGTCCTGCCAGATCAACGCGCCAAACAACGGATGTGTCAGTTCCAAGGTGAATCGGAAATATCCACCACCAAGCTCTTCGTGGCCGACCACCAGACGCCCTGGGCATGCCCATCGCGGAAAAGACAGCCGTCTTTGTCCCAGTTTCAGAAAATACCGGTCACTGACGAAGTAGAGGCCGGTCCGTGTGCTTTTGAGTCTGAGCGAGATGCCGATCCCAAAGCCTATATATTCCTCCAACCCGGTTGGTCCGGCAAAGCGTTTGGAACTGCCAACCATCTGCGGAAACCCTTTGGCCCGGCCATATTGCCGGATCCAAAATTGACCGTCCGCTGCCGCATCTTCTGTGACTGTCACCACAGCGGAGCGACCGACAGAGGTGCGATCGAAAGGCAGCGGTGCTCCGATAACTCGCAGGACAATGGCCAAAGCGCGTCCAATGAAGTTCATCTGCATGTGGATCACGCGCCCCTGATAGGCAAGGCTGGCATCACCCAGCAACCGTTTGCTGAATCTGCGCCGAATTGCTTTGGGCAAACGGGCCCATGCCGAAGTCCCCAGCAGGTTTTTGAACCGGTCGTCCTGGTCGCAGGCGGTATTGAATTGCGGTTGAATTGGCTCTGTTCGAGGTTCGGTTGAGGTTTCGTTCATTTCGAGCATTCTGTTATTTCCGTCATAAGAGAAACAGAGGGTAAAATTTTTTAGTGGCTCTTTTTGCCTCCGGTAAGGCTGAGCAGGGAAACAACCTTGGCTCCCATTTTCATCAACATCATCAGCTTCGGACGGGGCACTGTCAGCATGTCGCGAAACCATGTGTCGGCCGTTGACAGGAACTCTTGCATATCCTGCATCCGCTGCAGCGTGATTGGGTCCAACCCGCTTTCGGTTTCAGCTTGGGCAACGCATGCGCGCAGAGCCTGTGTAGCGGGATCGATCTCGCGCTCTTTGCGCCCCTGAGCGATACGGATCCCCATCTCCCAAACATCTACCTCGGCCTCGTAATGTTCGCGCCGATCCCCCGGTACAGGAACGCGACGGATTAGCCGCCAGCTCACCAATTCCTTTAGAGAGTTGGACACATTGGAACGGGCAATGCCTAGAGACCCAGCAATCTGTTCCGCATTGAGTGGTCGGGAGCTGAGGTACAAAAGCGCGTGTATTTGTGCCACGGAACGATTGACGCCCCACTGGTTCCCCATGTCGCCCCAATACAGGATGAACTGGCTTGCGGCATTTGATTTCGTTGTGTCGATAGTTTCTGTCATGACAGAAATATCAGGCATAAAGCACTGAAAATCAATAGCACGATTGGAATTTCAAACAACAACGCTAAGTGGAACGGGAGCTGAAGCGTCAAATATGAGGTAAAATACTGGCTGAAAAAGGTTTTTCGTGAGCGTTTTGATTTAGGCCGTCCGCTTGATCTCAACGATAACTTTACATGCGCCCAGATCGGTGCGTTGCCCTTTTCGGCTTTACGTCAAGTCGCGCGCAAAAAGAAAGCGTAATAAGGGGATAAGTTGGGGGGTCGGAAAGAGGGTTTTTTAGAATAAGCTGAGAACAGAAACACAGCCAACTGTTCTCCGATTGGAGAGCTTAAGCGTATTCAAAATTTTTGAGTGCGGATAGTGCTTGCAAATTTCGACGTGCCCGCAGCATTGGTTTTCACTTGAAGTCTCAGATTCGGGCTGTGAGCAACGGCTTGGTGACACGCATCTGGTGAAAGCTTAACCCTTTGTGACGTGGCTATGGTCATCGACTACGTCAGCAGAATACAGTGCGTCAATGGAATGAACTGAGGAACTTGCCGATGAAAATGCTCACTATAGTTGCATTGATTTCCGCGCTTGCCACAAACGCTTTTGCCCATTCGAAAGTGGACACCACCACACCCGAAGACGGCGCGACAGTTACTGAGGTGCCCTCTGAGATCAGCTTTAATTTCACGGATGATATTCGCCTGACAAAGGTTAACATGATCCATCAGGATGCGCATGCCGTCACGCTCGACTTGGGAGACCAGACAAGTTTTAGCCGCGCGTTCGCGCTCCCGCTTCAAGGTATGGGTGAAGGCATCTATCGAATTGAATGGCGGGGCTTGGGTGTGGACGGGCATGCCATGCAGGGTGAATTCACATTTACAGTGGACTGAGTATGCCCGATATCTGGGGAATAGGCGCAATACTGTCCAAGCTAATACTCTATGTCGGTATTGGCGGTTCGACTGGGCTTTTGATCACTCAGATTGCTTTCACCGACCTTTTGTCGCCTCTCAGCGATAGGGTGCGTCTGCAGGTTGTGCTGTTGGCGGCGCTTGCGCTTGTTGCCTCTGTCCTCGGGTTCATGCTGCTTGGCGCTGCCCTGACGGGTGGGGCCGATGGGATGATCGATCCTGAAATGCTCGGTCTGTTGTGGCAGACATCGGTTGGCGACGTTCTCGTCTATCGGATCACTGGAGCCATACTAATCCTCGCCGGAGTGTTTATTCCCTTTGTTGGGCAATGGATCGCCCTCGCGGGTGGATTGCTTGCTTTGTGGTCCTTTGCTCAGGTTGGGCATATTCCTGAATTGGAACCAACAGGTGTTCGCTTGCTCTTGCTCTTGCACCTTTTAGGGGTCGCGTTTTGGATCGGCATCCTCGGACCGCTGCGCACCCTTTCGCTACGGCAAGAATATCTGAGCGACGCATCCAAGTTGGGCCATCGATTTGGCCAGGCGGCTTCGATTGTTGTTCCTGCTATGATTTTGGCAGGGCTAATAATGGCTTGGATGTTGTTGGGCGATGTGAGGGCGCTGACGACTACCGGGTACGGTCAAACCCTTCTGATCAAAATTGCACTTGTAGGAGTGGTCCTGACGTTGGCGGCCGCAAACAAACTCCGCTTCGTTCCAGCCATGCAAGCAGGGGACGATAAGGCGGCGCGTCATCTAGCGCGCTCGATTGAAATCGAAACTACGGTCATACTGATGGTGCTTGTCGCCACCGCGACGCTCACCAGCGTTCTGACCCTACCGAATTGAGGCATTCTATGAAAAGGCGAGACTTCCTGTTCACAACATGCGCGGCGGCACTGGCACCGCGCATCGCTCTTGCATCAGCGCCCTTTGAACTGGTCGCACAGCCGGTCAATGCGCAAATTCTGCCCGAAGGTGATCCGGCAACTCCGATGCTTGGCTTTAATGGCAGTACGCCCGGTCCGGTGCTTCGCGCCCGTCAGGGTGATACATTTGATATTCGGTTCCTGAATCAGATTGGTGAAGGTTCTGCCGTCCATTGGCACGGGCTGCGCATCGACAATGCGATGGATGGCGTGCCGGGGATGACCCAAGACGTTGTCGAGAAGGGTGCTGAGTTCGAATACAGCTTTCGAGCACCCGATGCGGGGACGTTCTGGTATCACTCCCATAACCGATCCTGGGAACAGGTTGCCAGAGGTCTCTACGGGCCGCTGATTGTTGAGGAGCTAAGCCCGCCCGATGTGGATCACGATCTGATTGTTATGATTGACGACTGGCGCATCACCGAAGACGGAGCGCTTGTCGACGGCTTTGAGAACAGGCACGACCAGGCGCATCAAGGGCGGTTGGGGAACTACGCCCGCGCGCTTGTAGAACCAAATACGCCGGTCCGGCGCGGTGATCGCGTGCGCTTGCGGTTGATCAATGTCGCAACAGACCGGATATTCCCGATTGAGCTTGAAGGCATCGAGGGCAAAATCGTTGCGTTCGACGGTATGCCACTGCCGAACCCGCAAGAGGTTTCGAACCTCATTCTCTCACCGGCTCAACGCGCAGATATCATTGCTGACGTAACATCAGCTGATCGCATCGCCTTTGTTTTCCCAACGCGCGACGATCCTTACCTGTTGGGTGAAATTCCGGTTGAAGAGGTAAACAGCACGCGGCAACTGTCCGCTATTCCCACACTGCCACTAAACGAGCGGAAGCAGCCGGATCTGGACAATGCTGTGGACCTGTCGCTCACCATGCAAGGCGGGGCGATGAGCCGTCCCGTAAGCACGCAAACTGACATTTGGGCGTTTAACGGGCAATCTGGCCTATCGGATACGCCGCTCCACAAGTTTGAACGTGGCCAAACGGCGCGCATCCGTCTGGTAAACGACACCCGTTTCCCGCATGGCATCCATCTGCACGGGCATCATTTCTTTGAAGTCGGGGCGGACAGCAGCTTAGGCGCTTTCCGGGATACGGCGCTAGTCAATCCCGGTGAGACCCGCGAAATCGTTTGCGTGTTCGACAATCCCGGTAAATGGCTGTTGCACTGTCACATGCTAGGGCATCAGGCGGCTGGCATGAAAACATGGGTGGAAGTCGTATGAAACGCGTGTTGGTACTGGCTCTATGTGGCGTTGCGAGCGAGGCAATTGCCAGCCACGAAATGGAAGACCGAGATTTGACCAATGGGCGTGTTCTTTACGGCGAACACTGCGCGTCCTGTCATGGCGTCAACCTGGAAGGACAACCAAATTGGCAGACACCTGATGACAATGGTGTTCTGCCTGCACCACCGCATGATGAGACAGGGCACACTTGGCACCATGATAATCAGCTTCTCTTTGAGTACACACGACTTGGTGGCGAAGCAGCGTTAGCCGTACGTGGGGTCACCAGCTTTGCAAGCGGCATGCCGGGATTTAGTGATGAACTCACCGAAAATGAGATTTGGGATATTCTGGCTTATATCAGGTCAACTTGGCCCGATCGCGTTCAGGAAATGCAAGCGAGTCGCAATCCGCCGCACAATTGAGGAAAACGGTCTTCTCCGCGCTTTGTAGGGGTAGGGTCAGGCCCCCTTGCTGCCAAGACGCACAGGGCAACGCCTTCATTTTGAAGGGTTCCGTCACTCAAAATTCGGTTCCACCGGATTGTCTTGGTCTCTGGCCAGAGCTTGCGATTTATCGCCTCAAGACTTTGAAGACGGCTTGTTTGTCCAGAAATCAAGCAACGTTTTCGCTATCTCGGTCTGGTGGTGGGCGTAGACCACCACGTCGAGCTTTTCCTGACCCAATTGGTTGCGTAGGGAGATTAGCTCGCCGCTTTCAATTTCCTTGTGCACCATGCTGAACGGCAGCCAACCAACACCGAGACCGTTAAGGATCATTTCCTTTGCTCCACTTGAAAAGGCTGTCTGGCAAACGGGGTTTTTGCTGAAATCGGCGGTTCCGAACGGAAGTTTGCTCTTGTTCAATGCCTCACCAAAGTAGCTGTTTTCGGGATAGACGATGGCCGGCGTATCCAAAGGCACGTCACCGTTTCCGCGCACTGCGTACCGCAATCCGCCACCGATGACTGGAATGAGGTAGTCGTGACCCCAAGTGCCGCGACGAATGCCTGCTCCGAACGGCATTGGGGCGACGGTTTGCGCCTCATAGCATAGCAGCATGTTGGTATCGCCGCGCAGGAACAGAGTGACACAATCGTTCAGATTGGCAGTTCTGAGACGAAACCGGAGCCCCTTGAACGTTGCACGTGCACGCAATGCCATATCAGGGAAGGTGGAGACGACCGATGCATGTGTTGCGGCGATCGTCACAATCGAAACGGTGGGGCCATGTTGCGCAATTTTTGTGCGCAGGTCATTTAATCTGGCGATCAAAGAGCGGATTTCGGCTTCGTTCGAGGCCAGTGCGGGACTGATCTCGACCCGGTTCGATTTGCGATCGAGAACTTCAATCCCCAGCCACTCCTCAAAACTGCGAATACGCCTTGAGAACGCGGGTTGCGTGATGTTTCTGCGGGCCGCGGCCCGTGTCATGTTCCGCTCTTCCAGAAGGGCCAGAACATCGTCAAACCACAGCATATTCATCCGCATCTCCGTTATACCCAAAGAAAATGTATGGGCAGCCTGCGAAATATGCACTGTTTTTATTCTTTTTCTTTTGAAACTGTTTGGCTGTGGGCAAAAGCAGGGAGAGTGTGGTGGCTGAGACAATTCAGATGACCGGCGGTGACGCGATGGTCGCGCCGGAGATGGTTTTGAGCTTGTGCAAGGAGCTATCGCTGACGCTGGCGAAATTTCCCCGGGTATCGCTTGGTCATCTTCCTACGCCTTTGGAGCCGATGGATCGCCTGAGTGAGGTTTTGGGTGGTCCACGTTTGTGGGTCAAACGGGATGATTGCACCGGCCTCTCATCGGGTGGGAACAAGACCCGTAAGCTGGAATTTCTGATGGCTGACGCTGTCCAGAAAGGTGCAGATACCATCATCACGCAGGGGGCGACGCAATCCAATCACGCGCGTCAAACAGCAGCGGCGGCCGCAAAACTTGGCCTTGCGTGCCATATACTTCTTGAGGATCGCACGGGTTCCAATGACCCGAGCTATATTCTGAATGGAAACGTCCTGTTGGATCGTTTGCATGGCGCCAGCGTCTCCAAGCGTCCCGGTGGTGCGGACATGAATGCCGAGATGGAAGCCTGCGCCGCGCGGATGAAGGCAGAAGGCAAAAACCCCTACATCATTCCGGGCGGTGGATCCAACCCGATCGGGGCATTGGGCTACGTGAACTGCGCGCGCGAGTTATGCGAACAGGCGGCCCATGCCGGCTTAAAAATCGACGCGCTGGTCCATGCGACCGGCAGCTCCGGCACACAAGCCGGATTGGTCGCCGGTCTTGCGGCCCTAGAAAGTGACATTCACCTTTTGGGCATCGGCGTGCGTGCCCCACAAGACAAACAGGAAGGCATGGTCCATGATCTGGCTATGCGCACTGTCGAATATATGGAGACGGGTACGCCCATTGCGCGAGAAAATGTACGTGCAAATTGCGACTACGTCGGTGCAGGATATGGTCTTCCTACCAAAGGGATGGTTGACGCGCTTAAGCTGTTGGCCCGCACCGAAGGACTTTTGTTCGACCCGGTCTATTCAGGTAAAGGTTTGGATGGGCTCATCGACCAAACCCGCAAAGGCTATTTCGACGGCATGGACAATGTCGTCTTTCTGCATACCGGCGGAAGCGCGGCCCTGTTTGGCTATCCCGAAACTTTCGAACTTCCTGGCTACGTGGCCTGAAAATAAACAACAAACCAACAAGGAGATATCAAATGAAACTAAAAAAATACTTGATCAGCGCGGCTTTGGTTTCAGCTCTCGGCGCACCACTTGCCGCTGAAGAGGTTAAGATCGGTGTTCCTACTTGGACAGGCGCACAGGCTATTGCCCATGTCTTGGGTGAGATCGTGACCACCCGCATTGGCGGCACGGTGGAGTACGTGCCCGGTAACAACGCCACAATCTTTCAAGCGATGGATCAGGGTAAGGGCGATATCGATGTGCACCCCGATGTATGGCTGCCAAATCAGGAAGCGTTTACCAAGCAATATGTTGATGGTGCTGGCACCGTAACGTTGTCATCGAACCCCTATCAGGGCAATCAGGGTTTCTGCGTCTCCAAAGACTTTGCCGCAGAGATGAATATCACCGACATCGCGGATCTTGGACGCCCCGATGTGGCGGCCGCGATGGACAGCGATGGCAACGGTAAGGGTGAGATGTGGATCGGTGCACCCGGCTGGGCCTCGGCCAATGTGAACGAGGTGAAGGTGCGCGACTATGGCCTGTTGGACTTCATCGATCCGATCCGCGCCGAGGAAGCTGTTAAGACCGCGCGCATCAAGGACAGTATCGCCAAAAAAGAAGGATATGCCTTCTACTGCTATGAGCCGCATGCCGTCTGGTACATGTTTGACGTGGTGATGCTGACCGAACCGACTTATGACCCTGAAAAATACGTGATGGTGCAGCCCTCCGACGACCCTGACTGGTACAACAAGTCGATGGTAGCCAGCAAGGACGCTCTGAAGGAAGTTCAGATCGCTTGGTCCAACTCGCTTGGGGATCGCTCGCCGGCGATTGCGGAATTCTTTGCGAACTTCTCCCTGACCGCCGATGACGTGAGTTCGCTGGCCTTCGAGATCAGTGCCAATGGGCGCGATGCTGAAGAAGTTGCAGCCGAATGGGTTAACGCCAATTCCGAGCGCGTAGATGCGATGCTGGGTCTCTGAGCCAGACCAAAAAACAACGGGCAGCACCTAGCGGTGCTGCCCCACTTAAAGGCACGCACGGGTGGGCGGATGAGCGACGAGACTGTAATCGAAATTTCCAACATCTGGAAAATCTTCGGGGCAAAACCTGAGGCCGCTCTGGAAGCCATTCGTGCGCGGGGGCTGACCAAGGCTGAAGTCCTTGCTGAATTCAACGCGGTGGTGGGCGTGGCCGATGTCAGCCTCAACGTCAATCGCGGTGAGATCTTTTGTATCATGGGCCTATCAGGGAGCGGCAAATCCACACTCGTGCGCCATTTCAATCGCCTGCTCGAACCGACGGCAGGCAAGATCGAGATCGAGGGCACGGACGTCATGGCGCTCGGCACAAAGGAGCTTCAGGCTTTCCGCAACCGGAAAATCGGCATGGTGTTCCAGAATTTTGCTCTGATGCCCCACCGTTCGGTCCTCGACAACGTGGCAATGCCGCTGGAAATCCGCCAGGTCGCCAAAAACGAGCGTATGCGGCAGGCGGCCGCCATTCTCGACATTGTCGAACTGGGGGCGTGGGGGTCGAAATTCGCTCACGAACTCTCTGGTGGTATGCAGCAGCGTGTGGGGCTTGCCCGTGCGCTCGCGGCCAATCCTGATGTTCTATTGATGGATGAGCCATTCTCCGCACTTGATCCCCTGATCCGGCGGCAGTTGCAGGATGAGTTCATCCGGCTGTCCAAAATCCTTAAGAAGACCACGATCTTCATCACCCACGACCTTGATGAGGCCGTTCGCATTGGAGACCGGATTGCGATCATGCGTGACGGCAAGATGGTGCAGATCGGCTCGGCTGAGGACATTGTCATGCATCCCGCTGATGACTACGTCGCTGATTTCGTAGCCGGGATATCGCGCTTGAAGGTGGTGCATGCTCATGCGGCGATGCAGCCCTTGGACAGCTATCTCGCTACGTACGGCCCACTGACTGCTGACATTGATCGGGTGGACCACAATGAGACGCTTTCAGCTTTGATTACGCGAGCCATCGACGACGAACGGCCGGTTCTGGTTTCCGAAGGCGGCGAGGACAAAGGTGTCATCACTCGCGCAGATTTATTGCGCACCGTGATTGAAGGGACGGAAATGTCATGAGCGAAGATCTTGGTGTGAACCCCCTTGAAGACACAGAAAGCGAAGCCGCGCAGGCCTATGCCGAGGAACGCCGCGAGAATATCCGCACCTTTGTGCGCACAAGCCCCGACTACTACATCCGCAATTTCGACAAGATCGGGGCTTCCGCACGCTTTACAGCGACCTTCAATGTGATGGCCGGGCTCTTTGGTCCGATCTGGTTCGGCGCACGCGGGCTTTGGTCATGGGCATTGGCGTTTCTTGTCGTCGAGGCGATCGGCTTTGTGCAGATCGCGCGGGGCTTATTCGGAGATCTGGGAGCAGACGCGCTAGCCCGTGTGACCTCGATCGAAGGTACCCTCGATTTGCGCTACCAGCAGCTTGCGGCAGCTCAAGAGAGCGGCTCGGATCGAGCCGCGGCCATTCAACGCCAGATCGAAGGGCTGGAAGCCAATATAGAAGGCTTCCGCGCTGAGGCAGAGTTGCTTGCCGCGCAAGGCCCATCGATTGCTCTGACCGGTGTTGTCATCTTGCTTGTCGCCAAGCTCATCCAGGCTGTGGCCGCCAACTGGACACTGGAGGCCCGGTTCTCTGACTGGCTCTCAGACCGCACCATTCGCTCCGGCATGCCGGTCAGCCAGATAGTCTTCAGCGCAGGTTTTATGATCCTGCTGGTCGCGACTGCAATGGTCCACTATAGTTTCCCGGGCCGTTTTTCATTTCTTAGCGAATTCCCGACAGATAACTCAATTCGCCTGGCCAGTATTGACAGCGTAGAAGCATTTATCGCCTGGTGCGTCGCCAACAGTGTGGCATTCTTTGACGGGCTCACCGCGGCCATTCGCTGGTTGCTGGATGCCATGGAGGTTGCGTTGGTTCAGACCCCTTGGATCGTGGTGGCCGCGCTGATCGTTCTGTTGACATGGCTCACGGCTGGTTTGCGCATGGCTATATGGTCTGGCGCCTTTCTGGCCTATATGGGCCTTCTCGGCTTTTGGGAAAAAGCTATGACCACTTTGGCGCTTCTCGGCACAGCGGCGCTGCTTTCCATCGTGATTGGCATTCCTTTGGGCATGTTCTCTGCGCGTCGACCGCGGTTCTACGCCTTCATCCAGCCAATCATGGATTTCATGCAGACCATGCCTGCCTTTGTCTTCATGGTGCCTGTGATTGCCTTTTTCGGGGTTGGCAAGCCAGCGGCAGTCATCGTCACCATGATCTTCGGCGGGACACCCGTGGTACGCCTTACAGTTTTGGGCCTGCGCGGTGTTCCTGAGAGCGTACGTGAAGCCGCGATCAGTTTTGGCGCCAACAAGTGGTACCTTCTCACTAAGGTTGATCTGCCGCTCGCCAGCCCCTCCATTCGCGCAGGCATCAACCAGACAATCATGCTGTCGCTGGCCATGGTCGTGGTGGCCTCGCTTATTGGTGCGAAAGGGCTGGGCGAAGACGTCCTCGAGGCGCTGCAATACGCCAATGTAGGCCAGGGTATCCTCGCAGGCTTTGCCATTCTCTTCTGCGCGATGATCCTTGATCGGATCGTTCAAGGTCAGCGAAAGTGACCCCCTTTGTCCTGGTTCATGGTTTCATGGGGGGCAGCGCACAATGGGATGGGTGTAGAGATACCCTGCAGCAGCACGCTGATGTGATTGCCGTTGACCTGCCGGGGTTCGGAGCAAATGCCCATCTGCCGCCAATCGACAGTATTGGCGGATATGCGGATTGGGTCGTCCGGCACCTCCGCAGCCTTGGGGTGGAGGAGTATTTTCTGCTGGGTCACTCCATGGGCGGCATGATCGCTCAGGAAATTACCTTGCGCGATCCTGAAAGGATTAAACGCCTGGTGCTTTACGCAACTGGTGCCATCGGTGTTTTACCAGGGCGGTTCGAGACCATTGAACAGAGTAAAAAGCGCGCTGCGGAAGACGGCGCAGCGGCCACCACACGCCGGATCGCAGCAACTTGGTTTCTGGATCGCGAAGCTGCACCCGGATATGAGCACTGCGCCGCGATTGCCGCTCAAACCGCGCTGCCGGCTCTGGAGGCGGGCTTAGACGCGATGCAAGTTTGGTCAGGAGAACAGAACCTCCCCCAAATCCAGCAAGAGACCCTCGTCCTTTGGGGCGACAAAGATCGGACATATCCATGGAGCCAAACCAATATGCTCTGGGAGGCGATCCCAAATACATCGCTTGCTGTCGTGCCGGCCTGCGCCCACGCTCTCCATGCGGAGAAATCCGAACTTTTTCAACACCTTGTATCCGACTTTTTGGATAGCTGAGGTGTGCAGCCGACTTTTTCAATGGCAGGGGTCCAGCCGAAGGCAACTTTGTTTGCGCAATCTGAAACCGAGCTGCCCTCAGATTTGCTCATGCGGCGAATGATGGCGAAACGCTTGTGAAAATGGCTCGGCCAAAGTTAGTCAGAGCCGATCATCCGTTTGTCTTACATTCACCTCTCGACCGAGGCGCGAGTACCTTCAGAAATCGCAAATCGGACGGGTATCTAGATCTTGTTTAACAATACTGACGTCCGCGCTTTGGTATGGCCAAAGGCCTACAAAACCTTATGCCATAGAATGTTTACTTGGCTCCTGGGAAAACCATTACAATTAAAGAGAAAGGATCAAACAGAAGGCAATCGAGATCAGGCGTCTGCTTCACCAGAAGTCCAGTGCAAAATAAATCCGACCAGATGAACCAAATCCCCTCTTAGATCAAGGAGCCATTTGTCCCAAAATCGCTGAGGACGGACAGAACGGACGAATACAACCCAAATAGGTTCTGGAAGAGTGAAGCCGAAGACTGGTGGCCAGAGGAGCACCGGCAAACCGACCAAACCTTTTGGCAACACGATCTGTCAACTAGCCTTTACAGACTCTGAATATTGTTCAGCTTGCTAGAGTTGTTCCGCTTGTCGATCCGGCTCGCTAAGATAGTGTCTGAGGAAACAGGCAGGAAAAATCAATGCGCAGTACAATCTTCATCACCCTTGTGGCATTTGTTCTCGGGATACTTGTGACAACTGACTCTGCTACGGCGGCCTCTCTTGGGCGATACGAGGTTTATGGTGTCGAAGAGGGTGACATGTTGAAGATGAGGGCTGGGCCGGGAACGGGATACATAGTAATTGTTGGTCTTCCAAATGGAACTGCCGTGCGGGTTCACAGTTGTGAACAAACCGGCAGCACCCGTTGGTGTCGTGTGTCGCTGGATCGCGTGCGTCAGCTCAAAGGATATGTCTCTTGGGCCTATTTGCGAAAGATATGATGTGACCAATCCAGAGGACGCAGTTTGTTCTCTGCCGCGACAGGGAAACTATCTTCGCTGTAGGGCTATTCGGTGACTATGTGTTTAATCGCTTTAATCATCGCATTCGCTGGATCGGTCGCGACCTTGGTGAAAATACATACTTCCAGACGATTGTTGTAACGCCCGCGCGTAAGCCTGTGTCTCTGATCGGATCTGGCCTATAACGGTCTGCTGCTGACCTTGTCGGGGATCCGGCATGTGCGGACCAGGGCTAACATGCCGCCAATGGAGTTGATGGCGATTGCCACACGGCATAGCGTTCCGATCATCGAGCAGTTCGAGAGTGTCTATGACATGCACCGGCTCCGGACGGATGCACGGGCACTAGACGGCGTCGAAGGTTAGGCTATCGCATTTTAGGACAGTCACAGGCTAATGACCAAAGCCGACGCTTATGTCCTGCGTCACAAGGTGCTTGTCGGATTGGCGCATGAAAAGAACCTGTTGGCCAGAGTCGTCAAAGGTGCGCTGGGCGCTGTCTTACCGCTTTTGGCACCAGACACCGCCGTGCAGGTTCAACCCTACCATGACGATGTCATGAGGTCGGTCGATGTACACACTGGCGCGATTGATGTCTTCTTGTCGGAACACTGGGATTTCGCTCGGAAAGAGTTCACACTGAAGGCCAAGGCAGCGCTTGATCCGCGGTTGCAACTGGTTGATCTCCGGGCGCTGAAGGGGATGCCGCCCAGTAAAAGCTTGCTTGAGATCCTCGAGCGGGCATCAAGTTCTGAGAACAAAGCTCAGGCGATCCGACCTCTGGTTGGGGTGCAGTGGTAGCCGCTGGATGTTTCCTATGGGCCGTGGATGTATCGTTTGAAACGGTGTATGCAGCGAACCCATTGGTATCCGGCTCGCGGTATCTTTCACGCTTGAAAAAACGGACGTACTATCCTATTCAGATCATCGACTGCGGCAAAACAAATGGCATCCCGCCCGCAGGTATCGTGTTGATCGGCAAGTCGATACCGTAGACCTGCTGCATCGTCTCATTGTTGAGAACGGCTGACACTGTGCCAGACGCCCAGACTTTCCCTTCGCTCAGAATACATACCTTGTCGGCGAACAAAGCTGTCAGGTTCAGATCGTGCATAACCACTACAACACCTCCGCCTTGGGCAGCGAAGTCCCGCGCGATGCATAGAACGATGATCTGATGTGCGATGTCCAGGCTTGCAACGGGTTCATCCAGCAACAGCCAGCGCTGCTGATCCAGATCTTTGGTGTCCCAGACCTGCGTCAGAACACGCGCCATCTGAACGCGTTGCTGCTCACCGCCAGATAGGTTCTGGTAGGACCGCGTTTCGAAGCCTCCGAGGTCAACTTGCATCAATGCCCGAGACGGCAACGTGTCGTCTTCGGCAGCCAAGCCATTCGCCAGACCAAGCCTGACGACTTCGTGCACAGAGAAGGGGAAAGCCACAGTTGTTGCCTGCGGAAGAACGCCTCGTATGGCCGCCAATTCCCAAGGCTTTAGTGCCGTGATCTCGTGGCCGTTTAATGAGATCCTGCCGGAGCTTTGGATTTCTCCCGACAGTGCTTTCAGCAAAGTGGATTTACCGGATCCATTCGGGCCGATGATGGCCGTGACTTGCCCGGGTTCTGCTTTAAAATCCACGCCTTTCAGGATCTCTTTGCTTCCGATGCGGACGCTTATGTTTTCAGCTTTCATACTTACATTCCCATTGAGCCATGGCGTCGAAGCAGGATCCAGAAAAACACCGGCGCACCAAGGATCGCGGTCACGATCCCGATTGGCAACTCCGCAGGAGCGACGATCACGCGGCTGATCATATCTGCGCACAACAGTAGCGTGGCCCCCAGCAGAGCTGAATTCATCAGCAAGCGATGGTGGTCTGGTCCAGTGCTGAGACGCAGCAGATGCGGCACCACGATTCCGATAAAGCCTATGCCACCCGACACGGCAACGGCGGCACCAGTTGCCCCAGCGACCGTCAGGATCGCGAGGTTTTTGCTTCGCTGGACTGGAATACCCATGTGATGGGCAATGGCCTCACCCATCGCCAAACCGTTCAAAGCACGGGCAAGAAACTGTGTGCACACAATTGCGGTCAGAATAATCGGGGCAGCCGTTGCAACCTTTACCCACGTTGCGCCAGCAAGCGAACCCATACCCCAGAAGGTGAGGTCTCTGAGTTGCTGATCGTCAGCCATGTAGATCATCGCTCCGGATACAGCTCCGGCCAAAGCCGCCAGTGCAATGCCTGCAAGCAGCATTGTGGCGACCGATGTTTGCCCTTGACGCGTTGACACGCGATAAAGGATCAGAACCGAGGCCCATCCCCCCAGAAAGGCCGCAAAGGCAACCAGCCCGTCGCCTACCCAGGCGAGGACCGTGCGAGGCAGGAGGCCACCAAAGACGATGGCTGATATCGCGCCCAACCCAGCACCCGCGCTCACGCCGACAATGCCAGGATCGGCCAGCGGATTGCGGAACAGCCCTTGCATCACCACGCCCGAGACTGCCAGCGCCGCTCCAACAAGTATGCCCATCGCCAGACGGGGAAGTCTAATGTCCCATAGAATGATCCGGTTCAGGTCCGACAACTCACGCCCCTGAAGTAAGTCCAAGACCGCAATCGTCAGCGAGGCTTCGGACGCTCCAACCGAGACGCTGACCACACTTGTTACGGTCAGGACGACAACTAGAAACAGCGTCACGCGCCTGGCCCTGATCCTTCGCGCGTCAGCGCGCATCGGAGCGCCGTGGTCTAACGCCAGCGTCATGATCCGCTCGCGTTTTGCAGCGCCGCCGATAGGTCCAAAATTGCATCTGCTGTACGCGGGCCAAAGCCCAGAAGATACGCACCTGCCATACGGATCAGGGCTTTGTTCTGCCCTGCCGGGGTCAGTTGGATCGCGGGCATTGCAAAAAGGTCTTCGTCCGAAGTTCCGTGATTGCCGCGCCGCTCCATCATCAGGATCACGTCGGGCGCGGTGACTGCCAACGCTTCTGGCGTCATGGTTTTGAAGCCATTGACGCCAGCCGCAGCATTCTCACCGCCTGCCATTCTGATAATGCTGTCGGCCTGAGTGTTGGCCCCACCGACGGTGATTTCGCCATCCCGTGCCGAAAGGATGAACAACACACTCAACGGGTCCGCACCAGCGGAGATCGAGGCACTCTCTTGCGCCTGGTCCAGTTGTTGCGCGGCGCTTGCAGCTAACTCTTCGGCTTCAGCCTCAATGCCCAAAGCAGCGCCCACTGCGCGGATTTTTTCTACTATCCCATCTCGGGTAAACTCTTCGTCGATTGTGACAAATTCCACACCGGCTTCTTGAAGCACCGAAATGGCATCTGGCGGGCCGGAGCCTTCCAATGCCAGGATTAGGTCGGGTGCGACGGACAGCACGCCTTCGGGCGAAAGAGCGCGCCGATAACCCACATCCGGCAAATCCATCGCATCGGCCGGGTAAGTTGAGGTCCGATCACGGCCCACCAGCCGGTCTTGTTGCCCGAGAGCATAGATGATCTCGGTGATTGAACTGCCGATCGCGATCACGCGTAGTTCTTCTGCTTGCAGAGTAGTGGCTGAGAGAAAAGCAGCTGTGCAGAGTGATAAGAACCGTCGCACTACACCACCTCTTTTTTGACTTCGTCGGGCAATCCTGCGACCAAAGCATCCCAGGCGGGGCGGTGGTCAGTATCGCCGGCGCGTCGACCGAATATCTGAAAAATCAATCCGCCTTCAGCGTCAAACGCTTCAACTGAAACAGCGGGTCCTCGTTGGGTGGGTTTGGTGACGGCCCAGACGTCGGCAATATAATCGGTGCGCAGATGCAGGTTGAAATCCGGGTCCAGCACGTTCAACCAAGGCCCCATCTGTTTCAGCTTCTTGACCGGACCACCATGGATTTCAATGCAACCGCGATTGCCAACAAAGACCATGACCTCAAGCTTTTGATCACGCACCTGTTCAAACATCTGTGGAATTGTGTCCGGATTTAGTGCCCGCACCAGGGGCGCACCGGCGATACGGTAGGCCCCCAACCGGTTCATTTTGAGCTTTGACGTCAAGCGCATGAACTGATGCGTGTCCGTCATCTTAGCCCACTCATTGCGCAGGACTTCAGTTTTGTCTGGATTGGCCTTGGGTGCCTCGGCTGGTTTGCGCTGCTCGACAGTCATCGTCTGTGATTGATCGTCTGCGGCCAGCATCTGTACCAGATGTGTCCAGTGATCCAGATCCGAGCCGTCTCGGAGGAAAATCTTGTGAACCGCGTCTCCGGCCGCATCAAATACTTGAATCGAGCGGCGTGTTCCGGATTTCGTTTCACGCTCGACCGCGAAGGCATGAACCCAGTGACTGGGGAACATGCGCAGGTCAATCTCTTGGGTTAGGACCATCGCAGCATGGGCGCTGGGATGATAGTTGTCGTATTGCCCGACTTTCTCAATCACGCAGGACGGGTTGCGTGTCAGCGCCATGACCTCTCCCAACCCGTTTAACTGGCCAAAAAGCGTATCTAGGTCGGATGTCAGCCTTGTTGAACCTTGCCCAGCGAAGGCCGCCACCAGCTGTCCTTCGGACAAACCAAGTGATTCCGCCAGATCGCGATCACGTTTGCCAGCCTTCTCTGCATAGGCAGCACGAATATCCTGAGGGGCCGTAAGCACCTGTTCCATAGTGGATTTCCCATCATCGAGTGGTTCTGTGAGGCGCTGGCCCGGCCCATGATCCCGTCATTGGCCCGCTGGCAGTGACTGCAAACTCAGTCACGGAAATATGTTGACTATTTTAGTAAGTTTTATTAGCGAGCACAAGTCATCGCTGAAAGGCGATTCCAAAAAACACCAAAAAAGACAGACCTTAGCCAGCGAACTGCAAGCATCTCCGGTCCTCAAACCACTCGAAGGGACAGAAATGCGTGCTTCAATTCGAAAGGCGGGCCTGCTTGGTACCGCCTCTTGCCTCAGTTTGATCGCAGCGGCCGCTTGGGCGCAAGAACAGGATGATGGGTTCCTAGGCACTCTTGAGCTGGGCGAAAGCAAACGGGAAATCCAGACCGACACCGCAGTACCTATTACCAATATCGATCAGGAAGAAATCAATGACCGTCAGGCCAACACGGTTGCAGAGCTGATCGATACGGTGCCTGGTGTGACTCTGGTGAATGGCTCGACACCACAGGGGTCAGGTATCAACATTCGCGGCTTCGGCGCCAACAGCACCTTCGGCACCGACCAGAAAGTTCTCATTCTGATCGACGGGGCAACAACCGGTTCGGAAGAGCTATATAGGATCGGCAACCAACTCTTCACCGATCCACAGCTTTACAAAAGCGTCTCCGTGATCCGGGGCACTGTCGGGTCGTTTGAGTTCGGCTCGGGCGTCGTGGGAGGCGTGGTTCAATTGGAAACCAAAGACGCCTCGGATTTCACCGGCGGTGAGCCCGGCTTCCGGTTCCGTCAGACGTTGGAAGGCTATTCGAACGGAAGCGGCTTTGCCTCATCGTCGATTCTGGCGTGGCAGCCGAACGAGCAGACCGAGTTTCTGTTCAACTACACCTATCGCGATCAAGACGATCAGGAAGACGGGAATGGCGGCTCGATCGGCAACAGCGCCTTTACCCTGCCTTCCCTGTTGGCGAAGGGTAAATACAGCTTCGGCGACAACCTGGAGCATTCGATTACCGCATCATGGAACCAATCGACCTCGGAAGAACGGGACGTTCCGTATGACTCATTCGGTACATCTGCAGACGCTTTTGGAAATGTGGATCGTGATATCGAAACCCGGATTGGCATCCTGCGATATCAATACCGGCCAGCAGACAACGATCTGATCGATTTGGATGTGAACCTCAGTTATTCCGAGCAGTCCATCGACAGCAGCTATGTTCCTGGCTCCTCTAGCTTAGAGGGAACTCCGTTTTTCCCAAGCATTCGGGCTCTGGCGGACGCGTCACATAACTATGAAACCACCAAACTGACGATCAAGAATACCTCGTATTTCCAAACTGGAATCGCTTCGCATGATCTTCGAGCCGGGATCGAGTTCATCAATCGAGAGCGTCTGGATGCCCCGTCAGCTCCTGGTGGGACCGATCGTCGGATTGCCTTGTTCGCTGTCGATGACATTCAGATCGGCGATCAACTGACCATCACACCAGCGCTGCGTTACGAAACGCAGGACATCGAGGGGGATGGCGATACAGCACCTTTCAATGAGAGCTACGATAACGATGCTCTGATGGGGGGTCTGTCGGCGCGGTACGAATTCGCAAACGGTTTCGGCATCTTTGGCGGCGGTGCGTACACTGAAAGCCTGCCTATCATCGACGACCTTGGCACCCCGGTATTCATGACCCAACCCGAGAAATCGCGCACCTGGGAAGCAGGGTTTTCGTTCAATCGCGGAGATATCTTTGCCGAGGGCGATGTCGTGCGCGCCAAGGTGAATTTCTACGACACCAACTTGCGGGATGTCACATCGTACACTCAGTCGAATCCGATTACCGGAGCCTCGGTCCTTTTGGACAAGGTCGAAACGCGCGGTGTGGAAATTGAAGCATCATATGCGAACGTTGGCGGATTCTATGTCGACTTTAACGCCAACGTCGTAAGCGGCACGGAAACCAATGAAAACGGGCAGGAATCCCGCTGGCGCAACGAACCATCGGATTCGGCGCGGATCACATTCGGCAAACGGTTTGGCGAAACGCTTGATGTCAGCTGGGAGCTTTTCGGAGCCAGGTCTGGCTTTGATTCCTCAGGCGACCCGGTTGCCGGATTTGGCGTGAACACACTGCGCGCGTCCTACTTCCCGCAAGAAGGCGCGCTCGCAGGGTTCGAAGTTAGGGCAGGTATCGAGAACATCTTCGACAAAAACTACCTGCCGAACCTGTCGACGCGCAATGCGCCGGGCCGGAACTTCAAGCTGACCGTGGCCAAAACCTTCTGATCAAGAAAAGAAAGAACCAATAATGCGAATAGCGGCGAAAAGAAATGCTCGGTTGGTCCTGCTGGTCCTGCTCCCAATTCTGGGTGCGGGGCTTGCCTTCGCCGAGGGAACCGGTGGCATTTCGGTAGAGCTGAGTTCTGCGGAAGAACGAGACCAAAATTGCCTGCTCAGCTTTTTGGTCGAAAATACCTATGACGCTGATATCGAAAGCGCCGTCTACGAAACGGTCTTATTCGGCGCCGAAGGTGGCGTTGCTCTGCTGACGCTTCTGGATTTCGAGGATCTACCTGCAGGGCGTCCTAGGGTTCGCCAATTTCAGTTCGATGGAATGACCTGCAACCACATCACTCGAATTCTGATCAACGGCGCGCAGGAATGTTCGCATCAAGGCGGGATGGAGAATGCGTGCATGTCGAACTTGAAAGTAAAAAGCCGCCTCGAAACAGAGATGATTAGATAAGCCGATGGATGTGATCATTCAGAAATTGACAAACATCCTTGCGCTCGGCGGGCCGGTTGTTGCGATCCTGATCGTAACCTCAGTCGCAACCCTGTCGCTTGTCATTTACAAGCTTTGGCAATACGCGGCCGCCGGCGTCGGTCGCCATATCGAGCTGTCTTTGGCGATTGAAGCCTGGGACCGCCGGGACCGGGTTGCTGCGGTGGCGCATCTGGACAAAAGCCGCAGCTATCTGGCCCCGGTGATCGCCATGTCGTTCAGTGGTGATAGCAGCACGCTGTCCGAGCGTGCCGATGCCGAGGCCGAAGCGCGATTTGCGGGGCTCGAACGGGGCCTCAACGTGCTGGACATGGTGTCTCAGCTTGCGCCACTGTTGGGTTTGTTCGGCACCGTTCTTGGCATGATCGAAGCCTTCCAGACCCTGCAAGGAGCGGGTAATTCGGTAGACCCTGCACTGCTTGCAGGTGGCATTTGGGTTGCCTTGCTGACAACGGCTGCAGGATTAGCCGTCGCCATGCCAACTTCGCTTGTGCTGACTTGGTTCGAGGCACGCATGACGCGTGAGCGCATTTTTACAAACCGTGCCCTACGCACCGTTTTCGCACCTGGTCACGCCGCAGAATGCAAAGCGACCGGGATGCCAAAGGCAGCCCTTGCCCATGGCACTTGACACCCGCGCCAAGCGGCGCAAGCGCCTGTCGATGACTTCGTTGATCGACGTCATCTTTTTGCTGCTGCTGTTTTTCATGCTTACTTCAACCTTCTCGAAATTCGGCGAGATCGAGTTTTCAACGGCTTCGGCAGGCGGTTCAGACCAAGACATCCCGATCCGCTTTGTGAAGCTTGAACAGGGTCGTCTTCTGGTCGACGGGACCGTAGTAACCCTGGATAGCGTTGCCGCGCTTTTCGACGGGACCTCGGAGCAAATGGCACTGATCAGTCTCGGCCAGAACGCAACTTCGCAACAACTGATTGACCTGCTGACGGCTTTGAAAGGCGTGGCTCACCTACGGACGCAGGTGATCGGATGATGCAACTGAAACCAAAGGCGAGGCGAACCCGAGAACCCACAATTGCTCTGATCAACGTCGTCTTCCTGATGCTGGTTTTCTTCATGATTGCGGGTACGCTTGCCCCACCGCTTGGCAACTCGGTGCAACTGGTCGAAACGCAGAACCTTGAAGGGCGCGAGCCGCCAGATGCGCTCGTCATCCGTGCCGATGGTGTGCTCGAGTATCTCGGGGCCGAGCTGACGGACGTTGAAGCTTATGTTGAACGCGCTTCAATTGACCTACCGCTGGAAGTAGTACGCTTGGTTTCCGATCGCGCGCTTCCGGCGGTGCGGCTGAAAGCGGTTAGTGATGCCCTTCGTGCCTTGGGCGCAAACAAGGTCTTTGTGGTGACACAAAGGGCTCTGCAATGATCCCCAAATCCCGCGCCATAGCCGCATCTGCGATTGTATTGGCCGCCGCCACCCACGGTCTTGCTTTGCATGACTTTGGCGCACAAACGTTGACGCAAATCGAAGGTGGAGGCTCGGTCGACACAGCGGCACTCGGGACGTCCTTTAAGGATTTCACTGCTGGAACGATTGCATCTGCGCCGGCCTCGACCCGGAAAACGACTGTAGAGCCTGATCAACCAATTAAACAAGCAAACCCCGAGCGGCAGACAGCGAAGGCTGCAATACCTATCGCAAAACAGGTCGCGCCTTCGGCGAAAGGAGCATTGAAGCTAAAGGTGCCTCAAAAGGCAAGCCAGCCCGAATTGACCCAAGCCGAACAGCCTGAGGCTGAGCCCAAACGCAAAACTGCAAAGCCTCCCGTGCAAAACGCAGAACTTGAGGAGAAGAAAGTCGCCCAGCTCGCTGCAAAAGCAGGCAATGGTGAACGCGCTAGAAAAAAGGGCAGTACAACGGGCGAAACCAACAAGGGAGAAGCCGCCGCAGAAAAGACAGCCCGTTCAACCTCGGCCCAGGGCAATGCCGATGCAAGCAACTACGCGGGCAAGGTCAAACGCAAGATCCTTCGTGTGCGACGCAAAAGCGTGAACATCCGCGGTGTGGTTCTAGTGACGTTTCGCATCGCTGACAGCGGAGCTTTGGCATCGGCCAACATTGCCCGCAGTTCAGGTTCAAAGCGTTTGGATCGGATCGCCTTGTCACAGGTGCGCGCGGCTGCACCTTTTCCAATTCCGCCTGCCGGGGCCCGTCGAGAATACACTATAGAAATTTTGAGCAAGTAGAGGTGAATGCACGAGGCCGGAAGGTTTCTGAGTACCATGAGATCAGCACCAGATCGCGACACCGCGAGTGTGAACGGTAATTTCAAAATGCCCCACAGCACGCGTTAGATAGACTACGCAGCAGCCGTTCTGACGTTTCCGACAGGGGAGTTTTGCGAGCTTAGTTTCGCGTCATCCTTTTTGCTCAATCCTTTTGCAATTACAGCGAACGATCACGTGAATCCGTGGAGTTTTTTGTTTCGATTGAAGCGGCCGATTTGCCAGCAAGTTTTAACGGTGGTTTTAGTCCGCTGCGCGTAGGTTTAACCCACTACACATTTAGCTTCTGCATCGAATGTCGGGAAAGCAAATTGCGACCGCAGTTTCTAGTCAGGCCGTTGAGAATCTAGTTTGGGCCGTTGATAGGTGGTGGGAAAGCAGGGCAGGGGCTTATGCTGCGCCTGCTCAATGGTTCGCAAGGATCCAAAATCAGTATTTTTTATAAATACTTATAGAGTTTAAGCATCGCAGGCGGGCGGTCAGCATAAGCGCGATGATAGCTGCTTTAGGTGACCCCCAGATTTTTGAAAGTAAGCAAATGAGATTGTACTAGAGCTTGATGCGGAAAGCTGCGAAACCGTCTGTGCCATCTCCGGCGTCTTCGATTGAAACGCCTTTGACTTCGCCAATGTAGTCTCGGGCCTTAGGACCGGTCTCGAAAAGCACGGTTGTGTTCTCAAGAGGTGCAAAAGACCAATTGGCGTCCGCTTTTGGGTTGATCGTTCCCTGTTCAACAATATAGCGCACAATGACGTCGCGATTGGTGTCCGGGGCCTCGAATACAATTGTATCACCCAGTGCGCCGGGGAATGAACCTCCGCCCGATGCACGATAATTGTTGGTGGCGATAATGAACTCCATGTCATCAGTGACCGGTTTACCTTGGAAGGACAAATTCACAATTCTGGCTGCGTCGGGATTCACCTCTTCGCCCTTTGGTCCAAAGCGCGACGGTTGTGAAAGGTCGATCTGGTATGTCACACCATCCATTACATCGAAATTGTAAGATGGAAACTCTGGGTTCAGTAGAACCGCGTCCTCTGAGCCTGGCTCGATCTTGTTGAACATTCCGGCCGAACGCTCCAGCCAACCACGCAGCTGAACACCGTTCACGCGCACCGCGCGCACCGTATTTGGATAGAGATACAGATCAGCCACGTTTTTAATAGCAACGTCCCCGACCGGGACGTCGGTGTAGTAGTCGGGGCCTCCGCGACCACCCGCCTTGAACGGCGCTGCCGCTGATAGGATCGGTAAACCAGCGTGCTCGGTACCTTTCAGCATTTCTTCGACATACCATTTCTGTGCGATTGAAACGATCTGTACAGACGGATCGTCAGCAACAAGCGCGAAATAACTATGCAACGGAGCAGATGTCTTTCCAACTGCGCGACGGACATAGGCGAGCGTTTCGTCGTGATCCTTCGCAACCGAGTCGAGAACCTTCCGATCGTCTCCGACCAAAGCGGTGATTGAACGGTCTTCATTGCGTTGAGAAATCGCGCGGGCCTCTGACGTCGTTGTAATAACGCGCCACTCATTTCCGTCCCTTTCCAGCAACAGATCTAGCAAACCAAGATGTGAGCCCCAGAAGCCGCCCATTACAGCAGGTTTGCCCATCAGGGTGCCCTTTTCGACATCGATACCGGGTCGGTCCGAAAATGTCGGCGAGGGGAAAACAAGGTGATTGTGGCCCGTGACCAACGCGTCGATCCCGTCAACACCCGCCAAAACGACGGATGCGTTTTCCATACCGTCGATATGATTGGCGTCGCCGATACCAGAATGTGAAAGGGCGATGACTAGGTCACACCCTTGTTCTTTCATCTCTGGCACGTATGCCCGCGCGGTTTCGACGATATCGCGGGCTTGAACATTGCCTTCCAGGTACTTTCGATCCCAGTTCATGATCTGCGGCGGTGTAAAGCCAATTACGCCGATTTTGATTGAGTGCTTGGTCCCGTCGCCCGTTTCGATTTCACGGTCGATGATTGCGTAAGGTTTGATCAGCGTTTTGTCGTCACGTGGAGTTGCGCCTTGTGCCTTTGAAACGTTAGCCAAAACGACCGGGAACTCCGCGCCCGCGAGTGATTTTTCCAGAAAATCCAGTCCGTAGTTGAATTCGTGATTGCCCAAAGTGGCGGCATCATAGCCAATCGTGTTGAACGCGGTGATAATCGGGTGGGCGTCTCCTTCTTTCATGCCACGCTCATAGGCGATGTAGTCGCCCATTGGGTTCCCTTGAAGAAAGTCACCATTGTCGACCAAGATCGAGTTCGTCGCCTCAGAACGAATTTCGTTGATGATTGAGGCCGTACGGGACAAGCCCACGGTGTCACGGGGTTTGTCAGCATAGTAGTCATAGGGGAACACATGAACATGGATGTCCGTTGTTTCCATAATGCGCAAATGCGCTTGGTTGGTGGCAGCCAAAACTGAAAAAGGATGTAGGGTTATAGCCGCTGCTCCGGCAGTTGTTGCAAGAAATTGGCGACGCGAAATTGACGAGCGGCTGGAAAATGACATGGGTGACCTTTCGAATTGGCTTGCAACGAGAATTGTTGCCGCTTTTGCATAACGATCTTATGACAGTTTTTCCTACCACATTTTGCAGACTTATTTCAGGGGGTTTGGACAAGCACCATGCACCTACTCCCGAGAAGTTGCTCAGTGATTGTCTGAGGTGAAATCAAGCCAGAAGTGTTTTGATAACTTATGTGTAACTTGCTCGGTGCTTCGTACCATTGTCCGTGCATCATTGACGGCGCAAAACTATTCTGAAGGGGATCGCAGGAGCCTGTTCTGGACGGTGCGTTGCCCAGGCCCGCCAGTGACGTACGTTAACCGATAGTCGGCGTAAGCGACATTGCCGGTCTTGCCACCGCCTTGACCCATGAAGGACTCACTGGCATGCGCCTCCAATTATCGTGCGAAATCCGGGCTTAAGACCCCGTGAAAGTTGTCCGTGAGCATTCGCCATCCGTCGATCCAGAGCAGGAGGCGGAACAATGTTTGGAGCCGCCGCGACACTTTGAATTTCTGGCGCTACTGACGGTGAGTTATGATGTTGAAACCTTCTTCGGGTGATGGTGGCACGAAATGCCGCGCAATTCGGCGATATTGATCTTCCGTTGCTGCAAAGGCATGAGCGCCTTCTTTGTTGCGCTCGTGCAGCCGGAGCAGACAAACCTCATCTGACACATCCAAAAAGTGAAGGTGGTGCTGCGCAGCTGCGCCTTCCAGCAGGTCGCGCATCCAAGCCCTATTTTCAATTGTGTTCGCTGGAAAATCGAGAACGACGGAAACGCCAGCCTTCAGCAAAGAAGCCACGTGACTCCCCATGACCGGGCGCAGTTTCAAAGCGCAATTCACATAGTCCTGAAGGGACTTCATCTGATCGCCAAACAGGGCGCTAAGCCACTCATCTTCTGAAATGAGCACGGCCGCGTCTCTTTCCGCGAGTTCCGCTGCAAGAGTTGATTTCCCAGAAGCGACTTTGCCGCATAGCAAGTGAAGCGTTGGAACAGCCTGTGACATAAAGCGAACTCTCGGATTACCTGATGGTCCCTGCGCTAAGTTGGTCCGCCAGTTGATCAAACACCAACCTGATCCTTCGTGCGGTATGTAATTCGGAGTGCGTCGCCAGCCAAATCGGGAACTTAAACGGCTCGCGGTCGGGAAGCACGCGCTCCACACCTGGCGTTAAGGCAGCCACATCATCCGACATTACACTTATGCCAAACCCTTGGCGCACCAATTCCCAGGATACTATCCCGCTTTGTGAGCCAATCCTGAAGCTTTTTCGGGTGACCTGAATGCCCGCCGGATCGAGAAAGCCGATCATCGTGTCGATGTCCCCGAACCCGACAAAGTCCAATTTCGCAAGTTCATTTTCATTTTTAGGCCGTCCGACCTGATCAAGATACGAAGGTGCCGCGTAAAAATGGGCGCTGGCCTCGGCGACAAGCTTTGCTGTCAGATCCGGCTGAGTTGGGCGTACATGTCGGATCGCGATATCAGCCTCACGTCGCTGTATGTCTCGTATGTCATTTGCAGCAACGATGTCTATCTCTAGTCGAGGTGCTGCAAGTCGAATCTTTTTCAGTATCGGTGGCAGCTGGTAGGCAGACATCACATCGGATGCAGTAATCCTGACTTGCCCTTCAACAGCTTGCGACTGGCTTGTCGCAGTAAGAGAAATCCTGTTTGCCACATCCGCCATTTCTCTGACATGCAACAAAAGCTCGGCGCCAGCTGTCGTCAACTCTAGCGACTTGCCGACTCTTTCAAACAGGGTGATGCCAAGCGCAGTTTCCAGTGCAGCAACTTGACGGCCGACAGTGGGTTGAGTTTGCTCAAGAACGCGCGCCGCTGCGGAAAATGAGCCTTCTTCGGCTGTCGCAAGAAAGGACCGTACCTGATTCCAGTCGAAGTTTATAGCTTTCCAATTCATGCATTTATGCATAACATTTCTGCGGATTGTAGCAATTCCATAAATGATTGTTTGGACGTAAAGGATACGGCAACAATCTTGTAAGAGAGTAATGAAATGACTGCTTTGTCCAAGGATGCCGCGTTCTGGAGCAAAATCTCGCGAAAGTACGCGGCAGACCCAATCCGCAATATGGAAGGGTATCTGAAAACACTTGAGCTTACGAAGTCGTACCTGAAAGCAGACGACAACGTACTGGAAATCGGGTGCGGGACGGGTTCAACAGCGCTGCTGCTTGCACCGCATGTTGCCCATATCACCGCGACGGATCTCGCTCCGGGCATGATCGAGATTGCCGATGAGAAGCGGGCGAAAGAAGGATTGGAGAATGTCACTTTCAAGGTGGCCGAAGTTCTTGAGCACGGTCTTGACGAAGGGTCTTACGATGCGGTCCTGGCGCACAATTTACTTCATCTCCTGCCCGATTTGGACCAAGCGCTTGAGCACATTTCCGCACTTACAAAACCCGGTGGGTTTTTCATATCCAAAACCGTTTGCGCACCTGAGAACGGTGGTTTTAAGTATGCGATGATCAGCCGGGTCGCGATCCCAATCCTGCAGGCTCTTGGGAAAGCCCCATTTGTGCATTTTGTGTCTGGATCAGTGCTTGAAAGTAAAATTGCGTCCGCAGGCTTCGATATCCTCTATACGTCTGATCAAGCCTCAATGCTCCAAAGCCGCTATATTGTTGCGCAAAAATCTTGAAGTTTTAGTTCGTTCAGTGGCATCCGTTGAAACGATCTTTGCGTCACATTGCGCGATATTTTCCTACGGGAATGAACGGAGTTACTTTGGTCTACTTCTACTTAAAGAGTAATATTGCGAAAGGCCGTTTTGTCCGCCCTGCTACCATCCGAACGCATGGCAGCTAGGGTTGGCTATGAGCCCAAAGTGGGCTCCTGTTGCTGTGGTAATCAAAAAACCAGATAGGACTAAGTATTGGCGCGATGATCGAGTTGGTTATATCGAAATAAAAATAGTGATGGGTGCTAAGGTTCTTGTGACAAAACTTGACCTCGACTGGTAAACGAGATTCCTTGAGTGCCGCTTCCGCCGACCATGATTGCTTCAACGATGGGGGGCTGTACTGGCACTTCTGCCGACCAGGTGACGACGAAGTTCGCGCCAATCCCATCTCCGACGCTACCAATAGGTATTAGCGCATTGATCGACCCAAATGGCATCAGTTGAACGGGCTCATTTATGAGAGTTTCCAGAAGCTGCCCCGCTCTGTCGTAATAATCGACACGCTCAACTTTGATCTCTGATTGAACACTAATGTTGTGCACAACAAGGGTAGACGCGAGCGGCTCGCTGCGGCCCTCCTGCGTAAAAACTCGCGAGTAAGAAGGAACATAAATGACTTGAGAGGTTACATTCTCCGAAACCTGTGCGAATGAAAGGCTTGGTACGTTCATCAACGAAGCCAAAACCATTGAGAATGACCAAAAAGTTTTGCGGGAGAAAAACTTCATGTAGGCGAATGCTCCGTTTCTTCTGTTGTCAAAATGAGCATACGGATGACAAGATTCGGCGCAAGAATATGTCTGCTTTGTCCCCCGTCCTGTCATCTGCGGGTCTTGCGGATGAGGTCCGCGATTAAGCTCTTGCTGTGGTTATAAGCATCGTAGCATCAAGTTAATTGACTGACAGCGAGGCACGGAAATGGAATTGATTTGACTCGTAATTTTGTTCTGCTGACAGGGTGTTCTGGCGGCGAAAAACCAACCCCGCTAAAGGCTTTGGAAGAATGCGGGTTCGATCCGGGTAATGGTCATGTATTCTGTTTTCCCAGTATGGGGAGTTTTTTTGCGGGGTATTGGCAGATTTAGGATAGGTCGCTTGCCAACTCGTTTTGGTACCCAAAGAGTGCAGGCAACCCACCCGTGTGCACCATGACGACTTTCTGTCCGGGTTGGATTTTCCCTTCGCTTACCAAATGCAACAACCCTGCGAAGGTTTTCGCGGTATAGACGGGATCAAGGAATATTCCTTCGGTACGAGCCATCTTGTCCAATGCAGCCCGCGTGCCTCCACTGAGTTTCCCGTAGCCGGGAGGCAGCGCTTCGTCCATGACGTTAAGCCTGTCATGCAACGGTGCTGCGTCGATATCCAACAAATCCGCCAGTTTCTGGAGAACGGTTTTCATGCGGGCCATTTGCTTTTCGCTATCCCGGCGTACGCAGACACCAAACACAGAAGCGGTGTTTTCTTCCAAGGCTACTCCAGTCAACAAGCCTCCATGTGTGGCTCCACTACCTGAGGGTACGACAATCGCATCGACATCAGGCATCTGCTGACACAATTCTTGCCCAGCGACGAAGTAGCCCAAAGCACCCAAAGGCGGGTGGTTTAGTCCCAGATGAATGACATAAGGTTTGCGCCCTTGCGCCTTCAACTCGTCGGCGCGAGCGTGCAACGCGGCGTCCGCACCGACTTCGTCCTCGCCTTCGGGGTAGGTCATGTGTTCGGCACCCAGAATTTGTGCCAACAAAACATTCCCAGAGCTGTAATACGCCTTGCCCATATCGGACACACGCTCTTCCAGTTGCAGGACGGATTGCATGCCCAGTTTTGCTGCGGCGGCTGCAGCAGACCGAACAAAGTTTGACTGAACTGCGCCGGTGATCAGAATAGTATCCGCACCTTTCTGCAGGGCATCACCGAAATAGAATTCAAGCTGACGCGTTTTGTTTCCGCCAAACCCAAGCCCGGTGAGGTCATCGCGTTTCAGCCAGAGGTCGATGCCCAATTCCGAAGACAACCTGTCCAGCCGCTCCAATGGGGTTGGGCCTGACATGAATTGGGCCCGCGGAAATCTGTCCAGTTTGTTGTCTTGTGTCATCGTCTGCCCTTCGAGTTTACGCGATCGCAAATGCGCGATGAAAGAGAACGCCGCAGGCCATCAGAGATACCACGCGGATCGCCGTTGTGACCAAGGTCTGCGGTAAATGTGGCCCCATTGCACGACCAAAAAAACTGCCGATCAACGTGAGCGCCACGAAGCCCCATAGCTGCGGGCCATAAGCGAAGGCTTGAGTCTCGGACAGGCTATGCAACAGGAATGCGATGCCGTATGCCACCAGCGCAATGGGTTGAACCAACTTGGCAACTTCTTTGGCAGGGCGGCCTTTCGCAATCAATCCAAAAACCATTAGCGGGCCGGGCGTCGCTGCCCAAACAGTCGCCAGCCCGGACAAGCCGGAAACGGTCGAAAACCCTGCTGTTCCAATTGAGCGGCGCAGGGGCAGCAAGGTCGTCACAAGCCCGATCAGCAACAGGCTGGCTGTTAGGGCAAGGACAAACGCCTCGCTTAGCCAGGGGTATACGACAAGGCCCGCGACCACTCCGAGGAGACATCCGATAATTGCCGTGCGAATGGTTTGTCGGTCGGCCTTCAGCACCTGTCGGTCTGTCGCGACCGCTGAAACGACAGTATTCAACAGCAGCAGTATTGGAACAGCCGTTGATGTACCAAGCAGGATCATCATCGGCGGTCCGGCAAGGATGCTAAACCCGATGCCGACGCCGACTTGCAGCATTGCGCCAAGGCCGATGGCAACCATCAGGATGGTTAGGTCGACGGACACTAAAATCCTCCAAGTCCCGCGCGATACTGCTGTTTCTTTACGTCCAAGGCATGATGCCAACATAGGAATTGCGCGTCGCAACGGTATGCGCCATCTGCGCCAGTGTCGTCAAATCGAAGACGGGAAGTTGCAACTCGTCCTGAAGGCGCGCCGCATAAGGCGGCAGATCGGTACACTCCAACACAAGCGACCGTATGTCCGGCGCTTGCCGTTTAAGTCGCCGCGCCGCCTCAAGGACTTCAGCCTCAATGAGGTCGGTGTCCATACGGGTGCGCGTGTTTCGCAGGATCACCTCAGCGAATTCGCTGGTGTCCTCTAGCCCTTGTACCGCGACGGGAATGCCCGCAGCGCCGACACCTTCGAAATGCTTCGGCGTCAGAGCGGATGCATCCGCGGTCAACACGCCCACCGGCGCATTCGCCCCGGTCATGTGAAAGGCCAGAGGAACCTGTATCAAGCTGGATGCAAAGACGGGAACGGAAACCGCCGCAGCCAATTCCTTTTGAAACAGAGCCAGAAATCCACAGCTTCCCGTGATTGCCCGAACGCCCTCGGCCTCAAGCCGTTGCGCGCCCTTGATAAAGGGTGCCAATAGCTCGGGTGTCGGGTTGTTTAGCAGGGTCGGTACGGTGATGCCCTCGATCATTTCGTAAAGAACGGGAAACGGAATGCTGGACGGATTCTTGATGTGCCCGGGCGGTTTGGGGAAATAGCTTTCAAGGCACAAAACCCCGATCGAAGCCCCGCAGATGTTTTGGCCACCTTTGTAAATTGGCATGGTGCTCAGGTCCTTTCGAATAGGGGATTTAGAAACGGGCCAGCGAGAACGGGTCTAGGTTGATATTCGGGCTGCGTCCGGACACCAGATCTGCCACAAGCTCTCCGGTCTTTGGCGCCATCATCAGCCCGTAATGAGAATGGCCGAACGCGGTAAAAAGCCCGTCCTTTCCGTTCAGCGGCCCAATCGCTGGCAGGCTATCGGGAAAAGAGGGGCGTCGGCCCATCCAGAACTTTGCCGCGCCAGTATCGAGGTCCGACACCAAAGATTTTGCCTGATCGGTCAGTATCTTTTCCTTGCGCGGATCCGCTGGCGCATCGACGCTGCCAAACTCGGCCGTACCGGCAACCCTAAGGCCGCCCTGCATCGAACTTGCGACGACCTTTGCGTCCACATCCATGACCGAGTTGTTCAGCACTGCCGAAGGGGCCGGGAATTCAACGTGGTAACCCCGTTCGGCCACCAACGGCACAGGTATGCCAAGGGGTTTGAGCAGGCCGGCAGACCACACTCCGGCCGCGAGGACAACATTGCGCGCGTGCAGCGTGTCATGTGACGTGGCAAGCTGCCAAATGCCGTCTTCGGTGTGGCTCAGCTTGGTGACTTCGGACCGCACAAACTCAGCACCTTGCGCACGTGCTTTTTCGGCCAATACAGCGCCCAAACGCCCGGGAGACGTTGCGCGGGCCTGACCTTTGATCACAATCGCTGCCTTGAGGTCTTTTGACAGAGCTGGTTCCAAGCGCCGCAATTCAGCGCCGTCGACCCGCTCCAATTCACCGCCTTTTTCCTGGCGGATCAGATAGCCAAGATCATCAAGGTTGGCTTGTTCAGGGTTGCGGAACGCGTGGATGTAGTAACTGTCCACGATCAGCGCTTCGTGGCCCGTGCCCTGCAGGTGCCGACGGTACAGATCAATGGAGGGGCGACACAAAATCTCCATCGCATCCGAGACTTCACGAACCGTCTTCTCGCCAGACTTGCCCAGAAAGCGCAGCCCCCATGGGATCATCTTCGGCCAGAAGGACGTCCGTACCGAAAGCGCGCTTTTCGGGTCCAACAGCATTTGGGGTAGCTTTTTCCAAATCCCCGGAACGGCCTGCGGAATGATCGACCAGGGCGACACAACCCCCGCGTTGCCGAACGAGGTTTCCTGCCCGGGGTCGCTCCGGTCGATAATTCGGACCGGTATGCCCCGTTCTTGCAGCGACAGCGCGCAACAAATGCCGACGATCCCTGCGCCGATGATGGTCACTTGCTCTGTCATCGCATCAAGCCGGGGAATGGCTGCGATTGCGCGCGATCAGTTGGGAGACAATGACCGGCGCCGCGACAGCAAGCGCTATCAGGTCAGCCGTCAGGCTGGGCGCAACAAAGATCACCCCCGCGATGGCCATCAGGATACGCGACGCGATGTTCAGCGGTTTCAGCCAGTATCCGACCACAGCTGCGGACAGGGCGATGACCCCGGCGATACAACTCGTGGCGGTGTAGGTGAACTCCCACAGGTTGAACCCGGTTGAGGACACGAACAAAAGGACAGGCGCATAAACGAAGGCCATTGGCGCGATCACCTTGCCCAACCCAAGGGTAAAGGCAGAGAGACCAGTTCGGAACGGGTTGGAGTTCGCAATGGCCGCCGCCGCATAGGCCGAAGTGCAGACGGGTGGCGTGATCTCGGACACAACACCGTAGTAGAGTACGAACAGGTGGCTTGCGATCGGCGGGACACCCAGCTGCGCCAGCGCGGGCTGTGCGACTGATACCAGCATGATGTAGAGCGCGGTGGTGGGGATGCCCGCGCCCATCAGGATGCAAACAATGGCAATGAAGACCAGCGAGATGAACAGTTGCAGGTCTTCCATCGCAAACAGCTGCCAGCTGCCAAACGAGATCATGTTGTACAGGTCAGCGGCCAGATTGCCTGCGCCCTGAGTGACCATGAAGCCGATACGAAAGCCAATGCCAGTTGTGTTGATAACACCGACGACAATGCCGACGGCGGCAGCAGCGGCGCCCACGGCCAGCGAGTATTTCACACCCAGCTCAACCGCTTGCAGCATCTCGGGTACTTCGATGCGTTTCTGCGGGTTCAACGTGGCGATCACCGACAAGGCACACAGGATCGCTGTCATAGTCAGATCGAACCCGCCATCCGAGAATTTCCACAGCACGAAGGCTAGGAACGCCGCAGCATAAATCAGCGTGGGCGGTTGTTTGATGCGCGACATGCCTGCGATCACTGCCAGAGAAATGCCACAGAAGGCGGACATGAACGGCGTATATCCTGTGAACAGCACGACAAGCAGACCGATCAGAGGCACGATGTTGGCCCAACCTTCGGCCCAGACGGCCTTGAGTTGCGGCAGTTGCTCTTTCGCCAAGCCTTGCAGGTTCAGCTTGCGTGCCATCAGGTGCACCACCGCGAAGACCCCGACATAGTGAAGGATTGCGGGGAAGATCGCAGCGATGACAATGGTTGTGTAGGGCACCTCAAGAAACTCGGCCATGATGAAGGCCGCTGCCCCCATGATTGGCGGCGTGATTTGCCCTCCGGCTGACGATGCGGCTTCGACGCCGCCCGCAAAATGGCCGGGGTACCCAAGGCGCTTCATGTTGGGAATGGTCAGCGCGCCGGTCGAAACGGTGTTGGCCACCGAAGAGCCCGAGATCGTGCCGAAGAACGCCGAGGATACCACCGACACTTTTGCCGGCCCACCGGTATAGCGGCCCGCCAAAATGGTTGCGTTGTCGATGAAGAGTTGCCCCAATCCGGTGCGCTGCGCGATCACGCCGAACAGGACGAAATGGAACACGATGGTCGAGACGACCCAGAGTGTGACGCCATAGATGCCTTCCTGCGGGAAATACATAGACGATACGAAAGTTTTGAAGTTCACGCCGGGATGCTGCAGCAAGCCGGGGAAATACGGTCCCAACAGGGCGTATGAGATAAATACACAGATGATCAGTGGCAGCACCCAACCCAGCGTGCGGCGTGCGATGTCCAAAACCAGCAGGATGATGACTACGCCCAAAACCACGTCATAGGTGTTCGGGTTGCCCATTCGGAACGTCTGTTCCTCGATCCCCAGAAACGGAATGCCGCGCCATGCGACCCCAACATACAGCGCTCCGATGATCCCCAGCGCCATAAAAACCAAGTCGTACAGAGGGATGTTGCCGATACGGAACCGGCTGACCTTGAGCGCATAGAGGTTTTTGGAGCCGATTATCGGAATTGTCGCGTAGACCAGAATGAACAGCAGGGCCAGATAGATACCCATGTGCCAATGGTCGGCGGGCAGGCCAAAACCGGCCGTGAAGAATTCGTAGAACGCAAGGATCAGGGCAACAACGCGCAGCACCTTGCCCGCGGCGGGCGTGACCTGCCGGACGGCGGCACCTTCGTCGAACTGTTCTTCGATGGCGGCCAGTTCCTCGGCCGTCAATTCGTGGTCATCAAGTTTCTGGGTCTCGGACATGATGGCCCCCCGATTTCGCATAATTCCAGAGTGCGGTGCCCCGCGCAGGGGCACCGACGACAGGTGTCAGTAAGGTACGGTTACTGAAGCAGACCAGCTTCTTTGTAGAATTTCTCGGCCCCAGGATGCAGGGGTACACCCAGCGCCTCGACGCCATCCAGCGCCGTATCGGGAGTGATCTGCTTGCCTTTGGCGTGACCATTGTCCAGCAGCTTGCGGGTATTGTCGTTCCACAGCGCCTTGGTCAGGCCGTAGACCAGTTCGTCGGACAATTCCGAAGATACTACCAGCATCGCGCTGACCGCCGGGGTTTTGGTTTCACCGTCGATACCTTCGTAAACGCCACCCGGGATGGCCGAGGGGATGTATGCCGGGATGATCTCATTGATCTTCGCCATGTCTTCGTCGCTGAAGGAATGCAGATTCATGCCCTTGGTTGACGACAGCTGAACCATCGCAGCTACGGGCCAGCCTGCTGCGTAGAAATAGGCATCTAGCTGACCGTCAGCCAGACGCTCGGCGCTTTGGCTGTTGTTCAGCTCGGCCTCATCCATGTTGTCACGGTTGACGCCCCAAGCATCCAGCATCTGCAGCACGGCAACCTGTGTACCAGAACCGGCTTGCGCGATACCGACGCGCTTGCCTTCAAGATCGCTCAGATCGTTGATTGTCTCACCGGCGGGCAGAACCAAGTGGAGGTCTTCGGGGAACAGGTTGGCGACAATGCGAAGATTGGGATGAGGTTTGCCCTCGAACTTACCCTCACCCAGATACATCGAGCGGGTAACGTCGGCTGCGGCCAGACCGGCCTCAAGCTCTCCGTTCTGAACGGCGGCGTTGTTGAACACCGACGCGGTGGTGGATTGAGCGATAGCAATCAGCCCCGGTACGCCGCATTGGCCGCCTTCTTCGCAGGGGCGCGAACCCGGAGGGGCGGAGATACCGTTTGCGATGGTGCCACCGATGGGGAAGTAAGTTCCGCCTGCGCCGCCTGTGCCGATGCGGAAAAAAGTTGGGTCCTGTGCCAGTGCCGGGGCGGCAAGTGCGCCTGCCAGGGCCAGTCCCGTCAAACATTTCACAAATTTCATCATCATCTCCCTTGTTGGATCGTCGGATTCGGTTCGGCCGAATTTCGATCCTGCAAGCGTAGTAGCAATTTTCATAAATACAAATTTGTTATATTTCATAAAACTAAGGTTTAGCTTATATATTGGACATGAATCTTATGCAGTTGACCGTTTTTCGCGAGGTGATGGAGACCGGCTCTATCTCTCAAACCGCCAAGAAACTAAACCGCACCCAGCCTGCGATCAGTCTGGCCTTGAAGAACCTTGAAAAGACCCTCGGCCTGAAACTGTTCGAGCGCAAGGGACGGCGATTGGTCCCGGTTCCCGAAGCGCATTACCTTTTGGCCGAAACAACAGGCATACTGGACCGCCTCGCGACGATTTCCAGTACAATGGAAGGGTTAATTAAAGGGCATTCCGGAAGTCTGAATATCGCTACAATGCCGGGCCCATCCGCTTTCTTGTTCCCGCGTTTTATCAGCCAATCAGTCGGCGAAAACCCTGAGATACGTATCACATTGTCTACACGCAGTTCACCTCAGATTATTGAGCTTGCAGGCACGCAGAATATTGATTTCGGCTTTGCGGACTTCGATCATTCAACCGGGAAAGAGCCTCAGTATTCAACAGAACTGATCCGGGCAGATTGTTTTTGCGCCGTTGATCGTGACAGCCCGCTTGCTTCACGCGGAACCATGTCGATTTCCGATCTCGACGGAGCGCCTATGGGGGGATTGCATGCCACGCACCCGTTCCAGCGTAAAATTCGACAAGAGTTTCAAGATGTTTCAGCTGACTACAACCCAACAGTGACCTGTCAGTACTTTCTACCCCTGATACCCTTTGTGAGCTCAGGTCAATGTTATTCGATCGTGGATCCTTTGACCGTGGCGACTGAACAAGAACTAAACCTGTCCAACGGAAAAGTTGCGTTCGTGCCCTTCGAAAAGCCGCTCAGATATGAATATGCGCTCCTTGAGCCCGATCACCGACCGCCGTCTCAACTGGCTTTAAAGATCAAGGCGGGCTGGAAAACTGAAGTTTTAAAGATGTTGGCAGGGGTGAATGCCAACCCTCATGCAGTTGGGATAGATGAAACAGGAAGCGAGCAAACCTGAATGGCATTGTTTTACAAACAGAAAACTGATCGGAGGGAATGTCGACTTGGATCGACTCGCGACAAGTAGACGAATGTTAGCTATGGGGCCGGAACCTCAAGTTTCTTGGACCGGACCAAAAGTTGGCTTTGTCCCGTACGCCGGACATTCGCATCAGATATCAACTGTCACCTTACTGCACATTTGCGCACGTCATGAAACGCATTGCTATTGGCGGCGGACGTTGCAGATCTGTTCGGTGATCAGCTATGCTTTGGCGCATTGCCTGAGTTTCCTTTTGACTAAGTCATGAGATTTTACGCTCCCCACAGATCCTCCCTTACCCTGCCTTCCGGACATCGGTTTCCGCAGGACAAGTACAGAATGCTCCATACGCTACTGCTGAAAGACGGTATTCTTCAGGAGGCGCAGCTGGCGGAGTCTTTGCCAGCCAGCGATGAATCGATACTGCGCGCGCACGCCGCCGATTTTGTCGCGCAGTTTGAAAACGGGGAACTGGAAGAAAAGGCCATGAAACGGATTGGGTTTCCGTGGAGCCGGGAACTTGTGAGGCGGGTTCGCGCCACAGCCGGCGGCGCAATTGCTGCTGCTGAGACAGCTCTGGAGTACGGTATCTCGGGGCAGCTCGCTGGCGGCACGCACCATGCCCATCCAACGTTTGGATCTGGCTATTGCGTCTACAACGATCAGGCCGTCGCTGCGCTCCACCTGCTTGCGGCTGGCATAGTCGAAAGGGTCGCGATCATCGATCTTGATGTCCATCAGGGCGATGGCAGCGCCGCCATTTTCGCCGACAACCCATCGGTCTTCGTCTTTTCGATGCACGGGGAAAAGAATTTTCCGTTCCGCAAGTTTCCAGCGGATCTCGATGTTGCCCTGCCGGATGGCACCGGCGACAAGGACTACCTTCGCGCCTTAGCCGATCACTTGCCGGCTGTGTTTGAATTTCGTCCCGACCTCATTCTATACCAGGCAGGCGTTGATCCGCTGGCAGAAGACAAGCTAGGGCGGCTTGCGCTGACCTATGATGGCCTTATCCAACGCGATCAGGCGGTACTGAACGCCTGCAAAGGCCGCGGCATCCCGGTCTCGATGGCAATCGGCGGCGGCTATGCCGACCCCATTGAGGCGTCCGTCACGGCTTACGCCAATACCTACCGGGTCGCAAAGAAGCTTCACCGATTTTGACGACAGATATGATCATAGTGATTTGTCATTTTTACTGTGTTTCGATGGACGTCTGTGAACCCAAAGTAACATAGGATACAATCGGCTCTAAGGTCAGCAATGCAAGATGTGCGTCATCAAATACAGCTCAAACTGAGTTGGTGCAAATAGTCACTATGTGCGCACCAACCCCAGTTATCTTGTCACGCCTCCACTATGACCTTTCCGACCTTAGATCCATTCGTCAGGTGCGCATAAGCTGCACCGAGATCGGCCCACCCAAACTTTTGTTCGTCAACAATCGGTTTGAGCGCGCCGTCATCCGCCAGATCTGCCAGTATCCTCAGGATGTCGCCATGTGTTTGACGCCCGACATCGTGCATCATCGGGATCAGCATGAAAACGACGTGCAGAGACAGACCTCTGAAATGCGCAGGCGTCAAATCGATCTCGACCATCGCGACCGTTGAGGCAACTTGACCATTGAGTTTGGCGGCGGCGAATGAGTTTGTCATGTTCTGCCCGCCAACGCTATCAAACACTACATCGAAGCCCACACCGCTGGTGTGCTCAGCCACGTAGTCCTGGACCTTTTGCGTTGTGAAATCTACCGGCCGCGCGCCCAGCTCTTCGATCAGGGCCATCTGATCCGCGCCGCGACCCGTTGCGGATACTTTGGCACCAAGGTGGCGGGCGATTTGGATGGCAATATGGCCAACGCCACCTGCACCACCCTGCACCAGCACGGTCTGCCCTTCGCCAACACCGGCACGGGTCAGCCCTTCATAGGCGGTGATGCCGACGAGAGGTAGCGCTGCAGCTTCCCGCATGCTCAGCGTCTTAGGTTTGTGCGCGATCAGGCGCGCGTCTGCGTTAATGTACTCCGCCAAAGCGCCCGGGAGATCCATCAATCCACCTGCGCAGCCATATACCTCATCACCTACGGCGAAGTCTGTCACGCCTTCGCCAATCGCGACGACTGTGCCAGCGAAATCCATGCCAAGTACGGCGGGCAATTGGGGGGACAGAGGCAGGTCCGCGCCCATGCTTCGGATCATTGTGTCGACGGTGTTGACGCTGGTCGCGGCCACTTTGACGACAACATGTCCGGGTGTCGCGACCGGATCGGGAATTTCAGCAAGCTCGAACAGCGCATCGGGTCCGTAAGAGTTGAGAACCATTGCTTTCATTGGGATTTTCCTTTTGTGAGATGCTGTCAGGCCTACGTCGGAACCACGCACGCCTGGCGAGATTATTGTCTTGGGGGTGGTCAGTTGATGTCCTGCACCTGCATCACCAGATCGCCCCATTTGCGCTGGTTCTCGATGTCGTGTTCCAAACCTTGTTCATCCGCGATCGTGAAACGTTTGACCGCTGGAGTTTTGCTGGTCGCCTGATACAGCCAATAGGCTTCGGCCTTCAGCGCCTCGTCAATGGGCTTGTCGATGGATTCATAGACCATCTGCTTGCAGGCATTGATCGACTCTGCAGGGAATTGTGCGATGCGTTCGGCCAGCGCGGTTACATACGGGCCGATTTCATCCGGCTCCAATGCCTTGTTGATGGTTCCCAGACGTTCGGCATCATCCGCGTCATAGTCTTGTGCGCTCAGGATGATCTCAAGCGCTTTCCCAAGACCGGTTTGACGGGCCATGCGCGAGGCGCCACCGCCGCAGGGCAGGATGCCCATTCCGACCTCCATTTGCATGAACTTGTACTTTCCCCGTGCGGCAAATCGCATATCCAACGCCAAGGCCAATTCGTGCCCGCCACCGCGCGCAAACCCTTCCAGCTTTGCGATGGTCGCCTGTGGTACCTTGCTGATCCGCTCGCAAACCGATTGGAGATCCAAAAGCTGAGCGTCCTCGCGGGACACGGCTTCGGTCGACATGTCCTTGAGTAGTTCGGTATCGTAGTGGCAGACCCAGATTTCCGGATTGGCCGATTGAAAGATCACGACCTTGGTGTCGCGGTCCCGCTCGAGCCGCATGGCCAGACTGTTGAGATCGGCCAGCATTTCCTGACCCTGTACGTTCACGGAGCCGAAGTTGAAGGTGACCGTGGCGATGCCGTTCTCGACAGTTACGTCAAAAGTTTGAAAGTTCTCGTATTTCATCAGGCAGTCCTTTCTGGGGCCTCGACGCAGCGCGCGTGAGGGGTAGAGGAGTGTTAGAGGTGGAAGTGTTCGGCGTTTTCGCGCCGGGATGGTCAGCCCGTCTGGCTGATCAAGTCATTGATGGTGTTCATGACCTCGGCGGCGTGATTTTGATCGAGCGCTGCGGCGTGCGGATCAGCGAAAGCCCCACTGTCATTGTCGAAATAGGCTCCTGACGCGTCCGCAAACCGCGCACCCATGGCCGCATCAATCAAGATGTCAGCGCCGATGTTCATATCGTTCCCGGCGAGGCCAAAGCCTTCTTTCACCATCTTTGATGCCAAAAGGGATCCGGGATTTACGGCGACCATCACTGGTGCATTCGACAGGGATTTGGCCCATTCGCGGGTCCAGATGGTGATCGCCAACTTGCTTTGGGCGTAGGCTTCCATGTCAGCCAGTGGCACATTGCCCTGCATGGCCTTGAGGTTTACCGGGGCCTGTGCCGCTGATGACAGATTCACGACCCGCCCGTCAGCAGGAATGATCGGCAAAAGCAATTCGGTCAGCAGATACGGTGCAAGCGTGTTCACCACAAAGCGAATGTCCTGACCATTTTCAAGCACGGCTTGCGGGGCTTTCAGCACACCTGCGTTATTGATCAATACATCCAGTTTATGATGCTTCGCCCGAACGTTTTCGGCCAGTTTTCGAACCGCGGACAGATCGCTCAGATCAGCGGCATAGGTTTCGACGTCCCCGCCGACGGCGGCAGCCGCGCTCTCCAATTTGGATGCACTGCGTCCATGGAGGAGCACTTTATGCCCATCGGCAGCCAGCTTCTTCGCTGTCAGTAGGCCAATGCCGTCGGTTGAACCTGTAATGAGAATAGTCTTGGTCATCGGTCTGATCCTTCAGGAAAAGTCAGGCAGCAGAGTATCCGCCAGATGTTCGAGGGTTGTGTCGATGGGCGCTTGATTGAACCTTAGGTTCAGGGCGACGTGATTGACCCCGAGCTTTTCAATCTCGTGCAGATAACTGCGAAGGAAGTCGGTGCCAGATTGAAACCCAAGATGGATCGGGCGCGGAGGTGCGGCAGCGTCGGCTACAACATCGACGTAGAGCGATTGCATCACAGGCTTATCCGGTTGACCTGCAGCTTTCACGCGTCTGCGGTAATCTGCGATGACTTGACCCTGAGCCGCCGCATTGCGCGGATATGTCATCCAGCCATCTCCGTTCTGCGCTACCCAATCAGGTGATTGTTGGCTGCCGCCGGTAATGAGCATCGGGAGGCGCTTCCCGTGCGGTTTTGGTAATAGATCAATCCCGCCATGCAGTTTGCCCTGTGCATTTTGATGCGTCGGGTAAGCCGATCCAACGGCGCGGATGTACTCAACACTATCGCGGAAACGTGCCCCGCGATCTTCAAAGCTCTGGTTCATCGCCGGGTACTCCTCGGGCCGGTCGCCGGACGCGACACCCAAAAGCAACCGCCCGGCAGAGAGCACATCTGCTGTCGCTGCTGCCTTGGCGACATGAGCGGGGTGACGCAATGGCAGGATCACGCTCGACGTTCCAAGCGCAATCCGATCCGTCGCCGTTGCCAACGCTCCCAGATAGACAAATGGATCGAAAACCTGCCCGGGGTCGCCAAAGCTTGGAACATTGAAGGGCACGTCCCGCAGCCAAAGTGCTGCGAACCCAAGCTCCTCGGCTTTCTGAGCCGCTTCCAAATGCCCTCGTAGCGTCGGTTCTGCCCCGACGGCATAGGCTTCGAGAGGCAATACAAGGCCGACGCTCAGTCGTCCGGGACGGAACACCTGGTTGTAGGCCAAATTGATTTGCTCAAACCAAGCCGGCTGCGTTTCATCCAACATGTCTTGCCCTCCTTTAATAGCGCACCAAAGTGCGGCTTTCGATGCTTTTTCGAATGGTAGTGATGTTTGGATCCTCGACCATATCGAGTGCGCTATGAGCAATCGAAGCCAGGCCTTGATTGTCATATATGTTGAAGACCGCGACCTCATCCGGTGTCATTTTGGATTGATAGATCCACTCATGTTTGGGGTTTCCCGCCAGCCCCATGATTTGCCCCACGCGGTCAGGATAGATCAGGTCCAGTAGAATCCAGTCAGACGGGTCGACAGACGACGGCCGTACAAAGCCCAGAGGTGCCGAATTGATCCGATGATCCACAGGGCGCCACACATTGACAAAAGCGTAGTGACCTTGCGCCCACTCTGCTGCGGTCTCGGCGCCCAGCAAGTCGACAAGCCGCTGTTTGGCTCCGTCCTTGCTGTAGTCGCTATGAACATTGCGCGCCGGTTTGCGCGTTGCTTCAGGGTCATCCACTCGAAGTGTGTGATCAAAAACCACGACCTCTCTCGCACCCAGCTTTTCCAGCAGCATAGCCTTGAGTTCGGCATCGTAAATTGGTTTCCAGCTGTCGCCTGCAAAGTCTCGGACCTGCGTTTCAAGTGGCATGATTTCAACGGCATCACACGCAAAAGAAACCGACGAGGTCGTTGCGCGGTTGTCTGATAGTACAACGGATGTCGCGACCAGTTCAGGGGAAATCAGGTTGCCAGCAACCCCGCCAGCATCAAGCTCAAAGGCTTGCCGGTAGGATTTGTGAACATGGTAGTTGACCGTGGCTGTCCGTGTCATGTGCGCCTCCTGCCTATGCTCTGCTGTCTCTGTGAAAGGGATTTAAACACAATCAAATTGCAGATAAACTGCCTATTCGTGTATTTATAATTCGGAATAACAATATAATGGGTTTGGACACAGACGCGCTTCGATTGTTTATAAGGGCAGCAGACATGCTGAACATCAGCGCGGCGGGGCGTGATCTGGGTATGGCCCCAGCGGTCTCCAGCGCAAGGCTTGCCAAGCTCGAACAGAACCTCGGTTTCGAGCTTTTGCACCGCACGACACGCAAAGTGTCGTTGTCGGTGGAAGGAGCGGATTTCCTGCCCTTCGCTCGTGAGATCATTGCGCAGGAAGAGGCGGCATTTGCTGCTTTGGGCAAGCAAATGACAACGATCAAGGGTACATTGCGTTTTGCTGCGCCAAGCAGTTTTGCACAGCTTTACATCGCGCCAATCCTGCCAAAGTTCCTTGAACAGCACCCCGATCTCACGCTCGATCTGCGCCTGTCGGATGTGCAGTTCGATCTGATCGAAGGAAGCTATGATCTAGCGCTCAGGAACGCGCCATTGGTCGACACCAGCCTGAAAGGCCGCAAGTTGGCTGATGACCAACGTATTCTTTGTGCTGCGCCACACTACCTCGACACGCACGGCGTTCCTGATACACCAGCCGATTTGACAAACCACCGTCTGATCGCTTTCCAAAACCTCCAACCGCGTTCACTGACAGGACCGGCGGGCGAAAACGTTGTTTTCGATCCCGCATCCGCCAAAGGCCAATTGATTATCGATGACGGTCAAAGTCAGGTTCGCGCCACATTAGCCGGAGCCGGTATTTCTTTGAATGCTCGATGGAGCGTGCATGACCAACTGAAATCAGGTCGTTTGGTACGGGTTCTTCCAAACTTTGAAGCCAGCGAAGACAATGTCTTGTGGCTGATCTATCCCAAGTCCAACGTACTGTCCCCCAAAGTGCGGGTTTTCATGGACTTTCTGGTTGCAGAGATAGGCGCTAAGCCTCCTTGGGAAACATGAGCGCTTTAGGATAATGCGCATTTAGACACTATTGAACCAAGGTTGGGGACAGGCGCCAAGCGGACATGCCTTGTCCGATCGCAAATGTCTGGATTTCCCCGCCCAGCCGCCATCGCACCTTATCGAGTTGCTGCACGGTTTCTGAATGACCGCTTTGTGGGCCGCACTACGCCTGTCGAATAGCATGCCACGCCGCTCACGCGTTTGCCACGTGGCAGATCAGTCGGAACCGGCGGCTTCGCAGTCTGGTCTACAAGTCAGCCGTGATTTCCGTAAGGAAGGTCAAATCGAACGCAACTGTCTTCGGGAGTATGAAAAGTTGGGGTTGGGTCAGTTTGTGACGCAAAAGTCAAATTCATCTGACGTCTAACAAGAAATGTAGAACGTCACCGACAACTGCCTAACGAAAACTCCCAAACCTCAGAAAATCGGTGAATCTCGTCATTCAATTCTGACCCAGACGTTAAGTATCTCTGACCTAAAAACAATGAAATATACAGAGGTTCACTAAACCCAATAGGATCCCTGAGGCAGCACGCATTGAAAAACAACCGTCTAAAACTTCGCGCGGGCTTCACAAAGCAACTCAATCTCTCGGGTTTTTCAGGCTAGACCAGTCAGAGAGATCATCCCGCGCCACAAATCAAGCGATCCAGCATTTCGAACTTTTGCTTAATGAACTCAAGCACGCGCTCCGACGAAGCCGGCATGCTTCGGGCGCTTAGCGTAACGCATCCCAAGTGCCGGTCGGGATCACCGATTTTTATCGGCAGTGCTGCCAAAGTTTTTTGCCGTTGCATCATGAAAACCACCGAAAAAGGTAAAACGGTTAGAGAGTCTGAACCCGTCAGAACGTTCACAACCGCACTCAAAGACCCGCCCGTGAAACTGATTTTGAGATCTCGCATACCGATACCGTCCAGCGTGTTTCTCAAGTCACGAAACAGCGGGCTGTTCGCAGGTGGCGCGATCCAAGAATACTCGGTGATATCTTCCAGCTTCACCTCCTTTTTGCGCGCCAATGGGTGCCCAACACGGCACGCAATGACGTTTCGACCAGGCAGGATTTGACGAAATTCGTACTCATCAGACACGTCTGCCGGGCGCATAGGAAGAATGGCCAAGTCCAGAGTTTCAGCGGACAACTGGGACAAAAGTTCAGTGGGGTATCCATAGGATTGGTCGATCCGAATATTGGGATATTCGGCTTGAAACTCTGCAATCACGTTCGAGATGACACCGTCCATAAAGATCGGCGTACCCGCAACCCGCACTGCACCGGCAATGCCCTGACGGTGTTCGTCCACAACGCGGCTTGCATGGCGACCCGCGCTTAGGATTCTTTGACCTTCCTGAGCAAGCGCAAGACCAAGCTCAGTAGGTTGCAAAGGTCTGCGGGTCGGCAGGAATAAGGGCTCTCCCACCCTGTCCTCCAAGAGAGAGACGCTTCTGGAGACACTGGGTTGAGATTTCCCAAGTAAAGCAGCGCCTTCGGTCAACCCTCCGGCCTCGACAATAGCGGCAAGAATCTCGAGATGTCTGGGATCAAGCTTCATAACTCAAAGTTATATTGATGGTCGATAATTCGATCAAGAGTGCTGTCTTTGCCTGCTAGCGTTCCCTCCAGATCCGCAATCCATCGCTTGTCAGGAACGCGCCCAATGGCTCTCAGCACCACCAGCATCAATGGCCAGAAAGTCCGGTTCGGCGCAGGTTTGCGCAACTACATCTGCGCGGAGTTGGCGGAGCTGGGATCGAACAAGGCGCTGATCCTGTCGACACCTCAGCAAGTCGATATGGCAATGGAGCTTGCGACAACCGTTGGGGATCGTGCTGCAGGCGTCTTCACTCGCGCAATCATGCACACCCCGGTTGGCGTGACCGAAGAAGCGGTTGAACATGCCTTGTCTGTCAAAGCCGATAGCATTGTCTCTATCGGTGGAGGTTCGACGATTGGCTTAGGCAAGGCGATTGCCCTTCGGACCTCTTTGCCACAAATCGCCATCCCGACAACATATGCAGGTAGCGAGGCTACCCCAATCCTGGGTCAGACTGAGGATGGCATCAAAACCACCCTGACAGACCCGAAGGTTCTGCCGCGGGTCATTCTGTACGATCCCGAACTTGTGGCGTCATTGCCGCCCGCAATGACCGTGACCAGCGCCTTGAACGCAATGGCTCATGCAGCCGAGGCGCTTTATGCCAAGGATCGCACGGATCAGACCACGGAATTGGCGATCGACGGCCTTAAGGCGTTTGCGGAAGGTCTGCCGACCGTTGTCGAAAGCCCCGACGACCTGAAAGCCAGAGAAGAAACGCAGCGTGGTGCATGGGCCTGCGGCACGGTACTTGGCCTGGTCGGAATGGCTCTGCATCACAAGCTTTGCCATACGCTGGGCGGGTCCTTCAATCTGCCGCACGCGGAAACCCACGCAGTCGTTCTGCCACATGCCATCGCCTACAACGCGGTGGGTGCGCCGGAGCTTCTGGCACCTGTGTCGGACATACTCGGCGGCACTGACCCAGGCCAGGCGCTTTGGGATTTCTCCAAATCCATGGGCGCACCAATGGCTCTGAAGGACTTTGGCCTGTCTGAGGCCGATCTGGATCGCGCCACCGAAATCGCACTCAAGAACCCGTATTGGAACCCGCTGCCGGTCACTGCTGATGGGCTGCGGGCGCTTCTTCAAAACGCGTGGGCGGGAAACGCCCCAAGCGTTTGACTTCACCGTGTCAAGGGAGGGACACATGATCACACGACGCAAATTGCTGCAATCCAGCGCTGCAACCGGCCTCGGACTGGCCGCCGGCACGCTCGCTGCGCCCGCTATCGCTCAGGGTGCCAAGATCAAGCTGGGCTATGTCAGCCCGCAATCAGGTCCTCTGGCCGCGTTCTCTGAGGCCGACAAGTTTATTCTCGACAATTTCGCCGCATCTGAGGCCGGTGCGAATTTTGAAGTCATCGTCAAAGACAGCCAGTCTAACCCGAACCGGGCAGCAGATGTCGCGGGCGAGCTGATCGTGGATGATGAGATCGACCTGATGCTGGTCGCTTCGACGCCAGAAACGACCAACCCGGTTGCCTCGACTTGTGAGGCCGAGGAAGTTCCGTGTATTTCCACTGTTGCGCCATGGCAGCCGTGGTTCATTGGCCAGCAGGGCAATCCCGGCGATCCAGCCAGTTGGGAGCCGTTCTACTACGCCTATCACTTCTTCTGGGGGCTTGAGGATGTGATCTCGGTCTTCACGGCGATGTGGGGCCAGTTGGAGACCAACAAGCAGGTCGGTGCTCTGTTCCCAAATGACGGCGATGGCAATGCATGGGGCGATCCAAATGTGGGTTTCCCACCGGTTCTATCCGAGTTGGGATATAGCCTGACAGATCCCGGGCGGTACCAGAACCTTACCGACGATTTCTCGGCACAGATCAACGCGTTCCGCCAGGCGAATGTTGAAATTGTAACCGGCGTTCCCATCCCGCCTGACTTCACCACCTTCTGGAGCCAAGCCAAGCAGCAAGGCTTCACCCCTAAGGCGGCGAGCATCGGCAAGGCCATCCTGTTCCCGCAAGCCGTCGAAGCTTTGGGCAACGCAGGCAACAACCTGAGTTCCGAGGTGTGGTGGTCGCCGACCCATCCGTTCTCTTCATCGCTCACTGGCGCAAGTTCAGCTGAACTGGCTCAGGGTTACATGGCCGCCACAAGCCGCCAGTGGACCCAGCCTATCGGATTTGTACACGCGTTGTTCGAAATGGCGGCAAACGTTATGGGCCGTGTCGATGATGCAGGTGACGGGGATGTAGTGGCTGAGGCCATTGCAGCTACGCAGCTGGACTCGATCGTTGGAAGGATTGCTTTTGATGGGGCTGGCCTGCCACCGTTCGCAGCGCAGAACGTTGCGAAAACGCCCTTGGTGGGCGGGCAATGGCGGCTGCTCGATAATGGCAGCTATGATCTCGTGATCGTCGACAACTCTTCGGCACCCGAAATCCCGACCGCAGGTGTGATGGAAGAAATCTCCTGATCGCAATGAAACCAGCGCCCCGGACCCTGTCCGGGGCAGGAACTCCGGTATGACCATTCTTTCGCTCAAAAACGTCTCGAAAAGCTTCGGTGCGCTCACCGTCACTGACGATGTCAGTTTTGATGTCGCTCAGGGGCAGGCCCTTGGGATCATTGGCCCCAATGGGGCGGGCAAGTCGACGCTGTTCAATCTGATTACCGGCAACCTGACCTCAGATGCTGGATCAATCCATTTCGACGGGGCTGACGTGACGCGCGTGCCGCCGATGCAGCGCTGCTTGTCGGGTATTGGGCGCTCGTTCCAGATCCCTCAGCCGTTTGATCATCTGACGGTGTTCGAAAACCTGCTGGTGGCCGCGACGCATGGGCAGAGCAAATCTGAACATGAGGTCGAACAGTACTGCGCCCGCATTCTTGAACAAACGGAGTTGTTGGATGTGGCCAATGACACGGCCGGTGGATTGCGGCTGTTGCAACGCAAGCGGTTGGAGTTGGCCCGCGCGATGGCAACCAATCCAAAGCTATTGCTCCTGGACGAAATCGCCGGAGGTCTTACCGACGCCGAATGCACCGCGCTGATCAACACGATCAAGGGGCTGCACAGCAGCGGTGTGACGATCATCTGGATCGAACATGTCCTGCATGCGCTCACCTCGGTCGTCGAACGGCTGCTGGTTCTGGATTTCGGCAAGGTCATCGGCCTCGGCGATCCGGACGAGATCATGAACAGCCGGGAAGTTAAAGAAATCTATCTGGGGATCGAAGTCTGATGAGCCTGTTAGAGACCCACGCGCTGACCGCCCACTACGGAGATTTCCAAGCCCTGTTCGGCGTGGATATCCATCTGGACGAAGGTGAAACCGTCGCCATCATCGGGGCAAACGGAGCCGGGAAATCGACCCTCATGCGCTCAATCTCGGGCGTTCTGACCAACGGGTCGGATCAAGTGCGCTTTGACGGCCAACCCGTTGGGGGCTTGGCTGCTGATGAGATCATGGCGCGCGGCGTGGCCATGGTGCCCGAGGGGCGCCGGCTGTTTCCTTCCCTAAGCGTCGAGGAAAACTTGCTGATCGGCACCTATGGCCGCAAGGTATCTGGCCATTGGTCATTGCAAACAATCTATGACCTGTTCCCGATCCTGAAAGAGCGCCGCAACCACCCCGGCACAGCCCTGTCTGGCGGGCAACAGCAGATGGTTGCAATCGGTCGCGCCCTGATGAGCAACCCCCGAGTTCTGCTCTGTGACGAGATCAGCCTTGGTCTGGCGCCGGTGGTCATCAAAGACATCTACGATGCCGTCCCCCGCATTCAGGAGTCCGGGGCCAGCCTGATCGTGGTGGAGCAGGACATTGGCCAGGCGATGAAAGTCGCAGACCGCGTCTATTGCATGATGGAGGGCCGCGTCACGCTGGAAGGCACCGCCGAGACGCTCAGCCGTGAGGCCATACACGACGCCTATTTCGGAGGAGCCGCCGCATGATCTGGATCGACACCATCATTCAGGGCGTTCTGTTGGGCGGGCTCTACGCGCTGTTCGCCGCAGGCTTGAGCCTTGTGTTCGGGATCATGCGTTTGGTCAATCTGGCCCATGGCGATCTGATCGTCTTTGCGGCCTATCTGATCCTTCTGCTGGTCTCACTGCTTGGGCTCTCTCCGTTTCTGGCAGCGATCATTGCCGCACCGATCATGTTTGGCGTCGGCTGGGCGTTGCAGAGACATGTGCTGAACCGAGTGCTGGGGCCTGATATCCTGCCGCCTTTGCTTGTGACATTCGGTCTGTCGGTCGTCTTGCAGAATGCTCTGCTCGAAGGGTTCTCAGCCGATAGCCAACGTTTGCCTGCGGGTGAGATTGCAACGGCGTCCGTTCAAATGGGCGGGCTGAACCTCGGCGTTCTGCCGCTGCTGACCTTTGCCTCGGCAATCCTTGTTATCATCGGTCTGAACCAGCTTTTCTATCGCACCGAATTGGGTCGGGCGTTCCGCGCGACCTCGGATGATGCGGTGACGGCTGGTTTGATGGGCATCCGGCCAGAACGTATCTTCGCCACTGCGACTGCCATTGCGATGTTGGTTGTAACGCTGGCGGCGCTATATCTGGGAATGCGGGCGAACTTTGACCCCAATATCGGCCCGGCACGCCTGATCTACGCCTTCGAGGCCGTGATCATTGGTGGCCTCGGCAGCCTGTGGGGCACTCTGATCGGAGGCATCATCATCGGTGTCGCGCAGACTGTCGGCGCAGCAATCAACCCCGAATGGCAAATCCTGGCCGGTCACCTGGCCTTTCTCATCGTGCTTCTGATCAAACCCAGAGGCCTGTTTCCAAGGGCGGTGGACTGATGGCAGATACTTCGATGTACCGCGTCCAAACGCAGACCCGCTCGTCCTACAGTGCCGGAGCCGTCTGTATCGCTCTGATCATCCTATTCATCCTGCTGCCGACATTTGCCAGCAGGGGGTTGATTCAAGACCTGTTCTTCATCTTCACCATGCTTGTACTGGCGCAGTTCTGGAACTTGCTGGCGGGGTATGGTGGCCTTGTGTCCGTCGGCCAGCAAGCCTTCGTGGGCATGGGGGCCTACGCCATGTTTGGCGGTGTCATCCTTTGGGGTATGGACCCGGTTCTGGCGATCCTGCTGGGCGGCGTTGCAGCCCTGATCGTCGCCATACCCACAGCCTTTTTCGCATTTCGGTTGCAAGGGGCTTATTTTGCCATCGGAACATGGGTCATCGCCGAGGTCATGCGCCTTCTGGTGGCCCAATGGAAAGTGCTCGGCGGCGGCACCGGAACCTCTCTGCCGCGCACCGCGACGCGTGAGATGTGGGCCACTGAGTGGATCCAGACCACCTTTGACGTTCGCGGAGCTGCAGCGCGCGATATCCTGACCTACTGGCTGGCCTTAGCGCTGGTGATCGCGACGATTGCGGGCATCTATTGGTTGCTCAGAACAAAGCGCGGGCTGGCGCTGGCTGCGGTACGCGACAATGTCGAAGCAGCGAAATCCGTCGGCGTGGATGCGGTGCGGATGAAATGGCTGGTCTACCTGGTCTCAGCCGCTGGAACGGGACTAACGGGCGCTCTGATTTACGTTCAGAAACTGCGGGTTTCACCGGATGCGGCGTTCTCGGTCACCGACTGGACGGCTTACGTGATTTTCATCGTCGTGATCGGAGGCATCGGCACCATCGAAGGCCCGATTCTGGGCGTGCTGATCTTCTTCATCCTACAAAGCCTGCTCGCTGACTACGGCTCTTGGTATCTCATGGTGCTTGGGCTGATCGGGATCGCCGCCATGCTCTTCGCCCCGCGCGGTATCTGGGGGCTGATCTCTGAGAAAACCGGACTTCAAATATTCCCCGTGCGCCGTCGTCTGGTGATTGGCGCGCAGTCGAACAAGGAGGATTGATCCATGAAAACTCTCGCACTGACGGCCGCAGTCACAGCATTAGGAACGGGCGCACTTGCTGGCAGTTCCTTGCCGGGAATGACGGGCACAGACCACGTGGGATTTACAGTCCCGAGCGTTGATGAGGCTGTAACCTTCTTTCAGGACGTCATCGGTTGCAATGTGTTCTACCCGCTCGGTCCGTTTTCGGGCGGTGATAGCACTTGGATGGCGGACCATCTGAACGTGGACGCCAAGGCCGAGATCCCAACGATGCGGTTGGTACGCTGCGGCAACGGTGCCAATTTCGAAATTTTCGAATACACCGCGCCGGACCAGGATACGAAACTGCCGCGCAACTCGGATATCGGCGGTCATCATATCGCGTTCTACACCACCGATATGGAAGATGCCGTCAGCTATTTGCAGGGCAAAGGCATTAAGGTCCTGGGCAATCCGACCACCATGACTGACGGCCCAAGCGCTGGCGAGACCTGGGTCTATTTCCTCGCCCCCTGGGGCATGCAGCTGGAACTGGTCAGCTACCCGGACGGCAAAGCCTATGAGGCCGAATATGACGGCCGCCTCTGGGATCCGCGGTCCTGAGAAATTCAAAGAACAAGGGAGAGAGCTTATGGCCACCATCACAACGGATGTCCTGATCATCGGGACCGGCCCGGCGGGGTCTGCAACGGCGGCTCTGCTGTCGAGCTATGGCGTCGAGAATATGGTCATCAACCGCTATCGCTGGCTGGCCAATACGCCGCGGGCACATATCACCAATCAGCGCACGATGGAGGTGCTGCGCGACCTTGGTCATGAGGTCGAGGCCGAAGCTTATATGCACGCCGCGCATCAGGATCTGATGGGCGAAAACGTGTTCTGCGAAAGCCTCGCCGGTGAGGAAATCGGGCGCATGAAAAGCTGGGGAAATCATCCTCTGTCCAAGGCCGAGCACCTGCTGTCCAGCCCGACCATGATGAACGATCTGCCTCAGACCTTCATGGAGCCGATCCTGTTTGGCACGGCCTGCCGCCGTGGAACTCAGGCGCGGATGAGCACAGAATACTTGCGCCATGAGCAGGACGCGGATGGGGTGACAACGACGTGTTTGGATCGTTTGTCGGGCGAAGAAATCACGATCCGCTCGAAATACTTGGTCGGCGCGGATGGGGGCAATTCTCTGGTCGCGGAACATGCCGGTCTGCCTTTCGAAGGTGAGATGGGCGTCGGCGGGTCCATGAACATCCTGTTCCGCGCAGATCTCAGTAAATACGTCGCGCATCGGCCATCGGTCCTCTATTGGGTGATGCAACCGGGTGCGAATGTCGGTGGCATTGGCATGGGTCTAGTCCGCATGGTCCGCCCATGGAACGAATGGCTCATCGTTTGGGGCTATGACATCAACCAACCCGCCCCCGAGGTGGACGAGGCCATGGCCACTCAGGTTGCACGGCAATTGGTTGGCGACCCCGAGCTTGAGATCGAACTGATCAGCGCCAACACCTGGACCGTCAACAATATGTACGCGACCCATATGCAAAAGGATCGCGTGTTCATAATGGGTGACGCGGCACACCGACACCCACCTTCAAACGGGCTGGGGTCGAACACGTCGATACAGGACAGTTTCAACTTGGCTTGGAAACTGGCGGCTGTCCTGAAAGGCCATGCCGGAGAGGACCTGCTGGACAGCTACAGCGAAGAACGCGCGCCGGTAGCAAAGCAGATCGTCACACGGGCCAATCAATCCATCGGTGAATTCGGCCCCATCTTTGAATCGCTCGGAATGGCCGAAGGCGTCGACCCAGAGGTCATGCAAAGCAATCTAGAGGCTCGCACAGGATCAACGCCTGAAGCTGCAGCACAAAGGCAGGCCATTCGCGAGGCGATTGCCTTCAAGAAATATGAGTTCGATGCGCATGGCGTTGAAATGAACCAGCGCTACGACTCCTGTGCGATTGAAACGGATGGTCAACCCAATCCCGGTTTTGATCAGGATGCTGAGCTGCATTACCAGCCGACGACTTGGCCCGGCGCGCGTATTCCACATGTCTGGGTGTTTGATCATGATACAGGGAACAAGCATTCAACTCTGGATTTATGCGGTCGCGGAGAATTCACTGTGCTTACCGGTATCGGTGGTGAGGCGTGGGTGAATGCGGCGGAAACCGTCTCGAAAGAATTGGGTATGCCCATTCGCTGTCACGTCATCGGTCCGCGCCAGACTTATGTCGACCACACCGGAGATTGGGCGCGCGCGTCAGAGATTTCGGATACGGGCTGTTTGTTGGTCCGTCCTGATCAACACGTGGCATGGCGCTCAGCCGATATGGCTGCGGATGCCGAAGCTGAACTGCGTCGCGCGCTGACCACAGTCCTTTCGCGATGAGCCAATCTGGAGCAAACTTACACAAGTCAGGAGGCCAAAATGGACTCGCATGAGATGGGATACTTTACCGAGGAAAACTCGGCCGAGGTCGTCACGGCACGCAACAAAAACGCGGAAAGCGAAAGGCTGAAGCAGGTGATGGAAGTCATCACGCGAAAGCTCCATGAAGCCGTGAAGGAAATCGAACCGACGCAGCAGGAATGGTTCGAGGCGATCATGTTCCTGACCAAGGTTGGGCACATGTGCGATGACTGGCGACAGGAGTACATTCTTCTGTCCGATGTCCTGGGCGTGTCGATGCTGGTGGATGCCGTGAACTCACGCCGCCCCACGGGGGCCTCCGAGAACACTGTGCTGGGTCCATTCCATGTGGGAGGTGCCCCGGAATATGAGATGGGACACAATATTTGTCTCGACCAAAAGGGCGAGGACATGGTGGTGCGGGGTCGTGTTACCGATGTGGAAGGCAACCCGTTGGAAGGTGTCAAGATTGATGTCTGGCAAGCCAATGATGACGGGTTTTACGACGTGCAGCAGAAAGGTATTCAACCTGATTTCAACCTGCGTGGCGTCTTCACAACCGGAGCCGACGGCACCTATTGGTTCCGGGCCGTGCGACCCAAGAACTACCCTATCCCGGATGACGGGCCGGTTGGCGATCTGTTGAAGCGTCTTGGTCGGCACCCGTACCGACCAGCGCACCTGCACTACATCGTTTCAAAAGACGGCTACGACGACCTGACCACGCATATTTTCGATCCCGACGACCAATATATCAATTCGGACGCGGTTTTTGGGGTCAAAGAAAGCCTGATCGCCGAATTCAACCGGGTCGATGATCCGGCGCGATCTGCGGTAGTTGGCTTTGAAGGTCCCTTTTGGGATGTCGAATTCGACTTTGTCCTCGCACCGAAAGAGGCGTGAAATGTCTGAACCCTGCATCATCTGTGTTGCAATAACCGGGTCCTTGCCAACCAAAGCCAATAACCCGGCTGTGCCCATAACAGTCGAAGAACAAGTCGAAAGCACACAGGCAGCCTTTGAGGCGGGGGCGTCTATCTGCCATGCCCATGTTCGAAATGATGACGAGACACCATCGAGCGACCCGGAAAAGTTCGCAAGGTTGAAAGAGGGGCTTGAGAAACACTGCCCTGGCATGATCATCCAGTTTTCGACTGGGGGGCGATCGGGGGCAGGTAAGACGCGCGGCGGCATGCTGCCGTTGCGACCGGATATGGCGTCGTTGTCGGTTGGATCGAACAACTTCCCCACGCGCGTCTACGAAAACCCACCTAATTTGGTCGATTGGCTCGCGGCTGAGATGGTGACTTATGACGTCAAACCAGAGATCGAAGCCTTCGATCTGAGCCACATCCTGAAAGCGGCCGAGATGCACAAGAAAGGTCAAATCAAAGACGCGCCTTATGTGCAATTTGTCATGGGCGTGAAAAACGCGATGCCCGCAGATCGCGACGTATTCGATTTCTACGTGAAGACAGTTGAGCGACTGTTTCCGGGTGCGCCTTGGTGCGCTGCAGGCATTGGTGCGCAGCAGGAGGTTCTGAACCACTGGGCAATTTCATCAGGTGGCCATGCGCGAACGGGATTGGAAGACAACGTGCGCCTGGATCGCAATACGCTGGCACCATCAAATGCAGCGCTTGTAACGCGGACTACAGAGATCTGTGCCAAATACAATCGTCCGGTTGCAACAGCGGTCCAGGCACGAACTATTCTAGGCCTCTAGACCGGGTTTGCGCACCTTTGAAAACCCACAATCCCGGTTAAAAAGTCAGGCTGAAGCCTCGGTCTTTATATTGGGCAAGGTTTGTTCAAGTTCTGGCGTGATAGGGATGTGCTCGGCGTCGTCACCCGGTGGCAGTTTAAATGGGCCATTGGCCCAATCCGCCGCCTTCCAAGACTCTTTGGCGTCTTCAATCCTGTCTTGGGACGATGAAACGAAGTTCCACCAGATGTAACGCTCCTCGCTCAGGGTTGCCCCGCCCAGCGCCATGAGACGCGCTCCCTTTTCGCCAGCCCGAACGCTGATTTTATCACCGGGCCGAAAGACCATCATTTGACCGGCGTGGAAGACGTCGCCAGCAACCTCAACTGACCCTTCAGTGACGTAGATTCCACGGTCTTCCTGATCGTCCGGCAATGGAAAATGCGCACCCGGCGAAAGAATGACGTCGACGTAAAACGTCTCGGATTGCATCGTCACGGGGCTGGATTTGCCATAGGCTGATCCGAGTATGAGTTTTGCTTGAATGCCAGTATCTTGAAGCTTTGGAAGGGCTGCGTTCTTGTGGTGCTCAAAGTCCGGTGCCATGTCTTCGCGGTCTTTTGGCAACGCGATCCAGGTTTGAATACCAAACAACCTATTGCGCTTGGCCCGTGTTTCCGCGCTGGTGCGTTCCGAATGTGTGACGCCCTTGCCTGCAACCATCCAGTTCACTTCGCCCGGATAGATCATCTGATGAGTGCCAAGGCTGTCGCGATGCTCAAACTCGCCATCATACAAATAGGTTACGGTTCCAAGACCGATATGCGGATGAGGGCGAACGTCTATGCCGCCTTCCGTGACGAACTCGGCCGGGCCCATCTGGTCGAAAAAGATGAACGGTCCAACCATCTGGCGTTCGGGCGCGGGCAATGCACGCCGGACCTCAAACCCACCAAGATCACGGGCGCGCGGAATAATCAGAGTTTCAACACTGTCTGCCGAAGCATTTGGGCACACAGGGTTATGCGTGGGGTTCCAACTCATACATTGGGTCCTTTGTCTGTAGTTGGGTCTTGGCAAATGCGCCGCCGGTCAAAGGAAATGACCGGCAGCATCCTTAGCCCGCTACGTTTCCAGCGCGGCGGTGACGCGATCTGGAGTAAACGGCATGTGGCGCAAGCGCTTGCCTTGGGCGGCATAGAACGCGTTGGCAATAGCTGCGGGCACCATCGGAGTGCCAACCTCGCCAACACCAACAGGCGGCGCATCGACCTCTGCGATGTAGATCTCGATGTCCGGCATCTGCGACGCGCGTGTGATCTCGTAGTCCCAGAAGTTGCTCTGCACCACTTCGCCGTTTTCGATGTCGATCTTTTCGGAAAGAGCCATCGAGATACCGAATACGATGCCACCTTCGATCTGATTGAGTGCGTTGTCTGGCGTGACGATCAGGCCCGCATCTATCGCGGCCCAGAAGTTGGTGATCTGGATCTCTCCACTGTCCGCGTCGACTTCAACTTCTGCCACACCTGCGGCCATGGATGAGCTGTAGCCTGCAAAAGAGAGTCCTAAGTTTCGATTACCCCGATTTTGCCAATCAGACATCTCGGCCACCTTCTCAAGCAGGTGCTGCCCACGCGGGTTTTCGGAAACAAGATCTAGCCGGAACTCCAATGGATCCCGCCCGGCTTGTTCTGCGAGTTCGTCCATGAAACACTCCGCCGCAAAGGCCGTGTAGGACGCGCCAATACCGCGATAGGGGGCAAGGCGGGCGTGCCGGTGCATGATCAGATGATCGGCGCGGAAATCCTTGATGCCATAGAACTTGCTCTCGGCACCCCGCATTGAGATCACATCGTTCGGGTTCACCGCATCCCAACGCAGCGGGTTGAAGAAACCAATGACCGTTGGTGTAGCGACCTTGTGATACCACCCGTCCAGTTTTCCCTCCGCTGTCAGACCGGCCTCAAGCTTTTGGGCCGCAGCCGGGCGGAAGGTCCCCTGCTTCACGTCGTCTTCACGCGGCCAAATCACTTTGACAGGGCGTCCAACGGCCTTAGAGCACAGCGCCGCATCACGCACATAGTTCTGCATCAGGGCTGTGCGTCGACCAAAGCCTCCGCCCATCGTCATCATGTTCAGTCGAACGCTTTCGACGGGGATATCCAGCACCTCGGACACAGTCCGCGCAGTCCACGACTGCGTTTGCGTGCCCGCCCAAACCTCAGCACCTTGCCCGTCCGAATCGACATCAGCGACCGCCGCCATCGGCTCAATCTGAGCATGGTAGGCATAGTCCGACAGATAAAGCTGCGAATACTGACGGTCAGCGTTGCCAATGGCTGCAGGGGCGTCGCCTTTCTCGGCCCAGGTTGCCCCCGACGCTTCAGGAGCGCTGACAGCGGCGGCGTATTCGGCCAGCGTCTCTTCGCTGTTTGAGGTTCGGAAAGGTGAGGTGGTGGACCATTCGACCTCAAGCAAACCCCGTGCGCCCAAGGCAGACCAAAGGCTTTCCGCGACGACGGCGACACCGTCCGGTACCGTCACGATTTCGATGACGCCCGGTACTTCGCGCGCGGCAGAGTCGTTGATGGAAAGCGCTACCTCGTCCTCGACTGGTGCACGTAGAACCGCCGCATAGGCCATATTGGGCACTTCCACATCAATCGCGTATTCGGCCTGACCTGTGCTTTTGGCCGGAACGTCGCGACGCGGTAGGTCTTGCCCGATGATCCGAAACGCGGATGGGTCTTTCAGCGGCACGGTCTCAGCGTCTGGTACCGTCACGTCCCTTGAACCAAGCGCCGCCAGTTCACCATACCCTGCCTGTTGGTCATCGGGCCCCAAAATAACACTTGGTTCGGTCCTAAGGCTGGCTTTGTCCACACCCCATTCGCGCGCTGCGATTTGCAGCAACACGTCGCGCGCTTGAGCGCCCGCTTTGCGCATCGGATCGAAGTAGAACTGTGTTCCGGTGCTGCCAGCCGTATACAAAACACCGCCGAACAGCTGATTTCCAAAGCGTCGATCATCAGCGTTTAGCTGTTCGATCTCAACGTCGTCCCATGCGGCATCCAACTCCTCGGCAAGGATTTGTGGCAGCGTGGAGTAGCTGCTTTGTCCCATTTCGGTCGACGGGAAGACGATCCGGATGCTTCCATCCGCTCGGATCGTCAACCAGTGATTGACATCCAGCGCGCCAACTGCTGCCTCAGCCCGGACGGATGAGATGCCTCCCGCACCGATGAAAAATGTCAGTCCAGCAGCGCCTTGTAGAAACCCACGGCGGTTCATGGTCATCGTCATCTCAAACCTCCTTGGCTGCGCGTTCGATGGCTTTGAAAATTCGGTTGTACGTTCCGCATCGACATAAGTTCGAACTCATCTCATCGACGATTTCTTCGCGCGTCGGGGATGGATTGTCCGCTAGAAGTGCCGCCGCGCGCATGATCTGACCCGACTGGCAATAGCCGCATTGGGCAACCTGCTCTTCGATCCAGGCCCTCTGAACAGGATGCGAGCCGTCTTCGGACAATCCTTCGATCGTCGTGACTCGCGCATCCTCCACGTCGCTAACCGACATCTGACATGCGAAGCTCGCCACACCATCCACATGCACCGTGCAGGCTCCACACATGGCAGCACCGCACCCGTATTTCGTACCCTTGAGTTTGAGCGTATCTCGAAGGACCAGCAGCAACATTTCGTCAGGGGGGTTATCAACCTCTACGGGTCGGCCGTTCAATTCGAATTTGATCATTTGGAACAGTCCTTGTGATGCCTGATGTTGAGGGGATCTTGTGGGGTGGATTTCTTCATGGCCTGACCATGGAGTGGTCTTGCTCGGCGCCGGTGACTGGGTGGACCATGGGCGTGACACGGACTTTCATTCCCGGTCGCAACGTTTGGTTGGGGTTTTCTAGATCTGCCCAGACACGTATCTTTCCGCTTTTTTCATCGAACCAGACCGCCGATCCAGTGAGCCGAATTGCATCTGACAGAACCCGACCAATTTCCGTTTCAACACGAAACCAGCCAGATTTTGATAACTCCTCTGAGCGCGTGTTAGTCGTGTTCAGCCCTGAAACCCAATGGGCATAGGGAAGCTCGAACACAACGCGCAGGCGGTTGAGATTTACGAGTTGAAACAGGGGCGGATCGCCGGAATTGAACTCAACCAGCGAACCCGGTCCAACACGCGGGTCTTCGACATGTCCTGAGATCGGCGCACGTATGAGCGTGTCCTCGTAGTTGGTTTGTGCGATCTCCAACTCGGTTTCCGCCAAGTCCCTTTCGGCCTCAGCCAAAGCCAGATTTGTTTCGGCGTCCAACAATGCAACCTCTGTTGCCGCTCCTCGCGTTGAGAGTTGGGCGGCGCGGGCCAACCTATCTTGGGCTTGAAGCAACAGAGCCTCGGCTTTGGCCAACTCTGCACTCGCGGCATCGACCGCCAGTTTCTCCAGATCGTTTCGAAGCTGCAGCAATGGCGTGCCCGCTTGGACATAGTCACCTTGCTCAACCAGCACTTCTTCGACGATGCCCTCCGCCCGGCTATAAACGTCCGATCGGTCGACTGCTTCGATACGGCCTTCAAACTCCGCTCCACTCGCAGATGCCTGCTCAGGCGCATGGGCCCAGAACAGAGCCGCAAAGACTGTGGCCGAAAGAATGGGCCTTTGGGTAACCAAAATCGATAGCATCACAAACACTCTCATCATGGTGCGATCAGATGGCGAACGACCGGCCCGCTTTCACGGGTATCAAAGGCTGCGACAGCCCGTTGAAGGTCCTGATCCTGGTGTGATACACGCTCGTGCTGAGCCAGATGTTCTTCCCAAGATGAAACCATAAAGGCTTCGACCCATAGCTCAGGCTCTTCTGCACTTTGGAAAACGCGCCAATCATAGGCTCCGTCGCGCCAGCGCTCGCCTGACCATTCTTGAATCGCGGACAGGAACGCAGCTTCGTCCTCGGGTCGGATGCGATACTCGACTTCGACCATGACGGGACCGCGGGATGCCAAGCCGTGCTCTTCAAGGGCAACTTGCGGCGCCGGCCAATGCATAGAGGGCGTCAGGTCCAGATCTTCGCCCTGACCAAGCTGGAACTTGCGCGTAAGAAGCAAGCCAACGATCAAACCGCCTGCTGCGATCAGCAAGGTGATCGAAACAGATGTTGCCGTGGCCACCTGACCCCAGAATGCTGATCCAAACGCCATGGACCCGAAGAACACCATCAGATTCACAGACAATCCTCGGGCCCTGACCCAGTTGGGCAGCGCGGTCTGCGCCGACACATTGAACGTGGTGAGAACGGCAATCCAGCTAAAGCCACCCAATAGTGCGGCGATATAGGCCAGAGGAGGGGTTGTCGCCGTCGCAAGAATTGCCATGGCAACGGCGGTGCCGATGGTGCCGCCTGCAGCTGTCGTGCTTGCATCAAGCTTCGCGCGGAAATGCGGAAGGGTCAAAGCACCCGCAACAGCCCCGGCGCCGATCAAAGTCAGCAACAATCCATACAGCGTCGCGCCGCCCGCTTCGATCGTTCGGACGACCAGCGGCAGCAGAGCCCAATAGGCAGAGGCAAAGATGAAGAAGGCAAAGGATCGGATCAACGTGGCCTTGAGCGGGCCGTTATTTGCGACGTGCCGCATGCCGGTCATCATCGCGTTGAACACGGGCTGAGATGTCTTCGATACACCGCCGTCATGCTTCCACAACAACAGAGCGCCAATGATCACGAGATAACTGACCGCATTGACCGCAAAAGGCGCCGCCAAGCTGACCGATGCAATCAAAACGCCCGCCAAGGCGGGGCCGATCGCGCGGCTGATGTTGATGCCCATTGAATTCAAGGCAATGGCGGGCTGCAAAGCGTCACGCGGCACCAGAGTTGGCACGATCGCTTGCCAGGCCGGAGCCATGAAAGCCGTGCCAGTTCCGATGACCAACGTGAACAGGATCAGCAGCGTAGGTGTTACAAGCTCAAGCTGAACCAGCACGGTTAGCAAGGACACCAGCACCAGAAGCACCACGTTCACTGTGATCAACAGCTTGCGTTTGTCCAACCGGTCCGCCAGCGTACCGGCGTACAAAGCGAAGATGAACACTGGCAGGGTTGTTGCCGCCTGCACCAATGAGACGACCGCCGGGGATGAATTGAGCGTCGTCATCAGCCACCCCGCGCCCACATCATGCATCCAAGTGCCGACGTTGGAGATCAGGGTCGCAACCCAAAGAAGCGCGAACGCCCGATGTTTGAACGGGATCCAAGCCGAGTTCGATGCCGCAGGTGCAGGTTTCGCGATGCTACCACTGGATGACATCTGCCAACTCCTCGCGGTTTTTTTCGGCGTAGGACCGCACAAACGGGCAAAGCGGCACGATGCGAAGACCTTTGTCGCGCGCGTCCGCCACAAGCTGCGCGGCCAAGGTCCGAGCCAAGCCGCGACCACGCAACTCTTCCGGGACAAACGTGTGGTCGGCGATAACGAGGCTAGGCGTGACTTTTGACAGCGTCAGTTCAGCCTCGCTCACGATCCCGGACACCGAAGCGCCGTATCGTGCTTTTGTATCGCTTTCGCTGTAAGTGATTTTTAGCTTTTGATCGTCCAACATGGGAAATCTCCTGAGGTCTTGCCGCTATTCAGCGGCAAGGCTGCCTTGGCTTTGCGTCACAGCGCCGGGTGCACCGAAAATTGGAACGGGTGACCAATCTGGAAGCTCTGGCAGTGGGGTAGGCGCATGCGCCGCAAAACGGGCCTTGGCATGTACGATCTTGCCGCCCGTAAGTGTCAGGTCGGCCTCGATCTCGGTGATCTCATCCTCGGCGATCGAGAAATAATCCCGGTCGAGCACGGCGATATCCGCCCATTGGCCCGCCTTGATCTGACCTTTCTTACCCGCTTCCCGGCTGAACCAAGCCCCGGCGGCGGTCCAATGACGCAGCGCGTCGTGCCGATCCAAGCGGTTCGCTGCACTCCAGATGACGTCTCCGCCACGACCTTTGCCAGAAACGGCCCAATGAATGGCCAACCACGGATTATAGGACGACACCCGCGTCGCATCCGTGCCAGCAGCCAGAGGCACACCCGAGGCCATCATCTTCTTGACCGGCATGACTTCGCGCAGTGCGTCTTCACCGTAACGGTCGCGATAGGCTGTGGTCTGAAAAGCGATGCGGTTTTGATAGCTGATACCGCCGCCCAGACGGGCGACCCACTCCATGGTGGATTCTGAGATCGTCTCGCCGTGATCGAAAATCCAATTCAGCTCTTCCAGCCCTTTGTCACGGCCGACCTCTTCAATAAGGCTCAGCAACCGGTGGGCGCTTTCCTCGTAGGTACAATGGAAGCGGATCGGCCAGCGGTTTTCGAACAGAAACTCGAGTACCGGCCTGAGGTCCCCCTCCATTCGCTTGGGCAGATCGGGGCGTGGGTAGCTGAAATCTTCGAAATCATAGGCCGACGCGACCAGCATCTCGCCCGCGCCCACGCATTTCAGGTAGTCGTTGCCTTCGTCTGGCTTGACGATGTCATTCCAACGTTTGAAATCGTCCAGCTCAAACATCGGGCGCTGCGCAAATAGTTGATAGCCGATGCGCACGGTTTGCTCGCCGCGTTTGTTCAACTCGGTGATGACGCCGTAATCGTCGGGATAGTTCAGGAACCCACCCGCGCAATCCAAAGCCGAGGTCAATCCAAGACCATTCAGCGCCTTGAAATAGTGCTTGGTCGAGGTGACCTGCTGTTCGAAATCCAGCTTGGGGGCCATATCCAACAACGCGTAAAGCGGTTGCGCGTTGGGGCGCGCCATCGCGAGGCCTGTCGGGTTGCCCTGATCGTCCCGCTCCAGACGCCCTGAGACAAAGGGCTCGTAGAAGTGTTTGTCGATGCCGATTGCACGCAGGGCGGCTTTGTTCAGCCACGCCCGATCATAGAGATGCAACACGTACACAGGCACATCCGGCGCGACCGCATTGATCTCATCAATCGTCGGCAAGCGCTTTTCGGCGAATTGATCAACGGACCAACCACCAACCACGCGGATCCATTGCCCGGCAGGAGTACGCTCTGCTTGCGCCTTCAGCATACGCAGACCGTCAGCAAGCGACGGAACGTGATCCCAGCGCAGCTCCATGGCGAAGTTGTTGCCTTGTCGGATGATGTGCGTATGGCTGTCGATCAGGCCGGGAATTACACGCTGGCCGCCCAGATCAATGGTCTCGGTTTCGGGTCCCGCGAGCCTAAGCATGTCCTTGTCAGTTCCAACGGCGGTGATTTGATCGCCTGAAATGGCCACAGCCGTTGCTTCGGGCCTGTCAGGATCCATTGTCGTGATCTTGCCGTTGAAGAGTATCTTGTCTGGGGCGGCCATGGTGCAGATCCTTTGGCAAAACGTGAGGTGTCTGTGCCCACCGAAAGGGCACAGATTGAGAGAGGTTTGGAAAGTCTCCCGCTCGGTTTCATGGGGAGGGATGAGGGGACCGAGCGGGCGTTGCGCGGCAGACTACTCTGCGGCGACTTTTCCGGCAGGTACCGCTTCCAGCGTAGGGCCAGAGTGGCGGCTGCGCGATGGCGCCTTGTGAACCATCGTATAAGCGTAATCGACACCCATGCCGTAGGCACCGGAGTGTTCACGCACCAAGTCCATGACAGCATCGTAGGTGTCGCGGCGCGCCCAATCCCGCTGCCATTCCAGCAGAACCTGCTGCCAGGTCACCGGGATGACTCCGGCCTGGACCATCCGATCCATCGCGTATTTGTGGGCATCAGCCGACGTACCGCCCGACGCGTCAGCAACCATGTAAATTTCGTAGTCCGTATCGGCCATGCAGCTCAGCGCGAAGGTGATATTGCAGACCTCGGTCCAAAGACCCGAGACAACGATTTTCTTGCGTCCTTCCGCAGCTCCTCGTGCCAGTGCATCGCGGACTTTCTGGTCGTCCCAGGAATTCATCGACGTGCGTTCGAGAAGAGGTGCCTGTGGGTTTACATCCAGAAGTTCAGGATAGGTATGCCCCGAAAAACTGTCCGTTTCGACCGTGGTGATGATAGTGGGGACGTCAAAGATCTTGGCGGCTTTGGCCAAGGCAACGGTGTTATTCTTCAGCGTCTGACGATCAATCGACTGCACGCCAAAAGCCATCTGTGGCTGATGATCGATGAAGATGATCTGGCTGTTCTCAGGTGTAAGGACTTCAAGTTTGGACATTTTTCATTCCTTGGTTGAGGTTGGATGGGGTTAAAGGGTTTTGGGTTCGGTTGGTTGGCCCGTCTCTTCAGCCTGCTTGACGGCGAAGGATTTCAGATGCAGGGCCTGTGACACAGCGTCGGAATGACCCCGAATCCATTGCACTGCAGCTTCTCCGGCGAGCATGCCCAAGAGGCCCAAAAGCGCGATGATTGGCGGGGCCGGACTACGGACTGCGATCAGGCCATAGATGACCCCAATCCCGAGGCCCGCTGCGAGCGATATGAGATATGGTTGCCAAGTCACGTCGGGTCTCCTTGAAATTCTGTTTCGATTGATCTGGCTTTGAGGCTTTTGGATTCTTTCCTTGCTGCGGGGCTTGGCATATCGAAAACCAGCGCAGCCCCGTCAGTGTGCCATTGCAGAGTGACCTGTGCGGATCGCGGAACCTGTAGACCGTCACCCGCGCTCAGACGTTCGTGCTCGGCAAAGGCAAGCCCATCCAGCAAATGAACGAAGTGGTCACTTTCGCCATTTGGAGAAAGCACAAGTTCTTGTCCTTCGGTGAACCGACGAAGCGCCAGTCGCGCCCTTGATTTCAACGGGATCAAAGGGTGCAATGAGGCGGGTCCAGCGAGCAGGACATCTCCTTCGTTCGGAAGCGAGGCTTGTGTGTATGAAGGCTGACCACCCACCTCATCCGGGATCAGCCAGATTTGCAGGAATTTTGCGGGCTCCGACGTGGAGCCGTTGTATTCGGAATGGCGCACGCCGTTGCCTGCCGACATTCCCTGCACTTCGCCTGTGCTGATACTGGCGACATTGCCCTGATCATCCTCGTGGCGCAGTTGCCCATCCAGAACCAGTGTAATGATATCCATATCCGCATGATCATGCGCCGCAAAACCACCACCTGGGATCAGGCCGTCTTCGTTGATCACGCGCAGATTGGCGAACCCCATGCGCGTCGGGTCTTGGAACTGGCCGAACGAAAACGTGTGATAGCTGTCCAGCCATCCGTTTTGCGTACGTCCCCGCGATGCTTTTTCGTGGATCTTGATCATTTCACTCAGTTCCAAGTTCTGTTGCTCTTCGATGTGGGGCGTAGTTTGAACTCGACAAAGCAGAAGTTCTGCGGGTATGCATTAGTTAGGCTAAACTGTTTTTCTGTATTGCCATGCCGCTGTCCCGATTGCCTTCCTTGCTAAGTTTGCGCGCCTTTGAGGCCGCAGCGCGGCGCGGCTCGATCAAGGAAGCGGCCTATGAGCTTTCGGTGACGCCGGGTGCGGTGAGCCAGCAGATTAAGGCGCTGGAGGCCGACCTTGGGGTGGCTTTGTTTGTGCGAAAGACCCGCGCGATTCATCTGACACCGGAAGGGCAGCGCTTGCAGCCAACGATCAGCGAAGCGTTCTTGCAGATCCGTCAGGTGGTTGACGAGGTCCGACCCAAGAAGACGCCAAAACTGCGCATCAGTTCCAGCAATGCGCTGATCAGCAAGTGGCTTTTGCCGAGGCTGCACAAGTTCACCAAGGACCACCCCGACGTTCAGGTCCACATTGAATCCGAAAACCCTTCTGACCATAAAACTCACGCGACCGCCGATATCGAAATTCGATACACTAGCGAACCGCCTGAGGACCGCTATACGGAGTTGCTTCACCGCGAGTTGATGCTGGTGGTCGCCAGCCCAGCTGTGCTGGACACGTTCGACATAAAGTCCCCTGCCGACATCAAGGCCACGCATGTTCTGTACGATACAACGCCGATGCTGGACGGGTCGGTTCCCAGTTGGGTTCTTTGGAGCCAACACGCCGGGCTTCCGAATGGAGTTGATCCTTCGAAAGCCATGCGGTTTGAAAGGCCTCCGGGTGGTCAGATTGTGGACGCTGCGATCGCAGGTGCGGGTGTCGCGCTCTGCGGGTCGCTGCTGGTCTATTCCGCGCTTTCGGACGGACGGCTTGTTTGTCCGTTCGGTCCGGTGGTGGAAACCGGGTTCAGCTATTTCATATGTTGCCACCCGGGCCGGGAACGTGAAGAGCATATCCATGAGTTCATGTCCTGGGCGCGCAAAGAGGCCGCCGTCTTGTCTACGTTGAATGCAATGCGTGAACCTTCACCCGGGGCCGACATCCCCGTTGAAGTGGGAGGCTAGAGCCGTCAGTTCAGAGTTTCGCAGCTCGTGTCCGCCTTCATGGACGTCCGAAGTGACCTCGGCACCATGATCAGAAAGCCAACTGATAAGGCGTTCCGTCATTGGCCATGGCGTGATTGGGTCGCGTCGTCCGGCGGTCACCAGAACTTTCCTCCCCACCAGCTGAGGATGCGCGTTCGGCTCCCATGTGACCATCGGATGCAAAAGGCCGACCCGCTCGAACAGGTCCGGGCGTTTGAGAAAGACCGCCGCCAAAATGTTTGCCCCGTTCGAATAGCCGAAGCCATAGACCGGATGACTGGGATGCGATGCGCGATGGGCTTCGATGAACGCAATCATCTTGTCCGTCGCACGCGCAAGGTCTTCCATGTCATACACACCCTCGGCAGTGCGGCGGAAGAAACGCGCGGCCCCCATCTCAAAGACATCGCCGCGTGGTGATACGATCCCGGCGCCAGCAACAAGAGTGCCGGCCAATTCAACAAGCTGGTGCTCATCCCCTCCAGTGCCATGAAAGGCAAAGACCAGCGGACGAGCGGGTTGCGGCGCATGCACAAGCGCCTGATAGAGATCTTTAGACATTTCAACCTCTGAAATCATGATGCAAGTGGGGGCAGGAGGTTTTCGATCTTGCTGCGATGTGGCTCGTATCGGGTGGGCAGCTTGAGCGCCTCACCCAGATGGGCCGTGTCTTCGTCGCGGTCAAAGCCGGGCTCGTTTGTGGCGATTTCGAACAGCACACCACCCGGCGTGCGGAAATAGATCGCCCAGAAATAGTCACGGTCGATGACCGGCGTGACCTGATAGCCTGTATCCATCAAGGCCTGCCGAACTCGCAGTTGCGCGGCGCGGTCCTCGACGGCAAAAGCGATATGATGAACGGACCCAGCGCCCTGACCAGCGGTCGGGGTACTTGACGATAGCTGCTGCAGATCGATCGTGTCCGCAGCATTGCCCCCTTCGATCACATAACGAGTGACGTCACCTTCGGTTTCAGCTTTCTGGTATCCCATGAAGGTCAGCAGTTCACCCGTCGCATGGACATCCTTCAGAGCGAACCGAGCGCCTCGGAACCCAAGAATCGCGACCTCATCGGGAACACCGCCCTGGGTCCAGGCTGTCCGGCCTCGCGCATCAGACTCGACCAATGCAAAGCTATCGCCATCGGGGCCGTCAAAAGACAGACGCTTTTCTCCGAAGACCGTGCCATCGGCCAGCCCAGTCACGCCCTCAGATGCAAGACGTTGTTTCCAGAATTGGACACCCCCTGTAGGGATGGCAAACTCGGTCACACCTACCTCGCCGGCACCTCTGCGCCCTTTTGGCATCTGACCAAAAGGAAAGTAGGTCATAACCGAGCCCGGTGTTCCAACCTCATCCCCGTAATAGAGGTGATACACCTCAGGCGCATCGAAATTGACCGTCTTTTTCACCCGGCGCATGCCAAGTGTGTTGGTGAAAAAAGCGTTGTTGGCGCTGGCGTCTGCGGCCATCGATGTGACGTGGTGCAGCCCTTTGATATCTTTGATCATGTTCCGCTCCTGGGCGAGTGTTCAACTTGCATCAAAGATGGCGCATCTATTATTAAAGTTAATAGATAAGTATGTGGCTTTATTATTGTCGAAAACGGAATTATTAAGCTGACATGATCGAGCTCAAACCCATCCGCGTTCTGCGCGCTGTATCAGACCTGAAAAGCTTTTCCCTAGCAGCGCGCGAACTGGGCATCGCGCCGGCATCAGCAACACGCATCATAGCGCAGCTTGAGAGAGACCTGGGCACACAGCTTCTGTTGCGTACGACTAGGCAAGTTTCACTAACCAGCGCCGGAGCGACTGTCCTTGCGCAGTACAGACCGCTTTTGGAGGGGTTTGAAAAGGTCACACGAAATCTTCAAAGGGCCAATCAACCTGACAAGGGCCATCTGCGTCTGACCGCACCGGTATCACTAGGCGTCACGTTGCTGCCGCAAGTGATCTCGGGGTTTCGTCGCGCCTATCCGAATATTTCAGTCGAGATCAACTTCACCGATACCCTGCTTGATGTGATCGAAGAAAACTGCGACCTCGCTGTGCGTGTATCGGGCCCGCCGACCGACAAATCGACAATTTGGCGCAAACTGTGCGAAGTTCCGCGGCATATGATTGCTGCGCCGTCTCTGTTTGAACGCATCCCCAGACCTGATCATCCGCGCGATCTGAACCCAAACTTTCTGATGTCATACAGCGCGCAAGGCCGTGCTGAAACTTGGGATTTCTCTCATGCAGGTGGCAACGATTCAGTTCAAGCAGGCGGAAAGATAATCTCCAACAATGGAGACTTTCTCTACGCTCTTGCGGTCGCGGGAGAGGGCATATGTGTTCTACCGGATTTCATTACTGACAAGGGATTAGCTAGCGGACAAGTCGTACAGGTGATGCCAAGCTGGTCTATCACGTCGTTATGGTTGACGCTGTACTACCCCCCATACGAACAACTCCCACCGATCGTTGGAACGTTTGCGGATTACTTTGAAAAATTTGTGCAAGACCACCCGAACCTGGAAACACAAGTTTGAAGCCATTTGGGCTGCAAATCAGCCCTCGTTTTCCGTAGGGCAAGTCAGATTGAACGACACTGTTTACGGGAGCATGAAATGGGGGTGCTTGTGGCCGTATATGCCGCCATCCATGACAGGCGTCGTTTCCAAGTTCACCCCGTAAACGTCGACATACTGTGTCGACACCTCACCGCATGCTTCAGACAACGGGTAAACCTTGATTTTTTGTCAGCGCCGTGGCTTTCGCAAGGTTTTCTTCGGCGCCGCCGCTGGCAAGGATCGGACGAAGCACGGCAAAGCTACAGTTTGTGTCCTATTCATAGACCAGAGTGTTCGGAAGCAGTGGGCCGTTGTATCCCTGCGGCACAAGCGTAAACCTTGCTCCTGCACCGCAGTCCCGACCGATGGAACCGACGTCGTCCAGAGGGCGTTGCCATGCATCCAAAATTGTGCCGAAGATTCCAATACCCTCTTCGGACGCAGGCATTTCAATAACGATCGGGCCGTCTTCGATAGTCCAATAGGCGTGTAAGTAGGGCGTCGTGTTATTCGGTGTTGCAGTCTGGAAACGCCAATCCTGGGCTTCTGAATTGTACCCAATGTCATTGGAACCAACCCATGCATTGGCAAGTGCATCACGATAAAACTTGAAATTCATCAGCGGCATCGCCCAAACGGCTGCGTCGGCAGCTCGATGATAGGTCATCTGCTCGGCAGTGGTGGCATTCGCTAGATCGAACTCACTTCATCGGCGGTTCTTGTAGCAGCTAGGCCGAAAGCAAGTGCCTTTGCAATTGTGATATCTTTCAAGCGCATCATGGAGGAAATCTTTCCAAAATTGTCCAAGTCTTATGAAGCCCTTTCCCTTTTTGGGTCGACCTTAGAACGGCTGCAAAAATGAATTTTCTATACTCGGAATGCAGTAACATCGGCGAATTGGAGTGACTGCCATTTTCTACCACGATGCGGGGTTAGCGAAGTCGTTACTTGCACTTAAACATGCAAAAATAAACATAAGTCTAGATTTGATGGGTCCTCCTATGCTCTCCTCAAGCGCTATAGGAGTAGGGGACTTCAAATGAAACGACTGAGCAGATTTAGACTGGTCTGGTTATTACTTTGGTGCGTTGCGGTGTCGTCGAATGGGTTTCCTGTTGTCGCTCAAGTCACTGAACCAGAGCAGGAAGTTGTTGTGCTGGAAAACAACAACTTGATGGAAGAGGTGGTTGAAAAATCAATCCCGGCAGATGACTTGGAAATCCTACTCGTCCCGTTAACGGCGGAAGAGTTATCCGACGTCGCAGGTAGTTGGCAGGGTTACGTGCGATCGCAACTCGAAGACGTCGCACAAATCAACCTTCAGCTTCGGTCAGCAAGCGGAGAGCAGGAGGCTAGCTTGCGGTCTCAATTGTCTTCCTTAAGTGAATCTGGATCAGATTTTCTGAACAACTACCGACTGGTGCTTGAAGCCTGGACTTTGAAAGGAGCAAAGGCGGAAGAATTAGAGCCTCACACCGACTATATTCTTGCCTTGAAAGCTGGCGCACTTAAGACGACCGATATTCAAACACTTTTTCAGAACGCCTGGGCTTGGCTGTTTTCTTGGGATGGCGGCGTTGGCGTACTGATGGCTGCCCTGGGCGTTTTGTTCGCTGTCTGGGCCATGATGTTTGTCGCAAGAATGATGCGACGGATCACCGAACGCGGTCTGGGCAAAATTCCAACGATTTCCAGGATGCTCAAGCGCTTCATAGCCACAACGGTTTACTGGGTTGTTTTTGTGCTTGGCATACTCATCGTATTGGCTCTCTTCGGAGTCAATGTCACGCCGCTGTTTGCGGTGCTTGGCGGTTTGTCTTTTATTCTTGGCTTCGCTTTGCAGGAAACTTTGGGCAACCTTGCAAGCGGTTTGATGATAATGGTTCTCAAGCCGTTTGATACCGGCGACTATATTCAGGTCGGGGGCTCATCAGGTTTTGTGGACGAGATGTCAGTTGTTTCGACCAAGATCAGAACGTTCGACAACCAGATCATAGTGGTGCCAAACAGCAAGATTTGGGGGGATGTGATCACCAATGTGAGCGCATCTGAAGAACGTCGGGTCGATCTGGTTTTTGGCATCGCCTATTCGGACAACGCAGCCCAGGCAATTGACGTTCTGAAAGACTTGGTCGCCCAACATGCGCTGTGTTTGAAGACGCCGGAGCCGGAAGTATTTGTGGGCGAGTTGGGTGACAACTCTGTCAATATCTTTTGCCGACCGTGGTCCAAATCAGACGACTATTGGACAGTCTATTGGGACCTAACGGGTCAAGCAAAGGAGCGGTTTGACGAAGAAGGTATTTCGATCCCGTTCCCACAACGGGATGTTCACTTGATACCTGTGCAAGGAGCAAACTCATGAGAGCTTTTTCAGTTTGGTTCGTATCATTTCTTCTCTTGTGCAATGTCGCGTTTGCCCAGTCCGAGGAGATCCTCGTTGCACCCGAAGAAAGAGACGATCCCGAGTTCATAGCCCCGGTCGTTATAGACGGCGCGGAGTTGTTCGTGGTTCGAGGATCGAGCGCATTGCCTGCCATTGAAAGGGCGGCAAAAATTGAGGAACGAATTGCTCAGGTCGCAGATGCGTCTCAACGAAACACGGTCCAGATGCAGATTTCGGATGCCGAGTTCGGAAAATTAATCCGCGCGGATGGACAAATGGTTACGATCACCACGCAAGCGGATGCTGAACACGAACAAATGGCAATTGAGGTTCTTGCGGGGCTTCAATCCGAAGCGATCGAGGCGGCAATCCTCCAATACCGAGAAGGTCGGTCCAATGAGGGCAGAGTGGGCAGTGCCATGGCGGCATTTGCTTGGACGTTAATCTTTGCTTTGGCTTCGTATGGGTTTTTTGCAAAACGTAAAAAGCTATTGAAATACATAAGAAAAATCTTGGAGAAGAGGGCAGAAGGCGTCGAGGAAGCCACCAAGTCCATCTTAAGGAGCCGGGCTATCGCGTCGATCATCGTCTATTCAATTCACATCTTGATGTGGGTCCTTTTTCTGTTCTTCTTCTACTACTATCTTTCTCTGGTCCTGCTTTCTTTCGCCGAAACACAGGGTATTGCTCAAATCCTTTTGAAGTATGTCAGTGAGCCGCTCATCAGCGTTGTCTTGGCAATCATGAGCTACATTCCAAACCTGATCATGCTCGCCATCATTGCCGCTGTCACAAGAATGGCCATTCGTGGCATCGATCTATTCTTTGAAAACCTCGAGAATGGTGCTTTCAAGATCAAGGACTTTGAAGACCATTGGATTGCACCTACAAAAATGCTGGTCAGGGCATTGATCATCGTGATCGCGCTCGTATTCGCTTACCCTTACATTCCAGGGTCTGATTCACGAGCTTTTCAGGGTCTGACCATTCTCGCAGGTATCATGGTTTCGCTCGGGTCAAACACGGTTGTTTCAAATATGATGGCGGGCCTGTTTGTTATCTATAGACGCAGTACCAACATTGGCGATCGCATTCAGGTCGGCGACAAGATAGGGGATGTCACCGAAATCAAGCTGATGGAAACACTCATCAAGTCGATAAAAAACGAGATGATTAGTATTCCAAACTCGCAATTGTTAAATTCCGAGGTTGTGAATTACTCGCGCAAAGTGGATGGGCGAGGACTGCTGGTTCATACCTCAGTCGGGATCGGATACGAGGAACCTCCAAAGAAAATCAAGGCTATGCTTGTGGAGGCAGCTCTTCGAACTCAAGGCTTGAAAAAGACGCCTGAACCCTTTGTCCTTTGGACGCAGCTGGCTGACTACGCGATCAATTATGAGATCAATGCGTATACGTCGCGTGGATCGAGCTTGCCCAAAATCCTGTCTGATCTTCGTGAGAACATAGTTGAAGTGTTCAATGAAAACGGAACACAGATCATGACGCCGTCCTACATAGCAGATCCGCCTGAACCCAAAGTTTCGACAGAAGAATGGAACGGCAGGCTTGCTCATGAAGTTGAATAGGGTCTTTAGCCAAACGGCGATACGCGATTCATAATAAATTCTAAAACTGCTATGTAATTATGTGTTAGTTGCTAAGGTAGTCCAATGAACGCGCTTACCAGAATCACCAGAGGGATCCGAACCGCCTTTAAGGATGGCAGAGTGAAAGGCCTTTTGGCGTTCACGGTCGGAATGATTTTATGGGCCTCGGTCTTCTACCACTTTGTAGAAGGTTGGAGTTGGCTCGACTCAATCTACTTTTCTGTCGTTACAATTTCGACCGTAGGGTTTGGTGATTTTTCACCTGAAACCGCAGTGGGGAAAATCTTCACAATGTTTTACATCATTGTAGGGCTGGGCGTTTTTGTGACTGCTGCGACCACCGTGGCTGATACGATCTTATCCCAAGACGACAAGAAAACAGACGAATAAACTGCACCTGGTTTCGTCCAATCGAGTTTGTGCACAGGCATGAGATTGTCTGCGCATTTCAAACCGTGTTGCGGATTCACTTTTGTCTTCAAATCGATAGGTCATCACCCCAATCTCAAAAAAATATACATATAACGTTTTTTGAGTATAATATTCAGAAAACAAACCCAGGGGGATGGAATGGAAAAAACTCAGGACGCGAAGATTGTCGATCTAGCGATACGACTGCTGTTTCTCGGACTATTTCTCTATAGCGCATTGGTCATGGTGGCCCCGCTCGCAAGCGTGGTCATCTGGGCAACGATCCTTTGCGTGGCGCTCTATCCGGTGTTTGATTGGATGCAATCCAAATTGGGAGGGCGAAAGAAGCTTGCAGCGACGATCTTGGTTTTGTTGGGCCTTGTTCTAACCCTGGGGCCAGTCGCAACTGCGGTTTCCGGTGCCGCAGAACTTGGATCCGAGTTTGCGGAACAGGCCGACAAGGGCGAAATAAAAATCCCTCCAGCACCCGAAGGTCTCAAGGAACTACCGGTAGTCGGCGGGAAAATTGCTGATGTTTGGGGCATGTTCGAGCGGAATCTGGATGGTGCGCTTGCAAAATACGGCACCCAAATTCTTGAAATCACCAAGTCTCTTTTTGGAAAGGTGTTAGGAATCGGAATTGGGCTTCTTGGCCTCGCTCTGTCGGTATTGATAATGGGGGCTCTGTTCAGTCCCGGACCAAGTATGGTGCAGGGCCTTCAGCGCTTTGCCAACCGTGTATTTGCACCGCGTGGTGGTGAATTCGTTACTCTGGCAGGCGCAACGATCCGAAATGTGACGAAGGGTGTAATTGGCGTTGCCGCCATTCAGGCCGTCGTCGTGTGGATATTGCTGGTTCTGTTTGGGATTGGCTCGGCCGCGACGCTGGCGTTTGTCTGTCTGATCCTTTCGATCATCCAGATTGGACCCGGTTTGGTGCTTATACCAGTGATCATCTATGCATGGAGTTCTATGTCCGGAGGTGCAGCTTTGATTTTCACCATACTGGCCATTCCCGTGACCATAATGGACAGCTTCCTACGCCCCGTCTTTATCTCGAAAGGCCTTGAAACGCCGATGCTTGTAATCCTCATTGGGGTTCTGGGAGGCATGATGGCCTACGGCTTGATCGGCATTTTCATGGGACCCGTGTTGTTTGCGGTCTTCTATGAGTTGTTCAAAGTTTGGATTGACGCACCACCGGTTAGCGAAGACGCCGCTGAAGGAGCTGCAGAATGAGGAAGACGATCTGGTCGACATTAGCCGTCATTCTCATTTTTCTCGTCTGGTATCTGGTCGCTGACAGAAAGACACCGTTCACAGGAAATGCCAGAGTAAAGGCCGTAGCGACCCAGATCGTTCCGCAGGTAACTGGGACGGTGACCGAGGTTCTTGTTCAAAACGGTCAGGTGGTCTCGGCAGGGGATGTTCTAGTTCGGATTGATGCCAGGCCTTACGAAATTGATCGTGACAAAGCCCAAGCCGATCTCGAGGCAGCCACTCAGGAGGTGGGCGCCTCGTCAGCCGAAGTAAGCGCTGCGCAGGCCAAACTGGCGAGGGCGCAGAGTGATCTCGACACCATGCGTCTTCAGACAGAGCGCGTATTTGCGCTCGAAAAGAAGGGTTTGATTGCCGTCTCAAAGGCCGATGATGCGCGAGGGCAGTTGGCAGAATCTGAAGCAAATTTTGAGAACGCAAAAGCGGATCTGGAAAAAGCAAAGCAGAGGCTCGGTGACGACGGGGTTGAAAACCCGAAGATCCAGCGCGCGTTGGCTGCTTTGGCAGATGCGGAACTGAACCTTGAATGGACTGAACTGCGTGCTCCGGCAACAGGTGTCATCTCAAACTTGCTGATAGCCCCCGGTACGTATGCCCGATCCGGGCAAGATCTATTAACGTTTCTGGATGCAACGGACGTCTGGATCGAAGCGTATTTTACCGAGAACAACCTGGGAAGAGCGTCGATAGGGTCTCCGGTTGATGTGGTGTTGGATATGCATCCCGGTAAGATTGTCCCTGGCGTCATTGAGAGCTTCAGTGCCGCTGTGTCTTTGAGTGGTGGTGACGAACCCGGGCAATTGGCAAGCGCACCAAGTACCAAGGGGTTCTTGCGAGAGCCTGAAAGGTTCCCAGTCAGGATCGTCTTACCCGGTTATGAAGCTGGAAGTGCCGAAGACGATCTTCGCTTTCAACTGAACGGGCAGGCCGATGTGATTATGTATCTAAGTGACAACTCGTTACTGAACCTCGTAGGCCGTACCTATATCCGCGTGGTTTCAATTCTGTCCTATGCGTACTGAGGACCAGCGCTCTGTCGCCCGGCTTGCGCTGGGTGTGACCGGTGTCTTTTCGTTGGGCTTGTTTCTTGGTTGGCCACTCGCAGTCGTCGGGGCGGTATTCACTGCACTGTTTCTTCAAGCGCCTGCCTCATTGCCTTTGGCGGCGTTTGGCAAGCTGTTTGTCTTCTCAATTGGATTGATGTTCATTTCGTTCCTGCTGTCCTCAATCTTCTCACCATATCCCGTTGTGTTTCTCATCCTCGTGGCGATTGGAATAATCCTGTCTTTCGTTTGGTCGGTTTCTGGTGCCGGAGTATTGCCGGGTGTCATCGCTCTTATGGGGGCGTTGATGATCCCGAACTTGGTTCTGCAATCGCAGGATTTGGCCTTGGTGCTCGTGTACTGGATACCGCTGAATTTGTTTTTTGCAGGTTTCGTGTCGACACTGATGTTCGTGCTAATTCCCGCTGAACCTCCGACGGCCGCTCAGAAGAAAGCAGCAACGTCGTCAGACTTCGACCCTCATCGCCGCATCGTCCGGATGTCACTTGTCACAGTTCCGTTTGCTATGGCGTTCTTCGTTTCCGGCGCATCCGCACTGCTGGTTCTGTTTTTTGTCGCGCTGCTGAGCCAGCAACTCGCGGCGATGCCTGCGGCGGGCAAAACCGTAGCAAAAGCAATGCTGACGGCTAACCTTCTTGGAGCGGTAGTCTCCATAATTTGTTACGAGATAAACGTAGTAGCTCCGGTAATTCTCACGTCTATTCTGCTATGTTTTTTCTTTTGCCTGACCCTCGGAGCACTTGGAAAATCACAAGCCCCGCTCGCCGCTGCCGCTGGCTCTGCAATTACGACCGCTTTGATCGTCTACGGTGGGTCAATTGCGCCTTTTTCCGACGAAGCTGACGTAAAGAGTATTACGCGCGTTCTGCAAGTCGCCAGCGCCGCGATCTTCGTAATTGTTGCCTATGTCGTGGTTGACGAATTCTGGCCTGAAAAGAAACGTCAGCCTGCATCAGAGGCCTGACGTGGAACTGTTAGACAATTCATTTCACATGAGGTTTGGAAGATATACTGTTCTAAATCGCGTACCACGACACAGAATGCACACCTCAAGGATACATCCAAACTCGGGAAGTTGACTTTCCGCGTTGTACGAATTGCCACCGGTTCGCTTCGCGGGCTCATCACTCTGGATCTGAAACTTACCGTTCGTTCAGGACGTAGCCTAGTTTCTAAGCGATCCCTTACAAGACGGTCATTTTCGACCGCAGGCATCCAACTTCGCCAGTCTCGAACGAATGATATCTATAGGGAGCGTCATCATGAAGCGGTTTTCGCGAACATTCCTACTGTTGCTTTCTCTTCTAATTGGCACTGTCGCCTCAGCTCAGGACAAGCCCAATATAGTCTTTATTTTTCTCGATAACTTTGGCTGGGGTGAGCCAGGGTTCAATGGTGGAGGAATAATTCGCGGCACCGCCACTCCGGAAATGGATGCTCTGGCCGCTGAGGGCTTAAGGCTCACGAACTTCAACGTCGAGAGTCAGTGCACGCCGTCCCGCGCAGCGACCATGACAGGACGATATGGCATTCGGAGCGGAAACCATACAGTCCCACTGGGAGGCGGCGTTTACGGTCTGACTCAGTGGGAAATCACGATGGCCGAGATGCTCAAAGACGCTGGATACAACACGGCCATGTACGGAAAATGGCACCTTGGATGGACCGAAGGGCGCTATCCAACGAGTCAAGGATTCGACGAGTTTTACGGTGTTGAAACCACGGACGTTACAGTCTGGCGCACGCTTCCGGGATTTGCTGAAGCCAACATGGAAGAGCCAGTTGTGATGCAGGGTATTGCAGGCGAACCGGCGACCGTTGCGCGGGACTACGATCTGGACTATCGCGGCGAGTGTCTGACGTCAGCGCCAATGGGACAGTTTAGGTCGATTTGATAAGAGAGGGTTTCTGGCTCATCGTAACCGCCAAGGAGTGGAGATGAGAAAGAAACCCGGAACCAAGCAGAGCCACGGTGAGAAGGTCGTAAAGGACATTCGCCGTGCGACCCGCAAACAGTATTCCGCAGAAGAGAAGATCAGGATCGTGCTGGACGGCCTAAAAGGCGAGGACAGCATTGCAGAGCTGTGCCGTCGTGAGGTCATCGCGCAGAGCCTTTATTACAGCTGGTCCAAGGAATTTCTGGAGGCCGGCAAGAAACGTCTGGCAGGCGACACGGCCCGCGCGGCAACTTCCACCGAAGTGAAGGATCTGAGACGGGAAGCCCGTGATCTGAAGGAGGTGGTTGCCGAACAGGCTCTTGAACTGCGGTTGCTCAAAAAAAGCATGATCGCGGATGGGGACGACGACGCATGAGATATCCCGCATCCGAAAAACTGGAAGTCATCCGCTTGGTTGAGCAATCGCATCTGCCGACCAAGCGCACTTTGGAGAAGCTGGGCATTCCGAAGACCACCTTCTATCGCTGGTACGACCGATATCTCGTCGGCGGCCCCGAGGCGCTTGAAGATCGTAGACCCACGCCGTCACGGGTCTGGAACCGCATTCCCACGCCAGTGCGCGAGAAGATCAAGGATCTGGCTCTGAAGGAAAGTGAGCTTTCCCCGCGTGAATTGGCTGTTCGCTTCACTGACACAGAAAAGTACTTTGTGTCAGAGGCTTCGGTCTACCGCATCCTCAAGTCTTACGATCTGATCACCAGCCCAGCCTATGTGGTTTTGTCAGCCGCAGACGAGTTCCAGGACAAGACAACACGACCGAACCAACTCTGGCAGACCGATTTTACCTATCTCAAGGTGATCGGCTGGGGCTGGTTCTATCTCAGCACGATCCTGGACGATTACAGCCGCTACATCATCGCCTGGAAGCTTTGCACGACGATGAAGACCGAGGATGTGACCGACACACTGGACCTCGCCCTGCACGCCTCAGGCTGTGATCAGGCAACGGTGCTGCACAAGCCACGTCTGCTCAGCGACAACGGGTCCAGTTACATCTCTGGTGAGCTTGCCGAATGGCTGGAAGATCAGAAAATGGATCATGTTCGAGGGGCACCATACCATCCGCAAACTCAGGGAAAGATCGAGCGCTGGCACCAGACGCTCAAGAACCGCATCCTGTTGGAAAACTACTATCTGCCCGGTGATCTCACGCAGCAGATTGACGCCTTCGTCGAGCACTACAATCACCGGCGTTATCACGAGAGCCTGCAAAACCTCACGCCCGCTGATGTCTACTTCGGACGCGGGCAGACCATTCTAAAACAACGAGAAAGGATCAAACGAAAGACTATCGAAACCCGGCGCTTGCTTCACCGCAAAACCGCCGCATAATCAATCTAACCAGATGAGACAGATACTCTCTTAGATCACGCCGCCATCCGTCCCAAAACCCCTGACAACGGACA
>NZ_JBNAFO010000013.1:0-148468 GCF_049800715.1 Ruegeria profundi
TGTCCGTTGTCAGGGGTTTTGGGACGGATGGCGGCGTGATCTAAGAGAGTATCTGTCTCATCTGGTTAGATTGATTATGCGGCGGTTTTGCGGTGAAGCAAGCGCCGGGTTTCGATAGTCTTTCGTTTGATCCTTTCTCGTTGTTTTAGAATGGTCTGCCCGCGTCCGAAGTAGACATCAGCGGGCGTGAGGTTTTGCAGGCTCTCGTGATAACGCCGGTGATTGTAGTGCTCGACGAAGGCGTCAATCTGCTGCGTGAGATCACCGGGCAGATAGTAGTTTTCCAACAGGATGCGGTTCTTGAGCGTCTGGTGCCAGCGCTCGATCTTTCCCTGAGTTTGCGGATGGTATGGTGCCCCTCGAACATGATCCATTTTCTGATCTTCCAGCCATTCGGCAAGCTCACCAGAGATGTAACTGGACCCGTTGTCGCTGAGCAGACGTGGCTTGTGCAGCACCGTTGCCTGATCACAGCCTGAGGCGTGCAGGGCGAGGTCCAGTGTGTCGGTCACATCCTCGGTCTTCATCGTCGTGCAAAGCTTCCAGGCGATGATGTAGCGGCTGTAATCGTCCAGGATCGTGCTGAGATAGAACCAGCCCCAGCCGATCACCTTGAGATAGGTAAAATCGGTCTGCCAGAGTTGGTTCGGTCGTGTTGTCTTGTCCTGGAACTCGTCTGCGGCTGACAAAACCACATAGGCTGGGCTGGTGATCAGATCGTAAGACTTGAGGATGCGGTAGACCGAAGCCTCTGACACAAAGTACTTTTCTGTGTCAGTGAAGCGAACAGCCAATTCACGCGGGGAAAGCTCACTTTCCTTCAGAGCCAGATCCTTGATCTTCTCGCGCACTGGCGTGGGAATGCGGTTCCAGACCCGTGACGGCGTGGGTCTACGATCTTCAAGCGCCTCGGGGCCGCCGACGAGATATCGGTCGTACCAGCGATAGAAGGTGGTCTTCGGAATGCCCAGCTTCTCCAAAGTGCGCTTGGTCGGCAGATGCGATTGCTCAACCAAGCGGATGACTTCCAGTTTTTCGGATGCGGGATATCTCATGCGTCGTCGTCCCCATCCGCGATCATGCTTTTTTTGAGCAACCGCAGTTCAAGAGCCTGTTCGGCAACCACCTCCTTCAGATCACGGGCTTCCCGTCTCAGATCCTTCACTTCGGTGGAAGTTGCCGCGCGGGCCGTGTCGCCTGCCAGACGTTTCTTGCCGGCCTCCAGAAATTCCTTGGACCAGCTGTAATAAAGGCTCTGCGCGATGACCTCACGACGGCACAGCTCTGCAATGCTGTCCTCGCCTTTTAGGCCGTCCAGCACGATCCTGATCTTCTCTTCTGCGGAATACTGTTTGCGGGTCGCACGGCGAATGTCCTTTACGACCTTCTCACCGTGGCTCTGCTTGGTTCCGGGTTTCTTTCTCATCTCCACTCCTTGGCGGTTACGATGAGCCAGAAACCCTCTCTTATCAAATCGACCTAAACTGTCCCATTGGCGCTGACGTCAGACAATCGAGGTATCGTTCCCACGCACCATTGGGAATCTTGGGGTTTCGTCGGCCTGGGGCTGTATAAATATGATCCAGCATGTCTTCGCGGATTAGATAGCGAACGTTGGAAACGGGGATGCCCACTCGTTCAGCTAATTCCCTTGGTGTCTCGAGAATTTTTTGCAATTTCAACTCCTCAATGACTGCACACATATCGAGGCAAAATTTTCGTTTTGCGTTCAGATCGAAACAAAACTACGATAATGCTACCTAAAACGAACCAAATGCCTCTATCAGCGGTTACATTGAATAGAGATAACCATAATCGTGGTCAATGCAACCACAAAAAGGTACATCATGACTGTTCCTGACCTAGGGGTGCGCCTTGCGGCTGTCCGAACCGAGGCGCGTCTGTCACAAGAAGAAATGGCGCAACGACTTAGCATCAGTCGAAGTGCATATCAGTACTATGAACGTGGCCAACGCGACCTAACCGCCACCCTACTTCTGAAGGTTTATGAAGAATTCGATGTCGATCCGCTCTGGATGCTCGAAGGGGACACTGCTGAAGGCAAAAGCCGCCGACATTCGGAAATGGCGCATGCCTATCGTAAACTTGGAATCGCAGTTGAGCACAGAATAATTAATCGCGGCCTTGTTGTAGCACCCGAAAAGAAATGGGACGCTATAGATTTTCTTTTCAAAGAAGCTCTGAGCCCCGAAACGATTGAGGGCCTTAACCAAGTGCCCGATATAGCCAGAATTGACACCATCTTAAGGTTAGTCGCTTGATGTTAGAGAACGAAGTTTTGCGAAAAGCCGAGCAATTGAGGCCGCGCAAAGTGGGCGTGTTGGGCAAGGTAGATAGCATCCTAGAAGAGACCCAACTTGATGCACCGTACCAACCTGGAAGCTCCAACGGAGTTAGGCCGACTAGAGGTTGCCCGAATGCCACGGAATGTGAGGCCTGCGGAGGGATTGAGTATCTTTCTAGAGAGTTTTGTCGTTGCGGCCATTATTTACGTGGCCAACTAGAAGACGAGTACTTGTCATGGGTGCGTAGGCTGGAGCATGAGGTTGAGGAAATATCTACGGATTATTTGCAGAAGCAGAAGAAGTTGAAAAAAGGTTTGATGCTTACAATTCTTCTTCTCACCCCTCCGATAGCCGTTCAAGTTACCAGCCCAGATCTACTAGGGCTTTTCGCGTACCTTTGGATACTAGCCGGGCTTGTTGTTGTGTGTATTCTTGCGTTTATAGAAGCAAGACTTGCGCGCCCAACCAATGATGCTTCTGAATTTCTGCAAAACTCCTCTCTCCAAGTCTATCTGGAACACAGAAATCTAATCTTGAACTCAAGTCCGGATGCTTCTGGATAGACTGGTTCCCTCAAAAGTATGATGGAAGCATGAGTTTTAGTTCTATCGATTTATTTGCAGACTGCTGCGGCCTTTCGCTCGGGCTTAGGATTTGCATTCCCTGGAACTTGTACTTCAACATTTGGTTGCAGCGCGTGTTTGCCCTGATAGGATCATTGAAAATAAGAGATTTTTTCAGGCTAATATTCAGCGCCTCGACAGGCTCGTTGAGCCCGTTCCTGCCGTTTAGCGAGAGTCGGTCTTTCGCATATGCGGTAGGTCAAAAACCGCACATTCCGGACGTTCAAATTCCAGTGTCGGATGGCAAGGCTGCGGACAAAGTTGCCATAGGCTCAATGGTTGTTGAGGACCGGTCTCAGCCCAAACCAGACATTCAGAGTCGGACTTTGCAAAGTCCGACGGAAGGAATAGGCGGACTTTCTTGCCTATTTGAAGATCATGCAAACTTCATTCAACTTGAGATCCGGTGTGGTAGCTTGGTCGAGCGAGTTCATGAGATCAGATCAGTCCAATTGGAGTACGACCATGCGTCATATCGAGCTATTTCGGATATTACCAAAAGCGACCATAGCCTTTGTGGCTTCAGTATCGATGGCCTGGGGATGCACTGGCATCATGTTGACAGGGCAGGATGGAAGCATCGTTCGCGCAAGGACCGCCGAATGGGGGCCGTTCGATCTTGAGACAAAGATCAACATTATTCCGCGAGGTTTCACTTATACCGCAGGCGAAATGCCAGATGAGCGAGACGGAGCAAACTGGACCGGCCGATTTGGAATGGTCGGTATCAGCATGTTGGATCATGGGGCTCCCGCAGATGGCATCAACGAAGCTGGGTTGACCGCCGGGTTGTTTTATCTGCCCGGCTTCACCGAGTATCAGGAGTACGACCCTGACCTTTCCGGCAACACGATTCCCGGCGATTTGCTAGCCAGCTATGTCCTTTCCCAATTTGAGACAGTTGAAGAGGCTGCCACCGGGTTGGCGAATGTCCGTGTTGTCGGGGTCGTAGATGAGACTCTCGGATTTCCCTTCCCATTTCATATGTTGGTTGCTGACCGGTTCGGCGGAAGGATCGTTGTCGAGTACATTGACGGTGAACTGACGATTTTCGATGCTCCGCTTGGCGTGATCACCAATTCGCCAAACTACGATTGGCACATGACGAACCTTAACAACTACGTAAACCTGTCGGCCCTTGGGCTTCCGGAAGTTGAGGCAAGTGGCGTTACTTTCGCGCCCCTTGGCGCTGGGAGTGGAATGATAGGGCTGCCAGGCGACTTCACACCCCCATCCCGGTTCGTCCGCGCAGTCGCCTTTTCTCAGTCGGCGCGGGAGACGCAAGGTGGCTATGACACCGTGCGCGAGGCGTTTCGCATTCTGGATAATTTCAACATTCCGGCCGATGCAGCGGAGGGCGCTCAAGACGATGTGCAGTCGGACGACCTGCTTTACAGCGCAACTCAGATCACGACCGCTGCGGACTCCCTCAACCTCGTCTACTACTATCACACGATGTACGACAGAACGGTGCATATGGTCGATATGAAGCAGATTGACTTCGGAGCTATGGGAGACGAGATGATCGTCTTTGAAACCAGCGGTGATCGCGAACCAACGTTAGTCGATGTGACCCCAACGAACTGACGTTTTACCACGTGGGCCGTGGCGGCATCACCGCTGGCTGCGGCCCAATAAAACTTCGGAATGGAGGGTTTACCGCTCCAGCGAATTACCGGCGCTAGGCTCGAAGCCGCGTTCACCACTGTTCGCACTAGTGACTGGAGGCAGCCCGAAGCGGACCTTCACTATGAGCTTTACACCCTCTGAGATGCGGACTTTGCGGCCGAAGAAATTTCTTGCACCAAGGTGCTGAGCCCAAAAAGTTAACAAATCAGACCGTTCCTCTAAGCCGATGTTTTTCCTATGGTTGGTAAGTAGTACCAAGCCGGGAGGTCTTAATGAACAAGCTTATCTCAGTAACGGGTGCCGTCTGCTTTGCTTTCACTGGAGCTTGGGCCGACGAACATACCCCGCCCAACATTCTTGTCATCATGGCAGATGACGTAGGTTGGGCGAGCGTCGGCGTTTACCACGGAGGTGTCAAAAGCATCGAGACGCCGAACTTGGATCGTCTCTCGTCAGAGGGTGCTCGTCTCACAGATTATTATGCCGAGCCAAGTTGTACTGCCGGTCGATCAGCTTTCATGACCGGACAATTGCCAATACGGACTGGTATGCACACGGTTGGACTGCCGGGTGATCCGATAGGTTTAAACCCAGATGACCCAACGCTTCCGATGTTCCTGAAAAAGTTGGGGTATACGACGGGACAGTTTGGAAAAAACCACCTAGGCGACCTCAATGAGTTCCTACCGACTACAAAAGGTTTCGACGAGTATTGGGGTTGGCTCTACCACCTGAATGCTATGGAATATACGTCTGATCCGGATTGGCCAGACGACCCAGAATTCAACGCGCAATTTGCGCCTCGCAACATCATTCATTCATTTGCAACAGAGGAAGTAGACGAAACAGTCGACCCGCGATTTGGAAAAGTCGGGAAGCAGCGCATTATTGATGACGGGCCTGCGCCTCCTGAGCGCCAAAAGACTTTGGATGACGAAGTGACATCTTACACGAAGGACTTCATTTCTCGTGCAGTAGAGTCGGACACTCCGTTTTTTGTCTGGATGGCTCCAGCCCGTGCACACGTCTGGACCCACCTCAGCCCCGAATACGAAGCTATGTTGGGCAATGGGCGCGGACTTCAGGATGTTGTCATGAAGGAGTTGGACAACAACGTTGGTAACGTTCTCAGCCACCTTGAGGATCTGGGAGTTGCCGATAATACCATAGTGATGTTCACCGCCGACAATGGCCCAGAAACACTGACGTGGCCCGATGGCGGTACGACGCCGTTTCATGGGGAAAAGGGTACTACCTGGGAAGGTGGCTTCAGGGTTCCCGCGATTATTCGCTGGCCGGGCAAAATTCCTGAAGGACAGGTTTTGAACGGTATCTTCAGCGGAATGGATTGGATGCCAACACTTGTAGCCGCGGCGGGAGGCCCCACAGACTTAAGAGAAAAGCTCCTAGATGGTTATGAAGGGTACAAAGTACACTTGGATGGCTACAACCAACTATCTTACTTGACCGGTGAGGACGAAGAGAGCAATCGCCGCGAGCTGATTTACTATCAGGGTACGGACCTCCAAGCAGTACGCTACAACGATTGGAAAGCGCACTTTGTCGTTCAAAACCACGGCTGGTCAGGCCCGAAGGAAGAACTGGTCGCCCCCTTGCTTTTCAACCTCCGCCGCGATCCCTACGAAAAAGCTGCGGAGGAAAGCGGTATGTACGTCCGCTGGATGGGTGAGAAAATGTGGGCATTCGGCCCAGCCGCCCGGTTAGTGCAGGCACATCTCGCTACTTTCGAGGAGTTCCCTCCGCGCGGGAAGCCGGTCGCCAATCAAGACCATGTTGAAGAACAAACATCAACCGAAGGCGGCATCTCTCAGTAGAGGAAGCTAGGCAACCAATACGCCTTTCCCACCGCAGCGTGGGCATCCGGCTCGGATCATCGGATGCCCAAAATAACCGACTAGGAATCTCGCAAAAAGCGAAACCTCTACGAGACGGAGTCCTCCATGAGTGCTAGATTGGTCCTTCTGCTTGCTGCCGTCGGCCTCATGCCAATCGCGTTATCATACGGTCTGATGCCGAGCAGTTCGATCCCAGTTTTGCTGGGATTTTCGGTGGAAGGAACGAACCAGACGCATGTCTTCCGTGCGATTATGGGACTTTACCTGGCAAACGCTTTGTTTTGGTTAGCGGCCGTGGTGAAACCAGATCTACAACGACCGGCGCTTTGGGTTCTTTTTTTGTTTATGTCGGGACTGGCCGTTGGACGCATACTAAGCATTCTTATCGATGGAGTTCCGAACGGGATACTTCTCTTTTACCTTGCGGCCGAGATAGCTTTTGCAGCTCTGGCGGCGGTTTCACTGAAAAAAGCACGATGAAACAGGAAGTGAAAAGATGCTGAGGTTTTTCTTTGTTCTCTCGATGATTGCAACTTCATCAATTTCGACATCGGCTCTTGCACAATCGTCATCTGCCCAGAGTGCGGTGGACGAAAACTTCTTAGTGCTTGAGACTGCCGTTGAAGAAGCGGGAGCTACGCCAATCGCATCGATAGATCACGCGCGACTGGCCAAGGCCGAAGGCGTCGAAATGCCAGCATCTCGTGTACTCGTTTTCTCTGATCCAGAGGTAAACACACCTATACTGGAGGAGAACGTGCGAGCAGGTCTGGACCTTCCTTTTCGCGTTCTTTCCTTCGATCAGGATGGTCGTCCACAGATCGCCTACACAGACTCTCAATTTCTCAAAGTCCGGCATGGGCTCACGGACGCTTCTTCGTTGAGTGCGTTTCAGAGCAAGATGCTCGAAGTTCTAAACGACTTGGATGCAACATCAGCGCCGACCAACGGATTGTTTGCCGACTACGGGATCATCGAACTGCAAACTCTGCTCAGCGTACCAGAGGCAGTCGAACGTCTCAGGACAGCTGTCATGGGGCAGGACGATACTGTCTGGTTCGGTGAAATCGATTTTGCGACCGAAGCGTCCCAACTGGGGGTGGACCTGCCGGAGGCGGTACTTTTACTGTTCGGCGGACCAGCACCCGGTGGCGTGGCTATGGCGGGCTTTCCGGCAATTGGTTTGGATGCCTTTTGCCAAAAACTATTGGTTTACGCGAATGAAGAAGGCGGCTCCGTAGTCATTTTCAATGACATCGCTGCTTTGGCTGAGTTGCACTACGGTTCTTCAGCCGAACCTCATCACGGTTTGAACAAACGGCTTACCGCAACATTTCAAAACGCAATAGAGTAGCCGCTGATAGGAAACCGCAATAGAAACCCTATACCGATTGGCCATCTTTTCGTTGTCCACTTTGGGCTCGCAGTCGACCTTCGCTGGTTCCCGTGCCTATGTCTGGAGGCAGCCCTAGCCGGACATTCCAAACTGAACTTTGCAAATCCCGACAAGCGGACTTAGCTGCCGTTAACTTTTAGCGGTCAAATGTCCGCTTCCCTCGGTGTTCTAGTGGTCTCTGTCGCACAAGCCGTGGTCGGCCAACGATGCTAATACGTAGCAGTCTTCGGAAACGCCTTTACCATTGCAGCCCTTCGATATCCGGTTGAGTTCCTTTTCAAGTGTTCGGAGGCGTTTGATCTTGGTGCGGACCTCTTCAAGTTGAGATGTTGCGATATCCGTCGCAGCCTCGCACGACCGGTCGGGGTGCTCCTGCAATTCGATCAGCGAAGAAATTGCTTCAATTGAAAACCCAAGATCACGCGCATGGCGGATGAAGCTCAGCCGCTCTAACCCAGCTTGGTCGTATCGTCTTTGGTTGCCTGACGTGCGCTCTGCCTCGGGCAGTAGTCCCATTTCCTCGTAATACCGGATGGTCGGAACTTTGACCTTTGTGCGCTTAGAAAGCTCGCCAATGGAAAACATGAAGAAACCTCTTGAACCTCTAGTCGCTAGAGACATTACATCATGAACAACCAAAGATGAAAGAGGATTCCCATGGCTGGTTGCTGCGGACATGACGCCAAGTTTGACGGTGTTTCAGATGACTACAAAAGACGGCTTTGGATCGTGATCGCGCTCAACGCGACGATGTTCTTTGTCGAGATGACAGCGGGTCATTTGGCCAAATCCCAAGCGCTGCAGGCAGACGCACTCGACTTCGCAGGCGATGCGCTCACCTACGGCATTTCGCTTGCTGTTATCGGGGCCTCTCTCCGCGCAAGAACGAATGCAGCACTGTTCAAAGGCATCAGCCTTCTGATGATGGGCCTTTGGGTGTTCGGATCGACTGTCTATCGCGTCTTCTTTGTGGGCGTTCCAACTGCAGAGATAATGGGGGGCGTCGGCTTTCTCGCGTTGCTTACCAATCTAGCAAGCGTCTTGCTTTTGGTCCGCTACAAAGATGGTGATGCCAATGTTCGGTCGGTTTGGCTGTGTTCGCGCAATGACGCGATTGGGAACGTGGCAGTGATGTTTGCAGCACTTGGTGTCTGGGGCACGTCAACAGGTTGGCCTGATCTTGTCGTGGCAACCGTCATGGCTGGGCTCTTTCTGTCGTCTGCCTTCCAAATTGTGCGCCAAGCCTTGGCTGAGCGCCGGGAAATGACCGACCATAAGCACGCGGAAGCATGATGCTGCCGACCAAGCGCAAAAACAGACCTTCGCCATAGCGCGGCTTCTTGGGGGGTATAGGCTCGAAGTAGTTATTCGTGAAATGACTGCTCAGCGGACAAAGCTGACATAGTCTTTTTCCTGTTGAATTGCTGCTACGGTAACTGAAGAAGAGTTCCAAATCAGCCGTCAACTGTTGTGTTGTGCACGCGTTCATCCTATGTGCACATAATCTGAAATGGAGATTTCATGTCCCGGTAAGGAAGGGAGGCAGCGCGCCTCCCGGAGCACATTCAACATCTGAAGAAACACCGTCACATTATGGCCGACGGTGAGTTTTGATGTGCAAACTTTTTTCTCACCAACAGCGCCCAGATCAGACTTGGGCCAGAGACATGAAAGTGACACCCTATGATAAGGGATTACTCAGACTTCCTTCCGCTTCGCGCACGCAACGCCGGAAGACACTCCGACTTCAACCCTCTTCAGGCATTGGGATGGCAACCGTTTTTCGCCCAGCAGATCAGCGTAGAAGATTTGTCGGTGACACCGCCCGTTCGAATTGTCGAAGTGCATCGCAATGGCCTGCACGCCCTCGGTGACGGCATCGATACGATACTTCCTCCCAGAGCCGATGTAACTGTAGGGGACTGGCTGATGCTGGATCCTTTGCGCCCGCGATCCAGTCGGGTTCTAGAGCGCACGAGCCTCATCAAACGGCGTGCGCCCGGAACCGACCGGCAGGAACAACTGATCGCGGCGAACATTGATACCGCCTTTATCGTCACGTCCTGCAATCAGGATTTCAAAGTGGCCCGGCTGGAACGCTATGCAGCTCTCACTTTTGAGGCAGGGATCACGCCTGTCATCGTCGTCACAAAGACCGACCTCCTGACGGACTCGCAAAGCTACATCGACACGGCCCGCACGGTGTCGGACATGATCGATGTGGTCGCACTTGACGCCCGCGGAGACGCGCCCCGGACAAAACTGACTTCTTGGTGCAGGCCCGGCAAGACGGTGGCGTTTCTCGGCTCATCTGGCGTTGGGAAATCGACGTTAGCCAATGCATTGCTCCAGAGCCAATCCATCGAGACCCAATCTATTCGCGAGGACGACGCCAAGGGGCGGCATACGACAACGCGGCGCGAGCTCCATGCAATGCCCAATGGATGTCTGATACTGGACACCCCGGGTATGCGGGAATTGCAGCTCACCGATGCAGCTGACGGCATTGATGATCTCTTTGCCGACATTCAGGAGTTGGCCGTGCGGTGTCGATTCAGGGACTGCCAGCACGAATCCGAGCCGGGATGCGCTGTTCTGAAGGCTATCGATGAGGGTGCTCTTGATGGCGGTCGTCTTAGCAGATGGCGCAAGCTCATGGCCGAAGACGCCTTCAATTCCGCGAGTCTTGCGGAACGAAGGTCGCGCGACAAGGCGTTCGGGAAGATGGTCCGCGGTGTCAAAAAGCTCAAAGATGTCAGGAAGTAAGACGATGACACAGTCGAAAGCAGGTCAATTCGTATGGCATGACCTTTTCACATCGGACAGGGCGTGTTCGATGGCATTCTACCAGCACGTCGCCAACTGGACGTATGAAGTCGAGCGGGCATCGGATTTTGCATGGGGTGGCGGCGAGCAGGATTTCGTCCTTGCCCTTTCCGGTGACGAAGCGGGTGCGGGATTGATTGAGACGCCCCTGGAGCAGGAAAATGGCTGGATCTCTTACATCGAAGTTCCCGATGTGGACATAGCGATCAACCGCGTCGGTACACTCGGAGGTAAGATCGTTCGGGAGCCATTCGAGGTGCCGGGTGTCGGTCGCAATGCGCTCGTCCGCGATCCGCTCGGTGCTCTAGTGGGGATTTCTTTGTCTCGGCACACTTTCCCCGTACCGCAAAGGCAGTTCGGCCCTGAAGTGTATGTCAGCAACGGGAATGACTTTCCGCAAGCGTTCTACATCGAACTCTTCGGATGGCAGGTTTCTCCCCAGCGGGGCAAGGATTGCGTCACCCTCCTCGAGCCTCAGGGCCAACTTGTTGCAATCCAGCATGCCGCGACTTGGTCAACTGCCTCAAACGCATCTTGGGTTCCTTGCATCAAGGTTGCTTCAGTCTCCGATGCCTCCCGTGCTGCCGAAACCAAAGGGGCGCGTCTGGCTTCTGTGAATGATAATGAAACCGTTCAAGCCGATAGCCCCATCCTGTGTGATCCAAACGGTGCGCCGTTTGCTCTCGGCGTTAAGCAGACAACGAATCTCTATTAGCTTGCCAAATTCTTCACAGGAATTGCAGAGCGGACATTTGCCCGCTCTGCAGCATCCGTGACTCAGGGCTCAGGGCAGCCGTTCGCTGCACTAGGTGTGAACGACTTCTACGCAGGACAAAGTGAGCTTTCGCTGTGGCTGCGCCAGTGACCGCTATGGAGACGATGCCCGCATATCCGCGAGCCTTGCCCTCATATCGCCAAGACTGACTCTAGTTCTTTCTTCGCATTTTCACTGGCGGAGTTTAGGTTTTATCCGGTGACCAATCTGACTATCGACAACAGTGTGTCCGGCGAGCGCGACTTAGGTTTACTATATTTGAAGTCGTGGTTCGTTAAGCGTTGCTCAATGTTGTAAGGAACCGGGCGCTTTGTGCGCGCAATGCCCAGCGTTCTATTACACTCCAAAAGTCCGATGTTGAACACTCCATAACTCAATAACCCAAATCGTCAGGGCCGTGCGCACGCATGGGACAATCCTTAGTGAAAATATATTGGGCTAGCGGGTCATTTCCCATGGGCAATCAACCGACCAGACAATCACATTGCGCCAAAATACCATCTGAACGTGCCAATTTTCTTCAGGCCTATGGTCCACTTGAAGTGACGCGTACACTAAGGGGTGACGCAAAACCTTGTTATAGGAGGCTAAAACGCCAAACCGCCTTTACCCTATGGCCAAATACATCGCGCAGGTGGCCAAATTACTAAATATTTCACCCGAGCGGATCGCGCGCCGAGCCCGGCTCACCGCAGATTTGACACGCGACGAGCGTGTCGAGTTGACGCCTTCGCAAGTGTTCGATCTGTGGCGAGCTGTTGAAGCTGAAGCCGGCCGCCCCGATTTATCGCTCACTTTGGGCAAACTCTTTGCACACGCGCATTTTACGCCTGCGATGTTTGCCTTTTCTTGTTCGCCTGATGTTCGGACCGGCCTTGACCGCTTGTCAGTGTTCAAACCACTGATGGCACCGGTAACCCTGAAAGTCTCCGAGGAAGGTGATTACCTGCATGTCGCAATCGGATCAGTAGACCCAAAAATTCAAATCCCGCCGCAAATGGTCTGGTTTGAAGCAATCTTTCTGCTGGAATGCATTCGTTGCCACACCATCAAGCATATCGTTCCGGCGCGCATAGAACTACCACTCATTGAACATCCAGGGGATGAAGTGATTTCATACTTAGGATGCGAACCTGAGAGAGGCGCACAGATTTCTCTGCATCGGCAAGATGCCGATCTGCTCTTGGTCACCGAGAACGAGGAAACCTGGCCAGAATTCGAGAAGCAACTTCGAGACCGAATGGCAGCACAGGAGCCGAAAGTGGTCTTCGTTACTAGGGTTAAGAACGCCCTACGCGAAATGCTGCCATCAGGAGAAGCAAGCATTGAAGCGATCTGCGAAAAGATGGCCATATCCAAACGCACCCTGCAGCGCCAATTGAGTGAAGAAGGCAAAACTTTCAAGAAGGTTCTCGCATCAACGCGCTTGGAACTGGCAATGCACTATCTGAACGAAGAAGATCTAAGCATCGAAGAAATCTCGTTTTTGTTGGCATACCGAGAGCCAAACTCATTCTATCGCGCTTTCCAACGCTGGACGGGCAAGACCCCAGCGGAAGCGAGAGGTGTGTCAAAGGTTGAACTGAATTTTCTAAATAAATGAAGTGGCGGGGTTACAACGAGGACAGCATGGTCATCAGGCTGCGCGCGACACATATCAACCTTTTCTGGGAGTTTGAGTTTGTCGGCTGATTTCATGCTCATCACATTTTCATTGTTCTTTGCCGGTGCGATCGCGGTCCCGCTGGCGACGCGGTTTGGCCTGGGGTCCGTCCTTGGCTATTTGATCGCGGGCATTGCGCTCAGCCCCATACTTGGCGCGATCGGAGCAGACGTCATCGCTCTCCAGCATTTCGCCGAGTTCGGCGTTGTAATGATGCTGTTTTTGATCGGCCTGGAAATGAACCCACGCGAGCTTTGGGCACTTCGCAATCGAATTTTTTTACTTGGAGGCCTGCAGATCGGTCTGACGACCATAGCCTTTGCCTTGATCGCTCTCGTGCTCGGCCAGCCCTGGACCGTCTCGCTCGCTATTGGCTTGGTGCTCGCTCTTTCTTCAACGGCGATTGTCAATCAAACCCTGAAGGAGAAAGGCCTGTCACGCTCCGACGGCGGGCAGTCCAGTTTCTCTGTGCTACTCGCGCAAGACATCGCCGTAATCCCAATGCTGGCATTGGTCCCGCTTCTCGCCCTGCCGGAGCTTACCGAAGCGCTTAGCCACGGTTCGGGCCACGCAGACGATCACGCCGGCTCCGGGTTCAACATTTCTCTGGTTGAACATCTCAGCGGTTGGCAGACCGCCATCGTGACGGTCATGGCCATTGGTGGGGTGATTGTGATCGGACAATATCTCGTCACTCCCCTCTTCCGCTTTGTTGCCAGAGCGCGGCTGCGCGAGCTCTTTGTGAGCACAGCCCTGATGGTGGTACTTGGCATTGCGCTTCTGATGACAATGGTTGGCCTGTCGCCGGCACTTGGCACATTCCTCGCGGGTGTCGTTCTCGCCAGCAGCGAATATCGCCACGAAATTGAAAGCGATATTGATCCGTTTCGCGGCCTGTTCCTGGGCGTGTTTTTCATGACCGTTGGCGCCGGTATGGATTTCGATCTGCTCTTTGGCAGCTTCGGATCCATCATGGGGCTGACCTTTGGCCTGATCGCGGTCAAAGCCATCATATTGCTGGCTTTGGCACGGGTTTTCAAAATCCGAGGCAGCGACCAATGGCTCTTTGGTCTGGGTCTCGCGCAGGCAGGTGAGTTCGGCTTTGTTTTGCTCTCCTTCACCGTTGCAAATGCCGTCATCCCTGGCGGTGTCGCCGACACTTTGTTGTTGGTGGTTGCGCTCTCAATGCTGGCAACACCGCTGATGTTTATCGTCTATGAGCGTTTGATCGTACCGCGCTACATTTCTGATGAGGACACCGCATCAGACGAGATCGAAGATCACTCGGGTATCATCATCGCCGGGCATGGACGCGTTGGCGGAATCGTCAATATCGCATTGCGTGCGTCTGGCTATGAGACGACTGTCGTTGATTACAGCAGCCAGCAATTGGAGATGCTGCGCCTAATCGACCTCAAAGTGTACTATGGAGATGCCACTCGCCACGACCTCCTGAAAGCTGCGGGCATCGACGAAGCCAAGCTTTTGATTGTTGCCATTGATGGCAAGGATCAAACCACTGAGCTCGTCCGTTATGTTTGCGAAACCCATCCAAATGTACATGTGATTGCCCGTGCCTATGACCGCATTCACGTCTTCGATCTGTGGGATGCAGGGTGCCGCGACATCATCCGTGAAACCTATGACAGCTCGATACGCACTGCGCGATCAGCGTTGGAGGCTCTGGGGCATAGCAAAGACGCCGCAGGACGCATGATGGATGAGTATGACGCGTTTGAGCGAACCCGCATGTTGGAGACGGCTGAGCTTCACAAGCCTGGCGTCGCAATACATGAAAACGAGGAAATGGTCGCCAAATATCAGGAGACGCAAAGTGAGTGGGAGGCCGAGCTTCGGGACCGCGTCCACAGGGCGAAGACAAATCGAGCAGAGTGATCCGTCCTCTTCGGCAAGTCTAATGGCACCAAATGATATTGTTGGTTTTTTGAGTGCTTGTTAGAAATTTCTGTGAATTCAATCTATTACCTAAGGAACTGCCCATGAAAGCGCAGGACGCATTTGACAGCCTCAATCCGACAGCATGGGCCGAAACTTCGGTCGTGGAACGGCTAGCCCTTATTGTGGAGATTCAGGAGAACATCCTGAAATACTGCGATGAATTGGGCACCGCCGATGCAGCGATGAAGAATGAACAGGTTGGCGCAGAGGGCGTTTCTCACTCAGAAGGGATTGTCACGACCGTCAACGCAATGGGCAATACGCTGATGGGGATCCGGCATCTCCATGAGTCGCTTGTGCACGGAGAATTGCCAAAGCCAATCGGTATCAAGCAGTTGCCGGATGATCGCTCCGAGATCGAGGTTTTTCCGCTCTACAAGAAAGACAAGCTGATTGCAGGCAAAGTAAGAGGCTTCCTGCATGTCGCCGGTGAGCCAAAGCAGGTCAATCCCCTCGATAGGCCTGCCGGCATTATCGCGGTCTCTGGAGCCGGCAACTACAGCTCCTCCATCGAGATGGCGATGGCGCTCTTTCTCGAAAACAAAGCCGTGATCCACAAGCCGCACCAGCTGAACGAAGAGTCTGACAAGGTGTGGGCGAAGATTTTCGCCCCGCTCATCGAGCGTGGCGCGCTGGCTTTCATCGACGGCGATCAAGGACGCGAAATGTCCGCCCTCGAGGGGCTTCACTCGATTTACTTTACCGGATCGACCGGCGTCGCCCACGCGATCCAGAACGCAGCGAGCGCTCCGCTCGTTTCAGAGTGTGGTGGCAACAACCCCTGCCTCATCGTTCCGGGGAAGTGGACTGACAAGGAAATCGAGCATTGGGCGATCCAACTGGCATCGGTCGGCAAGCTTAATGGCGGCGCGGTTTGCGGACGGCCACAAACGATCATCACGTCGAAGAACTGGCCGCAGCGCGATCAGTTCATCAAGGCGTTGCGCAATGCGATCTCTGAGACAACTTTCGGGACCTCTACTTACTATCCAGGTGTTGATAAGACCAAGGAAGCGTTCCTCGAGAACCAGCCAACCGCAGAGGTATTGAAACCCGAAGGCGGCAACCACCCCAACAGTGACTTCGTGTTCATACCGGGCATTGGTGAAGATGATTTTGCGGTCAGCAATGAAGCCTTCTGCCAAATCTTCAGCGAGCTTCCTTTGGATACGGAAAACGACGCAGGCGATTACCTCACCAAAGCCGTGGACTTTTGCAACAATCGTCTGCTCGGCACGCTTGGCTGCATGATGCTCGTGGACAATGACACCTTCAAAGCCAACGAAGCGGCTGTTCACTCAGCCGTTCACGAGCTCGACTATGGCGGTATCGCGGTCAACAATGTGCCACCCAATATCTGGCTCAATGCCTATCTGACATGGGGCGGTTGTGGTGAGACAACAGACGACTTTGTTTCTGGAGTAGGCAATTTTGGCAACGGTCTGAACTTCGAGAACGTCGTGAAATCGGTGATTATCGACGATTTTGGGGCGTCTGCCTTCGCCTTCACGAACCGGAAGCAAGTGGACCACATGTTGGTGAACGCGTCCAAATACTCGGTCGATCAAAGCTGGGGCCGGTTCGCCAAGCTCGCCGGGCAAATGGCCTTGGACAGCCTGCACGGCAAAGACTTTTGATGACGGCCCATTGATTCAACCCGGTGGGCATGAGGCCCATCGGGATCACTAAGAATGGCGTGATCTCTTGATTTGCATCGCGCCCGATTTCGCCAATCCGGCGAGGCATACATAGACCATGGCAGGAGATGAATATGACACAAACAATTCTAATCACAGGGTGCTCCAGCGGCATCGGGCGCATGACCGCCAAGTTCTTTCAGGAGAAGGGCTGGAACGTTGTCGCAACCGTGCGCTCCAACCCAAAAGATGATGACGAGCTGAACGCGTTAGACAATGTGTTGGTGACCGCTCTCGATGTGACCAACGAAGAGACCATCAAAGGCGCGATGGCTGAGGCGATTGAGCGCTTTGGCAAGATCGATGTGCTTTTGAACAATGCTGGTTACGGCGCATATGGCATATTGGAATCCACGCCCGAAAAAGCGATCCGTATGCAGTTCGACGTGAACGTCATCGGTGCGCTGCTGGTCACGAAAAACGTGCTTCCCTACATGCGGGCAGCAGGTGAAGGAACCATCATCACCATCTCTTCCATGGGCGGCAAAATCACCTTCCCGCTTGGCACGCTCTATCACGGTTCAAAATTTGCCGTAGAGGGCATGATGGAATCGCTCTCCTACGAGCTTGAGTCTATAGGAATCAAAGTGAAGCTGATCGAGCCAGGAATGATCAATACCAACTTTGCTGAAACAACTGGATCAATGATTAACTATGACCCGGAGCAGGCTGAGTATGGTCCCTTTATGGACAAGGCGCTCGCCGCTATGCAAGCCGCTGGCTCACAAGGATCTGACCCCATTATGGTGGCAGAAACGATCATGCAGGCCGCCACAGATGGCAGCGATCAATTGCGCTACATCGCAGGCCCGGATGCCGAGCAGGTAATCGCAGCCCGTAAGGCAATGGATGACGCTGAATACCTTGCTATGATGAAAGGACAACTGGGGCTTTAACTTAATCGTGAGCGGCCTCCCCAAACCGCTTTTCCCACCTACTTACAGCGCACGCCCACAGAGTCCACTATCGATGCTGGACACTTAGATCATTCCCCCAGACGACTTTAGCGGACGTTTGGTGACTTTGCAGCATCGGTTACAGTGGGCTCGGAGCTGCCATTCTATGCGGTTGGTGCCGAATGGAAAAAGAGCCCAAAGTTGCCTTTACCGTGCCAAAAAATGCTGTAGGGAAAATCGGCAGGTCGCAGCCCAATGCGGACCTTGCAGGGAGCGTCAGAACCGATACTCTTCACCATTTCGAGTAATAACCCTAAGCGATGGCGAAAGACCGTTTGAATGAGGCCCGTTTTGTCGCAATCCATGGTTGATATGAAAGCTGAGACTCAAAGAATATGGTAACAATACCAGACTTTATTTCAAAGTACCTTGAGGGAAGTATGTGGCACACCACGTCCGTACTTCGGTTTGAGAAAATTCTAGATACAGGTTTCATTTTGTAGATCCCCCGTTGCCAGATAGTGAGCGTTATGGAGGCACGCCTTTTGTGCGGGCTGAAGGAGGGGTTAGCCTCTTTGATTTCCCTAAAGGCTTTGATTTGCAAGAATACGAAGCTGAGTTCTTCACAAGTTCTATTGGTGAGTTTCTCCCTTTCAAGAGACAATGGGGGCGATCTGTTTGGCTGCGAATAAACACCGATGTAGTGGCAGAGAACATCAAATCCGGGAGGGAAATCAGAGCCCTTTGGAAGTTAGAAGAATCGACAAAAAGATTTATGGCAGAGATCGAAAGTGCTCACCTGGGCGATATTCCAGTTGCCGCCATTTCTGATGCTTTCGAGATCGGTGCAGGAGACGACTGTTGGAGCAGGCGCTCACTGCGCCCTAGATCGCCAGAAACGCGCAAAAAACAGCCCAGGCCCACCTGAGTAGGATTACAAGTGAAACTCTATGATAAAATCGTTCAGGAACTAGTGGGACCGGAGGACGAGCCTCGATTTCTTGGTGACCGCATGAGGTGTCGATTCTGCGACGCCACAGGGTCAAAGGCATTTGGAAAAAGGACTAACGCTCATACGTTCCCACGATCTTTGGGGAACCGGAGTCTCTACTTTCTAGACGAATGCAAGAAGTGCAATACCGAAAAGTTCTCACGCTACGAATTCACTGAGAATACGCAGTTGAGCGCTAGGCTAGAACAACTTGGCCTATTTTGATCATTTTCGCATCGACCCCAAGTTCTGGTATCAAGTAGCCGTTTTTGGTCCTGAACACATTCCGCAAATACTGATTTCCGTCAGTGTCCATAAACAGACACCGTAAGTTGTAGCAATCGCCCCAAACCCCTGCAATTGCAACTAGTGGAATGCCTATCGGTAGCGAGTCGACTCTTTCAAATTCTCTGTAGTCAATCCCGCAGGCGCAGGATTGGCGGAAGCTCATGGTGAAGCGTTCGTGATGAGTGGGTATCGTCATTCCTTCAGATCAAAGATGGAAGCCGTAGTCTTGGTCTCGTTCAAGCAGCCCATGATTCAGCTCTCTTGCAGCAGAGTTTCGGCGGCTCTCGCTAGCTTCAAACTCGTCTGCAAGTTCTCTTCCAGCGTGGTGTAGTTCTGTTCTTCGGTCAGCAAGTCGGCCAATGTAGCTACGGACTTGAGACGTGATTTCATCAGCAGCTCGATGCACTGCGTTAAGCCATTTAGCCTGGCCTCGATCCCGGTCGTCGAGCGTTCTTCCAAATTGCGCAATTCCGAGGCGGAGGTCTCGCAAGCCGTCACCAACTGCTCGACGCACGCGAGCAAATCTCGCTCCAAGGCTGTCAGGGATTGGTCCATCTAGTTTGGCTCCACTCTGATGCAAGAAACCAATCGGCTCGCCACCGAACAGGTGCGCATGCTTGATGTTTCTGGCGGCAGGATCAAATAAGTCGCTCCCTCGTGAAGTACCGCCTGGATGCCCAACCTCTCTAGCTGCGTCGAGGCGGCTATCGTTGAGAGTTTCCAGCTCCACAGAAAAGTCAGTCCTAAGGTTGCTGCGATCAACACCATACAGGCCGTTATCACCGCCCAAGGTGAGATCTGAATCAGGAATTTGATCTTGTCGATGTGACTCTGCCAGGTCGTCCCGCTCCAATCCAAAAACGTGCGGGTATCGGCTTCGATTGTATTCCGCGCGAGTGTTACACATGCTTGAATATCGCTCCTGAAGCTCTGCAATTGAGAATCCATCAAGGCGGCGTGCTCTTTTCGGATCTTGTCCAAGTCCGCGTTCAATTTCTCGCTCAGCCGGGTCGGCTTGCCAGTCGTCATGGAAAATCTCTCCTTTCAATCGCCAGCGTTCGCCTGTGTCGGGGTCTTTGGCCGTGATGTAATTTTTGCTTACGCGGGGGATATCGAAACCTGCGTCGGTCAGAGCATCGACCATGCTTGCGCGGTCGGTGATGGTGCCGATGCTGATCTGGTCTAAGATCCATTCGTGGAGTTCTTCGCGGCCCTGTGCCCTAGTTGGGGCCTCAACGGTGGCTTGAACCTCCTGTGTGCGTTCCAGATCCATCGGATCGGCCCAGTCGTGCGTCTTGTTCATTAAGTCGCGCAGACTGTCATAGGCTGTCCGATAGCCAGGTGGCGCGATGTTGAGGCTTTTACCGGTTGTCAGCTCCAAACGCGGTGTACAGAAATGCAGCTCAACTCGGTCTTCGTGGCTGTGCCGGACCCAGAGCAAGTCGAATTGCTCACTGTCCATACCAGCGAATGCCAGTGCCTCGAAGGCGTTCATGACTTCGACCTGCTGGGCTTCGGTGGGTGCGTCCTCGCTGGCAAAGCTGATGACGCCCGCGCGGTAGGTCCACTGATTGCGACTGGCGTCGATCAGGGCCTCGGTGCGGGTGGAATCGCCGCGCAGCACTTCAGGCAAAGGATCGCGTATGACCGTCATGGGCTGGCCATCAGCATCGCGGATTAGATCGCGATTGGAGTCATAGGCCAAGACCTCACGCGTGACGAGATAGCCAACTGGACCAGCACCCGCGCCTTTGCCATTGGGAAAGAACTTGATCAGCATTGTCGTGCCTCATCAAGGATCTTGGTAAGCTGGCGTTCAATCACAACCAGTTGTCGGGCGACGGCCAGCGTATCCATGTCAACCCGACCAATCAGAAGCGCCCGATTCACAACCCGCGCAACCTGGTTGAGGTTACCGCCAATGCGCCCTAGTGCCAGGACCAGAGCGGGGTCGACGCGAGGCGCAGGCTTGCGACGACGTGCTTCCGTCAGACCCAAGGCTTCGCGCAAGAGGGTCGCGGCAGACACTCCGGCAGCTTCGGCTTTGGCGCGAAGCTCAGCCTTCTCAGCAACGCTACATCGAAAGACGAAGGTCTCGGTGAGCGGCGCTTTGGCGGGCGGCGTGCCTCCGCCGGTGGGGTTCGAAGGGGAGGCTTGCCACCCCTCGCAAGGTCCCGTGTCAGCAGCGCCAGCGTATGACATGGGTCGCCTTGCTCTTTGCTCAGACCGCATGGCACAGTTCCTGCTTCGATGGTGCAAACAGGGTCCAGCCTTCGGTGATGAGCCAGCTGCGCAACACGGGCCACTCGTTCTTGTTCGTTGGAGGGAACCTGCCGGGGAGCCAGTAGCCGCGCTCGTTGTTTTCGATGGCTTCAGGAAGTACCCGGTCGATCCAAGCACCAAACATTCGTTCGGTGAACTGCTCCCATTGGCGGCAGCCGAAAGATTGGCGCGAGACGAATTCGGGTTGCGCACTGCCCACGCGCGCCGAGTCGGATGGCCCACCATTCGGCAGATCCGGCTCAAGCGCGAGGTTTTGTTCTATGGATTGTTCTTTCTTTATATAGGAAAGATCACCCATGCGCCCTTTGTCTCTCACGGGCGAACCCTTTCGCCCTTCTGAAAGGCTCATCGGTGCATCCTTTTTCCTCCGGCGAAACGGGATGATTTTTGTTGGGGAGCGAAGGTCGTATTCTGTGTGATTGCCTGCGCCACGCCCTTCAGTTCGAAACAGCCAACCGAACTCGACAAGCTGTTTGAGGCAGCGTTTGATGGTTGCTAGCGACATTCCGACCAGGAACTCATCAAGCGTTTTTAGTGAGGGATTGAGTTGGCCGGTCCTGTCGTTGGCGAACTGTACCGAAAGCGCTGAGGCAACTACCTTAGTTGACGAGTTGAGGTCAGCGCATTGCAGAACGGCCTTGAGCCATTCAAAGCGATTGAGCCTAGACATATGCGCCTCCCGCGATTGCGGACCGGCTGCGAATTTGGTATTCTGTTCGTGCAGATAAATTTGCATTACCGTTGAGGTGGGTGGCCGCCCCCTCAGCGGTTTTTCTTTCACTTTTCTTCGGAAACCAGACCCTGAAAACAGAATAATCCGGACAAAATCCGGGTATGCTGCTGCGGCGGCGCAGTTCATTCGTATTTAACTGATTGATTTTATTGGTCGGAGTGAGAGGATTCGAACCTCCGACCCCTGCCTCCCGAAGACAGTGCTCTACCAGGCTGAGCTACACTCCGACCGTGGCGGCGGGTCTATACGCGTGGGTTGGGATGCGCAAGGGGGATTCTTGAGGGCGAAATTGGAAAAGTCCTGGCGTGTTCTGCTGAGTTGGGATGAATGCACTATTGCAGTATCTCGGTTCTATACAGGCGAATTTTCGTGCCGCCGTGATCGACGAACGGACCAGTCGGCAGAAAAGGCAGGCGCGTCGCGCGGGCGAGGGCAGGGGTGCTGGTGATTACACCGACGCGCCAACCCTGGAAGCGGTTCGTCAGCGTTTTGCCAAGGCTGCCGTATAGCGACCGCAGACGTTTTTCGTCACCGATCCGTGCACCGTATGGTGGGTTCACGATGACCAAACCAGCGGGGCCGGGGGGTGGTTTGATATCGCTGACTGAACGATGCTGAAATCGGGTGTGCTCCGCCACACCAGCCTGTTCGGCGTTGGCAGAGGCGGCCTCGACAGCGCCTGTGTTTCGGTCGGAGCCGTAGAACTGAAGGGGGCTTTCGGATGGGTGGCACGCGCTCCGCATTGCCTGCCAGGCCGCTTTGTCGAACCCGGATAGCTGTTCGAAAGCGAAGGATCGCGAACGTCCCGGCGCCAGCCCAAGGGCGATCTCGGCGGCTTCCATCACAAAGGTGCCCGAGCCGCACATAGGATCGAGAACCGGCTCCGTCCCCTCGAACCCGCATTCGCGCAGGAACATAGCGGCCATGGTCTCGCGCATGGGGGCTTTGGCGACAGCGGTTTTGTGGCCGCGCTTGTGCAGCGGCTCGCCTGAGCTGTCGATCGACAGCGTGCAGAGATCCTTTTCGATGCGCAGCAGAACGCGCAGATCGGCCTCGGGAGAAATCGGTGCGCCCAGGGTGTCAGAGATTGCGCCCTCAATACGCTGGCGCGCGGCCCCGGCATGGTAAATGCGGGACTTTCGGCTGGTGGCTTCGACCTTGAGGGGAACATTGGGGCGCAGGAAGTCAGACCATGGGAACTTACGCGCGCGTTTATCCAGTTGGGCCAGATGGACGGCAGGAAAGCTGCCGATGCGCACCAGAACCTTGTTGGCACCGCGCAGGACAAGATTGGCCCGCCAGACCTCTGACCAATCGCCCGTACAGCTGACGCCGCCCGGCACGATACGCGCGCCTGCGAATCCGTGCTGCGTGGCCTCGGCGCAGAGCAGGGTTTCGAGGCCCGGTGTTGCCACCAGGAAGATATCTAGGTCATGGGTCATGCTCATTTTTGTTGCTTACACCGGATGCGGCAGAGGTGCGACCGGCAAAATATCGGTGTGTTAGCGCCAATATGAACATTCGATTAAGACAAAGTGACAAACAATAGATAATTTCGAGCCTAACGGGTTTGCGTTTCTGGTCGTCGGCGCGTAAAGGACCGACATCAGACACACGCCTGCGGATTCCGACCCGCAAATAGCTCTTTGCGACTCGGTCGGTTCATCATCCGCGCTATCAGATGCCTCTTCCAATTGGGCTATGATAGCTGGCGCAGGAGAGAGGCTTGGAAGACAGTAGCGAGATGCAAACTTTCAAACTGAAAAAAGGGCTGGAATTGCCGATTGAGGGTGCCCCGGATCAAACGATCCAGCCAGGGCCGGAATTCAGCCAGGTTGCGGCTTTGGGCGGTGACTATTTGGGGTTGAAACCCCGCATGCTGGTTCAGGAAGGCGATGAGGTGCAGCGTGGCACTCCGCTGTTCTGCCACAAGGACGTCCCCGAGGCGATGATGGTTGCCCCGATGACCGGCAAGGTCATTCAGATCAACCGGGGTGCGCGCCGCGTTTTGCAAAGCGTTGTGATCGAAATCTCCGACCCGAATGACGCGGGCGTTGATTTCTCGGGCGTGGGCAATGGCGACACGGCCGAGGGCGTGGCAGAGAAACTCTGCGCGGCGGGTCTTTGGACTGCGTTCCGCACACGGCCATATTCGAAAATGCCGTCCCCCGGCACCAAACCGGCGGCGATCTTTGTCACCGCGATGGATAGCGAGCCGCTGGCCGCTGATGCCGCTGTGATAATCGCCGATGCAGGGGAAGCTTTTGCCGCCGGTCTGGCGGCGGTTGCCAAGCTGTCGGATGGCAAGACCTACCTGTGCCACAAGGACGGCGAGGCAATCCCCGGCACAGACGTAGCCGGAGTGGAAGCGGCGGCCTTCGCAGGTCCACACCCTGCCGGTCTGGCGGGTACTCACATCCACTTCCTGGAGCCGCTCGCTGGCGACAAACAAGTTTGGACCATCGGATATCAGGACGTTATCGCAATTGGCCGCCTGATGCAGTCCGGCCATCTGGATCCGAATATCGTGATCGCTTTGTCCGGGCCTGGCGCACGTCAGCCGCGTTTGATCCGCACCGCAATGGGTGCGTCGACGGATGAGATGACGAAGGATGAGATCAACTTGGACGGAACACCCCGGATTATTTCGGGCTCGGTTCTGTCGGGCACGCAGGCCGAAGGGCCGACCGCCTATCTGGGCCGGTTCGCGCGTCAAATCACCATCATCCGGGAAGACCACGATCAGATTCCGATGGGCTGGATTCGTCCGATGCCGTCGAAATACTCGGTCCAGCCGGTTCTGGGTTCGGCATTGTCCAACAAACTGTATAATCTGACCAGCAACCTCAACGGTGGCCGTCGCGCGATGGTGCCGACAGGTGTGTTCGAACGGCTAATGCCGCAGGATTACCTGCCCACGCAGCTGCTGCGGGCCTTGCTGGTGATGGACACCGATACCGCTCAGGCACTGGGTGCACTGGAGCTGGACGAAGAGGATCTGGGCCTTGTCGGCTTTGCCTGTCCGGCGAAATATGAATATGGGCTGGCGCTTCGCGACTGCCTCGCCAAGATTGAAAAGGAGGGCTGATCCAAATGGGTTTGCGCAGCTTCTTTGATCGGATCGAGCCAAACTTTACTAAGGGTGGCAAGTACGAGAAGTACTTCCCCATCTACGAGATGGTGGAAAGCTTCATCTACACTCCGAAAACTGTAACCACCGCCGCGCCGCATGCTCGGTCGTATATCGACATGAAGCGGATCATGACCTACGTCGTGATCGCGACGATCCCCTGTATCCTGTGGGGGATGTACAATACCGGCTATCAGGCGAACTCGGCCATTGCGCTGCTGGGGCCTGAATCGGCGACCGGATGGCGGATTGCTCTGCTGCAGATGTTTGGTATCTCGCTGGACCCCTCCAGCGTCTTTGCCAACGTGATGCACGGGCTCACTTATTTCCTGCCGATCTACATCGTGACGCTTGTCGCGGGTGGTATCTTTGAGGTCATTTTTGCCACCGTGCGGGGCCACGAAGTAAACGAAGGTTTCCTCGTTACTTCAATGCTTTACACGCTGATTATGCCTGCAACCGCGCCTCTTTGGCAGGTAGCGTTGGGCATCATCTTCGGCGTTGTAATCGGGAAAGAAGTCTTCGGCGGCACCGGCAAGAACTTCCTGAACCCGGCTCTGGTCGGTCGTGCGTTTCTGTACTTTGCATACCCGGCGAGCATGTCCGGTGACACAGTCTGGACGCCGGTTGACGGCTTCTCGGGCGCAACCGCGCTGTCCGTCTCCGCGTCGCAGGGCTTTCAGGCTCTGGCCGCTGACGGCATCACCTGGTGGAACGCGTTCTTCGGCTCGATCCAAGGCAGTTTCGGTGAGACTTCGACCCTTGCCTGTATGATCGGTCTGGCCTTCCTGCTGGCCACTCGGATCGCCAACTACCGCCTGATTGTAGGCTGTTTGGCTGGCACGATTGGCTTTACCCTGCTGTTAAACCTGATCGGTTCGGACACAAACCCAATGTTCGCGATGCCTTGGTACTGGCATGTGGTCATTGGTGGGTATGCCTTCGGTCTGGCCTTCATGGTGACCGAGCCTGTTTCGGCCAGCCACACCAACATGGGTCGCTACATCTATGGCGCGCTGATCGGTATCATGGTTGTGATGATCCGTGTCATCAACCCGGCTTTCCCCGAAGGCATGATGCTGGCCATTCTGTTCGGCAACGTCTTTGCTCCGCTGATCGACTACTTCGTCGTCCAAGCCAACATCAAACGGAGGGCGCGTCGCCATGTCTGATACGCAATCCCCAGATCAAAACGAGGCACCTAAAGGCGCAATTGCCAAGTTTCTGGCAGCCTCGCCGGACTCTGTCGGCAAGACGATCATCATCGCGGTTGCTGTCTGTCTGGTCGCCTCGATGGTCGTGTCCGCGGCCGCTGTTAGCTTGCGCCCGGTGCAGGAGACCAACCGCCTGAAGGACAAGCAGGTCAACGTTTTGCAGGTGGCGGGCGTTTATGAGCCCGGCATCGACGTGACCGAAGCCTTCGCCGCGTTTGAACCTCATGTGCTTGAACTGGCGACAGGCGAGTTTGTCGATGATCAGTTTGATCCGGCCACGTTCGACGATATCGCAGCCGCCAGCGACCCTGAACTGAGCGTCGCGCTGGATGATGACCCGGCGGGCATTGGCCGCAAGTCGAACTATCGCGTGATCTACCTGCTGCGCGATGATGCAGGTGCCTTGGATAAGGTTATCCTACCGCTGCATGGCTACGGTCTTTGGTCTACACTCTATGGCTTTATCGCTTTGGAGAACAACGGCAACGACATTTATGGCCTGCAGTTCTATCAGCACGGTGAAACCCCCGGTCTTGGGGCTGAGGTGGACAACCCACGCTGGAAGGCGCTGTGGAATGGCAAGAAGCTGCGTGACGATAATGGTGATCTGCAAATCACCGTGTCGAAATCCCAGCCCGCCGCCGGACCCGACTTCTATATCGACGCGCTCGCGGGGGCGACCCTGACCTCGGTGGGTGTCGATAACCTGGTGAAATTCTGGATGGGCGATGCGGGCTACGCACCGTTTCTGGCCAAACTGCAAGCAGGAGAGCTCTGATGTCCCAGACCAAGAAAGAGATGCTGGTCGACCCGCTTGTCGACAACAACCCGATTACCTTGCAGGTGCTGGGCATCTGTTCGGCGCTGGCGGTGACCTCGTCGCTGCAGGTGTCGATGGTGATGGCGTTGGCGGTGATCTTCGTGACCTCGTTCTCGTCCTTCTTCATCTCTTGCCTGCGCAACCAAATCCCCGGCTCGATCCGGATCATCGTGCAGATGGTGATCATCGCTTCGCTGGTGATCCTGGTGGACCAGATCCTCAAGGCTTATGCGTTTGAGATCTCGAAAACTCTGTCGGTTTTCGTCGGCCTGATCATCACCAACTGTATCGTGATGGGCCGCGCCGAGGCGTTTGCGATGAAGAACCCTCCGGTTGCGTCCTTTATCGACGGCATGGGCAACGGCATGGGCTACGGCCTGATCCTGCTGCTGGTCGGCTTCATTCGTGAGCTGTTCGGTGCCGGGTCGCTGTTCGGTGTCACCATTCTGGAGACCGTCAACAACGGCGGCTGGTACGTGCCCAACGGCATGCTGCTGCTGCCCCCGTCGGCGTTCTTCATCATCGGTCTGATCATCTGGGCCTTCCGCACATGGAAGCCGAACCAGGTGGAAGAGCGTGAATACAAAATTCAGCAGGTAGAGGCCCACTGATGGAAGGTCTGATCTCACTGGCCGTAAAGGCCATCTTTGTCGAAAACCTTGCGCTCAGCTTCTTTCTGGGGATGTGTACCTTCATCGCCGTGTCGAAGAAGATCTCAACCGCGCTGGGTCTGGGGATTTCGGTCATGGTCGTGCAGGCCATCACCGTTCCTGCCAACAACCTGCTGCTGAACTACCTGCTGAAACCGGGTGCGCTGTCCTGGGCCGGGTTCCCGAATGTGGACCTGACCTTCCTTGGCCTAATCTCGTATATCGGCGTGATTGCGGCGATGGTTCAGATCCTCGAGATGGTTTTGGATAAGTATTTCCCGCCGCTCTACAACGCGCTGGGGATCTTCCTGCCGCTGATCACGGTGAACTGCGCCATCCTGGGTGGTTCGCTGTTCATGGTGGAACGGGATTACAACTTTGCCGAGGCAACCACCTATGGCCTGTCTTCGGGCTTTGGCTGGGCACTGGCGATCACCGCAATGGCGGGCGTTCGCGAAAAGCTGAAATATTCGGACATTCCCGACGGTCTGCAAGGTCTGGGGATCACCTTCATCACCGCGGGTCTGATGGCGATGGCCTTCATGTCCTTCTCGGGCGTGAAACTGTAAGGAGGGCAGAATGGAAACTTTTGGTTTAGGCGTTGCCCTTTTCACAGTGATCGTCATCGCGCTGGTGACGATCATTCTGGCCGCCCGTTCGAAACTGGTCTCGACCGGTGATGTGAACATCACCATCAACGGCGAAAAGACCATCTCGGTCCCTGCCGGTGGCAAGCTGCTGCAGACCTTGGCGGCCGAAAAGCTCTTCGTTCCGTCTGCCTGTGGTGGCGGTGGTACCTGCGCGCAGTGCCGGGTGAAGGTGCATTCCGGTGGCGGATCGATCCTGCCGACCGAGGAAAGCCACATCACCAAGCGTGAAGCGGCCTGTGGTGACCGTCTGTCCTGTCAGGTTGCGGTCAAGCAGGACATGGACATCGAAGTCCCCGAGGAAGTCTTTGGCGTTAAGAAATGGGAATGCACCGTTCGCTCGAACGAGAACGTGGCGACTTTCATCAAGGCTCTGACCCTGGACCTGCCCGAAGGCGAGGACGTGAACTTCCGCGCTGGTGGCTACATCCAGATTGAAGCTCCCGCGCACCAGTTGAAATACACCGATTTCGACGTAGAAGAGGAATATCGCGAGGACTGGGATCGCTTCAATCTGTGGCAGTACGAGTCTATCGTCGCAGAACCGATTGAGCGTGCGTATTCCATGGCGAACTATCCGGACGAAAAGGGCATGATCATGCTGAACGTCCGTGTTGCCTCGCCTCCTCCGGGTTCCGATGGCATCCCTCCGGGTCAAATGTCGTCATACATCTTCAACCTGAAACCGGGTGATAAGGTCACCATCTCGGGTCCGTTCGGTGAGTTCTTCGCCCGCGAAACCCAAAAAGAGATGGTCTTCATCGGCGGTGGCGCGGGCATGGCCCCCATGCGCAGCCACATCTTCGACCAGCTCAAGCGTCTTGAGAACCGTGATCGCAAGATCAGCTTCTGGTACGGTGCGCGGTCGAAGAAAGAGATGTTCTTTGTCGAGGATTTCGACCAATTGGCCGAAGAGTTCGACAATTTCGATTGGCACGTCGCCTTGTCGGATGCGCAGCCCGAGGACGATTGGAAGGGCTATACCGGCTTCATCCACAACGTTCTGTTCGAGGAATACCTCAAGAACCACCCCGCGCCTGAAGATTGCGAGTTCTACATGTGTGGTCCTCCAATCATGAACCAGTCGGTCATCAACATGCTGCTGGATTTGGGTGTGGACCGCGAAGACATCATGCTCGACGATTTCGGCGGGTAAGAGACAAAAAAGCCGGCGCAACATGCGCCGGCTTTTTTTGGTGGTCTCCAGACCGCATCAGAGCCTCAAGTCACTCGCGTCCCTTGGCAGGCAGGACTTGATGTCGAATACCACGCTGTTGGGTTTGCCGTAAGCTCGGAATGTTGACGGATCAGCGTCTTTGTATTCCTGATGCGCGACGGCCAGAACGACTGCATCATAAGTTCCGTCCTGAGGGGAACTTGAAAGCGAGAGGCCGTATTCAGCCTCGGCTGCGGCGGGGTCGGCATGGGGATCGTGGACGTCGACGCTGATGCCATAGCTCTGCAATTCCTCAATGATATCAACGACGCGTGTGTTCCGCAGGTCAGGACAGTTTTCTTTGAAGGTCAGGCCAAGAACCAGAACACGTGCTGCTCCGACATTGATGCCGCTTCGGGTCATGCGTTTGACCAGTTGAGACACCACATAACTGCCCATCCGATCGTTCAGCCTCCGCCCGGCCAGAATGATCTGAGGGTGATGGCCCACGGTCTCGGCCTTGTGGGTCAGATAGTAGGGGTCCACGCCGATACAGTGCCCGCCGACCAGACCGGGGCGGAACGGCAGGAAGTTCCACTTGGTCCCCGCGGCGCGCAAAACGGCCTCGGTGTCGATCTCCATCCGGCCGAAAATCATCGCCAGCTCATTCACCAGCGCGATGTTCAGGTCGCGCTGGGTGTTTTCGATCACCTTTGCAGCCTCAGCCACGCGGATGCTTTCGGCCTTGTGCGTTCCGGCGGTGATGATCCGCGCATAGAGCGCATCGACCAGATCCGCAACCTGCGGGGTCGAGCCCGAGGTCACCTTGCAGATATCCGCGATCCGATGGGTCTTGTCGCCGGGATTGATCCGTTCGGGGCTGTAGCCAGCGAAGAAATCAGTGTTGAAACTCAGGCCCGAGGTGCGTTCCAGCACTGGTACGCAGTCTTCCTCGGTCGCGCCGGGATAGACGGTGGATTCGTAGATCACCAGGTCGCCGGGTTTCAGGACCATGCCCACGGCTTCCGAGGCCGCGAGTAAAGGCAACAAATCAGGTTGTTTGCCTGCGGTGATTGGGGTGGGCACCGTGACGATGAAGGTGTCGCACTCCGCAAGGTCGGACGCTTGCGTGGTGAAACTCAGACCCGATGCCGCGGCAAGGTCTTCGGGTTCAACCTCTTGCGTTGCGTCCTTACCATTGCGCAAGGCGTCGATACGTGCGGCGTTGATATCAAACCCGACCACGGGGCCGATTTTGCCAAAGGCAACTGCCAGCGGCAGGCCGACATAGCCCAACCCAATCACGGCGATTTTGCGGGCGTCAGGATTGGTTTCCAGCATTCCGGTCTAAGCCCTTTACTTGCCGTGATAGTCGCGGAACCACGCGACAAACTGCGCGATCCCGTCTTTGAAATTAGTTTCCGGGCGGTACCCTGTCAGGTGCTGTAACAGGTCAGTATTGGCCCATGTGGCGGGGACGTCGCCCATTTGCATGGGCATGTAGTTGCGGACGGCCTTTTTCCCGATCGCGGCTTCGATGGCTTCGATGAAATCCATCAGGCGCACCTTGTCACCATTGCCGATATTGACGACCCGGTACGGCGCGACGGGGGACAGACTGTCGCCGTCCTCGACCTCATCCGCGCTGGCGGGTCGCACCGGAGGCACGTCGATCAGCAAACGGATGCCACGGACCAGATCCTCGACATTGGTAAAGTCGCGATACATGTCGCCTTGGTTGTAGATATCAATCGGGCGGTCTTCGAGGATCGCGTCGACGAACTTGTACAGCGCCAGATCGGGCCGCCCCCAGGTGCCATAGACCGTGAAGAACCGGAACATGGTGGTCGGCAGGTCCCAAAGATGGGCATAAGAATGGGCCATCGCCTCATTGGCCTTCTTGGTCGCCGCGTAGATCGTCAGCTGCGTATCGGCTTTCTCAACTTCGGTAAAGGGCATGTCCTCATTCGCGCCATAGACCGAAGAGGTCGAGGCCATCAGAAGGTGCTGAACCTTGTGCTGACGCGCGACCTCCATCACGTTGAACGTGCCGACAACGTTCGAGTTGATGTAGCTGCGCGGCTCTTCAAGGCTGTAGCGCACACCGGCCTGAGCGGCGAGGTGGATGATCACCTCGGGCTGAAACTCATCCGCGACCTGCATCAGCCGTTCGTGGTTTTCCAGCATGTCTTCGGTGGTGGTAAAGCCGGAATTTTGCAGCAACATCTGGTGGCGACGCTGCTTGAGGGCGACGTCGTAATAGTCTGTCATCCCGTCATAGCCATGCACACGGAACCCTTCGGACAGCAACAGCTTCGCCAGGTGAAAGCCGATAAATCCGGCCGTGCCCGTGATCAAAACCCGCTTCATACATCCCTCACGCTTCGGCGACCCGTCTGCAATGTCTATCAAGGTTGCGCGGCCATTGGTCAACCGCCGGTTTCCGGACCGATTGCCGATTGTCCGTGGCAGCCGGTCGGAGTAGAGGTCTTTGCATGGTGACGGGCTGGATCAAAGGGCTGCTTGGGCCGGGCGGAATGCGCGGCGCGGATGTGTCGGGCATTAGGCCCGAGGCGCGTTTCGTGGCGGTCGGAGATATCCACGGACGTCTGGACCTGTTGCAAGCCCTGCTACCGAAGCTCGATGAGGGCCTGCCCTGGGTGTTTGTCGGTGACTATATCGACCGGGGTGACTACAGCGCACAGGTGTTGCGGCAGTTGAAACATCTGAGTTTGACTTCAAACGGGCGGGTAACTTGCCTGTTGGGCAATCATGAAGAAATGTTGCTGCGGTTTCTCGAAGACCCGTTTGGCATTGGCCCGCTGTGGATGAACAACGGGGGCGTCCAGACGCTTGCCTCCTTTGGAATAAAGGATTTCGACGCCGACAAGGGCGATCTAGCGGAACGTTTGCGCATTGCCATGGGGCAGGAGCTTGTGGATTGGCTGACCGAGCGGCCCCTGATGTGGACCAGCGGCAATGTCTCGGTCGTTCACGCCGCTCTGGACCCTCGGGCATCAGCGGAAAAACAGGACCGGAGAACCTGCCTTTGGGGTCATCCCAAGTTCCGACAGCAGTCGCGCCGGGATGGTCAATGGGTGGTGCATGGGCACACGATCGTTGATCAGGTCGAAGTTCGAGATGGGGTGATTTCGATCGACACCGGCGCTTTCGTCACCAACTGCCTGACCGCTGCCGAAATGTATCCCGGAGGGGTCACATTCACGGCAACAGCTTAGGTCGTCTGGCCCGAGGCGAAAGACCGCCGCGGGCCGGGTTGCTTTAGCCAACGATCATCTGCTTCATGCGCAGCGCCTCGTATTCCAGCTCTTTCAGACGGAAATGCACGACGTCACCGATGGTGATCATACCGCACAAAAGTCCATCACGGACCACCGGCATGTGGCGGAACCGGCCTTCGGTCATGGTTTTCAGAACCGCATTCAGCGTATCGTCGGGTGAACAGCTCTGAACCTCTTTGGTCATCAGATCCTCGACCGATTGCGGCAGGGTCTGGCCGGGCGTATCAGCCATACGGCGCACGATGTCACGCTCGGACAGAATGCCCTGTAGCGCTCCGTTCTGATCGGTGACCAGAACGGCACCGATGTGTTTTTCCTTGAGAATATTGACCACCGTGTGGATCGTCTCGTTCGGACGGACCGAGAACACCGCGTCGCCTTTCCCCTCAAGCAGTTTCGCCACGGTCGTCTGCGACTGCGACAGGTTCGATCCTGTCGACTGGCTGTAGGTGGACTTGTCCTGCTTGTCGCCGCGTGTGGGGGCCTGGTATGAGGTTGGGGCCATGGGCAATCTCCTTTTTGGTTCTTGCAAAGTCTTTCCCTTTCACCTTAGCGCAGCTAAATGGCCTGTATAGGGTGCAAATGCCCGCATCGGCGAAAACCCGGAGTCCAATCCTGTGAGTGACATCTATCTGACACCCCCCATTGCTGCGCTGATTTTCTTTGTTGTGGTGGTCTGCGGCCATAATTTTCGCATGGTGTGGAAACAGCAGCCGGACGGGTGGCAGAAGCGGGCGTGGTTGTTCGGACTTCCAGCCGGGATCGGCCTTTTGATGTTGGGTTTTTTGCCGCTGAAGCTGTGAAGCCGGTTTGACTCTGACCGGGGTGGCTGGCATATGCCGGGCACTGCTTTTCCCGGAGACTGATCCATGCGTCTACTGCCTGCGCTGGCCCTTATCACCCTTTTGACTGGCTGCCTGTTCGACAAGGAACCCGATGTGGTGCGCCTGTCGGGTGAGACCATGGGCACGACCTTCAATGTCACTGCGATTGGTGAGGATCTGGACGAAACCGCGTTGGCTGCATCGGTCGAGGAGACTCTGGCTGCGGTCAACGCCAAGATGTCGAACTGGGATCCGAATTCCGAGGTTTCCACCTTTTCGGCGTCCACCAGCACCGACCCTGTTGCTGTCTCCGACGAATTCGCGCTGGTTCTGGCCGCCGCAAATGACGTTCATAACAAAACCGATGGAGCCTTTGACGTCACACTCGGCCCGTTGATCGAACTTTGGGGCTTTGGCCCGCGCAAGCCCGAAGACCCCGTGCCATCCGATGCTGATATCGAGGCCGCGCTGGCAGGCGTTGGACAAAAGCGGCTTTTGACGTTGGATGCTGAGGCAGGAACGCTGGCAAAATCCGAACCTGGCGTTGGGATCAATCTGTCGGCCATCGCCAAGGGCTATGGCATTGACGCTGTCGCCGAGACCCTGCGGGACGCAGGCATCGAAAACTATCTGGTTGAGATCGGCGGTGATCTGGTCTCAAAAGGCCAGAACGACAAGGGCGAAACGTGGCAGATCGGGATCGAAAAGCCTCAGGCCGGGTCCCAGAGCCTGCAGCTGATCGTGTCGCTGGACGATCGCGGCATGGCCAGTTCGGGCGATTACAAGAACTACTTCGAACAAGACGGCGTGCGTTATTCGCATATCATCGACCCGACAACCGGGCGTCCGATCACGCATCGCACGACCTCGGTCACGGTTCTGGCGGTAAACGCCATGATGGCGGATGCTTGGGCGACTGCAATGCTGGCGCTGGGTCGGGAAAAGGGTATGCAACTGGCCGAAGAGCATAAACTTGCCGTGTATTTCATATCGCGGGATGTGACAGGCGGCGATGATGCCTATATAACCTCGCACAGCAGCGCGTTCAAAGACGCACTGGACACCAACTGATTGGTAGGAACCGAGATGAGCACATTCATTCTGGCCTTTATTCTTCTGTCTCTGGTGATGGTCGGCATGTCGCTGGGCGTGATGTTGATGGGTAAGACCATCAAGGGCAGCTGCGGCGGTTTGAACGCGATCTCGGGCGCGGATAAATGCGTGGTCTGCCAAAAGGACATCGACCCTGACAGCCCTCTGCGTGATCAGCTGCAATGCAAACGCGCCAAGAAGATGCTGGAGCAGATGGAGCGTCAGGCCTAATCGGCATTTGCGCTGCCCATTGGGAATTGGCTAGATAGCCTCCTGACCAGACCGGAGGCGCATGTGGCCAAAGCCAAGAATATCCTGTTCATCATGTTCGACCAGCTGCGCTGGGATTACCTGAGCTGCTACGGGCATCCGCATCTTCAAACGCCGAATATCGACCGATTGGCCGCTCGGGGTTTGCGCTTCAATCGCGCCTATATCCAATCACCGATCTGCGGCAGTTCGCGCATGTCGACCTATACCGGTCGGTATGTGCATTCGCATGGAGCCTCGTGGAACGGGATCCCCTTAAAGGTCGGTGAGATGACGATGGGCGACCACCTGCGTAAGGCAGGGATGGAGTGCTGGCTGGTTGGCAAAACCCATATGCGCGCGGATGTAGAGGGCATGGCGCGGCTCGGCCTTGAACCGGACAGCCTGATTGGCGCCCGTGTGGCGGAATGCGGTTTTGACGTGTTCGAACGCGATGACGGCATGCGCCCTGAAGGTCCGGACGGGTTTTATGACCCCGATGGGGCCAAGGCCTACAATGAGTATTTGCGAGACAAAGGCTATGAAAGCGACAACCCCTGGCATGACTTCGCAAATTCCGGGTTGGATGCAGATGGCAATGTTCTGTCTGGTTGGTTCCTGAAGAACTCCTCGGAGGCTGCAAATATCGCCGAAGAAGACAGCGAGACACCCTATTTGACCGGACGCGGGATCGAGTTCATGGAGACCCATAACGCCCCATGGTGCTGTCACCTGAGCTTCATCAAACCGCACTGGCCCTATATCGTGCCAGAGCCCTATGCCTCAATGTACGGGCCTGAGCATGTGCTGCCGGTGGTGCGATCCGATGAGGAACGCAAAAATGCGCATCCGGTGTTGAAAGCGTTCATGGAGACCAAAATCGGTGAGACCTTCTCGCGCCAGGATGTGCGTGAGGCGGTGATCCCAGCCTATATGGGCCTGATCAAGCAGGCCGACGATCAGATGGGCCGGTTGTTTGACTGGATGGAGCGGACCGGCCGGATGGAAGATACGATGATCGTTCTGACCTCAGATCATGGCGACTTTCTAGGCGACCATTGGATGGGCGAGAAAACGTTCTTCCACGATACCTCGACCAAAATGCCACTGATCATCTATGACCCTTCGCCCGAGGCCGACGCGACCCGAGGCATGGTGAGCGATGCGCTGGTCGAATCCATTGATCTTGCTCCGACATTCGTAGATGTGGCCGGAGGCGGCGTCGCCAGTCATATCCTCGAAGGTCATTCCCTGTTGCCGATCCTGCATGGACAGGCACAGGACCGGCCTCGGGATGTGGTGGTCTGCGAATACGACTATTCCGCGTCGCCAATTGCCGAGCGGATGAACGCCTCTGTCCGCGCTGCGGTGATGTTCATGGTCGCCAACAAACGCTGGAAGCTGATCCATTGTGAGGGCGGGCACCGTCCGATCCTGTTCGATCTTGAAAACGACCCGGAGGAGTTGGTTGATCTGGGCGACAGCGAAGATCATGCCGAGGTGATCAGTGAAATGTATGACCACCTGTTCGCTTGGACACGCCGCCCGTCACAGCGCACGACGCGGTCTGAACAGCAACTGATCGAGATGCGAACCAAAAGCCGGGGCAGGGGGATCGTGTTGGGGATCTACGACGAAAATGACATGCCGCTAGACCTGACGGTCAAATACCGAAACCGGAAAGCCAAGCCGTACAAGAGTTATCTGAAGGACTAACTGCGCCGCGCTTTCCACTGAACATATCGGGCCATGCCGCGTTCCAGCAGGTTCGGGGTCTTGCCGTCATCCAGATGCAAATCTCCACCACCGGCCCGGTACATCTCGGCAAACACATCCAGCACCTTGGATTTCACCATGCCGCGCAGCGGGACATGGGCCATCATGCCATAGGTTGCGGCCCCTCCGGTTTTGGCGAGCTCGGGGTTGGCGCGAACGGTTGCAACCGCCTGGGCGAGATCGGCCAGGTATTCATCGGTGACATGCCGGTGTTTGGCGGTGACCATGCAATGGATGCCATCTGGGTTTTGAACGCGATTGATGCTCCAACCGGCGCGCTCCAGCTGATCCGCCACGGCATAGATGTTCAGTTGCGGATCGGTTGAGCCATAGGCCAGCAGCGGCCCCTGCGGGTTTCCCAGAATGCGCAGGCCGTCTATCGCCGCTATTCCCGTCTTCAAGGTCTCGACCGCTTCGGTGGTGTCTTTCGCCAACCGGCAGTAGCCGTCCTCACCGAGTTTCTGCATCACCGCCCAGGCGGCGGCATAGGCGCCTCCTGGTCTTGTGCCCAGCAAAGCGGGCGAGGCAAAGACCCCTCCGGGCCAGTCCGGGAAGACGAACATCTGGTGCTTCAACAGGTCAAGATTGCGATACAGGATGGTTGACGCCCCCTTGGCCGCATAGCCGTATTTATGCAGATCGGCCGAGATGGACGTCACCCCCGGCACCCGGAAATCCCAATCGGGCAGGTCAACGCCGTTCCGCTCCATGAAGGGCAGGATCAGCCCGCCGACGCAGGCGTCGATATGCAAGGGAATGCCTTTGGACTGTGCGATCGCGCCCATCTCGGCGATCGGATCAATCGTCCCATGCGGGTATTCCGGCGCGGAGCCGAGGATCATCACCGTGCCCGCGTCAATCATCCTCGCAAGTTTGGAGATATCGGTGGCGTAGTCCTGCGTCATCGGCAAAAGGCGCGCCTTGACGCCGAAATATTCGGCCGCCTTGAACCAGGCGACATGCGCTGTTTTAGGCAGGATCATGTTCGGACGGGTCACTTTACGCTTTTTGCGCGCCATGTCCCAGTAGGTTTTGACCGCCATCAGACAGCTCTCGGTGCCGCCCGCAGTGACCACGCCACAGGTGTCCGGTCCGCCCTTCAGCAGCCCAGCCATGGTTGAGATGATCTGCGTCTCCATCCGTTTGAGGCTTTGGAATGCGGCCGGATTCAATCCGTTTGCCGAGGAGAACGCGCTGTAGGCCTTGGCTGTGAAAGCGTCGTGGTCTTCGTCCAGATGATAAACAAGGCTCCACGTCCGGCCCTCGCGGTAATTCGGGTCGTTTTCGGCAAAGGATTTTAACTGGTCCAGGATCTCGCCTTCGGGGCGGCCTGTCTCTGGCAATTTCTGATGATCCATATCCTATCCTTTCCCGGCCAACAGCAGCGCCAGTGAAATGCCCAGATAGTTCCCGATGGCAAAGCCAAGAATGCCGGTTGCCATGCCCGACATCAAGATCGCAGGGTTGCGCAAGCTGCGCGCGACCATGGGCACAAAAGCAGGCGACATAACGGCAGCGACCGAGGTGATCAGGAACGTATCCCTGTCGACCCCAGCGGCGCGTGCAAGTAGCGCGTGCAGACCGAAGCTGCCGAAGGTGGCGATCAACACAAAGCCAAGAACGGACAGATCCATATCGCGCAACTCCGCCAGATCCATCGAAGCCGCAACGCTGAATGAAAACACGTAAAGCAGGTACATGCCCATATGAGGTGCGGCCCGGTTTTTGCGCAAAGACGGTGTGACCGAACCAAGCAGACCCAGCGACGTAAGAAGAACCACGGTCATGACCTGTGATGGCGCAAAGCTGAACATAGGGGTCATTAGCACCGCTGCGGCCACGCAAAATGCGCCAATCAGAAAAGCGACCACCCCCTGACGGAGCATATTTGGCGCATTCGCCCCGTCCGTGTCGGGAACCTGCGTGTCGCGATCACCCGGGAAGGGCTTCAGAAAGCGGGCGAAAACCAACGGGGCCAGTGTCAGCACAAACAGCAGGTAACCGGCGCCGACAACAGTATCGACGGTTGCAAACAGCAGATATCGGTTCTCGGGGATATCCAGTGCCAGTTTGATCGCACCCATATTCGCAAGACCGCCTGTATACATCCCCACAGCCATGCCGGACAGCTGCTCACTCTGCTCTGTGCCGCCTGCTTGGAACGCAAAGAACAGGCCCGTTGCAACAAGCGTGACCGAGACAACGGCCAGCGCCATCGACAAAAGCGCAGAACCTGCGATCCGCCCCCATGCCCCAACGTCGACTCCAAACAGCAGCAAAGGCAGGGCCAGTCCTAAGCTAGCCTCCATGACCCCGTCACGGACCTGACCAGCCACGTCAGGCTGCAGACCAGACAGCCCCAACGCCAAACCGGCCATATAGCACAGCACAATCGGCCCCAGCCGCCCGGCCAAAGTCGAATGCCGTGCAAGCAGCATCATCGCGGCGGGCGCCAAAAGGTAGATCAGTGCGAAGACTGAGATCTCTGGCCGCATAGGTTCCCTCTCCCTGAAAGTGAGACTAGGCAGCACGACGCGGTTCGCACAAGGTGGTCTGACGTAAGGTTCACGCTCCTTTCGGGTAAGGAAATCCGGGAGTCAGGGTCAGTTTATGAAACGATTAAATCTGCGCCGATGGGCGCAAAGGCGGTTCACCCCAAAGCGGTCAGGCGGTAGAAGGTTCGCCAAGAGCAGTTACCGGAGACCAAAATGGCCACGCCCAAACCCGTAGTCCTGTGTATTCTTGATGGTTGGGGATTGTCCGAAGACACTCAGGCCAATGCCCCGTATTTGGCCAATACACCTGCATTCGATGCGATTATGCAGGGCCCGCATGCCACGCTGATTACGCATGGCCCGGATGTGGGCTTGCCCAGCGGTCAGATGGGTAATTCCGAGGTTGGGCACACCAATATCGGCGCGGGCCGTGTGGTGGCGATGGATCTGGGCCAGATTGATCTGGCGATCGAGGATGGCTCATTCTTCGAAAATGACGCGCTGCAGGCGTTCATTGAAAAAGTGAAAGCCGCGGGCGGAACGGCGCATCTGATGGGGCTGGCCTCGGATGGCGGTGTTCATGGGCATGTGAACCACATCGTTGCAGCGGCCAAAGCGATCACGGATGCCGGCGTTCCGGTGGCTCTGCATGCAGTGACCGACGGGCGCGATGTCGCTCCGAAATCGGCTTTCACCTACATCTCCGAGCTTGAGGAACGCCTGCCCGAAGGGGCGCGTATCGTCACCGTCTGCGGTCGTTACTTCGCCATGGACCGCGATAACCGGTGGGAGCGTGTCAGCCAAGCCTACAACGCCATGATCAAAGGACAGGGCCGTGCCGGTACCACGGCGCATGGAGCGGTTGACTACGCTTACAACCAATCCGAGACGGATGAGTTCATCGTGCCGACCGTGCTGAAAGGTTATGACGGTGTCAAAGATGGTGACGGGTTTTTCTGCCTGAATTTCCGCGCCGACCGCGCTCGGGAGATTCTGCGCGCGATTGCCGAGCCGGGCTTTGACGATTTCGACACCGGCCCGCGCCCAGCGCTGTCTGCCCTGCTTGGCATGGTCGAATACTCTGACGGCCACAACGCCTATATGACAACCGTGTTCCCCAAACGAGCCATCGTGAACACTTTGGGCGAGTGGGTGGCCAAACAGGGTTTGCGTCAGTTCCGTCTGGCCGAAACCGAGAAATACCCCCATGTCACCTTCTTCCTGAACGGCGGCAAGGAGGTCCCCGAAACTGGCGAAGATCGCTTCATGCCCAAATCGCCCAAAGTGGCCACTTATGATCTGCAGCCCGAGATGTCCTCGACCGAAGTGACGGACAAGTTCGTTGAGGCCATCAAGGCTGGCTATGATCTGATCGTCACCAACTATGCCAACCCCGATATGGTCGGCCACACCGGAGACCTGAGCGCTGCGATCAAAGCCTGCGAGGCCGTGGATCAAGGCTTGGCCCGTGTGGTGGCCGCGTTGAAAAAAGCCGGGGGGGCGATGATCGTCACCGCAGATCACGGCAATTGCGAAGTGATGGTGGACCCGGAGACAGGTGGCCCACACACCGCGCACACGCTGAACCCAGTGCCGGTGGCTTTAGTTGGTGGGCCTGAGGGGGCGGCGCTCCGCTCCGGGCGTTTGTCGGACCTTGCGCCCACTTTGCTGGCACTGATGAACCTGCCCAAACCGCCTGAGATGACTGGGGAAAGCCTGCTGTCATGAGGGTTCTGGCCGCAGCCTTGGCGGTGGTCTTGTATGGCCCGGCAGAGGCGCAGAGCACTCCGTCTCAGGCGGCACTGGCGGCAGCCGAGATGTTGGAACAGGCGTCAATCTCGCTGTCCGATGCAGAAAGCGCGCGCGACCGCGTACGCGCTCTGACCGAGACGATCCAAGCTTACGAGGCTGGGCTGTCCGCCATGCGGGACGGGTTGCGCATGGCCGCCACGCGCGAGGCGCAGCTGTCGGCTGAGCTGCGCGCGCGGGAACAGGATGTGGCGCAATTGCTGGGCGTATTGCAGACCATTGAAACAACCACCCCGCCGGTGCTGATGCTACACCCCTCGGGGCCCTTGGGGGCCGCGCGGGCCGGGATGATGCTGTCCGAGGTGACACCGGGCCTGAATGCAAAAGCGCAGGCTTTGGCACAGGATCTGCAAGAGGTTCAGACCTTGCGCGTACTACAGCAGGATGCAGCGGAAACCCTGACAGAAGGTCTGACCGGGGTGCAGTCCGCCCGTACCCGCCTGAGCGAAGCCATCGCGGATCGCACCGGGTTGCCGCAGCGCTTTGTCGAGGACCCGATCAAAACGGCAATCCTGATCTCTTCGACCGAAACACTCGATGGGTTCGCAACAGGCCTATCCGAAATCTCGGAAGGCGAGATCGCGCAAAGTGACGACTCTATTCAAAGCCGCAAAGGCGACGTGCCTCTGCCGGTCCAGGGCGTTTTATTGCACCGGGCCGGGGAAACAGACGCAGCAGGCGTAACGCGGCCTGGGCTCGTGCTTGGTGCGCGCCCGCGTGCTCTGGTAACAACGCCCACGGCGGCAACAATTCGCTACCGAGGGCCGCTGCTGGACCTGGGAAATCTGATCATTCTTGAGCCTCAGCCCGGCCTTCTGTTCGTCTTTTCGGGCTTGCAGGAAGTCTATGGAGACATAGGTCAAGTGATACCAGAGGGCACTCCGGTCGGTTTGATGCCCGGTGAAACGCCGGAAATCGGTGCTATTTTGTCAACTCGTGGTGATGGCACTGGAACTGACCGGTCAGAAACGCTCTATATAGAGGTCAGAGAAGATAACAGCCCCGTGGACCCCGAGTCGTGGTTTCGGACCAGCAAGGATGGATAAACGAGTATGAAGAAATTTGTGATGGCCGGACTGGCCGGAACGGTTGCAGGCATCATTGCAACAACTCAGATCGCAGGACCCCTGCTGGCGCAGGAGGCCGAGAGCAAGGCCGATGTCTACCAGCAACTCGACCTGTTCGGTGATATTTTTGAGCGGATCCGCGCGCAGTATGTCGAAGAGGTTGAGCCGGAAGAGCTGATCGAAGCCGCGATTGACGGCATGTTGACCTCGCTTGATCCGCATTCCAGCTACCTGTCGCCCGACGACGCCGAACAGATGCGCGTGCAGACCCGGGGTGAGTTTGGTGGGCTTGGTATCGAGGTCACGCAAGAGGAAGGCTTTGTCAAAGTCGTCTCTCCGATCGACGACACGCCCGCCGATGAAGCCGGGATCGAGGCCGGAGATTTCATCACCCATGTGGACGGCGAAAGCATTCTGGGCCTGACGCTGGACAAGGCGGTTGAACTGATGCGCGGTCCTGTCGGCTCGGAAATCGTGATCACCGTTGTGCGTGAAGGTGAGCCTGATCCGTTCGATGTCACCATCATTCGCGATACGATCAAACTGACCGCCGTACGTGCCCGGACCGAGGGCACCAGTGTTGTCATGCGAGTGACCACGTTCAACGATCAGACCTTCCCGAACCTGCAAGCCGGAATGGAAGAGCAGATCGAGGAAGCGGGCGGGATCGACAAGGTCAACGGCTTTGTGCTGGATCTTCGCAACAACCCCGGCGGTCTGCTGACGCAGGCGATCAAGGTCTCGGATGCCTTCCTGAACGAGGGTGAGATCGTCTCGACCCGTGGACGTGACCCGCAGGACGGCGAGCGTTTCAACGCGACCCCCGGCGATCTGGCCGAAGGTAAGCCGATTGTGGTGTTGATCAATGGCGGTTCTGCCTCGGCCTCTGAAATCGTTGCCGGTGCCCTGCAAGACCACCGACGCGCGATTGTTGTTGGTACCAAGAGCTTTGGTAAAGGCTCGGTGCAGACGGTGATGCCGCTGCGCGGTGACGGTGCGATGCGTCTGACCACCTCGCGGTACTACACGCCGTCTGGCCGTTCGATCCAGGCGTTGGGTGTCAGCCCGGACATTATCGTGGAACAACCGCGCCCGGCTCCGGAAACTGAAGAAGAGGATGATCGTCCGGCACGCTCGGAAGCGGATCTGCGCGGCAGTCTGAACAATGACAGCCTCAGCGAGGATGAAATCCGCCAGATCGAAGAAGACCGCGCCAAAGCTGAAGCCACCGCTGAGCTGCGGGAAGAGGATTACCAGTTGGCCTATGCCATCGACATCCTCAAAGGTCTTTCGGCGTTCAATCCTGACGGTCCGTCTCAGTAAAATCCAAAGGGTCGCGCCAGGCGCGGCCCTTTCAACTTTCGATCTTGTGCAGCTTGGCTTCGTCCAGCATCAGCGCCAGAAGAATGCCCAACGAGACCGAAATCGTGGAAAAGATGAAGGCCATGCTCATGCCGCTGTCAAAGGCGGTTGTTAGGGCGGATTTGACCGTATCGACCTGATCCGCGCTCAGCTTTGCCATCACCGCATGTGCAGAGTCGGTGCTGAGGGAACCGCCATTGATCGCCCGTTGTTCGGCGTCGGTCAGATCAATCCCGGCAGCGGCTAGCTTCCCCCGAAGGGTAGACAACGATACCGCATACATGATGGCTGTCGCACAGGCGACCGAGATTGCTCCGTAGACCAGATGCGTCATGAAACTGAGGCCCCCAACCAGCCCGGCGCGTTCAGGTTTGACCGCGCAGACCGCAGCGGTTCCGGACGGTCCGACCGTCAAGGTCGCGCCCAGCCCGATCATGGCCATACCCGGCAGGATGTGGAAATAGCCCAAACTGCTGGGCAGGATCACGATACTAGCCGATCCCACCGTCGCCAGAACATAACCCCAAAACAGCAGGCGTTTGGGGCCGAAGTCATTGTAAAGTGTGCCAGAGACGATCGACCCCACTGCCAGCAGGATGGTCAGAGGGGCCAGCCCGAGCGCTGATTGGAAGGTCGACCAACCCAGCACCTTTTGCATGTATTGCGGGAAATACAGCAACGCGACAAAGGCGGCTGAGACGTTGAACATATTCAGTCCAAGCGTGATCAGAAATTCTCGATTCTGCATTAATTGCGGCAGCAAGAGCGGCTCTTTCACCCGCTTTTCAACGCGTGGAAACAGCAGGAACAGAACGGCGCTGACAAAGAAGAGCAGCAAAAGCGGGATCGACGACCAGCCCCAATCGGCTCCCACATCCAGCCCGTAGAGCAGAAGAAGAACAGCAAAGGAAAGGATACCCATACCGGCAAAGTCGATATGCTCGCCCTGTTTGTGCTGGGTCTCCCGCTCCATCAGGATCAAAGCGGTTGCCATCGAGATGCAGGAGAACACGACATTAGCGAGGAAGAAATACCGCCACTCGCCGAAACTGACAGCTAGCCCGCTGATCATTGGGCCAAACACATTGCCCGTTGTCACACCGGCCAGGATCAGCCCCATGACAAGCGCGCGGTGTTCCTGTTTCGATACTTTGGTGGCCCCAAAGGCCAAGGTGCAGGGCCAGACGCATCCTGCGCCAATGCCTTGCAAGGCGCGCGCGCCGATCAGGAAATCCAAGCCGGGCGCGAAGAAGCACATCACCGAGGCAAACAGAAAGATCGACAGGCCGATAATCATCACTCTGCGGTGTCCGTACATGTCGCCCAAACGCCCTCCGGCGACCATGGTCATGGCGAAGAACAGTGCGTAAATGTTCAGAACCCACTGGGTGCTGGTGATATCGCTGTCAAAGCTGCTTTCGATTGACGGAACCAGCATCAGAGCCCCGGTAAAGTCGATGCCGATGCCAAATGCGGTCACCATCAAGGCAATGACTTTGATGATATTTTTGCGATCCATGGCGGCTTCCGGAGTGTTGCGGCTGCCTCAATGATGCATGTAAATGGCGAAAAAGATAGGAAAACCCGGGTAGTGGCTCAGCTCGGGTCCCTGCAAATTCTGCGAAAAGCCCGCTTGAGCATGTCAAGCTCACCGCGCAATAGCTCAACTTCGGCGCGCAGATCATCGGCGGCAGGTTCGCCCGATATCACCGTGAAATCACCCAGTTTCCGGGCCGTTGAGCGCTCGGATATGACAAAGCAATGGACCCCGTCCGACAGAGCTGCGATCGGCACCGGGATGGTCACGGACCAGCCTTCCTCGACATCCGAGAGTGTAACACCTTCGACGTCCTCACCCCGGTACAGCACCTGAATATCCGGCTGGGTCTGGGTGCGCAGATGCCCTTGCCAAATTCCGTTCTCAAACCGGGTGCGGGTCAATAGTGGCTCAGTCATTCCCTATGACCTCACAAATCAGCGCGATGGTGGCGGCACAATGTCAGGTCGCGCAGAGTGACGCTGTTCATGCCGGGGTTTTCAAGGATTAGGTCCAACCAGACCTTCTCGATCCGTTTCTCATTCAACGGCAGATGGGCCAGATCGAAATCGACGCTGGACGACGGGTTGGTCAGATCAAGCTTGCGCAGAACCTGTTCGGTATTCGGGCCGCTAAGGATGTTCAGCCGGGCAAAGAGGTCGATCTCCTGCTCCGCGTCAATATGCGTGTCCAGGCGGATAAGGTGCTGCAGGCTAAGGTCCTGAGAGGCATCGCTAGGCAGTTGGATCGAAAGCGACAGAAAGCTGCCTTCGAAACCAAAGACCTCCATGCCCATATTGAAAGGGGCCAGATCACTGGACAGACGGTTGCGGTTCTGGCGCAGGGCGATCTCGGCCTGTGGGCAGTCGTGAAACACCTGCACCTGATCGCCCAGGGACGCTTTGCGCGGGGGTGAGGCAATGCCGGGCGTGGCAAGGGGCCAGCGCCACAGCTCGGGGCGCCAGCTCCAATCCGTGCCGATCGGTTTGGGAAACTGGTTCGAGCCGATTTGCGGATCGCGCAGCCGAATATCCGCCGTGTCAATCACCTGCCTAAGCTGTGTTTGCAGGGCGCGCGCGCTGTCGCGCTGGCGTCGCAGTTCGGCCTGAGGGGCGTCACCCGCCATCTGCGCGGCCTTGCGCCAGCGGTCCAAAACCCTGCGGTGAAAATAGCGTTCGAGAATCCTACCCATGGTCCCTTCGTCCGACGTAGGACCTCTTTAGTCAAAGACCGGGCAAGGGACAAACCCGGAATTTGGATCTGTCGGTTTTCGGCGCGTAAGGCCACCGTCGGTTCTTGCATTACGTGGGGTCTGTGCTTAGGGTCGGGCCTCTTGAAAAAGCGGGTCACCAGCAACCACGTCACGCATCAGTTTTTCATTCGACAAGGCCCGGCCATGGAACCCACCCTGTTTTCGTTCATATGGAAACACTCCAAAAAACAACAGCTTGTGCTGTTGGTTCTGACGGTTCTTTCGTTTCCGTTCCTGTATGCCTCGCTTGAGCTGCCCAAGCAGATCATCAACGATGCCATTGGTGCGCCCGCGGATACGGTCACGATCTGGGGGGTGACCGTCACGCAGATTCAATACCTTATGATCCTGTGTTTTGCCTTTCTGGCCACTGTGATCGCTAGCGGCTTGATGAAGATGCGCATCAACACGATGAAGGGCGTTCTGGCGGAACGGATGCTGCGTCGCTTGCGATTTACGCTGATCAACCGGTCGATGCGCTTTCCGAAATCGTATTTTGCCACCACCAGTCAGGGTGAGCTGGTGTCGATGATCACTTCCGAGGCCGAACCTATGGGTGGTCTGATGGGCGACGCCATCGCTCAGCCGGTGTTCCAGTTCGGTCAGATGATGACCATCGTCACCTTTCTGTTCATGCAGAGCGTCTGGTTCGGGCTGGCCAGTATCGCCCTCATACCGCTACAGGCGTGGTTGATCCCGAAACTGCAACGCCAGATCAACCTGCTGAACAAAGAACGCATTCAGGAGGTCCGCCACCTGAGTTCCGAGATCGGCGAAAGTGCCGCTGGCATAAGCGATTTGCGCACCAATGGCGGCTGGCGCTACCGATTGGCGCAATTTAGCTACCGTCTGGGGAACCTGTTCGAGATCCGCTTCAAGATCTACAACAAAAAGTTCTTCATGAAGTTCCTCAACAATCTGATCACTCAGATGACCCCGTTCTTGTTCTACTCGGTCGGGGGGTATCTGGCGATCACGGGTGAAGTGACTGTGGGTGCTCTGGTGGCGGCCTTGGGGGCCTACAAGGATTTGAGCGGCCCGTGGAAAGACCTGCTGACCTACTACAATCAGGTGCAGGACATGTCGCTGCGCTGGGAGATCGTGACCGAAAGATTCGCCCCGTCTAACATGATCCCCGAACACCTGTTCGAGGGCCGGCCTGAGGTCATCACGCACCTCACCGGCGATATCGAACTGCGGAACATCACCGTGCGCGATGATGACGGTAAAACCATTCTGGAAGACATCGATCTGAGAATTCCCAAGGGCGCGCGGGTGGCGATTCAGTCGACCAACGCGGCTGAACGCACCGCTCTGGCGCAGCTTCTGACGCGTGAGGTGGTGCCGGTTCAGGGCGAGGTCCTGCTGGCCGGGCATAATCTCAACGAACTGCATCAAGCGGTGATTGCTGCTCGGATCGGATACGCCTATTCGCGGCCCTACCTGTTCGATGGAACTCTGGGTGACAACCTGCTGATGCCGCTGCGCCCCTATCCTCAGCACGAAACTGAGGACAAGAAGGCCCCGACCCGCCGCCAGATCGAGGCCGTTCGGTCCGGCAATCCGACAGATTCGCTCGAGGATGAATGGGTCGATCCGGGGCTGGCCGGGCTGGACGATATCGACGACATCCGCGCGTGGTGGTTCCAACTGGTCGAGGCGATGGGCATTGACGAGTTCATGTTGCGCCGCACCCTACGCACGCAGTTTGACCCGAAACTGCATCCGCGCCTGGCGCAAGAGCTTGTCAAACTGCGCGAGACAGTGGCCCAGAAATTACAGGACAAGGGCCTCGATCGCTATGTCTATCGGTTCGATCCGGATCAGTTCAATCCCGCGGTGCCTTTGGGTGGCAACCTGCTGTTCGCCACGCCCGCGCGGGATATCACGCCCGAGTCATTGGCCGGTGATCAGCGGTTCCGAAACATGTTGCGCAGCCATGATCTGGCCGAAGAAGCAATGAACATGGCCAGCACCGTGATCGAGACGTTGGACCAGGCCTTTGGTCGCGATGGCACCGATCACCCTCTGTTCCTGCGGTTGGGCATGTCCAAGGACATGTATCACAGGCTTTTGGACATCAAGGATCGCCTGAAAACCAAAGGGGACAATGCGGTCTCAGAACCGGATTGTGCGCTGATGCTGACAGTACCGTTCCTATTGACGGCCGAGCAAATTGGCCCCGACTTTCCGAACGAGTACAAAGACAAGATCCTTGCGATCCGGAAACAGCAATCCGCTGCCATGCATGAGGCGCTGGATGGGATGTTCGTCCCACTGTCACCTGACGCCTACTTCCCGCGTCTGACCGTGATCGAGAATGTCCTTTACGGGCGCGTTTCTCTCATGGCGGGTGCGCACGCCGAAGAGATTGAAGATCTGGTCGCCCAAGCCGTGAATGAGGCCGGTCTGCGCCGCCGCGCTGCGGCCACCATGTTCGACCTGCCCTCGGGCTTGGGCGGGAACAACTTGCCCACGGTGTTCCAGGAACGCGCATCGTTCTCGCGTGCGGGTATCAAACGGCCCGATATCCTGATCCTCGACAAGGCGCTCGCCAGTCACGATTCGGAAAGCCGCCTGCGCACCCGGCTGCGCCTGCGGGAATTGCTGCCCGAGTCGATCATGATCTTCATGGAGGATCACTTTGCCCATCCCGAAGCCTATGACCTGTTCGTCGAGGTAAAGGATGGCCGCATCGACGGTGTCTCACGCACGCCCGTTCTGCATCAAGAGGGGGCTACTGCCGACCTCAGCAGAAAGCTCGAAATCATCTCGACCACCGAGCTTTTCTCGGGCATCGACGCGCGGAACCAACGGCTGCTGGCGTTCTCGGCACAATGGTATGACGTCGCCGCGGGGCAGGTGATCTTCTCGCGAGGGCAGACGGCGGACGCAGCCTACCTGTGCATTCGGGGTCAGGCCCGGTTGGACTGGTCGGATGAAGATGGCAACAAACGTCCCATTTCGATTGTTGAGCCGGGCCGCCTAATCGGGGACCTGTCGATCATCACCGGTGACCGCCGACAACTTGATCTGGTCGCTAACACAGATTGCGCCTTCCTGCGTATCGGAGCCGAAGAACTGCGCGCCGTTGTCGAAAGCGACGCCTCGGTCGCGACGCAGTTGCTGCAAACCGTCGCGGGATACCTGACTACGCTCGCCACGCGCGTGAACACGGTTGCCAACCCGGCGGATGTCTTCCCGGACGTGGTGCAGGAAACCGTTTCTGACGAGGGTCAACGTGATGATTGAACCCGCTGCCTACGCTGCGCATGAACATCTGGTGCGCGACGCCCGCGCGCGCCCTGATCTGTGGCGGCTGCTGGTCGGGCTGGTGATTGTTTGCGCGCTATATTTGGCGGCGAACACTGTTCTTTTTGCGGTTATAGGCGCCCTCATCCCCCCCTCTAAGGCCCAGGGGTTTTTGCGCGGCACGTCTCCCCTTGCGACATTTGTCCTGCTGGCCAGCTTTGGGTTTCTGACGATTGGCGTTGCTGTTGCTGCAAAACAGATGCAGCAAAGATCACTCTGGGCGATTCTCGGAGAGCGCCGCCTGGCAATCAGTCAATTCACACGGGTTTTGGTGGCCCTGGTGGTTCTCGGTCTGGCACTGGCAGCCCTACCGCCTTACGGAATGGGGGATCCGCTGACCCAGAACCTTGCCTTCTCGACCTGGATCTTACTGCTGCCGTTCGCAGCAGGCGCAGTGCTGATTCAGACCAGCGCCGAAGAGATCCTGTTTCGCGGCTACCTGCAGCAATCTCTGGCCGCGCGGTTTCAGTCACCGCTGATCTGGGTAGGCGTGCCTTCGGCCTTGTTTGCAGCGGGTCACTATGCGCCGGGGATTGCTGGCGACAACGCGCTGCTGGTTGCAGTCTGGTCCTGTGTGTTCGGCGTTCTGGCGGCTGATCTGACGGCTCGTTCTGGCACTTTGGGCCCAGCTATCGCCTTGCATTTCTTCAATAATGTGATCTCTCTCCTGATTATCTCATTGCCCGATACGCTCAGTGGTCTGGCCCTTTTCGTGCTGCCCTACGATATGTCGGACGGTGGAGTATTGCGGCAGTGGTTGTGGGTGGATTTCGGCTCGATGATGGTTTGCTGGCTGACAGCACGACTAGTCATCAGGCGCTGATTGCATTTCTTTCCGTAGCGTCTTATTTGACGTCAACGCCGCACAATCCAAGGCTCTGATATGAACTGGATCACAAACTACGTCCGCCCCCGGATCAACTCGATCTTCTCGCGCCGAGAAGTGCCAGAAAATCTGTGGCACAAATGCGATGAATGCGGAACGATGCTGTTCCATCGTGAATTGGCCGAAAACCAGAACGTCTGCACCCAGTGCGGTCACCATATGGCAATCACACCGCGTGATCGCTTTGGCCACCTGTTCGATGGCGGGATTTTCACCGAAGTTGCGGTGCCTGCGCCCAAAGATGACCCGCTGCAGTTCCGCGATCAGAAGAAATACCCCGATCGCATGAAGGCGGCCCAGAAGAAAACGGGCGAAAAAGAAGCCATGCTGGTCGCTACGGGCGAAATCGGGCGTACCCCGATTGTTGCGGCGGCGCAGGATTTCTCGTTTATGGGCGGTTCGATGGGCATGTATGTTGGCAACGCGATCATCGCCGCCGCGCAAGAGGCGGTTAAGCTAAAGCGCCCGCTGATCCTGTTCTCGGCCGCCGGCGGTGCCCGGATGCAGGAAGGCATCCTGAGCCTGATGCAGATGCCGCGTACCACCGTGGCCGTCGAGATGCTGAAAGAGGCGAACCTGCCCTATATCGTCGTTCTGACCCACCCAACCACCGGTGGTGTGACTGCATCTTACGCGATGCTGGGCGACGTGCATATCTCGGAACCCAACGCGCTGATCTGTTTTGCGGGTCCCCGCGTGATTGAGCAGACCATCCGTGAAAAGCTGCCCGAGGGGTTCCAGCGCGCCGAATACCTGCTGGACCACGGTATGCTCGACCGCGTGACCAAGCGCACCGAGCTGCGTGAAGAGCTGATCACCATCACCCGCATGCTGATGAACCAGCCTCCGGCGATCAAGGGCGATCTGCCTGCGCCTGAAACGGAAGCGGCCGCCGTAGACGCGCCTGCTGAAGATACGGATCAGAAATGACCGCCCAAACATCTGACGCCATCCTCGACCGGATGATGGCGCTACACCCCAAGATCATCGACCTGACCTTGGATCGCGTCTGGCGTTTGCTAGGGGCATTGGACAACCCGCAGAACAAGCTGCCGCCGGTGATCCATATCGCCGGAACCAACGGTAAGGGTTCGACGCAAGCGATGATCCGAGCCGGGCTTGAAGGGGCAGGGCTGTCGGCCCATGCCTATACTTCACCGCATCTCGCCCGGTTCCATGAACGCATTCGTTTGGCCGGAGAGCTGATCTCGGAACCCGACCTGACGGCGGTGCTTGATGAGTGCTACGCAGCCAATGGCGGCGAAAACATCACCTATTTCGAGATTACGACCTGCGCGGCCCTTCTGGCCTTCGCACGGGCCAAGGCGGATTACACCCTGCTCGAAGTCGGCCTCGGCGGGCGTCTGGACGCGACCAATGTGATCGAAAAACCTGCCGTGACGGTGATCACCCCGATCTCGATCGACCACGAGCAGTTTCTGGGTAATACGCTGGCGAAAATCGCCGCTGAAAAGGCCGGTATCATCAAACGCGGCGTACCTTGCATCGTCGGCCCGCAACCTGATGAGGCGATGGAGGTGATCGAACAGACCGCCGCACGCCTCGGCGCACCTCTGATTGCTTTCGGCCAGCACTGGCACGTCACCGAAGAGAATGGCCGCCTGATCTATCAGGACGAAACCGGCCTGCGTGACCTGCCTCTGCCCAACCTCTTGGGTGCCCACCAGATCCAGAACGCAGGAGCGGCTCTGGCCGTTCTGCGCTACCTCAACCTTGGTGACGCCGCTTATGAGGCCGCCGTTACCAAGGCTGAATGGCCCGCGCGGATGCAACGCCTCAAAACCGGCCCGCTCGTGCAAGCCGCAGGGCAGGCCGAGCTTTGGCTGGACGGAGGGCACAACGCCGCAGCTGGGATTGCTCTGGCCGAGGTTCTTTCGAACCTGCCGAAACGCCCGACCCACATGATCTGCGGTATGCTGAACACCAAAGATGTGGCAAGCTACCTTGCGCCGCTTGCCAAACAGGCTCAAAGCCTGACCGCCGTGTCCATCCCGGGTGAGGCCGCAACCCTCAGCGCCGAAGAAACTGCCGCTGCCGCTGCCAAGGTCGATCTGCCCGCATCAACTGCCAACAGCGTGGCCGAGGCGCTAGACACAATCGTCGCCAAAGACCCGCAGGCGCGTATTCTGATCTGCGGGTCCCTCTACCTTGCGGGCAACATCCTGCGCGAAAATGGCTAAGATCCGTCCGCAGGGCTTCATCTGGCTGAAAATATCCCGGGGGAGCCGCCAACGGCGGCGGGGGCCGAGCCCCCTACTTCCCCCAATCCTGATCCTGCATTTCCCGTAGGCGAGACGCGGTACGCTCAAACTCAAAGGTGCCTTCGCCCTCGACATACAGCATCTCGGGCTCGGCAGCTGCAGAACAGATCAACCGAACCTTGGCCTCATACAGCGCGTCGATCAACGTCACAAAGCGTTTGGCCTCATTGAAGTTGTTGCGCGACAGACGGGGAATATCCTCCAACACCAGAACCTTGACCGTTTCGGCGATAGCAAGATAGTCCCCAGGCCCCAACATCCGTCCACACAGGTCATAGAACGAGGCCCGCGCGACCCCATTGCGAAAAGCCGGGAGCTCAACGGCGCGGCCTTTGACCTGCAGGACCAAGGGCTCTGCCGTGCCTCCCGACAAATCCGCCCAAGCGGCGCGTATCTTCTCACGCGCCTCCGGGCCGATTGGCGAGAAATAGACCGGCGCGCCCTCAAGGCGGTTTTGGCGATAGTCGGTCGGCGAAACCAGCTCCCATACCTGAAGCTGCTCTTTGATATGGGCAATGAAGGGCAAAAACAGCTGTCGGTTCAAACCGTCCTTGTACAGATCATCCGGATGCCGATTCGAGGTCGTGACGATGACCACGCCCCCCGCATGCAGCAGATCAAACAGGCGTCCGACGATCATGGCATCGGTAATATCGGTGATCTGCATTTCATCAAACGCCAGCAGCTTGACCGATTTCACGACCTCCTGCGCGACCGGGGCAAGCGCGTCTTCGACGCCATCCTTGCGTGCCTTGTGCATACCCGCATGGATTTCCTGCATGAACGCGTGAAAATGAACCCTCCGCGCTGATATGTCTTCCAACGCGTCCACGAACATATCCATCAGCATGGATTTCCCACGCCCAACCCCGCCCCACAGGTACAACCCTTTGGGTGGTGGTGGAGCCTTGCGGAACAAGCCTCGCTTCACCGGTGCGCTCAATTCGGCCCGGATACGTTCGAAATGCGGCAGAACGGCTTCCTGCGCGTCATCCCGTGTCAGAGACCCATCGGAGATACGTTCATTATAAAGCGAAATCAGATCCGTCATGGGTTTGAGCCATAGCGCCCGCACTACGCGTTGAAAAGCGGGCATTTTCAGGCATGCATCAATTTTCCTTATGTCGAACCGCAAATCTACTGAATTGACGGGCCGCCGAAAAACAGTAGCGTCGCAAGACTGGTTTGTCTGAGGGTCCTATGCCGCACTCCGCACGTTTGCTGAATCCAATTCTGATCGTGGGCTGTATCATCATTACAGTCAGTTTCGCGGTGCGCGCTTCGTTCGGGGTGTTCCAGATCCCGATCGCCTCTGAGTTCGGCTGGCTGCGGACAGATTTTTCAATGGCAATTGCGATCCAGAACCTGGCCTGGGGCATCGGTCAGCCGATCTTTGGCGCTATCGCTGAAAAGATCGGCGACCGAAAGGCCATTGTTCTTGGTGCGCTGACTTATGCCGCCGGTATGGTGCTTTCAGCTTGGTCCGTCACTCCGTTCGAACACCAAATCTACGCATGGTTGGTCGGGTTTGGCATTGCAGGGACCGGCTTCGGCGTGGTTCTGGCTGTGGTTGGGCGGGCATCCTCTGACGCAAACCGATCCATGTCTTTGGCCATCGTGACGGCTGCGGGCAGTTTCGGTCAGGTTTTGGGCGCGCCAACGGCCGAATGGATGCTGACCTTCCTACCCTGGCATCAGGTCTATATCGTGTTCGCCGTCGCTATTCTCTGCCTCGTGCTGATCCTGCCCTTCATGCGTGCGCCTCAGCAAAGCATTAAGGCCGAGCTGGAGGAAAGCATGGGTCAAATCTTGGGGCGTGCCCTTCGAGACCCGTCTTATACGCTGATCTCACTCGGCTTTTTCAGCTGTGGCTATCAGCTCGGCTTTATCACAGCTCACTTCCCAGCATTCGTGACCGAGATGTGCGGCCCCATCCAGCCGGGTGGCGTGTTGCATTCGATAGGCATAACGACCACGTCCGCCTTGGGTGCGTTGTCTATTTCGCTGATCGGACTGGCCAATATCGGCGGCACGCTTTTGGCAGGCTGGGCTGGGAACCACTTCCCTAAGAAATACTTGCTGGCCATCGTATATACGGCGCGCACGCTGGCTGCTGTCGTGTTCATCATTTTTCCGATCACCCCAATTTCGGTCATCGTTTTTTCGTTGGCTATGGGCTCTCTCTGGCTGGCCACAATACCACTGACATCCGGTTTGGTCGCGCATCTCTACGGGCTGCGCTACATGGGTACGCTGTATGGAATTGTCTTCCTCAGCCACCAACTTGGGAGCTTCCTTGGCATCTGGCTGGGCGGGCGGATGTATGACGTCTATGGCGACTACACAATGGTTTGGTGGATCGGTATCGCCGTGGGCGCGTTTAGCGCGATTGTCCACCTGCCTATTCGCGAGAACCGAGGGCCGACCCCCGCCGCTGCCTAGCTGGGCGCACCCGCAGCGCGGCACGCGCTGCCTGGCCCAACAGGCGAGAGCGCATCTTTGATGCGACGTCAACTGGCGGGAGGGTTAGCCGCGCAGCGCCGCTCGCAGTTCCCGCTCCAGAGCGTCCAAGAACCGCGAGCGATCGGCTTTCCCAAACGGTTTGCCGCCACCCCCTGCGCCCAGAGGGTTAGCCGCGCGCAAATCCGCCATCAGGTCGCGCATCGCCAGTTGCTGGCCGATATTCGCAGCGGTGAAAGCCTCGCCATTGGGCCGTAGCACACGGGCACCGGCCTCGACACACTTGGCGGCCAGCGGGATGTCCGAGGTGACCACCACATCGCCGGCACCGCAGCGCTCGGCGATCCATTTGTCGGCCTCATCCGCGCCCTCTGCGACAATGACGACCTGCACCAGAGGGTTTGCCGATGGCCGCAACCCGCCATTCGACACCAGCGCCATGGGCACCTTGTGTCGGGTTGCGACCCGCTCAGCCTCAGCTTTCACCGGGCAGGCGTCCCCATCGACATAGAGCGTTGTCACGCCTTCTTTGCCTCTTTCTTTGCGGGTTCAACAGGCTTTTTCTTGACCTTGAACTCTTCGGGGATCGGCATCCGATTGAACGCGTCCAGACCCGCGATCTTATAGGCCTCGGCCAGCGTCGGATAGTTGAAAGTGTTCTGCACGAAGTAGTCCACGGTGCCCTTCAGGTTCAGCACGGCTTGGGCGATATGGATCAGCTCCGTCGCGCCTTCGCCTACGATCTGCACACCAAGCACCCGGCGAGTTTTCAGGGAAAACAGCATCTTCAACATGCCATGTTCCAACCCCATAATATGCCCGCGCGAGGTCTCGCGGAACCGCGCCACGCCGACCTCATAGGGGATGCCGCGCTCCTGCAACTCTTCCTCGGACATGCCGCAGGTCGAGATTTCGGGCACGGAATAGATCCCGTAAGGATACCACGGGCTTTCCGGCAGGGTCGGGGTTTCAAGCGCATGACAGGCCGCCACGCGTCCCTGTTGCAACGAGGTTGAGGCCAGCGAAGGGTGCCCGATCACGTCTCCCGTAGCGTAGACATGCGGCACTTCGGTCTGGTAGGTCTTGCGATCCACGCTGATCCGGTTGCGGTGATCGGTTTCAACACCAACAGCCTTCAGATTCAGTGTCGAGGTCGCGCCCATGCGTCCGGCAGCAAACAACAGCATCTCGGCCCGGACGTGACGGCCGTTCTCAAGGGTGACCTCGATATGCTCGCCCGCATCTTCGATCTTTTCGACGGCCGAGCCGAGCCGAAGATCCACTCCATTCTCACGGATTTGATGGGTGAAATCGTGGATCAGGCGTTTGTCGATGAAATCCAGGAAGGTGTCGCGCGGCTCGATCAGGGTGACACGGACATCCAGGGCCGAAAACATGGTGGCGTATTCCACGCCAATCACCCCGGCACCGATAACGACCAGCGACCGAGGGATCTCGGCCATTTCAAGGAATTCATCGCCATCCACAACGGTTTTGCCGTTGAAAGGCACATAGTCCGGGCGATAGGTTTTTGTTCCGGTCGCAATCAGGAATTTTGCGGCGGTCAGGCGGGTTTTTTCACCGCTATCCGTCGCCACCTCGATCTCATGCGGGCCCGTGAACGAGGCCAACCCGTTCAGAGTATCCACATGGTTTCGGTTGAACTGATGCTCCAGCACGTCAACTTCGTGGTCGAGTGTCATGTGCAGCCGGGCCTTCAGGTCCTCGGCGCGGATCTGCTCTTTGACCCGGTAAGAGCGGCCGTAAAAGCTGCGCTCGCGCCAGCCCGAAAGGTTCAGCACGGTTTCACGCAGGGTTTTGGACGGGATCGTGCCGGTATGCACCGATACGCCTCCGAAACGATCGTGCCGGTCGATCACCAACACCCGCCGCTTCAATTTGCCCGCCTGAATCGCCGCCGACCGGCCCGAGGGGCCAGACCCGATGATGATCAGGTCATAGTCATACTTGCTCATGCCTCAGTCTCCGTACAGCGCTTCGGCGTGGAACGTGATGTGGTCTTCCATGAAGGTGGACACGAAGAAATAGGAATGGTCATAGCCCGGTTGGAGACGATAGGTCGCCTGCTGGCGGCGCTCGGCGATGGCCGAAGCCAAAGTTTCGGGGCGCAGAAGGTCGATGAACTGGTCGTTCGCACCGGTGTCGATCAGGACAGGGCCGTCAAATCCGACCTCTTTCATCAGGAGCGATGCGTCGTGCTTGCCCCAAACGGCCTCATCATCGCCCAGATAGGCGCTCAGCTGTTTGCGGCCCCAATCTGCGCCGGTCGGGTTCGAGATTGGCGCAAAGGCCGATACCGAGCGATAGCGCCCCGGCAGGTTCATCGCCAGTGTCAGCGCACCATGGCCGCCCATCGAATGGCCGGTGATAGCCTGACGGTCCGTGTCGATGGCAAAATTCTCAGCGATCAACGCGGGCAGTTCCTCGGCCACATAGTCCCACATGTTGAAATGTGGGACCCACGGGGTTTGCGTTGCGTTGACGTAGAAACCCGCGCCTTGGCCAAGATCATAGTCTTCGTGGTCCGCGACGCCTTCGCCGCGGGGCGATGTGTCGGGGAACACGATGGCGATGCCCTGTTCGGCGGCCCAGGCCTGTGCACCGGCCTTGGTCATCGCGTTTTCATGGGTGCAGGTCAGGCCAGACAGGTACCACAGGACCGGAACGGGGCCGTCCATGGCCTCGGCAGGCAGGAACAGGCCAAAGGTCATATCGCATTGGCAGGTGGTCGAGGCATGGCGGTAGACACCTTGCACACCACCAAAACAGGCATTTTCCGAAAGGGTTTCCATCTGGTCGAGTCCTTAGTCTATAGTCGCGCCATGGCTATCGCCCTATGGACGCGGCGTAAAGTGCGGCAGTCACCCTGTGCATGACTTTTTGGTGGGGTTGCACGCTCACAAAGCGGTAAGCCATCCGATGATCAGCGGAACCGTCAGAATACTGGCCGCCGTAGACAGCAGGATCGCCGCCGAGGCGCGATGAGGCGCGACCCCATAATGCGCCGCCAACATGTAGACGTTGCCCGCAACCGGTAGCGCAGCGGCGGCAATTGCAACCGTGGCTGAGAATGTATCGACTGGAACCAGCCACAGCAGGGCGACGGCGACACAGGCGGGGTGGACGATCAGCTTGCAAAAGCTCAGCCAGCCCGCGATTTGGACCCGTTCGGCCGATTTCCCAGCCAGCGAGGCGCCGATTGCGAACAGTGCTCCGGGCGTTGCGGCCCCACCCAGAATGGTCAGAAAATCATTCATCGGGCCGGGCACCGGAATCTGCAGCGCCGACCAGATCAATCCGGCCGAGATCGACACGATCATCGGATTCTTGAGCAACCCAAACCCGATCAGGCGCAGCGTTTTGACCGTTAGCTTTCCGTCCCGGCCGCCATTGATCAGGATCACGATGAGCGAGGAAAACACCACCAGATCCACCGCAAGGATCAGCATAACAGGCCCGATCGCGGCCTCGGACAGCAGCATGGCCAGCATGGGTAGGCCGAGAAACCCGACATTGCCTATTGCAGCACACTGTGCCTCAACCGCTGCGGTCGGGATGTCGAGGCCCCGTATCCAAGCCACCAGCGACGCCAGAGCATAGACCGCCAGTGTGCCGATCAGATAACCGACGATCAGCCGCCCATTGAAGATCTCGGCAAAGGGCAGTGTGGCGGCAAAGCGAAACAGCATGGCCGACAGGGCAAAGAAAAAGACGAATTTCGTCAGATAGGCGGTGGCTTCCTCTGTGAAAAACCGCGCGCGCCCGGCCCAGTAACCCAGGCCGATGATTACGAAGAAGGGAAGGGTGCGCAGAAAGATCTCGACCATATGTACCCTCCTAACATGGATTGCGCGACCTGCAAGTCACGGATCGAACGGCGTTTTGTGTGACGGCCCGTCAGAAAACACCAAGAATCCTTGTGTCTGAACAAATCGGTTTATAAATTCGTTCCACAACCCGCTGAAGGAGCCATCATGACCCAATCCGCCACCATCCTGCGCACCGGCCGAAAATTCGACCAGGTTCTGCGCGGGGCCCGAGAAGTTTTTCTCGCGGATGGGTTCGAGGGGGCCAGTGTGGATGACATCGCGCGGGCGGCGGGTGTCTCGAAGGCGACGCTATATAGCTATTTCCCCGACAAGCGCCTGCTGTTTATTGAGGTGGCGCAAACCGAATGCCGACGCATGGCCGAGCGTGTGATCTCGATGATCGACGAAACCAAACCCGTGCGTGAGGTTCTGACGATTACCGCGACGCAGTTGGTCAGCTTTTTCGTGTCGGATTTCAATCGCCAGATTTTCCGCGTTTGCGTGGCTGAACGGGATCGTTTCCCGGAACTTGGACGCGTCTTTTACGAAGCTGGGCCTCAGAACGGTCAGCGCAAGATGGTCGAGTATCTGGAAAAGGCCGTCGCCAAGGGCGAATTGGCAATCGAGGACGTGACGATCGCAGCAGAACAATTCGCCGAGCTGTGCAAAGTGCGACTATGGCTGCGCGCCGCCTTTGGCATTCAGGAAGAGTTCTCCCAGGCCGAGATCGACGAGGTTGCCCTGCAAGCTGTCGACATGTTCATGGCCCGCTACGGCGTTTGACAAAGTGAAATGGTCTGCAGCCCAATCTGCAGACCATTCCCACTGGTTAAAATTTTACTCGTTACCTGGGTACCCACTCACTCAATAAAGGTTTTGGCCAACCGGTCGCTGATGGGTTGTGACAGATAGGCGATCACGGCCCTCTCGCCGGTATTGACGAACAGATCAGCCGGCATACCGGGCACCAGATCCAGCGCTGCCACCGCTTCGGGCTGCTTGGCATCCAGTTTGACCCGCGCCTTGTAGTAGGGCTCGCCCGTGCGTTCGTCTTCTAAAGCGTCGGCCGATATGTCGAAGATCTTGCCGCTGGCCTCGGGGACGTCTGCCTGTGCAAATGCGGACAGGCGGATGCGGGTGGACTGGCCGATCCGCAGTTTGTCGATATCACCGGTTTTGACCCGCGCCTCGACAATCAGCGCCTGATCCGCCGGGACAATGTCCATGATGTGTTCGCCCGGACGAATGACGCCGCCCGTGGTTGAGGCCGCCAGATTGACCACGCGCCCGCTGGTCGGGGCCAACAGCTCGATCCGCTTGCGGCGCTCGGCGGTGCCTGCATATTGCGGGTGCACGAGATCAAGCTGCGCTTCGACCACTGCCAGCTCGCCCGCGATCACCTCATCCCGCAGCTTTTGCTGGCTGATCAGCGTCAGCTCCAATTCTCTGACCTGATTTTCGGCCTGCGCAATTTGGGTGCGCAGTGAGGCATCGACACCGTAGAGACGCTGCAGCTCAATCTGGCGTGAGCTGACGCGGGTAGCTGCCACCAGCCCTTTGTCCAGCAGGGTCTGCAGGTTGGTCAGTTCGATCAGAGTGATCTCGATCTGGTTTTGGGTTCTGACACGCTGTTCGGCCAGCCCCTGCGCCTCATCCTTCAGGCCCGAAATCCGCTGTTCGTTGATCCGGGTTTCTGTCTGGCGGGCGCGGGCTTCGGTGTCAAACAGCTGTTTCTGCGTCAGATAGGCGGATGCCCAGTGCAGCCGCTCCATGCCCGCCTGAAAACCAGCCATGGCCGAAGCCTCATCAAACCGGTCCTGACCGCTCATCTGTGCCAGCAGGCGGGCGCGGCGCACCGAAAGCTCACCCATCTGGCTGCCCAACACGTTCAGGTCGACGTCGATATCGGTGCTGTCCAGCCGGATCAGAGGTTGGCCTGCCTGAACGAAATCTCCGTCGGCAATCAGGATGTCGCGGATGATGCCACCGTCCAGATGCTCGACCGTTTTGCGATCGCCTTCGACCACGAATGAGGCAGGGGCAACCACCGCCCCGTCCAGTTTCGAGGCGAAAGCCCAGTAGGCGCTGCCTCCGACAAAGGCCATCAGGGTGATCACGCCGACCCAGACATAGCGTCCGATCCGGGGGGAGGCGTCCGAGATGTCGATGAACTCTGCCTCATTTAGCGACAGCGCATTGCGAGAGGCGTTGTGCGGGACAATCTGTGTCATTGGGCTGCTCCTGTGATTTGCGTTTCCGGGACGGGCTGAGGGGTCGGGCGAGTGCCCTTGCCCGAACTGTCCAGAACATTGCGGCGATTGACTTTCAGCACGTCATCCTTGTCGCCAAACTGGGTCTGGGACCCGTTGCGCATGACCATGACCTTGTTGGCGGCCTGCAAGGTTGCAGGGCGGTGGGTCATGACGATGGCGATGGAGCCGCGGGCCTGAGTGGCCAGGATGGCATCGCGCAAGGCCTGTTCCCCTTCGGCATCCAGATCCGAGTTCGGCTCATCCAGAACCAACACAAACGGGTCACCATAAAGCGCGCGGGCAAGGGCCAGACGTTGCCGCTGACCTCCGGACAGGAAGAACCCCTGACCGATGCGCGTTTCATAGCCTTCGGGCAGGGCGCTGATCATTTCGTGAATGCCAGCCTCCTGCGCGACGCGGAAAACCTCGGCGTCGTCGATGGCGACAGAAAAACGAGCGATGTTTTCGCGGATCGTGCCGTCGAACAGCTCGACATCCTGCGGCAGGTAGCCGATCTGTTTGCCCAGATCCTCGGCGTTCCATTTCGACATCGGGCTGCCATCCAGCAGAACCTCACCCCGTTGCGGGTGCCAGATCCCGGCCAGCATCTTGCCCAGCGTCGTCTTGCCCGAGCCGCTATGGCCGATGACAGCCAGAACGTCACCTGCAGACAGATTGAAGTCGATCCCCCGAATGGTGGCATTGATCGCGCGCGGCGGCCCGGCCTGAGCAATTTTCACGTCCAGCGTCTTGAAGGCGCGGGGCAGGTGCAGGTTGGGTGTTTCCTCGGCGAAATCCTCGGTCAGCGCTTTGATCTTGGCGTATGATCCGCGGGCGGCGAGAAAGCCACGCCATTGTCCGATGAGCTGATCAATCGGCGCCAACGCCCGCGCCAAGACGATGGTGGCGGCGATCATGACACCAGCGGTGGATTCGCCGGTAATGGCAAGGGCCGCGCCCAAACCCAGAATGGCCGATTGCAGCCCCATCCGGATGGTCTTGGACAGGACCGAAAAGCCAGCGATACGGTCAGCCGCGCGTGTTTTATGGGCGTGCGCGTCGATTTGCAGGGCGGTCCAGCGGCGCACCAGATCAGATTTCATGCCCAGCGCGTGGACCAGTTCGGCATTGCGATCCGAGGTCTTGAACAGCGCGTCCGAGCGCCCTCGGGCCTCGGCGGCGTTTCGCATCGGTTTTTGCGCGCGGGCGTTGTTTATCAGCGCCATGACGGTCAGGGTTACGGCTCCGGCCAGTCCTAGCAGGCCCAGCAGGGGATGCAGGACGTAGAGGACCAGCAGGTAGATCGGAATCCACGGCGCGTCGAAAAAGGCGGTCAGGGTCGAGCCCGAGATGAACTCACGAAATCCGTTGACGTCGTCGACCAGATTCTCGGCACTCCGCGCTTCGCCCTGAACCCGGCGGCGCATAGCGGCCCCCAGAACAGGCGCGCCGACGGCCATCTCGAACCGGGCGGCCAGGCGGCCCAGGATGCGCATCCGCATCAGGTCGAGGCAGGCGATCACGACAAAGACGCCACCCAGCAGAAGGGTCAGCGCGATCAGCGTGTCGACATTCTGGCTGGTCAGGACCCGGTCATAGACCTGCAGCATGTAGAGCGGCCCGGTCAGCATCAGCAGGTTGAGAAACAGGCTGAAGAAAGCGACGGCAACAAACCCTTTGCGCAACGAGGCCCATGCGGTTTGTACGGGGTTGGATTTCTGAAACATCGTCTTGCCCTTTTCCGGTTTGGCAAATGGGGCGGTGTGACCCGCCCCGTCCGTTTTCGATTAAGCGACGAAGTCGTCTTCGCTCAGGTCGGTTGTGTTGACGCCCGCCAGACGGACCGAACCTTCGGTTCCGAACGAGATCACAGCGTCGTTGCCATCCTGAGCAACATTCACCGCGCCGCCGAAATCGGGACCGAAATCGCCGAACTGCAGCTGGTCGAGGCCAACTTCGAAGTCCTGGATCACGTCGTTCCCGAAGTTCGCGCCGAAGGTGAAGGTATCCGCACCTGCACCGCCGATCAGGATGTCATTGCCACCCTCACCCGAGATCAGGTCGTCGCCGTCGCCGCCGCTGAGTTTGTTGTCCAGATCGCTGCCGATGATGATGTCACCATCGTCCGACCCGATCACATTCTCAATCGACTGCAGAACATCGACTTCGATCTGGTTGTCGATGACGTCCTGACCGATGACACCGGTGCCGCCTGTGGCGTTCACATCCAGCGTGGCGCCCGCATCCACCAGCGTATCCTGCACGACCGGGCCATTGTTGCCAGCCGGCGCGTTGTGCAGATGGATGGCCGAGACAACACCCGGGATCGGGGTGTTCAGGTCGGCCTCGCTCAGGCCCACAACGCTCAGCTCGCTGGAATAGGTCACTTCACCCGTGTGCAGGTTCTGCGTAATGACCAGAGAGGCCTCGCCGGTGGCTTCGCTGTCCGAGGTCGGCCCCGGTTCCTGCGCCGCGTCCAGACCGCCGCTGAGGGTGATAGTGCGGATGCCATGCTCGGTCTCGACACTGTCCACCAGAAGCTGCCCGCGGATTTCGCCGCCGGGGAAGTCCGATGTGTGGATGTTGTAGTACAGGTTGCCCTGAAGCGCCTGTTCCACAAAAGCCGCACCATTGGCGATGTTCGCGCCGAACTGACCGGGGGCAGAGACCACGGCGTCCTTGACCGAGACATTGAAGCCCGTATCGCGGGTTGCGGTGCCGTTGCCATTGGCGCCCAGGTGTACTACGACCGCGACATCCAGATCCGAGAAGTCGGCTGTGTCGATGCCGTCGCCACCGTCGATGAAGTCATTGCCCAGACCACCGGTCAGAACATTGTCCGCATCGCCAGCGATCAGAACGTCGTCGCCCGCGCCACCATCGATATTGCCGTTGGTGGTGCCCAGATCGACAAAGATGTCATCGCCAGCGCCCAGTAGAACGTTGCCGTTGATCACGCCTTCGTCGTCATTGACGATGGTCACGTCACCCGCATCTGAGGCGTCGATTGCATTGACCGTCCCGCGGATCTCACCTTCGTTCAGGATCGCCCCCAGAAGGTTCAGGCCACCGTCAACGCGGATACCTGCTGCTGCGTCCGAGGTCTCGGACCCTGCGATCAGGCCTTCATTGACGACCACCCCGGCAAATCCGGCCTCGGACTGGCTGGTGAACAGGCGCAGGCCATCGCCGACCTGATTGCCCTCAACCGCGTCGCCGCGACCTTGTAGGGTGCCTTCGTTCAGAATGGCTGCCGACACGATATCGCCTTCGACATCACCGGTTTGCAGCGAAACGGCCGAGCCGTTGTTGCCCAGACCCGCATCAACCAGACCGGTGTTGTTGAACGTGTAGTTGTCGGCAGTGCCATCGGCATAGACGGTGCCATTGCGCTGATCGCCGGAGCCGAGGATTTCGCCTTCGTTGACGACCTCAAGCCCCTCACCGTCGATATTCACCGCACGGCTGTCCGACGTGACTGTTCCACGGTTCACAAACGAGCCGCCGGTGTGATCGCCGGTGCCGAAGTAGACGCCGTTTTGCACCCCTGCGAATACGCCGCCTTCTTCGTTGACCAACTGGCCCTGGAAGTTGACGTTGTTCACCGCGCGAAACGCGCCAACGGTTCCGTTTGCACCTTCCGACAGGACGGTGCCCGCGTTGGTGATGGAGCCGGTGAACGTGCCAGCGTTGCCGACATTGCCGATGCGGATACCGTCGCCTGCGGCATTGGTGCCCGCTGCCGCGTTGCCGCGACCCTGGATCAGACCGTCATTGTTCAGCGTGAACGCGTTCTCGCCCGCGATCTCTGCGCCAAAGCCCGACCCTTCATTGCCTTCACCCGCATCGACGACGCCGGTTTCTTTGTTGTTGAAGGTGAAGTCTTGCGCGGTGCCATCGGCGTAGACGGTACCATTGCGCTGGCTGTCGGTGCCGACGATCTCGCCTGCGTTGTTCACTTCCAACCCGATGCCGTCGATATTGAACGCGCGGCTGTCGGACGAGATCACCCCGGTTTCGAGGTTGTTGAACACACCCCCGGTGTGATCCGCGCCTTCACCGGCGACCGGGTTGCCGAAATAGACACCGTTTTGAACGCCCGAAATCTGGCCCGAGTTGTTGAACTCACCCTGGAAGGACACACGGTTTACGAAACGGACACCCGCGACGGTGCCATTTGCGCCCTCGGAGTCGATAGTGCCCGAGTTGTTGATGACCGCATCGGTGACGCCGATGTTGCCCACATTGCCAACCCGGATACCGTCGCCTGCCGCGTTGGAGCCTGCCGCCGCATTGCCGCGACCCTGAATGGTGCCCGCATTGTCCAGCGTGAACGAAGATGCGCCATCCGCAGTTCCGCCGATCTCAACGCCAAAGCCCGACCCTTCATTGCCTTCACCGGCGTCGATCGTGCCTGTGACCAGGTTGTTGACTGCGAAATCATCAGCGGTGCCGTCGGCATAAACGGTGCCATTGCGCTGGCTGTCCGTACCAAGGATATCGCCGCCGTTCACAAGGTTTACACCCGTGCCGTCGATATTCACCGCGCGGCTGTCGGATTGGATCGTGCCGAAGTTCAGAACGTCCAGATCATGCGTGCCCTGACCGATGTAAAGCCCGTTTGCAGCACCCTCGATCACCCCGGTCGAGGTGTTCAGGATCTCGCCCTCGGCGCTTGCGCCATCCGCGATGCGGATACCGGCAGCTGTGCCTTGCGTGCTTTCCGATGTGATCAGCCCGCTGTTGAGGATCTCGGTCTCGAGGATTGTGCCCTCGGCCCCGTTGTTGATCCGGATACCGTCACCGGCCAGACCGGTGTTCGATGCCGCCTGACCACGGCCCTGAATGGTGCCGCCAAAACCGTTGAAGATATCGGTTTCCACACGGTCGCCGACCTCATCCCCGACCTGAAGCGAGACCCCGGCGCCCTGATTGCCTTCGCCAGCATCCACGGTTCCGCCCGTGAAGTTCGAGATCGAGATATCCTCGGCGGTGCTGTTGGTGTAGATCGTGCCGTTGCGCTGATCTCCGGTGCCAAGGATGTCGCCGAAGTTGCGCACATCAATGCCCTGGCCCTGAATGTCCACGGCACGACTGTCGGAGGAGATCACGCCGCCGCGGAAATTGTCCAGGCTGCCCGAGCTGTCGGGGCCTGCAAACTGAACACCGTTAAAGTCGCCCGAGATCTCACCGAAGTTGCGCACAGCGGCGCTGCCGGTGACCTGAACGCCGGTCGCCAGTGCATCAGGGCCGTTATTCGCCTCGATCACGCCCGTGCGGAAGTTGAACACGTCAACATCCTCGCCCTGCACTTGAACGGCGGCGACGGCATTGTTGGTGACGATCTCGCCAAAGTTCAGCAGGCGCGAAAAGTCGTTGGCCAGAACAAAGGCGGGCGTGTCATCCACGATCGTGTTCTGGAAGAAGTTGTTGAAAAGGGTTTGGCCGTCACGTGTGGTCTCTTGCGCCAGTGTTGACGTGGTCAAGAGACGGGCGCGCAGGCTTTCTACGAATTGGGACAGCATGGGTCACTCCGTCTGGTTTGTTGCGTGATGCAGGCGGCCCGTTCGATCGGGCAACCGACGCATCAAATCAGTAGGCCTGGCCCGTGGTCAGCGGAAATTCATGGTCCAAATTGGGGGTATAACCAACGCAAATACTCACGGGTTTCGTGAAGTCTTCGCTGGTCAGGGTCTTGATTCAAACGGCGATGCGATGGGAAAACGCAGGTCGCTCACTTATTTGATGACGAAGTTTCACCTATTTGTGACGAATTGTGGGGGTCAAATCCCCCTCAAACCGCTGTCCGGGCTTCTGAAACAGGGGGTCACCGCGTAGTGTCACAGGTATCTTGACCTATTTGATTGTTTGAATTGCCCCGCCATGAACCTCAGAGACTTGGAATACGTCATTGCCATCGCCAAACACGGTCAGTTCAGTCAGGCCGCATCGGCCTGCAACGTGTCTCAGCCTGCGATGTCCAACCAAATTAAGAAACTCGAACAGGAGCTGGGGGCCGAGCTGTTCCTGCGCCTGAACAATGAGGTCCGCCCAACCGCCTGCGGTGCGCGGATCGTCGACATCGCTACCCGGATGCTGAATGACGCGCAAAAGATCCGCGACACAGCGACCGAGTTCCGCGACCCCGAGGCTGTGCCTTTTACCATTGGTATGACGCCCACGCTGGCCCCTTATTTGACGCAGTACTTCTCAGAGCTGTTCAGCACTTTGTTCCCGCGCATGCGGGTGACGATGATCGAAGACCTGCCGCAAAACATGTTGCAGATGGTCGAAGACCACACGCTGGATCTGGCGCTCGTCGCCAAGATCAACAACAGCGACGCGCTGGATTTCACCTCGATCTGGTCCGAGCCTCTGTTTCTGGCGCTGCGCGAGGGGCATCCGCTGCATACTCTGCCTTCGATTTCTGCCGATGAGGTGCCAGTGCATGATTTCATCCGTTTGCCCCATAGCTTCGGCTATGCGCTGGAAGATCGGTTGCCCAAGCAGGATCCCTCCAGCCGTATCAGCAAACGCTTTGATCTGACCGCTTTGCGGTTCGAGACGATCTGCCGTCATATCTGCCATTCTGACGATTGTACGATTGTCTCTGCTCTGGCCGCAGAGCAGTTCAAGCGGGACAACTGGTCGCTTTGCTTTATTCCCTTCGAAGGGCCTGGCCATCTGCGCGATCTGGGGGCGGCGACGCGGCCCAATTGCCCGCGCAAACCGATGCTGGCGCGGATCGGAGAATACATCCGCGAAAAACCCCCGATCGGCGTGATCCCGACCTATCAACCCGAGCACGTTGATCCGCCGAAACAGCCTGTGACGGTCTGAGCGTTTTCGGCAAAGGGGTTAGTAGGTGGTCCGCATCTGATAACCTTGATGGAAGGTCATTCTGACGAATGTGACCGGTTTGCTTTGGAACCATGTCGTGCGTTCCAGTTGGAACAATGGTGTGCCCGGTGGCACTGACAGAAAGTCCTGCAACTGCCCGGTGGCCGGAACCGCCGAGAAGGCGATCTCGGCATTGGAAAAGGGAACCTCGGATAGCAGCCATTCATTGGGGCCGGTGGTCAGAAAGCTCTCGTTAACCACATGGGGTACGGCATCGACACTGATCCAGCGCTCTTCAAACTGAAAAGGGCGGTTGTCGGCGTGATGCATGCATTGAAGATGCAGGATTTGCACGCCTTCCTGCAGGCCCAGCTTGGCCTGCAGCCACGCTGGGCAGTCGATCTGCGTACGGCTGACAAGCGCATAGCGGTACTCGGCATTCATATCCTCGATCGTCTGGCGGACAACGGTGATCGGCAGTTTGGCCTGTTTGACTGGGGTCGTGACGACCCGGGTGCCGCCTTTGCGCTTGCGAGTGATGATGCCCTGTTCCGCCAATTCGCGCAGCGCGCGGTTCACGGTGGCGCGGGCGCAGCCGAACTCGGCGGCTAGTTCCAGCTCGGTCGGAAGCAAGCTGCCCTGAGGCCAGATGCGGCATTGGATACGGTTGATCACCTCGTCACGGATATCCTGAAAACCGATGTTCTTCTGTTCCGTCACGATCTGATCCTGTTTCCTCAATAAGCTTATTCATAATATGTATCGCAGGCGACCCTCGCGTAAAGAGGATGCCAAGCGTTACAAGTGAGGCAATATCTCGGCTATGGCTTTTCTGTACCGAGTCACGATCTTGTCGCGTGCTACGTGGCGCCCCTCCTTGACCTTATGCCGCCCGGCCGACCAGAGGTCGGTCACAACCCTGTCCTGTGCGGCAAACACAAGCCCGTCCAGCAATTGGTCCGGTTGCAAAGCGCACAGCGCCGGGTCACTGCTGTCGATGGCAACGAGGTCGGCCAAAGCGCCCTCCACGATCTGTCCTGCATTTCGACCCAGCGCTTGCGCTCCCCCCGTCGCGGCGCCGCAATAGAGAGTTTGTCCAACGGACCCTTCGCTGACCACCAGCACGTTGCGCGACAGGTCCCGCAGGCGTTGGGAGTATTCCAGCGTTCGAAGCTCCTCGGCAAGTGATATCCGGACATTGGAATCCGATCCCACGCCGAACGCACCGCCTGCAGTCAGGTAGACCGCGCCGTTGAATGGGCCGTCGCCCAGATTGGCCTCTGTGATTGGGCAAAGGCCAGCGACAGCGCCTGACGCCGCCAGTGCGCGCGTCTCTTCATCCGTCACGTGTGTGGCGTGGATCAGGCACCATTGTCTGTCCACCGGGGCGTTATCCAAAAGCCATTCGACCGGGCGCACGCCCAGGCCAGCCTGCACCTGCGCAACCTCTTTGGGCTGCTCGGCTATATGGATATGGACCAAACCAGTGTGATGGCTCAGCACTTCATTGAGATCCGAGGGTGAGGTCGCGCGCAGAGAATGTGGGGCAATACCGACCTGGATATCATCGGGAAGTGCCGCGCTGGCCGCTTTGGCCTCGTCTACCAGTCGGAGGAAACGGGTCACGTCGTTGCCGAACCGCTGTTGCCCGGGTTCCAAAGGCACTTCTCCGACCCCGGCATAGGAGTAGAGGACGGGCAGATGCGTCAGGCCGATGCCTGTTTCGACGGCGGCTTCCATGATGCGGTCGGACAGCTCGGCCAGCCGCTCATAGGGCGCGCCGCTGGGTTGATGGTGCAGATAGTGGAACTCTCCGACCGAGGCGAACCCGGCCTCCTGCATCTCCATATAGACTAGTGCCGTGATGGCCTGAATCTGATCGGGCGTCAGTTGGGCAGTGAAGCGATACATCACATCGCGCCACGTCCAGAAACTGTCGCACCCGGCGCGCCGGTATTCGGTCATCCCCGCCATGGCACGCTGAAAGGCATGGCTGTGCAGGTTGGCGAGCGCAGGCAACAGGGTGTCGACCGTGACATCTGCGTCCTGCGCTTTTGCGCCTGCGATCACAGTGGCGATATGCTCGTCTCTCAAATCCAGCCTGACATTTTCTGCCCAACCTGTTGGTAGCAATGCGCGCTTCGCGAAGATGGTCATGTAGCTCTCCATTTTATGGATAGACATAAAACATATTGGAATATACTAGAAAAGAGAGAATTGCATCCACTGTGAGAATCAAATGCCCACAACCCACATCCTGAAGGACTTGAGCGCCGCAACCATGGTGGAGAATGGCGCGCCTTATGGGGTGATCGAGTCAGCGGCAATTGTGATCGAGGGCGAAAAAATCGCATGGGTTGGGCCGCAGGCCGCCTTGCCCGAAGCCTATGCCGGGTTGTCTGAGAGGTCCTGTGCAGGCCGTCTGGTGACACCCGCTCTGATCGACTGCCACACGCATGTAATCCACGGCGGCCACCGCGCGGTCGAGTTCGAGATGCGCTTGAATGGGGCGAGCTATGAAGAGGTCGCGCGCGCCGGTGGCGGCATAATCTCAACGGTAACGGCCACGCGCGATGCCAGTTTTGATGACCTGATCGCTCAGGCGCTGCCGCGTGTGGATGCGATGCTGGCCGAAGGTGTCTCGGTAATCGAGGTGAAATCCGGTTACGGCTTGGATCGCAAGGCCGAATTGAACATGCTGCGCGCCGCGCGTGCTTTGCAAGACCACCGTCCGGTGCGGGTTGTGACCAGTTTTCTTGGCGCCCATGCCGTGCCGGTGGAGTACAAGGGCAATCCGGACGCATATATAACTGAGGTTTGCGTTCCAACCCTGCGCGCCGCCCATGCCGAGGGGCTGGTCGATGCGGTTGATGCCTTCTGCGAAGGGATTGCTTTTCTGCCCGACCAGCTCGTGCCGTTGTTTGATGTGGCGCGTGAGCTTGGCTTGACGATCAAACTGCACGCCGAACAGCTGTCCAATCTCGGCGGTGCAAAGCTGGCCGCCAGCTATGACGCGCTGTCAGCGGATCATATCGAGTATCTCGATGATGAGGGCGCAGCGGCGATGGCGCGCGCGGGCACGGTTGGTGTGATCCTGCCTGGTGCTTTCTATACACTGCGCGAAACGCAATCTCCGCCCATTGATCTGCTGCGCAAGCACAAGGTCCCGATGGCTTTGGCGACGGATTGTAATCCGGGTTCGGCCCCGATGACCTCACTGCTTTTGGCGATGAACATGGGCTGCACCCTGTTCCGCATGACGCCCGAAGAGGCGCTGAAAGGCGTGACCCTCAACGCGGCCCGCGCGCTGGGTTTGCACGATTGCGGCCAGATTGCACCCGGCATGCGCGCTGATCTGGCGATCTGGAACGTCACTCACCCGGCCGAGCTGTCCTATCGCATCGGCTTCAATTCGCTACACACTCGCATTATCGGAGGCGCAGTTTGACCACCCTGACCCTTACACCCGGCGCTGTTTCTCTGGCGCAGTTGGAGCAGGTGTTCTTAGACGAATGCGCCGTGCAGCTAAATCCGGTATGCCATCCCGGCATTCTGGCTGCCCACGCGCGCATCGCGGATGCCGCTGCGGGTGAGGCCGCAGTCTACGGTGTCAACACAGGCTTCGGCAAACTAGCCAGTGTCAAGATCGCGGCAGAGGATACGGCGACCTTGCAGCGCAATCTGATCCTGTCGCATTGCTGCGGCGTCGGCCCTGCGATCCCGCGGGCGCATGCACGGTTGATGATGGTCCTGAAGCTACTCAGCCTCGGTCGCGGAGCCTCGGGCGTGCGGCTGGAGTTGATCACGCTTCTCGAGGCTATGCTGGCCAAGGGCGTCACGCCTGTGATCCCAGCACAGGGCTCGGTCGGTGCCTCTGGTGATCTGGCGCCGCTGTCGCATATGGCGGCTGTCATGATGGGCGAGGGTGAGGCTGAATATGGCGGCGAGGTCTTGCCGGGTGCTGAGGCGTTGGCGGCAGCTGGCCTGACGCCGGTGGGGCTTGGCCCGAAAGAGGGTCTGGCGCTGATCAACGGCACCCAGTTTTCGACCGCTTTTGCTTTGGCGGGCCTGTTTGGCGCGTGGCAAGCGGCCCAGAGCGCGCTGGTTACTTCGGCGCTGACCACGGACGCTATCATGGGATCCACGGCACCGTTGCAGCCTGAAATCCACAGCCTCCGCGGCCATCGCGGCCAGATTGAAGCCGCAGCCACCATGCGCGCCCTGCTGGCCGGATCGGTGATCCGCGAAAGCCACCGCGACGGCGATACACGCGTGCAGGACCCGTATTGTATCCGCTGCCAACCGCAGGTCGTCGGTGCGGCAATGGACGTGATCCGACAAGCCGCTACGACGCTTGAGCTTGAGGCGAACGCCGCCACCGACAACCCTCTGGTCTTGTCAGAGGCCGGGCTGATCGTCTCGGGCGGTAACTTTCATGCCGAACCAGTTGGTTTCGCCGCCGACATGATCGCGCTGGCCGTGGCCGAGATTGGAGCCATCGCCCAACGTCGCATTGCGCTGATCGTCGATCCGGTGCTCAGTTTTGATCTGCCGCCGTTCCTGACGCCCAATCCGGGGCTGAACTCAGGCCTGATGATTGCCGAGGTCACGACGGCGGCTTTGATGAGCGAAAACAAGCATTTGGCCAATCCTTGCGTGACGGATTCGACGCCGACCTCTGCCAACCAGGAGGATCACGTCAGTATGGCCGCCCATGGCGCGCGGCGTTTGGGTCAGATGGTTACCAATCTGGAGCGCATTCTTGGGGTCGAACTGCTCTGCGCCACGCAAGGGATCGAATTCCGCGCGCCGTTGCCCACCAGTGAAACGTTGCAAGGCGTGATGGCCCAGTTGCGCGCTGTGGTGCCGCCTTTGGGGGACGACCGCTATACCGCGCCGGATATCGAGGCAGCCTCAATCCTGATTTCTGGTGGCGAGATAGCGCGAAACACAAGTGTTGCCATGCCAGAGCTGGGCGCGTGATGGATCCGTTTGAAGTCACCCGAGGCGACAGCCCCATCGTTCTGGGCCTGCCCCATTCGGGCACCTATGTACCGCCCGAGATTCAGGCCAAGCTGAACGCGCGGGGCAGGGCGCTGACGGATACGGATTGGCATATCCACACGCTCTACGACGGGTTGCTGCCCGGGGTGACGACGGTCCGCGCGAGTTTCCACCGATATGTGATTGATGCCAATCGTGATCCGTCGGGCGTATCGCTCTATCCCGGTCAGAACACTACAACACTGGTTCCGCTGACCGATTTCGATGGGAATGGGATCTGGGATCAGCCGCCATCCGATGCGGAAATCGCCGAACGCCTCGCTGCGTTTCATACGCCCTATCATGCCACGCTGATGGCCGAACTGGAGCGGGTCAGGGCGATCCACGGCATTGCGGTCCTCTATGACTGCCACTCGATCCGCAGCACCATTCCGTACCTCTTTGACGGAGTTTTGCCCGATATGAATCTGGGCACAAATAACGGCACGACCTGCGCGCCTGAAATCGAGACAGCGGCCCATGAGTTTGCCGCTTCATCACCCTATAGCACCGTCTTGAACGGAAGGTTCAAAGGCGGCTGGACGACGCGCCACTATGGCCGCCCGGCCGAGGGTCTCCACGCCATTCAGATGGAGCTGGCCCAATCCTCCTACCTGAAAACCGAGCGCCCGCCATGGTCCTATGACGACCGTAAAGCCGAACGTTTGCGCCGCTGGCTATTCGACAATCTGGACGCCGTCCAAGACACAGCATTGGAGCTTGCATCATGACCGACCCTCGCAAGAACACCCGTGATATCTATCCACCCACAGGCCCAGAGTTGAACACCAAAAGCTGGATGACCGAAGCGCCGCTCCGGATGTTGATGAATAACCTACATCCGGACGTGGCCGAAAACCCGCATGAGCTGGTTGTTTATGGCGGGATCGGGCGCGCGGCACGGACGTGGAGCGACTTTGATACGATCGTGGACAGTCTCAAGGATCTGGAAGAAGACGAGACACTGGTTGTGCAATCCGGCAAACCCGTGGCCATTGTGCGAACGCATGCTGATGCCCCTCGGGTGCTGATCGCGAATTCTAACCTCGTGCCGCATTGGGCCAACTGGGATCACTTTAACGAGCTCGATAAGAAGGGCCTGATGATGTACGGCCAGATGACCGCTGGCTCGTGGATCTATATCGGCACGCAAGGGATCGTGCAGGGCACCTACGAGACCTTTGCCGAGGCCGGGCGCCAGCACTATGGCGGCGACCTGACCGGCAAATGGATCCTGACCGGCGGCCTGGGGGGAATGGGCGGCGCGCAGCCCTTGGCGGCGGTTTTCGCCGGGGCCTGCTGTCTGGCGGTCGAGTGCAACCCGGACAGCATCGACTTCCGCCTGCGTACCAAATACCTGGACGAAAAGGCCGAAACGCTGGACGAAGCGCTTGAGATGATTGACCGCTGGACCAAGGCGGGTGAGGCGAAATCGGTCGGCCTGCTGGGCAATGCCGCCGATATCTTCCCCGAGATTTACGCCCGGATGCAGGCCGGTGGCATGCGTCCCGATATCGTCACTGACCAGACCAGCGCCCATGACCCGGTCAACGGCTATCTGCCGCTGGGCTGGACTATGGCGCAGTGGAAGGACAAACGCGAAAGCGATCCCAAAGCGGTTGAAACTGCCGCGCGCGACTCAATGAAGCAACATGTCGCTGCGATGGTCGATTTCTGGAACGCGGGCGTGCCAACGCTGGATTATGGCAACAACATTCGCCAGGTGGCGCAGGATGAAGGGCTGGAAAACGCCTTTGCTTTCCCCGGTTTCGTGCCAGCCTATATCCGCCCGCTGTTTTGCCGCGGGGTCGGCCCGTTCCGCTGGTGCGCCCTGTCCGGCGACCCTGAGGATATCTATAAAACTGACGCCAAGATGAAAGAGTTGTTCCCCGAGAACACCCATCTGCACAATTGGCTCGACATGGCGCAGGAGCGTATTGCCTTCCAGGGCCTGCCCGCGCGGATCTGCTGGATCGGTCTCGGGGATCGTCACAAGGCCGGGCTGGCCTTCAACGAAATGGTCCGCACCGGAGAGCTAAAGGCCCCGGTTGTCATTGGTCGGGATCACCTCGACAGCGGGTCTGTTGCGTCACCGAACCGTGAGACCGAGGCGATGAGGGATGGCTCGGACGCTGTTTCGGACTGGCCGTTGCTAAATGCCTTGGTGAACACGGCCTCGGGCGCCACATGGGTGTCTTTGCATCACGGCGGTGGGGTCGGCATGGGCTTTAGCCAACATGCGGGCGTGGTCATTTGCGCCGATGGTACCGATGCAGCGGCCAAACGGCTGGAGCGGGTTTTGTGGAACGACCCGGCCTCGGGCGTGTGGCGCCACGCAGATGCGGGGTACGAGGATGCCAAGGCCTGCGCCCGCGAACACGGGCTGCGGCTACCGGGTATTCTGGGATAGAGCTTCGGTCAGCGATCAGCGAATTGATGCGTCATATTGAACTTGTGATGCATGCCGGGTTGCGTCGTGACATTTTGTAGATAATAAACTCGACGCAATGCAAGCTGCCGAGAGTTTTATAGATAAAATGATCATCCCTCATTCCGGCTGGACCAAAAAATCCGCGCAAGCTGTTCATGATCTTCCGTTGATGGACCTGCTGTTCCGCGCGCAAACTGTCCATCGTGAGCATTTCGATCCCAACAAAATCCAGACCTCGAAACTGCTGTCGATCAAAACCGGAGGCTGCGCCGAGGATTGTGCCTATTGCTCGCAATCGGCGCGCAATGGCTCGACCCTACCTGCTTCCAAATTGATCGAGGTGCAGCGTGTTCTGACCGAGGCGAAGAAGGCCAAGGATGGCGGCGCGACGCGGTTCTGCATGGGCGCTGCCTGGCGTGAGCCCAAGGCGCGGGACATGGCAGCTTTGGTCGCGATGGTCGAAGGCGTCAAGGCCATGGGGATGGAGACTTGCATGACGTTGGGCATGCTGGACGACACACAGGTCGTGCAACTGCGCGATGCGGGGCTGGACTACTACAACCACAATATCGACACGTCCGAGCGCTACTACTCCGAGGTCATCACGACCCGCACCTTCGCCGACCGGATCGATACGATGAACCGAGTGCAGGAAGCGGGGATCAAGGTGTGTTCCGGCGGCATTCTGGGCATGGGTGAGCATACGGGCGACCGTATCGACATGCTGCTGACGCTGGCCACCATGCAGCCCGCGCCGGATTCGGTTCCGATCAACATGCTGATGCCGCAGGCCGACACACCTCTGGCCGACGCCGAGCCGATCGACCCGATCGACTTCGTGCGCATCATCGCGACGGCGCGTATCCTGATGCCAACCTCTTACGTTCGCCTGTCCGCTGGCCGCAGCGAAATGAGCGACGAGATGCAGGCGATGTGTTTCTTCGCTGGTGCGAACTCGATCTTCGTGGGCGAAACGCTGCTGACGGCCGAAAATCCCGAAGAGGATACCGATATGGTCCTGTTTGCCAAACTTGGTCTGCAGGCCGAGAAAGCCGGCGATCAGGCGGGCCGGGAAGCCGCTGAATGAAAGCTGCTGCTCGGCTCGAATCCATGCTCGACACCTTGCAGGCCCGGCATCGCCGCCGGGTCCTGACGCCCGCGTCGGGATTGGATTTCGCGTCGAATGACTATCTGGGCCTCGCCGGATCGCAGCTTCTGCAAGAGGCCGCGCAAGAGGCCTTGGCGCGCGGTGTTCCGGTTGGCTCTGGTGGCTCGCGGCTATTGCGCGGCAACCACACCGAGCATGAAGCGCTGGAGGCCGAGGCCGCCGCGTTCTTCGGGGCCGAGGCTGCCTTGTTCATGGGCGGCGGGTTTCAGGCCAATCAGGCGATTTTCGCAACCCTTCCTGCGGCTGAGGATCTGGTTCTCTATGACGCTCTGGTTCACGCCAGCGCGCATGAGGGCATGCGCTCTTGCCGGGCCGATCTGCGGTCGTTTCGGCACAATGATATCGAGGACGCGCGTGAAAAGGCGCAGGAGTGGCGGACCGAGGGCGGTCTGGGTCAAATTTGGATCGCGGTTGAAAGTGTCTATTCGATGGAGGGGGATCTTGCCCCTCTAGCCGATTTGGCGGGTTTGGCGCGGGAACAGGACGCCGTTTTGGTGGTCGACGAAGCCCATGCGACCGGCGTGTTCGGACCTCAGGGACGGGGGCTCGCACATGACCTCGACTGCCATCTGTTGACGCTGCACACCTGCGGCAAAGGTCTGGGCGTGGCCGGAGGGCTGATCTGCGGACCAAAAGTCATGATCGACACGCTGATCAACCGCGCACGCCCCTTCATCTTTGCCACCGCGCCGTCGCCTTTGAATGCCGCTTTGGTTCGCGCTGCTATTAGGGCGCTGGCCACTCAGACAGGTCTGGTCGACGCTGCCCAGCAGCGCATTGGCCATGCCCATGATGCGGCGCGCGCAATTGGAATTGCTGAGGCTGCGCTCAACAGCCAGATCATTCCTATCATTCTGGGCGACGACGCGCGCACGATGACGATGGCTCAGGGCTTGCAGACGCAAGGGTTCGACGTCAGGGGCATCCGCCCGCCAACCGTACCGCGTGGGACATCGCGGTTGCGGATTTCCATCACCGGCAATGTGGATTGCGCCGATATCTCGTCCCTGTTCAAAGCCTTAGCGGCACATCAATCGGAGGCCGCATGAGCGCGCTGATCATCACCGGAACCGACACGGGCGTCGGTAAGACTGTTTTCTCCGCCGGCCTGACCGCCGCCCTTGGAGCTACCTACTGGAAACCGGTGCAATCCGGGCTTGAGGATGCGACCGACACCGACATCGTGCGCGACCTGTCAGGGTCCTTGGTTCTGCCAGAGGCGTATCGCCTGAACATGCCCGCTTCGCCGCATCTGTCCGCCGAGGATATGGGCGTCGATATCGACCTTGCCCAACTGGCACTGCCGCAGGTCGATGGCCCTCTGGTCGTTGAAGGGGCAGGGGGGGTGATGGTCCCTCTGGACCGGCAGGTGTTCTATCTGGACCTCTTCCCGCAATGGAAAGCCCCGGTGGTTCTGGTTGCGCGCACCGCGCTTGGTACGATCAACCACACGGCGCTGTCCCTGATGGCGTTGCGCAATGCGGGGTGCGATGTCGTTGGCGTTGCATTTGTCGGCGACCCCGAGCCAGAGGTCGAACAAACCATCGCGCAGATGTGCAAGGTCCGGCATCTGGGGCGTTTGCCCTATCTCTCGGACCTGACCCGTGAAAACCTGGCCGATGCGTTCCAAAACATCGACCTTGATGCGATCCGGAGGGCTCTATGACCCCGCTGGAATTTGACGCCCGACACCTGTGGCACCCCTACACCCATGTGCTGGATCCGGGCCCGATGCATCTGATCACCGGCTCCGAGGGCGTCTGGTTGACGCGTGAGGACGGTGGGCAGATGATCGACGCCATGTCCTCCTGGTGGTGTACCGTTCACGGCCATCGTCACCCGGCTATTATAGAGGCGATGCAGGCCCAACTGGCGCAACTATCGCATGTCATGTTCGGAGGCCTGACTCACGCACCCGCCGTTGAGCTGGGTCGCAGGCTGATCGGACTGCTACCCGAGGGTCTGGATCGCATCTTCTACAGCGACAGCGGCTCGGTCGCCATCGAAGTCGCGTTGAAAATGGCGGTGCAGTACCAGATCGCAAAAGGCCGAAGCGCGCGGTCAGAGTTCGCCACCATTCGGGGCGGCTATCACGGTGATACGTGGAAAGCGATGAGCGTGTGCGACCCGGTCAATGGGATGCATGGGCTGTTCAAGGGGGCTCTGTCCATCCAGCATTTCCTGCCACGCCCGACCAACCGGTTCGATCAGGACTGGTCGGAGGATGCCGCCGAAAACGGGCTGATGGCACTTGAGCAGTTGTTGGACGAAAAAGGCGACAAGATCGCGGGACTGATCCTGGAGCCTGTCGTGCAGGGTGCGGGAGGGATGTATTTCTACCACCCGAATTGGCTGAAGGGAGCGCGGGCGCTGTGTGACGCGCATGACGTGCTGCTGATTTTCGATGAAATTGCCACCGGGTTTGGCCGCAGCGGAGAACTGTTTGCCATGGATCACGCAGGCGTGGTGCCCGACATACTGTGCCTCGGCAAGGCCCTGACCGGAGGACACATTACACTGGCCGCCACCATCGCGACCGAGGCAGTTGCGCAGGGCATAGGCGAAAGCGAGGCCGGGGTGCTGATGCATGGCCCAACCTATATGGCCAACCCTCTGGCCTGCGCTGCAGGTGTTGCCAGTCTCGATCAATTGGTCCAACGCGACTGGCGGGCGGAAGTCGCAGGGATTGCGCAACAGATGCAGGACGAACTCGCTCCGGCTCGTGAGTTGCCCGGTGTGGCGGATGTACGGGTTCTGGGCGCCATCGGCGTGATTGAGATGAAGGACCGTGTCAACCCTGCCGTGGCCCATGGCCTCGCCCCAAAAACCGGCGTCTGGTTGCGTCCGTTTGGGCATAATATTTACTGCATGCCGCCCTACATCATCTCGCCAGATGAGCTGAGCCGCGTCACCGCCGCCATGGTTGATCTCGCCGGAGGCGACGGATGAGACATCGCTGGCTGGCACGCTCGGATAGCCCCGATCTGATCCTCGTGTTCGGGGGGTGGGCGTTGGGTTCTGCGCCGTTTTCCTGCCTCACAGGTGGGGAAAATGTGCTGTTCGTTGAGGGTTATACCCAGCTGGATGACCCTCTGCCGGACTTTTCGCGGTTCGATCGCGTAGACTTACTGGCCTTCTCTTTCGGCGTCGCCACAGCTTCGCATTGGCTGAACCAAACGGGGATGCGTCCAGATCGCTTGGTTGCAGTCAGCGGCACGCTGAACCCTGCAAGTGCGGAGAATGGGATCGCACCCGACATGATCCGCGCAACGGCGGATCAATTGTCTCAGGCCAGCTTTGCCAAATTCTGCCGCCGCGCGGGCCTCAGCGGTGATGTTCCCGACTTGGATATCCCATCCGCTCGGGCCGAATTACACGCGGTGATCGACCGTGGCCCTGCTAAAGATCCGGGTTTTGATCGTATTTGGATCCCCACCCGCGACCGTATCGTTCCTACCAACGCACAACAGGCCGCTTGGGCCTCGCGCGCTGATAGGGTTCGGACTGTCAAAACCCCTCATGTCCCGTTCCGCGCGGGGCAAAGCTGGGCGGAGTGGCTGGCATGACAGTGCAACTCTCGGACCGGGTTCAGCGCAGCTTCAGCCGGAGCTTTCAGAGCTATCACGAGACCGCCTGCCAACAGGCCTGGGTGGCCGAGAAACTGATGGAAGAGATGCGCCGACACGGCGCTCCGGCGAAGTTTGAACGCGGATTTGAGCTGGGGTGCGGAACCGGGCATTTCACGCGGCTTCTGTGTCAGAACCATAGTTTCGCCAGCCTCACCCTGAATGATATCGCACCAGAGGCCCGCAAAACGGCAGATGAGCTTGGCGCGCAGTTCATTTGCGGCGATGCGCGGCAGGTGAGCTGGCCCGAGAAGACCGATCTCTTTGCCTCGGCGTCGATGATCCAGTGGATGGAAGACCCGCAGGCGCTTTTGGAACGAGCGGCGAGGTCTCTGGCGCCTGGCGGTTGGTTGGTGATTTCGGGCTTTGGGCCGCAACAATATAGGGAACTGAACCAAATCGGTACCTCGGCCCGTGCCCCCGGTTTGTGCGACCCTGACCAAATGGCCGCCGCCGTTAGGTCGCATCTGGAGGTGCTTTCGACAGGCGAGGCCCTTCGTCCCTCGTACTTCGCCACCCCGCGCCACGTTCTGCGCCATCTGCGTAAGACCGGCGTCAACGGGCGTGCGCAGAGCGTCTGGACAAAGTCCACACTCGCCCGGTTCGAGTCAGAGTACACGCGCCAGTTTCAGACCGAAAACGGCGTCTCTCTCAGCTATCATCCCGTCTGGATCGTCGCGCGCAAGCCGCTGGTCTGAGGCCGCGCAGCCTCCTCCTCGCGTTCGTGTTTTCAGTGTTTGCAGGCACTCAGGTGCAGATTGTGAAATCTCATACCGAAACGTCGCAATGATCTGTTGCGTTCGCGGTCACAGGTCGCCACGGTAGCATTTGAGATTTTGGCGTTGCTGTGGCCCGCCATCAGGAATTTGAAGGAGGGGGCAGAATGACCGCGACACTTACATTCGAACATCTCAAAACACAGGTATCAGCGGGTGAGGTAGACACCGTTCTGGTGTGCTTTGTCGACATGCAGGGCCGTCTGATGGGCAAGCGCTTTCACGCAGGTCATTTCGTTGCGGGCGCATGGGAAGAAACCCATTGCTGCAACTACTTGCTGGCCACTGATCTTGAGATGGGCACACCGGATGGCTACGCCTCGACCAGTTGGGAGCGGGGGTATGGCGACTACGTTATGAAGCCCGATCTTGCGACCCTGCGCCCGGTGCCGTGGCTTGAGGGCACTGTTATGGTGATGTGCGATATTCTCGATCATCACACGCATGAAGAGGTGCCGCATGCGCCTCGGGCGATGTTGAAGGCGCAGGTCAACCGCTTGAAGGCCATGGGCTACGAGGCGATGTGTGCGACAGAGCTGGAGTTTTTCCTTTTCGAGAAGAGTTTCGACGAAATCCGCAAAAACGGCTTTCGAGATCTGGAGCCGATTTCCGGTTACAACGAGGATTATCATATCCTCCAAACCACCAAGGAAGAGCATGTGATGCGCCCGATACGCAACCATTTGTGGGATGCGGGGATACCGGTTGAGAACTCGAAAGGTGAGGCCGAAACCGGGCAGGAAGAACTGAACATCAAATACGCGCCTGCTATGGACACGGCCGAGTACCACTCGATCGCCAAGAATGCGGTGAAAGAGATTGCCTGGCAGCATGGTCATGCGGCAACCTTCCTGCCGAAATGGCATCACGACAAGGTCGGCAGTTCCAGCCACGTGCATCAATCCCTGTGGAAGGACGGCGCGCCTGCTTTCTATGATGGAAGCGATCCACTTGGCATGTCGGATGTAATGAAAAGCTACTTGGCTGGCCTGCTGAAATATGCCCCGGATTATACGTATTTCATGGCCCCTTACATCAACAGTTACAAACGGTTCATAAAGGGTACCTTTGCGCCGACACGGATTATTTGGTCGGTGGATAATCGAACGGCTGGCTTCCGCCTGTGTGGAGATGGGACCAAGGCCATTCGGGTGGAATGTCGGATCCCCGGGTCAGACATGAACCCGTATCTGGTGATGGCTGGAATGCTGGCGGCGGGAATCGCCGGCATTGAAGAGAGACTAGAGTTGCGACCTGCGGCAACCGGTGACGTCTATCAGGGCGATACAGGGATGATCCCCGGCGACCTGGGCGCGGCATTGGGTGCTTTGCGTGGCTCAGCCATGTTGCGGGCCGCAATGGGTGATGAGGTGGTGGATCACTACGCTCGGGCCGCTGAGGTGGAGATCGAAGAGTTCGCGCGTGTGGTGACCGATTGGGAAGTTGCCCGTGGGTTTGAGCGGGCGTAAAGGACGGGAGTGAGGGGCCAGCCCCTCACGCTCCCCGGGATATTTTTTAGCCAGATGAAGCAGGGATCCTGTTTATTCGGAAATGGAGTGACTATGGGGCAGATGTTGAAGTGTGTCTCGCCGATTGATGGGTCGGTTTTTGCGGAGCGGGAGGTGCTATCTCGGAACGCGGCGTTTGAAGCGGCGGCTCGGGCGCGCGCCGCGCGGTCGACTTGGGCGGCGCGGTCCTTGCAGGAGCGGGTTGATCTGGTGATGGCCGGTGTGGCGGCTGTTGGTGCGATGAATGATGAGATCGTGCCGGAGCTTGCCCATATGATGGGTCGCCCTGTGCGCTATGGTGGTGAATTTGGTGGGTTTAATGAACGCGCCAGCCATATGTCGGGGATAGCCGAAAGCTCTCTCGCCGATATTGAGGTGGGTGAGGATGAGACATTTCGGCGGTACATCAAGCGCGTACCGCATGGGGTGGTCTTTGTGGTGGCCCCTTGGAACTATCCCTATATGACGGCGATCAACACGGTGGCTCCGGCGCTGATTGCCGGGAATACCGTGATCCTGAAACATGCCACCCAGACTTTGTTGGTGGGCGAGAGGATGGCGCAGGCGTTCCACGCGGCTGGTCTGCCCGAGGATGTGTTTCAGAATGTCTTCCTCAGCCACGATGTGACCAATGATCTGATTGCCGGAAATGCGTTGGATTTCGTGAACTTCACTGGCTCGGTCGGCGGCGGGCAGGCGATGGAACGTGCAGCCGCTGGCACCTTCACAGGCGTCGGGACCGAGCTTGGCGGAAAAGATCCGGGCTATGTGATGGAGGATGCCGATCTGGATGCCGCCGTGGATACTCTGATCGACGGGGCGATGTTCAATTCGGGTCAATGCTGTTGCGGGATTGAGCGGATTTATGTGCATGAGAGCCTGTATGACGATTTCGTTTCAAAGGCGGTTGAGATCGTGAAGGGCTACAAGCTGGGTAATCCTCTGGACCCTGAGACGACGCTGGGTCCGATGGCCAATGTGCGCTTTGCTGATGAGGTGCGCGCTCAGATTGCCGAGGCTGTAGCGGATGGCGCGATGGCCCATATTGAGACATTCCCCGAGGATGACGGTGGCGCCTATCTGACGCCTCAGATCCTCACCAATGTCACCCACGACATGCGCGTGATGCGGGATGAGAGTTTTGGGCCGGTCGTGGGAATTATGAAAGTGTCCTCGGATGCCGAGGCCATCGCGCTAATGAATGACAGCGAATTTGGCCTGACCGCCAGCCTGTGGACCCGTGACGTGGACCGGGCCGCGCGGGTGGGCGACCGGATCGAAACCGGCACTGTGTTCATGAACCGGGCTGACTATCTGGACCCGGGTCTATGCTGGACCGGCTGCAAGAATACAGGGCGAGGGGGTGGCCTGTCGGTCATTGGCTATCACAACCTGACCCGTCCAAAATCCTACCATTTGAAGAAGGTAACATCATGAGCCTTGTTGGAAACTGGTCCTACCCGACCGCGATCAAATTCGGTGCTGGCCGCATCAAGGAACTGCCTGAGGCCTGTGCGGCGGCAGGGATGAAGCGCCCTCTGCTGGTGACGGACAAGGGGTTGGCCGATTTGCCAATCACGACGGCGACGTTGGATATTCTTGAGGCCGCTGGTCTGGGCCGCGGTCTTTTCAGCGATGTGGACCCGAACCCGAATGAAAAGAACCTCGATGCAGGAGTCGCGGCCTACAATGCGGGCGGGCATGACGGGGTGATTGCCTTTGGTGGCGGCTCGGGGCTGGATCTGGGCAAGATGGTTGCCTTCATGGCGGGTCAAACGCGACCGGTTTGGGATTTTGAAGATATCGGCGATTGGTGGACCCGTGCGGATGCAGATGTCATCGCGCCGATCATCGCGGTGCCGACAACTGCCGGAACCGGGTCCGAAGTGGGGCGCGCAAGTGTCATTACCAATTCCGAGACCCACGCCAAGAAGATCATCTTTCACCCGAAGGTCCTGCCGACCGTGGTGATCTGCGACCCGGAACTGACCGTTGGCATGCCGAAATTCATCACCGCAGGCACCGGTCTTGACGCCTTTGCCCATTGTGTCGAGGCTTATTCCAGCCCGCATTACCACCCGATGAGCCAAGGCATCGCGCTTGAGGGGATGCGGTTGGTCAAGGACTATCTCCCGCGTGCTTATGCGGATGGCGCTGATCTTGAGGCGCGCGCGCAGATGATGAGCGCGGCTGCCATGGGGGCGACGGCGTTCCAAAAGGGGCTCGGCGCGATCCACGCCATGAGCCATCCGATTGGCGCAGTATTCAACACTCATCACGGCACGACCAACGCGGTTTGCATGCCCGCTGTGCTGGAATTCAACGCACCCGTCGTTGCGGATCGGTTCCAACAGGCTGCCGCTTATCTGGGGATCGAGGGCGGCTTCGACGGCTTCCGCGCCTTCGTGCAGGAGTTCAACGATGCGCTCGGCATCCCGCGTCAGCTGTCGGATTTGGGCGTGACCGAAGATCGGATTCCCGAGCTGGTCGAAGGCGCGATCATTGACCCCTCCTGTGGGGGCAATCCGATTGAGCTGACGAAAGAGAACCTGACGCAGCTGTTCCACGCCGCGCTTTAGGTAAGACGGCCCGGCGAGTTTCCTTGCCGGGCCTCTTAATTGTTACTCAGCCGCCATAGCGCTGATCTCGGCGCTCGCCATCGCGACCCATTCCAGATCCTTGGTGTAACGCCAGGCCAGATCGCCGTTTTCATCCATGGCAATCAGGTGCAGCCAGCGATTGTCGAACAGCTCTTTCACGGTTTCGTTGCGTCTGAGGATGTCATTCATCGCCTCTCGTGGGGCCTCAATGATGACCGACAGCCGCAGCGGGTCGTGCTGGAACGCCTCTCCGTCATGTATGGATTGCCAAGGCAAGCCGGGGCGCAGCGCGCCGCCGTTTCCCTCGACCACGCCGATGCCGCCGACCACGTTGTGCAGCAGCTTGTTGCCGCCGCCGAACAGGCCAGGCGCGACGGTCGAGCCGTAATATTGCAGGCTGATCCAGCTGGCGACCACGACCGGGGCGGTCATGATCAGTTCCAGCACGCCAAAGCCCTCATCCGCGCGCCAGTCATAGCTGTGCAGGAAGGACTGGCCCGCAAGACCCGTGCCATCGGTCCGGGACCGCGGCGCGGCAATGAAGGCGCGGCATCCGGCTAACCCCCATTCAGGGCGCAGCTCAGCCCAATCGGTGGCGCGGCGGGCGATATCATTAGCCCCTTTGGCACGCGGTAGACGCGCGGCGCGCTCAGACCGGGCCAGTTGTCCGGCCGAGGTCAGCCAGGTTTTCAATTGCGCGATCTGCGCGGCCCACTGACCCGTCGCCTGATCCTGATCGAACAGAGAGACCTTGTCGGTCGTAGTGTGGTGCATCGCCGCCAGAAACAGCGTGTCCGCAGGGATGTCGATCCCCTCGGCGCGTAGCCCTTCACGTACCGCATGATCGTTCAACAAACCGGCCAGAAGGCGGGCGCTGACGTCACCGGCATGACCGCCACAGGCGCCACATTGCAGGGCGCTTTCATGGGGGTTGTTGGTCACATCTGCCCCATGACCGGCCAGCATCACGATACGTGCGAAGTTGCTGGTCAGAGACATCGCCCCGAGGATGGCTTTGGCCGAGGCGACACGTGTAGGCAGGTCGATCCCGTCGTCAAGCTTCGGCGCGGGGTCGAACTTCGCAGACCCGTGGCCCTTGCCCAGAGCGTCACGCAGCAGTTTGCCCGCATAGACCGGACCTGTTGCCTCGACAAAGGCGAATGAGGAGACGGCGGCCAGTTTGAACCGGCCCCAGGCCCGTTTGGCCCGTGCGGTGTAGCGGCGGTTCAGGTCGGCCTGCGCGCCCTCGGCCGCGTGGGAGCACACGTTCGGGTTCAACAGGACTGGCCCCCGTATTTCGGTCACGTCGGAACCGGCAGCCTTGTGGGCGCTAGCGAGGCCGAAGAAGCCAGCAAAACCAATGGTCTCGATCCCGCTGTCCTGCGATTCCAGCGCGCGGCGGAAGACTTCGGAGCGGACGTCGATGCAAAATGCCGCTTGCACCTCGGGGCGGCCTTCGACCTTGCGCGGCTGACGTGCGCCGAGGGTTTGCGCCAATTTGCGTTGTTGCGCGCGCTCCGAGGCGTCCTGCAGCACCGCGTCGATCACCAGATCACGGGTCGGCGTGATGGGGGCCTCATGCTGGGCAATGGTTTCAGCCCAGCGATCGGCAATCTGTTCGTGGTATAGACCAAACAGAGCCTCTTCGAACACCATGCGAATGGCCAGCAGTTCGGTTGTGCTTGTATCCGTCTGCCCTTCCAATTCAGCCTGCCATAGCAGATAGCGGGCATATTGCGCCCAACCGCCCAGAGTCATCAGCCAGCGATGGAAGGCCGTGCTTGCCGCCTCAGGGGTAACGCCCAGTGCCTCAGAGGCGCGGCCAATCGCCCGCCATTGCGAGCGATTGGTGCCAGCCACGAAGGCTCCGAACCCTTTCAGGCCGTGGATTTCCGGGGTCAGATCGCGTGAGGCGAACTCGCGCCACGCGCTATAGGCACCGCCTGCGCGGTTGGGTTGCCACAGGGCCTGACCCTGATCGAAATGGCTGGCGGCCCAGGCCCCGATCCGTTCGTCAATCAGACCGGGCCAGTCGATGCCGGAAACCTCGGCAGCCAGATCGGCAACCGTGGGCAGAGGGGACAGCTTCGCGGTCTCGGACCCAAGCGCGGCTTGCAGATGTTCGAAACTGGGCGTGTCAAAGCGGCTTTCAACGCTGGCGAGGGCATCCCGCAAATCGGCTTCGGTGATTTCTCCGCTTGCCAGCTTCTGCGCAAATGCAGCCCGGTCCGGCGTGATCCGGGTGCCCGCAACCCGTGCCAACCGGGCCGAGGTCACGGCCAGTGTCTCTTGCGTTTGTCCCAGAAACGGGTTCACCGCGACGTTGGAGGCAAGCGGGAACAGCGGCGGGATTTGACGCACCGCGTCATTGGCCAGCGCAACCAGTTCTAGAAGGGCTGCGGGATAGCTTTCGTGCTTCATATACATCTTGAGAAACCCCTCTTACACGGTCTGGCGCTTGGACCATCCGTCCAGCAGCCGGTCAAAGATTGCGTTGGCATAAAGCCCGTTTGACAGATGCACCCGAGTACCAGCCGCCGCCGGGTGCGAGGCCCATAGCGGGAAGGTGGATTGCGCCAGGGCCACCGCGCCAAAGCTGATCAGGGCGAGAATGATCAACGTCCATTCCAACGGTCCGGGCGCAGGCGCTGCGGGCAAGGCGCCCTTGGTCAGATGCACGGCGATGATCTGCAAGACGAAGTAGCTGATTGAGGTTACGCCAGCATAGACAACAGTACGACGGGTCAACGCGCCGGGTGCGGCATCGGCAAAGCCCTGCGCCAGCAGATAGGCGACGCCGAAGATCAGGATCACGCCAAGGGCAATTGCCTGAACGGATTTGCCGTCTACTCCGAAGGACATGGCGACGATCCCGTAGATCAGGATGCCGGTGGCAAAGGCTAGCAACACGTTCCGCGCGCTTGGAACCGCTACTGGACCGGGCCGACGGATGGCTGCCACGTTGCGTACGGCCTCACCCGCGCTGAGGAAAGCGTGTGCTTTGTAGAGCGAATGCGCCACGATATGCAGCAGTGCCAGCGGGAACAGAGCCAGCCCGCATTGCATGATCATGAAAGCCATCTGAGCAATGGTCGACCACGCAAGCGAGGTCTTCACCGCCGGTTGCGTCAGCATCACCAGACCGCCAAACAGCGCGGTGAACCCGCCCAGCATAACCAGCAGCGCCATAATGCCCGGTGCTGCCAGCATCACGTCGGCAAAGCGGATCAGCAGGAACCCTCCAGCGTTGATGACGCCCGCATGCAGCAGGGCCGAGACGGGGGTCGGGGCCTCCATCACCTCGGTCAGCCACCCATGGACTGGGAACTGGGCCGAGGCCATGATGGCGGCCAGAGCGATCAGAAGGGCGGCGGCGATGGTCAGTCCGCTTGGTTCGGCCGAGGACAGGATCGAGGCAATGTCCGTGGTGCCATAGGTTGCGATCAACAGGACCACCGCAAGGGCCAGCGCGCCTTCGCTGATGCGCGCCACAACGGCCTTTTTCCGCGCTGCCCGCCGTGCGATGGTCCGCTCAGGGTAGAACAGCAGCAGTTGGTGCAGCAGCAGGCTGGTCGCAATCCACGCGGCCAGCAATTGGATCAGGTTGCCCGACATCACCAGCAACAGAACCGAGGCGAGTGTTGCCGACATCCAGCCGGTGAACGCGCCCTGCCGGGCCTCTCCATCCATATAGGTGGCCGAGTAGCGCAGGACGATCCATCCGATGAAGCTGACTAGAACCATCATGATGGCGCTGACCGCATCAAGTCGCACGGAGAGGCCAACACCCCAGAACCCGATCAACCCCGAGGTGCCGGGGCCGTGAAGAACCAGCATAAGTGCCGACAGTGCGGCGCCTCCGAAAGCCGCCAATGCAGCCCATTCCGACTGCCTGACGACGTGGTTTGGCCGCAGTCCCGGATTGCGGCTGGCATAGTAGGCCGATGCCAGCAGAATCAGCGGGCTGAGCAGGGGTAGAAACAGGTAGGTCATGATGCGCGTTCCTTGTGAGTCCAGCCTGTTTTGGCCGGTTGAGCAGGACATATTGCGCCTTCGTCAGTATGAAAAATACATTGTTATAGAGATTACGTTCTACTAATTAGAACGATATGCCTCTGAACTATCATCACCTGCGTTACTTCTGGGCGGTCGCCCATGATGGCAATCTGACCCGGACAGCCCAGCGGCTGAACCTGTCGCAATCCGCGCTCTCTGTTCAAATCAAGGAGCTTGAGGAGCGGCTGGGTCACCCCCTGTTTGAACGTCGTGGCCGCAAGCTGCATCTAACCGAGGCCGGGCGTATCGCGCTGGACCATGCGGACGCAATTTTTGCGACAGGGCAAGAACTTGTGGCCACTCTGCAGGATGAAGGCAACGCTCGTACTGCGCTGCGAGTTGGGGCGCAGGCGACCTTGTCACGGAACTTTCAGATCGGCTTTCTGCGCCCGATGCTAGCGCGCTCAGATGTCGAGGTGATCCTGCGATCAGGCAATCCCAGCGAGTTGCTTGAGGGGCTGGAGACGCTGAATTTCGACCTGGTTCTCATGAATCATGAGCCCGCCAGTGACAGCCTGACCAGTTTTGAAACGCACCATCTGGCGGAACAACCCGTCAGTATCGTCGGCACGCCGGCGCGATTGGATCCAAAGCGCCCGATCCGGGATCTGTTGGAAGAGCAGCCCTTTATCCTGCCAACCACCAATAACAGCGTCCGAACGGCGTTTGATTCGATGGCCAGCCGCATGTCCGTCCGTCCCCAAGTCGCGGCCGAAGTGGACGACATGGCCATGATGCGCCTGCTCGCGCGTGAGGATATCGGGCTTGCGTTGGTGGCCCCGATCGTTGTGCAGGATGAGCTGTCCTCGGGCCGTCTGGTCGAGGCTGAGGAGCATCCCCGCATCAAAGAGAGCTTTCACGCCGTTACCTTCAAACGCCGCTTTCCCAACCCGCTGGTGCGGGAGTTGCTGACCTATAGCCTGCCTCAGTAGAAGTGGGGCAGGTTTTTTGCGCGCGCGACGCGGACCCAATTGGGCACGAAGGGGATGATCTTGTCTTGTGAGGGCACCATCATCTCAATGAAATTCGCGCCGGGATTGGCGATGGCATCGGACAGGATGGGTTCGATATCGGCCTCGGAGGTGATCCGGGCGGTTTTGAAGCCGAACCCTTCGGCGACTTTACAATAGTCGACGCGTCCGAAATCTGTGGTCCAAGGCTCATCTACATCGTCGAGCAGGATTGCCTCACCTCTGATCCAGCCAAACGTGTCGTTGCGGGTCAGGACAACAGTGATGTTCTTGTCGCTGCGCTTGAGGGTCTCCATGTCGCCGATGACGAACGCAAACGATCCGTCTCCGGTGAAGGAAATGACCGGGCCGTCATGGGCATAGATCGCGCCGACTCCGGCAGGCACAGAATATCCCAGCGCCCCCATCGAGTAGTTGGTGATATAGCGCCGCCCCGGTTTGCGGAAGGTCAGCAGCGCCGAAGGATAGATCGCGCTGACGCCGGGCTCAGAAGTGACAAGCGCGTCATCGGGCATGATCCGGTCCAACACTTGAGACAGCTTGACCGGTGAGATCGTGCCTTCGGGCATCGGGATGTTCGAGTTGAAGACCTTGTCCAGCGCCGTTTGTTTTATCGGGTTCAAATCCAATGGCGTCCGTTGAAGGCCGGGATGCTCAGCCTTAAGAATTTCAACCATATATTCGATCGTAGCGCGGGCATCCCCTACAAGGCCAACCCTCAGCGGGAAGGTGTTTCCGACATGAGCCTCTGCAATATCAAGGTGCAGGAAGTTTTTGGTATAGGGATCGCCATAGAGTTTCCAGTGATCCGTTCCGGCGCTGTCGGTATTTGAGCCGACGAAGAAGATTGTGTCGGCCTCAAGCAGGTACTGGTTCGAATACTCCATACCTCCGCGGCCACCGATGACGCGCAGGGCCAGCGGGTGATCCTCTGGGATGGTGCCTTTGCCAGGTGTGGTGGTGCCGACCGGGATTTGCAGCCGTTCAGCCAGTTCAAGAATCGCGTCAGAGGCTTTTGAGATCAGCGCGCCCTGACCACAGACAATCGCAGGTTTTTGCGCCGCCAACAGGACGTCGATTGCAGCGCGGATCTTGCTGTGATCCGCGACCGGCCGGTGCGCGGGATAGGTGCTGTAGTCCGGTTCGGCATACAGGTCGGTGATCTCGGCCTCCTCGCCAAAAATGTTGATCGGCACGCGGATATGAACCGGCGCCGGACGGCCCGAGGTCGCCACGCGAAAGGCCCGTCGGATCAGGAACGGGATGTCGCGCGCATTGGTCAGCACGAAGCTTTCCTTGCAGATACTGTCATAGAGCCGAGTTTGATCGACGCCGGTCAGACCGTGCTTTTTGTCCTGATTGACCGGAATGTCTGAGCTGAAATAGATCACCGGCACCGAGCTGAGGAACGCCTCAGTAATGCCCGGGGTGCAATGGGTCACACCGGGGCTGGGCGCTTCAAGTACGGCGGGGCGACCTGTGATCTTTGCATAGGCCTCGGCCGCGAAAGCCGCAGTGCGTTCATCGCGGGTCAGCACGAACTCGATCCCGCTATTGGCGCGCCATTCCTTGTACCAGCCAATCGTTGTCTCACCAGGCAGACCGAAAACATGGGAAACGCCGTGAAGTTCCAGCATTTTCAGGATGATCTGCGCGCCATTCATGCGCGTCGTATGTGGCTGGTTCATCAGGTGGACCCTTGTTGGTGGCATGTTTCGGGCAAACTCTTGAGAGGGAGTGTGCGCACATCGCCACCATGTCTAGGCGAGGATCGGAAGTCCAGAATTTGCTTAGCCGACAGCGCCCTTGGTGTTCACGTGAACCGCGTAGACGCTGGTGGTTGCGGTGATGAACAGCATATTGCCGCGCGGGCCACCGAAACACAGGTTCGCGACGGTCTCGGGCGTCTTGACCTTGCCAAGCAGCTCGCCGTCGGGCGAGAACACGTGCACCCCGTCCGCCGCTGAGCACCAGACGTTGTCGTATTGATCCACGCGCAACCCGTCGGGTAGACCCTGATCAATCGAGGCGAAATCGCTGGGTTTGCCAAGCCCGCCGTCCGGCTCGACATCAAAGACTTTCAAAACAGATGGAACGTCCGATTCATGGCTGCTGCCGGATTCGGCGACATACAGGCGGTTTTCGTCTTTAGAGAATGCCAGCCCGTTCGGCTGCACGAAATCGCGTGAAACAATGGTGGGTTCTGGACTGTCCGGATCAAGGCGGAAGACAAAGCTGCCTTCCTGTTCGGGTTTGGCTTTGTGACCTTCTAGATCAGAGAGGATGCCGTAAGTCGGATCCGAGAACCAGATCGAGCCATCCGACCGGGTGATCACGTCGTTGGGCGAATTCAATCGGCGGCCATCATGGTGGTCAGTCATTGTTGTCAGTTGCCCGTCATGCTCGGTCCGCACCACTGAACGGGTTGCATGCTGGCAGGTCAGCAGCCGCCCATCGCGATCACGCGTGTTGCCGTTGGAATAGTTCGAGTTCTGGCGGAACAAGCTGGTGCCGCCATGCGGGGTCCAGCGATACATGTGGGCATTCGGGATGTCCGAGAACAGCAACGTTTCATGCGCGGGAAACCAGACTGGCCCCTCGGTCCAGACATGGCCCGTCGCGATCCGTGCCAGCGTGAGATTGGAGTGGATCAGATCCCGAAACACGGGACGAATGACCTCATATGTCTGTGAATGACTCATGCGCTATATCCTTTTCGGCTGGCCAGAGTGACCACACCCACAATCACGAGCCCGGTCAAAATCAGGCGAATTCCGGCGCCCAGACCGTATGAATTCAGCATCGATACGATCAGGAACATGAACAGCGCCGCCCCCCAGATGCCGGGTACGTTCGAATTGCCTCCGCCGATGGACGACCCGCCAATGACGACGACTGCAATGGACATCAGCATGTATTCGGTGCCCATGTTCAGGTTCGCCCCGCCCGAGAAGCTGGCCAGCAGAAACCCCGCCAAGGCGGCACAAACGGCTGAGTTGACATAGATGCCAAAGCGCACCGCGTTCACTGGAACTCCGCTGAGCCTTGCCGCGCGCAGGTTCTGCCCGATGGCCGAGATCCACCGCCCCGCAATGGCACGCTCAAGCAGCAGCCATGCGCAGACGGCCAGCGCGATGCCGACCCAAGCGACGTTCGGAACGCCGAACGTCCCACCCGAGGCGAACTCGGCCAGGGGTTCCGGTGGTTTGATACGCAGCCCCCGGTTCGACCAGATCGCCAGCGATTGGTACAGGAACGAGGCGGACAGGGTTGCTATGATGGGCGGGATACGCAGTATCAGGATCAGCGCAAAGTTCACTATACCGCAACCAATGCCTATCCCGATTGCGACCAGCAGGCCGGGCAAGATCAACGCGGTTTGTGTGTCCATGAATTTTAGCGCCAGCGTGGCGGCCAATGTCATCGTCGCCGGGACGGATAGGTCGATATTGCCCGGTCCAAGCGTGATCACGAGCATCTGCCCGATGCCGACAATGGCCGAGAAGGAGGCAAAGGTCAGCGCCGCATACAGCAGTGACCCCGCCCCGGATCCGGCCAGCAGACTGGTAGCGACAAAGGTAATCCCCGCAGCCAGATAAGCCCAGAGCCACGGTTTCTGAACGAGTTTCCGCAAGGGATTTGTGCCGGTGCCAGAGGTAGTTTGGTCACTCATGCCGAGACCTCCTTGCGGACAAAGAACAGGCGCACGGCCAGAACGAGGATCAGGATCGCGCCCTGTGCACCGATCTGCCAATCCGGCGAGAGGCGCAGAAACGACAGGAAACTGGCGGCAAGGGTCAGGGTCAGCGCCCCAACTACGGCCCCGAAGGGCGAGACGCGGCCACCGACAAATTCGCCTCCGCCAAGGATCACGCCCGCAATGGACAACAGTGTATAGCGCAACGCGATATTGGCATCTGCCGCCGTGGTCAGCCCGACGAGGCACATACCGGCCAGCACTCCGAACAGGCCCGCCAATCCGTAGGCAGAAGCCCGCAGGCGGGTGACGGACCAGCCAGCGCGCTCCATCGCGCGTTCATTGCCGCCAACGCCTTGAAGAACCACGCCCACCCAGGACCGTTTGATCAACAGATGCACGGCAAAGGCCACGACCAGCGGAGCAATCACGGCAACCGGCACCAGTGGGGTTTTGAAATTCATTAATGTTTTCAGCCATTCAGGTGATGCTCCGCCGGGTGAGGGCAGGATCAGAACCGCCAGCCCACCCCATACGAAAGACATGCCGAGGGTAACGACGATTGCGGGCAATCCGCGCAGTTGGATCAAGGCCCCCAGCGCTGCATAGGCCAAAACCGCCGCGGCCAGAATGCCATAGCCCAGCAAAGGCGTGTCGTGCACGAAGGTGGCTGTGACACAGGCGCAGAAACTGACGAAGGTGCCGATGGACAGGTCGATGTCGTTGACCATGATGATCATCATCTGCGCAATGGTTGCCAAGGCCACGGGGATCGCCAGATTGAACAGGAGGTTCAGGCCAAAGTAGCTCATCGCGCGGGGTTGCAGGTAGAACACGGCCCCTAACAAGACGGCCAGAGACAGAACGGGCAGCAATAGACGCAAACGGTCGCTGGTCATATCAGGCCTCCTGCATCTGGAAAGAGGCGTTCAGGATGTTCTCCTCGGTGATCTCGTCCCCTACCAACTCAGCGGCAATCTGACCGGCGCGGAATACGAAGACCCGGTCACATTCGAGGATTTCGTCGGTCTCGGTCGAGTACCACAGGAAGCTGCGGCCTCTTGCGGCTTCTGCCTGTATCATTTGATAGACGTCTTTCTTGGTGCCCACATCCACGCCGCGCATCGGGTCATCCATCACCACAATCGGCGCGGAGGAGGCCAGCGCGCGGGCAAACAGAACCTTCTGTTGGTTGCCGCCCGACAAGGACAGGATCGGGTTCATCAGGTTGCCAGTGCGAATGCCGATACGGTCTTTCCAGGTCTGAACCATGTCTGCCTCGCTGCTGCGATCCACCATCACTTTCCGGCTGAACTCGGGCAGGGTGGTCAGCGAGAGGTTTCGCAGGATCGACCAGAGCGGCATCAACCCGTCGCGGGCACGGTCGCCGGCGACAAAGACCACTTCGGGTTGGCGTGCGGATTTCCATTTTGGAGCGTGGTCGAAATAGATCTGCGCCAGTGCTTCGGCCTGTCCGTGGCCCGCAAGCCCGGCAAGACCGACAATCTCACCCGCACGGGCGTTCAGCCCATTTGGCGCCCCAACAACCTCGGCCCCAAGGGTCCGATCCGCCCGTCCGGCGCCCGAGGCGTCGTCATCAGGCGCGACATGCCCCATCGCATCCACAATCGAGGCGCGGGTGAACTGCCTGGCAGGTTGGTCATCAACGATCTGGCCATCTTTCATGACGATGATCCGAGTCGAGACTTCGAAAATCTCACCCATCATGTGCGAGATGAACAGCACAGCGCCGCCCTTGGCGCAGAACCTTTTGATATGGTCCAGCAATTGTTGCGCGATGGCGGCGTCAAGGGACGAGGTTGGCTCGTCCAGAATAACAAGGGTGGGTTCTCGGTCGCGGTCGGCAAAGGCGATGGCGATCTCGACCATCTGTCGTTCGGCTATGGTCAGGTTTCCGACCGTTACACGGGCGTGGATGCCATGGCCGGGAAAGACTAGATCCAAAGCGTCGAGCATCTTTTGTCGAGCAACCCGCCGCCAGCCTTTGCGCGGCATGTTGCGATAGGGAATGCGCAGGTTCTCCAACACGGTCAGGTTCGGGCAGAGCGACAGCTCCTGAAACACGCTGCGAATACCTGCATTCTGCGCGTTTTGACTATTGCGCAGGGCGGGATCTGCGTTCCGATGGTGGACGGCGCCCTGAGTTTGCGTCAGGCGGCCGTTTATCACATTCGCCAGCGTGGATTTCCCGGCCCCATTGTGGCCGACCAGTCCAACACATTCTCCTGCACTGATGCTCAACGTTGCATCACGCAGGGCAAGAACAGGCCCATAGGACAGATGGGCCTGCTCCAGAGAGACAACCGGAGCGGTAGTGGCTCCGGGTCCTGTATTCTCGTCAGTCTTCACGCGCTTACTGGGCCGACGCGATGACGTCTTTGGCCTGATCCTGCGTGTATTCCACGTTGGCGACCGAGCCCTTGGGCGTTGTTTTTAGGGCGTCCTTCAAATCTGCCTGATCGATTCTCAGGAAGGGTACGGTCAGGTCCTTCGGAACCTCTTGCCCATCCAGAATCTGCTGGGCGACCCAAAAGGCCAGCGTGCTGACGCCTGGAGCAATCGACAGAGAGGTTGTCTGATATCCGTTTGCGTCCTGCTCATCCGACCACCACTGAAGTTCGTCCTGACGGTTGCCCATCACGATGGTTGGCATTGGACGATCCGTGGCCCCGATGGCCTGCGCCGCCCCATAGCCGTCACCACCCTGGGTTACGACGCCCACGATCTCGGGCAGGCTGGGCAGGATACCGGCGACGGCCTTTTGCGCCACATCCTGCGCCCAATCCCCGTGGACCGAGCCAACGATCTCGAACTTGGTGTTCTTCACCTCGTCATGAATACCAGCGCTGATCTCGTCATCGACGAACACTCCGGCCAGACCGCGGATTTCCAGTAGGTTGCCGCCATCAGGATAGCGCTCGGCCAGGTATTTCACCTGCTCGCGCCCCATCTGCTGAAAGTCGACCGCGATGCGCCACGCGCAAGGTTCCTGAACGATGCCGTCGAAAGACACCACCGTGATACCTGCATCGCACGCAGCCTTGACCGCGCCATTGATTGCGGTGGGTGAGGCGGCGTTGATCACGATCGCATCATAGCCTTGCAGGATCATGTTCTGAATCTGAGCCGCCTGCTCGGTGGCCTGATTTTCCGAGGTCGTAAAGGCGTCAGCAGCGGCGACAACACCATCCGCGACGGCCTGATCTCCGTTTTTCTGCCAGCTTTCCAGCATGGCTTGCCGCCACGAATTGCCTGCATAGTTATTGGACAGAGCAATGCGTTTGTCGGATGTATCCGCTTCGGCAGCCGGGGCTGTCAGGGTGATGATCCCGGCCGCAGCGCCGAGCAATATGGCCTTTAGTGTCATGTTTTCCTCCCAAAGCGGCCCAAGCGCCGCACGATTTTGGTGTCAGCCTGACGGGGCCGACTTGCCTAAAATTCCTAAAGGACACGCGCAAAGTAAGAGTAGGACGCGCGCATTCCTTGCGGGTTCCCGCAAATAGGCTGCGGCGACCCGCATGACACTCGATCCGCTGGTCGATATACTCGCCCATGCCGGTTGCGGCAGGCTGGCGCTGCGAAAGAGAACACATGGCCGATCTTGCCTATTACTTGCGGATTTCGAACCATCTGGCGGGCAATCTGGATATCAAATCCGCATTGCGGTCGGTCAAATCCGAGATCGTGCGCATTCTGGAAATTGACCATCTGGATGTTTGCCTGATCGACGAGGAAGGGCGGCTTAACACAAGCTATGAGGTCGGCCTGCGCACCAGTTGGAGCCGCACCCGCGCCCCGGTCGAGGTCTCGCCCGTGCGCGATATCCTGCGGGGAGATTGCGACTACATGTTGACCGGAAACGCGCCGGAGGACCCGCGATATGTGTTCGAAGGAGGGGACTATGATCCCATCCTCAAACACAATATGCGCAGCCGGGTGAATGTGGCGATGAAGGTTCTGGGCCGCACGATCGGGTCGTTGAATTGTTCATCCCAAAAGCTTGATTTCTATGATGAACAGGCCGTCGAACAAGTTCGCAATATTGCCGACATTCTGGCCCCGTATTTCTACGCTCTGCGTGCGAATGAACAGGCTCGGCGCGAGGCGATCATGCGGACCGAGGTGCAGGCGCGGGAAGAGGGGCTGCGGCTTGGGGCCCTCAGCCTGACAGACGCGCTAGAATTGGAACGCCAACGGATTGGGATGGATCTGCACGATCAGACTCTGGCCGACATGACGCGGATCAGCCGGGATTTGGAGCGGTGCGAAACGCCTCAGGACTTGGATGGGCTGCGCAGCAGTATGAGGAACTGCATTCAGGGCCTGCGTGAAATCATCGACACCTCGATTCCATCCCTGCTGGAGCTGTTCGGCTTTCAGCATGCCGTACGGACCCATCTTGAACGCGCGATTGACCCGGATGAAGGGGTCGAGATTGACGTGCGTGACCTGTCCGGCGGGATGGTCGACCGGCTGCCGCAAACCAAGCGCATCGCCTTGTTCCGTATCGCACAAGAGGCCATCAACAACGCGGTCCGGCACGCCTCGGCCAGTCGGATCGAGGTCGAGATTGTATGTCAGGACGGGCTGCGCCTTCGCGTGCGGGACAATGGGCGCAGCATGGGAGCGATTGAAATCCGGCAGGCCTCGGGCGGGCTGACGCATATGCGCACCCGCGCCCGGCTGATCGCGGCGCAGTTTGAGATCCGCTACAATAGCGGGACCGAGATTACGGTCTGCCTACCGGCTTCTGAATGCCCGAAAACCGAGGTGTTGGCATGAAGGTTCTGCTGGTCGAAGACGACGCCATGCATGCGAATTACCTGCGAGAGTTGGTTCAGGATGCCTTGCCTGAGGTGACCGATCTGAGCCTCGCCTCGAACGGTCGGGAAGGGGAGGAACAAGCCCGACAGAATGGAGTTGAGGCCATTGTCATGGACCTGCGCATGAAAGAGCGCAATGGGATTGAGGCCGCGCGCACGATTTGGTCAGAACGCCCCGCGACCCGCATTCTGTTTTGGTCCAACTATTCTGACGAGGCCTATCTGCGCGGCATTGCGCGGATCGTTCCGAAGGAGGCCGCCTATGGTTATGTTTTGAAGACGGCCAGCCCCTCACGAATGCATCTGGCCCTGCGCGCCGTTCTGATCGAGGCGCAGATCATGGTGGACCGGGAAATCCACCAGATCCAACGCGAACAGAGCCGCTCGGGTGAGGCGCTGACGGAGGTTGAGTTGGCAATCCTATCCGATCTCGCCCTTGGTTTGCCCGATAAGACCATCGCGCTGCGTCGCAAGCTGGCCCTGAGGACGGTCCAGAACCGACTGCTGTCGATCTATGAAAAGCTGGATGTGGGTGATCTGCCGGTGGATGGCAGCGATATCGCAATCAACAAGCGTGTCCGGGCGGTCTCAAAGGCCATGACCTCTCAGATACTGAATCGTGAGAGCATCTTTTCGGCGGAAAAAGAGCTGGGGAGCTGGCTTGAACGTCGGCAAAACCTGGCATGAAAGCCCAGCTAGTCAGACCGTGAGGATTTGAACAGGTAGAGGAATACAAACAGCGACCCGATCGAGGTTGTGACGATCCCCACCGGCAGCTCCTGCGGGGCCAGAAGTAGCCGGGACAGAATGTCTGATAGTGTCAGCAGGATGGCCCCGACGACGGCGGATGTGATCAAGAGATTGCGGTGGAGCGTTCCGGCGATGCCTCGGGCGATATGCGGAACCATCAGGCCAACAAACCCGATCACGCCTGCCACCGATACAAAGCTGGCAGTGGCCAAGGCCGCGACCAGAAACATCCGGAATCGCAGGCCTTGTACTGGAATGCCCAGCGTCGAGGCCGTGAAATCCCCCGTCAGAAGCGCGTCGAGCCAGCGGCTGCGATAGAGGGAATAGCCTAGGATCAGGGTCAGCCCTAGCACGACAAGTGGAAAGGTCTCCCACCGGGCCAGACCAAGGCCGCCTAGCATCCAGAAAATGACGGAATGCGCGGCGCGGCTGTCGCCCGCGAAAATCAGATAGTTGGTGATGGCCGAAAACAGGAAAGATACAGCCAGGCCTGCAAGGATCAGCTTTTCCGGAGCGCTGGTGCGCAGGCTTTGAACCAGGGCCAGAACAATGCCGGAAGCGATCAGGCCTCCGCAAAAGGCCGCAAGTGGCAGGGTCCAGATGCCCAGAACATCGCCTGTCACAGTGATGACCAGAACGGCACCTGCAGCGGCCCCGGACGAGAGGCCAAACAAAAACGGGTCAGCCAGATCATTGCGCGTTGTCGTCTGTAAAACGACCCCGACAACACCCAGCCCGGCCCCAATCACAGCCGCAAACAACGCGCGGGGCAGGCGCAGGTCAAAGACGATCCGGTGCAGAGGGGACATGTCGCCCTCAGTCACGCCAGTACCCAGCCCAATCGCGGTGAAAACCTCGGCCAAGGGGATCGGGGTGGTGCCGTAGATCGTCGACAGCAGCAAAAGGGCGGTCAGAATGACCGCCCCCAGCAGGACCGCTTGGCCCGTTTTCGTCATCTCAACTGTTTCCCCGGTGCATCGCCGTTGCCATCTTCTCGATCGCTTCGATGTTTGCCGGTCCCGGTGTCAGCTCTTCGTAACGCAGGCCGATCCAGCGCTCGTTCTTGACTGCATCGGTCTGCGACATCACCGGGTGTTCCTGCAGGAACTTGAAGGTATCCGCCGCGCCGTTGCCGGTTTGATAGTCCAGCAGGACAAGGAATTCGGGGTTCGAGGCGGCGACAGCCTCCCACGAGGTGCGGCCCCAGCTAGTGTCCATGTCATGGGTAACGTTGACGCCGCCAGCCGCTGCGATCATCGCGTCGGGAATGGCATATTTGCCTGCGGTAAAGGGCGCATCGGCCGGGCCGTCCAGCAGGAAGACGCGGGGTTTTTCCAGATCGGCGGTTTTGGCCTCGATCGCGGCCAGTTGGTCTTTCCAGCCCGAGACCAGCGCGTTCGCCTTGTGTTCGACATGCATGACCGTGCCGAGACGCAGAACGTCATCAAACAGCAGGTCCATGCTGGCTTCGGGACGGTCTGTGTTCAGGTGAATGCAGCTTTCAGTCAGCACCATGGTCTTGATGCCAAAGGGCTCCAGCGTGTCGGGGGTGACGTCACCGCCGGGTTTCATGCCGTAGTACCAACCGGCGAAGAACATGTCGGGTTCGACCGCAACGAGGTTCTCGACCGTCGGGTATTTCGGAGCGAGCTCGGGAATGTCACCGCGCTGCGCGTCGAAATCTGGGCTAGTTTTGTACCAGCCGGTGATGCCGGTCAGGCCAACGATGCTGTCTTGAAGACCCAGCGCAAAGGCCATGTCGGTCATGTTCATGTCATGAACCACGATCCGCTCGGGCTTGCTGTCGAACACCAGAGGTTCACCGCAATTGTCGACGGTGACCTCTTGCGCGGCAGCGCCGCCCGCCAGCGCGCTTAGGACCGCAGCGGACAAGAGTTTCAGTTTCATCAATCTCTCCTGTTAAGACGAAAGCTTTCGTTTTCGGATGTCCAGCGCGGGGATCACGCGTCCTTCGTGCTGGAAACACAAATAGTCAACACCAAAAGTCTCGCGCACGCGGTCTGGGGTCAGAACCTCGGCGACCGGGCCGAAGGCCGTAAGCTGTGCGTTCTTCATCAGGGCGACGTGGCTGGCGAATTCGGGGATCATGACCAGATCGTGGACGATCATTACAACCGTCACACCCAACTCGGCCACCAGAGACAGCATGTGCCCTTTGGCATCCGGATCCAGGTGGTTGGTCGGTTCGTCCAAAAACAGCAGCGAGGGGTTCTGCGCCAACGCCCGTGCGATATGGGCGCGCTGGCGCTCTCCGCCCGACAGTTTTGCCATCTGTTTGCCAGCCAGATGGGACAGTTCGGTGGTGTCTAATACGCGCTGCAGGTCCGTCTCAAGAGCTTCGGCGGATTTGTCGGCCCTGATCGGGATTTGCCCAAGGGCCACATAGTCGCGCAGTTGCAGCCGCCCGTCGGGCATTTCTTGCTGGCCGACAACGGCAATCCGTCTGGCCCGCTCCAGTGATGACAGTTTCCGCAGGCTTTGGCCTTGAATGCGCACATCGCCTAAAGCCAGCTTTGCGACACCGCACAAGAGGTTGAGCAGCGTCGTTTTGCCCGCCCCGTTCGGGCCAGCGACGGCCAGGATCGCGCCTTCCTCAAGGGTAAACGAGGTGTCGCGGAGCAGAACATCGCCGTTCAGGGCGTAGTATTCCAGATTTTCAGCGACCAGAAAGCTCATGCCGTGTCCTCCGGTGGCAGGCAGGGCAAGCGCGACAGGGTTTTGGTGTAGAGCGCCAAAGGACGGGTCGAGGCGCTGGTCCAACCATCCTTGCTGTCCCGAAACTGATGGGCGAACTCGGCCAATGCGCTCAGATCGGCAGGGGATTGAATGTCGCCGAACAGGTATTGTGCCTTGCCCTTGGCCTGCAGCCCGACTGTCATCGGGCGGTCGCACCCGGCCATACAGTCGATCAGACGTGTCGAGAACCCCTCGGGCAGCTGGCCGTCCAGCGCTTCCTTCGCCTCGTGCGGAGGGATCGGCCCTTTGCAGGTGCCGCATATCAGGACGAAATGATCAGCCATGGCACGCGTCGCCGACTTGAACAAAAGCCGATTGAAGGCAAAAGCCATGAGTTGCATCAGCACGCAGATGTGCCATCGAGCCTCCTTCCGGGACACCCCGCCCCGGGTTGGTTAATCTGTGATGGCAGGTCTCCTGACTTGCGGGTCATTGCTCGGCCAACCTTCCCGACCTTAGGGGCCAGTGGTTTTGTGGCGTCGCTCTCCGCTTACAGTTGCGGGGGCAGTCACGGCATTGGCCTTTGGGCCGCACCGTATTCCCATTTTCATCCCTAAGGCACAGGCCGTCGGGAACCATCGAAAGCAGCTAGTCTGCTCACGCTCCTATTGTCAAGCGCAGGAATCGCGCTAAGGGACCACGCGTAAGGTCGGCCTGCGGGCGGGTTGGCCCGGTCCGGCGCCATTTGTTGGGAACTGGCTGGCTAGGGTCAAACCGGCCTGTATCAGGTGCGCGTCCGGGTAGCCTCCGGTCAATTCGTTCAAGGCATCGCGTGCCGCCGGGGTTTCGTCGCGGCGCATGTGATGCAGCATCCGCAGCAGGGCGTACTCGTCACATGTCAGCTCGTGCCGCGTCTCAACACTAAACGGGTCGTTGAAGGCTAGTCCCCTAGGCCGGATGTATAACGTGGCCTTGATGACTTTGAAGACCATCTGCGCCAGAACCAGCCCCTGATCGCGCCCCCAGCGTTCGGTTGCAACCGTGAAAGCATGTTGCCAAGCCTGCTTTTCCGGCTCGGTGAAGCTAAGGATGAAGTGCCGAATGACAGGCAGCAAACCGCGTTCGAAACCGTCAAAATCGGTGAATGGCAATGTGTGGTCGGATGCCGAGTGTTTCATGCGCGTTCCCTTTTGGGGTCTAGGGCTTTCGCAACCAATGGGTAGACGTTTAACGGAAGTGTGTTGGGATCAACCGGCGTTTCAGGGCGCGGTGATGCGGCGCGAGCTGGAAAAGTGAGATCAGCCTCGATCGCCTGCCTCAGTTTTGGTTTCAATGCGCAGCCATAGCGGCTGGCAACGGCGTCCATGGCCAACAGGTCGGCGAGGGATTTTCGCATGTCAGGTTATCTTTCGGTCGCAAAAATGGGACCGGGCGATGTTTCCAACGGAATCTGACTGGGTCGGCTGTTAATTGACAAAAATAATCAGAAAAGGCAAGCGTGAAATTCCAGATGAAGTCAGTAATCGGCAACCAACAGGAAATCCGGCGCTGCATCTTCTTCGATTGTTGCAAAGCGAGGGATAGGGTCTTCGAATACGTTGTCCGTGCGGTCGTCATTTACGGTTGAAACCTCGCCAATCAAGCAATCCCCGCGTTCTGCCCAGAAGGCGTGCCAGATGCCGGGCATCAAGGTCACGCTCTGACCTGGCTTCAGGCGCAGATGCTCTCCGGGCTGTATGGTGACAGGGCAGGCATCGCTTGGAACGGTGACCGCGTTATCGCGGTCGATACCGCCATCGGGGTCCGACGCATAGATTTCCATAACCAGATCGCCGCCCCCACGGTTGATGATGTCCTCGGCTTTGACGATATGGCGATGCATCGGCGACAGCTGTTTGTCGCGAGAGATCAGCAGCTTTTCGGCATAGAGCATACCTCGCCCTCGACTCAGATCGCTGACGTTGCCGTTGCGCAGGGTGAACAGGAACAACCCAAGCTCATCGAACTTGCCTTGACCGTAGTCGGTGATATCCCAGCCTAGCCCATGGGCACGGATGCTGTCGGCATCGTCGCTACGCATCTGCTCAGGCGTCCAATCTGCGAAAGGTGGCAGAACGGCACCAAATGAACTGATAAATGCCTGGGCTTCGGTCTTGATACGGTTGATTTCGGATCGTTTCATCTCGGACTCTTCGTAAGGCTATAATTCATGCGACCAGGGCGGGTTGGCTCCGGCACGCGAGACGGTTACGGCAGCCACCTCTGCGCCCAAGGTCAAAGCGTCGCTTAGCGCATCCGGGGACATTGCTTTCATGCCGGGCTTTGTCAGTTGGCCAGCCCGTTCCAGCGAGGCCAGAACCCCTGCATTGAACGTGTCCCCCGCGCCGACCGTATCAACAACTTGCACCGGTTTGACAGGGACTGAGACCACCGTGCCGTTGGCCAGATAACCCGAGGCACCCTCACTCCCACGGGTGACGATGACGGCGGAGGGGCCTGCTTGAAACAGCAAAGGGACTTTCTGATCGTGGCCTTCCGGGCCGGGGATGATCCAATCCAGATCCTCATCCGAGACTTTGACGATATCGGCCTGTTCGATCATCTGGTTCAAACGCGTGCGGTAGAGGGTCTGATCCTGTATGAAACCGGGTCGGATATTGGGGTCCAACATCACAGCACAATTCGCGCCATGTTGCGCCAGCATCGCGGCATAGGCATCCGCGCAAGGCTCACAGGCAAGGCTGATGCCACCAAAATACAGCGCTGAAACAGCGGCGAGTTGGCGCGGCATATCCTCGGCCCGTAGCATCCGACCCGCAGTGTTTTCATCGACAAACGTGTATGTGGCGTGACCGTCCTTCAGTTGAACGAAAGCCAGCGTGGTCGGCCTGTCCGAGGCAATCACATGTGTTGTGTCCACATGGCTGGCGCGCAGGTCACCGGCCAATTGCTGCCCGAACATATCCGAGGACAGGCCAGTCAGCAGCCCAACGGGCGCGCCCAACCTGCCCAAAGCGATAGAGGTATTAAATATAGCTCCGCCGGAATGGGGAACGAAACCGTCCCGCCCGGACAGGGTCGGTACGGCAATCATGTCGATCAGGGCTTCTCCGCAACACAGGATCATCCCACATCCTCTTCCAAAATACGCTCAGTTATCGCTGAAGCGCATTTTTACAGAAGTTGTTAGCGCCAACAATGCCAAATTCGGCCTGTTCCGAGATATAAAGGTTCATCGACTGCCGCAACTCGCTGAAACGTCCACCTGCATTGAACGCGTTGCGGAAGGCTTCGCCAAACATCCAGCGGTTTTTCTCGGCTACGCCACCAACAAGGAAGACGCCACCGGCAGGCATCACTGTGACGGCCATGTCACCCATCAACGCACCCAGATGGCTGATGAACAAATCTGCGGTGCGAACGGCGATCGGATCCTTGCCGTCGCGTGCGTCCTGCAGAATATCTCGGGCGGTGCGAACCGGAGGCTGAGCTTGCTCAGCCGCCATGCCTGCTGCCTGATACAGGATTGGCAAGCCAGTTCCGCTGAGGAACATCTCAGCCTCAAGCACGAGGCTGTTGTCGAAAAAGCACTCGGGTGCCAGATGGCGCGCGGCGTCGAAGATATCGACTTCATCCCGCGTGCGCGGGGACAGGCCCACATGGCCGCCTTCGCCTGACACGGTGTGGAAATGCCCTTCCGAATGGAGCAGCGCGCCGACACCCAAACCGGTTCCAGGCCCCACGACCAATCGCGTACCCATCGGCGGAGTGGCAGAGCCTTGCAGTACTGATACCTCAGCTTCTGTCACTTCGGCCACGGACCACGCTGCTGCGGTGAAGTCATTGATCACATAGGTGTTGGCGGCCCCTGTCGCCTTGGCCAGCGCCTCATCGGACAGGTCCAGATTCGCGTTGGTCAGTTGGATGCGCCCGTCGCGCACCGGTCCGGCCCCAGCCGCGACCACGGCTTGTGGCGCGGTGCCAATTTCATCGCGTATATGATGCAACGCGTCCAGCAGATCGGGCAGGGTGCCCGTCGGGTGTTTGTGCAATGCGGTCAGCTTACCATCAGAGACAATGCCCAGACGCGTATTCGTACCGCCTATATCGGCCACCAATGTCCAATGTGGTCGCAAAGAGCCAGACGGCTGGCGATAGGCCTGTCGTTCGGTAGAGCCCTTGGAAAGTGCGGCCTTTACAGCCGCGAAGGAGGCTTTGGGCCTACGGTTCAGCGTCTCAAAATCCACGTCTACCAATCCAAACCGTTTTTCATAGCCATAGGCCCATTCGTAGTTATCCAGCAAAGACCAGATGAAGTACCCCTTCACGGGAACATCCGCAGCCAAAGCCTGTTGCACCGCCGTCAAGTGATCGTCCAGATAGGCGATGCGCTCATCATCCTGCTGGCGCTCGGCGCTCGCCATGCCGTTCTCTGTAACATAGATCGGAAGATCACCGGTATAGTCTTCTGCGGTTCTTTTCAGGAAACGGGTCAGGGCGTCGGGGTCGATCTCCCAACCCATCTGGGTCTTGGGCAGAGGGCCGGGCACTTCGGTCAGGCTTGGCCATGCACTGTCTGCCGAGGTGATCAGCTTGCGGGTGTAGTAGTTCAAGCCGCACCAATCGACCGGTGCCCCGATTGTGTCGAAATCATCTTGCCAACCCTCGGGCAAATGAGGCTCCAGTCCCTCCAGCACGTTGTCGGGATAGGCTTTTTTGAACACGCCGCCCAAAAAGAACCGGTTATAGATCCCGTCATAGAGTGCGGCCGCTTGCTGTGCGGCGGCGCTGTCATCCGCAGGTTCAGCCCATTCAAGGTTGAAGACAGCGCCCAGATTGGACATGCCGAGGCTGCGCATTGTCTGAATGGCGCTGCCATGGGCCAGAAGAACATGATGCATCGCACGTGCAGCCGCGCGAATATCACGCAAACCCGGCGCGTGGTGGCCTTCGAAATGGCTGAGCCAACTGACGCACCACGGCTCGTTGATCGGCGCGACCGAATACATGCGGTCTCCGATCCGGCCCATGATCACTTGGGTGAAATCGGCGAACCACCCGGCGATATCCCGATTGCACCAGCCCCCCAGATCGGCCAGCGCCGAAGGTAGCTCCCAGTGGTAGAGCGTGGCACAAGGGCGGATGCCACGTTCAAGCAGCGCGTCCGCCAGGCGGTCGTAATAGTCGAGCCCAGCTTGGTTGATCGACCCACGACCTTCGGGCAGCACGCGCGCCCAACTGGTTGAAAAGCGGTAGCAATCAAACCCTGCATCCTGAACCAGATCAAAATCTTCCTCGAACCGATTCAGGTGATCGCAGGCGAGTGCGCCATTTTCCCCGCCAACGACATTGCCGGGTGTGGCCGCGAAACTGTCCCAATGCGTCCGACCCGCACCGCCCTGTGCATGGCCTTCAATCTGGTAGGCGGATGTAGCGACGCCGAATAGAAAATCGTCGGGGAAGTCTTTGCGTGTGTATTTCATCATCGAACCCCAGTAGGCGCAGGCCCGGTTGACCGCCCGACGACCAGCTCGGCCTCAAGCAACCTCATTTGCACTGGCGCAGCCGGAGATTTGATCCGCTGGATCAGCATCTCGGCGGCCATTTCGCCAGCGTCCCGAACCGAGGATCGGGTTGCAGTGAAGATCGGCACATCCTGTCCGTTTTTAAGATAGGAAAGATCATCGTCATGGGCGATGACCGAAATATCCCGCCCCATCTGCAGCCCGGCTTCTTCCAGCGCGCGACGCACACCAATGGCTGTGATCATCGACGAGGCCAGAATCGCGGTCGGAGGCTCCTCGATCTGCAGCATCTGATGGGTTTCCCGGTGGCCATAAACCTCAGTCATTTCGGCGCTGCGCATCAAGGCGGCATCCGGCGTCAAGCCGGCCTGCTTCAGAGCGTCCAAATATCCGGCGCGACGGCGTTGGGCAAAGTCCATATCCTCCAGCCCGTTGATCAGGGCGATGCGACGGTGGCCCAGATCAATCAGAAACTGCGTCGCGCGCTGGAACGAACTTTTGTTGTTCACATCAATCCAGTCATATTCGGCCTGCACGCCGGTTGAGCGGCCATGAACGATGAACGGCACCGCCATCCGCGTCAGAACCTCGATCCTTGGCTCGTTGACTTTGGGACCCTGCAGCACGACACCATCGACCGCCCCGCGTTGAAACAGATTTCGATAGGCCGCCTCGATCGAGGTGTCATCCGCGTTGGTGAACATCATGTCATAGCCATGCTCGGCATAGGTTTTTGACGCTCCGGCGACGAAATCGCCGAAGATCGGGTTCACCATTTCATGCCTTGATGAGCTGGGGATGACGTGACCGATGACCATGGACTTGCCGGTCGCCAACCCCTTAGCGCGACTGTTGGGGCGGTAGCCATGTTTGGCCGCTGCAGCCTCAACCCTCAGACGTGTTTCAGCGTTGACCTCAGGGTAGCCGTTCAGCGCCCGGCTGACCGTGGTTTGCGAAAGACCCAGTGTTTCAGAGAGCTGCTTGAGGTTCATAGGTAGTCAAAGCGCCTTCAAATCGAAGGCTTTACTGGTGAGGTCCTGTTTTGTGCGCCGGCCAACCTGTTGTGATAACAGACAAGCATGTTTTTCTGACTTATTCGAAAATACGACTCATTGACAGAGTAAAAATGTTAGCGGATAACAATAATCATTCAAAGCGCTTTGAAAAACGTGAAGCGAAGGCGCTGGAGAGTATTGGGAGGAGATTTCATGAAACGCACGCTGTACGCAGGTGTGGCCACGTTTGCCCTGACTGCCGGGGCTGTTCACGCACAGGGTCAAATGATCCACTCCGTTGGAGAGGGCGGCTTTGACTGGGATGGGTTCCAGGCCTTTGCAGACGCTCATGATCTGAGCGGTCAGGACCTGACCATTTTCGGCCCCTGGCTTGCGGGTGAGGGGCAATCCTTCGAAAACCTGGTCGCCTATTTCGATGAGGCAACAGGCGCAAACTCCAGCTATGTCGGCTCGGACTCGCTGGAACAGCAGATTTTAATCGACGCGGCGGCAGGATCAGCGCCGAACCTGACGGTTTTCCCGCAGCCCGGCCTTGCGGCGAACATGGCCAAGAACGGCTATCTGACGCCGCTTGCCGAAGGATCGGCAGACTGGATTAAGAACAATTTCGCCGCCGGTCAATCTTGGGTCGATCTGGGAACGTTTGAAAACGCAGACGGAGCCAAGGACTTCTACGGCTTCTTCTTCAACGTGAACGTCAAGTCTCTGGTCTGGTACATCCCCGAGAATTTCGAGGACTTCGGCTATGAGGTCCCGCAGACCATGGAAGAGTTCAAAGCGCTTATGGATCAGATGGTCGAAGATGGTGAGACGCCGCTCTGTGTCGGCCTCGCATCCGGTGGCGCGACCGGTTGGCCCGCAACGGATTGGGTTGAGGACCTGATGCTGCGCACGCAATCGCCAGAGGTTTACGACCAGTGGGTGTCGAATGAGATGAAGTTCGACGACCCGCGCGTGATTGCCGCGATCGAGGAATATGGCAGCTTTACCCGCAATGACGACTATGTGGTTGGGAACGCAGATGACACGGCTGCAATCGATTTCCGCGACAGCCCCAAGGGCCTGTTTGACAGCCCGCCTGCTTGCATGATGCACCGCCAGGCCTCATTCATTCCGGCCTATTTCCCGGAAGGGACAGAGCTGGGCGTGGATGCCGATTTCTTCTATTTCCCGGCCTATGCCGAGAAGGATTTGGGCACTCCCGTTTTGGGCGCGGGCACCCTGTTCACTATCACGAACCCGAGCCCTGCGACTGAAGTGTTCATGGAGTTCCTCAAGACCCCGTTTGCGCATGAGATCATGATGTCTCAGGACGGGTTCCTGACGCCGCATCTGGGGGCAAACCCGGAAAACTATGCCAATGACACACAGCGCGGTCAGGGTGAGATTCTGACCAACGCCACCACGTTCCGCTTTGACGGCTCAGACTTGATGCCGGGCGCAGTCGGTGCGGGCACGTTCTGGACAGGAATGGTCGACTATTCCTCGGGCGCGAAGGACGCGGCCACTGTTGCGGGCGAAATCCAGTCGTCATGGGATGCCGCGAAGTAACTGACGTTATGGGGCGGCTTTTTGGCCGCCCCGTTTCCAAACCGACGAGGGCATCATGACACCGGCACTTCAGGGCCTGCTGACCATCATCATCGGTGTGTCGGGTTGCGTGGGCTACTTCTATCTCTCGAACCAATTCCTGGACAAAGTCCTGTTCCCGCCGCGCGGGCCGAACGCAGGGCGCAATATTAACCGCGCGAACATGATCCGACCCTGGCTGTTCCTGTTCCCCGCGCTGGCGGCGCTTGGCCTCTATCTGGCCTATCCGGTGGTTGAGACTTTGCGCCTTTCACTCACGGAGCGCGTGCCTGGCGGCGGGTATAGATGGGTTGGTCTGGACAACTACACCCAGATGGCGGCTGAGCCGAAGTTCTGGGAAGCCATGCGCAACAATATGTTCTGGCTCATCGTGGTGCCCGCGATGTCGACCGGTTTTGGTCTGCTCGTGGCGCAGCTGACCGATCGCATCCGCTGGGGTAATTTCGCCAAATCGCTGATCTTCATGCCGATGGCGATTTCCTTCGTGGGGGCCTCGGTGATCTGGAAACTGGTTTATGACGCGCGCCCGGCGGAACAAGATCAGATCGGTATCCTAAACGCCCTCTATATCTTTTTCGGCGGGACTGAGCCGCAAACGTGGCTGACCGTTCCGTTTTGGAACAGTTTCTTCCTAATGATTGTTCTGGTTTGGATTCAGACCGGATTTGCCATGGTGATCCTGTCGGCTGCCTTGCGCGGCATCCCCGAGGAAACGGTCGAGGCCGCCATTCTGGACGGTGCCAACCCGTTCCAGATTTTCTTCAAGATCAAAGTGCCTCAAATCAAGACAACCATTCTGGTGGTTTGGACGACGATCACAATCACAGTTCTCAAGGTCTTCGACATCGTCTTTGCCATGACCAACGGTCAATGGGAGACGCAGGTGCTGGCCAACTACATGTACGACAAGCTGTTCCGCGCCAATGATTGGGGGGTAGGGTCGGCCTCGGCCATGGTGATCATGTTGCTGGTCACTCCGATCCTGATCTGGAACGTGCGCAATGCGCGCAAGGAAATGGAGTGAGGCCATGAGCGATATTGCAGGAACCAAACCGGCACTGCGCTGGGTCGTCCATGTCTCGGTTGTCTTTCTGGTGGCGCTTTGGGTGATTCCGACCCTCGGCCTGCTGATTTCATCTTTCCGGACTGCGGATCAGATCTCGGGAAGTGGCTGGTGGCGGTCGATCTTTCCGTCCGAGCAGAACCTGACCCTACGCAGCGCCGCACCTGAAACGCAGGTGCTGGAGAACGGCCTCTACGTGATCGAAGGCCGGCTTTTCGGGGACGACGAGCAGGTCAAGATCTCGAACTGGGGTATCAGTGCCCGTGAGGTTGACGCCTTTGTCCCCGGCGACACTGCCGAGCTGCGTCGAGGCGGCACGATCACCGTTGACGCTGACGGCGCATACAGGATGGAGAACAGCGAGGAGTTCACCGGAAACCGAGGCGCGCGCGTGTTCGTCACGGCCGAATTGCCGCCGGAATTCACCTTGGACAACTACAGAAAGGTCCTGCTGGATCAAAGCAGTTCCGACAGTATGGCCAAAGCGTTTTTCAACACGCTAACGGTGACGATCCCCGCGACAATCATCCCGATCCTCGTCGCGGCCTTCGCAGCTTATGCTCTGGCGTGGATGGAGTTTCCAGGCCGTGCACTGCTGATCGCGGCCGTCGTTGGACTGTTGGTTGTGCCCTTACAACTGGCGTTGATCCCGCTGTTGAAATTCCACCTGAATATCGGGATCGGGAAAGGCTATCTTGGCGTCTGGCTGGCCCATACTGGCTTTGGTATGCCACTGGCGATTTACCTGCTGCGCAACTACATGGCCGGGTTGCCGCGGGATTTGATCGAGAACGCCCGTGTCGATGGCGCGACGGAGTTTCAGATCTTCACCAAGCTGATCCTGCCACTCAGCTTCCCCGCGCTGGCCTCTTTCGCGATCTTTCAGTTTCTGTGGACATGGAACGACCTTCTGGTCGCTAAGGTCTTCCTGATCGACGCGACCGGCCAGACCACAGTGATGACCAACCGCATCGTCGAGCTTTTAGGCACACGAGGCGGCAACTGGGAAATCCTCGCGACGGCGGCCTTTGTGTCGATCTTTGTGCCGCTGGTCGTGTTCTTCGCAATGCAAAAATACCTGGTCCGGGGCCTGTTGGCCGGATCCGTCAAATAGAGGCGTCTGATGAACGTGCAAAACTCCGTAGACCTATCCAACTCAACCAAAGCACCGTCAGACTGGTGGCGGGGCGGAGTGATCTACCAGATCTATCCGCGCAGCTTTCAGGACAGCAATGGCGACGGGATTGGTGACCTGAAAGGGATCACCCAACGGCTCGACTATATCGCCTCGCTCGGCGTCGATGCGATCTGGATTTCGCCTTTCTTCAAGTCGCCGATGAAGGATTTCGGCTATGACGTGAGCGATTATCGTGATGTCGATCCGATGTTCGGCTCGCTTGAGGATTTCCAAGAGCTACTGGGTCAGGCCCACGCGAAGGGTCTGAAAGTGATGATTGATCTGGTGTTGTCTCATACTTCGGATCAACACCCGTGGTTTACCGAGAGCCGTGCTTCAACAGACAATCCGAAGTCCGATTGGTACGTCTGGGCCGACCCCAAACCCGATGGGACGCCGCCGAACAACTGGTTGTCGATCTTCGGAGGATCTGCCTGGCAGTGGGACCCGCGCCGACTGCAATACTACCTGCACAACTTCCTGACATCGCAGCCGGACCTGAACTTCCACTGTGAACAGGTGCAGGACGCGCTGCTGGACGTAGCCCGGTTCTGGCTCGAGATGGGGGTCGATGGTTTCCGCCTGGACACGATCAACTTCTATTTCCACGACAAGCAATTGCGCGATAACCCCGCGCTGCCGGTTGAGGAACGCAATGCCTCGATTGCGCCCGCAGTGAACCCGTATAACCACCAGAACCACCTCTATTCCAAAAGTCAGCCGGAAAACATCACCTTCCTTGAACGACTGAGGGCGCTGACAAACGAATTCGAAGGACGCGCCTGTCTGGGTGAGGTCGGTGACGCGCAGCGCGGGCTTGAGATAATGGGGGAATACACCTCGGGCGACGCGCGTATGCACATGTGTTACGCGTTCGAGTTCCTGGAAAAACGCGCGCTGACAGCAGCTTACGCGAAACAAGTGTTCGACCAGCTTCAGGCCAAGGCCGGAGATGCTTGGCCTTGTTGGGCGTTCTCGAACCATGATGTTCAACGCCATGCCTCCCGCTGGAACCTCAGCGATGCAGCAACGCGCCAACACGCGGTTCTGATGATGTGCCTACGCGGTTCGGCCTGTCTGTATCAAGGCGAGGAACTGGGCCTGCCCGAGGCCGACGTGCCTTTCGAACGCCTGCAAGACCCCTATGGCGTTGAGTTCTGGCCGGAGTTCAAAGGCCGCGACGGGTGTCGGACGCCGATGGTCTGGGCAACTCAGGCCGAACAATCGGGCTTTAGCACCGGCGAGCCATGGTTACCTGTCAGCGCCGAGCAGTCCGAACGTGCGGTTGATCGTATGGAGGCGGACGACCAATCCATGCTGCATCACTATCGCCGCGCGATTGCTCTGCGACATGCGCATCCGGCGCTGGCTGCGGGCGCGCAATCAGAGATGGTGCAAGTCGGCCCGATCCTGATGTTCCGCCGCGAAAACACCAGCGAGGAGGTGTTCTGCGCCTTTAATCTGGGACGCGACGCGGGGCAGGTCGATCTGCCCTCGGGCAGCTGGCAGGCAATTGGAGAGGACGTTGGCAGTGTAACGGGTGAAGGTCGCGTCATGCTGCAACCTGCCGAATTCTGCCTGATGTGCAGGGACAAGGGGTAAGTCATGTCAGAACTCAAACTCACAGATGTGGCGAAATCCTATGGACCAGTTGATGTCCTGAAACACATTGATCTGGATATCGAGCAGGGCGAGTTGATCGTCTTTGTCGGCCCGTCCGGATGCGGAAAATCCACTCTGCTCCGGATGATTGCTGGGCTGGAGAAGATCACCGGTGGCACGCTGGAGATCGAAGGTCAGGTCATGAATGACGTGCCGCCCGCGCAGCGCGGCATCGCGATGGTGTTCCAGTCCTATGCCCTCTATCCGCATTTGACCGTGCGCGAGAATATGTCTTTTGCGCTTAAGATCGCCAAACGGCCCGCCGCCGAGATCGACGCCGCTGTTGAGCGCGCGGCGCAAATTCTGCAACTGGACCCATATCTTGATCGTCTACCCAAGGCCCTTTCCGGTGGCCAACGCCAGCGGGTCGCAATCGGGCGGGCGATTGTGAGGGATCCTAAGGTTTATCTGTTTGATGAACCGCTCTCGAACCTCGATGCCGCGCTGCGCGTCGCCACGCGGATTGAGATTGCGCGCCTCAAAGAGGCGATGCCCGACAGCACCATGATCTATGTGACCCATGATCAGGTCGAAGCGATGACCTTGGCCAGCCGCATCGTTGTGCTGGCCAACAAAGGCATTGCCCAGGTTGGCACCCCGCTTGAGTTGTATGAAACTCCGGACAATGAGTTCGTGGCTCAGTTCATCGGCTCGCCTTCGATGAACCTGTTACCCGGAACAATCACGGGCACTGGGCAGATGACGACGATAGCCTTGGAGGGCGGAGGTTCAGCGATTTCCGCGATCCCGACCGGGCCCGAGGATGAAGGCAAGCAGGTAAACATCGGCGTCCGGCCCGAAGATTTCACTTTGACGGATAGCGACCCGATCCTGAGCGGTGAGGTTGATTTCACCGAAGCATTGGGTGAGGTGACTCTGCTATATTTTGCCAAATCCAACGACGCGGATCAAGTCATCGCCAAACTGCCCGGTATCCAACGGAACCTTCGCGGGCAGCAGGTTTCGGTTACAGCACGGCCGGAAAAAGTGCATCTGTTCCATAACGGTCTGTCCATGCGCAAGTGACTTGGCGCGCGCTGCTTCAAGCCGCTTGACAACTCATACAACCCCGTTCAACCATTATTGAAACGTTTCAATGGTGGTAAATGCGGGTTTCTGCGCAGCTATACACAGTTCGGAATTGTGGTGATCTAAGCGATCAACTGCAATTGGCGGCGGCCTGTGGCTATGCAGATGTCGAAACGACGGGGTTGCACGACCTGACAGCGCCTAAGATGGCCCGGATCGTTGCGCAATCTGGTTTGCGGGTACGTTCGGCGCATTTCGACTGGGAAGAATTCGAAGGGCGTTTACCCGAAATTCAGGACCTTCTGGAACGATTGGAATGCCCGGTTGCCGTCATGCCTTGGCTGGCACCAGCGGCGCGGCCCGACACTGCCGAGGGATGGAAGGCTGTGTCGGGCCAGTTATCACAATGGGCTGCACAACTGTCAGACTCGGGCGTTCGGCTGGCCTATCACAACCACGATTTCGATCTGGCCGGGTATTCTTCGCAGACGCCGTTGGAGATGTTCCTGGAGACAGGGAACGTCTATTGGCAGCCCGATATCGGTTGGCTGGGGGCGGCCTACCTGGACCCGGTTGAGATGATTGAGCGCTATGCCGACCGTGTGGTTTCGGTCCATGCTAAGGACGTGGATCCCAGCCAAAAGGGCGACGCTAGGTGGCGGGATTTAGGGCAGGGCGACATAGACTGGAGCGCGGTTCTTGACGCTCTGGTTCGCACCGCCTGTTCGGATCTGTTCGTTGAACACGACGAGCCTCCTGGCCCGGCAAAGACTCTGACAACAGGAAGGCGCTTTCTGACCGATCTTTTGAAAGGTCGTATCTAGATGGCCCGCGCAACGATCAAGTCTATCGCCAAGCAGACAGGCTACTCCGTCGGGACCGTATCCAATGCGTTGCGCGGGGAGGACTCGGTCAAACGCGAAACCCGTGAAGAGATACAGAAAGTTGCCGTGGAACAGGGCTACAAAGTAAACCTCGCCGGGCTGAAACTGCGCACGAACAAATCTTACCGGATCGCGGTACTGGTGGGCCTCTCCACCGACGCCACCGAGGAGTGGGAGGGCGTAGAATTCACCCGAATTGTGGCTGGTATCTCAACCGCATTGCAGGGGTCACGCTATGAGCTGAGCGTATGCAGTGTGGCCGATTTGGACGACGCGATGGCCGCCCTGCGCACGATTGTTCAGGAACGCTCGGCTGATGGGGTGATCTTTTCGGGCACCCGACGTAGCGACCCGCGTATCGCCTATCTACAAAACCAGAACTTCCCCTTTGTGACCTATGGCATGAGCGACAGTTCTGAACCTCATCCCTATGTCGATTTCGACAGCGAAAGCGCGGCGCACGACGCTACAGAGCGGTTGTTGCGTTTGGGTCATCGGTGGATTGCGCTTGTCAACCCACCCGCCGAATTGGTGTACGCCGGACAACGTCAGACTGGCTATGCCGCCGCACTACAGACGGCGGGCGTGCCCGTTCAACCCGAACTCATCTACAACGGCCCTACAACGGCGCAAAGCGGCCAAGAGGCTTTTCGCAGCCTGATGCAGCGCAAAGACCGCCCGACCGGTATCATTTGCGCCAATGAAGCGATGACATTGGGCGTTTTGTCGGCTGCCGCCGAAGATGGCATCAGGGTCGGGCGCGATGTTGTGGTCATTTCGACCGATGACCTCCAACTCAGCAAGTATTTCGTGCCCGCGCCCAGCGCCTACTACGTGCCGATTGACGAGACCAGCCGGTTGCTGGGCGCGTTCATGTTAAAATCATTGGACGGGGTCGATCCGTCCGAAATTCAAAAGAAGATCAGGGCCACGTTAATCGAGCGGCAACCTGACACACCTCCGCCGAACCCGGCGATTTGACCTGACCCAACAAAGGAGAAACCAAACATGTTCAAACATCTACTTGCCGCTGCCGCCGTTGCAACGATGACGGTCCCAGCCGCCTTCGCCGCCGATTTGGAAGGTCGCGTTCTGAAGATCGGAACGGATGCAACCTATCCGCCGATGGAAACCGTCGATGAGACAACGGGCGAGATCGTGGGCTTTGACGTCGACGTCATGAACGCCATTTGCGAGCGCGTGAACTGCGTGCCGAATTTCGTCAACACCGCGTGGGATGGCATCTTCGCAGCCCTTCAGCAAGGTGAGTTCGATCTGGTCATCTCGGGCGTGTCGATCACGCCGGAACGGGAAGAGACGATGGATTTCTCGGAACCGTATATCGTGGTCAGCCAGGCCATCCTGTTGCAAGTCGACAAGGGCGACACGACCTTGGATGACTTCAAGGCCGGAGGTCTCAAGCTGGCCGCTCAAACCGGAACAACCAACGCGCAGCTAGCGGAAGAGCTGGTCGGGCGCGAGAATGTCAGCCTCTATGATAACTTCTCGGCCGCCATTCTGGCGTTGCAGAACGCAGACGTTGAGGGCGTGATCATTGATGGGACTTCGGCCACCGCATATGAGCAGGAATTCGCGGGCGAGTTGACCGTGGGCATCACGGGCCTGCAGTCCGACCCTCTGGGCATTGTGTTTCAGGAAGGCGATCCGACCGTCGATGCGATCAACGAAGGTCTGGCCGCCATTCAGCAAGACGGCACGCTAGATGAGCTGAAAGCCAAATACTGGGGCGCCAACTGATCCTTTGAACCCCTTCCAGCCCCGGCGGGTTCTGCCGCCGGGGCTTTGACTTAGCGGAGAACCCCATGTCGCGCCTCAGCTCGATCCGCCCGAGCAACCTCGTGTTGCTCGCAGCCGCGCCGTTTATCATCTATCTGTTTGCCACCTCATCCAAATACCTGCGATCTCTGGTCGCCATTCTGGGGATCGGCAACAATGCGGGGCCGATATTCGTGGGGTTCCTGCTGGTCCTTGCGACGGCGATCCTCGGTTATCTTTGCGCCCGCCACACCCGGTTCGAAGCGCAAGCGCCCGCATGGCTTCGGATTTCCGCTTTGGTGGCGTTTCCGGCGGCGGTTGGCCTGTCCATTCTGGCTTTTGTTGCCCCGGATGTCCTGATGCCCTTTGCCGAGTCCGTCTTCTTTCATGCGCTCAGCGAGAATACCTCGACCCTGATTGACCGCTCCAACCAAACCTGGGTTCTGTTTCCCGAAGTAGTGGCACAAGTTCAAAGCGGCCTGCAGATCCTTCTAGCGGTCTATGCCGTGATCGTCGCGCTATGCCTGATCTCTGTCCGTTTGGCGAAACCTTTGCGCGGACGCGTGCAGCTTGGGTTCGAAATTCTGACGGGCGCCGCGCTGTTCTACCTGATGTTTATGGCCCATTGGCAGTTCGCAACAGGCGTCGCCATCACGTTCCGCGCGGCGATCTTTGCCTATATCTTCGCAGCGATCCTTGGCCTGATCTGGGTCGGGCTTCAGTCATTCAAGCCAAAGGCCCGGACAACGATGGTCTATGGCGCGATCAGTCTAGCGTTGCTTGCAGTATCCACCTTTTTCTTCATGCAGCCCAAGGTCAGCTATGTCCTTGTCGGCAATACCGAGGGCCGTATTGCCATTGTGCGCGGCACCCCTCAGGCGCAGGCCGATGTGATCCGCTTCGGCGAATTCGAAGGCGGCGGCGATCAGCAAGTCCGAATCCGGAGCGCTCCTGACGCTGCATCCGCATTGGAACAGATTGAGACCGTCGACAGCGTCTCGGGCGCGTTTGTTCCGGTTGAGGCCCATACGCAGGGCTATCCGGTGATCTGGCAAACCAGCTTTCTGCCGGACAAGTTCCGAAACCCGGGTCTGGCCTTTGCCGTTTTCGGTTTCCTTTTGCTTACACTGACGGTGGGTGGGGCTCAGCACAAACTGCACCCACTTGCGGTCGGGGCCGAGTTTTTCGTGGACACGATCCGCGGAATTCCGATGCTGGTGATCATCCTCTATATTGGCCTTCCTCTGGCAGGCGCGGTCAAGGATGCCACCGGCGGTGGTATCGACATGACCAACATGACCCGCGGGATCATCGCCATTTCGGTTGGGTATTCCGCCTATATGGCCGAGATTTTCCGATCCGGCATCGAAGCTATACCCAAAGGCCAGCTCGAGGCTGGCAGCTCGCTGGGCCTGTCGCGCTGGCAAACCGCGCGGCTGATCGTGCTGCCGCAAGCATTGCGGATCGTGACACCGCCCCTGGGCAATGAATTCATCGCGATGATCAAAGACACCTCTCTGCTGTCGATCCTGTCTGTGCGCGACATGACCCAACGCATGCGCGAGTTCCAGGCCTCTAGCTTCCTGCCCTTTGCACCCTTCAACACGGCGGCGATCCTCTATGTCGTGATCACTCTGGGTTGCGCCAGCTTCCTGAAATGGATCGAACGGCGAACCGCGAAGGACACCAGATGAGCAAACTTGAACTGGGGGTTTGCTACTACCCCGAACAATGGGACCCGTCCCAATGGCGAGACGATGCTGCGCGTATGGTCGAAATGGGCCTCGATTGGGTGCGGATTGCCGAGTTCACCTGGGGCCTGATCGAGCCCCGGCGCGGTCACTTTGAATGGGGTTGGCTGGATGAGGTGATCGGAATTTTGGGTGAGGCTGGCCTGCGGGTCATGATGTCTACGCCCACGGCTTCGCCACCCAAATGGCTGATCGACGAGTACCCGGAGATTTTGCCCGTGGGCCCTGACGGTCGCGTGCGCGGCTTTGGATCGCGCCGGCACTATTGCTTCTCCAGCGATGTCTACCTTGAAGAGTCCAAACGGATCGCCACCGAATATGCCCAGCGCTATGGGCAAAACTCGCATGTTCACGCGTGGCAGATCGACAATGAATACAATGACCACGACACCGTCCTCAGCTACTCGGACGCGGCTCGCAATGGGTTTCGCCGATGGCTGCAAGAGAGCTATGGCACGATCGAGGAGTTGAACCAGAGATGGGGTACGGTTTTCTGGAGCACGCAATACGCGAGCTTTGACCAGATTGAGCTGCCAAACGGATTGGTCGCGGCCGCGAACCCGACGCAATCTCTGGATTTTGCGCGTTATTCCTCCGGCCGGGTCCGACTGTTCAACAAAGCTCAGGTAGATATTCTTCGGGCGCATTCTCCGGGCCGGGACATCACGCATAACTTCATGGCGGGCAGTTTCGAGTATGATCACCACGCGGTGGCCGCCGACTTGGATATCGTAGGCTTCGACAGCTACCCGCTGGGCAATCTGCTGGGATCATCCCTGTCTGATCAGGACAAGCATCGCTACTTGCGAACCGGGGCGCCGGACTATCAGGGGTTTCACTGCGATCTCTATCGTTCGCAGGGACGCGGGCGCATGTGGGTGTTGGAACAACAACCCGGCCCAGTGGATTGGGCGGAAAAGAACCCGTCGCCCGCAGATGGCATGGTTCGGCTATGGACATGGGCAGCCTATGCTCATGGTGCGCAGGCGGTGATGTTCTTTCGCTGGCGGCAGGCGAGGTTTGCTCAGGAACAGTTCCACACCGCGCTTTTACGATCTGACGGCAGCCCGGATCAGGCAGCGGTCGAGCTGGCGCAGGTGGTGAAGGATCGGGCGGTTTTGCCGCCGGCCAATAGGCAGAAGGCCCAAGTTGCAATTCTGATCGACTATACGTCGATCTGGGCGGCGGATATCCTGCCGCATGACGACGCATTTCCTAATGCGAACATCCTACGAGACTGGTACGCGGGATTGCGCGGTTTCGGCGTCGATCTGGATTTTGTCGGGCCGGAGGATGATCTGAATGGCTATGCTTTGATCGTTTTACCGCAGAGCATGATCGTCAGCGACGGGTTGGCCTCAAGACTTAAGACGACCTCAGCGAAACTGTTGATCGGGGCGCGGTCGGGCAGCAAGACGCCAGGTATGCACAGCCCGGATAGCCTAGCGCCGGGGGTGTTGAGCGATTTGACAGGTGTTCGCGTTTTGCGAGTCGAGTCCTTGCCCGACCTTGCGGACGAAGCCGTGCAGTTGGGTGAGCAAAACCCGCTGCCTTTCACAGGTTGGCGCGAAATTGTCGAGACGAGCGCAGAAGTTATCGGCCGTTTCGCCAGCCGATACCAGAATGGCAGCCCGGCGGTCATTCGCTCGGACAGGGCGACCTATCTTGCGATGGTCCCGAGCGGCGCGTTGTTACAAAACATCTTGCGCGACGTGTTGGAATGGGCGGGGCTGGAGGTCACCGAAACGCATCAGGACCTGAGGCTGACCCAACGCGGGGACCTGCGCTTTGCCTTCAATTTCGGCGATCAAGATCAACCATTGCAAGTGAACTCAAAGCGCACGTTTCTGGTCGGAGAAGACCCGGTCGCCCCCCACAGCCTTGCGGTCTGGACGGAATAGTGCGCCCGGATCAGCCCTCCGAGCCCGCACTGTTTTCGAGGATTACAACGCCGCAGCCCGCAATGGTTTGCCCGTTCCACTTAACCGGATCGGCATTGTAGTTGATCAGGAACGTATGCTCGGCCGTTTCCCGAAGCCGCAAGCCCTCGGGCATCGGCTGCAACGTCAGTCCCGTGTGGTGCGCTGCCAGACCGATAAGACGACCCCAGAGCGCCTCGTCGGGGAAACCCGCCAGATACCAAACGCCGTCCCCCGTTTTCACAGCAGGAGTCCCATCAGCAAATTGCAAGAGGTCTGCACCGTCTCCGGACAGGCGATCTATCCAGTGTTGCGCCGCGCCGCCTCCTGCGACCGGGCGTTTGACATTCGGCGGCAGGGTTTCAACCAGATCGACATGGCAATCGACGGTATCAAGGCCCGGGCGACCCGACAGAGGAATTTGGAAATCGCGGGTGATTGCGCCGCTGCGCGGGCCAAGGATGGCAAGCTCGCAGGCCTCAGCCAAACGCGTTTCCAACTCGGCATCGATAGTGGCTAGACCTGGCGCAATGATCACCGCGTATCCCTTCGGCAGGTCCTTTGGTGAAACGATGTCCACCGAAAGCCCGGCGCGACGCAGAGCGCGGTAGGCCGAGAATACCAGCCGGAAATAGTCAAAACCTGCGCCCTGCGGCTGCGTGGTCCACGCCCAATCTGAGGCATAGTCAAACAGGATCGCAACCTGCGCTTGTTTCTGGTGCACCGGACCGATGGCCTTCAGTTCATCCGCCGTCTGGCGCGCCTCGGCTAGACCGGGGGCCGTGCGGCTGTCTGGTGTCAGCAAGCCGGCGTGCATCTGCTCCTGCGCGAAGGGCGCTTGGCGCCAGCGGAAATAGCTCACCACCTCAGCCCCATGAGCTACGGCCTCTAGCGACCACAGCCGGACCATGCCGGGCAGGGGAGCAGGGTTGTACGGGGCCCAGTTCACGGGGCCGGGCTGTTGCTCCATCACCCACCAACGACCATGGCCAACCGCGCGGTAGAGGTCATGGTGAAAGCCCTGCATATCCGGATCGCCCTGTTGCAGGAATTTGGCCTTGTGTTCGGCGTCATCCTCCAACCGGTCCGACAAGAAGCCAATCGGATAACTGTCCCAGGTGGCGATATCGAGGTCCGCGCCAACATCGAAATGGTCGAACTCAAGCACACGTCCCATGTAGTTATGCGACAGCGGCGCATCGGTCAGCGGGCGCAACACATCGGCCTGAGCCTTGTTGAATGCCACCACCTGGTCTGAACTAAAGCGTCGGAAGGCCAGAACATGGGCCGGGTTCGGCTCGGTCACAGTCAGGTTTGGCAAGTCGATCTGGTCAAAGTGGTCGTATTCCATCGACCAGAACACATTGCCCCAAGCCTCGTTCAGATCTTCGATGCTGCCATATTGATCCGCCAGCCAAAGACGAAACGCTGCCAGCGCCGGGGCGCTGTAGCTGATCGTGGTGTCGTGGCAACCGTATTCATTGTCGATTTGCCAGGCGGCGACGTGTGGATTGCGGCCATAACGTTCGCCAAAGATCCGGGCGATGCGGACGCACTCTTCGACATAGCCCGCATGGCTAAAGCAATAGTGCCGGCGCGACCCGAATTTACGCGGTTGGCCTTGGGCGTCGACGGCCAGCATGTCGGGGTGTTTGTCCAGCATCCAGCGCGGAGGTGTGGCCGTGGGTGTCCCCATAATCACCTTCAAACCGGCCGATCCCAATACCTCGACCGCGCGATCCAGCCAGTCGAATTGCAGATCACCGGGCGAGGGTTCCAACCTGCTCCAGGCGAATTCGCCGATGCGCACCCAGCTCAGGCCCGTTTCGACCATGCGCGCGGCATCATCGGCCCAAACAGCCTCGGGCCAGTGTTCGGGGTAGTAGCAAACGCCAAGTTTGGGGGTCATAGAAGGACTCTGTGTTCCGGTTGGCCCTGGCCTGCGTTCGGCTCGGCAAAGGTCATTCCGTTCGTGGATTGTGTTTCAAGCGTCTCAGTACTTAGCCCTTCGCGGGCCGTCGTGCAGAACAGCGTCGTCAGATCGTCTCCGCCAAAGGCGGGGCAAGACGTTTGAGCGGCGTCAATGGTGACCGCGCGCAGGAACTTGCCCGTCGGATCATAGGCCGCGACCCGGCTCGCCCCCCATTGAGCGATCCAAACGTTCCCAGCGGAATCAACCACCGCACCATCCGGGTTCAAACCGTCTTCGTTCAGATCCAGAAAGACCGAAGGTTCCCCCTCAGGCCAGCCGGTTTCGGAGTTCAGATCCCACCGCATGACCTGTCGAGTCGCGGTGTCTGCGAAGTAGGCGCAGGACCGGTCCGGAGTGAAACAGATCGCGTTTGAGATGGTGATACCCGGCGCCAAACGGCGCAACTCGCCCTTGTAGAACCGGTAGATTGAACCAGCACCGGGTTCCGCGCTTTTGCCCATCGTCCCGATCCAGAACCCGCCCCACGGATCGGCGCGGCCGTCATTCGAACGGGTGACGGGATTTTCAGCCTCTAGCGGGACAACCAGTGATTTCTCACCCGTGGCCAGCGAAAACCGCCACAACCCGGATTCCGAGGCCATCAGCAGAGTGTCACGGTCCACCCAGCCTGCGGCTGAGACATATTCGTCGAAATCCCAGCTTTTCTGCGCCTCGTCCTCGCGGGTCAGAAGGCGTTTGCCGAGGATGTCGAACCAGAACAGCTGCTTCCGCTCTGGATGCCAGAGGGGACCTTCGCCCAGAATACACGGGCGGTCGTCGAAAGTGACGCTCATGCAACGGCCTCGTCATAGGCGGCTACGATCCGGATGGCGCGTTCCGAGATTTCCGCGATCTCCATGTCCGGCTTGAACAGGGCCGAACCGATGCCGAACCCGTCCGCGCTGGCTGCGATCCATTCTTCGAAGTTGTCTGTGCCCGCACCGCCAACCGCGAAGATCTGCGTGCCCGCAGGCAAGACCGCCCGCAAAGCAGACAGCCCGGCAGGGCCAGCCAAGGAGCCAGGGAACAGCTTCAAACCGGTTGCACCCGCTTTGAGGGCCGAAAAGGCCTCGGTCGGGGTGAAGATGCCCGGCCAAGATTGCAGCCCCAGTTCGCGACTGCGCCGGATCACATCAGGATCGGCATTGGGTGAGACAATCAGCTTGCCGCCCACATCCCGCACGGCCTCAACCTGCTCAGGGGTCAGCACCGTGCCCGCGCCGATCAGGGCGCGATCGCCGAACGCCTCGACCAGAGTCCCGATGCTCTCAAGAGGATCCGGTGAGTTCAGCGGCACCTCGATCCGGTCGATCCCGGTTTCGATCAGAAGTCGACCGACTTTCTCGGCGCTCGAGGGGGTCAAACCTCGCAGAATGGCAATGATAGGGCGGCTCATACGGTTTCTCTTGTCATATTGCGGGCTTTGTTCAACCCGGCCAGAGTGGATGTGGTGGCGTCGGCCATCTCGACAAACGCGCCTTGCGGTTGCAGCGCTTGCGCGTAGGCGGCCGACAGCCCCTCGGCCCCGATGATCGCGATCTGCTGACCCAGCCAATAGGGGCGTGAGGCCGCAAGTTCGGCCCCAATCAATAGCCCGGACAGACGCGCGCGGGCCGTGCTGCCATCCTGCCCGTGCAGCAAATCTGCGGCCCGCAGGCTGAATAGACGGGCGGCAAGCTGTTCGGGTTTGGACAGAGTATCCTCGACGGCCTCAGCAAACGCGGCCTCGTCCCAACCTTCGGTCACCGAGTGCCGAAGGACCGATTGACCGCGTAGCAAGTCGAACAGCTCTCCGGTCATGAACGTGCGGAAGCTGACCACTTCATTCGCGCTGACCTGCACCCATTTTGTGTGAGTGCCGGGCAAGCAGATTACCCCATCCCAGTTAGGGTGCGTATCCAGAAATCCCGCGATCTGCGTTTCTTCGCCGCGCATCACATCCGGCGGGGACACCTGTTTCAAACCGGGTACGACAAAGGCGCGGATCCGGGAATCTGTGGCCGGCGCGCGGATCGGAACGCCCTTCACAGGCGCGGTTGGAACAGCAGCATAGGGCGCTTCAACCCATCCCTGACGGGCGCCGACCATGCCGCAGGCGACGACATCGACAGGGGCATTGCCCAACCAGCCCTCGATCAATGCCAACAGGGCGTCCTCAAACCCGCCTTTGGAGACGCGCGCCATGCCCATGTCTGACTGGGCGTGGTCAATAGGGGTCGACCCTTCCATCGCCCAGACGCGCAAGTGCGAGGTGCCCCAGTCCGCTGCGATCCATTCTGGTTTCATAACTCTACCCCGTTACCACGACGCCACCATCGGCAACCATGCATTGTCCGGTCATGGCGTGGCTGGCGTCCGAGGCCAGAAACAAGGTGGGTCCGATCATGTCGTCGGGCTTTAGATGTTCTTTCAGGCATTGGCGATCCAAATGTGCCGCCAAATCTTCGGGCGTGGCCCACATGTCCATCTGCTTTTGCGTCAGAACCCAACCGGGGGCCAGTGCGTTGACGCGGATGCGTTTCGGTCCAAGCTCGCGCGCCAGCGAGCGGGTCATCCCGGTGATGCCCGCGTTAGATGTCGTGTAGATCGGATAGCCCGCGTTGCCCATCATGTAGCTGATCGAGCTGAAATTGATGATCGAGCCGCCATTCTCCATCTGCCGCGCGGCTTCCTGACAGGCGAAATAATAGGCCTTCAGGTTAACCTCGATCATCCAGTCCCAGAATTCAGAGGTAGTCTCATCCAGTGAGTGGCGCTGATCGTTGGCGGCGTTATTGACGAGTACTTTGATCGGTCCATGGGCCTCGGCGGCCTTCTGCATTGTTGCGTGCAACAGTTCCGTGTCGGTCATATCGCCTTGCATGAACAGGGGCGCACGACCGTGTTTGGCACGCATTTCTTCCACGAAGGCGCTTGCGTCCGAGCGGCCGATAAAGGCCACGTTGGCCCCTTGCGCCATGAACCCGTCGGTCAGCGAAGCGCCAACGCCCGAGCCACCACCGGTGATATAGACTGAGGCCCCTTTGAGGTCTTGGAATACAGCAGGTTGGTCCATTAGTGGCTCTCTCTTGTAACGAGGCGTGTGTCTTTGCCGACAAGGAAATCAAGGTCAGCGCCCTGATCGGCTTGCAGCACGTGGTCGATGTAAAGTCGGGCGTAACCGCGCGTGTAATGCGGCGCCTCCGGCTGCCAAGCCGCGCGGCGAGTGCCGAGTTCTGCCTCATCGACCAGCAGCTCAAGCTCTCCCTTACTGGCGGAGACGCGGATGCGGTCGCCGGTCTTGACCAATGCCAATGTGCCACCGGCCTGCGCCTCGGGGCTGACATGCAGGATGACAGTACCGAAGGCGGTGCCGGACATGCGCGCGTCCGAAATGCGGATCATGTCGCGCACGCCTTCTTTCACCAGTTTCGCCGGGACCGGCATGTTGCCGACCTCAGGCATGCCGGGATAGCCCTTGGGCCCGCACCCTTTGAGAACCAGAATGGTCTCGGGCGTCACAGGCAGGTCTTCGCGTTCGATATTGGCCTTCAAGTCTTCGATGTTTTCGAAAACAAAGGCTTCGGCCTCGGTTTCCAGCAACTCATCCGTTGCTGCCGAAGGTTTTACGATCGCCCCGTTCGGCGCAAGGTTGCCGTGCAGAACGCGCAGACCGGCTGCGGGCTTCACCGGGTCATCGAAGGGGCGGATCACATCGGGGTTGTAGCATTCTGCCCCGTCGTAGTGAGCCGAGATATCTTTGTTCAGAACTGTCTTGGCAGGGCGCAAGAATGACTTGAGTTCATTCAAAACCACAGGCACGCCGCCCGCGTAGCAGAAATCCTCCATCAAGTATGTGCCAGACGGCATGCAGTTGACCAACAGGGGAATCTCGGAGCCGATTTCAAAGTCCTTTAGCGTCAGATCCACACCAACCCGACCTGCCAGCGCCAGCAGGTGAACCACGGCGTTGGTCGAGCCGCCCACGGCGGCATTGGCTAGAATGGCATTCTCGAAGGCTTCCTTGGTCAGGATGTCAGAGGGTTTGAGGTCTTCGTCCACCATCTCGACAATCCGCTTGCCGGTCAGGTGTGCCAGCGCCATGCGGCGGGCGTCAACGGCGGGCAGGGCGGCGTTGGTTGGCAGCGACATTCCCATGGCTTCAACCAGCGAGGCCATGGTTGAGGCCGTACCCATCGTCATACAAACCCCGGCGCTGCGTGACATGCCGGATTCAGCGTTCATGAAATCCTGCAGCGTCATCTCACCTGCGCGGACTTCTTCAGAGAACTTCCAGACATCGGTGCCCGATCCGATATCCTTGCCCTTGAACTTGCCGTTCAGCATCGGCCCGGAACTTACCACGATCGAGGGCAGATCGACCGAGGCCGCGCCCATCAGCTGCCCCGGCGTAGTCTTGTCACATCCGCCCAGCAGAACAACGCCGTCAATGCCGTAGGCGCGGATGGATTCCTCAACATCCATGGCCAGCAGATTGCGGAACAGCATGGCGGTGGGCTTCATCTGGGTCTCGCCCAGCGACATGACCGGGAATTCGACCGGGAAGCCCCCAGCCTCCCACACACCGCGCTTCACGCCTTCGGCCAGATCTCGCAAGCCCGAGTTGCAGGGCGTCAGTTCAGACCACGTGTTGCAGATGCCAATGATGGGGCGCCCGTCAAAGGCGTGGTCAGGGAAGCCTTGGTTTTTCATCCAGGAACGGTGGATGAACCCGTCTTTGTCGAGTTTTCCGTACCAATGAGATGAGCGGCGTTTCTTTGTCATTCTGGCTTTGGTTCTTTGGCTGAGGCTGGAATTGAGGTTCGTGATGAATTGAAGATCATGCGGCGCGAAGTGGGCGGCACCAGTCGGGCAGCCAGTCCGAATGCGCGGTCAGAAGGTCCGTGACAAGGCTGCGGATCTGGCGCAGATCCAGCTCGGCCGCGGTATGCGGATCCATCATGGCGGCATGGTAAATGTATTCGGCGTTTTGCTCGGTCAGCGCCCGGACGGTCAGTTCTTGGACGTTGATTTGGGTGCGCATCAACGCCACCAACTGCGGCGGTATGTCGGTAACGACCGAGGGCTGAACGCCGTTTGAATCGACCAGACAAGGGGTTTCCACCGCAGCGCCCAAGGGCAATTGCGGGATCTGACCCGTATTGGGCAGGTTTCCATAGGCCGTATAGGGCGTGTCCGTGACGACGGCGTTCATCAGGTCCGCCGCGAATTCGTGGCTGCGAATAACCGAGACATCGCGCCCGTCTGTAAGTGTCTTAGCCTGTTCTTTCCAATCCGCGACCTGCTCGACACAGCGGGTTGGGTATTCATCCAGCGGAATCGAGAACTGTTCAATCAGGTCTTGCCGACCGTCCTTGATGAACCACGGCACATATTCTGCCAGATGTTCCGAGCTCTCGGTGCAGAAATAGCCTAAGTGGTCCATCACCTCATACCGAACCTTGTTGGGGCAGCGCGGCATCAACAGAGGTGGTTTCGGCAGAGCACCATGCGCATAGCCCCGGCGTAAGGCGGGGTAGAGGTCGCGGCCCTTATGATCCAGCCGCAGGAAGAAGGCCACGTGGTTCACGCCTGCGACCTTGTAGCGGATCTCATCCTTGGGCAGGTCCAGATCATGGGCAAGTTCTTCGACCGTATTCTGGACGGAGTGGCATAGGCCGACATGCTTCAGGTCCGGGAATTGCTCGGCCAGAGCCCAGGTATTGATTGCCATCGGGTTCACATATTGCAACAGCGTCGCATTCGGGCAGAGCTGCATCATATCCTGAGCCACGCCCCACAGAACTGGAACGGTGCGTAGCCCGCGCATGATGCCTCCGATCCCGAGCGTATCCGCGATTGTCTGGCGCAACCCGTATTGCTTGGGAATCTCGAAATCCGTCACCGTGCAGGGTTCGTACCCGCCGACCTGAAAGGCGGTGATGACGAAATCGGCCCCTTCCAGTGCCGCGCGGCGTTCAGTGTGGGTGGTCACCGTTGCGCCGGTGCCGACCGAACGGATCATGGCCCGCGCTACGTTTTCGCTTTCGGCCAGACGCTGCGGGTCGATATCCATCAGCGCGAAATGGCTGTCGGCAAGCGCAGGGGTCAGCAGCGCATCGCCCACGATATTGCGCATGAATATCGTGGAACCCGCGCCGATAAAGGTGATTTTGGTCATTTTGCAAAACTCTCGTTTGGCGTTATTTAACAGCTCCAAGGGTCAAACCCGCGATGAAGTGTTTCTGCATCAGGAAGAACATGGCCACCGGCGGCAAGGCGGCAACGAGGGAGCCCGCGCTCATCAGCTGATATGCCGCGCGGTACTGCGCGTTGAAACTGGTGATCCCAGCGGTCACAGGTTGGCTTTCGGCCCCTTGGGTGAGGACCACGGCCCAGAAATAGTCGTTCCAGATGAAGGTGAAGATCAGCACGCTCAGCGCCGCGATCGCGGGTTTCATCAGCGGCAGGACCACGTACCAGAAGATACGGACCTCGCTGATGCCTTCGACCCGAGCGGCTTCGATCAGCTCAAAAGGCAGCGCGCGGATGAAGTTTCGCATGAACAGCGTGCAGAACCCGGTCTGGAACGCGATGTGGAACAGGACCAGCCCGGTTTTGGTATTGTAGAGGCCAAGCTCCAAAGTAAGGTCGCGGACTGGAACCATGAGGATCTGGAACGGGACAAAATTGCCCGCCACGAACATGAAGAAGATCCACAGATTCGACTTGAATTTGTAGATCCCCAGCGCGAACCCAGTCATGCAGCTGAGCGCAACCGCCCCTATCACCGTTGGAATGGTGATCATGAATGAGTTCAGCAGATATCGCGGCATGTCCGAGTTGAAGAAGACCTGCCCGTAATTAACCGCGCCCTCAAACCGGGACGGCAGGCCCCAGTAGTTTGCGTTGGTGAAATCCGCCTCGGGCTTGATTGAAAACAAGGCGACAGCAAGCAAGGGACCGAGCCACAGCAGCAGGGCAATGGGCAGCATGGCCTGATAGGTGATCTGCGCCGCGCGGGGTTGTTTTTCGATGGGTTTGGGAAACATCTCAGTGCCCCCTTTCTTCGCGGTACATCGACCACAGGAAGTAGGCGATGAAGCAGAGCATGATGAGGAACAAGATTACGGCGATGGCGGCGCCATATCCCATGCGGAAACCATATTCAGATAGGGCGACCTCGAACATGTAATAGGCCAGCACGCGGGACGACCCGAACGGCCCACCCTGCGTCATGATGGAGATCAGATCGAAGGACCGCAGAGCGCCAATGATCGTCACGACAAAGGCGATAAACGTCGCCGGGCGCAGTTGCGGCAGGATGATGTGCCACAACATCCGCCCGCCTTTTGCACCGTCCAGACGTCCGGCCTCGATCTGTTCGGGGTCCACGGCGTTCAGGCCGGTGAGATACAGGATCATGCAATAGGCCGTCTGCGGCCACAGGCCAGCGACGATGATGCCGTAAGTGACCAGTTTTTCATCTCCCAGCACATTCAGCGGGCCAAGACCAAAGAAACTGAGGAATTCGTTCAGTAGCCCGAATGTCGGATCGTAGAACCATGTGAAAACCAGCCCGACAACGACCTGAGAGATCACGAACGGAAAGAAAAACAGAGACTTGTAGAGTCGAATGCCCCAGACCGTCTGGTTCAGGAATAGGGCGATGAACAGGCCCGCCGGGATCGCTGCCAGATACAGGATCAACCAGATCAGGTTGTTCTTGAGTGAGATGTAGAACGCGTCGCGGTCCACCCACTCCCAATAGAGGTTCTCGTAGTTGCGGAACCCTACATATTCTGCGGCGCCAAGCCCATCCCATTCATAAAGTGACAGGTTGAAGGACTGAAAGACCGGGATGATCACATAGACCATGAAGAACAACAGGCCCGGCGCAAGGAAGAGCCAGGGCGCGATGCGTTGTTGGTTGCGATGGAACCAGCTTTCCTGTTCCGGTGTGTCGACGGCTGACATGGGCTATCTCGGATCTGGGGGCGAAGGCGAGCTTCAGCCCGCCTTGCAATTGAGGAAGGCGTAGGCCGGGTTTTCTACCCGGCCCCTGCCAGATCAGTTGTCGTAGATACGGCTACGAGCGCGTTCCAGTTTGGCCAGAATCTTGTCCAGATTGTCGGGCTTGACCATGAATTCCTGGAAGCCTTCCATAGAGACCTTGGCCATTTCCGCCGGAGCGTCACGATCCCAGAACTGTGCGACACCGCCGGGACTGTTCGAGGACAGCATGGTGAACCCTTGCTGGAGGAACTTGTCATCATCCACCGACGATTGCGCGTTGACCGGCAGCTGACCCAGGTTGGAACCATTGTTGATTTCGGTCTGAACGTCCGGAGACACGACGAAGCGCAGGAACTCGCGCGCGGCTTCCTTGTTCGAAGCGTTGGCCGGGATGTGGAACGTATCGGTCGGGGCGTCCTCGGCAAGTTCAACATCAGGGTTGATCGCAACGAACTGGTAGAAGTCCAGCTGATCGTCGGTCAGACCCGCTTCGCGCAGAGGTGCAACGGCGAAGTTGCCCATCAGATAGGCGGCTGCGTCTCCGTTCACCATGAAGGGCAGGGCTTCCTGCCAGCTATAGGTCTGGTGGTTGTCGATGAAGGCACCCATGTCGACCAGCTGCTTCCAGTTGGCGAAGGTCTGCTTGACGCGATCATCTTCCCAGCTGATTTCACCATTGGCGAGCTGGTTGTGGAAGTCGAACCCGTTGGTGCGCATGTTCAGATAGTCAAACCAGCCACCTGCGGTCCACAGGAACTTGGTCCCGATGGTATAGCAGGCACGGCCCGAATCGATGATCTTCTGGCAGTTCGCCAGCTCTTCTTCCCAGGTGGTCGGCTCGGTCAAGCCCAGTTCGTCAAAGATGTCTTTGCGGTAGTAGACACCCCACTGATAGTAGGTATAGGGCACGCCCCACTGCTTGCCATCAAGGGTCATCGCGCCTTTGGTTGAGGCCAGATTCTCGGCGATCTCAGGCTCGGCCCACAGGTCAGAAACGTCTTCGAACAGACCCGCCTCAACATAAGGCTTCATGCGATTTGCGGCATACCATGTCGCAACATCCGGCGTATCAGCCGTCAGGAAGTTGCGGATTTGCGTCTTATACGCCTCGCGGTCGATCACTGTGGTTTCGATGGCCAGATCCGGGTGCTGAGCCTGAAACTGTTCGATCATCGCTTCCATCGTCGCACGAGGCGCCGGGTTCGAGGTGTCAAGAAAGATGCGCAGTTCGCCGGTCAGTTCGGCGGCAACGGGTGCAGCTAGTGCCACACTCGCCGCCAGTGCGGCAGCGGTGCGCTTGAACATGGAATGCATGGTGTCCTCCCTTAGCTTCCATTTTAGTTCCAAATAGTGAAACCATGTTTTATATATTGAAAACTACACATCGACTCGGCTAGTCTTGTCAAGACCCTCGTGCAAACACCGTGGTTGAACGGGGGTCAAACGGAGGAGAACACACACCCGTGGCTGGTGACGGAACAATAGGCAAAGCATGTGATGTGCTGGAGCACGTGGCCTCGTTCGAGCGCCCGGTGCGGTTTGCGGAACTGCTGGAGAGCAGCAGCTTTCCCAAAGCGACGCTCTATCGCTTTCTGCAATCGCTGACCAATCAGGGCATGCTGGCCTATGAGCCAGACCGCCAGACCTATTCGCCGGGCCTGCGGCTGGTCCGTCTGGCGCATACGGCGTGGACGCAAAGCTCTCTGGCCCCTATCGCACGGCCGTTTCTGGATACACTCAGCTTTGAGACAGGCGAAACGGTGCATCTGGCGCAGCTGGACTCCAATCAGGTGCTGTATGTTGACAAACGCAACGCTGCGCAGCCGGTCGAGATGTATTCTCAAGCCGGCAAGGTCGGCCCGGCCTATTGCACCGGCGTCGGAAAAGCGATGATGGCGTTTCTGGATGGGCCCGCATTAGATCGCGCCGTATCCCAGCAAAGCTATCACCGTTTCACGGACAAGACGCTGACCTCCGAGGCGGCTTTGCGGGCGGATCTGGAACTGATTCGCAGTCGAGGCTACGCGATCGACGATGAAGAGCATGAGCCCGGCATTATCTGCGTAGCCTGTCCGGTTCTGACTTCCGGTGGGCGCGTTTTGGGCGCAATTTCCGTGACCGGTTCAACCGGGCGGATGGATTTCAATCAACTAGAGGCCTGGGTCCCTCGGGTGCGGCGCGTTGCCGACCAGATCGCGACCGAGGCGCAGGCTTGGCGGTTCCCTGAAACCCGCCCGAATGGACAGAACAACAGGATGCAATCGACATGACAGGTGTAACGCTCAATCAGGCGATCAAACGCTACGGCCAGACTCAGGTGATCCACGGGATTGATCTGGAAATCGAAGACGGTGAGTTTTGTGTGTTCGTCGGCCCCTCGGGCTGCGGCAAGTCCACCCTTTTGCGGATGATTGCGGGGCTTGAGGAGACCTCCGAAGGTCAAATCCATATCGGTGCGCGCGAAGTGACCCATATGGATCCGGCAAAACGCGGCGTGGCGATGGTGTTCCAGACCTACGCTTTGTACCCGCATATGACGGTCGCCGAGAATATGGGTTTTGGCCTGCGCATGAACGGCGTTCCCAAGGCAGAGATCGACCAGAAGGTTCAGGACGCCTCCAGTATTCTGAAACTGGATCAATATTTGAAACGCAAGCCCAAGGCCTTGTCCGGTGGTCAACGTCAGCGAGTCGCCATCGGGCGCGCGATTGTACGCGGCCCCGAAGTATTCCTATTCGACGAACCGCTCTCCAACCTAGATGCCGAGCTTCGGGTTGAGATGCGGGTCGAAATCGCGCGCCTGCATCAAGAGATCGGTGCCACCATGATCTATGTGACCCACGATCAGGTCGAAGCTATGACAATGGCCGACAAGATCGTCGTGCTGCGCGATGGCCGGATAGAGCAGGTGGGTGCACCGATGGACCTGTACCGCGATCCGGACAACCGGTTTGTGGCCGGATTTATCGGCTCGCCAGCGATGAACTTTCTCGAATGCGATTATGCAGACGGACACGTCACGCATCCCGCACTTGGTCAACCGTTGCCGGTATCGGCCCAAGTTCCGGCTGGTGTAAGCAAAGTAACCCTTGGCATGCGGCCCGAACACATCCAGATCGACCGCAGTGCCGACACCTGCACCGTTGATTTGACCGAGGCGTTGGGCGGCGTGTCCTATTCCTATCTGCTGACCCCGAATGGCGACAAGCTGATCGTTGAAGAACGGGCTGACCAACGCAGCACGACAGGCGAAGAGATCGGGATCACGGTCCAACCCGAACGTGCCATGGTGTTCGACCCTGAGACTGGCGTTCGGTTTAGGTAGCAGCGATTCAAGTGCAACCGGGGTGTTTTGAACGCAGGTTTAGGCTTGACCGAAACGGGGTCGTTCTCTGAACTGGCCCACACGAGGCCAGTTGGCCCGACTCATTTCGAGTAGAGAGGCCTCATGCGCAGCGTCAAAACCGTCCACGTGATCTCGGCCCATGCGGAAGGCGAGGTGGGCGACGTCATCGTCGGTGGCGTGCAACCACCACCCGGAGAAACCCTGTGGGATCAACGCACATTCATTGCGCAGGATCAGAGCTTGCGCAATTTCGTGCTGAATGAACCCCGAGGCGGCGTCTTTCGCCATGTCAACTTGCTGGTCCCTCCGAAACATCCGCAGGCGGATGCGGCGTTCATTATCATGGAGCCGGAGGACACGCCGCCCATGTCGGGGTCAAACTCGATCTGTGTCTCCACTGTTCTTTTGGACAGCGGCATCATACCCATGCAAGAACCGGAAACGCATATGACACTCGAGGCTCCCGGCGGTTTGGTACGGGTCCGGGCAGAGTGTCGGGATGGTAAAGCCCAGCGTATCTATGTTCAAAACCTGCCAAGCTTTGCAGACAAGATCGCGGCCCCTCTGGAGGTGCCGGGCCTCGGCACCCTCACCGTGGATACGGCCTATGGAGGGGATAGTTTCGTGGTGGTCGATGCTGAGGTCTTGGGGTTCGAAATTGTCGAGGCCGAGGCCCGTGATATTGCCCGTCTGGGCGTTGCCATCACCAATGCCGCCAATGATCAGCTCGGCTTTACCCATCCGCAAAACGCGGCTTGGGATCATATCTCTTTCTGCGCGTTTTGCGGGCCTTTGCAGGCAACCGAAACCGGACTGGCCGGAAAATCCGCGGTTGCGATCCAGCCCGGCAAAGTCGACCGTTCACCAACCGGAACGGCGGTCTCGGCGCGCATGGCCCTGATGGCCGCGAAGGGCCAGATGAAGATCGGGCAGGTTTTTGAGGCCGTTTCGATCATCGGATCGCGTTTTACCGGCCGGATTGTCGAAGACGCCAAGGTCGGGGACCGCGCGGCCATCATCCCCGAGATCAGCGGCCGAGGCTGGATCACCGGCGTTCATCAGCACATGCTGGACCCGGATGACCCATGGCCTGGCGGATATCGGCTAAGTGATACCTGGGGCGTTGGGCGCTGAAGGGCGCGCAATCACAGACCCATCGGCGTGTTTTTCCCCAACCGTGGCAATTTGCGCCCCCAGTAGACGATTGATCCCAACGCAAACCTGATTTAAGGGAAGCCCTGTCAAATCAGAGTCACTCAGGGGTGTTATGTCATTCGCGCCCCTCCCGCGCCGCAATAAAGCGGCCCGAACTCTTGCAGCGATTGCCCCTAAAAGGCTTAAAAAAGGTGAAAGAATATGGCAGATAAATCGAACTTCGACATATTGTATACCATTGTAGACGAAGCGCCTGAGCTGGCCAGCGCCTCATTCCTGCCCATCATTCGTAAATTCGCCTCGGCGGCGGGTGTCAGCGTTGGCACCAAAGATATTTCGCTTGCAGGCCGTATCATTTCGACCTTCCCAGAAAAGCTGACCGACGCGCAACGCATCACCGATGATCTTGCCGCATTGGGCGATCTGGTAAAAACGCCCGACGCCAACGTAATCAAACTGCCAAACATCTCGGCCTCGGTTCCTCAGCTTGTCGCCGCAATCGAAGAGCTGCAATCGCAGGGATACGACATCCCGAACTACCCCGAAGAGCCTTCGAGTGACGAAGAAAAGACGATCCGCGCGCGCTATGACGCGATCAAAGGCTCGGCTGTGAACCCGGTTCTGCGCGAAGGCAACAGCGACCGCCGTGCGGCGCGTGCGGTGAAGAACTACGCCCAGAAGAACCCTCATTCGATGGGGGAATGGGTGTCGGACAGCAAGACCAAAGTGTCTTCGATGTCCGGCGATGATTTCTATGCCAATGAGAAATCGGCGACGATCACCGCAGCACAAGCCGGCGATGCGAAGATCGAATTTGTCGGCAAAGATGGCAGCGTTACCGTGCTGAAAGACGGCTGGCCGCTGGAAGAGGGCACCGTTGCCGATGCGACTTTCATGTCAGTCAAGGCGCTGTCGTCCTTCCTGGCCGATGCCATTGAGGACACCAAGAAAGACGGCACCATGTTCTCGCTGCACATGAAAGCGACGATGATGAAGGTCAGCGACCCGATCATCTTCGGCTATGCCGTACGCGCGTGGCTGTCCCCTGTGTTCGAAAAATTCGGCGCAGAGCTTGAGACCCTAGGTGTCAACCCGAACTCGGGTCTGGGGGATCTGCTGGACCGCGTGAAGGACAATGCCGACATCGTGGCTGCCATCGACGCCCTCAAGGGTGACCGTCCGTCGATGTATATGGTCGACTCGGACCGTGGCATCACCAACCTGCACGTTCCGTCCGATGTGATCATCGATGCCTCGATGCCCGCTGTTATCCGCGCAGGCGGCAAAGGCTGGGATGAAACCGGAGCCAAAGGCGACACCAATTGCGTGATTCCCGATCGCTGCTACGCGTCGGTTTATGACGAATCCATCAATTTCTTCAAAGCCAATGGCGCGCTGAACCCGGCCACTGCTGGTGCGGTGGCCAACGTTGGCCTGATGGCTCAAAAGGCCGAAGAGTACGGCTCGCACCCGACCACGTTCCAGGCACCTGCGGATGGCACAATCCGCGTTGTTCTGGCCAATGGCGAAACGTTGCATTCGCATGAGGTCGAGGCCGGAGACATCTGGCGGGCCTGCACAGTGAAAAAAGCGCCCATCGAGAACTGGATCCAATTGGCAATGGATCGTCAGCGCCTGACCGGATCCGAGGCGATCTTCTGGCTGGACGCAAACCGCGCCCATGATGCCGAGTTGATCCAATATGTTAAGCCCGCGCTGGAAGCGGCTGGTGTTGCTGATAAATTCCTGATCATGGCCCCACGTGAAGCAACGCGTCAGTCGCTGGAGACTATTACCGCCGGAAATGACAGCATCGCCATCACCGGCAACGTGCTGCGGGACTATCTGACCGACCTGTTCCCAATCCTGGAACTGGGCACCTCGGCCAAGATGCTGTCGATCGTCAAACTGATGAACGGCGGTGGTCTGTTCGAGACCGGCGCAGGTGGGTCCGCTCCAAAGCACGTGCAACAACTGGTTGAAGAAAACCACCTGCGGTGGGATTCGATGGGCGAATTCTGTGCGCTGGGTGAATCTCTGAACTTCCTCGCCGACAGCAAGGGCAACGCCAAAGCAGGTGTTCTGGGTGCTGCGGCCGAGGCGGCAACGCAGGGCATTCTGGACAACAACCGGTCCCCCAGCCGTAAGGTTGGCCAGCCGGACAACCGTGACAGCCATTACTGGTTCGCGCGCTATTGGGCCGAAGCGCTGGCCGCGCAGTCGGATGATGCGGAACTGGCAGCTGAATTTGCCCCGCTTGCAACTTCTCTGGCGGACAAGGAAGAGCAAATTCTGGGTGAGCTTGCCTCGGCCCAGGGTGGGGCTGCCGATCTAGGTGGGTACTACCACACCGACCCTGCCAAAACAGCGGCTGTGATGCGTCCGAGTGCGACGCTGAACGCCATCATCGGCTAAGAAAACGACCCGCGCCTTAGTGGCGCGGGTCTTTCCCACTGGTGCGGAAACCTGACCAGTTTTTCCTTTCGCTTCAGACTGTTGCGAAACTTTTCCCGCGAGACGTGACTAAAACTGCATGATCTACGGGATTCCCCCAATACACTGATCCGTCCCCGCTTGATAACTTGTCCAAGACAAGAGATTCACCGGTGAGGCCTTCGGGCCTATCACTCACTCGAAAATGGCCAGCATTTGGGGTGCTGGCCATTTGTTTGTCTGAAATCTGCTTGCGCTTAGCTGGGTTGAATGCGCCTTTGCAGTGCCACGCGACATTAGTGCAGAAATGAAAAAGCCAGCCCAGAGAAGGACTGGCTTAAACTTGATTGTTCGACGTTTAGCCCCGAAGGACTTTACCCGCTGCGTCAAAGGGCGGCTCGTGCAGGATGGTGGCTTTGTGAGGTTGGCCCAGAACCATAACCTCAACCTCGTCTCCGGGTTGGGCGTTTTTGACGTAACCCAAAGCCAGCGACATACCGACGGTATAGCCATAGGTGCCCGAGGTGACCCGACCGATGCCTTCGCCGTCCTTGAAGATCGGCTCACCGCCAGTGGCGTCCGCGTTGGAGGCCGTCACGTCGGCCTCATCCAGGTGCAACAAGACCAACTGTTCACGTGCGGGGTTTTCCAGCATTTTCTGGGCGGCGTCCTTGTTGAGGAAATCCTTCTCGAACTTGCACAGACGATCCAGACCCACCTCATGCGGCCAGTATTCGGGGCTGTATTCGCGGCTCCACGAGCCATAACCCTTTTCCACGCGCATCGACATCAGGGCACGGCTACCAACCGGGCCTGCGCCGAACTCTTTGCCCGCCTCAAGCAGAGCATCGTAAAGGCGCGCCTGATCTTCGGTCTTGCAGTGCAGCTCCCACCCCAGATCGCCTGTGAAGGAGACACGCAGGGCCAGAAGTTCAACGCCTGCTAGCTCGATCTTGGCTGAGCGCATGAAGGGGAAGTCCTCATTCGCCAGCGATGTGTTGGTCAGCCGCTGCAGGATCTCACGCGATTTCGGACCGGCGACGTTGAAGCCGCACATAGCCTCGGTGTGGCTTTCAAGTGTGGTGCCATCGGGCAGGGGGACCTGCTTGAAGAAGCGCTTGTGATAACGTTCGGCCATCCCCGATCCGACAACCCAGAACTCATCCTCGGCCACGCGGGTAACGGTGAAGTCCCCGGCAATGCCACCGCGTTTTGAGATCAGCGGGGTCAGGCAGGACCGGCCGATCGCCTTGGGCATGTTGTTGGCGAAGACCGCATTCAACCAATCCGCAGCGCCGGGGCCTTTGCAGATGTATTTGGCAAAGTTCGAAATATCGATGATGCCCGCACGCTCGCGCAGCATCTTGCATTCTTCGCCAACCGGGGCCCACCAGTTCTGACGGGTGAAGCCGTTTGTATCGACGACGCCCGGCTCATCAGCGAACCACAGCGGGTGTTCCCAACCGACGTTTAGGCCAAAGACAGCACCCATGGCTTTCTGCGTCTCGTAGATAGGGCGCACGCGGGCAGGGCGGCCTGCGCTGCGTTCTTCGTTCGGGAAGTGAATGGCGAAACGGTGCGCGTATTGGTCTTGCACCTTGGCCTTGGTGAATTCCTTGGTGGCCCAGGTGTCAAAGCGCGCCATGTCCCATGCGAACATGTCGTATTGGGTTTCCCCTTCGATGATCCACTGTGCCGCCATCAGGCCCATGCCGCCCGACTGCGAGAATCCTGGGATAATGCCGTTGCAGCAGAAATAACCATCAACCTCGGGTACTGGTCCCATCAGCACGTTAGAGTCAGGAGACCAGATCATCGGGCCGTTGATAACGCGCTTGATCCCGGCCTCAGCCACTGCGGGCAGACGTTCGATCGCGTTCATCATGTTCTCTTCGATCCGCTCCAGATCGTCGGGGAAGAGGTCATGGGCGAAGTCCAGAGGCGTGCCTTCCTCGGCCCAGAACTTCATGTCCTTTTCATAGGCGCCGACCAACAGGCCGTTGCCTTCCTGACGCAGATAATACTCGCCATCGCGGTCCGAGACAGAGGGCAGGCGGGTGCCGTGGCCTTCGACGTCAGACATCGCCTCGGTCACGAAATATTGGTGTTCGGTGGGCTGCAGCGGCAACTCGATGCCAGCCAGCTTGGCCACCTCGCGGCCCCAGAGGCCTGCCGCGTTCACGACCCAAGGCGTTTTGATGTCACCTTTGGGCGTTTTGACGATCCAGGTGCCGTCTTCCTGCTGTTCGGTCGCGGTGACGGGGGTGAAACGATGGATCTCGGCCCCACGCTGGCGGGCACCGACCGCATAGGCGTTGGTCACGCCCGACGGGTCAACATTGCCGCCATCGGGTTCGAACATAACGCAACGGATGCCTTCGTAATTGACCAGCGGGTTCAGCTTCTGCGCCTCTTCAATGCTGATCTCATAGAAGTTCATGCCATAAAGCTTGGCTTTGGCCGCCTGCAGCTTGAGTTGATGTTCCCGCTCTTCGGTCTGAGCCAGATACAGCGAGCCGGGCTGGAAGACACCGCAGCTTTGGCCGGTTTCTTCCTCCAGCGAGTTATACAGGTTCATCGTATAGTGCTGGATGCGGCTGATATTGGTGCTGTCATGCAGACCGTGGATGTTGGCTGCCGCATGCCAGGTTGAGCCAGAGGTCAACTCATCCCGCTCCAGCAGGACCACATCGGACCATCCCAATTTGGCCAAATGGTAGAGGATCGAGCAACCGATCACCCCGCCTCCGATTACTACCGCCTGTGCTTCTTCGCGCATTTCATCTTCCTGATTTGCTGTGTCATGTCAGAACCGGTCTTTCGTTAAGAATATGTCGATTCAGACCCATAACTGTTCTAAACGCGTCAACTGAGAACCCGGTTTGACCAGAGACGCAGCCTACATTCACTTCTTGGGGATACGGGGCACCGCCGGGTACCGCATATTATTTCACTTGGACTTTGCCGACATTGCTCAGAACTCCAGTCTGTGGGCGCGGCCATAGTCAGCCAGCCGTTTGTTCAGATTGCTTGCCTCTGGGTGGCGGGATTCCAGTGCAAAGACGAAAGCGTGGGTTAGATAGAAACAGGCGGCATCAATGTCCTGGGCCAGCTCTCGTTCGTCGGCGGCAATCGTATACAGGCGCACAAGAGCCTCTTGGTCGCAATTGGCATGCGCCTCTAGCAGTTCACGGTCTAAGGCTTCGAGATCCATGGCTATACCTTTAGCGAAATGGCGATGTTTTTGGTGCGAACATAGTTGTAGAGCGCCTCAAGCCCCTTTTCGCGACCGAAGCCGGATTTGCCGACGCCACCAAACGGGGTCGAGACACCTCCGGCGAACCATTCGTTGACAAAAACCTGACCTGCCCGCAATTTGCGTGCCACCCGATGGGCGCGGGCGAGATCACGGGTGAAGACGCCCGCGACCAACCCGAATTCGGTGCCATTGGCCATGGCGACGGCTTCTTCTTCGGTATCGAAGGGCGTGAAGCAGGTGACGGGGCCAAAGACCTCCTCCTGCGCGATGCGGCTGGCAGGGTCGACATCGGCCAAAATTGTCGGGGCCATGAAATACCCTTCGCGATCCAGTCGCGCACCGCCGGCTGCGACCCGCGCACCGTCCTGACGGGCGGTCGAGGTGATCTCTTCCACGCGCTGCAGCTGCAGGCTGGACACGACCGGAGTGTGATCAGGGTTCTCGAGCCCGTGGCCGACGCTTAGGCCATTGGCCAGCGCAGCCGCACGTTCAACGGCCTGATCGTAGATCGAGCGATGCACCAACACGCGCGCCATGGCAGAGCAAACCTGACCGGCATTGTAGAATATACCGCTTTTCAGGCTGGACATCAGTGTATCCATATCCGCGTCGTCAAAGGCCACAGCGGCGGATTTGCCGCCAAGCTCCATCAGCGACGGTACCACGTTGTCTCCGGCCGAGCGCAGGATATGCTGGCCGGTTGGGACTGATCCTGTGAACACGATCTGATCCACTTGCGAGCTTGCCACCAGTTTCGCGCCCAGATCCGAGCCGATACCGTTCAGGATCGAAACCGCACCGGTAGGCACCTCGGCGCGTTCCAGCGCGACGCCCAGCATCGCCAGTGCAAGCGGGTCCAGCTCGGGCGATTTGATGATGGTCGAGTTTCCCGCCGCCATGGACGGTGCGAGTGAACGACCGGCGATCGAAACAGGAAAGTTCCACGGCACGATCTGCGCCGACACGCCGTAGGGTTCAAATACGGTGAAATCAGCATAGTCGGGGCCCAACGGGATCGACTTGCCTTCGATCTTATCGGCGACGCCGCCGTAATATTCGAAATACTGAGCCGCCTCGATGAACTCATCCCGGGCCGCGTCCAGTGTTTTGCCGCTTTCACGGCACAGCAACTTTGCCCCTTCATCCGCGAGGTTGCGGATTTCCTGCGCGATGCGGATCATCAGGCGGCCACGCTCGGCCGGCTTCATATCTGCCAAATCACCGCGTTCGAACGAGGCGCGGGCGGCTTCGAGCGCCTGAGCCAGCGACTCCTCACGGGCTTGCGCGCAGTCCGCCACGTGATCCTGATTGCCGGGATCTTCCACCGCGATGGAGGCGCCCTTGTCGCCCTCCACCCACGACCCGGCCAGGAAATTCCTGGCCAAGCCGTCGTTCAGAAAAGTGGTCATGCCTCCGCGCGTGCCTTTTCGATCTGCGTTGCGACCCAGTGGTGGAAGCAATGGGTGGGGCCGTCCATTGCGGGCGAGAAGCGACCACCATCGAATTTGATGCCATGGCGGCCTTTCTGCATGCCTTCGACCACGAAGACGTCCTCTTCAAACACGGTTTTCCAAAGCGCCGCGTTTTGCGCGCGCAGGCCTTCATGTTCGGGGCTGTCTTCGGGTTTCTGAGCATAGTACAGCTCAATCCGCTCGTTCGACCGCTCGTGAGTGATCGGGTCGATGATGAAGGCAAAACCGTGGTCGCGTTGAACGCCCAACAGGGTGTTGGGGTAGACCACGATATACTCCGCGCCTTCGTGCCACTTCTCGCTCAGGCCATCAAAATCAGCCAGTTTCGAGCCGTCTTCCCCTTCGAATTGACGATATACAAGGGTGCCCTGACCCGAGTATTTGCCCAGCTCGTTGATGTTGTAGTGGTCTTCCAGACGGGAATAGCTGTTCAAACCGGGGTGAACCCAGGGCAGGTGGTAGCTTTCGCAGAAGTTTTCGACCGCCAGTTTCCAGTTCGAATCCAGCTCAAGCCGGACCGACGCGCCTGCGCCGCCGTGATACATGGGCTGTTCGAACTCTTCCCAACGCTCCATCAGCTCACCGTGAACTTCTTCGAACTCGGGGGCGTTGCCGTCGACGTTAACAAAGATCACATCGCGCCAGACATAGGAACGGATGCGGATCAGACCCAGTTCCGAGAAATCCAGATCTTCGTGGGTATTCTGACCGGGGCCGCCGACATGAGGGGCAGTGCGCAACTCACCGTTCAGGCCGTAGCACCAGCTGTGGTAGGGGCAGCGGATCGCGCCGCGGATTTTCTGAGGCTTGTCGACCAAGATCATGCCACGGTGGCGGCAGGTGTTCTGGAACACGCCAATCTGACCGTCGCGATCACGGACCATCAGCAGGGGCATGCCAAGGAAATCAATCGGATAGGCATCGCCTGCCTCTGGGATGTCTTTGCCGAATCCGATCCCGGACCAGTTCGCAAACAGGACCGAGTCGCGTTCCTCGGCAAACACTTCAGGGTCGATATAATGCGCGTTCGGCAGCCCCTTTGCTGTGTTTACCGGGGTCAGAACAGACGAAAGCGGTGCATGCTTGTTCATCGGTCACTCCTAAGACTTTTGAATTGGCGTTTTTCTGGGTCTCCATTGGCAGCGCAGAGGCCCTGCATTCAATACTAAAAATCCTAACCGATAGATGAGGGGAGCTAAACCGAATTCTCCTCAAGCTCTTTCAGCAGCCATTCCTTCAAGGCCAGCGCCCCTTCTGACAGGCTATCGTTTTCCCGTTCAACCAGATAGAAGTTATGCGGCGCAGGTATGTTGAAGTCCTCTAAAGCCACAAGTTTCCCGGAATCCAGCATGGGTTTTAGCAAACGCTTCCAGCCGAGGGCGACTCCAGCGCCCTTTCTGGCAACCTGCAGGGCCAGAGCATAGCTGCTTACACGCGCCTGCGTCTGAATACTCTCATTAAACCCTAACGCCTGAAACCAGTCCGTCCATGTGGTCCAGTTGCTGTGTTTGGTTGCAAGGTGAATCAGGCGGTGTTCTGTCAGGTCCCTGAGGTTGGCCCCTTTAAGCTCTTCCGCCAGTTCGGGGCTGCAAACGGGTGTCAAGATATCCCGGTACAGCTTGGTATGCGGCAGAGAGGCATTCGGGTCTTTGCCATACCGAATGAAAAAGTCCACGTCAGAACGATCTGCGAAATAAGTATCCTCGGCCATTTGGTTCACTTTTACGTGCGGATAGTCCTGCCAAAACCGAATGACAGATGGGGACAGCCACAAGGCAGCAACCGCTGTTGTGGACCCCACGGTGACATGATTGTCGGAATCCCCACTGCGAATCTGCTCAAGAACTTTCGAGATTTTCAGGAAAGAGCTTCCCAGTGCCTCTAGCAGCGCCGCGCCATCCTCGGTCAGTTCAACGCCGCGATGCTTACGTATGAAAAGCGGGGATGCCAGCTCGGCCTCCAGCGCTTTGATCTGATGACTGACAGCGCCGGGCGTGACGGACAATTCGCTTGCAGCAACCTTGAAGCTGAGGTGCCGGGCGGCAGCCTCGAAGGCAGAAAGCGAGGCAAGCGGAGGTAGATTGTAGTGGCGTCGCGACATGAGGGATACGTGGCTCTGAGGTTTTTGATTGAGCTACCTTCACCTGAGCGCGAAAAATATTGCAATTGAAAACTATCTTTTTTTCTGCAGTTTTGCGCCCGATGAAGTTCCGCCTTTCTCCAAGGGCGGTATTGCAGTTCTTTGCCCTCCCTCCGAGGCGCGCCCCGACCCAAGCCAGGTAGTAGTCAACACCAAGGCCGACACTATGACCGCCTTTCTGCGGTTCTTTTCGGCGAAAGATAAGATGAGTTGCCCGATGAACACCCAGAAAGCGCGTCTGATCCGAAAAACTGAACTCAGTTCGGACACTTCGGATTTCTGCTTTGAAATCGAACAGGGGCGTTTCACCGGACTTGAACCCGGCGCGCACGTGGATATCCACCTTGGTGACGATCTGGTGCGTCAGTATTCTCTCTGGAGTTGGAGCCAGGACGGTCGCACCCTGAACGTCGCCGTCAAGCGCGAGGATGGTGGTCGCGGGGGGTCGCTGGCCATGCACGCCTTGGAAGAGGGGGTCGAACTCGCCATCGGAGGTCCGCGCAACCACTTCAAGCTTGAAAGCCATGATCGCCACGTGACCCTTATCGCGGGCGGTATTGGTGCCACCCCGATGGTCGCGATGGCGCGTGAGCTGCTGAATCGGGGCCAGGATTTCCGGGTCTATTACTTGGTCCGATCCAAAGATCTAGCCGCGATGGATGACAAGTTTCGCGCTTTGGGTCTGGATGAGTGGTACCATCTGCATTGCGACGACACAGACGGGCAGTTCGATTTGACCGCTGTCATGCAATCCATGCCGATGGGCGCTGATGTCTACACTTGCGGTCCGGAACCGATGCTGAACGCGGTCCTCGAGTCTGGCAGCGCTCTGCGCGGTGGGGCCATTCACTTTGAGCGTTTTGCGGCTGCTTCCGATATCGAGCACGCGCCCAACGACAGCTTTGAGGTCGAGGTCCAGTCGACGGGAGCTGTCTTCAAGGTGTTGAAAGATGAAACCATTCTCGAGGTCCTAAGAACCAACGGAGTTCATGTGGATTTCGGTTGCTCCGAAGGTTTGTGCGGTTCGTGCATGGTGGATGTCGTCGAAGGTGAGGTGGATCACCGGGACGGCATTCTGACTCCCGAGGAACAAGCCTCGAACAGCTACCTATGCACCTGTGTCTCCAGGGCGAAATCGGACCGTCTGGTCCTAGCACTTTAGGAACAGTGCCGTTGCATGCCGGATGGTCCGGGGTGCAACGGCTGCAAAAAACGAAAAATGGGAGGAAATTGATGTCGATTAAAGAACCGTTTACGGATTTGGACATTAAGACCGCGGATAGTGGTTTTTATGAGAATAACAGCGTTCCGATTGCGCTGATCAGTAAGGGTGTGATGGTAGCCCTTGTGCTTTGGGCGCTGATTTTTCCGGCGAACGCGAATAGCACTCTGGGCAGCTGGAACTCTCAGATTCTGGAGGTCTTCAACAGCTTCTACGTGGTCATCGTGGGGCTGTTTTTCTTCTTTCTGGCCATCGTTGCGCTGCTGCCGGCCACCGGCAAGCGGGTGATGGGGACGCCCGGCGAAAAGCCCGAGTTCTCAAATTTCTCATGGTTCTCGATGATGTTTGGGGCGGGTCTGGGTGTGGGCCTGATGGTGTTCGCCACCGCCGAGCCTCTGGGCCTGTGGGGCTCGAACCCCGTGGTTGTCGCTGGCGACGTCCCAGGCAATGAGCCCGAGGCGGTCCAGTCGGCCTATCGCTACACCTATCTGCACTACGGCTTCCACGCCTGGGCGATCTACGTGGTGACCGGCCTGTCGCTGGCCTATTACGCCTATACGCGCAACATGCCGCTGACCATCCGCTCGGCGCTGACGCCGCTGTTCGGCAAGCTGATGAACGGCTTCCTGGGCCATGTGGTCGACGTTCTGGGCGTTGTGGCAACGATCCTGGGTGTGTCGGTCACCATCGGCTATGGCGTCAGCCAGTTCATCGACGGTGTCTATGCGATCACCGGGATGGAGTGGATCATGGACCTCAATGGTGAAGTTCCGGCCCCGTCGAAGGTTGGCCTGATTGCAGGTCTGCTGGTGATCATGGGCCTGTCGATCATCTCGGCCGTGTCGGGTGTTGGACGGGGTGTTAAGTACCTGTCGAACCTGAACTTGGTGCTGTCGATCATCCTGCTGGGCACATTTGTCGTCTTCGGCTCGTTCGTCTTTGCGATGACCACCTATGGCACCGCGCTGGTGGACTACATCCTGCACTTCCTGTCGCTGAGCTTTGGCGCCTACGGCCCGCTCTCGGCCGAGGCGTTTGCAGCGGCTCTACCGGCCGAGGCTCAGGCCCATGCGGATGCCCTGATGGGTGGCGCGACCAATGCCTGGGGCAGCTATGACGGCTTCAAGAGCGGCCTGGAAGGCGCGGCAGCGGAACTCGACGAGGCCACTCTGGCCGCGGCCTATGCCGCCGGTGAGCAGGGTCGTCAGTTTGGCTGGCAGGCAGGCTGGACCACGTTCTACTGGGCCTGGTGGATTGCGTTCTCGCCCTTTGTTGGCCTGTTCCTGGCGCGCATCTCGAAGGGTCGCACCGTGCGTGAGTTCATCCTGGGCTGTGTCTTCGCACCGGCGCTGGTCTGCTTTGCATGGATGACGGTTCTGGGCGGCACCGCGATCGATCTGGAACTGGCCGGTGAAGCCGGAGGCGCGATCATCGGGGCCTCGAACACCAACAAGCTGTTCGTGACGCTGTCCTACATGATCGACGGTGGTCTGTTGTCGATGCTGAACGTGATGTGCGTTGTGCTGATCATGACCTTCCTGGTGACCTCGGCGGATTCGGGCATCCTGGTGATGAACACGATCATGTCGGGCGGCAGCCAGGAGACGGGCATCAAGCACCGCATCATCTGGGGTCTGATCCTGTTGGCGGTGATCGGCGCGCTGATCCTTGCAGCGGGTGAGAACAACCCGATGGACGCTCTGCGCAACGCGATGATCATCGGCGCGCTGCCCTTCACTATGGTGATGGG
>NZ_JBNAFO010000014.1:0-97500 GCF_049800715.1 Ruegeria profundi
TGTCTGACGTCAGCGCCAATGGGACAGTTTAGGTCGATTTGATAAGAGAGGGTTTCTGGCTCATCGTAACCGCCAAGGAGTGGAGATGAGAAAGAAACCCGGAACCAAGCAGAGCCACGGTGAGAAGGTCGTAAAGGACATTCGCCGTGCGACCCGCAAACAGTATTCCGCAGAAGAGAAGATCAGGATCGTGCTGGACGGCCTAAAAGGCGAGGACAGCATTGCAGAGCTGTGCCGTCGTGAGGTCATCGCGCAGAGCCTTTATTACAGCTGGTCCAAGGAATTTCTGGAGGCCGGCAAGAAACGTCTGGCAGGCGACACGGCCCGCGCGGCAACTTCCACCGAAGTGAAGGATCTGAGACGGGAAGCCCGTGATCTGAAGGAGGTGGTTGCCGAACAGGCTCTTGAACTGCGGTTGCTCAAAAAAAGCATGATCGCGGATGGGGACGACGACGCATGAGATATCCCGCATCCGAAAAACTGGAAGTCATCCGCTTGGTTGAGCAATCGCATCTGCCGACCAAGCGCACTTTGGAGAAGCTGGGCATTCCGAAGACCACCTTCTATCGCTGGTACGACCGATATCTCGTCGGCGGCCCCGAGGCGCTTGAAGATCGTAGACCCACGCCGTCACGGGTCTGGAACCGCATTCCCACGCCAGTGCGCGAGAAGATCAAGGATCTGGCTCTGAAGGAAAGTGAGCTTTCCCCGCGTGAATTGGCTGTTCGCTTCACTGACACAGAAAAGTACTTTGTGTCAGAGGCTTCGGTCTACCGCATCCTCAAGTCTTACGATCTGATCACCAGCCCAGCCTATGTGGTTTTGTCAGCCGCAGACGAGTTCCAGGACAAGACAACACGACCGAACCAACTCTGGCAGACCGATTTTACCTATCTCAAGGTGATCGGCTGGGGCTGGTTCTATCTCAGCACGATCCTGGACGATTACAGCCGCTACATCATCGCCTGGAAGCTTTGCACGACGATGAAGACCGAGGATGTGACCGACACACTGGACCTCGCCCTGCACGCCTCAGGCTGTGATCAGGCAACGGTGCTGCACAAGCCACGTCTGCTCAGCGACAACGGGTCCAGTTACATCTCTGGTGAGCTTGCCGAATGGCTGGAAGATCAGAAAATGGATCATGTTCGAGGGGCACCATACCATCCGCAAACTCAGGGAAAGATCGAGCGCTGGCACCAGACGCTCAAGAACCGCATCCTGTTGGAAAACTACTATCTGCCCGGTGATCTCACGCAGCAGATTGACGCCTTCGTCGAGCACTACAATCACCGGCGTTATCACGAGAGCCTGCAAAACCTCACGCCCGCTGATGTCTACTTCGGACGCGGGCAGACCATTCTAAAACAACGAGAAAGGATCAAACGAAAGACTATCGAAACCCGGCGCTTGCTTCACCGCAAAACCGCCGCATAATCAATCTAACCAGATGAGACAGATACTCTCTTAGATCACGCCGCCATCCGTCCCAAAACCCCTGACAACGGACAGTTCTCGACAATGATGATTGCATCGTCCACAACCAACGTGATTGCCAGCACGAGAGCAAACAGCGTTATCATGTTTGCGCTGAAACCGATGCCATAGATCAGCGCTACCGTCCCCAAAAGCGAGACGGGAATAGCAATGGCTGGTACGATGGTGCCGCGCACGCTGGCCAGAAACAAGAAGGTCACCGTGACAACAAGTCCGGCTGTCAAAGCCAAAGTTTTCAAGATGTCCCGGATTGAAACACGCACTGCATCCGTGACGTCATACGTAATTTCATAGGACACGCCCGGCGGGAACTTTTTTGACAAGTCCTTCACCAATGCGTGCAGGTTGTTCGAGATTTCTAGCGCATTGGCTGAGCTTTCTTGATACACGGCGACGGTTGCAGAGTCTTTTCCGTTCAATTTAGTCGAACCGGAATAGGTTGCGGAACCTAACTCGACCCGAGCGATATCCTCTAGTCGAGTTACCGACCCATTTGCGTCCGAAGCGACGATAATTCGCCCGAATTCCTCTGCATCCCGCAGCAAGCCCTCCGCCCGCAGCTTGAACTGAAAGTCCGTTTGGCCATCTGCGAACGGTGGTGCTCCAACTTGTCCAGCGGCCGCGATGACGTTCTGATCCTTGATCGCGTCGGCCACCTCGGCCGCAGTAATACCTAGCGCAGCCATACGCACCGGATTGATCCAGACCCGCATGCTATATTCCAGCTGGCCGAACTGCCGAACTGCGCCTACCCCTGGCAACCTTTGCAAAGGATCGTGAAGGAAATCAGCGGCATAGTTGCTAAGATACAATTCATCTCGCGATCCGTTTGGCGAGGTCAGGTTAATGACAACGATCATATTTCCAGACCGCTTGGTCACCTCAATACCCTGCTGCAAAACGGCCGATGGCAGTTCGGAGCTGGCTAGCGCGATACGGTTTTGAACCTCAACAGCGGCTACGTCGGGATCAGTGCCCAGTTCAAAGGACACATTCAGCATGTAGGTGCCATCGTTCGCGCTTTTGGACGCCAAAGACAACATACCCGGTATACCGTTTACGCGCTCTTCAATGGGAGTAGCCACAGATTCCAAAATGACTTGTGCATCCGCGCCCGGATAAGAGGTATCAACATAGATCTGTGGAGGCGTGATGTGCGGATATTCGGTGATCGGGATGAGACGGACACAGACCGCTCCGAATGCAACCATCAATATCGCTATAACTGCTGCAAAATGCGGCCTGTTGATGAAGTAGCGCGCGATCAAGCCGGACCCTAACCTTGACTTTCGACCGCTTTCACGACCAAACCATCATGAATTTTTTGAAGACCTTGGACTACCACACGGTCACCTTGGGTCAGACCATTTGTGACCTCGGTTTTGGTAGACGTTTGGGTGCCGATCTCAATATTCCGTCGGTTCGCTTTACTCTGATCATCGACTAAAAACACAAAGTATCCCTGCTTATCAAATTGCACAGCGTTACGCGGCACGGTCAGCACCTTCAGGTCGTCGGATCCAGTCAGACCAACACTCACGAACTGACCTGGAATCAAAACTCCTTCCGGATTGTCAAAGCTAGCGCGTAGTTCAATGGTGTCAGTATCCTGATTGACGCTGTCGCCGACGAAAATGACCTTACCCTCCGCTGGATAGGTCTCTCCATCCGCCAATCTAATTTGGGTCGTCAGCTTGATATTGCCTTTGTCAATGAGCCCTTTCCGACGCTCCTGCTGTAGAACAGGCTCAGAGATAAAAAAGCTAACTAGCATCGGATCAATACTGTTTACAGTCGCCAGAACACCGGTGTCCGAACTCACAAGATTGCCTGCATCAACAACAGACAACCCGATGCGTCCATCAATCGGGCTGACGATTTCGGTATAATTCAGATCGATCTGCGCAATCTTGAGATTTGCCTGTGCTTCATCTACCGCCGCTTGCTCTGATGCGTAATCTGCTAACGCAGTGTCCAGCACCGACTGCGGTATATCTCCCTTATCGAACAAGGCCTTTTGCCGATCCAATTCGGTCTTACCCGCCTGAGCGCTGGCTTCTGCGCTTTTAAGCGCGGCCGAAGCCCTATCTACGCTGGCAGCATATTTATTCTTTTCTATGCGGAATAGAACATCGCCTTTCGACACCGTTCCACCCTCGACAAAATTGACCTCCTCTAAAAAACCTTCCACCCGTGCTTGCAGATCGACGCTTTGATCTGCAACCACGCGACCGACGAACTGATCTTGTTTTTGCAAATCCTCTAGCGTCGCTGATGCCACCATCACGCTGGGAACAGTCGCTTCGGATTGAGCCGCTGCCATTGCCGGCAGAAACAAGTAAAAGAGTATTGAACCAAGCAGATCAGAAGGTTTCAAAAGGCCGCCCTTTTGCTAGATTCATTCGACTATCTCCGCATCAGGACGGCGGCGCAACGGTTTTCTCCTGCGGCGAGGCTAGCCCAGTTTTAAGTGCTCTACTCATCCCTTTACGGGAACTCTCGCTATCGCAAACGACTTGGTCTCAAGGGATCTGCCTAACGAAAATCAGACGACGCTTTAGGTGATATCACGCTGTTTTTGCAATCGTTTCTCTGTTCAAAGCCTGCGCAAGAAGCTTGATAGAACACTTTGAAAATCTACTCGATATTGGTCTACATCATCAAATTTTGGGGTAATAACTGACAATTCTGCGTTAGGGATCATTTTTGAAAGTGACGACGCATAATCAAGCGGATGAATGATGTCATTGTCAGTTCCAACCACCAGGGTCGGCACATTTATCGAAGCGACATCGTCGACACTCAAACTTGGTCCGTCCATGGAAATCCGCGTAAGCAGTTCCGCAGTGATATCGAGCGGTTGTCTGTCGAAAAGCCCGAGAAGTGCACTCAAATTGTGAGAAAAATGCTCTGACAACATGCTGTGGAGTTCACTTCTCCGAAATTTGCTCAGTGCTTTTTGGGGATCCTGACGAAGAGACCGTCCGATAAGCAGTAGTGGAAGCAAGTTTGATGGTGCTTGAGACATCAGCCAGGCTGGACGACCCACCACCAATGCTCTGATAAGCTCAGGTCGCTGAACGGCCACACGCAGAGCAACGGCAGAACCCATGGAAATACCACCGATTACGACAGGCCGGGAAGCTTTTGCCTCTATGAGCGCAATCACGTCGTCTGTGAATCGTCTGATCGAGAAGTCATCAGCGGGCCCGGCTTCTGAGTCGCCATGTCCGCGAAACTCCATCGCTACAACACTTGTATCTGTATCTTGCGGAAAAGCCTCAATTGGATATTCAGCGGTGTCGCACAAGCCGTGTTGAAACACCATGGTGTCATCTGTGAACTCGCCGTGCACAGCTAGTTTTATACCATCGCAATCAAATTTCGATCTCACAACCACCTGACATTCCTAAATAAGCTCTCGGTCGATAGCCAAAACTTAAAACACAATTTGTTCTTTTCGCAGAGCCTTATCGCTCGCTTGAACCAGGATTGCGTTGTTAGTTCAAAAAGCAAACGAACCCACTCTCAATGGAATTTGTCTACACTTACTTCAAGTAGATATCTTTCCTGTTGAAATAGCGGCGGCAAAAACAGCGATCCAAGCAATAAGCCAGATTGCAAAAAGGATTTTCTTGGGCTGATTTTGTACTCGGACAGCAACGGATGACGCAAGAACTGCGATCATCGGTATCAAGGCGACCCAAGACACAATGACGAAAAACAGCGGCAAAAAGAGGGGTGCCGAAAGGACAAGCATTAGGGCTGTGAATAACGCAAAAAGCAACCCTGAAGTCGAATAGTCTTCCAACTCAACCACAGTGGTGAAAGCGCCAAACAAAGCAAGCAAGCCCATCGCAAACGGGAAAGCAAGCAAGGCTGAGGTCAAAACGATTTTCCAAAGGCTCATCGCTCTTTCTCGTCTTCAGATTGATGCATTGTCCAAAAAACATGCACGTTGTTAATTTTGGAACAAATGAATTTGGCATTTCAATGGACGTCTCCACAACTGCCAAAGGCAGTGTCTCTTTGAGCAGACGTTTGTTAGCTTGGGCGATGTGAGGCGAAGGTGTTGGGTTCCATGAAACTGATTTTGCGTATAGCTGGACACGCCGCCCTGCTCATTGTTGTCGTCATTGCGCTTTTCTGGACTGCCTTAGCGTTGCCTGTTTTCTCCGGCTTTCGAACGCCGGTTCTGGAAAAGATGCTTTCAGAACAAATCGGACAGACAGTGTATATTAGAGGGGATGTGAGCGTCGTTCTAGGATCAACAACTCACGTCCGCGCAACCAAAGTGGAAGTGCCCAGCGAGACAATAGAAAACGTGAATTTGGCAGCTCTAGAAGTTCTGGAACTGGAACTAAACCTGCCAGCGTTGATTTCAGGTCAGATCGACATCGACAACTTGATCATCGATGGACTGAAAGTTCGACTACTGACCGACGCAGACGGGATGCAAAGCTGGGTTGCGACCAATCGGCCTCAGGTTAGTACGACAGCATTAGGGATACAGAATGATACGGGTGGTATTCTAGATTTCCTGAGCGACAAGACAGCAGCTTTCACGTCCGTTTCCCTGATCGCGGACAATGAGACAACTGGTTTCGAATTCGATTTCGAATTGGAAAATCTGCATTTGGATCAACTCGGTGACAATTCCGGTGCAACAGTGACAAGCCATGGAACCGTGAACGGGCAGAGCTTTCTGATCAAAGGTGATTATCCACGAGGCCAGCCATTCACAACAAACGCGAGTTTCGGAGCGTTGCAGCTTGACTTCAACGGCAGCCCTATCTCGGAGGAGAATGGTGGCGGTTTCAAAGGCAAATTGACATTGGATACTGGTGAAATCGGCGATCTTCTGGAACTTCTCCGACTGGATCGCGATATTGAAGGTCGGGCAAATCTAGCGGCCGACATAGAAAGCCAGAACCCAAAGCTGAAAGTCTCAGATCTCAGCACGGCCTTAAACCTTTCAAAAGGTCAATTGCTGAAAGCGGATGGCTCTATCGAAAATCTGATCGGCTTTGAAGGTGTCGATCTTGCAGTTGACGGACGCCTCTATCCGCAGGGTGATCCACCTGAAACGGCCACGGATCTAAAGGACTTAAAGCTCACCGACCTTTCAGCCCACGTTGCCGGCACTGAAAACGCGCTGGAGTTCCAGAACCTCACTCTGACGACAAATGCGTTTGACAATGAATTAAAACAGATAGGTCCGGTTCGCTTCGGCCGCGTATTTCGCGCTGACACTGGTAATCTGATGCTGGAAAATATTAGCTTGCAGGCGGGACCACAGGATCGACCCTACTTTTTGGCCAAAGGCAACATAAAAGACCTGTTGCGCCTGAAAGAGGTCGACTTTAGCGGTACGATGTCGATACCGTCATCGCTGTTTTTCCAAGGCCTAAGCGCAAAATCGCTTGGCATCGTCGAAGGCAGTTTTTCGGTGGACGATCTAAAGGGGTTCCTAAGCCTCAACAAATTCGATGCACAGACCATTGATACCGAAATATGGGCGCTGAAAACCCAGGCCAAGCTCGGGAATGTAAACGAATTTGAAAACCTGTCCTTCGATTTCAATCTGGATGTCGAAGACAGCGCCCGTTTCCTAGCGGCCATCGGGCAGAAAACAATCAAAGCCGGGCAATTAAAGGTCAGCCTGTCCGCAAACGGAAAACAAGACAACTTCTCAAGCGTACTTGCGCTAACATCCGGAAAGTCGCAACTGAGTGCCAAACTTGAGACATCCACGTCTGGCGCGCGTCCACTGACGCAAGGCAAGGTTTCCAGTCAGAGTATTGAACTTCAAGACGTTAGAAACGCTTTTGCTTTTGTCTCACGCATTGCAACAAGCTTTCGCCAACCCGGAACCAGTGGCGTAAAGCACAAGGTGTCGAAAGGCAAAGTCAGTGATCTTGTCGAGGTAGAAGACTTTCTGCTCGATCAGGATGTTGATGTGTCCATTGATATCAAAAAAATCGAGGGCGAACAGGGAATAACCAGCCTGTCCAGCCATCTAAAGGCAAAGAACGGCCTTGCCCAGCTTGGGCCCGTCGATGTCGCCTATGATGGAGGTCATTTCTCCGCTACGGCAAAAATGAATATGGTGAAGAGCCCGCAGTTGCTTTCACTTCAAGGCACAATAAAGGATTGGAATCTGGCAACCTTGTTCAACGAGTTTAATACCAAATACTCGGCAGTAGGCCAGCTTCATGGGAATTTTGAGTTTACCGGAAACAGGCGCTCGGTTGAGACCTTTTTTAACTCGATGAGAGGCTCTGCATCTATCTTGATGACAAATGGTGGAATATCAACCAGTCTTCTCGAACTGTCCGGTCTTGGCATTTTTCCTTGGTTAATTTCTGAAGAACTGAGAAAAGGTTACAGCAAGATCACGTGCCTCGCCGCTCCCATTAAAATCGATGCTGGTGACGTTTCCTTCAGCTCTTTTGTCGCAGAAACCAAAAAGGTACAGCTTGTTGCCCACGGCGATTTGGATTGGATAAAAAACACGATTTCAATTCAGGCCGAGGCCCGAAAACTCGGCAGGCCCCTGTCGCGGAGCGCGTGGCCGTTCGAGGTCGTTGGGTCGCTGACGCATCCGAAAATCAAGCTTCTTCACCACAACGTTTTCCAGAAACGCGCGGACGGAGCGACAGAGTTACCCGAAAACCGAAGATCCTGTGTTCCGGATATAGATCAACTGAGGCAATAGGATAAGGTTGACGTTTCGACCCCCGCTGTATCCAAGCGATCTTTCGGAATCATGGGTGCCTAGAAAATTGCTCTTTCTGTGTTTGCCTTCAAATAAAAAAGCGTGAGATGAATGAAGACGGCAGCTTTGTCCGCTTTGAGCAGTGAGAACCGCTGGAAATTGAAGTTGATGTGTCCTTGAAGTGAATTAGACTAAGAGCCAACTGTTCAGATAGCTCATTAAGAGGACATCATGGCAGCTCCTTTAGTCCAAAACTGGGAACTGACTGCCGCCGTTAAGGACATAGCAGATTGGCTGGTTCAACAGGGCTTAGAGAATGCGCCTGTGGAGCTCTGGCTTGAAGCATTCTGCAACCGTCTTGTTTCGGCAGGAATTCCGCTTCAAAGAGCAAACATCACTGTTCGCGCTCATCATCCCGAGATTGGGACTGTCGCTTTTCGCTGGCACAGGGATGGCGGTCATGAGCGAGAGAACTTTGTCCGGAGAACGGATGCGCCTGAGGAATACGTTCTAAGCCCGATTTACTATCTTTTGGCAAACAACGTTGAAGAGATCAGACAAGACCTGACTGTCGAAGAACCCGCGCTCAACTTTCCGATCTTCGACGAACTTCGCGAGCGCGGTGCAACTGACTACTTCGCTGTTAAACGGTTCTTCCTTATTCAGGACAATACTACGCCAGTTGATCCAATGCAGGCCTATGAAGGTGCCATAATCTCGTTGACAACCGACGCGAACGGGGGCTTCACAAGCGAGCAACTTGATGGTTTGCGTCAACTGATATCTCCACTTTGCCTGACGCTGAAATGTGGGGCGAACCGATTGATGGCTGAAGACATTACAGCCGCATATCTGGGCAAGGACGCCAGTAGGCGCGTTCTTTCCGGGGACATCACCCGAGGTTCATCGGAAACTATTTCAGCGGTGATTTGGTATTTTGACCTGCAAGGATTTACCAAATTATCAGAGGCGCTTCCGGGGGACTCAATCATAGAATTGCTAAACGACTACTTCGCGGAAGCTGTTGACGTAGTCGAACGCAATGGCGGTAACGTTCTGAAATTCATGGGAGATGGAATGCTTGCCATCTTCGATATCAATCAAGTTCCGGACGCTCGCCGCGTCGCAATTCAAGCGGCCGCGGAGTTGCGAAATACCTTTGAGGAACTCAACCAACGACGGCAAGCTGATGGTTTGCCAACGACCGGCTTCACTCTCTCGTTGCACGCAGGCGATGTTCTTTACGGCAATATTGGCGGTAGGTCTCGCTTGGATTTCACAGTGGTCGGCCCAGCGGTAAATACAACTTCGCGCATTTTAGGCATGTGCAGCGCGCTTGATCAGAACATTGTGGTTTCCGACAAGGTGGCCGGCGACTTGGTGGGCTCCATTCCAAACCTTGTTTCTCTGGGGCAATATAGATTGCGCGGTGTTGCTGAAAGACAGGAGCTGTTCACGATAGACTAACTGCCGCTGTTTGGAGTCTGCCGTAATGGGGTGTTTAACTGCGTCAAAGAATAGGTAGCCGGATTGCTACTAAGTTGGTTTGCACATGGAACAGAAGTGTTGGATCAAGCACTCGCGCAAGCGACAAAAAATCTCCTCAAGTTTCTCCACCCAAAAAACTATATACCTCAACTGGCATTAACGTTTCGATTGCAATTTAGAGCGACGAGATGGCCTTGATCACTGCTTCTCGGTTCTGAACAGCGCCGGTTTGTTGATACTCCATTGCTTTGAGAGCAGCTTCATGGGCTTGGACAGATGACCCGCCAACGCAATCTTCTACAACGCGGCAGAAGTAGTCTGATTGGTGGCCATCGACGAATGTGTAGTGCACACAAACATCTGTCAGCCCGCCGCACAACAAAAGTGTGTCTACCTTTAAACCGCGCAGCAGGATTTCGAAATCGGTTCCAAAAAAGGCAGAATACCGTCGCTTCGGGACAATGTAGTCACCTTTGCGATATCCCATCTCATCTTTTGCAACTTCCGTTCTTGGATCACCTTCGAAACAGTGTATGTCTTCGTCACCATCCAGTTCACGGCCGAAGTCTATCCTATCGGGACGATGGACTTCTTGGATGAAAATGACTGGCACATTGTAATCATGTGCGGCATCAACCAAATCACGCGCAGCGATCATGCGCTCTTTGTAGCCCGGCATGTTGTCGATGGAGCGTACTTCGCTGTCATCAATAAACGTGCTCTTTTGAATGTCGATTACGATTAGGGCAGGTCTACCCTCGATCAGTTTCCTGGCTTGTTTGGTTTTAGTTGTCATGTTCGACATCTAATTTGCCAGGTCGTCCTGAAAAAAAACGCCCTTGCTTGGCCGAGTCGTCCCAGCGGGCAGATCAAACTTGACTAAATGTGCAACTGATTGCGGTCAAGGGTGTGCTGCGTTGCTGTGTAGTGAAAAGCATGTGTTCGCGCCTAGGGCAGCATTGCCCGCAATGCTGCCGCGAGGGGTGTGTTCAGAGAAAGGCTGCACCGCGCGCAGATTGAGCAATGGTGCGAGCAGAACCAACGGCGGCTATACAACTTGACCTATCGTTCATAGTGTAGATGCATGAGCCGAATTCGAAACGCCCAACCCTCTGATGCAATTCCATGCTTTGAGATCGAGACTGATGCCTATGAAGGCGGCGAAGCGGCTACCCTTGAAAAGATAGCAAAGAGAATCGAGGTCTATCCCGATGGTTTCCTTGTTCTTGAGGTCGAAGGCGAGATCGTCGGCTTTGTGAATTGTGGATGTGCATACGACGTCGAAATGTCTGATGAGGAATTCAAAGAGCTTGTAGGGCATGACCCCGACGCGCCAAATGTCGTTATTATGTCTGTCGTCGTGGATCCGGAGCATCAAGGAAAAGGCCTATCGCGGGCATTGATGACTGAATTCGTCGGCCGTATGAGAAAAATGGGCAAATCCGCGATCTACCTTATGTGCAAAGAGCATCACGTCCCGCTTTATCAGAGATTTGGGTACAAGTATCTTCGCCCATCAACCTCTGATCATGGAGGAATGACTTGGCACGAAATGTCTATGCAACTTTGAACCGTTTTTTGATTGAGCCACGGTGAGTAGACATTCAAGGCCGACCGAGCCGCGCTACGTTGAAAGGGATCTGCCGCGACCTCGCAATTGAGCTGTGTTGTTCGGTTTTGTGTTGAACTTTATCAGTCAGAATGCACTTTTGATTGAGATTACGTGTGTTAAAGTTGATCGAATTGCGCTACGCCAATCGAAGATTGAGCGCGTACAGTGGACCGCGCAAAATTATGGGCAAATCGTGCAAGCTTATGCGCAAATGCTGCGCATAGTTATGGGCGAATACCCCAGATTTTCTGAACAAAATCAATGGTAGGTATGCAGCGTTTTGCGCGCACCTACAGAACTTGTAGGATTACGCAAAATCGTTCGAGAACGTACTATGGCAAGCGTTGTTGGCTTTGGTAGTAACCATTACTGACACTAACGCAATCTTGCAAAAGGAATGCCCTAGACTTCGCTTGAAATTTCTCACCTAGCTGTACCCCAATGTCGTTTGCGGGCGGAAAGCAGGCATTCGCTGCGCTTGGCGCCAATGACAGCATTGCGGACAAAGCCGCCGTTTACATTTCTAGTCGAGGAAGACTTATTATATAGGGGAAAACGATCAGACTACCTTGTGCCCACGATTTCCACAGAAGCGTCACCGATTAGATCCTGAAGTTCTACAGTTGATCGTCTACTGGAACGTCTACTTGTCCGGATTGCTTCACCAGATATTCGAACGACTTCTGGCGAAGCAGCGAATTTTGAGTGACTGGTGCTCTTGGAATCGCTTACTTGGCTTAGGTCGATAACGGTTACTCCAGATTTCGCGAGTTCCGCTGCATCTGTTGCGCCAACGCGATCTACTCCACCAGAAACGAATTTTGAGAAGTTTAGAATCCTGTCGTCTGACGAAACTAAGACAAAAATCTTTTGATTATCGTGTTTTATCTTGGAAAGCTGGTTCTCAAAAACGGCCAAATCTATATCCGGCGCCGCAAGAATAATGTTTCGCACTCTTTTTCGAGGATTGAATTCTCCGGCTAATTCCGCTTGCGAGATCGCTTCCATTGTAAGAAACGCTCCCATTGAGAATGCAAGAATATCGAATTGCTGAGCTTTTGAGCGCGTAACTATTTCACCAGCTCTCAAGAAGTCCGATCTAGCAGCAAGCGCACTGTTGATGTCGTAAACATATTTAAGGGTTTCTGCCGCAGATGCCCAAGACATTAACACCGGAACACCATCGTACTCAGTATCCTCGACAAATTGGGCCAATCTAAGAATGGCGTCACTTAGAGTCGTATTGTAGCCGTGAACAAAAAATAAGACGTTTCGCTCCGAAGCACCAAGTGCAAGAAGTTGTTTGTCAATGTCCGAAACAAAAGCGTTTTCCGATGCATAAACCTTTGGGTCGATGATAGTGAAATGCTTCGAAGGGTTGGGGGGGAGAGCGCTGGTTCTTTCTATTTTGCCAACTTTGTGATTTGGCGGAACGGTGACTACCACCGAAGCTAGTCCAAGTGTATCGCTGCGGTCGCCCGAATAAAAAACACCCTCTGCTCCAGACGCCTGTCGCGTTGTGGCAATAAAGACTGTCTGGCGTTTAGCCTCAATTACATCTGACGCAGGATATTGGGGATTTTCGACGCCTACGAGTTCTGGAGGTCGAATGCATGAAGCTACGCCTAGAACTACTACTAAAAAAAAGAAGCGTAGCCCTAGCGTTTTAGTTGGACCTGAAACCCCATTCCAAAGAGGCTTCATTTTCAAATTTTCATGCAACATGATTAGATCAATATTTTTTAGTATGCTGCTTGTCTGTCAACAGACTAGCGATAACGGCCCTCTTTTTGATCTGAGTAGTGATTTCTGTACAAACGTTGTGTCTTCACTCTCCATCAATTCATGCTGCTGCAGCGAATGGTAGTTTGGGAGGGCCACATTGCCGAAGAGTGGTTCATTGGCCAATGAGCATATAGGGCCGATGGCTCATGTTAGCAGGTAGGCCGAACCAAAAACGTTCAATCCGCCAAAGATCGCAAGCGTCAAAGGACTAGGGTTTTGCGTACGTTCTAAGGATGGTCACTCTGTTTCTGACGAGCGCGCCCACAAATTGATATCTTCTTCTGAACTTATTTGATCGATCTTTCTCAGTTCGTCAGCACTGAAGTCGAGATTATCAACGACGCCTGCGCAATCTACGATCTGTTCCGGCCGAGACGCACCAATCAGAGCGGTCGTCACCCGTCCACCTCTGAGTACCCAGGCCAGCGCCATTTGCGCCAGAGTCTGCCCGCGTGCCTCGGCCATGTCGTTCAGAGCATGGACACTTGCCAGAGACCGCTCGTTGATCATGCCATCAAGCAATGACTTCCCTTGCGTGGCACGGCTGCCACTCGGAATATCGGTCAGATATTTGGAAGTCAGAATGCCTTGTGCCAGCGGCGTGAACGCAATCGACCCAACCCCAAGATCATCCAGAGTATCGAGCAAACCGTCCCGCTCCACCCACCGATTGAGCAAATTGTAAGAAGGCTGGTGAATCAGACAAGGTGTCCCAAGGTCGTTGAGAATTTTCACCGCCTCGCGCGTGCGTTGGGAGTTGTAGCTCGAGATACCTGCGTAGAGTGCGCGGCCCGATCGTACGATATAATCCAACGCGCCCATTGTTTCTTCGAGCGGGGTATCGGGGTCAAAGCGGTGAGAATAAAAGATGTCGACATAATCAAGCCCCATGCGCGCGAGTGATTGGTCACAAGACGCGATCATGTACTTGCGCGACCCCCATTCACCGTAAGGTCCCGGCCACATGTCGTAGCCTGCTTTGGAGGAAATGATCAGCTCATCCCTGTAACCCGCGAAATCCGTTTTGAGGATCTCGCCAAATGCCTCTTCGGCCGATCCGGGTGGTGGACCGTAGTTATTCGCCAGATCAAAGTGAGTGATCCCATGGTCGAACGCGGTCCGACACATGGCGCGCTTGTTTTCGTGCGTCGAGTCCGCTCCAAAATTGTGCCACAGCCCTAGGCTGACAACAGGAAGCTTCACTCCGGACCGCCCACATCGCCGATACACCATCCGCTCATAGCGGTCCGGCTCCGGGGTGTAGGGAATGGGTTTTGGCTTTGGCGGTCTTTGAGCTTTGGTCATGCGCACATAATCAATGGATTGTCGGGCCTGTCAAACGGATCACCTCCAGCAAGATCGACGCGAGCTCATTTTCGTCCTGGTGGTTAGCCTTGCTCCACGTGTGAAAGATTTCACGATCCGATGATTCGCATTCATCGCCAACTCTCCAACGCAGCGGATGTCTCCTATGGTGAACAACACCGCTGCGATGAGAAAAACACAGGGGAAGGTCTTGAGGCTTGAACCGGAAGTTGCCGGTCTGTCGCTTAAACACCGGCGGCGTGCACAGCGGCGGCCATCTGATTTACCGAGCTGATAACGGGGGCTTGGCTGACGGACTATGCGCCTTCAAAAACGATCGGGTTCTGAACAATAGAGAACCGCCGAAACCGTCCTCCACACGTGAATTCTAGTTTGAACTGTGACGTCAACGCTCAGCTATGAAGGAAAGCCCAGACACGAGTTGTTTCAAACCAATCGCCGCACCGGCGAATATGGCAGCGAATGTTACAGGCGCGCTGTAGGCCAAAAGTGAGAAGGCAGATATACCTTGTCCGACGCTGCAACCGACCGCGATGATCGCGCCTGGCCCCATGATCGCCGCGCCGAGCATCTGACGCTTGAGTTCACGTGGATCCTCGCATGCTTCCCATCTGAAATGACCTTTGGACCAGGACCCCAAGAATGCGCCAATGAGAACGCCGGAGACTGATCCTACCGCAAAGGACAAAGTGTTTCCGGAGGCTGTCATTAGGTAGAATATTGTGTCGCCAAGGGGCGCAGCGAAGGTATGGGTTTGAACTGGCTCACCGTCGAAACCGTGCGTCGCCACCCAATTCGTACCGAGCCACCCAGATACGATCGCCAGTCCAACTACAGATCCCCAGAACACCTGTGCTGGAGTGCGGCGGAAACGCTGGTTTGCCAAGGCGAAAATCACCAATGCAACGCCAATAACGGAACCAATGAGCCAAGCTGGGATAGAGGTCAGTTGTTCGGCAAGGAAGCTGATGCTTTGGGGGCCACTAAGACCCATCTCCTCGGGGAAGACCCAAACGCGCAAATAGGCCAGGGGCCCGGACATGACAACGTAAGCAGATAAACCCATGATCAATACTATGACGAATGATCGAAGGTCGCCGCCCCCAAGCCTTGCAAGCGCGCCATAGCCGCAGTTTCCGCTGATGGCCATTCCGTAGCCGAACATGAGGCCACCTACGATCGACCCAATTGGGTTCCAGGTCTGTGCAAGATACCTTGTTCCAACAGGGTCCAGCCACCCGAAAGCCATAGCCAAGTGGCTGCCGACAATTGCTACGCCGATCGCAATTGCCCACATGCGCAGCCGCCGGTCGTCATCTGCGTAAAGGTAGTCTTCGATTGCACCCAGCGTGCAAAAACGGCCAATGCGTGCGGCCAAGCCCAATACAATGCCACCGATCAAACCGATCAGGGCGACGGTGTTGGCGTCTCCCAATGCTTCAAGCATTGCCAGTCTCCTCCCAAAGCTGGCGGGTATTTTTGTCGGCTTCTACTTTTCTCTGCAGAATAGATCGTAGACGACTTCCAGAATCTGTGTCGATCGATCATCCGCCAATCTGTAGTAGATCGTTTTCCCTTCGCGTCGCGTTTTGACCAAGCCCTCGAAGCGCAGGCGAGATAGTTGCTGAGACACGGCGGCCTGGCGTGCCGAGAGCATTTCTTCCATCTGCGTGACAGATTTTTCACCCGAGGACAGATAGCACAAGATCATCAGGCGCCCTTCATGGCTGATTGCCTTGAGAAAATTTGACGCCGTCTGAGCATTTTCCATCATTCTGTCCAGGTCTTCGGCGCACATGTCCTTGGAGAACACAGGCAGTTTCGAAGATTTGTCCAACAAGATCGCCTCGCTTTCATAGCTTCACGCATTCGAAACAGTTTATTTTATTGGCCACGTTTTATCCAGAGGTCTCAATCGGCACCCCGGCGTCACGCAGCAAAACGCCCAGCAACCCCCAGAAAAAATCTTCGCCGGGATAGCCTTCGATCCGTCCAACCTCTTGACCATTGTCCAGCAGAACAAACGTTGGCGTGTAGTAGAGAGGCCGCTCCAATGCGATGCCTTCAGGCATAGCTGCGTGGATATCGATGCGTTGAAGTGGCGCCGCATGTCCTTCGGGTGTCTTGGGATAGATCTCCGAGATTTCGGTGTCCCAACGTGCGCACCACATACACCCATCTTCTTCGGCCATCAGGAGCGTCATTTCTGCCCGTGAAATCACCGGAGAAACAAGCAACGTGATTGCAAGTAAAAGCAGAATTAAGTGGCGCATCTTAAGCTCCGATTGACCGCAGCGACATATCTTTATTATTTTGAATATGTGAATGATAGCGTGCCAGGACAGGTTTGACCATGCTCGACATTACATTTGCAGGAGCTTTGGTCGCAGGACTGTTGTCTTTCCTGTCGCCCTGCATCCTACCCATTGTGCCGTTTTATCTTAGCTATCTGGCCGGTGTCGGGATTGATCAGATATCTGCGGGCTCAACACTTTCCGCCGGCGTTCGTCGCAGGGCAACGCTTTCTGCAATAGCGTTTGCAGCTGGGATCATAACGATCTTCATGGCGCTGGGGGCGACAGCTTCGATATTCGGGCAGCTGGTCCGAGAGTATTTCGACATCCTGCGCTGGATTGCAGCGGCCATCATCATTGCGATGGGGCTGCATTTCCTGGGGTTCATTCGCATTGGGTTCCTGTATCGCCAATTTCGTGCGGACATCGGTGAGACATCAAATGTAAGCCTTGTTGGGGCATATGTTCTTGGATTGGCATTTGCTTTTGGCTGGACACCCTGTGTTGGGCCAGTGCTCGCTGCGATCCTGTTTACAGCGGCCGGAACCGAGACGGCTTGGCGTGGAGCGGTACTTCTATTCGTCTACGGGGTTGGAATGACCGCACCGTTTGTTCTGGCGGCCTTTCTGGTCCGCCCTTTCATGCAATGGATGGCGCAGTTCAGAAAGCACTTGCCCCTCATCGAAAAGGCCATGGGTGGCTTTCTGGTGCTCTTCGGCATCCTCATCGCAACCAATTCCATCAACTACATCGCACAATGGATGCTCGACCATATGCCTTGGCTCGCAGCCATTGGATAATCCGGGAGGAAGACATGAAACGAGTTTTGTCAGTATTGATCGCGTGTCTGATCGGCGGGACAGTTTCCGCCGCTGAGCTGGGCGACGACGGTTTGCATAAAACACCGTGGATGCGCGACACGTTCAAAGACCTCCGAGAGGATCTCGAAGAGGCCTCAAGCGAAGACAAACGGCTTGTTTTGTTCATTGAACAGCAGGGCTGCATCTACTGCAAAAAGATGCATGAAGAGGTGTTCCCCCAGCCTGACCTTGCTGCTTTCATCGAAGAGAATTTCTTTGTCGTCCAACTGGATTTGCATGGCAGCACTACAGCTACCGACTTTGACGGGGAAGAGAATGAGCAAAGAGCGCTGATGCGAAAATGGGGGATTCTGTTTACCCCGACGCTTGTTTTTCTTCCTGAAGAGGTGCCAGAGGACGCTACAGCCATCGATGCCGCGGTCGCTGTTATGCCCGGAGCGTTCTCAAAAGGAACAACCTTGGACCTTTTCACCTGGGTCGACGAAAAACGATATGAGCTTGATAATGGTGAAGATTTCCAACGGTATCATGCGCGGCGCATTCAAGAGCGAAACAATGTTTCTCAGGATTGAGCACTGCCGTTATAAATAAAAAAATTCATTATTATGAATTTAATGTTGCGACAAGCGGTACTCGTCGACTACGGTACACAAAGGCTTTGGGTCGCAAGGCGCCGTCGGCGCGTTAGCAAACGGGAGGGATCATGAAGCTGAGACTCTTAACATTGGTCTGCGCAATGACGGGCGTTGCTGCATATGCGGCAGATACAGATCCGCAGGACGTAACCTATGACGACTATGGTGCCATTGAGGCTTCGTTGACCGGTGCTGCTGGCGACGCGGCTAATGGCGCGCTCATCGTTGGTGACAAGTCAAAAGGCAACTGCGTCGCGTGCCACGCGGTCACGGTTTTAGCAGACATCCCGTTCCACGGTGAAGTCGGCCCGATGCTGGATGGTGCCGGTGATCGTTGGACCGAAGCAGAGCTTCGAGGGTTGGTCGCAAACGCAAAGATGACATTTGAAGGCACGGTGATGCCAGCTTTCTACAAGGATGACGGCTATATCCGCCCGGGTGACGCCTATACCGGAAAAGCTCCAACCGCGCCTTTGACGTCGATCCTGACAGCGCAGGAAATCGAGGACGTGGTCGCGTTTCTTGCGACCCTGAAAGAGGAATAGTCGCGCATTGATGCGTGAATTTTCGAAGTTTCAAAGGAGATTGAAAATGGAACTCTCTCGCCGCGAGACACTGGCCCTTGGGCTGGGCGCCGCGTTCCTGACAATTATGCCGCTACGCGCAAATGCAGCTGCTGAAGATGCCATCGCGGCATTTACAGGCGGCGCAGATGTGGCTGACGGCGGTGTTACATTGACTGCACCGGAAATCGCAGAAAACGGCAATACCGTACCAATCGAAGTCAGTGCTCCGGGCGCAGCTGCAATTCTGATCGTGGCTGCAGGTAACCCCGAACCGGGCGTTGCAACTTTCAATTTCGGTCCGTTGGCTGCTGAACAAGCCGCATCAACCCGTATTCGTCTTGCCGGAACGCAGGATGTCATTGCCGTGGCGAAGATGGCAGATGGCAGCTTTGCCAAAGCGTCCGCGACCGTAAAAGTGACAATCGGCGGCTGCGGCGGCTGATCGCCACGCGCCCTGAAGAACAGGAGACTAACCAATGGCATCCGGTGTTAAACCCCGCGTCAAGGTTCCAAAGACAGCCGCTGCTGGAGAAACCGTTACGATCAAGACATTGATCAGCCACAAGATGGAAAGCGGCCAGCGCAAGGACAAAGAAGGCAACGTCATCCCGCGTTCGATCATTAACCGTTTCACCTGCGAGTTTAACGGAGAAATGGTGGTTGATGTGACGATGGAGCCGGCGATTTCGACCAACCCGTACTTTCAGTTCGAAGCGACTGTACCCGAGGCCGGTGAGTTTGTCTTCACCTGGTACGATGATGACGGCTCTGTCTACGATGAGAAGAAAACGATCGAGATCGCCTGACGGCTCGACGACTAAGGCAGATCAGCGCGGGTCCGAGGAATTGGCGCTGATCCACCAAGGGAGGAACGCAATGAATACCAAGGCAATTACGGCGATCGCGGCAATTCTGGTTTTCCCGGCTGCAGCGATGGCTGGACCGGACGAAGACAATCTCACGATCAATGATGAGCTGGACATGACCTCGGTCACTGAAGCTCCGGCACATCTGGAAAATTTGGACACAATCTATTCGGGTTGGCATTTTCGCACGGATGAAACGCAAGCGCTTCAAATTGATGACTTCGACAATCCTGCAATGATCTTCGTCGATCAGGCCGCCGATCTCTTCGAGACCGTTGATGGCGCCGCTGGCGAGAGCTGTGCTTCATGCCACGATGGGGTGGAAAGCTTCAAAGGATTGCAGGCGTCCATGCCGAAGGTGGATGCCGAAACCGGCAAGCTGGTCGTCATGGAAGATCTGATCAACAAGTGTCGTACGGACCGCATGGAAGCGGATGCCTGGAAATGGTCCGGGGGCGATATGCAAGGTATGGTCGCTTTGATCGGTCTGCAATCACGTGGGTTGCCTATGAACGTAGCGATTGATGGCGATGCCGCCCCGTACTGGGAGCAGGGCAAAGAGATGTATTATACCCGCTATGGTCAGTTGGAGTTGAGCTGCGCCAATTGTCATGAAGACAACTGGGGCAACATGATCCGCGCCGACCACCTGAGCCAAGGTATGATCAATGGATTCCCGACTTATCGTCTGAAACAGGCCAAGCTGATCTCGCGTCACAATCGTTTCCGCGGCTGTATTCGCGATACGCGGGCGGAAACTTTTGCCGAAGGATCGGACGAGTTTCGCGCGCTTGAGCTCTACGTGGCCTCGCGTGGCAACGGGCTTTCAGTCGAAACTCCTGCTGTACGTCAATAACGAACGAGCCGCGCGGGCGTTGTCCTGCGCGGGTTTTTCGTGCAAATAACATTCACACATTTATATGTGATATAGGAAAGCTGATAGATGATTTCTCGACGTGACTTCTTGCAGGTTTCAATGGCAGCCTCGGCTCTGTACGGGGCGTCCGGGTTTGGCAATTGGTCCAGGCTCGCTGCGCAGCAAAGCCTAGCGCAGGGTCAATTGCTGGAGTTCGAGACCTTCGGCAATATCAGCTTGATCCATGTCACCGATATTCACGCGCAACTCAAACCGATCTATTTCCGCGAACCTGAGATAAACCTTGGTATTGGCGATGCGCGAGGGCAGATGCCGCATGTCACAGGGGCGGCTTTCCGCAAGGCCTATGGGATCGAAGATGGGAGCCCGTCGGCCTATGCGCTGACCTACAATGATTTCTCTGCGCTGGCCAAGACCTACGGTCGGGTTGGTGGATTGGACCGCGTCTCAACTGTCATCAACGCCATTCGTGCTGACCGTCCTGATGCCCTTCTACTGGACGGGGGCGATACCTGGCACGGTTCCTACACCTGCTATCAAACGGCCGGTCAGGACATGATCAACGTCATGAACGCGCTGAAACCCGATGCTATGACCTTCCATTGGGAGTTCACGTTGGGCAGCGACAGGATTAACGAAATCGTCCAAAGTTTGCCCTTTGCAGCCTTGGGTCAGAACATCTTTGATGCCGAGTGGGACGAACCTGCAGAATTGTTCCAACCCTATAAGTTCTTTGATCGGGGCGGTGCAAAGGTCGCTGTTATCGGGCAAGCGTTTCCTTACATGCCAATCGCGAACCCAGGTTGGATGTTCCCCGAGTACTCATTCGGTATCCGGGATGAAAACATGCAGGCCATGGTCGACGAGGTTCGCGATGCCGGTGCCGATGTCGTTGTCGTCCTCAGCCATAACGGCTTTGACGTGGACAAGAAGATGGCGGGCCGCGTGCAAGGGATCGACGTGATCCTCAGCGGTCACACCCATGACGCACTTCCCGAGCCGGTTCTGGTCGGAAAAACGCATATCATCGCGTCTGGCTCGAACGGAAAATTCGTCAGCCGCGTCGATCTCGACGTTAGGGACGGGCAGATGATGGGGCTGAAGCACAAGCTGATCCCGATCTTCTCTGACGTCATCGCTCCTGATCCTGCGATCACCGCTCTGATAAATGATCAGCGCGCGCCTTATGAAGCTGCGCTGAGTGAGGTGATTGGCAAAACGGATTCGTTACTCTACCGCCGCGGCAACTTTAACGGCACTTGGGATGACCTGATTTGCGATGCCCTGATCAATGAGCGTGAGGCAGACATCGCGATGTCGCCTGGCGTCCGTTGGGGACCCTCAATCCTGCCGGGACAAGATATCACGCGCGAGGACATCTGGAACGTCACATCGATGTCGTATCCCAATGCCTATCGCACAGAAATGACAGGCGAATTCATCCATGTGATCCTTGAGGATGTCGGTGACAACCTGTTCAATCCCGACCCTTACTACCAGCAGGGCGGCGATATGGTCCGCGTTGGTGGGCTTGGCTACCGCATCGATGTGACCAAACCACAAGGGCAACGGATCAGCGAAATGACTCTGCTCAAAACCGGTGAAGCGATTGATCCATCGAAGACCTACGTCGTGACTGGTTGGGCCAGTGTCAACGAAGGCACCGAGGGTCCGCCGATCTGGGATGTCGTCGAAAACCACATTCGCAACCTTGGCACTGTAAAGGTGCAAGAGAACACCAGTGTCGATGTTGTCGGCGCTTAAGAAACAGATGGAGACCTAAGAGATATGGATGACGCGTTCAAACCGTCCCGCCGGGCCTTCCTGAAAGGCAGCGCCGCGGTCGCCGCAGGGTCCGTTGCAGGGGCAGCAGTGGCAGATACGCCCGACCCACTGATAACAGAGCTTCAGGATTGGGCATCTTACACGGGCGCCGGTGTCGATGAGTCACCTTATGGCCTGCCGATCAGCTTCGAATCCCACGTTGTTCGGCGCAACGTGGAATGGCTGACCGCCTCTCCGATTTCGTCGATCAACTTCACGCCGATCCACGCGCTTGATGGCACGATCACTCCGCAAGGATGCGCCTTTGAGCGTCATCATTCGGGCGCGATTGAGCTGCGCAAAGAGGACTATCGCCTGATGATCAACGGGCTGGTCGATCGCCCGCTGGTCTTTACCTACGACGACATTGAGCGGTTTCCGCGCGAAAATCACGTGTATTTCTGCGAATGTGCGGCGAATACGGGTATGGAGTGGGCGGGTGCGCAACTCAACGGCGTCCAATTCACCCATGGCATGATTCACAACATGGAATACACCGGTGTTCCGCTGCGTACGCTGTTGCAGGAAGCAGGCGCCGATATCTCACCAGATAAATGGGTCTATGTTGAGGGCGCAGATGCGTCATCCAATGGCCGCTCCATCCCGATGGAAAAAGCGCTGGATGACGTGCTGGTGGCTTTCAAGGCAAATGGTGAGGCACTGCGCATGGAGCACGGATATCCCGTGCGACTGGTTGTTCCGGGTTGGGAAGGCAACATGTGGGTCAAGTGGCTGCGCCGCATTGAGATCGTCGATATGGCGGTCGAAAGCCGCGAAGAAACATCAAAATACACTGATGTCTACGCCGATGGCAGGGCCCAGAAATGGACGTGGGTGATGGATGCAAAATCCGTCATCACTTCACCCAGTCCGCAAATGCCCATCAAACATGGACCGGGACCTTTGGTTATTTCCGGACTTGCCTGGTCAGGCCACGGTCAAATTACGCGGGTCGATGTGTCCAAGGACGGTGGGATCACCTGGGAGACGGCGCGTCTTGGTAAGCAGGGCGACAGCAAGGCTTTGACGCGCTTCTATCTCGACACGAACTGGGACGGAGCACCAATGTTGTTACAGGCCCGGGCGATAGATGAGACCGGCTATGTGCAGCCGACCAAAGACCAACTGCGCGAAAAGCGCGGAGAGAACTCGGTCTACCACAACAACTGTATCCAGACTTGGTACGTGAGCGCAGAAGGGATCGCCGAGAATGTCGAAGTCTCTTAGTCATGTTTTCCTGCCTGTATTCGGCGGCACGGCGTTGGTGCTTGCGGCGGCAGTGGCTATTGCGAACCGGAATTACGGCCAATCGCAGATAGAAACCTTGGAAACCCGGATCAGTCAGGTTGAGGCGCATGCAGCTACAGCCCAGGAAAACGCGCAAGCAGAGGCCAGCCGGGCAGCCGAACTGGCGGCCAAGGTCGAAGAAATCCAGACCGCAGCGGCCGAACGGATCGCAAACGGGATGAACCTGACCGCGCCTGCGCCCAGCAGCGAGGGCACATACGGGCTTGGGCGCCCCGCGCTGGAGCAAGAGATCGCAGCCTGGGACGTTGACGTATTGCCCGATGGGCGCGGTTTGCCGGTTGGATCAGGCGATGTCTGGACCGGAGAAGAAGTGTTTGTCGATCGCTGTGCGTCTTGTCACGGAGAGTTTGCCGAAGGCGCCGACAATTGGCCTGTTCTGGCCGGCGGTTTCGACACACTTGCCGACGAAGATCCTGTGAAAACTGTTGGGTCTTATTGGCCGCATTTGTCGACTGCTTGGGATTACATTTCCCGCTCAATGCCGTTTGGTGAAGCGGGCACTCTTACGGCGGATGAGACCTACGCAATCGTCGCCTACATCCTTTATTCCAATGATCTGGTGGATGACGACTTCGTTCTTAATAACGAAAACTTCGCCGAATTCGAGATGTACAATATGGACGGTTTTGTCGTCGATGTTCGACCCGAGACGGAATACGCGGAATGGCGAGAGGAACCTTGCATGGAGAACTGCAAGACAGAGGCAGCGGTTACTATGCGTTCTGTCTTTCTGGTTGAGACGCCACCAGAAGGCGGTTCGAATTCGGTCATGAATGAAGCCAGCGCGGACGGGTTACCGACGTTCACGGCGGAAGGGCCCTCGTTCATTCCAGCCGCAGCGCCAAAGCCTGAGGAAGAAGCCGCCGCAACACCGGATGTTCAGGAAATCGACGAGGCTGACCAGACTACGGAACTGTTCGCAGCTGGTGAGAAGGTCTTCAAGAAGTGTAAGTCCTGCCATCAGGTTGGTGACGGTGCAAAGGACAGTACGGGCCCTGCGCTGAACGGGGTTATCGGGGCCAACGCAGGTTCGGTTGAAGGGTTCAAATACTCCAAAGCTATGAAAACAGCTGCCGAGGCTGGTCTTGTTTGGACCGAAGAAGAAATGGCGGCCTTCCTGGCAAAACCCAAGGACTACATGAAGGGCACACGCATGTCCTTTGCTGGGCTTAAGAAACCAGACGATATTGAAGCCGTGATCGTTTACCTCAAGTCGTTCGGAAGCTGATCATGCGGTGGTTGAACATTTTTTTGACCTGCGCGGCGGTTATGGTTGCTGTTGCCCCATCGACCCACGCCACCGAAGGCCTCGGCGACGCCGAAGCCGGAAAAGAAGTGTTCGCCAAATGCAAAGGCTGTCATCAGGTTGGAGATGGAGCCAAAAACAAAATCGGGCCGCATTTGAATGGTGTCTTTGGGCGCAAGGCTGCTGGTCTGGACGGTTTCAATTACTCAAAAAGCCTAGAGCGTGCGGGTAACTCGGGTCTGGAATGGCACGCTGATACTCTGTCCGCCTACATCGAAAACCCACGCGCATTTGCGTCAGGCACGCGGATGAGTTTTCCCGGTTTGAAAGACCCGGAAGACCGAGCCAACGTGATCGCCTATTTGCGGGCGTTTTCGGACAATCCTCAGGACATCCCAGAAGCGGACCCAACGGCGAAAGGCACGGATCATTCGATCGATCCCGCGATCCTGGCGATACAAGGAGATCCTGAGTACGGCGCATATCTCAGCAGCGAATGTACGACATGCCACCAGATTGAAGGAGGCGATGAGGGCATTCCTTCGATTGTGTATTGGCCTGACGAAGACTTCGTGGTCGCCATGCACGCTTACAAGGATAAACAGCGGCCACATCCGGTCATGCAGATGATCGCCGGACGGCTGAGCAATGACGAGATCGCGGCATTGGCCGCCTACTTCAATAATCCAGAGTGAAAGTGCCTAAGGGGAGGAAACGCGATGACACTCAATAGACGAGTATTTCTTGGAGCCGCCGGGGTAGTGGCCGCCGGACTATCTGCTCCGATGGTGCTAGCTCAAGGCAAGCCCCGTGTAGTGGTTGTTGGTGGCGGTGCAGGCGGTGCAACTGCCGCGCGGTACATTGCAAAGGACAGCAAAGGTGAGGTCGACGTGACGCTGATTGAGCCGTCTCGGACCTACTACACCTGTTTCTTCTCAAACCTTTATTTGGGAGGTTTTCAGGAGCTTTCGGACATCGCCCACAGCTATGGCACGCTTGCCGCGAACTACGGTATCAACGTCGTGCATGATTGGGCCACTGGGGTCGACCGCGACGCAAAGACGGTGTCCTTGGCAGGTGGCGGGTCAGTTCCTTACGACAAACTGATCCTCAGCCCGGGTATCGACTTTGTTGATGGCGCGGTCGAGGGCTGGGACCTATCGGCCCAAAACAAGATGCCACATGCGTACAAGGCAGGTTCTCAGACTGAGCTTTTGAAAGCGCAGATCATGGCGATGCCCGAAGGAGGTACCTTCGCGATGGTCGCTCCTCCTAACCCGTACCGTTGCCCGCCGGGGCCGTATGAAAGGGTTTCGATGGTGGCGCACGTGCTGAAGGCAAACAACCCAACAGCAAAGATCATTGTAGCCGATCCGAAGCCCAAATTCTCGAAAATGGCTTTGTTCCAAGAAGGCTGGGGAAACAACTATGAAGGAATGGTCGACTGGATCGGCGAGGATTTCGGCGGCGGCAATGTATCCGTGAATCCGGAAGCAATGACGGTGACCATCGACGGCGAAGAGACAAAGGTCGATGTTTGCAATGTGATACCGGCGATGAAAGCCGGTCGAATTGCGGAAATGGCGGGAGTGACCGATGGCAACTGGGCACCAGTAAACGCTGCGGACATGTCTTCCAAAGCCGATCCGGATATCTACGTTCTTGGTGATGCCAGTCAGCAGGGTGACATGCCCAAATCCGGTTTTTCAGCAAACAGCCAGGCAAAGGTATGTGCGAACGCAGTAAGAGGTGCGTTGACCGGGTCTAAAGTATTCCCGGCCAAGTTCTCGAACACATGCTGGTCGCTCATTGACACCGATGATGGAGTGAAAGTTGGCGCGACTTATGAGGCGACGCCTGAAAAGATCGCTAAAGTCGACGGATTTATCAGCCAGACCGGAGAGGATGCCGACCTGAGGAAAGCAACATACGAAGAGTCTCTTGGTTGGTACGCCGGTATCACGTCGGACATGTTTGGTTGAGGCAATCGGGGCTTTGACCGGTGTCAAAGACCCCGACGATCAATCTGAGAAAATGCGGTTTAGGAGGAGGACTAAAACCATGAAACACTTTATCGCCGCAGCCGCGTTTTCCACTGTTCTGGCGAGCCAAGGGCTTGCAGAAGAGATCATCACTATCCCCTTCGACGGCAGTTTTGATGATGCAACGTTCGCCGTGGAGTCCGCGATTGTGGGACAAGGGCTGGTCATCGACTATGTGAGCCATGTTGGGGAAATGCTGAATCGAACAGGCGCAGATGTTGGCAGCGACAAGCAGATATTTGCGGCCGCAGACATCTTCATTTTCTGCTCGGCAAAAATCTCGCGTGAAGTGATGGAAGCGGACCCGATGAATATCGGCTTCTGCCCCTACGGAATTTTTGTCGCTGAAGACGACAGTGGCGTGATGGTGGGATACCGAAGTTACCCGGACGGACCGATGCAAAAGGTCCAGTCTCTGTTGTCAGGAATCGTCGAAGAAGCCGTTGGGAACTGAAATGAACTATCAGCAGTTTTTTCGTGGTCTACTCGACCAGCTTCGGGAGGAAGGGAACTACCGGGTCTTTGCGGATCTCGAAAGGCAGCGTGGCGCGTTCCCGACAGCACGTAGCTACGCGGAAAATGGCCCCGAAAAAGTCACTGTGTGGTGCTCAAATGACTATCTGGGAATGGGTCAGCACCCCAGTGTTGTCGCAGCAATGCACAAGGTGATCGATGAGGTTGGTGCCGGGGCGGGAGGAACGCGGAATATCTCTGGAACCACCCACCAGCATGTTTTGCTGGAGCAAGAGCTTGCTGATTTGCATGGCAAGGACGCTGCGCTTCTGTTTACGTCCGGGTACGTCTCGAACTGGGCTGCCTTGGGAACCTTGGCGTCTCGCATACCTGGCATCACAGTCTTGTCTGATGAGTTGAACCATGCCTCGATGATCGAGGGCATTCGCCACAGTCGATGTCAGAAGCGTATCTGGAAACACAACGACGTGGCGGACCTTGAAAGGCACCTTGCTGAACTGCCTGCCAACGCACCGAAGCTCATTGCGTTTGAGAGCGTCTATTCCATGGATGGCGATATTGCACCAATTGCCGAGATCTGTGATCTGGCCGATCGCTACGGCGCGATGACCTATTTGGATGAGGTTCACGCCGTAGGGCTTTATGGCCCGCGCGGAGGCGGCATAGCTGAGCGCGAAGGCCTGATGGATCGGATAACCGTCATCGAGGGGACATTGGGCAAAGCATTCGGCGTGGTTGGTGGATACATCGCGGCGTCGAAAGAGCTAGTCGACTTTGTCCGATCCTTCGCCAGTGGATTTATCTTTACCACTGCATTGCCGCCTGCCGTGGCCGCAGGAGCTGCCGCTTCGGTTCGGCACCTGAAGCAAAGTAATTCGGAACGACATCTACACCAGCAGCGCGTGCGCGAGGTGCGAGACAGGCTGGACGATCTGGACATTCCGCATACACCAAACCCAAGTCACATCATTCCGGTCATGGTCGGCGATCCGGTCAAGTGTCGCTTCATCTCTGACGTGCTGATGCGTGACTATGGGATTTACATCCAGCCGATCAACTATCCAACCGTGCCCAAGGGAACGGAACGTCTACGGATTACACCTTCGCCAGTGCATTCCACGGAAGACGTGGATCGACTGGTATCTGCCTTGGGTGAGTTGTGGGCTCAATGCCAATTGGCGCGCAGGCCAATGGCTGCACAGTGACAATGACAACTTGACCGAGGACATGGACGCGCAAGCAACGAAGTGAGAGTTTCTGTTGATGGAAAGGCTCATCGATTTGTTGGGAGACCCTGGCGCTTTGGCATTTGCCGGTGCGATTGTCGGTATCTTGTTCGGCGTGACAGCTCAGAAGTCTCACTTTTGTTTGCGAGCGTCGACCATCGAAGTCGCCGAAGGCGAGCTTGGTCCCCGCCTGGCGGTTTGGCTGATCGCCTTCACCGCTGCGCTCACCTTAGTACAGGCGTTTGTCGCGTTTGAGTGGTTAAACCTTTCTGAGACACGCGCGATCGCGTCGACGGGCAGTCTTAGCGGCGCAATAATTGGCGGGGCGATGTTCGGCGTTGGCATGGTTCTTGCGCGTGGGTGTGCATCTCGCCTATTGGTATTGGCCTCCTGCGGTAATCTGCGCGCCCTGATTACAGGATTGGTTTTAACCCTAGTTGCTCAGGCGGCCTACACGGGCGTTCTTAGTCCCGCCCGCGAATTGCTTTCCGGGATCTGGACTGTCTCAGGAGGCGCCTCGAGAGATCTTTCAGAAATACTTGGATTTTCGCCCGTGGCTTATACAGCCGTTGCAGCGTTGGGATTGGTGTCGGCAATTGCATTCGCATTCCACCGGAGAGTCACGCTTATCAGGGTCGTTACAGCCGCAGGCGTTGGCGTGGCTGTGGCGCTTGGCTGGATGATGACCTTTGCGATCGCGCTAGCATCTTTTGACGTCGTGCCTGTGTCGTCAATCACATTTACAGGACCGGCCACGGATACACTAATGGCGTTGGTTGCCGAGAGGAACGTCGTGTTGTCCTTCGGTATCGGCCTCGTTCCAGGCGTAGCAATTGGTGCCGCAGGCGCGGCCTTAACTGCAGGGGAGTGGAAGATCGAACGGTTTGGCCCGGATACTCCGATGGAGCGCTACCTTGCTGGAGCTGTCCTCATGGGGTTTGGAGCCATGCTGGCCGGAGGTTGCGCCGTGGGAGCAGGGCTTTCCGGAGGGTCCGCACTGTCATTGACGGCATGGCTTGCCGTTTTCTTCATGTGGGTTGGAGCAATCAGCACGCATAGGTTATTGAGGCGAATGCCTGTTCCACAAACGTCCTGAGCTATTCGAATTCCATCTGCTCAAAAACGCGCCCGGCATTTTTTGTCGCCAGTTCCTCAAACGTGTCCAAATGGGCATATGGTGACTGATCGACGTAGTAAGCCTCTGCCAGATCGCCGCCGGCATCCATATGCTCTTGGATCTTGCCGCGCAGATAGATCAGGTAGTCGCGTGTATAGCGGCGCACCTGATCCATGTTTGTCGGATGACCGTGGCCGGGGATGACATATGTGGCTCCCAAAGCTTCGAACTCGTTGTCCCAAGTCTCAAGCCAATCTGCCGTGTAGGTTTCCTGAAAGATCGGCAGCATGCGCTCGTGAAACGCCATGTCACCCGCGATGACTAGGTTTTGGTTGGGCAGCCAAATCGAGATATCGCCGGGACTATGGGCCGGTCCGAGATATTTGGCCTCAATCCGGAAATCACCCATTTCAACTACGTATTCATCCTCGAATGTCTCGGTTGGGCCAGCCAGAAACGTTCTTTCCGCCTTGTCCTGATTGTACCGTTGCATTCCTTCAAGGATCTGAGGGCCGTATTCCTCGAATTCAGCCGCAGCATCCGAATGGGCGATAATTGGAACGCCGAGCTCTGACCAGTAGGCGTTGCCAAGCATCGCGTGCCCCTGGCCATTCTCGTTGAAGACAAGCTTAACCGGCTGATCCGTGATCGACTGAATTTCCTGGTGAAGCGCTTCAGCAAGCACATAGGCCGCGCCGCCGTTTATGACGATCACGCCCTCCCCGGTTACGATAAAACTGAGATTGTTGTTATGACCAGAGTTCTCGTAGGTCGGCGGGGCGGTTGCGCCAATGGCAGAGTAGACGCCGGGGATGTATTCGACCGGTTTGGAATACAGCACACTTTGCGGGTATTGGTCTGCAATATCCTCGCTTGCCCAAGCTGGTGTGGCCAGGGTCAAGACAATCGCCAGCGATCGCATCATTATGGCTCTCCAATGAACTTAAACTTATAAGCAGAGCCAGTCTTCTCGACCCGGCCGATCCCACCATTCGGCAGGTGGAACCCAATTATTTTCATTTGCTCGTGGGAAATTTGATCCAGCAGCGAGTTTCGAGTTGCTGCGGCTGCTTGTTGATCCTGATCCGTGCCGCTGTGCCAGTCGGGGCGTTCAAAAGCTACGTGTGGATTTCCCAACGCGTCGCCGACAATCATCACGGATTCACTGCCGCTGCGAATTTCAAACGCCATGTGGCCGGGCGTGTGTCCAAAGCTTGCGCGTGCGGCAATACCGGGAAGGATCTCTTGTCCGTCGTCAAAGAACGCGACCTGATCCTCAATTGCCGCCATACGCCGCTTCGCGCCTAAAGCGAACGCAGCGCGATCTTCTCCAATGGTATCCACCGTCGAGGGGTTCCACCAGTAATCCCACTCATCGCGGCCAAAGTGATGCGTGGCGTTGGGGAAAAGAAGGTCATCGAAATCATCCAAAACGCCCCAGATGTGATCCGGGTGCGCATGGGTGAAGATCACGTGCGAGATGTCTTCGGGCGACAGGTTGATAGTTTCAAGAGATTCCAGAAGCTTGCCAGATGTTGGCATGAAATCGGGTCCAGCTCCCACATCGAACAGCACCGTGTTTTGACCATCTCGATAAAGTGCCACATTGCACTCTGGCTCGTACTTGGTTGCGTCCACCTTATAGCTGTCCAGAAGCTGCCTGAGTTCTTCCTTCGGCATGGCGCCGAAGACCATTTCCGGCGGCAATGACAGGTACCCGTCTGACATAGTTGCAATCCGAGCCGAAAAACCGAGTTGTAGCTCTGCCCAAGCGATTTTGGATTGAACACCAAGTGCCGCGAGACACGCGGCGTTGTGTAAGAAAGTACGTCGAGAAAATGAACTTTTACCCATACACAATCAATAAAATGAATGTTTTAATTTGTAAATGACGAAAGATGGAGAAGAATGGAGTTTCGCCAAGCTATCCTTAAACGGCAGGGCCTTGTAGCAACGCTGCTGGTTTCAACCTAAAGACGTCGATTCAAGCTTCGCGACCTCAGGCGTTTCCTGAATCAGTGAACCCACAGAACTGTGTTGCCAAGACACCCGATGAGATGATGAAGGAGCTCTTTGAGAAAAAGCCGGGACTCGAACAGAGGTCGCGTCGTCGGCTGCTCTGGCGGCACCCTCTTTTCAAGCTTCAGATGCGCCTTGAGCACCTCTTCCAGTAGTTCTCCCAAACAGATCCATTCTTCCATGCCTCGCTTGAAACGCGTGTTCCGTCTAAGCAGGTCACTAATTGGTGCTACATGTGCGCATGGAAACTGTGGATGCGTAGCTTTTGGGCTCGAGAGTTCAGACGCTCGGGATGACGGCACTGTATAGGCATTAGTGATCCCCGAAGCCTCAAGAAAATGCGCAAAATCATCTTTCTATGTTCAGGCTGTTCGGATGGAAAACTAGGGAAATGGGTTCGTTTGTGAATCTCGCAAAATGACTTTGTTTTCTGCCTTGGGAGTTCACGAGCGAGATTGAATCGCGAATTGTTTTGGGCAATCGGCGCGAATTTCTTTGGGTTGTTGTACGCAAATTTTCTCAATGTTTTTGAGAGGCGATGCGAACGTGTTCGCGGTGTCCTACAAAACTTGTGGGTTTGCGCATAGCACTTCGCGCACCCCATAAGTTTGCGTAGTTTGCCCATAGTTTTGCGCTGCGCGTTTGTCTGCACTAGCGACGCATTCAATCAGTTTATGGCATATTCGTTACGGTTAGACTTGCGGATCATCGGCAGCAGCTCTGCATCAACTTTTTCTTCGCCCGCGCCGGTCCCCGTAAGCCAAAGGTCTGCGATCTTGCGGACGAGCGCCCAGGCCGACTGGTTTCGAGGGTGGCCTTTAATCCGGCCGCCGAGACCTTTTTCTTTAATGCCAAATTGCTCGGCAGAACGCTCGTTCAACCGGATATTGTGATCGGACAAGTCCGCGAGTTCTGAATCGTTCTCAGCCACAGCTCGGGCGACCTCTTGATCACCAACATAGACAACCACCTTCAACATCCCGCTACCCCTTCCTTCGCCGGTTCATAACTCGGTCCAGGTGGCTGTAGTCCAGATCTCGCATGATCCTTTTTGGTGAGATGGAACCGAGTTTGCATGGACAAAGGAGGCTTTGCACGCGTGATTTGAAACACAGAGTTCCGCAAACCGGGGAAAACTTGTTCTATCGGGACGGAGACAGGACGACCTCGTGATGCAAAGTCGAAGCACCTCAACGGGTGACTTCGCAGCGGGCTTTTGGAAGGCATCCCGTCACCAACGCCATGATAGGGCGGCTCATTCGACCCCGGAGAGAACCATGACCCCGATGCGATCTAAACCCGCCCTTGAAATCGAAAACAGAGATAGAGAACTTTGCAAACTTTGGTGGACGGCCAACAATTTCCGTTGGCCTTGACTTGGTGATGATGCGATGCGTCCGTCCAACTTGCCATTCGCTGCGTGAGCAAAATTACACGATGGACAAACGCACCAAAACAGGGGCGAAGTAAACCTCAAGGGGCACAGGCCGAATGTCGCCTTTAGTATCCATCTGTGCGGTCTTTTCACAGTGCACTTAGGAAAATCGGTGGTTCGATTTCAGCAAACATCCAATGCAGGGCAACAGCCTGACTTTTCTTCTACTTTCCCATAAGAACTGCGTGTTCCCGTTCGATAACCCTTTCCCAATCGCCTTGCGTTTTCAGACCGGTCGAAGAATCTCCCATTAGCGAAGTCACCATCAATCTTCCGCGCGCTTTCGCTTCTTCTTTCGAAAACCCGGCCTGTTCAAACATCCAGGCGGCGAAGTGGAACCGTTTGCCGATGGTTCTTTGATACGATTCTTTCACCTTGTCATCGGTATTCGCCCACACTGAGACAGCGTGATCCGGCAAGGCAGCGTCCTCTTCTATGACCTTTTTCATAAGAAGAAGAATGCGGTCTTCCGGGGGACCGCCAAATGTCTTTGCCTGTGCGATCATTTTGTCAGTCAGTTCCTGCTCCCAATATCTGAGAACCTCATCCAAAAGCTCTCGGACGTTCTTGAAATGCCAGTAAAAGCTACCGCTTGTCAGGTTCAGTCGCTTTGCCATTGGCACGACTTTTATCGCGGAAACGCCACCCTCGTTGAGGACTTTGTAGGCCAGCAATATCCAGTCTTCCTTGGTCGCGGCGTTTTTGGGTGAGGTTCGGGTGACAGTTTCTGACATTCAGATTATAGCATTCATTATTTGACATAGAGTAGTCTATGGTCGTACCGTAGAGAAGTCTATGGGCAACTGGGAGTTCACGACGTCGTGCTCTCAGAAACGCCATGCAGAAATGGGGGGATCAATGAAAAGCATTATGCATTCCACGACTGGCGCATTATTGGCTTTGGGATTGTCGTTGGCTGGCACCGCTTCAGCGCAAAATGCGCTGCCGACTGGTCGAACTGCTTCTGCAATAGAAAATGGTGTTTATCCCGCGTCATACTTTCCCAACACTGAAATCCTTGGCGCGGATGAAATGCGTATCACGGCATTGGGGACAGGTATGCCTAACCAAACCAAGGCAGCCGTCTCGATTTCGTTTTATGTGGAACTTGGGAATGGGGACGTTTTTCTTTTTGACGTAGGAACTGGCGCAACGGGAAACCTGTTCTCGCTGCGACCGGACTTTGCGAAGATCGACAAGGTCTTCTTCAGCCATTTGCATGTTGACCACGTTGGAGATTTCATGGGCCTCCACGTTGGGGGGTGGCTTTCAGGTAGATATACCCCGCTCCGCATCTTCGGCCCGTCCGGATCAGAAGATGAGCTGGGCACTAGAGCCTATGTTGATGGCATGTCCAAAGCTTACGCCTGGGACTTGGCCACGCGAACGGGCGCACTGCCGGATGATGGCGCCAAGCTTGAAGTCACTGAATTCGATTACATGCAGGAAAACGAGATCGTTTATCAGGAGAACGACGTCACGATCCGGTCTTGGCCTGCTATCCACAGCTTAGATGGCTCGGTAAGTTATTCTCTGGAATGGAATGGGCTGAAATACGTCTTTGGCGGAGATACCTACCCGAACAAATGGTATGTAGAATATGCCAAAGGGGCGGACATCGCTTCTCACGAGGCGTTTCTTCCACCTGATGCTTTGGCCCCGTATTTTGGCTGGGACATGAAACAGGCGACCTATGTCGCGACGCGCGTTCATACCGAACCTGCGGCTTTTGGCAAAGTGATGTCTGCGGTCGAACCGCGTATGGCCCTCGGATATCACTCTGTTCTTTCTCCCGAAAATTATCAGGCGATTTTGGAAGGCGTCCGTTCGACTTACGATGGGCCGCTCACGCTCGCGCGAGATCTACAGGTGATCAACGTGACCAAGGACCAGATCGTTGTTCGGGAAGCGAGTGTTGATGAATATGCGTTGCCACCCGCTGTGAGCGACGAGTACATCAATGCCCCGCGTTCAAAAGAAAAAGAGCCATCCGACAAAGTCAATGCGGGAAAATGGGAGGGTTACACGCCACCGCCAATGCCGGATAATTAACCTTCAGGGGTGAGCAAAATTCCGATTTGGCAGTATCTGTACCGACTATTCCTGATGCTGAGCCTGATGGCCTCAAGTGCACAGGCCGTTTCGGCGGATGTCATTCTGACTAACGGATCAGAAGTCGCCCCCAATATCGCTGTCCTTCATGTCAAAGATGATGGGGTCTACGTCGACCTTGAGATCTATGTCGAAGATATTCCATTGTTTGCGGAAATGTTGCCAATAGGATGGTCATCAGATTTCGTCGGAGGTGAGCCGGAGGCTGAACAAGATACCAATCAAGGTTATGCGCAAGCCGAAGGCCGGGCGCTGTCGATTGTTGGAAGCGACGAACGGGCCCTAAACGCTGATATCAGAAAGGTGGAATACCGAACGCGCATAAACCGGGCCTCGCCGCTTGCAGGTCAGCGCGATCCCTTCTCGGGTCAAATTGTTCCCAGCCCGCCCAAAGATCCGCGCGTTCTCTTCGTCGAACTGTTCTTTCCGTTTCAAAACTCAGTTCCCAAGGAGCTGACTATTGTGCCTCCATCGCGGGATGGCGAACCACTGGTGACTATCGGGATGCAGGTTTTTGACCGTGAGGTTCCGGTCACGGATTTCAGCTTCTTGTCAAAGCCGGCAGAGTTAAAGATTCACTGGCCTGATCCGTGGGATAGCCGCTTTTCTGCTGAAAGCCTGAATCGAAAAGCGCAGGACGGGACCTCCACGTTTCTTTACATCGAACCCCGTGAAGTTCGGCATGAGACGCTGATCCGCTTGCGTGAACTGGCGCCTTGGATTGGTGAAACCTTCGAAGTGGGGCAAACGCTTTCGCCACAGCATAGCGCCTTGGTCGTAAACCAGGCGGCGTCCTTTTTGATTTCTCGTAACCCGGTGTCAATTGATGGCAAATTAGTGCAACCGTCAAACGCTACAGCAAAACTCCTGGAGCTCACATCGCAGGGTTTTCAGGTTGTAGAGCCGGGAAAGCAAGTGTTCGTGAACAATGCGTTTATCGGAGCTATCCTGTCTTTCTCATCGGCAGACCTTCCCGATCAGGTGACAGTCACATGGGATATGTTTGACGAGGAAATTTCCCGCGTTGCGACCATTTCAAACGATATCGCCGGGCCATTCTTTGGAGCTGTGACACCAGCAGGTCCTCAGTTTCATTGGCAGAACCACTTGCTCCAATACGAAAGAGCATCTGTTACTCAGATTCCAGTCGAGCAACAGAAACGGCAGAGCCCGGCAATGGCTTTGATCTCCGGGATGATCAGTGCCGCCTCACTTGCTTTTTTCCTGCTGTGCAAGGGCAAAGTTGCAAAGCGTGTAAGTTGCCTAACCGTTATTGTCGCTGCTTCGGCAACCCTGGCATTTTCGGGATATTTGCTGGAATTACCGTGGAATAAGCCCGAGCCCCCTGAACAGCAGGTTGCGGAAGATATACTGCGCTCAATGGTCGAGAACTTGAGCACGGTGACTCTGGAAGTTTCGCCGGCCGCAAGAAAGTCAGAGCTGGCACATATTGTGTCGGAAGCGTCTCTGGGTGACATTGCAACAGAGGTTGAACGTGGGCTCGCGATCCGAACGCCAGGAGGTAGTCTTGCTACGGTTACTGATATCAGCGAACTGGAATTAGAGCGCATTAACCCAACCCTCACACCGGGTGGATTTAGCACTCTGGCCAAATGGACAGTGAAAGCACAAGGCGGTCATTGGGGGCACGCCCACATGCGCGCCGTTACGTTTCGGGTGCTGGCGGAGATCATACCTGAGTCAGGCCATTGGAAGCTAGATGGATTAACTGTAATCGAGGCTCGCGATCCAAATGCATAAGTGTTTAAAAGCTAAGATTTTTGCTTTCGGCGCTTTGTTTGTCGGTGTGTTTTTGTCACTGACACTGTCGGCCTCGGCGCATTTTTTGCTTAACCTCAACGTTCGAATTTCGCATGTCGAGCATTCCGAAGACGGTCTACGTATCTACATGCGCACGCCCATGCCCTATTTGGTTGCAGATAAGGTCGGTGATCAGAATGGTGATGCCTTGCCGGACGCTGCACCATTCACGACTAATGCCATGAGCGACGGTCAGTTGGTCCACTTTGTCGACTTGCAGGCTGCCTTGAGCGATCCCAATGGGCTGGGGCAATTCGCCGAAGGTGGACTACATCTGTTGGTCGACAATCGGCGCTTAAGAGGAACAGTTGAGACCGTTCGCTTGCATCGCGTCGGAAATGAGCCCGGATTTGCAACTTTGGCCGAAGCTCAACAGGCCGTGGAAACCGAAACGGCCCTCATGCCACCGCTTTTTGTTGGTGACACAGTTGTTGATCTCGTCCTGCATTATGATACTTACGGTCCGGTCCAATCGTATAGCATTGCGAACCTGCTGGACCCCGGCTTGCCGGATCAGGACCAAACGGCCAACCTCATTCTCGACTACGCGTCAGACACAGCTCAGGTATTCCGATCTCGGGGTCTGATGACTGAACCATTGGTTGTTCAGCAACAAGGATACGGAGGATTCCTCAGTTTCGTCTGGGAAGGCATACGACATATCCTCGAAGGATTGGATCATGTTTTGTTTGTTGTGTGTTTGGTCATTGGAGCGCAGACCCTCAGGGCGCTATTGCTGCGTGCAACCGGTTTTACCGTTGGGCATAGTGTAACGCTGTCGCTGGGGTTTTTCGGGTTTGTACCATCGGGCGCGTGGTTTGTTCCCGCCGTCGAAACCGGGATCGCGCTTTCTATAATATTTGCAGCCGTCGCAGCGTTTATGAGTTTTAAGGACAATGCGCGCTCTGAAGTCACGATGGTGCTTCTGACAACGCTGATTGGCCTCTTGCACGGGCTTGGGTTTAGCTTTGTGTTGCACAAGATCTTGCAGGTCACATCTCCAAACATCTGGCAAAGCCTGCTTGCTTTCAATCTTGGCGTCGAGCTTGGCCAAGTCGCCATTATTCTTGCGCTCTGGCCTGCCTTGATAATGTGTCGGCGCGTGAACTCCAGTTTGTGGATGTCCCTACGAGTGGGCTTAGCCGGTGGATGTGCGGCTATCGCCTGCTTTTGGACCTTTCAGCGAGTTGCCGAAGTTTATTCCACGTTGGCTTAGGGTCATTGCGATGGCGCAGTCAGTGACGAATGCTTTGAATGAAAGCGGACTTTCGGCTGAACCGCGACATTAAAAGGAATGGGCTAGAAGCAGTCGTTCCTTGAATTCGACTCAACATCTGCTCCGCGGACTTTGTCGCCATCCGCTTTGTTTCACCCAAGAAGCGCAGTCAGCCCCAAGCGGACAATGAGAACTAAGTTTTTCACGTTCAGCTGGGAGTACCTGAACATAAGTCTTCAAAAGTCGCTTGGGTGCCGCACAACACTGTATTGATGCGAGGCTTACGGCCGCGCTCGCTTCGAACAATGCCAGATTAAGTATCATTCAGGTTGAGTGTAGCGGTTACAGGCTCATCATCCCTATTGCAAAAGAACCAGCTGTGATCACGTATGAAAGGAGTTTCAAAGCTGCCCCCAACATCAGTTTGACCGCGCTTGTTCTACCCATGGTCAACCCATACACTCATTGATTGAAGCGCTTGGAGCATAACCCTCAAAGAAACTCTGTGACTTCTATGGGATGCCATCTAAACTCCTGAGCAGCCCCCATCTGACTGGTCCGATTTGATGGTTAGTGCATGATTGGCCTCAGTTCCATCGGGATGATGGTTTCTGGCGCTGGTGGATGGTAGCCCAATGCACTGTGTGGTCTCTTCGCATTGTAGTGTTTTCTCCATTCTTCGATCAATATCTGGGCGTCGCGCAGGGTATAGAAAATCTCCCCGTTTAGGAGTTCGTCTCGGAACCAGCCATTGAAGCTTTCACAGTATCCGTTTTCCCACGGCGATTCCGATTCGATGTAGGCTGTTTGAGAGCCTACGGCTGCGATCCAATCCCGAACCGCTATTGCAACAAAGACGGGACCTTTGTTGGAACGTATGAACGCGGGAGGACCACGCAGGATGAACAGATCGGTTCGACGTTAATGCGCTATGACCATTCATGCAACGTTGCGCGCAAATCCTGCATAGTTGTACGCAAATGCTGTGCAAAACTACGGGCAAAGACACCCAAATATTCTGAATAAAATCAAATATAGGAATGTAGCGATGTGCTTGTACTTACAACAATTTATCGGTTGGCTTACCTCCATCTCGTAGAAGGAAAGACCGGCGGCCCGCGTGATATTCCCGAAGGTGGCGATCTAAAGGCGCTCTATGATTTGTTTGATGGTGCGAAAATGGGTAACAACGCCTATGACCGCGAAATGGCGATTGAAGCGGTTGAGATCGGAGCCGTCGACCTGGTGGCCTTTGGCCGACCTTTCATTTCCAACCTGGATCTTGTCAGACGGCTGGAGAAAGACGCCTCGCTGAATGAGTTGGATGAAACGACCCTCTACGGTGGGAATGAAAAAGGATACACCGACTACCCGGCACTGGGAGAGGAAGCGGTTGCCGCAGAGTGATGCATCACTCTTAACTCTTTGGTGACAGGCAATAGCAAATAGAGTGAGCGCGCCAGTTTGGGCGCGCTCTTTTCGCGGGTAAGGCAATACCTATTCTGGAAGTGGGGATTTATCACAAGTCTGCGAACGGACGACTTACCTCCAATTGCGGTGACTAAGAGACGCTTTTGAGTTTATCATCAGGGTCTCTTTGAGTTGGCGGATTCCATGTTTCAGCAGATACCATGTCCGAAAAAAAGTTGCGTGAGCCGGCCTGATGGATTTTGGCCTTACCTTCGGCGCAGAGTTGGTCCTTCGCATTTGCTGCCAATCAATTAACGTTAGGTTGGGAGTACGATATGGAATTACCAGCACTGACGTACGAAATGATAGCCGTACTGAGTCTACTATCTTTTACAGTCTTACTTTTTATTACCGAGATTATACGGATCGACGTCGCAGCAATTCTCGTAATGGTGCTGCTTGGCGCACTGAGCTATCTACCGGGGCTGGGCAATCTTGCCGATGTCTCTAGGCTCTTTGAAGGTTTTTCCTCGAACGCTGTGATGTCAATCATCGCAGTTATGATAATAGGGGCTGGGCTTGATAAGACCGGACTTATGTCAAAGGTTGCGGCCTTGATCCTTAAGAACGGTGGCACGACAGAAGCCCGGATCATCCCAATTATATCAACAACGGTTGGTGTCATCAGCTCCTTCATGCAGAACGTCGGAGCTGCTGCGCTTTTTCTGCCTGTTGTGAGCCGCATCTCGGCACGTACGGAAATCCCGATGAGTAGGTTGCTGATGCCCATGGGGTTTTGCGCGATTCTGGGTGGTACGATCACATTGGTTGGGTCGTCGCCCCTTATCCTGCTGAACGACCTGATTGTTTCGGCAAACTCATCCCTTCCAGCTGACCAACAAATGGAGACATTTGGGTTGTTTTCAGTCACGCCTATCGGTGTGATGCTGGTGCTGACAGGGGTGCTTTACTTTGTGCTCTTTGGTCGTTGGGTCCTCCCAGCGCAGCGGGAGCGTGGAGAAGATGCAAGCTCGGCGCGGTCCATGCAGGCTTACGTCGAAAACACATACGGGCTTAGGGCCGATATGTTTGAGATACGTGTCCCTGAAGGCTCGATCATCATCGGGCAAAAGCTTTCGGATCTGATGGTCGCCCATAACATGTACATTCTGGGCACATCTTATCGCGGCCACAAGGTCATCGCGCCGATGGCTGATACCAAGATCGAAGCCCCGGCGCGGCTTGCCGTGCTTGGCCTGCGTCGGGTGGTTGAGCACCAGTTTGCTGAGCCTTACGGCTTGGAGATCCTGCCCCAACTAGATGTCTTTGCAGACGATTTCGCCGCGACCCAATCGGGGGTGGCCGAGGTTGTTATTCCTCCCGGTTCTTCGGTGATCGGCCAGACTCCGATCGATTTACGTCTCCGCCAAACACATGGTTTGTCTTTGTTGGCCATTCAGCGTGGCGAAGAAACACTAAGCCACGTTGAGACCGAAGATCATTCAGCTACGCATATCGGGCAAGTTCCTTTGCAAGCCGGCGACACGTGTGTGGTGCACGTGCAGTGGGACCGTCTGACACGAGTGAAGGCAGACCGGGATTTCGTCGTTGTCACCTCGGACTTTCCCCAGGAAGAGTTGCGGCCACACAAGGTCGGATGGGCGCTCGCTTTCTTCCTGATAGCGTTGAGCTTAATTCTATTTTCTGAACTGCGCTTGTCGTTGTGCCTGTTAGTTGGCGCTGTTGGCATGGTTTTGAGCCGGGTGCTGTCGATTGATGAGGCTTACGAGTCGATAAGTTGGAGCACAGTTTTTCTACTCGCTTCACTGATCCCGTTGGGGCAGGCGGTTCAGAACACCGGCACTGCGGATTGGATTGCAGCGCATGTGTTGGCCCTTTTGAAGGGGTGGCCGATCTGGTCTTTGCAAGCAGGAATAGCCGTTTTGGCGACGGCGTTCACGCTGGTCATGTCGAACGTAGGTGCAACTGTTCTGCTGGTGCCGCTAGCAGTTTCTATTGCTGTATCGGCGGGTGGAAACCCGGCTGTATTTGCTCTCACCGTGGCAATTTCAACGTCCAACTCATTTTTGATCCCAACACACCAGGTGAACGCGTTGATCATGGGCCCGGCAGGTTACAGGGTGGTCGATTTTGTTCGCTCGGGCGGTATCATGACTCTGCTTTTCTTGGTTGTTTCAATGACTGGACTTGCGATTTTCTTCTGAGCCGCCTCTCGGCGATCCGTACAGATGAACTCATAATATAGGGTTTTTGAGACCAAATTTTTTTGTCGGATGTTAGATTCAAGACGTCTGCAAAAAAGAACCTCCGCCGCGAGGGACCGAAGCAATGCGTCGAAGTCAACCAAACCTGAAGTCGGTAAACGCTGGAACTGGACCGTTTTAGTTTTATCAATCACTGTTGTCGGACCAAGACCGTCGGCAATTTTGGAGAGTTCACGATGAAGTTCCTTCGTACACCGGACCACCAGTTTGACGGATTGCCAGATTTCGACTTTGGCCCGAACTATCTTGATGTGGATGATACCGAGGGCGGTCTTCTCCGTCTGCACTATTTGGACGAGGGACCGGCGCAGGCACCGCCAGTGTTGTTGATGCACGGAGAGCCAACCTGGTGCTTCCTGTATCGGCACATGATTCCGTTATTCAAAGATGCGGGCCATCGAGTTCTGGCTCCTGATTTGATTGGGTTTGGCCGGTCGGACAAGCCCACTGAGCGATCCGACTACACCTACCAACGCCATGTAGACTGGATGTCCGAGTGGTTGCGGAAAGTTGACCTGACGGGCATCACATTGGTTTGCCAAGACTGGGGCGGACTCATTGGCTTGCGGCTGGTTGCGAGTATGCCCGAGCGGTTCTCTCGTGTGGTTGTGGCGAACACGGCCCTACCTACCGGTGACGTGCCCTTGGGTGAGGCATTTCTTTCATGGCGGGAATACTCGCAATCCGTGCCGGAATTTAATTCGGGACGCATCGTATTCGGTGGCACAACATCCAAGATTTCAGATGAAGAGGTCGCAGCCTATAACGCACCGTTCCCGGATGCGCGCTATCTGGCAGGCGCTCGTGAGTTTCCAGTGTTGGTGCCCGACACGCCTGACAATCCAGCTTCAGAAGCCAACCGAGCCGCATGGGAAACCCTCAAGACCCTGAACACTCCGTTTCTGACTGTTTTTGGAGAAGATGACAGCGTCATGGCGGGGGTAGACAAACTGTTCCAAAAGTCGATCCCCGGGGCAGTTGGTCATAATCATATCGTTGTGCCAAGAGCCGGGCACTTCATTCAAGAAGATGCTGGCAGAGAGCTAGCACACGCAACGTTGAAATTCATTGAGCAAACATAGCGGCTGTCAGATTAGTGACTTCCCCTACGGCTCTGACGCACACCAAATTTGCGACGCAAATGCTCGGCCAAGGCCGTTATGCGACGTGGTTGGGCTCGGCTCGGCGGAAACATCATTTGCAAAGGTTTCGGCGGTGGGAGGAAGTTGCGCAAGACAGAAACAAGTCTGCCAGATCGAACATCGTCGCCGACATCCAGCTCGGACTTCAAGACGACCCCATGGCCTGCGATCGCCCAATCGCGGATCAGTGAACCATCATTGACTATTCGACTTCCCTTTACCGATACGCGCTGGGCATTTGGTCCTGACCCAAACTCCCAAACGTTGTCGATCATGTCGCCAAACCTCATGACCAAGCAGTTGTGGTTCAATAGATCTTCTGGTTTTTCAGGCGTTCCGAATGAGGCCAGATAACTTGGGGACGCACACACGAAACGTTGGTAGCTTCCTAGATTTCGCAACCTGAGCGAGCTGTCTGTGATGTTGCCGAAGCGAACGGCGAGGTCGAAACCCTGGCCGACAAGATCGACATAACCGTCTGAGAGGGAAAGTTCGATTGAGACGGCAGGGTTCTCTTCGGTGAATTCGGCAATAACCTTGGAGACAATGCTCCGTCCCAAATCAATGGGCGCGCTTATGCGAATTGGACCAGACAGAGTTTCGGCGCCGTGCCGAACTAGTGTATCCAGGTCCGCAACCTCACTGAGAACGTTTCTTGCCCCATCGGCTAGTACTCGTCCTTCTTCGGTCAGGCTAATGGAACGGGTGGTGCGGTTGAACAAAACCACACCGTAATGTGCCTCCAGAGCCGCGAGCCGCTCGGACACTGTCGTGCTCGACATCCCTGTCTCGCGCGCCGCCGCCACAAGACTGCCTTTCTCGGCTATGGTCAGAAACAAGCGAAGGTTGTCTAAAAGCATTAAACGGAATTTCCGGATTATATGTTCGATCTTGCCCTGTTTATCCCGAAAGTACTGCGGCGTAAATCTTGCGCATCGCTCAAGAACACAAGGGATCTATTCCAATGGCCAAGCTGACAATCCTCGCCAACATCAAAGCCAACCCCGACAAGATCGACCTCGTAAAGGGTCAGCTGATCAAGCTCATCGACACAACCCGTGCCGAAGAGGGTTGCATTAACTACGACCTGCACCAGGACAACGACAACCCGGTTCATTTCGTGTTCTACGAAAACTGGGAAAGCCGAGAACTTTGGCAAACCCACATGGGTGCTCCGCACCTTGCGGCTTACCTGGAAGCAACAGAGGGCGCCGTTGCAGAATTCACGTTGAATGAGATGACAATCATCGGTTGATACAGAACCGGACAAAGGAGCAAGCTATGAAAGCCGTGGGATACCGCGAGACAGGGTCAATTGATCGGGCGGACGCCTTAGTCGACTTCGAGGCCGACAAACCGACGCCGAAGGGGCGCGACTTGTTGGTGAAGGTGCAGGCCGTTTCAGTAAACCCGGTCGATACGAAAATTCGGCAAAACCGTGCTCCTGTTGGTCCAGCACCTGATATTTTGGGGTGGGACGCAGTAGGCGTCGTCGAAGCAGTTGGCGAAATGGTTGAGACTTTCAGACCAGGAGATACAGTTTGGTATGCCGGGGCGATCAACCGACCGGGAACCAATGCCGAGTTTCATCTGGTGGATGAACGTATTGTCGGAGCCGCGCCAAAATCCATACCTGCGAAAGCGGCGGCGGCTATGCCGCTCACGACGCTTACTGCTTTTGAGATGCTGTTCGACCGCTTGCGAGTCCTGGATACCGTGCCAGGTGGAACCAGTACTTTGCTGGTTATTGGTGGCGCAGGCGGTGTCGGGTCGATCACCATTCAATTGGCGCGGGCTCTCACTGACTTAAAAGTGATAGCCACTGCGTCCCGACCCGAGACACAAGACTGGGCTCGAGAGCTTGGCGCACACCATGTCATCAACCACGCGGAACCTTTTGGCACACAACTCGAGGCTCTCGGTATCGATAGCGTGGATTTCATTTTTTCGACAAACCATTCCCAGCTTTATACGTCTCAAGCTGGAGAGGTGATGACACCCCAAGGTCGCTTTGGGTTGATCGATGATCCTGAGACCTTCGACATCGCGCCGTTCAAAGCCAAATCGATCTCATTGCATTGGGAGTTCATGTACACTCGGTCGCTTTTCGGGACTGGAGATATGAATCGTCAAAGTGAAATCCTGAATCAGGTCGCCGGGTTGATAGATGATGGAAAGATCAGATCCACAGCGACCGATACACTCGGTAGGATCAATGCTACAAACTTAATGAAAGCGCATGCTATCCTCGAAAGCGGCAAGGCCAAAGGAAAGCTCGTGCTTGAGGGGTTTTAGATGAGAATAGAGCGGTTGGATCATGTGAATATCGTGACGACAAGGTTGCCTGAGATGGTTGCTTGGTATGAAGAGGTCCTGGGTTTGAAACCTGGGACCCGCCCTGATTTTCCGTTTCCCGGAGCATGGTTGTATGCGGGTGATGACGCCGTGGTCCACCTTGTGGGTCACCAAGGAACGCCAAATGTCGGTTCCGAAGTGAAGCTCAAGCTCGAGCATTTTGCGCTCTCAGCCACGGGGTTGAGCGCATTCGAAGAAAAACTGAGCTCGAATCAGGTCCAGTATCGCAAAACTGACGTCCCGGGGACTAGAATGGTCCAAATCCACGTGGCCGATCCTGATGGAAATCATATTCATATAGACTTCGAAGAAACCGAGTAAGTGGCTTACCCTCGAAATAGTCGGAACGCATAATCAAGCGTGTAACCTCTTGCCGATTAGTGGTCGAGATCCTTGCCGGGTCGCTTCCAAGAATTACGTGGGTCAACATTTTTGGGCGGTAATAACTTCGATTTGGAGATCAGCATGCCGGACCTCGAAACAAACAAGAAAAACGTCATCGCCTTCTACGAGATGATGTTCAACGCGTGTCGACCTGCTGAGGCCATAGCGACCTTTGTTGGGGAAACCTATACGCAGCACAACCCGCATGTTGGCGACGGCAAGCAAGCTTTTGTTGACTATTTTGAGCGCATGGCCGCCGAATACCCGGGAAAGCGTGTGGATATCAAACGTGCCTTTGCTGAAGACGATCACGTTATTCTGCATTGCCATCAGATCTGGCCCGATGGTCTCGAGTACGCAGGGATCGATATTTTTCGCCTGGATGCTGATGGCAAGGTTGTCGAACACTGGGACGTTCTTCAGGAAGTTCCAGCAAAAAGCGAGAATGACAATGGCATGTTTTGACTTCGCAGTTCTGACTGCGGAGCATTGAACTTCGAAAGCTCCTGTCTGCTAAACCACGATAGTCAAAGGGTATAAGTCTGATCCAGGAAACCCGCCGAGGCGTATCTATCAAGAACCGTTTAATTAGGAGATAAATATGTTCTCGAAAAGTATTCTTACAGCCACCGTTGGACTATTTGCAGCCACGTCCCTTCAGGCTGGTGTACAAATTCGCTTTATAGAAGGCGCACCCAAGGACCGTTTTGTTCTGACAAACGTCGGAGCTTGCGAAGTAGAAGCTTCGACAGTCAAAATTGACTTGTCGAAATCTGCGGGACGTCTGATTTTCGACGTTACCGACAAAGGCGCGGGTGTAGAGGTCTTCCAACCTCTCGAATTCGTTGAGGGCGCGGATGCTCTGCGGCAAATTCCAGCGGTCGAGGATGGGCAAGATACAATTGAACTTGAGATCGCCTCCCTCGCAGCCGGGGACAAACTCGCCTTTACCATCGATGTCGATGATACCATCGGGCAACGCGAAATCACCGTAACGGGGTCGGAGATCGAAGGCGCCACAGTGTCATTTACCGATGCAGATAAAACCAGTACGGCGACCTTCTCTTCTGAAGCACTTGTCAACGTAACAACCAAGGACTGCTGAAAACTCTCCTACAATGTCGAATTGGTTGATCCGCATAGCATTCCTTGCGCTCATGGTGGGCGGCGGCATCCTGATCGGGACACTGACCGCACCTGGCGAATGGTACGCGCAGCTTTCTAAACCGGCTTTCAACCCACCAAATTGGATTTTTGGACCGGTTTGGACGGTGCTTTATGTCTTGATCGCCATGGTGGGTTGGCGTCAGTTCGAAGCGGACCGAAGCTCGACCGCCATGAAGCTGTGGTGGGCGCAGATGGTTCTGAACTTTTTGTGGTCCCCAGCCTTTTTCGTACTGCAACTGCCGTGGTTTGCCCTTGTTGTCATTGTTGCGTTGTTGGCTGTGATCGTCATGTTCATTGCTCGGGTCAGGAATTCGGATCGGGTTTCCGCACTGGCCTTCCTGCCGTATTTTGCATGGGTCGCATTTGCCACGGCGCTTAACCTTTCCATTGCGATATTGAACTGAGAAGGAACAATATGCGTGCCAACTTCGTTGGGCTTGTTTCAGGTCTTGCTATCATCGGATGCACAATGGCTCAGGCTGATGGAAAACTGACTGAAGACTTCTCCAAGTCTCCGGAGACGCGTTGGGACTACGTAGCCGACACCGTCATGGGAGGTGTTTCCTCAGGACAGGTGCAATTTCGTTCGGAAGGTGATGTAGCATTCGCGCGGCTGACCGGAACCGTCAGTACAGAAAACAACGGCGGTTTCATCCAATTCCGACGCAAGTTGTCTGATCGACCAGATGAGGGTGTATCAGGCGTCAGGCTATTGGTACGGGGGAACGGTGAGCCATACTTCGTTCACCTCAGAACGCGTGGCACGGTGCTTCCGTGGCAATACTATCAGGCCGAGTTCGCAACTTCTGAAGACTGGACCGAAGTTTATTTGCCTCTATCAGGTTTCAAGGCTTCAGGCGCCATATTGCGCGCTATTCCCGTTGCTGATGAAATCACTTCAATTGGAGTTGTAGCCTTCGGGCGCGATCACAAGGCCCGCGTAGATGTCAGTGAGATTGGTTTCTATTGAAGATCTCCAAAGAGAGGGCTGTGATATTCAGATAGGTCTGCTTGACACCGGTTGAGATCGAGTTGTGCCAATGCCTGAACGTAGATGTGCTGTTTCTTCATTTTAGATGCTCAACCTGTCTTTTCTGAGCAAACACTTGAAGCGTGCTGCGTTCTGAAGAGACAACTCCACAGGCAGTCTTCAGTTAAAAAAACTTAATCAAAGCAAAATACATTCAGCAAAAGACAACTCCCACATGAAGCTCATCTAAAGGAGTGAGTATCATGAAGAGGATTACAGCCTTGGGCCTTGTTGCCCTGACCCTATCATTTGTTGGTACTGGTGCGTTCGCCGAATGCTATTTTGGGAACGATGCGGTAACCGGGATGGAGACGATCATCTGTGAGACAGACGATGGCTTTTCCAGCTGGGGCACAATGATCGCGGAAGCTTGAGCGATTCGGGGCACAACACCAAACTTTCTGTGAATTTGGTTAAAGCAGATCGAATTCTGCAATTGGTAGCACCAAAGCCAAACAGCACTCGATGCCGAGAGTGGTGACGCGACAGACTCGTCTATAAGTACTGCGTGGTAGGGAACCTCCTGTCCCGCTTCGATGCAAGAAACTGCACCAGTTCATCGCCTTGGTTTGTGTCGATGGATATTTCAAACTCACGCAACCTTGGGCCGATTCTTGGCGTTCTCCGTTCCTCTGGTGAGGCAATGTGATGGCCTCTGTTGTTAGGAGACCAATCGTTCTTTGCATTGACCCGTCACGACACCGCCCCACCTTTCTAACTCAGTTAGGAGCATCCTGAGTGTTTGTGAGGACCACTGCCTTATTAATTTTTGCTGTGTCGACCCCGGCCACGGCACTGCAGCTTCGCGAAACAGGGCGGTATGAGCTCAATCAACCCGCAAGTCTTGACTACGATCCGACGTTTTGCGGGTTGTGGATTGCGAATGAAGGGCCCGAGGCCATTCTCGTTACATTGCAAGGGGATGAATTGCGCCGAATATCCAGCGATCTCTTCCGTATCAAAGCAATTGCTATCGAAGGGGATCACTTGTTGCTGGGCGATGGTATCGGCAGTCTTCAACGTGTCACCAAAGATGGAGAGCCACTCGGAGCGCCTTTCAAACTGGATGGCGGATTCGCAGACACCGAGGGGATCGCGATCAACGCGAAGGGGCAGATCGTGACCGTAGAAGATGACCCGGAACGGTTGTCCTGGTTCACTTCAGAGGGTGCTTTGACGGCGAGGTTGGATACCATGAAGCTCTCTCCCCCCTTAAGTGAGGCACAAGGCATCGCGATTGACCCACGCACCGGTCACATGTTGATTGTTGATGACTGGGAAGGGTCAAACAGCTTGTATGAGTTCACGGCAGATGGTCAACTGCTCGCCCAGCAAAGCCTGTTGGAATTCGGAACTGACCCTGAAGGCATCGCCATCAGGCCGGGATCTAACCAACTGTTTGTAGCATTCGACGGCGGCGCGAAGATTGTGACATTTGACTACACGCCCACCTTGCCTGAAGGATCTCCGCCGCTTCCGCCGGGCGGAGATTGCATGATGTTCTGAGAATTTGGTTTCGTATTCTGGCCAACACTGGTTTTTGCCTAGTCCCGTTCGCTATCCAAAGCTTCGCGTATGAGCGTCAGATTCGGCAGCGAATTGTGAAACGGACCTGACCCGAGTTCGGACAAAACTGGAGCTAGGGATTCCGACATCCGCTCGGTACAAGCTTTCAAAAACTCCGCTCCTTGCGACGTGGACCGGGCTATTTTCGAACGCTTGTCATTGGGGTTGGTTTCAAGGGTAATCAGAGCATGATTTTCAAGGCTCGCGAGCATGTGCGTCATTGACGTCTTGGGCACTTGAAACGCGTTCGATAGCTGTAGTGGCGTTTCCCCCTCGGGGCGCCGGACCAGGTGACCCAATATGCCAAATTGGGTTGCGGTCATTCTGCCAGGTAAGAACGCCTCAAGCTTGGTCGAGATCAGCTGGTTGATGATCCCGACCTCGGTGAAGAACCGGTAGATTTCGTTGGTCTCATCTTCAGGCTTCATTCAGTATTCGTGTCTCCAGAGGCCAGCGGGGTGTGGCAATTGGCTCGGGTCCATACCCCAAACGCAGCAACATTTGCACCGTGTGACCGGGTGACGCAAGAAGCTCATGCGCCAGAGCGTATTCATCGGCCATCTCAGGATATTCCTGAAGTGCTTGACTGACGGGATGCACGCCTAGCCCCATTTCGGTTGTCTTCAGGTAAAAACGCATCAATTGACGCCCGGCATCGAGTTGATCACTACGCGTATTTGTAGCTGTCGTGAGGACTGCGTATTGCGGCGTCGCGTCTAGCATAGCGAAGTAGCCTCGCATGTGAGACTGAGTGCCTGGGTGATCAACATTCATAAGGGTTTCATTGTCCAATAGGCCGGTAAGTCGCAGCGTTTCCAGCATGGGATCGCGCAATTCAATCCCGTCCGGATTGGCGTTGATTTCTGCTTTCCCGATCCGCATGAGGTCTACGGATTCTTTCAGGGTCTGCGGTGTTCGCATTTCGATTTCGAAAGCGCGTTTCGTGAGGTCTTGAACACTCGCCACCAAATCTTCATCGGTAATCAAAGTTGCATAGTTGCCAAGCGTAGACACCTGATCGGCAGAGAGGCGCTGTTCAGTGTACGGTTCTTTGTTGGAATGCCGTTTGAGGATTTGATCTGAGAGTGGATCGAGCGCTCTGCCAGGAACAAACACTGCTTCTGCGATTGGTCCGTCATCTCCATCTGGCAGTAGTTTGACTTCGGTATCAAATCCCTGTGCACCTGCCGCCAGGATCAGTGTCTCAACAAATGCGCCGAGGCCAATAAAGAGCTGGCGGTGGTAAGGATCGGTTTCCGGAAGTTCGCGATCAGGATCACGGTGGATGCGCACCGTGTCTTGCCCAACCAACTCGACCAGCCAAGGTTGCAAGTTGTGCGGATTGGGGGCGAGAATTGCGTAGGACAAAGCAGCTTTGCGTGGGTCGTCATACGGTTTTGGCGTCCACGGAGCCAGCGCGTCATGCGGCGTGCGTGTAGCGAGGAACCCAACCGCGCCCGTTGCCGCCAGAATTGTGCCTCCGCCTAGAATCTTAAGAAAACGTCTTCGATTTGGCATCTTGAGCCTCCAATAGTACGATATCGAACTAAATAATACGAAATCGTACTAATTCAACCCCAATCGATGTAGTGATTGGTTAAGTGATTTAAAAAAGGAAAGCAGAACAGCCGGACGCAACCGCGGACTGCCGCCATCGACAAGTACTCGGAGCGCCTTTTATGTCGCCAAAAAAGCAGTTATTTTAGTTGATTAACGATCGGATACGAGAAGATCAGAGGCTGTTGAGCCGATGCTTTTCGAGTATCCCGCAAAGCATAGCCTGTGCTTGCAGCCTGTGTTCTCGATGACGTTCACGGGCAACATCCGGTCGACCTTCACTAATCGCTTGAAAAACAACCCGGTGATCTTCGTTGGATTTGACGGGCAGGGGCCTGATGAACAACGTCGTTGCGCGTGCGCGGCGCACCTGGTCGCTCATCATGGCGACAATCGCTTCGACCCGTTTGTTGCCGCCCAACCGAACGAGCTCCTGATGAAACAACTCGTCAGCCTCGGCCCAGGCTTCAAGGTCTTCGGCTTCGATGGCTTGATCCATCTTGGCAATTGATCCAGCAAGGACCGCCAGTTCATCTTCTGAATAACCCGCTTCGGCAGCGCGCTGTGCTGCGAGACTCTCGAGTTCCGTCAGGATGTCGTAGATTTCACGCATATCATCTGATGAAACAGGCAGTATCCGCACGCCCTTACGGGGCCGCATTTCAAGCAAGCCCTTACTCTCCAACATCAGCGCAGCTTCCCGTATCGGGGTGCGGGACATGCCAAGGGTCTCGGCGAGTTCCGATTCCAGATGGTCAGTTCCGGCTGCTAGTTCGCCAGACAGGATCATCTGTCGCAAATCCCTAACAGCGCGTTGGGTATTGGAAAGAGTTTTTGCGTCCTGACCCTTCACGGCGTCTCCAGGTTGATCTTTCGTCCCTCCGCAGCCGAGAGATAGATGTTCTCTTCGATGCGGATCACGTCCAAATAGTCTCGGGCCGTGTTTTCCAGCGGCGTGCCCTCTACAAGGCCTGAAACGACGTGACTTTGCAAGGCGTGTACGCAGTCTCCTCCAAACCCATCATGATCGCTCGGAGGTAAAATCTGCTGTCGCTCCTGTTTACCAAAAGCGCGGAGGTCAACTGAACCGTCGCCGTTGAGAACCAGTGATCCTTCGGTTCCTTCGATGAGAGCCTCACCCATGGTTTGACGCAGGTTTTCGGCACTGTGGTCAAGGCATCTGTTGCCATCGAAAAGGGCTTTCAAGCCGTTGGGGTGATCAAATAGGATGAAACCTGCATCCTCGCCAGCGATAAAGGGGTTAACTTGGCGCAAGTCCGCATAAACTGCGCTGGGCGCATCGAACAAAAATCGGAATGTGTCTACCCAGTGAACCGCTGTTTCATGCACCAGGAAACGCGGCATTTCCTGAAAGTACGGCTGCCGGTCAAGGTAGGCTCGTGGTCCCTGTCCGTCGCCTGGCCGAAGCCGGAAAGTCGCTTGAAGAGGTGTGCCAATTCGACCCTCGGTCATTGCCACCTTGATCGCACGATACCAGGGCTGAAATCGAAAATTCTCATGCACGACAATAGTTGCGCCTACCGCTTCAGCCTCGGAGACGATCTTCTCCGCTTCATCCAGAGACATGCAGAATGGCTTTTGACAGATCAGCCACTTGATACCAGAGTTCAGTACCGTTCGGATGGCTTCGGCCTGCGCTACAGGTGGAAGGATGATGTCCACGAGATCTGGTTTTTCCGCCTCCAGCATTTGTGACAGATCATCGTAAGCGGCAAGTCCTGTTTCTTTAGCCTTGTTGATATCACGGTTGCAGGACGCAATCGGAACCGCTCCGGGCATTCGGGACCAGCTTTCGTAGTGGAACCTGCTGAAATATCCCGCGCCCACACAAGCAACCCTGATGGTTTGTCGAGTATTCATGCCCGTAGTGCTTCCAATACCGATGCGGCTGCATCCTGTGTTCCGGCGGTGCCACCTAGGTCACGCGTCAGGTTCTGTCCGTTCGCAGTCACCTTTTCCACGGCTTCACGCAATCGTTCGCCGTCGTTGGACAGGCCTGGGTGATCATGGGTCAGCCCCAACCATTCAAGCATCATTGCTGCGGACAGGATCATTGCAAAAGGGTTGGCGATACCCTGTCCCGCAATGTCCGGAGCGGAACCGTGGCAGGGTTGGAATACTGCATGATTCAACCCGATATCCGCTGAGGGAGCCAGCCCAAGACCACCCATGAGACCGGCACCAAGGTCGGAGAGTATGTCTCCGAACATGTTCTCAGTGACCAAAACATCAAATTCCCAAGGTTTTTGAACCATCCACAGAGCGGTGGCATCAACATAAGCACGGTCTGCCTGCAATTCGGGATGATGGGTGGCTTCTGCATCAAACATCGATCTGAAAAACGCAAAGGCGCGGAATACATTGGCCTTGTCGACACATGTAACTCGCCCCCGGCCGCGCCCGGTTCTTTTGCGGTTCTGGGCAAGTTCAAACGCGAAACGGAATAGTTTTTCAGACACCTCACGCGTGATCAGCAAGGTCTCACGTGCTTCATGTTCGGTGACCTCGCCAGCGCCTTGGGTGAAAAACAGCCCTTCTGTGCTTTCGCGTATCAAGACAAAGTCGATCTCTTTTCCCGGAGGCAGCGCCAATGGGGTCATTTGTCCGCTGCTAACCTTTACTGGTCGCACACCAGCGAAAAGTCCTAGTTGCTTGCGCAGATCGATCTGCGGCGAAATCTCGGTTCCGTCAGGGTATCGAACATCCGGCAAACCCATTGCCGACAGCAGAATCGCGTCAGCATTACGGGCAGTTTCGAGTGATCCTGCCGGAAATGATTCTCCAGTTTTGGCGTAGTGGCCTGCGCCTGCCGGAGCGTCTGTAAACACCAGTTCATAGGTGGGATTGCTGAGCGAGAGCTGGCGCAGGATTTCAAGCGTGGGGCCCATAATTTCTGGGCCAATCCCGTCCCCGTGGAACACTGCAATATCGTAAGTCTTTTTCATTTTGCCCCGCTTCCTTCCTGTTTCGCATTCATAGCGCGATCGCAGCTTTCACTACAGTCCGTTGACAACGCATTCTTTAATGTATACGCAAATAAATGCAATAATAAACGCGAAGTTGTTTGGGAGGACTTGGAAATGAAACTAATGCTAGGGCGGTTGGCGGCCGCAGCTGTGATGGCGACCAGTATTGCAGGCGCAGCTGCTGCGCAGGATTACCCCTATCGTGATATCACCACAGCTGTGGTCTGGGGGGCCGGTGGCGGTACGGACACGATCAACCGTATGATCATGGCCGAGATGGAAAAACACCTTCCGGTCTCGATCAATGTGATCAATCAAACAGGTGGTGTCGCAGGCTCCAACGGTATGGTCTACGTTATGAACCAACCAGACGATGGCTACACACTGGTTGGTCTGTCTGAATCGAATGTCACCGCTGCTGTGCAGGGTGGTTGGGATAAGAAATTTGACTTTTGGTATCCATTCATTGTTGGCGGATCACCTGATCTGATCTCGGTTCCGGCGGACAGCCCTTACAATACTCTGGAAGAACTGGTCGACGCCGCGAAAGCTGCTCCGGGCACTATTCCCGCCGCGGCTTCCGGCGCAGGTTCGATCCACCACTTGAACCTTCTGGCGATCGAAAAAGGGTCCGGTGCAGAATTCAAGTTTGTGCCATACAAAGGCTCCGCGCCCGGGCAGGAGGCAGCGATAGCGGGTGAAGTTGCGTTGGTTGTGACTTCACTGGCTGAACAGGCACCGTTGATCGAAGGCGGTCAACTTAAACCGCTCGCTATGTTGACGCCCGAAGACGCGCAGATTGCTGGGGCAACCGTACCTTCTGCCTTTGGAGTTTATGACGGTCTCGATCAGTATTTGCCGCTCAAACAGGCGATCGGGTTTGCGGTTCACAGCTCGGCCGGGGATGACGTTAAGGCTGCCTTAGGCGATGCGTTCGAGCAAGCTATTGCTTCCGACACCGTCGCCGAATGGGCTGCGGCAAACAACTACGACGTCGGTGGTCAGCACGGCGAAGAGGCTCAAGAACTGTTTGCGAACCTCGAAGCTACCTTTGCCTACACCTTGCAAGATCTAGGCGCCGCGACCGTCGATCCGGCCTCGCTGGGTATTGAGAAGCCCTAATCCGATCACTTTTGAAAGGGCGCGCTGGATCGCGCCCTTTCCCTCAGGAGGCAGGCAATGGACAAACCTGACGAAACACTGGTCATGCGGACTCGTGACTTTTGGGCAGCAATTGTTCTTATAACGGCGTCCGTCTTCTTTCTTTGGAAGACGTTGGACATCCCCCTTTGGGGTGAAAACCGCGCAGGTGTAAGCGGGTCGGATTGGTACAACTCGGCTGCAATTGTACCGCTGTTCATCTTCGGTGGGTTGCTTGCGTTGTCCTTCGTTTTACTGGCTATTTCGATCCGCTCTGGTGGGGCAGAAAACGCGCTCAGTGCGTTGGGGATCGGGTGGGACAAGTCGGAAGCCTATCGAGCTTCAACAATAGGCTTGATCCTTCTTGCATATGTCGTCGGGCTCGTTCCCAGAGTGGACTTCATTCTGTGTTCTGGGTTGCTGATTACAGCTTTGACTTACGGCTACTACGGCGGCCATGCTAGGCGTGCTTTGGTTGCCTGTATCGCGGTTGTCTCTGCAGGATTATTTGCGTTTGCTGTTTTTCCCGCGCAGGCGGACTGGAACGCACACGGTGATGATTGGTTTACGCTGGCCCTATGGGTCTCGCTAACATTTGTAGTGTTGACCAAAGCGGCTTCCGAACGTGTTTTGCGGTACGTTCCTTTGGTGGCAATACTTGCCCCGCTCATCCTTGTTTGCGCGATGGCCTTTGTTTTCCGGCAGAACGTGCCCGCGCGCGGCGGGCTGATCTTCAAGCAAATCGAATACCACTACTACGTGACGCTTCGTCCGCTTTGGAAAGATTGACTGGATGGACTTTATCCTTTCGCAACTGGCTGGATTTGGGGCCGCCTTCGTGGGCCTGGCAGTGGACCCGCTGACCTATCTGTATTTGATCGCTTCCGTGTTCCTCGGCATCACGTTCGGCGCATTGCCCGGTCTGACGGCAACCCTGGCTGTGACGATTCTGACGGGTTTCTTCGGCAACAAGATCCCATTGGACTATTCACTCATCGCGTTGCTCGGGGCCTATGTCGGTGCGATCTACGGCGGCTCTTATCCGTCTATTCTGCTGAACATACCTGGCACAGCAGCCAGCGCGGCGACGGCCATGGACGGCTACCCTTTGGCCAAAGCGGGTCGAGGGGGCGAAGCGCTCGGGCTGACCACGACGGCCAGTTTTATTGGTACAGTTATCGGGACCATCACGCTTTTGATTTTTGTCTGGGCGCTGCTTTTGGTTTCAAAGAACATCGCAAGCCCGGAGAAAGCACTATTGGCCCTTTTCGGCATTCTGCTTTCTGGCACTTTGATGAGCGAAGACCTGGTGATCAAGGGATGGATCGCCGGTCTGATCGGGCTTGCGATGTCCATGGTGGGGCTCGACCCTCTGTTGTCTGAGCCGCGCTATACCTTTGGCTGGTCTTACCTGATGAGCGGGTTTCAGGTCGTGCCTGTTTTGATGGGGGCTTTTGCCATCCCCCAAATCATCGACGGTTTGAGGCACGTGGAGGCCGGAAAAGTTCTTGCCCTGAAAGGCCGTATTCTTCCGAACCTTCGATCTATTCGACGCTACTTGCCAACCATCGGCCGGTCAGGCGTGATCGGGACAGGGGTCGGAGCACTTCCCGGAGTAGGCGAAGATGTAGCCGGTTGGGTCAGCTACGGTGTTGGAAAGACCGTATCTGCCGAGGGCGACAAGTACGGAAAAGGCTCCTTGGAAGGTCTGTTGTGTTCGGAGACTGCAAACAACGCCTGTATTGGCGGCGCGCTGATCCCGCTTTTGGTTTTGGGTATTCCCGGTTCACCACCCGCCGCCGCTTTGATGGGGGCGTTCAAGATCAACAACGTGATCCCGGGGCCGGCGATTGATCCCGAAATCATTCTGCGCGTGGTTGCGATTTTGGTGCTCGCGTCGCTGACGATGTTTCTTATGGGGCTTTTCACGGCTCGCGTCTTTATCAAGATACTCGCCATCCCGCAGACCATCTTCTTGCCAGTCGTGATGGTTCTGACAACGATTGGGTCTTTCAGCGTCGGTGGTGGCATTAATGATCTATACTTGATGCTCGGCGTCGGCGCCGTTGCCTACTTTATGAACCTCATGAAGTACCCAATCGCGCCGTTGGTTATCGGTGTTATCCTAGGCGGCCTGTTTGATGAAACCTTCCGCCGGTCATTGTTCCTGTCGGATGGGGATCTTTCGGTCTTCTTTTCACGACCCGGTGCGGCCATTCTTCTGGTGCTCAACATTGGTCTGATCCTCAGCCAGCTGCCCATCGCAAAGCGCGCTTTCTCACGTCTGAAAGGACTTTCTGTCTGATGCTTGTAGTTACTGTCACCTTCACTCTCAAGCCCGGTATGAGAGACACCTTTTTGCCGTTGATGGTCGAAAACGCTTCAACCTCTTTGCGTGAAGAACCCGGATGCCATCAGTTTGACGTTTGCCTAGGCGACGATCCCGAGAAAGTATTTCTCTATGAGGTTTATGACGACAGCGTGGCGTTTTCTGCCCACCTAGAAAGTGCGCATTTTCAGTCCTTCGATGTGGCAGTGGCTGATATGATCGCCACCAAGGTGGTTCACCAGTATTCCGAGGTCATCCGATGAACGATTGGGAAATCCACGCGGTGAAGTACGCAGATCGAAATGCCCGGACACGCGCTGATAGTTTCATCGTCGATGATAATCATGACGCGCCTCATGCGATGGATTATTTCGTTTGGGTGCTCAAACGTGGCGACAAAATCATCCTGGTGGATACTGGCTACGATTCCGATGAGGCTGCCGCGCGTGCTCGTCCCATCGCGATGGACCCTCGCGAGGCCTTGCGGCCCCTAGGCATTTCGCCGGAAGCGGTGACCGAGGTCATCGTGACCCATCTTCACTATGACCACGCGGGCGGGCTGCACATGTTTCCTAACGCAAAGTTGCACATGCAGTCGGCGGAAATGGCCTTCGCCACAGGTCCCTGCATGTGCCATGACCACCTGCGTGCGCCTTTCACGGCTGGCCATGTCTGCGAGGTGGTAAAGCGTCTCTATTCAGGCAAGGTCGTGTTCTACGATGGAGAAGCTGAGATTGCAGATGGGGTCACGGTGCACTGCATCGGTGGACACTCGCGCGGATTGCAATGCGTTCGCGTAAGAACAGGAGCTGGGTGGATGGTACTCGCCTCTGATGCCTCGCATTACTACGAGAATTTCATGGCACGCAAAGCCTTTCCCATCGTCGTCGACCTGCAAGACATGATGGATGGTTTTGAGACGCTAGAGAGATTGGCCTCGCATCCTCGGCTTGTCGTGCCCGGCCATGATCCACTTGTGCGTGAGATCTTTCCAGTCGGAGCGGCACCGCATATTCATAGGCTGGATCCTGGGCCAACCAGGGACATCAAATTATGAAGATCGGCGTCATAGCGGACGATTTTACCGGTGCGAGTGATATTGCGAGCACCTTGGCAAAGGGTGTCGAGCCGGAAGGTGGACTACGAACGGCTCAGTTCCCGGGTATCCCGAATACCCCAGCCGACGAGGAGATTGAAGCGGGTGTGATCTCACTCAAGAGCCGCACCGCATCTGTCGAAGAAGCTGTTGCGGACAGCGTGCGGGCCCTGCGCTGGCTTAAAGATCAAGGATGCCAGCAGTTCATCTTCAAGTATTGCTCGACCTTTGATTCGACGATGGAGGGAAATATCGGTCCCGTTGCGGAAGCGCTGGCCAATGAACTGGGCGCGCAAAAAGTGGTTTTCTGCCCGGCCTTTCCGACCACGGGTCGCACTGTTTATCACGGCCATCTTTTTGTGTTCGGCAAGCCGTTGAACGAGTCCGGAATGGAAAACCACCCACTTACTCCGATGACGGATGCCAACATTAGGCGATGGTTGCAGCATCAAACCAAAGAACCGGTCGGGTTGGTGTCGATCGACGCCGTCAAGCAAGGATCAGAGGCGATTGCGACAGCTTTGCAGAACACCGACGAACGATTTGTGATCGGTGATGCGATTTCGGACGAAGATTTGTTGGCTTGGGGTGAGGCTCTAAAGGATGCCCAGCTCATTACTGGGGGATCCGGCCTAGCACTGGGGTTACCAAGAAACTTCTTGAGAGAGGCTTCATCCAAAAGTGTTGGCATTGCGTTCACTGGTATCGCTGGGCCCGCCGCTATCCTTGCAGGGTCTTGTTCAGGTGCGACACGCGGGCAGATCGATGTTCATGCGGAATCCAATCCGACGTTCGCCATTGATGTTCCAGGTGTCATGTCCGGGGAAGTGACCACGCAAACGCTTCTGGATTTCTTTAAAACGCATCCGGATCACGCGCCACTCGCGTTTTCATCGGGAAGCCCGGATGATGTGCGCGCGATCCAAGGTCAATTTGGCCAAGAAGCCGTGGCGGAAAAGCTGGACAATCTCTTTGCAGATACAGCACGACAACTTGCCGAAACGGGGTACAAGCGCCTTGTGGTGGCAGGAGGAGAGACGTCTGGAGCTGTCGCCAAGGCTGTATCACAGGCACTGGGGTCACCGGCCATGTCAATTGGGCCAGAGATTGATCCGGGCGTGCCAGTCTTGAGCGTTGGAAAATCTGAACCCATTGCACTGGCTTTGAAGTCTGGAAACTTTGGCGCTCCAGATTTCTTCTCGAAAGCGCTGAAAATGATGGAGGCAGGCAAATGAGTTCTGAAGAACAGGCACTGCGACGGCAAATGTCGGAACTGTGCGCCTCGCTTTTTGCGCGTGGCTTTTCCGTCGGCACTGCGGGCAATGTCTCCGCGCGTCTACATGACGGGATCCTCATGACGCCAACGAATTCGACCTTGGGCGATATCGACCCAGAGCGCATCGCCAAGATTAGTTTGGATGGCAGCCACGTCTCGGGCGATAAGCCGACAAAGGAAGTCTTTCTGCACCAAGCCTTCTACGAGACGCGGCCAGAAGCGGGCGCCGTGGTGCATCTGCATTCAACTTGGGCCACTGCACTGTCGTGTTTGGAAGACACCGATCCCAATGACTGTATTCCACCGCTAACACCATACGTGGTGATGCGCGTTGGCACGGTCAAACTGGTTCCATACGTTAAGCCGGGTGACCCGAAATCCGGTGATTTGATCCGCGAATTGGGCGGCAAGTACAGTGCGGTTCTGTTGGCTAATCATGGCCCGGTCGTGTCGGGAAAGGACCTCTTCTCTGCTGTCTGTGCAGCAGAAGAGCTAGAAGAAACGGCCAAGCTGCTCGTGGCTTTGCGCGGTCTGCCAACCCGCCTACTGGATGCTGAACAAGTCACAGAACTCAAAGAGACTTTCGGAAGGATGTAGTCAGACACCGGTAGGGGGGAGTTTGCAAACTACTGGGCAAATCGTGAAGAGTTATTCGCAAACACGCTTGAGCTTAATCAATGCAATCAATTGCAGGACCGCACCGTTATGAGCGCGCTTACATGATGCTTAGGTTTGCGCATAACACTACGCTCACCCCATAAGTTTGCGTAGTTTGCCTGTAGTCTTGCGCTGCGCGATTCTCTGCCTTAGCGACGAATTTAATCAGTTTTTGTCGTAGTCATTGCGGCCATGGTTCTTTGCGGCGCTCAACCCCACAAAGGGCCTCTCTAAGGCCCCTTGGGTTCCATGCGGCTTTTCTGCTTGGATTCTCGCGAAGGTCTGCAATGCGCTGAAAGCGAAGTTTGCAAATTCTGGCGGGCGGATGATCCAAATGACCGGCTGGAAAGGAGCAACGGACGTTTTGAACCCAATCCAGCCGTTTTTGCAGGCCGGAGTTCTCTGGTAGCGTCGGGTATTTGCCAAAATACCTACAGCTGAGACCCAATTGGTAAAATACTTAAAAATCCGGCAACTATGTGATCCCAGGTCGATCCTGTCGGTTCCGATTGGTACTCAAGAACGTTGCCATCATCGCCTCTTGTCGTCCATTTAAGCTGACCAGCTTTCTCGAGAGTCACGTTATATGTGTATGCGGGTAGCGCGTCGTCCAAGGCACCCATGGTCTGTGTCGCCAATACTGGCGAGTCAATCAGAATTCCCATCTCGGTGTTGATGTTGACAGATCGCGGATCCCAGTTGAACGATCCTACGAACAAGTATCGGTCATCGACTGCAAATGCCTTGGAATGCAGGCCTGACCTGGATTGAGCCCAGTTAATACCGCGGCGTTGGACCTGATAGGCGTCCGGTCGCAGCTCATAGAGCTCTACTCCACCGCGTAGAAGTGCACGGCGTTTCTTGGCATAGTGCGCGTAAACGGGTGCGACGTCGTTAGATGCAAGTGAATTGGTTACAACCTTCACGTCGACACCACGGTTCTCCAGTTCGGTCAGCCATTTAACGCCGTTGTTGCGCGGCACGAAATAGGCAGAGACGATGTTCACTTCGCTGCTGGCATTCTCGAAGTACGGAAGCAATTGAGATGCCAGAACGGGACCTGAGTTCTCGAGACCTGCGGTTTTTGACGGCGGATCAGCATAGAGTTTCGCATGCAGCCAATCCAATGACAGGGCTCCATCTGCGAAGTTCTCTTGTGCCGACTTTCTGAGGGCCGCGCCATACTGCGTCTGCTTCGCTTCCTCGACCAGTTCGTTCAACCTGACTCGCGCATCACCAAGGTCAAATTCCTGTGGTTCTCCAACGACTACCCGAGCCGGAACGGCGAATTCGCTGTTCCAGTATGAGTCAAAGCTTTGCGACACCTGGCGTACGACGGGGCCTGCTGCCAGCACATCTAGATCAGCGTAGTTCATTTCTTCTCGCGCGAGAAAGTACTCGTCACCGATGTTTCTCCCGCCCACAATCGTGAACACGTTGTCTGCGGTCATGGACTTGTTGTGCATTCTGCGATTGATGCGTTTGAAATCGGTCAAACCTGCGATCAGAAGGCTTTGTTCCCGCCAGAATGGATTGAATAGCCGGATCTCAATATTTTTGTGATTGTCCAATGCGGCTGTCATCGCGTCATAGCTGGACGTATCCATGTCATCCAGCAACAATCGGACACGAACACCCCGATCGGCTGCCTGCAAAAGACTGGCGGCGAATAGGTGACCCGTTGGGTCGTCGTGTAGAAGGTAGTATTGCGCGTCTATCGTTCTCTCGGCCGCCGCAGCGAGCAATAGTCTTGAGACAAGAGCTTCTTCGCCGTCACTGATCAGCTTTACGCCCGACCGACCGTCTTTGGGATCGCCAAGCCGATTGGCCGCCCGACTGAGAGCTGTGCGCGAGTCCGCCGGCAGCGAAGCCGATACCGTCTTTTCAAATGTGCGAGTTTTGGGGGCGCAAGCAAGAAGGGTCAGCGTGCATAAAATACAGACCACTAACTTCCATCGTGTCATCAGCTTCCTCCATCCCCTAAAGTTAGGTGACTACGCCGAGACGGGTGATTGCAAGTCTGTTCTGTGAAGCATGAGACTGTTTCGCTGGGCGTTGTTTTGGTGAAACCCTCAGCTTTCGCATGCTGGCATGTGATTTTGACGCAATCTCAAATCAAACGTACTCTACCAGCGACCAAGTGCGAACGAGGACCATGCCTGATCCCGAACACAGAAATAACTCCGCTGCGGAGCCTTCGCGGCGTGCTGTGGCCGACGGTATCGGCGTGGCAACGGAGGAGTTCAAAATCTCGATGCCAATCGGGATCGGAGCTGTCTTGGCTGCTTTGGCTTCTTTGGCCACGTGCTATTCCGGGATTTTACTGACCTATTTGGTTGGCTACGAAGCGCTTTCTATAAACCCACATGCGCAAGCGGTGCTCATGTGGGTGTTTGCATTGTTGGCGGTTAGTTTCTTATGGAGAGACCGGAAACGGCATGCCAAGGAGCTTCCACTCGTCCTCGGTGGGATTGCCGCTATCATCCTGATTGTCACACTGTACTTCGGCTATGATGAACGCGTCGAAGCTTTGGCCTATGTGCTTTTGGTGATCGCGGCTTTGCTAAACCAGAACTTTATACTCGATGCTTTGAACCACACGGTTCGCAACCAGACGCATGAAATAGAAGCATTGAACGAAAGACTGACTGAGAAGGTAAAGCGCCAGGAAGGCGAGATTGACAGGCTGGGGCGTCTCAGACAATTCCTTGCGCCTCAAGTTGCGGAGCTTGTCGTCGAAGAAAACGCTGACGAGCTTTTGAATACTCATCGTCAATACATCGCTTGCCTATTCTGCGACATCCGGAATTTCACCGCCATTTCCGAGGCGATTGAGCCGGAGGATGTCATTACCCTTCTCCAGCATTTCCACGATGAAGTTGGCCATTTAGTTGCCAAACACAAGGGAACAATTGGATACCGTGCAGGAGACGGATTGATGGTCTTCTTCAATGACCCGGTTCCCTGCGATCAGCCTGTTCTGCAAGCTGTACGGCTGGCCAAGGCAATAAGCGAAGCTTTCGAAGAAATACGAGCGCCCTGGCAGAAACTCGGACACGCGATGGGTTTGGGTATTGGGATCAGTAGTGGTTATGCGACGCTTGGGCTTATCGGGTTTCATGGTCGCGCCGACTACACCGCAATAGGTGGAGTTGTAATTACCGCATCCAGACTTTGCGACTTTGCCAGCGACGGGCAGATCCTTTTGAACCAACGGGCGCTTCTAGACATAGAAGAAAATGTGGAGACAGAAGAAATGGGAGAGCGGGAACTGAAGGGCATTGGTAACCCCGTGCAGATTTTTCGTGTTGCCAGCCTCTCCCACGAAGCAAAATGATGTGTTTTTCAATAGCTTTTCGTATTTCCAAGGCCTGCTTTCGGCCGCTAGCGGCCTGAAGCGCACTTTTAAGGAAACGGCAGTACTGAACACGCGGCCTCAATCCTACGGATCGCTGCACGCGACAATCAACGAGTGTAGTCGGCGGATTGAAAGCTTTACACAAGCATCTTGGAGAGGTGACAAGTGGCAGAAAACACGTGCAATACGTCAAAGTTCACCGACCACTCGGCCAAGGAAATTTCGTGGTCGCTTTTAGCCATTTAAAACAAGACGAGCACGACTGGGCCGTTTTTGACCTATTCCAGCTCTAGGGTGGAAAGATCGTCGAACACTGGAGTGTTCAGGAACAGATTGGCCGGAAAGAGACTTGGAACAACTCTGTCAAATTCTAGGGAATTTGAGCGTCATGTTTTCGCGGCTGAGGCCAAAGATGATTTCTTTTTCAAGGCAAGGGCGCATTAGAGATGGTTCAACATTCCAGAAATCGATTGGTTGTATTTGATTGACCCCGCGCGATAACCTGATTGCATCAAAGGATTAGCGGAACATTTGTGGAGTATTAAATGAAAAGGTTGGCGCTGACAGCAATGGCATTGATCTCCACTGGCGCGGTGTTGGCCGCTGGTATGGAACGGTGGGGTGAATCCGGTGACTGGACAATCCTGATTGATCCCGAAAAGGGCAATGGCTGTCTCGCTTGGAAGCCCTTTGAAAACGAAATGACCGTTGAAATTGGCGCGGCGCCCAATCAGGCCGGTGGTTTTTTTGCCGCCTACAATCCGGCTTGGGTGCAGATCGAGGACGGTGCGACCGGCATCGTAAAGTTCGACTTTGGTGATGCAAAATTCGAAGGCGAAGCGGTTGGTGTCTACAAGAATGGAGTTCCCGGTGGCTACGCCTTTTTCGACAACCCGGCGTTTGTGACCGAGTTTGGAAAACGCCAAAGCGTTACGATTATTGGCGAAAGTGGGGCCGAGGTTGAACTCGACCTCAGCGGGTCCGCAAAAGCGATTGAGGCCGTTTTGACGTGTCAGGCCGAACAGCCGGAACCACTGAAGAACTAGGTCGCTTCCGACTATTGCAATTGATTGATGTCCGGCACACAGGGTTGCCTGTCGACAGGCATAGCATCAGCGCCCCCTGGAGCCTTGCTTCTAGACCCACCCACATCCAGCTTGAACTTTGGCGACGAAAGCTGACCCGTTACATCAAATGGCCAAGCACTCCGGGATAGGGGTTTGCCGACGCGACGAGGCTCGGCCCTTAATGCGATGCTATCGTTCAGCCAGTCCACTTGCCCCCTGGCCACCAGTTGAACCGATCCTGTTTCGATTACGATGGAGTTTGAACTGACGCGCCCGGCTTGGATATCAACCGGGGCGACCACGCAAGTGATGTCGGTATAGCCTTGTCGGAACTCTTCTGAAAAGAGCCAGGGGAAAATACCTAGCCCGGCCAACTCTAGTAGGCTGGTACTAATGTAACCTTGCGACATCGACAACGACGCATTGCCACGCATCGAATTGACGAAGGCCTTGCCCGAGGCGGTACTGCCAGAAACGTTGAACTCACCGCTCAAACGCCCATAAGCCTCAATACCAATGCCCAACTCATCAAGGATCTCACCGAATTCCCATCCCGAGGTCGATCCCGACAATGAAAGCCAATCAGGAGAGTCAATCAGATTCATGACCGCGCGCAGACTGAAGTTTCCACCGCCATAAGCCATCTGAAGAGGTCCGAAATCCACAGTTCCGTCTTTTGCAGACAATTGGCTGGAAACAGACGTTACGCCTTGCTGGCCTACAATCTCTTTGAATTCGATCTGTACCTCGACGTCAGCTTCTCGCAGCACGCGCTGCACATCCAGAAGATCGGCAGGTTTCCCTTTTTCCTTTGGCAATACCAAGGGCTGGACGTCTGTCTCCTTCGGTAAAACCAAAGGTTGAACTTCGGCTTCAGGTTCTTTTGTGGTCTCGCCTACCAAGCTTTTCAGTTGGTCCAGCACGGCAGTCAGGTTCTTCAGGTCGTTGAGATCGAGCCTTTCGCTCGTGATGTTGCCCCGAACAACAGAAGCACCCTCGGGAAATTTTGCGTCCAAAGCCGCAAGAAGATGCGAGGACCCTGCTTCGAACTGGATTGCGGCATCAAAGTTCTCGCCCTGTTTGGTTGTTTCAGCATCTATAGCCAGTGATCCGATTTCGACAGGTTGCAGATTCACTGCGGTCAGAAACTCGGCGCTGTCGTCGATGTCCAAATCCACGTCAAAATCGAGACCGGCAAGCCCTTTTAGCTCGTTGACAGATAGTGCGAGATCGAGCGCCCAGAGATCGGTGCCGTAGGTGGTCGCGTTAAACCTGTTGAGTGAAACCGGCCCGCCCGCGTTGGATATGTTGAAATCGGCTTTGATGCCGCCAAACTGGTCAATGTAGTCTTCATCGAGGTTGGGCAAAATCAACTTGGCGGGCCCGTTTAGCTCACCATCGAAAGTCACGTCCTGAAGCTGAAGCAGATCGAGGATTTCACCTTCGGCTTTCAGGACAGGCTCTTCAATTGGACCCGCTTGTAGTGCAATGCCCAGCATGGCAAGCCGTCCGTCTGGCATGCGGCGAATACTTTCGATTGAGGCTGGGCCGATTACGTCCAGCCCTTGGTCAAATGCATTGGTTTGGAACAACAACTTCTCAAATTCGAAGGAAGCCAGAGATCCGACCATATGCATTTCAAATCCAGTGAACTTAAGTTCCTGGATACTTTTTGCTGCTGGCGGAGGCTGTCCTTCGGGATGAAGCCGCGCGTTGAAGATCAGATCAACGCCCTGAGCGGTGTAGAGGTCATCTATTGAACCCTCAGCTTCGAGTTTTTGCCCGTCCTCCAGGCTTACAGTTGTTGTAAACGCCTCGATCTTCAGAGCGTCCTGAGAAACGAGTTCTGCTTGCAGCTGACCATTGCCTTCTAAAACGCGTTCCAGCCCGATGACGTCTAGAAAATCACCGAACTCACCTGTGTCCATTTCCAAGACTGCCCGATAACCGCCCCCTTCGTCTGCCGAGAAGGGCTCGCCATCGTAGCTTACGGTCATTTCGCCAAAACTGGCGCGTGTCGTAAACGGTGCGGCGTGTGGGTAGTCGCCTTCGATTTCGAAAACCTGACCGTTGACGGAGCCGGAACCAGAGACATTTGTTCTTTGTCCATTATCTACTTGTTCGAGCGCGAGTGACTGAAGGTCAAATACAAAAGAGAAGCCCGAGACCTTGTCGTCAATGTTTAACCCGATTGACCTGAAGCTGACGTTCTTGTCGCTCAGGAAGTTCAGGATTCCACTGCTTTCCGTGTCGGTCTTATCGGTACCATCAGCTTTAGCGACGTCTTTTTGATCATCCGCTGATACAGTTTCCTCTGAAGTTGGCTTGGGTGTTGGCTCGCCTTTTCGCCAGCTTGTGGTGCCGTCTTCTGCCGTCAGAAGATTTGCTTGGAGGCCTTCCACGACGAGATTGTCAAAGTGCAGGCGCCTGTTGGCCAAAGCGGCAATATCCAGCTCCAGCTCCAGCAGGTTCAATTCCACAAGAGCTTCCTCCGGCATTGTCAGGCTCGGGATGACCACACCACCGACGTAAATGTAACTCGTGCGGCCAAGCACGACGCTTACATCATCATTGACAAGAAGTGGCCGACCAATTTGTTCCGAAAGAACTCTTTCCACAAGGTCGCGCCGCATGTCCGAGAACATCGGAGCAGCAAACAACAACCAAACAAACGCGACTGTTGCGAAAGCGAGAAGTGCGACAAGCCCAATTATCCTAAAAAGCCAAACCCTCATGCGCTCCCCTATCGCCGCCTTCGCCGTTCAGTCTCTCACAAGCAGATATTCGGCCCACTAAACTGAATGCCCTTTCTGAACCTTATTCGGGTCAGTTGGGCCGTGTCACTATTCGTCTTTGATAGCCCCGCCAGTCGCTTTTATTCTTCCCATCAGTACACTTGCCCTATTGGTCGTAGCCTCTTCGGAAGTCTTGGTTGGTCCAAAAATCTGAACGTCATCGACCTCCAAAGTAAACGCAGCCTTCATGAGGACGGGACCATCAACAACCAGCATTTCTTTCTGCGTCGGGTCGATTCTGATTTGACCGGTTACAACGATGGGCTCGTAAACCGTAGAGGGCCTCCAGGAATCACTAAGGCGCAAACGCACCATCTGGTTCGGAGGCGGAGGCGGTACGTGGCTGCACATTCCACGTTCCGGCACGATATACGCCATTTGGGAGCCATCTTTGTCGCGGGGTGCCGGGATCACAAATCCGCCCAATGAAACGGTCACGCCATCGATGTCGACATTGGCGGCCGTGCCCGCCTTCTCACGTCTTTCCATTACAACCCAGCGTTGGGAAATCAGCCAGTTCGCATCAATGCCTTCCTCAGCAAGGGTTGCTTCGATCGCCTCGATATCCACTTGAATCTGGTCCAGCTGTTCTGGCGTGGCCCCACCTTTTTCTAGCAGTGCTTGCAACCTGACCAATTTCCGAAGCGTGTTAAGCTGTTTGTCAGTCAATTCAACGAAAGGATCTTCGTAGTCTTGAGCGGATTCATCGATCAGGTCTGACCACTCTACACGTGTGACCTCTGAATGAACCGGCAAAGCCAAAAAGCACGCGGCTATTACTACAAAGGAAAGACGCATTGTCTTTTGCTCCTAAATTTCCGGCAAAGCAGCGCCCAATGCTACTTGCTTCGGCAGGTCATCATTAAGTTCCAACGGATTCCTGCGCGAGCACGACGCGTTCTGGCGAAAGGGTAGCAAGCGCAAAAAGTACAAGAACGGTTTTTCCATCGCTAGGCCTGGTGTCCGGGTTTTGACCTTGGGCCGGGGTTCACAGAAAGGTCGCCCCGGCCAGCGTCAGGGCAAACGAGGTAATTCTTGCCCTGAAACATCGTACTTTCGTCTAGTTGAGAAGATCACCGACGATGCCGACGGCATCAACAACGGTAGACAGGTCATTCGTAACTTCGAGGACTTCACCATCGACCTGAATGTAGCGGTTTCCGTTGCCCGGCTCCTTCAGCTTCCATTTGGAAAGGTCCCCGATTTCCTCGAACTCCAGATCAGATGGGAGCTTGGCACCGCGCGTGTAGCGCTTGATCTGACCAGGTGGCACAGCCTTTGGACCTTTGCCGGGTTTGTCTTCGATCTGAATGCTGACATCACGGTCCTTGCCTCCCTTGTTCGGCTTCTTACCCTTGTTGTCTTTGGCATAAGCATCGCTGCCTCCAAGGATGAAAAACACAACTGATAAGGCTGCGAGAATTCCGTATACGATCTTCATAGACTGTTCCTTTGCTTCCTAACTTCATTCGACCGGAGTTGAAAATTCCGGCACGCGCTTCAGGGCTTCAACCATGTCCGCGCTCGTCATCAGTTCGATGAACCTGTAGTCTTTCAGAACCCCTTGGCTCAGACGCGAAACATACATGGCCTGTACCATGCCCGGATCGTCTGGGAAACGGACGGTGATGTAGTTCTTGCCATCGGCCAGTCCCCAGAAATAGCTGATCATCTCACCGCCCATTGCGGCGAGTGCAGCGCCCATGTCCTTTTCCCGGTCGGTCGGGTTGTCGATCATGATTTGCCAGGTATCGGGGTTTGGTTCCCCGATCCCCAGATAGTATCGGCTTTGGGTTTGTTCCGCTGCTGCTTCAGTAACGCCGATCCCAAATACGCAAAGAGCTACTGCGATTACTTTGTTCATTGATCGCTCCCCTGTTCAGGATCGACGATGCAAGGCGCAGGTGTCAAATTCCCGCATACTCTGCTCATTCGAGTGTATTCTTGTAGAAGACGCCATCTTTCATGATCACGCGAATGGTCTCGAAACCCCGATCCCGCGGTGCTGCATCAAACCACTTTGGATTTGCTCCAAGAACCGACAGGTCCTCCAGCGGATTTCCATCGACAATCAGGATGTCTGCATGGGCCCCTTCTTCGATCACGCCCAGTTTGTTGGGATAAGGGTTCCGACGCCCTGTCAGTTGAGCGAGTTCACCACCAGTCGAGGTCGCTGCAACTAGGAAGGCATGGTTACCCAGCAATTCAGCGAAATAGTACTTTTCAAAGTCCCGGTGTGCGCGGCCAAATCCAATGGTGGATAGCACGGTGTCGACGTTATGCACGATCTTGGGCTTGTACTTCTTGATGTACTCAATGACGTTTTCTGACCCGACCAAATATTCTTCCAGTTTCGGCTTAACTGTCGGCATGGAGAAATTGGGGTGATCAAGCAGCGCTGGATCCATTCCAGCTACATTCAGGGCCCAGAAGATACCTTCATCCGCAATACGTTTGACGGTCTCTTCGCTCACCATCTGAGCGTGCTCCAGTGACTTGACGCCCGCGTTCAGAGCCATTGTGACCGTTTCGTCGGTATAGGCGTGGACAGTCACATATGTATCAAAGAACGACGCAGCCTCGACCGCTGTCGAAATCTCATCAACGTTGTAAGCAACGGACCAGAGCGGATCGAGCTCGGATGACACACCGCCACCGGCCATCAGTTTCAGGAAACTCGCCCCGTGCGCGAAGTTAAGCCGCGATGCCTTCCGGATTTCCTCGGCACCATCAGCAATATAGGACAGGTTGAACGTATTGGCGACGTCGTCCGATCCCATGTTGAAGGTTCGCTGCTCGGGGTTTCGCCAGTCACCATGCCCGGATGTCGGGCCGATGGCCGCACCTGACGCATAGATGCGCGGGCCGTCTACAATCCCCTTGTCGATCAGTTCACGCAGACCTGATCCCATTCCGCCGGTATCCCGCACCGTGGTGTAACCATCGTAGAGGTAGTCGCGGGCATTTTCAGCCGCGGTGGCCCCGATCTGATCCCATTTGGCGGCCTGAAGGCCCGAGAAGGATTGCACGAGCCCTGTGGCATAAAAGTGCACGTGACTGTCAATCAAGCCCGGCATCAGCGTGCGCCCACCTCCGTCAACAAGCGTCGCGTCAGGCGCATCAATACCGTCAGTCGAGACTGTCTTTATGAGATTGCCTTCAACCAGAATATTCGCGTTTTCGATCCGCTCTTCACTAATTCCGTCAAAGATATGCACGTTGGTGAACAAGGTTTGTGGGAGCGCGTCCTGCGCCAAGGCACCGCTTGCTGCCATGGAAACAAGTCCAGCGATTGCTGTCAGTGAGGCCAGTATTTTCACGTGTCAGTACTCCCATTTTCCAAGTTAAGGGAGCGCGGGATGTCGAGGTAAATTCACCCCGCGCGATACTCAATCGAGTGTATTCTTGTAGATCACGCCATCTTTCATGATCAGGTCGATGTTGTTGGTGTAGTCGACCAGGATCTCGGCATCTTCGACCGGGTTTCCTTCAACAAGCAACAGATCGGCGTATGCGCCCTGTTCGATCACGCCCAGCGGGCCTGCTGTGTAGGGATTGAGTTTTCCTGACAGTGCCAGAAGTTCGGCCGATTTTGACGTCGCCTGTTGCAGGATTTCGTGCGAAGTCCATGCCTCCAGCCGGTATTTGAACTCATCGTTTTGCTTGGTCAGAGCCACCGGGTCGCCAATGATATCAGTCGAGAATGCGACGTTTTCGATCTCATACTCTTTCAACAGTTTCATCTGGTTGCGTGCACCGGCCTGAACATCAAGGAATTTGGGCGCTGCCGCAGGGCCAAGCGCCTTCTTCACAACTTCCTCATCAAGCCCAAGCAGGGAATAAAACGGGACAATCCAGGCACCAGAATCCTTGATGGCCTGTGCCGATACTTCAGTCATAAGTTGCCCATGTTCTATGCTGATGACGCCCGCTTCGAGCGACCGCAGGATCGAGTCGTCGTTATAGGCGTGGACCATGACATAGGTTCCCCAATCAGCCGCCGCGCGAACCGAAGCCTCTAACTCTTCCGGTAATCCTTGAACGGTGTGCAACGGATCAACCGAAGATGACACACCACCGCCCGCCATTACCTTGATCTGCACCGCGCCCATACGCAGCGCTTCGCGCGTTGCCCGCAGTACTTCAGGCACGCCATCGGCCAGGAACTCGACATGCTGGTTGAAGAAAGACGGCTGCGCCCCCATGAAGTTCGGATGGGGTTCGGTATAGACCCGATGTTCGCCATGCCCCGAGGTTTGCGAGATCACAGGCCCAGAGGCGTAGATACGCGGGCCAATAGCCTTACCCCGATCAATCGCTTTTTGCAGACCAATTGCCGGGCCACCCGCATCCCGAACGGTTGTAAAACCACGCAGTAGCATTTTCTCGGCTTCAATTGTGGAAACCGCGCCCCAATACATCCAGTCAAAATTGTCCCTCAGGTCCGCGACGGGCTCGGTGATTGCCATATGTACATGCGCATCGATCAAGCCCGGCATCAGCGTGCGACCACCACCGTCAATGATCTGGGCATTGGCGACGGCCAGTGGTTCCACCGATACTTCTGCGATCAGGTTGTCTACGACCAGAACGTTTGCGTTCTCAATTCGCTGTTCATCGACACCGTTAAAAACGTGCACGTTGGAAAATAGGATCGGAAAGCTCTCTTCCTGCGCCAAACCTTGGCCCGCGATTGCCAGGCCTGCAGAAAAGGCTGTCATGGCCACCAGGTGTTTGAATTTCGGTGTCATTGAGGCCCTCCAAATACGAATCACAGATGTATGTTTCTGAATATGATTTTAGAGTGATTGCCGGATTTTGCCTGACAGTATGGTGGGCTTGGCCAAATTGATTTGGCATTCTGCATGCTTTTGGCACCTTTTTGTGTGCTTTCTGTCTTTCTGTCGTTACCTTCATGATATTTGAGGTCGGCATGGACGCATTTGACCAAAACGCCAAAAAGGCCTTGCCGTTGGTTCGGGCATCAGTTGCTGCACCCGTGGTAGCTGCTTTGCGTGGCGCCGGTGTTGAACCGGCTTTTGTTCTGGACCCTCTGGGCGTGAGCGAAGCTCAGGTGATGGATCGCCAGAATTTCCTGCCACACGAGACGATTTATAAAATCCATCAAGCCGCTGCTGACGCAACATCACCAGACTTCTGCGCGCAAGTTGGTCAATCAATTGACCTAGTTCGGTTTCTGCCTCTTGGTGACATGTTGGCCGAGGCGTTGACGCTGGGCGACTTCTTTACGCGCTACACTCAAGCCGTCTCGAAAGAATCCAACGCGGTCACGCAGTCGCTGCTTGTGGAAGGCGAGCATGCTTATTTCAGTGCCAAGCGGAATTTCAACATTTCGGTTTCGCCCGGACAGACCGACGCATTTCTGGCGAGCATTTGGATATCACTACTGCACCGAGCTCTGGATTTCAGGTGGGACCCAAGCCAAATCATTTTACGGGTAAGCGAACCTGACGTGCTACCTAGGCACTTTCATGGTGTTCAAGCCATCAAGTGCGGCCCACAGGGTTTTTCGATCCGGTTTCCTTCACCTTGGCTTAGCCATCAGTTGCTCTCGGAAATATTGGAAAACCCGTCAGACCTGACAAGCGCTACCCTCGATCTGCATGCGCCTCAAGATTTCTTAGCCGGGCTTCAGGGCCTAATCCGGATTCATCTAGGCGAGCCGGGATTTGGCGTAGACGAACTGGCGCGCCTGTGCGGTTTCCACCGGGAGACATTGAACAACCGGCTGGCCCCTTATGGGCTATCAGCATCTCAGGTCATATCCGGTGTCAAACTGGAAGAAGCAAAGAAGTTGTTGGGTCTGGCAGGGAAATCCGTTGGTGAGACCGCATTGCGGCTTGGTTACGCAGACTCCACCGCGTTTTCGAGGGCCTTCCGAAAATGGTCTGGGATGTCGCCGTCGACTTATAGGAACGAGGTGAAAGGGCGGGGCTGACCAGCTCGGTTCCAACGCTGATCAAGGTTTCTGTTCTTGTAACAAGACTGTACCAAATACTGGTCTTGATGCTCGGCAAGAAGATCGGTGAACTAGTCCCAAGTCATTGTCAGTCGTCTTGCATCCTTCTCGAAGGGACTGAAGTCTGCTAGTCAAAGTGCAACTTTGATTGAGAAATAACGCCTATAATTGATGGGTTTGCACGACAACTGCCAGCAATTGAATCGGCTTTTGAACAGTGCAAAGCTATGGGTAAATTACGCAAACGACGCGCAAGGCTATGGGCGAGAACTCAGTAATTTTTTGAATGTAGCCCGTTTATGGGCTGCAGCGTTCCGTGCGCACTTACGACAGGTTTAGGTGTGGGAAGTGCTATGCTTACGCCTACAATCTACCAAGCTGGCGTCACCGCTGCTTTCGTTTGACCGATATAATGCAGCCCGAGTGTTTTGGATGCCTTGCAGGTACATCCCGTGCCATTGCGTCCACGTTTCCAAGGTGCCGCAACGCTCCGTTGTTCAGCAACACGCCTCGACCAGCATCATACCGTCGCTGTCCAAATCCGCTGGCAACGCATTCCCAGTTTTCCTTGGCCGCAGCGCTGCGGAATCTCGGTAGGTCGTGCGGGTCATGCCGTCCGGGTGTTGCTGCGACGTGATCGTGTTTCTTTGAATTGCTTTGGTGGGTTAAGTGGTGGGTCACTTGTGTTGAGCCAGGTTGCTGAACAGTGCCGGTTGTCGGCCTCGGCCTTGGGCGCATGATTGTCACGACGCCTTGTGGATTCTGATGTCCTGGGACGGCTACATGAGTTGCCGTGGGTCTTGGTGTCAATTGTGGAACCTGGCCAGGAACCGCTATGGGAACCTGATTGGGAGTCGGGGTTGGGACAAGCGGTGGCACAGCAGTTTGGCCGGTAGGCTGAGGCGGGATCTGACCAGGAACGGCGACTGGTATTTGGTTGGGTGTCGCTGTCGGCACAAGTGGCGGCACATTGGGTTGAGGCGGAACCTGGCCAGGAACAGCTATCGGAACTTGATTAGGAGTCGCGGTCGGAACTTGCGGCGGCACAGTAGCCAATGGCGGAACCTGATTGGGAACGGCTGTCGGAACCCGGTTTGGTGTCGGATTTGGCACTAAGGGCGGAGCTAAGGTCGGCGCTACGATCGGAGTTGGAACTTGCCCCGGAACCGCTATTGGCGTTGCGATCGGAACCCGACCGGGAATTGGGTTCGGGACCGCGCCCGGCACAAGGACAGGCACAGCAACGGACGTGGGCGTTTGCGGCGTTCCCCTTGGTGGCAACTGATTTGCCACCGGCTGCGTTGGACCGGTAATTTGATTGCCTACCCCTTGCCCACCGGCCTGCCCACATCCTTGGCTCGACTGGTGCGGATTCCCTACGCCACGGCACCACCCGAAATGATGTCCCTGTGCGACGACCTGCGTAGCGGCCAGTTCTGCAAACAAACAAGCTGCGGTAAGTAAAGCAATGCGGTTCTGTTTCATAACATCCTCACCAACTTGTTGTCAGAGCAAGATACGCGCCAGGATCTCCAGAGTCGGTCAAAGGGCCGTCTCTCAAAGGGACACCGACATATCCGGACAGGAATAGGTTTTGCTTAAACTCAATGTCCAAACCCAGACCTGTCGAGGCCAGTGTAGCATTATCAACTTCAAAACTCGCAGGGTCATTGTTCGAGATGTAGCCCACGTCGAAAAAGACAAAGGGCGTTAAGCGATGAATGCTTTGGGAACTTGGAAAGTAGGAGTGAGACACTTCGAAAATCGCGGAAATCCCGGAATCACCATCCACTTCGTCAAACCGATATCCACGCAAAGCATAACGATCACCAAGGAAGTACTCCTCGACCGAGGGCAGCCGGTCGGTGGTGTACTGCCCCCAAATCTCAGTGCGCCAAGCTGTGTTGGGCGACAAGCTCGTTAGCGGGCTTTCGTATCCAATGCCGCCCCGCAGATGCCAGAACGAAGAGTCTCCGTCGTCGAAATTCGCGTCTGTCGTGTCGTTGTCATTGTCACCAAAAGATAAGGTTATCCCCGCTTCCAGAGCTTGTCCTTTTGGATAGTTTTGGCCGTAGAGATATGTCAGGCCAACGACACTTGCGTCACTGGACAGTGGAACGCCACCACTGACTGAGTCCGCTTCGGAAATGCGATAATCCAGCAGAAGGTACCCATAGCGGGCCACATCGCGGATCACGGGATATCCCAACGCGACAGTGAAGTTCTCGCCATCAACATCTGTTCTTGCAAAATCCCCCGAGAGGTCACGTTTTGCGTTTATGTTTCCGTAGAAAATCTCACCGTACAGACCATTGCTGTTCAGCGGCGTGCGATAGGTAACAGCGCCCCACAAAGAGTGTTCGTCGTCTTTGTCCCAATTGTAGTTGCCTGACCCCTCAAATCGAAGCAAATCCCCGACGGTCAGCGTCGAATAAAATTCTTGTACGATATAGAAGCTGAGCGCTTCTCCAAGCTCACGCGGAGGGTTGTCAAGTGTCGCACTGCCGGCTTGTTTGCGCAGGGGCTCTCCCAATACCCTCAGCCGAGCACCAGCTTGATCCGGGTAATCAAGTTCGGTCGACACGTCCAAGTCGGGTATGTCCTCGGCCAGCATAACCGCACGCTCAAATCGTTTGAGAGTTATTGGATATGCGGTAGTGAGGGGGCGAAAGATCTTTTCCAAAGTTTGGAACGTGCGCGTATCTACACCTTCGATTTCTATGGTTTGAATGCGTCCCTCATCGACAACAATGCTCTGCCCATCGGGACCAGGCCAGGCCTCAGCCAAGAAGTAACCGTCTTCTCGGTAGATCTGCGTGATCGTTGATGCGACCTCCGCCGCTGTGATGCGCCCCGACCGATCAAAGGCCAATTGACCGGCAAAAGTTAGCAGCTCATCCGTATCATACACAGTTACGCCGCTTACAGAGTGCTGGGATGCTATGTCCCAAGTCTGGGCCATGCTGTATTTTGGGACCGATACAATAGCCACAAAAGTGCAGATGATCGCAAATACAACCGAGTTTGGTACGGGCATTTTCCACAACCTTAGCATGATTGAGCATGTTAGAACCCAATCCTATTACGAGGTTTGAATGTCTGAGCTTGCCGGTATTCAAATTTGATCACGACTGGTGCTTTCGAGATACACAGCGACCAGATTACAGCGCGCCTTCGTCGCCCAGGAACTCGATACCAGCTGTCGCACCATCCGTGTAAGCAATACAATTCCAAGGAGCGCGATCCTCACCAACACCGACAGTGACTTGTGTTCCAGCTTCGCTAAACGCGGACGAGAGAACAACGACTTGCGAATTGTTCGTTGTTTTGGCCACATCTCGCAAACACGCCTGCTGAGCGGGTGTGGGTTCGGCAGATGCGCCCGACGTACTCGTTTCGTCACATGCCGCAAGCAATGCAAACAAAGTTGTGCCTGCAATCATCACTGTCTTTTTGGTCATTTTCTTCTCCATCAGGGTCCTTCGAACTTAATGAATTTGGACACTCCTTTTTGAAGCGCCCGCTTCTATTCAGCCAATTGAGCACAGCTCGATCCGGTGCTTACCTATCCCAAAGATTTGTCGCCAACGGATTGGTCGGGAGAACGATATTGAGTTGATTGCCGGGGCCGATAACAACGGGGGTCAAATAAAGCTTAGTCGAATTCGCATGTTTGAATCTTATTTTTCATAAATCAACATTTTTTCCGCGCGTAAATTTCGCTACCTTTTTGAAAGATAGGTTTTTAGCGTTCAAACAAAAATGGAGGGCGGAAAAACCCAGAAGGGCGAAGGCGTGCTTTTGGGTCCGCGAGGCGTTCTGAGGCCGCACAGAAATTAAGAAAGGATTGAAAAATGGGATTTGGTGAAGCCGTTAAAACGTGTTTCTCTAATTACTTCCAGTTCTCCGGTCGGGCTATACGCTCAGAATACTGGTGGTTCTTCTTGTTTGTGGTTCTCGTGAGTGCTGCTTTGGCTGTGCTGGACACCATCTTATTCGGGACCAACCCCGAAACAGGGCAGGGATCACGGGTTCTGTCCTCTGTTTTCCAACTGGCGGTTCTCATACCAATGCTGGCCGCCGGTTGGAGAAGGCTGCATGATACAGGACGACCTGGCTGGTACTTGCTGCTGCCGATGGCGCTCAGCATTACAACGCTTTTTGTTATGTTGGGTGGGGTGGCGTTCTTTTCGGTATTGGAGCAAGGGACCGAAAACCCCGATGCATTGCGAGGACCTGCGGCCGTCCTGGGCGTGACCGGCATTGTTGTTGTCTCAATTCTTCAATTGGTTCTGTCCATCCTGATGATCTGGTGGCTGACGCGACCTTCCCAAGAAGGCGCAAACGAATACGGCGCACCTGTTTCCTAACCTTGTTGCCCGGGTAACGGGCCGGACACTCTGGCTTAATGACAATACGAACCACAACACCATGGAGAGAGAAAATGAGTTTCAAAACGATTTCCATTGGAATGCTACTGATGGCCATGGCGACCACAGCATCAGCGGAGTGGTCGTTCAGTTCCGGGCCTAACCCCAATGCTTTTATTCAGACCGGAAACATGACGCTTGAACTTCAGTGTAACCGTATCCGCTTTGCTCCGGCTGGATATGAGGACAGCCAGGATATTGTGGACAAGCAGGGGCTCTCCATTCGATTTTTGAAGAACGGCACCACCGAAGTTGGCGCATTTCAGGTTGGCGCCGAAAACGCTGCCTTGCAGATCGTCGACAATTATCCTGTCGAGGTCAATTTCAATAGTCAGGAGGATTATGGTTTTGTACTGGACCAACTTGCGGCCAATGCTTCAGTTAATCTGTCGATGATTGATCAAGATGTCAGCTACGGAATCTTTGACTTGAAAGGTTCCAGTGCTGCAATTCGGTCGCTTCGTTCAGTCTGCGATTCAGGTGCGAGCCAGGGGGCCTCCTACGAACCCCCAGAAGGCATCGTCTATTGTGGTGGCGGAGCGGTAGAGCGAGTCATCGAACCCGTAATTTTGGATAACCCGGAGGGAGAATGGGACGCGCGAGTAACGGTCAACGGCGAGTCGATCAGAGCCATGACGGCCTACAGTTACTTCGGAAACTATGAGCCACCCGCCGGATTTGTCGTTGCCCTGCTTGGGGAAGACAGATCCGAGTTTCTGATTTTTAGCGAAGGCTCGGCAAACTGGCTGGAATACGGGGACTACAGGTATGATCAATGTAATTGATCCCACCCTCCAGCGGGCACCTTATTTTGTTTCCGAAGGCAGCTCACCAAAAAACAGTCGGTAGTCTTTCGCAAACTGACCCATATGCCAAAACCCGCGGCGATTGGCAGCATCCGCTATTGAGCCATCGAAGGATCTGTTCAGCAGGTCCTCGCGAACCCGATTCAGCCGGAGCCGCATGTAATACGACTTCGGGCCAAGGCCGAACTGTTCCTTGAAGGTGCGGTCCAATGTGCGCCACGAGGCCGCGCACTCCCTGCAGATTTCCTCGATCGAGATCGGGTCCTCCAGATTGGCAAGCATCAGATCAATTGCGCGGCTCAGGGCGCGCCGCCTGGTTTCGGCTTGGCTTTTGTCAAAATACGCGCTCGTATCGGTCAAGATCTTGAGGGCCTCAAGCATCAGCGCCTCTTCAGTGTCCTGAGACCAGTTGGCAGTTGCGTCGTTCAGCAACCGGACGACAGCCCCCTGCAGTCGCGCCATGCTGGCCAACCCCGCATTGGTGCCCAATTTGCGGGCTTCCGGTTCGTTGCCCTCGATGTAAAACCCGCAGGTTTCGGCCAGCTTTTCCAGCCTTTCGGTTGCAAACGAAACAACGCTTCCTGAAAACCCTGCGGTCGTGATGCCATCAAAGCCATCCCGATCACCGAAGACCAGAAAGGCGCTGTCCGTGACGTCTTTGGCCTGCCACTTTTCGATGGCACCGCGCGTGGGAATGCCAAAAGTCTTCCATCCGTCCGGCGAAACACCACGCTGGTGGACGCGCTGGTTCATCGCGATGTTGAGGGCGGAGACAGCCTGACCTGAACGCACGGTTATCGCCGTGGACAATCGCCCGGGATCGAGCTGCCGAAAGTCGATCTCCCAGGGCGTGAGCTCTCCGATTCTGTTTGGATGATCAAGAGATAGGGCCATCGCCGGTGACGCTCCGCCCCAACCGGACGGCGCAGCGTTTCGCATATTTGGCGAATTCTTGATGTGGTCCACCCCCAGATCCTGACAGTTTACCGGTAATGTAACGAATTCGATAGGTGGAATGTCAAGTGAAGCCGGAGTCTTCAAGCGATACGATAATGGGCCGCCCTCGGCTACCGAAGGGGGATGCCCGATCCGAACGGGTGGTGACTTTCCTGACGCCTTCAGAACATTGCCAGCTTTCAGAGCTGGCAAAACGATCAAATCAATCCCTTTCCGCAAAATGCCACGAACTGATCGTTCAGGCGTTGGAATCTACGAGTGTCAAATGGAGGTCCGAGAGTGACTAAAGCCTTAGGTAAGACCAGTGTTGCAGCCTGTTTGTTTGCCATGCTGGGCGTCATGCCTGCAAGCGCGCAGCAAGAGGCGATCGTTCATGATGGTGAGTTCGAATTCCTGCGGGCCCAGTTCGAGGATCAATGGGACGCGCAGGATGCTGAGATTGAGGCCAGGTTGGCCGAGATCCGCGAGGCCAATGACGGCAAGCCTCCGAACTTTCTGTATATTCTTATCGACGACATCAGCTTCGGCCAGATGGGCGAGCGCAAGATGAACTATGTGATGGGGATCGAGACCCCCAATATCAACGACTTCGCCAGTGAAGGCATGTCGCTGATGCGCATGTATACGGAGCCCTCCTGCACGCCAACACGCACGGCCATGCTGACCGGTCGGCACCCGATCCGGGCCGGTGTAGAGGAAGTTAAGGTCGCACTTGTCGGCGAGGGACTGCCCGCGAGCGAGGTTACCCTGCCGGAGATTCTTAAACAGGCCGGGTACAACACCTCGCATGTGGGGAAGTGGCATCAGGGTGATATCGAAGAAGCCTATCCGCACAATCAGGGCTTTGATTACGCGGTGTTTCCGCTGCACCAGCAGGTTCAACTCAGCCTGATGACCCGCGAGGCCATGGAGGCCAACAACATGCTGGGATATCACTCCTCGGGGCAGAACAACCAGTTTCTGCTGGATGAACGGTTCAAGCCCTATGGTCTGGTCACCGGTGTCGAGGCACAGGCAGGCGGCACCGCGCGCGAAGTTGACATGGAAGCGGGCGAAGAATGGACGCAGGCCAAGTACGAACAGATGAACGAACGCTATCAGGCGCAGGCATTGGAGCAGATTGAACAAGTCGCCGCGCAGGATGAGCCGTTTTTTCTGCAATACTGGCCGCTTTACCCGCTGAACTTCGCCTACCCGGATCAGGCGCTGTCGCGGAACGGCGGCTTCCATGCCGACAAGCTGCAACTGCTCGACGGCTGGATCGGAGAGGTGCTGGCCAAACTGGATGAGACCGGCGAGGCCGACAACACCATCGTCATGATCATGGCGGACAACGGGTTGATGTATCACTACGAGGGGACCTCGGGCCTGAACCAGTTGATCTATCGCGGCGGCAAGACCCAGCATCTTGAGGGCGGGGTCCGCACCGATGCCTTCATCCGCTGGCCCGGAGTGATTGAAGCCGACAGTGCTGCCGGTGACATCTTTCACGTCTCGGATATCTACACGACGATGGCCCGCATCGCAGGTGCAACGGATTTCATCCCGCGCGACCGAGTGATTGACGGGATCGACCAGACCGCCCTGCTTCTTGAGGGTGAGGGCAATGGCCGCCGCGACTACGTGTATGTCTATGAGGGGCCGGTTCTGCGTTCGGTCGTTAAGCAGGAGTTCAAGATGCATCTGCCCGCGCCGGGTGCCCCCGGAGCTGCAGCGCCGACCTATAACGTCTATCGCGACCCCCGCGAAGAACACCCGCTGGTTGGATACTCTCTTTGGGCCGGTGCCTCTTTTCAAGATATGATCAAGCGCCATCAGAAAATGATCGCCAAATATCCGAACTCCGAGATCGGCAAAGATATCCCATATGGCGGCATCGAGAACCTGCGGCCTGAAAGCCAAGAGGCCCGCGAGGTGTTCATGAGCTGGCAAGAATAGCCTACAACGGCGCGCCCTTCGGGGCGCGGCGATCACAGTCCCGCTCGATACAGCAATGGAGAGAGACATGAGACTATTCAGATCTATCGGTGCTGCGACCCTGCTGTTTGTCGCCGGTACCTTTCATCCTGTTCTCGCGGCCGAAGATCGCGCCATCCCGCTAGAGGGGGTTTTGAATACGCGCGACCTGGGTGGCCTTACAACCGAAGACGGTCGCACCGTACGGGCAGAGCAGCTCATCAGATCCGGTGAGATCGACCAGATCAGCGCAAACAGCATGCAGCGCCTGGACGACATGGGTGTCAGCGCAATCGTTGATTTGCGAACAACGTCAGAGGCAACGGCGCATCCCGCGCAATGGCCCGAAGGGCAGGGTCCCGCGCGACACCACTTCCCAGTGATGGAGAATGAAAGCCAGATGATTGATGATATGCGTGCCAGCATCAAGGCGGGCACGGCAACCGAAGCAGAAACAGATGGTTTGTTCTTAGGGGCCTTTGGCTATATCGCAACTGACTACACTGACGAGTATCGCGATCTTTTCGACGTTTTGCTGGACCAACCCGAGGGTGAGGCGGTTCTGTATCATTGTTCGGGCGGCAAAGATCGTACCGGTGTCGCGACCGCGCTTGTGCTGACAGCGCTTGGTGTTTCCAAAGACGAGATCCAATCGGATTTCATGATGAGCAATACGCTCAAGGACGCGGACAACAAGGCCCAACAGATCGCGGCCGAAGTCAATGCGGCCGAAGGGACAAATATGACGCCGGAAGCAGTCTGGCCATCGCTGGGGGTGCGAGAGGCCTATCTTGATGAATTCTACAAGAGCGTTGAGGCAACCTACGGCTCGGTGGACGATTACTTGCGTGAGGGCCTCGGGCTGACGGACGCGGATTTTGAAACCCTCCGCAACCGGTATCTCAACTAGGCTGGCCGGGAAAATTCACTTGCGAAAACAATCGTCCGAAGGCTGGCGGTTTCGGACACCAAAGCGGTGCGAAGCAAGCGTTCGTACCACATACCAGCCAACGGGTTTTCACCGCCAAGGGTCTCAGGTACGATTCTGAAAAAAACAAAACCGAGAGGAGGAAGAAATGCTGCGCTTTATGCCTTTGGCTTTCATCGCGATGGTGGGTTTTTTCCACTTTTCAAACAGCTCAGCTGCCAACGCACAGAACTTTTTGGACAAAGTGACAGAAGGGGTTTCTGATGCGGCCAAAAAGGTTGGTGATGTCGCTGAATCGGCAGGCGAGACCGTACTGCATGCAGCGGACGGTGCAACTGCGTCCGAGATCGACGCCAGTGTAGATGCAGCACTGGCGCAACTTCTCGCGAGTTCCCTTGAGGCGGCGGATTTGTCCAACAAAGCAGTCGCTGTTTTGGTTTTTCCCAGGATCACCAAAGGCGGCCTGATGGTTGGGGGTCAGTTTGGAGAAGGTGCGATGCGTGAAAACGGCGTCACGACCGGGTACTACAATATTGCCGGTGCGTCCTATGGTTTTCAGGCTGGCATTCAGCATTTCTCTTACGCGCTGTTTTTCCTCAATTCTGACGCCCTTGCCTATATGCAGAACAACGATGGGTGGGAGGTCGGCAGTGGCCCCACGCTCGTTGGCGGTGATGAAGGCTGGTCGGCCTCGATGGGAACAAACGATCTGCAGGGCGACATCGTGCCAATCATCTTTGGGCAAGAAGGGCTTATGGCAGGCGCCGGTCTTCAGGGTACAAAGATCACCAAGATCGAAAAGTAAATTGCTGGGGGAATGCGTCACATGCATGGGGCGCGCGCTTCTTGATACGAGGCACCCATGGCCTCTGTTCAAATAGTCCCGTTTGATCCGTCGCGAGAGTCGCCTGCTTTCCGTCCGAAAACCCGACGACCCGGACAGATCACCTTACAGTGCGACTCCGGTCTGTGGCTTCGGCGCCTGGGCAAGGTCCTTGAACATGAAGGTTGTCGGCTCTAGCGCGGGTTCGAATGGATTTCGGCAGTAGTTCGGAATCTCTCCTGCTGTTTGAAAGCCAAGGCCTTGGTAGAGAATTCGCGATGGGTCGGTGCTGCGTGTATCGAGAACCAGCATTGTTCTGCCCAGCTCAGATGAGCGGGCAAAGAGCGTGTTCATCAAACTGCGCCCAAGGCCTTGGCGTCGGGCGTCTGGATGGACCAAAAGTTTGGCGACATCGGCGCGGTGCGGTTGATTGGGCATGGAGGCCGGAATCAACTGTACCGTCCCACGGATACGTCCTCCGCTTTCTGCAACAAACAGGTCCAACGCCCCTGCGCGCAATTCAGGGCGAACGCGAGTCTCCCAATAGCGCTGGGCGTCTGCGTGGTGGAACGGCAAGATGAACCCGATACTCGCACCCGCATGTACGCAACCATGCAGGATGTCGGTCAGGTCATTCAGTGCCGCGTCGAAGGTGGCATCGGTCAGTCGTGTGATCATATCAGCACCAGCATGTAGCGCGCGCCTCGGCTGGCGCCGGTTTCAAATTGTGTCGGGCCGGACAGATGGTATCGCAGGCAGTCACCTCCACCGAGCGCATGCGCCGTGCCGTCCACGGTGAGCGTCAGGCTTCCATCCAGAACGATCAGGTGGTGTTCCTGCCCCGGTTTCGGAGGCGTTTCGTACCGAACCACCGTATCCGGCGGCAGGTGGCATTCCAGCACCTCACCGCTCAACCCGGTGGAAGGGGGCGAGACGGATCGGCGCGTGAACCCCGTTTCTGGATCGCTCCATTCGGGTTGCCGTTCAAACGGGACCTTGGGGTCGAAACTGTCCTCCACCATCATCAGCAAACGCGACATGGGCAAACCGTAGGCGGCGCAAAGACGGCCGAGTGTTTCTGCCGTCGGGCTGACCCCAGCCTTTTCCATGCGCGACAAGGTTGCCCGGCTGACGCCGCTGTTGTCCGCCAGCTGATCCAATGACCAGCCGCGGCTTTGGCGCAGCTCCTTCAGGCGGATGGCAAGGCGGCTTGAGAGGGAATCTAGCATTGATCAATTGTGAGAATAGTTTCCGTATGTGAGAATAATAACCTCAAAATATAATATTGCAAAAGAAAACGGGCGCGGAATTCACCGCGCCCTTTATACTTCCTAAGTGTGTAGGTGTCTTACTTCCAGCCAACCTCGTTGAAGGTTTTTTGCGCTTCGGGCAGGTTCTTGGCGACGGCAGACAGATCAACATCGTCTGCTTTGAAATCGCCCAGTTCGGCCACGGACTCGGAAACGGCGACGCCCTTAACCGTTGGGTATTCGTCGTTGCCGGCCGAGAAATACTGCTGCGCCTGATCGCTCGCCAGGTACTCCAGGAACTTGATGGCGTTGTCCTTATGGGGCGCATTTGCTGCAACACCGCCACCCGACAGGTTCACATGCGCGCCATTGCCGTCCTGATCCGGGAACACCCAGCCGATCACGTCACGCTCGGCCGAGACGCCATCGACGTCTTTCCGGATCGCACGGGCAAAGTAGTAGGTGTTGGACACGGCAAGGTCACACTCACCAGAAACGACGCCGCGCAGCTGGTCGGTATCACCGCCTTGCGGGTCGCGCGCCATGTTGGCCACTACGCCCTCGGCCCAGGTTTTGGCGGCTTCGGATCCGGCGTTTTCGATGATCGAGGCCAGCAGGGTCTGGTTGTAGACATTGGTGCTGGAGCGGATGCACAGCTGGCCCTTGTATTTGGGGTCTGCCAGATCAGCGTAGGTTTGCGGCGGCTCAGCGACCGCGTCCTTGTTGTAGAAAATGATACGCGCCCGCTGCGAGAAACCGAACCACTGGTTGTCGCTGTCCTGAAGGTTCGACGGGATACGCTCTTCCAACACGGCGCTGTCAATTGTCTGCAGCACACCCGCGTTCTTAGCGCGCTCAAGCCGCGAGGTGTCGACGGTCAGCAGAATATCCGCAGGGGAGTTCACGCCCTCGGCTTCCATACGCGCGATCAGCTCGTCTGCCTTACCTTCGATTCGGTTTATGGTGATGCCGGTTGCATCCTCGAAATCCGAATAAAGGCGCTCGTCGGTGTCGTAGTGGCGCGACGAATAGATGTTCAGCTCGCCTTCTGCTGCTGCAGACGTGGCGACCATGGCTGCAAGGCCAGCCGCGATACAGGTCGTGGATTTAAACATGATTGCTCCCAACATTGAGTATTCCACCGGGGTAAACCCGAGTTAAACACTCAATTAACGGATTGGATTTGGTTTGCAAGTAAAACCCGACAAAAATTGTGCGAAATCTCAGGCGCTTTGGGTGGCGACGCTGAACGAAGCCAACAGGCACAAAAAAACCGCACCCAAAGGCGCGGTTTTTTCGAAGAGATATGTGCAGTTCTTAGCCCTGGCGAGCTTTGAACTTGCGCTGCGTCTTGTTGATCACGTAGACGCGGCCTTTGCGACGCACAATACGGCAATCACGGTGCCGGTTCTTGAGCGAGCGGAGCGAGTTCTTGACCTTCATGGGTCTGTCTCCAATCTGCGGCGCCTTCATCAAAGACGTGGCCAGCGCCTGGGTTTGTCGGGTGCCCCGGCAAGCCGAAGCAGTGAATAGATGGTGGGCGGTACAAGGATCGAACTTGTGACCCCTTCGATGTCAACGAAGTGCTCTACCGCTGAGCTAACCGCCCACGTCCCTTTGCGTGTCCTGCCCCATAACGAAATGGGGCGCGGATACCCGCGCCGGTAGCGGGGTCTATAAAAGGAGTCGCAGAGGGGTTCAAGGGGTTTGGAAGAACTATTTTCCAGTCTATGTTAATCCTGAACACGGAGAGACCATGAAGAACCCTTCCTATTTTCTGGATATGCCCGAAAACCGCAGTTCATGCGTTGTTTTTTCATCGCCGCATAGTGGCCGTGACTATCCAGAGGCGTTTCTGAAGCGCTCGGTTTTGGGGTCTGATGTGATTCGATCCTCGGAAGATGCCTTTGTAGATCAGCTCTTTGCCTCGGCCTCGGATTTTGGGGCGCCGTTGATCAAGGCGGCGATGCCACGGGCTTATCTGGACCTTAATCGCAGCGCGGATGAGCTGGACCCGGCCTTAATTCAGGGTGCGAAGAGGCAAGGGCACAATCCTCGCGTGGCCTCGGGGCTGGGGGTGATTCCCCGCGTGGTGGCAAATGGGCGGGCGATTTATAGTGGCAAACTCACCATGGATGAGGCGCGCCTACGCATCGACACCTATTGGCGCCCCTATCACAGCCGCCTCAAGGCTTTGTTGGCGGAGTCACATGCGAAATTCGGGCAGGCGATTCTGGTCGATTGCCATTCGATGCCGCATGAGGCGGTGGCCATGGCCAGCACCGCGCGGAACACACGCCCCGAGATCGTGCTGGGCGATCGTTTCGGTGCATCGGCATCAACCGAGATCGTGGACCGAATTGAGGCTGCCTTTTCCACGGCCGGATTGGTCGTCGCGCGGAATGCGCCCTTTGCTGGGGCTTATGTGACCCAAACCTACGGCCGCCCCGGTCGTCAACAACACGCGATTCAGGTTGAGATCGACCGCTCGATCTACATGAACGAAGATACGATCTCGCCCAATGCCAATTTCATGGCGTTCTCCAAGATACTGCAGCAAGTGATCGCCGAGATTGCCGAGATCGGTTCCGAACCGCAGCGGCTAGCGGCGGAATAGGCGTTACCGCAGCGCGCGGCCTTTCACGATTGCATCACTTCCGAACCGTTTGCGAATCTCATCCGTAGCGCGCTCGGCCTGAGACCTGCGTGTCGCGTTCGGGTCCAGCAAGTCGCCCGAGATATCCGCCTGCTCTGCCGGGCATAGATCGGACAACCCGCATCCCAACAGACGATAGGGGCCCTGATCGCCGACCTGATCGAACAACCCGCGCGCGGTTCTGTAGATGCGGTCCGCGATCTGGGTCGCATCGCGTAGCGAAACACGGCGCGTGATGATCTTGTGATTGGCCTTTTTCAGCTTCAGCGTCACCACCCGACCCGCCAGATCCTTGGCCTTGGCCCGGTCCGAGACCTTCAGCGCCATGCGCCACAGATGCCCATCCAGAATCTCGAGGTTGGAGGTGTCTTCGAAAAACGTGGTTTCGTTGCTGATCGACTTCATCGGTTCATGGGCCGATACCCGGCGCTTGTCCTGACCGCGTGCCAGATGCCACAGGCGATACCCCATCGATCCGAACCGCGTGGTCAGCGCCTCCTGATCCCAGCGCAGCAGGTCCGAGAAGGTACGGATCCCGGCGCGCTCCAACGACTCCTGCGCTGCCGGGCCGATGCCCCAGATCAGCCTTACGGGTTTGTCGTGCAGGAAGTCAGCCGTCTCCGCCTTCCCGATCACGGAAAACCCACGCGGCTTGTCCAGGTCCGAGGCGACCTTGGCCAGAAACTTGTTGTGGCTCAACCCGATGGAACCAGTCAGCCCCAATTCATCCTTCATGCGCTTGACCAAACGCGCCAGCATCACCGCAGGCGGCGCGCCATGCAGACGTTCGGTGCCGGACAGATCGAGGAAAGCCTCATCCAGCGACAGGGGTTCGACCTTGGGCGTCAGCTCATCCATCATCGCACGGATCTGACGGGATACCTCGGCGTAGACCGACATGCGCGGTTTGATCACCACGGCGTCCGGACACAGTTGCAGCGCCTTAAACATCGGCATTGCCGAGCGCACGCCCCGGATGCGAGCCACGTAGCAAGCGGTTGAAACGACCCCGCGTTTCCCGCCCCCTACAATCACTGCCTTTTCCGCCAATTCAGGATTGTCGCGCTTTTCAACCGAGGCATAGAACGCGTCGCAATCCATATGCGCAATCGACAGGTCAAACAGCTCGGGGTGCGATTTCAGCCGCGGGCTACCGCAGGACGGGCAGCGCGGCGCGTCCGGGAAACTGGTCAGGCATTCGCGGCAGATCGTGGGCATGGCTACTTTTCGCGACCCGAAAAGGGTGGCTCTGGGTGTTCGAAGCTATAGTGTCTATCGGCTTTCGTGTGAACGCAACAGAGGCTTGGACAGTCTTCAGAAATCTAGTGGTTTGAGCTGAGAGTCGCACTGTCAAGAAAACCCCCCGCTTGGGGCGGGGGGAAGGTAACGAACCACAGGAAGAGGTAGTTCGTTGGGGAGTAACTCCGCCCCAGATTCGCTCAAAACGCTATATTTAGATAGGTGGCCGCGTTATTCCCTAAAACTTGTGCCGGGTTTGTGTGTTTTCGGGCACAGGGGGAAACCAGGGGAATATCACCCTTGTTGACCTAAGGTAAAGATATCACTGCCGTTTCGGGGATCTGAGGCGTTCAAGCCCCGTCCGCGATCAGTGCCGTGTCAATGTTTTTAACTCGGCCAGAACGGCCTCGGCTGCGGCTTTCGGGTCCTCCGCCTGATAGATCGGACGCCCGACAACAATATGATCCGCCCCATCTCCGATCGCACTGGCCGGCGTTGCGACGCGTTTTTGATCGCCCAGAGCAGCCCCGGCAGGGCGCACGCCCGGTGTCACGATCAAGCGGCCCTCGGCCTGGGGCAGGGCGCGGATCAGCGCGGCCTCTTGCGGGCTGGCGATCACACCGTCGGCTCCGGCCTCCAGCGCTTTGGCCGCGCGCTCAACCACCAGATCCTGCACATCGCCTGCCTTCAACAGGCTGGCATCCAAATCATCACGGTTGAGCGAGGTCAGGATAGTCACTGCAAGGATCTTCAGGTCCTTGCCGGATGCGCCTTCTTTCGCCGCGCGCACCACATGCGGGTCGCCATGAACGGTCAGGAAATCAAGATCGAACTGCGCCAGACCACGCACCGCGTTTTCTACCGTGTTGCCGATGTCGAACAGCTTCATGTCCAAAAAGATGCGCTTGCCATGGTCCTGTTTCAGCTCATTGGCCAAGGCCAGACCACCGCCCGTCAGCATTCCCAGCCCGATCTTGTAGAACGACACCGCATCACCCAACCGTTCGGCCATCGCCAAACCTTGCAGAGCGTTCGGGACGTCAAGGGCTACGATCAGGCGGTCATCGGACATGTTGGGTCTCCTTGCTGGCAAACGTCTGCCTCCTAGCGGGTTCGGGCGCAACTGTCCATGCAGGTCCGTCCAATCGAAAGAGGATGATCTGTGTTACAGTGGCTCAAATCGATCAATAGGTCACATGAAGGGACAGAACATGAGAAAGCTTGCCTTGCTGGGAGTGGTGCTGATGATGGGCGCCTGCGACGAACCCGCCTCAGGCACATCCGACACAGGCGCGGCGCCAGCGCCGACCAATGAAAACCTGCCTCTGGTCCGGGGCTACCGTTCCGAGGATGATTGGTGCCAGCTTACAGGTGAGAGCGCCTTTACCGTCGAATTTCTGGATCACACCGCCGATCTTGTCTCGTGCCCGACCGGCAGCAGCGCCGAGCAATCCTTGGTCGAGACATATACGTTAGAGCCGGTGGCGCAAACCGGCGGCTATTCGGTATACTCCATTCCGCGCGGCTGACGGCGTCTGCCCACCCATGCTGCATTCGCCGCAATTAGGGCGATTCCGGACAGTTCCAAAAGCCAGTTCATTCGGATCGACATGATCTCGGCGCCCAAAAACGCATCGAAGTTGTGAAACCCGGCAGCGCGGATCATCACAAAGCAGATCAGAGTGACAAAGCCGATCAGGGCGATGCCGACCTCTCGCAAGTGTTTACGAAGGAACCAGAGGCTGACAAGCGAGATCCAGAAGCCGCTGAACACGACCACAATGATAAAGCCGATCTGGACAGACTTGCGATCCTCGTACCAGCCTTGCATCTGCGACAGACAGCGGGCGCTGGCCGTAAGCGCGGATTGCAGATCCAGTTGTTTGTTGATCATCAAAGCAAACAACAGCAGCGCGAGGATCAGCCAGAACCACCGGACGTGGGAATTTCGCCTTGCGCGTAGGCATAGCAGTGCGGCGAAACCGTATGCGGCAACCGTGAGCCAACCGATCACGCTTGGGTCGCCAATGGTGGGCGACCATTGTTCTGCAATGCAGCTGCGTAGCGCGGTGGCTGAGATCATAGAGGCGCGCTCCTAAGACGGTTTTTTTCGCAATTGACCGAGATCATTCAGGTTCCCAGCATGCATCATGTTATTCTGCCAAGACAATCTTGAATACACGCCGACATTACCCAAATTGAATGTGAGGCCTCAATCGACGCGTGCCGCCAAGCGGGCGCATCAAAACGGGGCGCTTGAGAGAAGGAGAATGTTATGGACTTGAACAAGTTCACCGAGCGGGCACGGGGATTCGTGCAGGCCGCGCAGACCATTGCGATGCGCGAGGGGCACCAGAGGCTGGAGCCTACACATATACTTAAGGCGTTGATGGACGATGATCAGGGGCTGGCGAGCAACCTGATCACCCGCGCGGGCGGAGCGCCGAACCGCGTGGTTGAGGCGTTGGATGCCGCGATGGGGAAAATCCCGAAGGTCAGCGGTGACGCGAGCCAGATTTACATGGATGGCCAGACCGCCAAGCTTTTGGACGAGGCCGAGAAGATTGCCACCAAGGCGGGCGATAGCTTTGTGCCCGTGGAACGGGTGCTGATGGCGCTCTGCATGGTCAAATCCAAAGCCAAGGACGCTTTGGAAGCCGGGGCCGTTTCTGCTCAGAAACTGAACGAAGCCATCAATGATATCCGTAAGGGTCGCACCGCGGACACCGCGTCGGCGGAAGAGGGTTATGACGCGCTCAAGAAATATGCGCGCGATCTGACCGAGGCCGCGGCCGACGGTAAGATCGATCCGATCATCGGGCGGGATGAGGAAATTCGCCGCTCGATGCAGGTTCTGTCGCGCCGGACCAAGAACAACCCGGTTCTGATCGGGGAACCCGGCGTTGGTAAAACCGCGATCGCCGAGGGCATGGCCCTGCGCATCATCAACGGTGACGTGCCAGAATCGCTGAAGGACAAGAAACTGCTTGCGCTCGACATGGGCGCGCTGATCGCTGGCGCAAAATACCGTGGTGAGTTCGAGGAACGCCTCAAGGCGGTGCTGACCGAGGTCACCGAGGCAGCGGGTGAGATCATCCTGTTCATCGATGAGATGCACACACTGGTTGGCGCCGGTAAATCCGATGGCGCGATGGATGCAGCCAACCTGATCAAGCCTGCGCTTGCTCGGGGTGAGCTGCATTGTATCGGCGCGACCACGTTGGATGAGTATCGCAAGTACGTGGAAAAAGACGCGGCCCTTGCGCGCCGGTTCCAGCCCGTGATGGTCACCGAACCGACCGTCGAGGACACGATCAGCATCCTGCGTGGCATCAAGGAAAAGTACGAGCTGCACCACGGCGTGCGGATCTCGGATTCCGCATTGGTGTCGGCGGCGACCTTGTCGCATCGCTATATCACCGACCGGTTCCTACCCGACAAGGCCATTGACCTCGTTGATGAGGCGGCGTCGCGGTTGCGGATGGAGGTGGACTCCAAGCCGGAAGAACTAGATCAGCTGGATCGCCAGATCCTGCAGATGCAGATCGAGGAAGAGGCGCTTAAACTGGAAGACGACGCGGCCTCGAAGGATCGTCTGGAAACCCTGCAAAAGGATCTGGCCGATCTGCAGGAGCAATCGGCTGAGATGACCGCCCAGTGGCAGGCCGAACGTGACAAGCTCGCGGGTGCGCGTGATCTGAAAGAACAGCTCGACAAGGCGCGCGCTGATCTGGAAATCGCCAAACGCGAAGGCAATCTGGCAAAGGCAGGTGAGCTGTCCTACGGCATCATCCCCGAGCTTGAGAAAAAGCTGACCGAGGCCGAAAACGCCGAAAGCAACGCCATGATGGCCGAGGAAACGGTGCGCCCGGAACAGATCGCATCCGTGGTCGAACGCTGGACTGGTATCCCGACTGCCAAGATGCTGGAAGGGGAGCGCGAGAAGCTGCTGCGGATGGAAGACGATCTACATTCCCGCGTGATTGGTCAGGATGCTGCCGTGACCGCCGTTGCCAACGCCGTGCGCCGCGCGCGCGCGGGCCTGAACGATGAGAACCGCCCGCTGGGCTCGTTCCTGTTTCTCGGGCCGACTGGTGTGGGTAAAACTGAACTGACCAAAGCCGTAGCGAATTTCCTTTTCGACGACGACAACGCGATGGTTCGCATCGATATGTCCGAGTTCATGGAGAAACACGCGGTTGCCCGTCTGATCGGTGCCCCTCCGGGCTATGTCGGTTATGACGAAGGCGGAGTGCTGACCGAAGCCGTGCGGCGCAGGCCTTACCAGGTTGTGCTGTTTGATGAGGTCGAAAAAGCGCACCCGGATGTGTTCAACGTGCTGTTGCAGGTTCTGGATGATGGCGTGCTGACTGATGGTCAGGGTCGCACCGTGGACTTCAAGCAGACGCTGATCATCCTGACGTCGAACCTCGGCTCTCAGGCGCTGAGCCAATTGCCCGAAGGGGCCGACAGCGCGCAGGCGCGGCGCGATGTGATGGATGCGGTCCGGGCACATTTCCGGCCCGAATTCCTAAACCGACTGGACGAGACGATCATCTTTGACAGGCTCAAGCGGGCCGATATGGATGGCATCGTCGATATCCAGATGGCGCGTCTGCAAAAACGTCTGGCCACTCGCAAGATCGAGCTGGTTCTGGACGAGGGCGCAAAACAGTGGCTTGCCGATGAAGGCTATGACCCGGTCTTCGGTGCGCGCCCGCTCAAGCGCGTGATCCAGCGCGCGTTGCAGAATCCTCTGGCCGAGGCGCTGCTGGCTGGTGAGATCAAGGATGGCGAGACCGTCCCCGTCACCGCTGGCGCTGAGGGCCTGATCATCGGCGACCGGCTGGGCACCTCTGACCGGCCCCGCCCGGATGATGCCGTGGTGCATTAAACACGTTGAGTGAAAGGCGACCTGCCAAACGCGGCGGGTCGCCACTTTAAGGTGTTGAGTTCCAAACCGTTCAATCTGGACTGTAAAACAAAAGGTTCGCGGATCTACTCATAGTCACGCAGATGAGCAAAAGATTGGCAATCTGCTACTGTTTTCTGACCAGCACCCGATCCGTACCACCTGTTTCAATGTCAATAAGGCTAGAAACTGATCCAAGTTCTTTGAGGATCCGCCTGCCCTCTCTTGATTGACGCGGTCTCAGGTCAAGAATTATGGCACCGTCCGGTTTGACGGCGGTCTTGAAGAACGTCTCGTAGGTTTTTACCGGATAGTGAAAGCCGCAGGAGATAAAACTCATGGCAAGGTCGATCGGTCCAACTTCGCCCAGATCGTCTGTTCTGGGATTCAAGCAAGTTATGTCGCTACTTTCGACGCCATTTTGTGTCAAAAAAGAATGAGCGACAGACAAGCTCGAATAAGCTGCTCCCTTTTCCTGATATCCGAAATGCCTTTCCTCAGAGGTTTCCAGATCAATGAGATTCAGGCTGCATTGGCGATCTTTCCACAAAAACAGATCAAACATGGCGTAGCCGCACCCGATGTCGGCGACAGATCGTGGATTCAGGCCCTGAATCGTGTTTCGGATCTGCAGGTATTCAAGATAAATGACAGCAGCGGCTCGCTTGGCCAGCTCGATACCGTGTTTTTCGACCAGCGATAGAGCGGGGTCAGCGTTTCCGGCGCTCCATGCCTTGGTTATTCTACCAGAGCGAGGTTGGTCGAAAATAATCCTGGATCTTTGCATGATCAGGTTCACAAGATCCTGTTCGGAAAAAGCATCAAAGCAGAGTTCGGCCACGGGGGGCAGGGCCGTTGCATCCATCATTTGTTGACTTGTGATCATTGGTTTTGCGTCTTCTCAAGGAACCGGGTGGATTTTGGACGATGATGCAGATCCACCCGGCTTACAAGAGAACGTAAACAAGTCTCTGCGTTTAGATACCTCTAGATCAACGCGAAAATCCGGGCGGGGCCTCCGGTACCGCCTTTGTGTTTGGGCGCTCCTATCACCAGGGTGGCCCCGGCGGCTGGGACGCGGTCGAGATTGGCCAGACACTCGATCCCGAACCGGCCGGTGGGCAGCCAGGCGTAGTGGGTGGCGAAATCGGCGGACATGCCGTGATCCAGCGACAGCGTGTCGACCGCCAAGGATCGCGCGCCGGTTTCCTCCATCAGCATCTGGGCGGCCTCGACGTGGAAGCCGGGATAGTGCTGAGCTTCTCCGTCGAAATTGCGAAACTCGTCGGTCGCCGTTTTTCCACCCCAGCCGGAATGCATGGCGACACAGGCGCCGTCGGGGATGTCTCCGTTCGCCGCGATCCACGCCTTGAGATCATCGGGCGTCACGCGAGTATCGGCATCTTCGGCGGCGCGGGCGGCGATATCCACGACGCAGAGCGGCGCAACCAGATCTGTCACTGGAATCTCATCGACTGAGGTTCCGTCGGCCGAGAAATGCAGGGGCGCATCGATATGGGTGCCAGTATGTTCGTTGATCGACAAGTTGAACAGGTTGAACCCGTGATCCGCAAAGTTGAACGCCTGTTCGGCGGAGACGCCGGGTTCTCCTCCCCATGTCGGAAACTCGGGGCTGAGGGTGTGGGTCATGTCCTCGACCCCGCCATGCCCTGCGGCCAAGGCCGCCGGAGCACTCGCGCCTGTTGCGGCGGCTGCCACGCCAGTGGCTGCGGCGGCTTTGAAGAAGCTCCGACGGGACAGCATCTTGTCTTTGACGGCATTCATTACGCAAATATCACACATACGGTATCCTCCCTGATGGGTGGCAGGGTCGGGCGACCGGTGTCGCGGACCGTACCACCTGTCAAGTAGAGTGCCGCGCTGACCCCTCTCGTGTAAAGGGTGCTGTCTGTTGTGGCGTACGGGGCGTCCTAGCGGAACTCGCGGCTTTTGCGCAGGGCACGCAGCTCTTCCGAACTCATTTTTGGGCCTGAGCTGGTCGTGGGCTGCGGTGCGGGTTGAATCAGTGTCTCAGTGCTTGGAGCCTTGCGCACGGCACCACCGCTTAGACGCAGATAAGCCAGAACCCCGCCTGCGCATTGATAGCTGAAGGCCCAGCTGGCAAGGAGGATATAGGCCACGACAGTTGCGATCATCGGCGCAGTGACGGAAAACGGGGCTGTCCCGGCCGTCATCTCGCCGATCAATTGAACGTCGTTGACCAGTGTGCTCGGACCGTAGATTGCGGTAAGTCCAACGATAAACAGAGCAAAGAATAAGATAGCACCGACAAAGCTGATCGCCACCACGGCGAAAAGCTGCAGAAAGAAAGCACCGAAATGGTTGAATGGGGTATAAGGGCGGCCATTGGGGTCCCGCCCGATCGATGCCGCCGCAATTGGCACCAGAAACCCGGCCCTTAGCGCGCAGATCGCTGCAAAGAGCAGGATCACAACACCCGAGAACATCATGATATGCACGGGCGACAGGGTCGCGAAGAACGCGGCCGGGTCCTCGGGAACGCCGCCCCCTACGCTGACGGCACCGATGGAGAGCGCGGCGATTAGCGCGGCGGCCACACTGATCCCAATGGCTTCGACGGCGCCGTAGATAACCGCCGGAAAGACAAACTTGCGGTAACTGTTACTCGGAGAAACCTCGCAGGCTTGCAGGCCCAAACGGCTGCCGACCAACATCGGGATGACGCCTGAGGATGCGCCTACAAAAAACGAAATCAAAACCGACAGTCCCGGAATGAGCAGCCCGATCAGCGCGCTCAGTATCCCGCCTATCAACCCGTAGACGATAAGCGCGACCAGCAGGACGGGAAAGACAATGATATAGCGCCACAAAACGGACAGCGAAAAAGGAAAGGCCTGAAATACGAGCACGGGATCAACTCTGATCAACTATTGGATGATTCCCGCATACCTAATTGAGACTGTTAGAACCAGCCGCCCAAAACGCATTAGTCGCGGGCTGACGCAGTTGCGTTACAGTCTGTTCGCTCAATCGTGACGCCTGTTTCCTTGGCTCTGTGTTATCAGCGGACTACCTCACTCTGAGGCGGATTCATTACGGAGACCCAAATGGCGCATCGCTGGACCAACACTTTGACACTTGCCGACGTCACCCCAAGGGCGGCGTTTCTGAACCGGCGGCAGGTTTTGGCCGGGCTGGCAGGTGTCGGGCTGACTGCGATGGCCCGCCCCACTACGGCGCAAGAGGCGCTGGAGCCGAACACCTGGGAAGAGATCACCAGCTACAACAATTTCTATGAATTCGGCACTGGAAAGGACGACCCAGCCAAATATGCCCATACCCTCGTGACCGAACCTTGGAGCATTCAGATCGACGGTCTGGTGGATCGCCCCGGCACCTATGACTTCAAGGACATCATGTCCGAGATGACAGTCGAAGAACGCATCTACCGCTTCCGCTGTGTCGAGGCCTGGTCGATGGTGATTCCGTGGAACGGGTTCGAACTGGCCGACCTGTTGAATATGGCGGGTGTGCAGGAGGGCGCGAAATACGTGGCCTTTGAAACCGCCTACCGTCCGGATGAGATGCCCGGTACGCGCTTCCCGATTCTGGAATGGCCCTACCGCGAGGGTCTGCGTTTGGATGAGGCGATGCA
>NZ_JBNAFO010000014.1:102500-104696 GCF_049800715.1 Ruegeria profundi
AAATAAGTTGTCCTGCGGCGAAGATGTAACGGGGCTCAAGCCATGAGCCGAAGTCTAGGGATGCGTAAGCATCGGTAGCAGAGCGTAGTGTGACATAGAACTCATCCGTATTTGCATCCACCTGGATGTAATGACGGATCGAGTTCTTTCGATGAAGCCGGGGCGTGAGCCATCCGGTGGAGAGATCACTAGTGAGAATGATGACATGAGTAGCGACAAAGAGTGTGAGAGACACTCTCGCCGAAAGTCCAAGGGTTCCTGCTTAAAGCTAATCTGAGCAGGGTAAGCCGGCCCCTAAGCCGAGGCCGAAAGGCGTAGGCGATGGGAACTAGGTTAATATTCCTAGGCCAGGAGGATGTGACGGATCACAGGTGTAGTTCAATCTTATCGGATTGATTGGGCTGCTGAGTGGTTCCTGGAAATAGCCCTCCATCAGACCGTACCCTAAACCGACACAGGTGGACTGGTAGAGCATACCAAGGCGCTTGAGAGAACGATGTTGAAGGAACTCGGCAAAATACCTCCGTAAGTTCGCGAGAAGGAGGCCCGGTTCCTAGGCAACTAGGGGCTGGGGGCACAAACCAGGGGGTGGCGACTGTTTATTAAAAACACAGGGCTCTGCGAAGTCGCAAGACGACGTATAGGGTCTGACGCCTGCCCGGTGCCTGAAGGTTAAAAGGAGAGGTGAGAGCCTTGAATTGAAGCCCAGGTAAACGGCGGCCGTAACTATAACGGTCCTAAGGTAGCGAAATTCCTTGTCGGGTAAGTTCCGACCTGCACGAATGGCGTAACGACTTCCCCGCTGTCTCCAACATCGACTCAGCGAAATTGAATTGCCTGTCAAGATGCAGGCTTCCCGCGGTTAGACGGAAAGACCCCGTGCACCTTTACTACAGCTTCGCACTGGCATCAGGATTGTGATGTGCAGGATAGGTGGTAGGCTTTGAAGCGGAAACGCAAGTATCCGTGGAGCCTCCCTTGAGATACCACCCTTCGCACTCTTGATGTCTAACCGCGGTCCGTTATCCGGACCCGGGACCCTGCGTGGCGGGTAGTTTGACTGGGGCGGTCGCCTCCTAAAGCGTAACGGAGGCGCGCGAAGGTTGGCTCAGAGCGGTCGGAAATCGCTCGTTGAGTGCAATGGCAGAAGCCAGCCTGACTGCGAGACTGACAAGTCGAGCAGAGTCGAAAGACGGCCATAGTGATCCGGTGGTCCCGAGTGGAAGGGCCATCGCTCAACGGATAAAAGGTACGCCGGGGATAACAGGCTGATACTGCCCAAGAGTCCATATCGACGGCAGTGTTTGGCACCTCGATGTCGGCTCATCTCATCCTGGGGCTGGAGCAGGTCCCAAGGGTACGGCTGTTCGCCGTTTAAAGAGGTACGTGAGCTGGGTTTAGAACGTCGTGAGACAGTTCGGTCCCTATCTGCCGTGGGTGTAGGAGACTTGAGAGGAGTTGCCCCTAGTACGAGAGGACCGGGGTGAACGATCCACTGGTGGACCAGTTGTCGTGCCAACGGCAGTGCTGGGTAGCTATGATCGGACAGGATAACCGCTGAAGGCATCTAAGCGGGAAGCCCCCCTCAAAACAAGGTCTCCCTGAGGGCCGTGGAAGACCACCACGTCAATAGGCCGGAGATGTAAGCGCAGTAATGCGTTCAGTTGACCGGTACTAATCGCCCGATAGGCTTGATTTGATCCAGTAACAGAAAGACAAATCAAACCAAAAGCATACACCGACCTTGACAATGGATGACGTCGTAGCGCCAAGCCGCGATGTTGATTGAAAACACAACCGAGTGGCAACGCACATACGCTAACTGCCACCTCGTCGCTTTCTTGCACAGCAAGAAAGTCAACATGGGCTTTTCCTCGGTTTGGTGGTCATAGCGCAAGTGAAACACCCGGTCCCATCCCGAACCCGGAAGTTAAGCACTGCCGCGCCAATGGTACTTGGGCTTAAGCCCCGGGAGAGTAGGTCACCGCCAAACCTAGTAAAAGCCCACAGTCTCTCTAATACGATCAGAAGAACACTACACGGCCTCAAGTAGCGTAAGCGGTAGGCCAACAAATGGTCTCAAGTAGCCGAATAGGCGGTAGACCAACGCAAAGTGTCGCGGGATGGAGCAGCCCGGTAGCTCGTCAGGCTCATAACCTGAAGGTCGCAGGTTCAAATCCTGCTCCCGCAACCAGC
>NZ_JBNAFO010000015.1:0-90500 GCF_049800715.1 Ruegeria profundi
GCCCAGCAGTCAATATAGTCGTCCTGCAAAGGGGCCTCGGTTGCGGCGAAGGCAGTCAGATGCTGTGGAAAGCGGGTTTCGAACATGAAGGACATCGTGTGGTCCAGCTTGTCCGGCCCCAGATTGGCGTTTGAGGCTTTTTCGAACGCTTCGCGATCCGGACCATGCGGGATCATCATGTTGTGTAGGCTCATGCCGCCGGGAACAAAGCCCTGAGGTTTGGCGTCATACTGGCCGTAAATATTGCCCATCAGCTCGGACATGATGTTCTTGTGGTACCACGGCGGGCGGAAGGTGTCTTCGGCCACCATCCAACGTTCGCGGAACAGGACGAAGTCGATATTGGCCGTGCCTGGCTGGCCCGATGGGGCTGTCAGGACGGTGAAAATCGACGGATCCGGGTGGTCGAACAGGATCGCTCCGACAGGGCAGTAAGTGCGCAGGTCGTATTTGTAAGGTGCATAGTTGCCGTGCCATGCCACCACGTCCAGCGGGCTATGACCGATCTGAGTGACGTGGAATTGCCCGCACCATTTGATCGTCACGGTTGAGGGCACCTCTCGGTCCTCGAACGCCGCGACGGGTGCTTTGAAATCGCGCGGATTGGCCATGCAATTGGCACCGATCGGTCCGCGGCCCGGCAGTTCGAATTTCTGCCCGTAATTCTCGCAGACAAATCCGCGTGCCGGACCTTCCAGCACTTCAACACGGTAGAGCAACCCGCGCGGCAGGATCGCGATTTCCTGTGGCTCCAGATCTATGATCCCCAGCTCGGTCACAAAGCGCAGGCGGCCGTCTTGCGGTACCACCAGCAGCTCGGAATCGGCCGAGAAGAAATAGTCATCCACCATCGAGTCGGTGACCAGATAGACATGGCTGGCCATGCCGACCTGCGTGTTCACATCCCCCGCCGTCGTCATGGTGCGCATTCCGGTCAACCAGCTCAAAGGGGCGTCAGAATGCGGAACCGGGTCCCAGCGATACTGGCCCAGGCTGATCACATCCGGGTCGATACAAGGCGCGGATTTCCAATAGGGCAGGTCGATTTTCTCATAGCGATGCGAATGCTTGACTGACGGGCGAATGCGATAGCACCACGTCCGCTCGGGTGGGTTGGCGGTGAAGGCCGTGCCGCTGAGCTGTTCGCCGTAGAGGCCATAGTTGCAGCGCTGCGGGCTGTTCATGCCCTGCGGTAGCGCGCCAGGCAAAGCCTCGGTCTCAAAGTCATTGCCGAAGCCAGGCATGTAACCCTTTGAAATGGCGCTACCATCCTCAGCAACGGTCAATCCGCTATGTTTCACGAGTGCATTCATCTGGATCTCCTGCTCATTCGTTTCGGCAAGACTTTGGGTTCGTGGTGAATATTTGTTGCATTTGCAACGTTGTCAATATTTTTGTTGCAGATGCAATGAAAGTCTGAATTCTATAACGCCGAAAGGAAATCCCTGCATGAACACCAAATACTTGCCCGAGTTCGATTTGGAAGGGTTCTTGCCATACCGGCTTACGGTGCTGGCCGCGCGACTGAGCGCAGAAATGGCGCAGCAGTATAAACACGAGTTTGGCGTTTCGAACCCGGAATGGCGCGTCCTTGTGAACGTTGGATATGCCGAAAACCCGTCGGTTCGGGACATTGAAAAACGAGTCAGTCTGGAAAAGTCAAAGGTCAGCCGTGCAGCCGCACGGCTCGAATCCCGCGGACTGATCACCAAGGTTGAGGATCCTGCCGACAGACGACTTGTCAAACTCGACCTTACGGAAAAAGGCGCGGATCTTCTCAGCCAATTGGTTCCTATTGCACTGTCGTTTCAATCCAGCCTGGAAACCAAACTTGGTGAGTCTGAGGAAGCGCTGAATGCCGCCCTCGATCTCCTGTCGGAAGAATGAATGGTAAAACTCCACAACTCTTGGCGCTCATCAGCGAGCTATCGCGTTCGGATTGCTCTTGTTCTCACCCGGGAAAGCAGCGTTGGCGTGCGTTCGCTAACAGGACCTCTTGATACTTTCCGATGAAGCTTACCGCCTGCTTGACCTGATGCTTGGAGCATTTCGAAAGCGACTTTTATTTGAGCGACTAAAACCGACATAGCATGTTGATTTTGGGACTGAGCCAGATCAATACTGCATAGACGCGATCACTGAGATAAGCCAACCAGCTTGCGCTGGCGATGACCGCTGATTTTGTTGCGAAGTTTGTTGCTGATCGAAGAGGTCACATCGGGCTAGCGGGTTAAGCAGCCAGTTCGGCAAATTGACGGGACCATCATAGTCCGGGCGTGAGTTGGCCCTTTCTGAGCAGTTTCGCGACTTCAATTCCTTCCAGCATTGACGATAATGTACTTATCGACCATACGTAAGCATTGATGCCAATACTTCAAACTCCCTCAAATCGTCGGAAGGCCAAGGCAATTAAACCGGCGATTGCCATGTAAACCAATGCCAGCAACAGCAGGGGCTCGTAGACCACGAATGTGTCTGCTCGAACCCGGGAAGAAACCGCATAAATTTCGACCACGGTGATCGTTGCTACGAGTGGCGTTGCTTTGAGCTGCAAGATGGTTTCTCCGCCCAAGGTGGGCAGAACATTGCGTACGGCTTGGGGTAGCCAGATCCGGCGGAACATTGTGAAACGTGGCATCCCGAAAGACTTTGCAGCCTCCAACTGGCCTTTTGCCACACCAGAGAACGCGCCACGCATGACCTCGCCCTCATATCCCGCAAAGGACAGTGTCAGCGCTAGGACGGCGTAGGGCCAAGCCTGACGCAGGTAGGGCCAAAGCTCAGACGACCGTATCCAGGGAAACTGCGGAAACAACGAACCAAGCCCGTAGTATAGCAACCAGATCTGCAACAGCAGCGGTGTGCCTCGAATTATCGTGCAGAATACCCGGGCGGGCGTTGCCAAGTACCACGGGCCCACCGCCTGCGCCAATCCCAGAGGCACAGCCATTAGAAAGCCTAATATGGTTGTGACCACCAAGAGCCAGATTGTGGTCCAGAGACCTTGCAACGCCAAAGGGGCATATTTTGGAATCCAATCCCAACGCAGCGAGAACGCACACCAGATCACCAATGCTGCAAATAGCAACATCATGACGATACGGTGCGGTTGCATAAAAGCTTTTACAGTGATCATGCCGAGCCACCCTTCAACGAAGGTTGACCACGCCGCGCCCATTTCTCAATGCGCGCAAAAACGACCCCTGAGAAAAGAGTCACCATCAGGTATAAGAAACCTGCAGCAAAAAAGAAGGTGAAGTAGGCGCGGGTACTGCTGGCCGCCTGTCGTGTTTCCAGCGTCAACTCACTGAACCCGACGACAGCGAGTAAGGCCGTGTCTTTGGTGGCGATTAGCCACAGATTGGCCAGCCCTGGCACCGCAAATCCCATCATTGCGGGTATGGTCACCCGACGCATGATCATGAAAGCGGGCATTCCATAAGACTTCGCCGCCTCGATCTGCCCGACGGGCACCGCCTTTATCGCGCCTCGCAGAACCTCGGTGGCATAGGCCCCTTGTACAACGCCCAGCACCCAAATACCGGCGGCGACACCGTTGATCTCAACCCGGCCGCCTCCGACCGCCTCAGAGATCTTGTTGATGATATCACTGCCGACATAATAGAGGATCAGGATCAGCACCAGTTCAGGCACCGCCCTGATGACTGTTGTGTAGATGGCAAGAAGGTCGCGCGTGACCTTCCCGCCGTATAGTTTTCCGTAGGCCCCGAACAGCCCGATAACCAGCCCCATTCCAAATGCGCCAAAAGCGATTTGCAGGGAATTGGCAAGCCCGCGTAACAGGTTGCCACCCCAACTAGACAGCGACAGCAACTCCATGCTGGTGCCAAGACCCAGTGTCTCTAACAGTCCGGTCACAGCTACGCCTTAGTAGATGCTGGTGGTGAAATAACCCTCGGTGATTTTCTCGTGGGTCCCATCTGCCAGGATCGCAGCGATCCCTTTGTTAAGCGCTTCAAGAAGTTCGGTTTCGCCCTTGCGCACACCGGCACCGACGCCACGGCCCAAGATTGCCGGATCATCCTCGACAGCACCTTTGATCTCGCAACAGCTGCCATTGTCCGAATTCACAAAATCCGCCATAGCGATGCTGTCGGCTTGAGTAGCATCGATGCGACCCGCGAAAAGGTCTTGGTTGGCCTCATCCTGAGTCTGATAGACTTTCAGCTCTGAATCCTTGAAGTATTCCTGGGCATAGGCCTGGTGGATGGTCGAGGCTTGGATCCCGATGATCTTACCAGCAAGGGACTCTGCGGTGGGTTCGATATCCATCGACTTGTCGGCCACGATCACTGCGGGTGTGTTGTAGTACGCATCACTGAAGTCGATGGTCTTCAGCCGCTCTTCGGTGATCGACATCGACGCCATGATCGCGTCGATCTGCTGGCCGGTCAGCGACGGAATGATACCGTCCCAGGCAACAGGTGTGATCACGCAGTCAAGATCGGCTGCGGCGCAGACGGCATTGATCACCTCGATCTCCCATCCGACCCAATTGCCCGAGCTGTCGGGTGACGCAAATGGGGGATAGGGTTCGGCGGCGATACCGATCTTAACTTGTTCAGCTGCGGCCGCGCCTGCAGATAGAACGGCTGCGGCTGTTGCTGCAGTCAAAAGTGTTTTCAATTTCATTAGGAGTCTCCCGGTTGGTTTTATTTGGTGTTTTGATGCTATCCGACTGATCTGAGGAATTGCTTCAGTCGTTCTGATTGTGGATTTCCAAAGAGGTCGGCAGGTGGTCCCTGCTCTTCAATGCGCCCCTGGTAGAGGTAGACGACATGGTTCGCCACTTCACGCGCGAACTTCATCTCATGAGTAACCAATAACATGGTTCGCCCTTCGGCAGCCAGATCACGGATCACCGTCAGCACTTCGCCCACGAGTTCCGGATCCAGTGCGGATGTTGGCTCGTCAAAGAGCATGGCTGAAGGATCAACCGCCAATGCCCGAGCAATAGCGGCCCTCTGCTGTTGACCGCCGGATAGATACGCTGGGAAGGTGTCCTCTTTGCCGCCCAAGCCAACCCTGACCAGCAATTCGCGGGCGCGTTCGATCGCCTCGGGTTTGGGAACCTTCAACACATGTACCGGAACCTCAATAACATTCTCCAGCAGAGTGCGATGGGTCCACAGGTTGAATTGCTGGAACACCATCGCCAGCTTTGTCCGAATGCGCTCTATCTGCTTTTGGCTGGCCGGGCTGCCATCCGCCCGCATGGCCACTTCCTCGCCTCCGATTACGATTTTGCCGGAGGTCGGCGTTTCAAGGAAATTGATGCATCGCAGCATGGTCGACTTGCCAGACCCCGAGCCACCAATGATCGCTACGACATCGCCCTGATGTGCAGTGAGGTCTACGCCTTTTAGCACCTCGAGATTTCCAAAAGACTTATGCAAGTCTTCAACGCGGATCGCCTCTCGGCGCGTATCCGGTCGTTCAGCGACTGCGTCAGCGGCGGCTGTGTCCATTTTTCTTTGACCCCAACTTTCTGATTGCAGTAAGCCGTGAGCATAGTAATTATGCAAGTGTATAATTACGGCATCCGCAAAAAAGGACCAATCGTGAGCGAAGACCGCAAGAAATTTAAGCGTGAGTCGGCCGAAGCCAGACAGCACGCACTGATTCTCGCGACGCTTGATTTGGTGGCTGAGCAGGGCGTCCGTGGCGCCACAGTGCGGGGAATCGCAGACCGCGCAGATGTTACGCAGGGGCTCATCCGTCATTATTTCAACTCTAAGGAGGAGCTGATCGTCGCGGCGTATGAGCACCACATGAACTCGATGACAGATCAGACATTCGCGCCCGCAAACGAAGTCGAAGCCAGCGCCCAAGCCAAGTTGGCAGCTTTCGTGACCGCGTCGTTGACGCCCCCGGTTGTCGACCCCCGTGCTATCGCTCTTTGGGCCAGCTTTTTGAACAAAGTTCAGCAGGACCAGCAAATGAAAGCGACCCACGAACGAACATACGCCTATTTTCGGGACCAGCTTGAAGGGTTAATCGCGGCTTCGCTGAAAGAAGCGAACCGTTCGGCATCGCCTGTCCAATTGCGGCAGCTGGCTATCGCCTGCAACGCGGTCATCGACGGTCTGTGGCTGGAAGGCGGCGCGTTGCCCCATGCCTTTGAGCAGGGTGAACTGGTTGAAATCGGGCTGCAATCCGTTTCCGCCATTATCGATTTGGATCTAACGCAGGAGAGCGAGCCCCTATGAGGTTGACAGCAATTACTGACCGGCTGGCCGGATTGGGTGGTGGCAAGTGGGAAGTACACTTGAAGGCGCGCGCAATGGTTGATGCGGGTGCTGATCTGGTGGAAATGACAATCGGCGAGCCGGACGTGCCAACGCCGCCAGAGCTGTGCGACGCCGCTGCCTTGGCCTTGCAGGCGGGCCGTACCGGCTATTCCAACGGCCGCGGAGAGGCCGGGCTTTGCGCAGCCTTGGCAGAGTCGTACACCAAAAGCCGCGGCCGGCAGTTTTTGCCGGAGAACATTCTTTGTTTTCCCGGCACGCAGACCGCGCTTTATACAGTGATGCAAGGCGTCGCCGAAGCAGGTTCCGAAGTGTTGGTTGGTGACCCGATGTATGCCACATACGAGGGCGTGATCCGCGCATCAGGAGCCGAACCCGTACCGGTGCCGCTCCGCCCAGAAAACGGTTTTCGGTTGCAGGCCGAAGACATCGCCGCGCGCATCACCCCGCGCAGCCGCGCTATACTTCTGACGACTCCGCATAATCCGACAGGCGCGATCCTGACCGCTGAAGATGTACGGAAAATTGGCGAACTTGCGATCAAGCACGACCTCGGGATCATCTCGGACGAAGTGTACGAGCATCTGGTGTTTGAAGGAGCAGAATTTGTATCTCCGCTTTCGGACCCGGACCTGGCCGATAGGGTCATCGCCGTGTCGTCGATTTCCAAATCTCACGCAGCCCCTGGCTTCCGCAGCGGTTGGTGCGTTGGCCCAGCCGCGTTCTGTACCGCGTTACTACCGGTCTCGGAAACGATGCTGTTTGGCAACCAGCCCTTTATCGCAGACATGACTGAAAAAGCTGTGCGACACGGATCTTCGGTCGCTGCAGGCATGGCATCGCGTTTTGCAGCCCGCGCCGATGTTCTGGAACGCCGCCTTCACGGTGAAACGCCTCTGACCGTCCATCAACCGGATGCGGGCATGTTTGCGCTGGTCAACGTGTCGGGCATTGGAAAGGATGGTGACGCCTATGCTTGGGATCTTTTGGAGCATGGTGTTTCGGTGATGCCGGGCTCGGCCTTTGGTGAAAGCCTCAAGGACTGGGTTCGGGTCGCCCTCACCATCGACGACAGCCAATTCGCGACCGCGCTAGACCGTATCGTTGCCCACGCAAACCTCAGCAAACGGAACGTTGCATGACCAAACAAACAGTGGGCGAGGCACTGGTCGCCGAATTGAAGCAACGGGGCGTATCCTGCGTGTTCGGCATTCCCGGCGTGCACACCGTTGAGCTTTATCGCGGGCTTGCCGCCTCGGGCATTCAGCATGTGACCCCAAGGCACGAGCAAGGCGCAGGTTTTATGGCTGACGGCTATGCGCGTGTTTCAGGTAAGCCGGGCGTTGCCTTTGTCATAACAGGACCCGGCCTGACAAATACGCTGACGCCGATGGCGCAGGCCCGTGCGGATTCCGTTCCGATGCTGGTGGTTTCCGGCGTCAACGAGAAGAGCACGCTAAACAAGTTTCTTGGCCACTTGCATGAACTGCCCGACCAACATGCGCTCGCCAAGACTGTCGCGCTGGTGTCCGAACATGTGGACCAGCCCTGTGATCTGATTGCTGCATTGGACCGCACGTTCGCACCCTATTCCGCTGGACGACCAGGCCCCACCCATATCCAAATCCCGCTGGATATAGCGGGACTGGCGGCTGAAAGCGCCCTGGCTTCGAAAGATCATCCCCATCAGGCATTGGACGGCGACTTAGTCCAACAAGCCGTAGCCCGGCTGTCGGCCGCGCGAAAAGTCGTCATCTTGGCCGGTGGCGGAGCGAAAACGACCGGAGAAGATCTACAAACTCTGGCAGAGCGCCTTGATGCGCCTGTCGTGCAAACCGTAAATGCGCGCGGGCTGATGCATGGGCACCCACTGACTATTCCCGCTAGTCCCAGCTTGAAATCTGTCCGAGCATTGATCGAGGATGCTGATTGCGTCCTCGCTTTGGGAACCGAGTTGGGCCCAACGGACTATGACATGTATGCCACCGGAGATATGGCCTCTATGTCAGGGCTCATACGCGTGGATATTTGCCCGGATCAATTGACCCGTCACGAAGCCGCAATAGCCATAGAGGGTCGCACCGATCAGGTTGTTTCGTGGTTGCTGGCTGCATTGCCCGGAAAATCCAACCAGCGAGATGGAATGGACCGCGCTGAAAGAACCCGCGCTGCGGCGTTCGAAGAGATAGGTTCGGACTACCGCGCTCAAGTCGGGATTCTCGCAGCCATGCGCGCTGCTGTCCCGAATGCGCTCATGATCGGAGATTCCACCCAGCCGATTTATGCGGGCAACCTCTACTATGATCACGACCGTCCCGGTGGTTGGTTCAATGCGGCCACCGGATACGGGGCGCTTGGCTACGGCATTCCGGCCGCCATCGGTGCCGCGATTGCCGACCCTGAGGCGTCCGTGATTTGCATCGCCGGGGACGGTGGTGCCCAATTCTCACTGCCCGAGATCATGGCCGCAGTGGACCAAAACCTGCGCATTACCTTTGTTCTTTGGAACAATCATGGCTATGGCGAAATCGCCACGTCCATGGAGGGCGTGGGGGTCGAGGTGATCGGTTGCGACCCAACCCCACCTGACTTTGCGGCCACTGCTGCCTCGTTCGGCATCCCCTACAAACGCGTTCCCCAAGACCCAACAGCTGTTGCCGCTGCACTGGCAGACGCCGATGCCCAAAACGGCCCCTCTATTCTGGAAATTAATGCTGCCGGGCGTCGCCCGGATCAGGAGTGACTATGCGAAACCCGACCTTTGAATTTACCCGTGCCATAACGCGCAAGCCTGCCTCGACCATCGCAGACGGCTTGCGTGCCGAGGATATCGGCAATCCCAGCCTCGAAGGTATGCTGGCTGCGCATTCGGCCTATGTCAGCGCGCTGCGAAGCACCGGAGCGGAAATTATCGAGCTTGACCCGCTGGAAGCGTACCCGGACGCACAGTTCGTCGAGGACACCGCGCTGTGCCTGCCGCAAGGTGCTATCCTGATGCGACCGGGCGCGCCCTCGCGCCTGGGTGAGGTGGCAGAAATATCGTCGACGATCCGTGCCTGCTACGACGACGTCCGCGAGATCAAAGGCCCCGGCCATGTCGAAGGAGGTGATATCCTGGTGACCGGAATGGAAATTCTGGTCGGCCGCTCGGATCGAACCGACGCTGCAGGCGTAGCCGAGCTGACGGATATTGCCAATGAGTGGGGCCATGCTGTGCGCGAGGTGTTCACGCCTGAAGGCGTGTTGCATTTCAAGACCGATTGTTCGCCGATGGATGCCGAAACCATCCTGTCAACCAAGCGCTTGGATGCGTCCGGATGTTTTGAAGGCTACCGGGTTCTGCATGTTGCCGACGGCGAAGAAGCGGCCGCCAATGCAATTCGTTTTAACAATCTGGTGCTCATGGCGGCCGGTTTCCCCCGCACTGCAGATGTTTTGGACAAGGCAGGGTATGAGGTCGTCCAAATCGACAACACCGATTGCGCCAAGTTGGATGGCGGCATGTCATGCCTGTCTCTGAGATTCTGATCGCAAAAAAGCCTTCGTGCATGGGGAAAGAGTTCGCTTAGGTCAGACCACAATGGGGCCGCTTTCTATTGTAGGGTCTCCTCCATTGTTCGATGAGAATTTGAGCTTAGCGTAGGCTGTATATGACTTTTCGGAAACGTTCAGTTGGTTGCCTACATAGCTACTGCAGGTCCGACGACGAATGGGTCTCAGAAGTGTCCCTAAATCGCTTCCGTCAGGATTCGTTTGTCCAACGGCACATCAGAATTCGCGCGTCTCAGCCGCTTCAGTTTTTCAACTGGTCTACATTCATTCCGCCGTACTTTTTTCGCCAGCAGTACTAGGGGCTATGGCGCAAAATTTTGAAGTGGTTATAGACAGTCTATCGCTGGTCACACTTATCCTGCCATCGAGTAATTTTCTAAAAGCCCGAATTCGTAGACTCAGAGTATCGGCTTTTGTGGATCATGTTGGATGTATCGCAAACTCGGGGCTTTAGTTGAAAAGCATGCACTGTCGAGATTTCGTGACATCCGTTAGACTGCGAGCAGGAGGGTTCCATGCAGCGCCGACTCGCCGCGATCATGGCTGCCGATGTCGTTGGGTATTCGTCGTTGATGGGCAGCGACGAGGCAGGGGTATTGTCCGCTCTCAAAACTCTGCGTTCAGAGGTTTTTGATCCCGCAATTGCAAGACATCACGGGCGCCTCTTCAAGGTGATGGGGGATGGTGCTCTTGTCGAGTTTGCTTCGGTTGTCGATGCCGTAAACTGTGGCGTCGAGATCCAGCAGACAATGGCTGAGGCTGCTCCGGCCCTCGACAACGGGTCGCGGTTGCAACTTCGGATCGGTATAAACCTTGGTGATGTCATGATCGCTGATGGGGACCTCTATGGTGACGGGGTGAATGTTGCCTCCCGCATTGAAGGTTTGGCGGATCCAGGCGGCGTCGCGATTTCTGAGAGTGTCGCACGACAGGCAATGGGCAAGGTGGATGCCGGATTTGAGGATCTCGGTCTGAAGAACCTGAAGAACATCTATGAACCGGTTCGAGTTTTCCGCGTCATGCCCGACAGAGCGCAGGCATTCAAACGGCGATCTAAAAAAATTCCATTGATGACCGGAGCATCGGTGCTGGTTGGTTTGGGGCTTGTCGGCTTAATTGCGTGGTGGATTGATTCCGGTGACCAGCCGCCCGATGCCATGACCTTTGATGAAGCTGCTCTGTTGACAGAGCCAACGGGTCCGACCGTTGCGGTTCTGCCATTTCAAAACCTTAGCAATACGGACGCCCGCGATTTATTGGCTGTTGGCATTGGCGAAGACATCATCGTTGAGCTAGGGAGCTACCAGGACCTCAACGTACTGTCCCGTCAATCCACCCATTCCGTTGGACCGGACGAAAGTGACCGGCGTAGTATCCGGCAGAAGTTCGGCGCGGACTATGTGCTGGAAGGTTCTGTACGGCAGGTTGCAGATCGTCTGCGCGTGACAGCGCGACTGATAGACACAAACTCGGGGTTCCAGGTCTGGTCGGAAGCGTATGACGAAAGCCTCACGACTTTAAATATTCTGGACGTTCAGCTGAGCATCACCGAAAAAGTGGCCTCGGCTGTGGGTGACGCGGGCGGAGCAATCAAGCGCATTCACGCAGGTCATGCGCGCGCGAAACCTCCGGAACATCTCTCGTCTTATGAATGTTCCCTGCTGCGCGTTGGTTTCCTGAACCGACGGAATGTGCAAGAGCGCGTCCGCGGCTGTATCCTGCGGGTTGTCGAAGACGAACCCGAGTATTGGCGCGGGTGGGCGCAATTGGCCGAGGCACTGCTAACGGATGTGAAGCTTTTCACCGGGCTGTATCCAGGGACACAGGATGAGAAAATCCAACGCGCGGAAGAGGCGGCTCGGAACGCGGTGTCGCTGAACCCGCTTTCTGCCCGCGCTCACTTCCTTCTGTCGCTTGTGCTTCAGATTCAACGCGATCTCGACGGGTTCTTCTCGTCTGCTGAAACGGCGCTGACATTGGGGACAGATCGGTATCTGCAAGGGCAGATCGGCTATGAGTTCATTTGGTCCGGGCGTCTGGATTTGGGGGCTGCGCTCGTCGAAAATGCAATCGCGCTAGACCCAAATGCAGCAGACCCAAACTGGTATCAGGCGCTGGCCGAGTATCATTTCCTGAACGGGGATTATGAAACAGCGCTGAGCACTTATCGCAAGGGGGCACAGCCGGACATTTGGTGGTCGGTCTCAATCGAAGTCGCAATTCTGGCTGAACTGGGTCCGCGCGACGCCGCCATTGCCGCACGGGACAGGCTGAACAAAATCCGTCCGGGTATAAAAATTGCTGACGTTGTCTGGATGTATCGGCGCTTTGCGCGCCCGGATGAACACATCCTGCCTTTCGTCGAAGCCTACAGAGCTGTGGACATGCCCGAGGGGCGGTTTGCCCCGCTTCAGGATAGTGCAGGCTGACCGACAGGGCGCGGTGCGGCACAGAATAGTGCCAAGTCTGGCACCGATTTTTATTCGGGCACGCCCGCCTTTTGCAAACTTGCCAACCAGATCCGCCGGTTTTCTGGATGGTTCTTCGATCCTGCGAATTGCCTGCGCATCGCTGAGATTGACAGTTTGGGGTTAATCTCAAGCGCATCGTTAACAGCCTCTTGGGCATCGTCTTGCCTGCCCATCTCGGCAAGAGTGGCCGCGCTCAACAGGTGATAAAACAGCCGCCAAGTATTGCTTGTTGCAACCGCGCCCAACTGCCGGGCTGCGTCCAGCGCTTCCTCGTAGCGTTCCAGATGAAACAGGATGTGACCCTGGTAAAAGTACATGTTTTGCAGCATCGGATCGCGCGGGCTCAACCGAATTGCCATCTCTATCTCGGGCAGGGCGAGGTCCTGCATACGAAACCAGTCATAAGTATGCGCCAATTCCAGCCGGATACGCGCGTCATTGGGATTGAGCGCGACAGCGCGTTCGAGATTTGCAATGGCTGGATCGGCCTCTCCTGTAAAGCGGTAGATATAGCCAAGGGCCGCATGCGCCTGCGCGTCCTGATCGTCCAGTTCAATTGCCCGTTTGGCCGCCTCAGTCGCGGCAATCAACGTGTCTTGAGGCGTATCTGACCACTGAAAGAAGAATATCGTTCCCAGCGCGCGGGCTAAAAGGCTGTGCGCTGCCGCGAATTCCGGATCAGCTGCGATGGCGGACTGTGCAAATGTCACCGCGTCCTGTTGTGCCCCTTGCGAAAACACGGCCTGCCGCGCCCGACCGCGTAAATACAGATCCCATGCACCCATGTCCTCGGTCGGTTTTTCCTGCGATCGTTCTTCGCCGGACTGATATATCTCAGGCAATAACTGGCCCGCGATAGCCCGGCTGATCTCATCCTGGACGTCAAAGACATCCGTTACCTGACGATCAAAAACCTCGGCCCAGATGGTTTCGGCGCTGTCGACATCAATAAGTTCTCCGCTGACGCGCATCTGACCATCGGCCCGGCGGACGCTGCCGCGAACCACATAGCCAACCCCAAGGTCGCGTGCGATTTCGATCGGGGTTGCCTGATCCTTCGCGTACGAGAACATCGTCGCGCTGGACACAACGAAGAGTTCCCGGTTGCGCGACAGATGCCCGATCAGGTCGTCGGTGAGACCATCGACGAAATACTGTCCCGTCCTTTCGTCCCCGATATTGTCAAACTGCACAACGGCCAAAGAGGGTTTCCCGGTGTCCGGCAATCGCTGCCGGTCGGCAAATATGGAGAGCGACAGCAAAGCAATTGCCAAAGCCAACAGAACGCCCGCAACAAGAACGCCGCGTTTGGGAGCTTGAGTAATGCGCTCAGGCGGCTCATCCGATGTAACCGGGGCCACAAATTGGAACCCGCGCTTTGGAAAGGTCTTGATGTAGTCTGAGCTTGCCGCAGTGTCGCCCAAGGCCTTGCGCACGGACCGAATGCGCGTGTTCAGCGCGGCATCCGTGATCGCTGCGCCGCCCCAAATCTCGTCAATGATCTCTTGCTTGCTAACAATCCTGTCTCGGTTCCTGACGAGAAATTCCAGCAATTGCAGGGCCTGAGGTTCCAAAGCAACCGGTTCGCCACTGCGGTTCAATCCCTGTGTCGGATCAAGTTGGAACTCTAAGAAACGGTACATACTGAAACCTACATTCCGCCATGTCCTTGGCTCAACGAAGTTTGCAGATTGTCAGATGAATGTCAGAAAAAATCAGCTTCCGATCAAGCACGGCGTGTTCGCCGGGCGTAGCGTTTTCGGGGGTTCGCGCCTCGCAGCACTACCTAAAGCGACAAGGAGATACGATATGGCACAACTAAAAACACTTTGCATGGCGACTGCGTTCGCGCTGGCGGGAGGCACGGCATTCGCTGAAACGGATCTTGAGGCGGCATTGAATAGCGGCGCCGAACGCCTCAACGCCGACCAGATCGCAGACCTATTGATCGGAAATACTGTCACAGCCACGTCCGGAGAGAAGAGATTTCGCTTTTTTTATGACCCGAATAATGTCGTGAGCGGAGAGCTTACGAACGGTGGTTGGAGCGGCGCTGGCGCATTTGCCATCACCGATACAGATAAGGTTTGTGTTTCCATGACCGCTGACAATGGGCGCTATCGCTGTATGACAGTGCTACGTGTCGGGGACTCAATCCAGAAGTTCAACGCCGATGGAAAGAGAACTTTCGAGCTGCACAGCTTTGTTCCGTCTACCGGCCTCTGAGTATTGGTTTCAAATTGGCTCTGACCCTGGACCTGCCATTTTTCTGATTGAGGAAAAATAGCAGCCGCAAGTATCGTTGGCCTATTCTCCAAGCGCAATGAATGCCCGTATTCAACGGATATGGTTTATCATAGTTCGAACACCTCAAGCGTCAGCTTTGGGCCTAAATCTGCTTGCGGAGTGCAAATATTTGTTTCGGCAGGTTTGCCCATTGCTTTGCGTTCTCAAACCATTCGGTCATTCTTGCTAGGACTGAGCATCCCAATGTCCGATTAGAACTCTTGGGATGGACGGCTAAAACCTACTGTGATCCTATGCTGTCGCAGTTCATGGGCAGTCAATGCGATCAGCTTCTTATATTGTAGGTATTTTAGTAGCCATTGCCGCCAGCATTGGCCTCTATTTGGTTTCTTACCAGTACTTCGTTTCTGAGGAGCTTTCGAAAGCTCAGGGTCGGCTCTCTCTCTACCAAAGCTCGGTGAACAGCGAACTCGAACGATTTTCCCACCTCACATATGTGCTCTCACAAGACTCCTTTGTAATTGGAACAGCCGAAGGCGATGGTACCGGAACCTTAAACCGACGCCTCGAGGATTTTGCAGAGCAGGCCGGTCTGGACGCGATCTACCTGATGGACGAAGACGGGATAACGATTTCCGCATCGAACTACCGCGACAAAGGGAGCTTTGTTGGCCAGAACTACGCTTTCCGCCCGTATTTCCAAAGCGCCATTTCCGGGGAACAAGGCCGTTTTTACGCCATCGGGGCAACGACTGGTCTGCCAGGATACTTCATCGCCAACACAGTGTTTAACGACAAGGGAGCTTCAACTGGTGTCATAGCGATTAAGATCGATTTCTCTGATCTTCAGGACAGTTGGAAAAACTCGGGCGAACAGGTTCTTTTGGCAAATGAAGACGGCGTCGTTCTGCTTTCTTCGAACTCGGAGTGGCAATATCGCGCGTTGACGCCATTGTCCGAACCACAGCGAGAGCGAATTCGAAATGCCAGGCAGTTTCCTGGGCAAGACTTGAATGCGTTGGATTGGGTTGAGTTGCCGGGAGATCAGGCCAGAATTGCGGGGACAAAGCGCTTGCATCTTGCAGCTACGGATTTGCCTCATAGTTGGTCGCTTCACTATTTTGCAAGTGACGATCAGGCCGTAGCGCGCAGTTGGCTTGTAACTGCAGTTTTTGTCCTTTTTGCGGGGCTCACTTTTATCTTCTTCCAGATACAACGCGCGAGACGCGTAAGCGCGGCCTTGGCGCGATCTGAAGAGGAAGAAGCAAAGTTGCGCGATGCAAATGAAAGGCTTGCCATCGAAATCGACGACCGCAAGAAAGCCGAGCGGAGCCTTAAACGCACCCAGAGCGAGTTGGAGCGCGCAAGCCGACTGGCGGCTCTGGGGCAACTCTCCGCGTCGGTCACGCATGAACTGGGCCAGCCCATCGCTGCGATGCGCAATCATCTGGTGGCCGCAGAGATCTCATCTACCGGTGAGACCAAGCTGCCGCAAAAAATCGGAAGCCTTGTCGACAGGATGGAAGGGATCACGCGCCAATTGCGGTTTTTTTCACGGTCGGAGAGTGAAGCGTTCGATGACGTAGACTTATGCACTTCGGTCAATGCCGCTTTGGCTCTGGTTGCGCTAAACGTAGAGCAGGGTGGGGTGAAAATCACAGTTGATGCGCCGATCGTTCCGGTCTTTATCCGGGGCAGTGCCCTGCGGATCGAACAGGTCATCACCAATCTTTTGCGCAATGCCATAGATGCAACAGATGAAGCGGATGCGTCTGAAATCCAAATCTCTATCACGACTTCTGGTGGTGTGGCAGTGTTGGAAATTCAGGACAACGGTCACGGGTTGGGCGAGGCAACGCTGGCTGAGTTGCAAGAGCCATTTGTAACCACAAAAGAGAGCGGGCGAGGCATGGGCTTAGGACTGGCGATTTCCACCAGCATTGTCAAAGATCACGATGGCACAATGACGGCCCGAAACCGCGATGGCGGAGGAACAATTTTCCGCGTCACCTTCCCGATTGCCTCAGCTACTGAAGAAACGGACGAATGACCCAGCAGCAACCCTTCAAAGTACTGGTCGTTGATGATGACAAATCGATGCGACAATCCCTGGTCGAGTTGCTCGAAGCCGCAGGCTGGATTGTTAGTGCCCTGTCGCGCGCGACCCAGGTGACAGAACATCTGGCTGGCACCTCGCCTGATGTCATTCTGTCCGATGTGCGTATGCCCGGTATGACGGGGCTTGAATTACTGGCCAGTCTGGACAGGCATGTGGCGCCTCCGGTGGTCTTGATTTCGGCGCACGGTGACATCCCGATGGCGGTTCAGGCCATACAGGAAGGGGCGTATGGGTTTATCGAAAAGCCATATGAACCTAGGCGATTGTTGACTGTGCTGAGGCATGCGGCTGAGCAAAACCGCATGCGGAAAAGCAATGCCCGCCTCAAAGACAGACTTTTCAAATTGTCAGGCCTTGACCGTATCCTGCTGGGCCAAACAGACGCCATTGTAGACTTGCGACAAGAGGTACTTGATCTTGCCGATACGTCGGTTGCGGTTTTGTTGCAGGGGGATACCGGCACCGGAAAAGAGCTGGTTGCCCATGCTTTACATGATTTGGGCCGCTCGCCGGAGGCACCGTTTCTGGCGCTGAATTGCGCCGCATTGTCCTCCGAAACATTTGAAGCGGAAATGTTCGGCGTTGCGGGTGAATCCGATGGCAGGCTGGTGGCGGCATCGGGTGGGACCTTGTTTCTGGATGAAATCTGCTCGTGCCCACCAGCGGTGCAAGCCAAGCTACTAAGGGTCATAGAAGATCAACAGGTGCTGCAGGTGGGTGCTGTGTCGCCGGCGCCGCTAAGTTTCAGGGTCGTGTCAGCAACCAACGAAGACGTTGTACTGGCCGCCGAGGAAGGCCGCCTGCGTCAGGACCTATTGTTTCGACTAAATACTGTCGTCCTGACTTTACCTCCGCTACGGCAAAGACGGGATGATCTGGTTCTGCTGGCGACGCATTTCTTGAGCGAATACGCGCAGGTTTATGAGATTGACGCGCCAGAGCTTGATCAGGACGATTTGGCCGCTCTGCTTGCCCATGACTGGCCCGGCAATGTGCGTGAGTTGCGCCATGTCTGCGAACGGCGCATTTTAGCGGCGCGACGTGGAGGCGGGTCGATGGCGCAGGCTATACACAGCGATCAACACTTTGACGAAGTACCGGATACGCTGCGCGAAGCGGTTGCTGCTTTTGAGCGCGAGCTCATTGGCAAAGCCATCAAGGCACATAAAGGCCGCATGGATGCCGCCGCCGAAGCGCTAGGGATTGGCCGCCGGACGCTTAATGAAAAGATCGTCAAACTCGGTCTCGATAAAGAGGCGCTGTTGTAAGCGAAACCACTCTGCGGATATCCGCAGGGAAACAGAAATTTCCCGCGCGTTTTCCTTCATAGGCAGGCTGCTGCGCATCCTGAATACTCCACCCAAGCGAATTGCGTGATCTGGGAGGAGCCACTATGCGCAAACATCTTAACCGGGCGGCCATTGCCGCCCTGTCACTGACCGTTGCATCCGAAGCGCTGGCTGTCGAATGGAACGTTTCCCTGTGGGGCAAGCGTCGTGCCTTTACCGAACACGTCGAGAAACTTGCTGAATTGGTGAGCGAAAAGACGGACGGTGATTTCACACTCAACATCAGCTATGGCGGTTTGTCGAAGAACAAAGAAAACCTCGATGGGATTTCGATCGGTGCGTTTGAAATGGCCCAATTCTGCGCAGGTTATCACCGCGACAAGAACCCCTCGATCACTGTCTTGGAACTGCCGTTTCTGGGCGTGACATCCCTTGAACAAGAAGTTGATCTGTCGATGGCCGTTTATCAACATCCGGCCGTTGTTGAGGATCTGGCCCGCTGGGACGCGACTCTGCTAATGCCGTCGCCGCTGCCGCAGTACAACCTTATTGGTGTCGGTGAGGCGCCGAAATCTCTAACCGATTTTGAAGGTCTGAGCGTAAGGGCGACAGGTGGCATCGGCAAAGCGATGGAGACGGTTGGGGCGGTTCCGACATCAATGTCTGCATCCGAAGTGCGCCAGGCAATGGACAGCGGCATCGTTAAGGCTGTCAGCTTTGCGCCACATGCGCATATGTCCTTCGGCACCATTGAAAATGGCACGTGGTGGACGACGAACCTCAACCCCGGAACCGTCAACTGCCCTGTCGTGGTGAACACGCTGGCGCTGGAAGATTTATCTGACGAACACCGCAAAGCGCTGTTGGGATCGGTGGAAGAGGCACTGGATCATTACGTGAGCCACTACCAGTCCAAAACGATGGAAGCGTGGGGCCCAGAGTTGGATCAACGCGGCATTGAACGGGTCACTTTCAGCGATGAAGAAATCGCAGCGTTCAAAGAAGCCGCTGCCGCCCCCGCGGCCGAGGCCTGGATTGCAGAAAACACCGAGCGTGGCCTGCCAGCACAAGAGCTTTATGACCTTGTGACTGGCAAGATCGCAAACGGTAGCTAATCCACTCACAGCCCGGCGTCGACCAAGCCGGCGTCGGGTGCCTTTTTCCCTGACAGCGGAGTACAACGATGGCCGGGTCATCCCAGGTGCTGTCTGACGACAGCCGTCTCAGCATTCTCGATCAAGGTCTCTACAAACTGGAAAGCTATCTGGCTCTGATTAGCGGTCTTGCAGTGTTCTCGCTGATGGTTATGGCGGTGGTCTCTGTTGGTGGCCGGAATTTTGCCAATGCGCCGCTACCTGGCTACGTGGACTGGATCGAGCAGGCCATGCCGCTAATCGCCTTCATGGGGATTTCTTATGCGCAGCGTGATGGCGGTCATATCCGAATGGACATGGTGGTTGGAGCGCTCAAAGGCCGGACGCTCTATATCGTTGAATTCATCACGACCGCTGTCATTCTGGCGCTGATCGTCTTGCTGATCTGGGGGAGCTGGGCGCATTTCGCACGCAGCTTTGACTTTAGTGCTCCACTCTGGAGCCGCGATAGCTCCATCGACATCGGTATCCCGCTATGGCCGGCCAAGCTGTTGGCACCCGTCGCCTTTAGCGTGCTTTGCCTAAGGCTTGCTCTACAGCTTTGGGCCTACGGTCGTGCAATCCGTCACCCCGATCAGGCACCGATTGCCGTCCCGCTAATTGCCGATGCAGCGACCCAAGCTGCAATGGAAGCCGAGCACGTCTCGGGCCACGACAACTGAGGTTAAATCTGATGGAACCCATTGATATTGGTCTGATCGTCTCGGGCGGTATGCTTGTTCTTGTGGTGCTGGGGATGCGCGTGGCCTTCGCCGCCGCGACAGCTGGCATGGTCGGTCTGATCTGGATCTTCTGGGCCAAGTTTGGGTACGACCCGGCGCGGTTCGGTAAGGCTGTGACCGTGGCCGTTAAAACAGCGGGGCAGGTGCCGCACTCCAAGATTTCAAGCCAAGCGTTGAGCCTTATCCCAACCTTCATCCTGATTGGTTACCTCGCCTACTACGCGGGTCTAACCAAAGCCTTGTTCGAAGCCGCGAAGCGTTGGCTTGCATGGGTCCCCGGTGGTCTGGCGGTTTCGACCGTTTTCGCAACCGCCGGGTTTGCGGCGGTATCCGGGGCCTCGGTCGCCACTTCCGCTGTGTTCGCCCGTATTGCCATCCCCGAGATGCTGAAGATCGGCTATGATAAGCGTTTTGCTGCAGGTGTGGTCGCCGCAGGCGGTACGCTAGCCTCGCTCATTCCGCCTTCGGCCATTCTGGTCATCTACGCGATTATCGTTGAACAGGATGTGGGCAAACTGCTGTTGGCGGGATTCATCCCGGGCATGTTCTCGGCTGTGATTTATGGCCTGCTTATCATTGGCATGGCCGTCGTAATCAAAGGGTTTGGTCCCGCGGTCACCGGATTTACATGGAAAGAACGTTTCCTCTCGTTGCCGCCCGCATTGCCCATCGTAATTGTCGTCGTCACGATCATTTTCTTTGTCTACAACCCGTTCGGCGGCGATGCCTGGGGTACGCCAACCGAAGGCGGCGCAATTGGAGCATTTGTGGTGTTCCTGATGGCGCTGTATCGGGGCATGCGCTGGTCCGAACTCAAGGACGCGCTTTTGGAAACCGCCAAGCTGAGCGTCATGATTTTCACGATCATCTGGGGCGTTTTGGTTTACGTTCGGTTTCTTGGTTTTGCCGAGTTGCCAAGTGCATTCTCCGACTGGATCACCTCGCTAGAAATGTCTCCGATGCTGATCCTGATCTGTATTCTTCTGGCTTACGCAGTGCTGGGTATGTTCATGGATGCGATTGGGATGCTGCTGTTGACGTTGCCGGTCGTTTACCCTGCTGTCATGGCGTTGAATGGTGGTGAGGCCGTTAGCGCAGCCGAGAGCACCTTCGGTATGTCCGGGCCCATGTGTGCCATCTGGTTTGGAATTCTGGTTGTCAAAATGGCCGAGTTTTGCCTGATCACCCCACCAATCGGGTTGAATTGCTTTGTAGTGGCTGGCGTGCGTGATGACCTAAGCGTTCAAGACGTCTTCAAAGGTGTAACGCCTTTCTTTCTGGCGGATGCTGCGACCATAGCGATGCTCGTTGCTTTCCCTGCTATCGTTCTATGGCTTCCAGGACAGGTTTGAACCACATGGGATGATTTTGGAGCGCGGTTTGCCAGTGCGGTTAAGACCTGCATCAATCAGCTGCGTGGCAGAATTCATGACATTTGCTCAATGTCCGGTTTTGGTCGTCCTCGCAGGGACCGCTAGCGCCACGGTGGATCGATGCTGCGGATGACCAAATGACGTGAGAGAGCCCTTATAACGCCTTACGAGTTAGATAGTCTGGAAAAATGATGAAACTTGATTGGCAAACTGCCGGAGACGTTACTAGAAACACAAAGTCACTTGAGTTGTGGCACGAAAAGCAAAAGCACATCGCAGATGTGATAAGAGACGACGATACAAATCACCTGAAAATAAATACTTACGGGAACGAAATTGATCTAACGGTTCTTCAGGATGTTATTGAGTTGGCTCTAGACCAACTTGGTGCTTTTGAGGACGGCACGCCGCTGACTGAGGCAACTCTGTTCCAAAAGGTCGTACCCTAGAGAAAATTAGCTTTTTCTGCACTACTGCCATTGCGCTAGCTAGGAAAGTCTCAACAATCGACACAGTGCGCCAAATGTCTGCTAAGAGGCCAAAACACTCAGTTCTTTAGAGCATCGGCTCCAGAATAGAATCGCTTCAAGCACAAATTGTTAAACGCGATGAAGCGCGAGCCAAATCAAAAAACCAATGTACAAAAAAACAGATACGTTCAAAACTGTATCGACGATCGAACCCGTCATTTGGTGGCCTCCTTTGAGAGCGACTTGAGGAGACAGACCACAAGAATTGGTACGATGAACACAAACGCAATGGCCGAGAGTGCGATAATAGATCTGACTAGTGAAACATCGTTTACAAGGATCATGGCCAGTCCTAGAGCGCCGAGCACCATCCCCCAAATGGTTCGAACGCTCGGCGAGGGGTTTTCGTCTCCGCCTGTTCCAATCATTGCAAGTGTGAAGCCTGCGCTCACGACGCTCGTAACAACAAAGAGGAAAGCGGCAGTGATCGTTGCGATCTGCGTGATAAACTTCAATGGAAATTGTTGCAGGAGCGCGAATGTCGTCGCATCAAGGCTCATTTCGTTGACCTCAAGAAGATGACCACTTCCATCCAAAACATCAAAAAAACCTACACCGCCGAGCACTCCAAACCAGAAAATCGAAAAAAGAGTGGGCGCAATTATTACCCCAGCCAGAAACTCGCGTATTGTGCGCCCCCGCGAAATGCGTGCAATGAAAATGCCTACAAATGGAGACCACGCAAGCCACCAGATCATGTAATTAAGCGTCCAGTCCTGAAACCAGGTGGAAATGCTCTGATCAAAAAATTCTGTTGTCGAAAAACCGGCAGGTATGACGTTGTAAACATATCGTCCAAAACCCGAGACGATCGAATTCATCACAAAAGACGTGGGACCGGCGACAAGTAGAAAAACCAAAAGACTGATCGCAATCCCCATGGCCAAATTGGACAGTTTCGACATTCCTTCTCCTAGATCACGTCTCAGAGGAATAAGGAAAGCAACGCACATGGCGGCAAAAATAATTGCTGTCAGATAAGGAGAATTTGGAATTCCAAGAACTCCTGCCAGTCCTGTTTGAATTTGAAACACACCCATGGCCAACGAACCCGCTAGGCCAACGGCTATGGCGACGACGGATAAGAAATCGAACAGCCAAGCCAATCCGCGGGTCCATGTTTTCTCGCCGTACACGTCCAGTAACGGAGCGCTGAGCAGCAACGAGCGCTCACGTCGAAATGCAAAATAGGCAACTATAAGTGCAACGACTCCATATATGGCCCAGGCGTGGAACCCCCAGTTCAAATAGGTTACGAACATGGCGAGCCTTGCGGCTTCTGGATCGGAAGAAAAATCGCGTATTACCGAAAAGTGGGTGAGTGGCTCTGATACGCCAAAAAACAGCAGGCCCACTCCCATACCAGCCGCGAAAAGCATTGCAATCCAAGCTGTAGTCGAAAACTCGGGCTCTGAACCTTCTGGTCCAATTCGGATAGAGCCGTACTTGGAAACTGCGAGATAAATTGCCAGTAACAAAAGTGCGCTGGCTTCCAGCATAATGAACCAGCCCCGGCTTTCGAACTGGATGGTGACAATTCTTGAGGAGACGGAACCCAAGCCATGCGGGTCGACGACACCCCATAGAGCAATAGAGCTGCTGACGAAGAGAGCCGAAATTAAAAGCGCATTGACTTTCATAAATTACCCAATCGAAGAAGCATGGCTTCGCTCAATCGTAGCAGCGATTATCCAGCTCTAATAGCTGGAAACTTCTCTTTTCGTATTGGAACAGTTAGCCGTTTTGTCCCGCTAAACAGTTGTTCGATATATATAGACCGGTTCAATTCATCAGATGACTGGTTTGGGCTTAAAGGCGACGTGGACACAGAATTTGAGCGCCGCATTCGTCGCTGAGGGTGAAAATCTGACTTTCGCTGTAATCGCAAAAACGCGCTTTGATTTTTTCTGTTTTCGGGGTCTGAGCAGAATAAGAAACAGCTTACAAGGCTATGGGGAGCTTAAGCGTAATGCTCGCACCTCTTTCGACTTGGTTGATTTTGACCATTCCTTCGTGGCGCTGCGCCACCGCAGAGACGATTGACAACCCCAAACCGCTACCCTCGGAATGTTCTAACTGAGAAAATCGATTGAATGCTGCTTCGCTTTGGTTTGGCGAAAGACCAGCCCCGTCATCGGCCACCGTTAGCTCAACGTGTTTGCCTTCACACCGCAGCACAACTGAGATGTGGCTCAACTTTGAACCACCGTGTTTGACTGCGTTGTCCAACAGGTTCTTTAGAGCCTCAATCAGAAAGATACGGTCGCCGAATACCGTGACTGCTGCCTCAGGCATCGTGACATCGAACTCGATACCCTTGGCAAGGATGTGAACGCCCATCTCCGCGCAAGCCTCTTCCACGACCGAACGGAAGTCAATTTTATCCATTTGGTCTTGGTGCGTCGGTTGCCTAAGCCTCTCAAGTGACAACAGCTGTTCGGCCACTGTTGCTGAGTTTTTTGCTGCCGCAACAAGTTCTGAGATGCGTTTTTCTCGGTCGTCATCCGTTTGCGCGTCCTGCAACGCTTCGGCCATTGACTGCACGGCCGCCGCCGGATTTCTCAGCTGATGTGCAGCTTCGGATATAAACACTTGATGGGCGTTGATACTATTTTCCACCTGTCCAAAAAGTCGGTTCAGGGTTCTGACAACTCCTTGAACTTCGATCGGGACGGGGCGCTTGATCTCACTGAGGTCATCTGGTGAACGCAAGTCAATAGCGTCCTGCAAATCCAACAAGGGCCTCAGACCACGCGCGACGCCGAACCATACCACAATTGCGAGAGTGGCCAGCAGAATTCCCATGAGGATTCCCGCGCGGATTGACAGTTCATTTGCGAAAGCGTTGCGATCCGCCATACGTTGCCAGACTGTAACTGTCGCATCTCCGATGAGATTTTCTATGGTTACTCTTTCCGTCATCTTGAGAACGCGCACTGGTTCTTGGCGGTAGAGCGCTTCGAAAAACTGCGGCTTGTAAACCTCTTGAGCAGACGGGTTGGTGGCTGCCGGAGGGTATGCATAGCCTGTCACATAGATGCCACCGGGCCCCGTTACGTGGTAAAAAATCTCTCCGCCCGACGCGTCACGGATCATGCTGCGTGTCGTTGGTGACAGCGCGTCACCCCCCGAAATCGCAACATCTCGCGATATGGCGAGGCCAGCAGACAAGAGGCTGTCGTCGAACAATTCCTGAGCCGTTTTCTGCGCAATCATAAAACGCCAAAGACCAAGCAGAGCGGCAATTAGCACCAAGGGGGTTAGGATAAGAATGAAAAGTCTTAACCTGAGCGAGCCGTGATTGATCACTTCTGCACCTCAAGCAGATATCCCAGACCACGGGCTGTCTTAATTCTAATGCCCAAATCTTGAAGGCGTTTTCTCAGCCGAGATACATGGGGCTCAACGGCCGAGGCCTCGACATCGGCACCGACGCCATAGACATAATCAGTAAGTTGGCTTTTGGGAACAATTCTGCCCCTGCGCTCTAACAGGCATTCAAGAACCGCGATTTCCCGCCGCGGAATATCCATAACTTCGCCCTGCACACTCACCTGACGGGCAGCGCGGTCGAATTCCAGGCCACCAATGCTCTCTTTTGCGCCGTAGTCGAGATCTTTGCGTCGAGAAAGCGCCCGGATGCGTGCTTCTAACTCGTCCATGTCGAACGGCTTAACCAGGTAATCATCGGCGCCCATATCCAACCCCGAAACCCGGTCGCTAGTTTCGGCACGTGCCGTCAGCAAGATCACTGGTACGCCGTCACCACGATTGCGAAGAGATTGCAGGATCTCCAATCCCGACTGTCCGGGCAAATTGATATCCAGAACAACCAAGTCGGCACCCTCTTGCGCAAGATATAAGTCAGCCTCGTCTCCATCCGTAAGTACTTCTGCCGCATGACCGCGGTCACGCAGACGATAGGCAATGGCGTTGGCTAGGGTCTCATTGTCTTCGACGATGACGATCCGCATCGAGTCTCCTGCAAGTTTCGCGCAAGGTTGGCGCTCCATGATTGCCAGATGGGAGGGGGAATCAACCCCACAGTTCTATTTGCGATCACGGTGGCGCAGTGGGCGCTAGCGTGGTTGTTTGGTCAACAGGGAGGAACCAATGACCATTTCCAACTTCACCCGTCGCGCCGTCGTGGGGCTGATCGCCGCCGCCGGTATCGCCGCACCTGCCGCTGCCGAGGTCGATTTTTCGGGCAAGACCGTTGAATGGGTTATCCCGTTCTCGGAAACGGGCGGGTCTGCCAAATGGGCCAATTTCTTTGCGCCGCTTCTGTCCGAAGCACTGCCGGGTCAACCGACTGTTGTCGTGAAATTCATGCCCGGCGCCGGATCGACTAAAGGCGCAAACTGGTTTCAAGAGCAGAGCCATGATGATGGGACGCTGCTGTTTGGCACCTCCGGTTCAACTCAATTCCCCTATCTGCTGAGCGACCCGCGCGTGCGCTATGAATACAACGATTGGATCCCGGTTATGGCGTCGGGCACCGGTGGTGTTGCCTATCTTAACGCCGAGGATGGAGCTAAGTTTGATGGCTCCGCAAACGCGCTGAAAGACACCAACTTCATCTATGGTTCGCAGGGCGCGACACGTCTTGACCTCGTGCCGCTGCTGGCCTGGCAAATGCTGGGTATGAATGTCGAGCCTGTCTTTGGCATCAAAGGCCGTGGCGATGGTCGTCTAATGTTCGAACGCGGTGAAGCCAACATCGACTATCAGACCTCGTCCGGCTACTTGGGTGGTTCGGCCCCGCTGGTCGAATCCGGGCAGGCTGTGCCGATGATGACCTGGGGTGCTCTGGATGCAGATGGCAATATCGTCCGTGACCCGACCTTCCCGGACATCCCGACATTCAAGGAAGTATGCGAAGCCACCGATGGCTGTGAAACCAGCGGTGAGGCGTGGGATGCGTGGAAAGCGTTCTTTGTAGCCGGTTTCCCGGTGCAGAAGCTAGCCTTCCTGCCGGGCGATACACCTCAGGAAGTGGTCGATGCATACACCGCAGCATTCCAGGCTGTAACCGAGCGCGGCGACTTTGCCGAAATTTCGTCGAAGCGCGTTGGCAAGTACCCCGTGTTTGTAGGTGACGGCTCTAAGGCGGCGCTGCAAACCGCAACAAATGTCGACGACAACGCCAAAGCTTACGTTCTGAACTGGCTCAAAGAAGCCTATGGTGTCGAGCTGAACTAAGCCCAGACACCACCGCGCGTGCCCCAATGTCGGGCGCGCGCTTTTCCAAACACAAGACAATTTATGAAAGGCGGCCGCTATGGAGGTTTTCGCCACCGCTCTTCCTGCGCTCAATGACGCGTGGGGTCTGATCCTGCAACCTATTGTTCTGGGATATCTTATTCTCGGTGTCGTTATGGGACTGGCCGTAGGTGTCTTTCCTGGGCTTGGCGGTATCGCTGGTCTGTCTTTGTTACTGCCTTTTATGTTCGGCATGGACCCTATTCTTGGTTTGGCGCTGATGATCGGGATGGTTGCTGTTGTTCCGACCTCTGACACCTTTGCGTCGGTTCTTATGGGCATCCCCGGCAGCTCCGCCTCACAGGCGACGGTGCTGGATGGCTTCCCGATGGCGAAGAAGGGCGAGGCCGCGCGGGCATTGTCAGCGGCCTTTGCGTCATCGCTGTTTGGCGGTTTGGTCGGCGCGACTTTTCTGACCATGTTCATCCTGATCGCGCGGCCAATCGTTCTGGCATTCGGCCTGCCCGAGATGCTGATGATCACCATTCTTGGCTTGTCGATGGTCGCCATTCTCGCCGGACGTATCCCGCTGAAAGGCGTCGCCGCTGCCGGGTTGGGCCTGATGGTTGGCACGATTGGTGAGGCCGACGCGGGTGGCTCTCTGCGTATGGCCACCTATGACATTCCCTACCTGACCGACGGTTTGAAATTGGTCATCGTTGGTTTGGGTATCTTTGCGGTGCCGGAAATCGTCTCGCTGCTGCGTCAAGACCGATCCATTGCCAAGGGCGCTTCGCTGGGAGCTGGTTGGTTTGATGGCGTCAAAGACTGGGCTGCGAATATCTGGTTGTCGGTCCGCTGTTCGATCATTGGCGTGGTTGTCGGTGTCATTCCCGGTCTTGGTGGCTCGGTTGTTGACTGGATCGCTTATGGCCACTCGGTTCAATCGACCAAAGACAAAAGCAACTTTGGCAAGGGCGAAGTGCGGGGCGTCATCGGGCCGGAAAGCTCGAACAACGCCAAAGAGGGCGGGGGGCTGGTCCCAACGCTGCTATTCGGCATCCCTGGCTCGGGTTCGATGGCGATCTTTATCGGCGCTGTTGCACTGTTGGGGTCTGGCGATATCGAAGTTGGTCCGAGCATGCTCAAGGACAATCTCGACATCACCTATTCGATTGTCTGGTTGCTGGCTCTTGCCAACGTGGTGGGCACCATCCTGTGTATCGCTGCCTCGGGCGGCATCGCCAAACTAACGACGATCCGCTTCACCTATCTGGCGCCGTTTCTGTTCATGCTGATCAGCTTCGCGGCATTCCAGTCCGGTCAGAATTTCGAAGACCTGCTGGCCCTGTTTGTTATCGGCCTGATTGGCATTTTCCTGCGCCGCTTCGACTGGTCACGCCCGGCTTTTCTGATTGGGTTCGTGCTGTCAAATCCGGTTGAGAAGTTCACCAACCAGGCGTTCCAGATCGCCTCTTTCCGCTTCCGCAAAAGCTTTGGAGAAGGCATGGAGTATGTCTTCAGTCCGATCGTTATCGTCCTGATCGTGGTCACCGTGGTTTCGGTCATTCTGGGCATTCGCCAAGCCAAGATGATCATGGCCGAAGGTGAGGTCAAATCCGGTAGTAAGCGCGCGCCGCTGATCTTCCTGCTGGTGATCATGGCTTACCTGATCGTGGCGTTGATCAATGCCAACATGATCCCTGACTACAACATGACCGACAAGATCATCCCGCTGGTGATCGGCAGCGTGTCGCTATTTTGCTGCGTCATCTTGTTGATCCAAATGATGCGGCGACCCGAGGGGGATGCGATCTTTGCTGACAAGGAACTCGCCGGCGAGGATGCAAGCGCGCCGCATGGGCTTTGGTCAACGCTCGCGTGGTTTGCAGGTCTGATCGCGGCCACTTGGGTTGTAGGGTTCATCCTCGCCCTTATCGGGTTCCTGATCGCATTCTTCCGCATTCGCGCAGGGTCCAGCTGGCAGATGACGCTGCTCCTGACGGCATGCGGCATCGGTTTCATGTGCTTCATGGCTGGCGCTTTGAACCGGGATTTCCCGCCGGGTCTGCTGCAAGACATGGTGAACCTGCCATGGCCGCTCAAGTAGGCGCTCAACGTCCGCCCGGCCTGCCTATCTGGCAACCGGGCAGCACTGAAATCAAAAATTTCAACGGTTTGTAAAGGAGGGTTCGCAATGACCCAGACAGCAATCCCATATGTGTTCATGCGCGGCGGCACTTCCCGAGGGCCTTATTTTCGACGCTCTGATCTGCCTGAAGATAGGGATAAGTTGGCTGATGTTCTGGTCGCTGCCCTCGGGGCTGGGCAAGCGCTCAATATCGACGGGATCGGTGGCGGTAACGCAGTGACGACCAAGGTGGCGATGCTGTCAGTCAGCGAGGACGACTGGGCCGATATCGACTATTTCTTCGCGCAGGTCTCTGTTGATGAGAAACTGGTCGATTTCAAACCCACCTGCGGAAACATCCTCTCAGGAGTTGGTCCCGCTGCGATCGAAATGGGATTGTTTCAGCCCAACGGCGATGAGACCGAAATCCGCATTCGCGCCGTCAATACAGGCGCCCGCGTCGCTGCCAAAGTGCAGACCCCAGGAGGTGAGTTGGCCTACGAGGGTGACGCGGAAATCGCCGGAGTTCCCGGTCATTCTGCACCGGTGAAACTGAGTTTCATGGGCGTTGTGGGCTCGGCAACAGGTGCATTTCTGCCCACGGGAAATTTGCGCGATACAGTGCAGGGGATCGAGCTGACTTGCATGGATGTCGCTATGCCGATGGCGATAGCCCGAGCAGAGGATTTCGGACTGACAGGATATGAAAGCGCCGAAGAGCTGGATGCCAACCGTGCTTTCTTTGATCGGATGGAGGCCGTGCGGATCGAAGCCGGGGAACGGATGGGTATGGGGGACGTATCGAAATCGGTGACTCCCAAATTCGGCCTGATGGCCCCCGCCAGAGAGGGTGGAACCCTTGCGGTTCGGTACTTCATGCCATGGAAAACCCACCCAACAATGGCCGTTACGGGTGCGCAATGCATGGCGTCTTGCGCTTTGACGCCCGGAACCGTCGCAGACGGGTTGCTTGACCGTCCGGATTCAAGCCCGGCTGACGTTGTGTTGGAGCACGCCTCAGGCAAGATCGACGTTCTGGTGGATTTCTCAAACGACGAGGAGTTCAACGTGAATGCCGCCGGTCTGGTGAGAACAGCGCGCAAATTGGCGGATGGGCATGTTTATATACCGGAATCTGTGTGGAGCAGCAGTTGAAAAGGCGAATCTCAAAAGGTATACTACGGTATACATAAAGAGGATGTTCCGATGGATGACTATTCTGAATGCCTTGGTATCGCGCGTCAGGAACTCAGGCTGGCGCAGTCGGCTCTGCGGAGGGATATTGCGGACTACCCGACACCGATTGCCGGGTGTGATGAGCAATTCAACCATTTGCTGGATCAGCGCGAACGTGTTCGCAACGCGCTAGAAGCGCTCGACACACGTCATTTTGTGCCGACGCCAAGAAAACTGAGCACCGAGTAGGGTATAGAGAGTCGATGAAAGTTCACATTCTGGATGATTGGTTTGATACTCTGCAGGGCTTGTCCTGTTTTGAGAAGCTATCTCTCCATGACGTGAAGGTCTGGACAGACCATGTCGAAGATACCAGCGAATTGGCTGAACGCTTGCAGGAGGCTGAGGCGCTGGTGTTGTTTCGCGAGCGCACCAAGATCACCCGCGATTTGGTTGAAAAACTCCCAAACCTGAAATTGATCAGTCAGCGCAGCGTGTATCCGCATGTTGATGTGCAGGCATGCTCGGATAACGGTGTGCTGCTTTGTTCGAACATGCATGGCGGAACGCCCTCATATGCAGCAGCTGAACTGACATGGGCGCTGATCATGGCCGGGATGCGCGATTTGCCAGCGCAGATGGCCTCGGTCAAAGCTGGGCGTTGGCAGGCCGGGGTTGGCAAGACCCTGAGAGGGCGGCAACTGGGGCTCTATGGATATGGTCGCATCGCCCGCGCCGTTGCTGGTTACGCCGAGGCATTCGGGATGAATGTGGTCTGGTGGTCTTCGGACGAAGGCCGGGCAAGGGCGCAGGCAAACGGCGTGCAGGTCGCAGCAAGCCGCGAAGCGTTCTTTGCCAATAGTGATGTTGTCTCGGTCCATGTTCGCCTAAAGCCAAATACACGCGGCATCATAGCAGCGTCGGATTTCTCGCAGATGCAACCGGGAGCAATGTTTGTGAACACATCCCGGGCCGGGCTGATCGCTCCGGGTGCTTTGTTGGATGCGCTGAACGCGGGTCGCCCGGGCAAGGCCGCAATCGATGTCTTTGATGCCGAGCCCCTCACGGACCCGAATGACCCTTTGCTATCGCACCCAAACCTGATCGCGACACCGCATATCGGCTTTGTGACCGAGGACGAATTCGATCTGCAATTCGCAGATATTTTTGATCAGGTGAACGCCTATGCTGAAGGCGCTCCCATTCACATGATCAACCCCGAGGTTTGGACCAGCGCAGGATAAGATTGGCCGCTATAGGCGCGCCGATGATCACCAGCACGATCCTTGTCAGATGGTGGGTGATTACAAAGCCCAGATCCGCGCCCGAAACGATAGCTAGCACTGTCATCTCAGCCTGCCCGCCGGGGGCAAATGCCAAGAAAGCCTCGACCGGTTGGCCGAAGCCCAACGTGGTGACAACAGCAGTGAAAGCGGCTGCAAGGATGGCAAGGACGATGACATAGGCGAAGCCTGCCGCAACCACCCGGCGGAGTTCGACCCAAGTGACGCCCACGAACTTCACGCCTATCCCGCAACCGATGAAGAACTGCGCTGCAAGGATGGCCTCGCGCGGTGGTCGGGTATGAATGAAATCCCCCAGTGATAGGGCTGCTGTCAGGATCATCGGGCCGAGGATGGATGCTCCGAACAGGCCGATCCGCTCACCGCCTTTCCAGCCTATAAGGGCGGCCAGGACCATCAGCACCAGTTCATGTATTGGGAGGTCACGCGCAGGCTCTCCGATTGGGTTGGTGAGTTGGGCATCGTAGAACACTGTCAGAAACAGCGGGGCTAGTGTCACTATGATCAGCACGCGCGTACCGTGGATCAGGGATAGCGTTCGCGGGTTGGCGCCTGCTTCGGTTCCAAAGATGATCATGTCCTGCAATCCGCCCGGCATGGCGGCGTAAAACGCGGTCGTGGAGTCAAACCCCCAGATCTTGCGAAAGAAAGGCACGCCGACCAGTGCGATCAGCAGGATGAAGAAGGGGACCAGTGCGATAGACGCGGCCATCTTCGGTAGCTCTGCAAATAGGGCAGGGGTAATCGAAGCCCCAACTGCAACGCCGAGTATGGTGCGCGCCGCAACCGAGACCTGACCAAAACCTTCCATGGGGGCATGCGCCAGGGCAGCGATCAGACACGCGCTCATTGGGCCGAATAGAAAGGGTAGCGGCAGGTTCAGCGCCCAAAATACTCCGGCTCCCAATAGTGCAAGGACCAGTGTTACGGCCCGCTTTGTCATGAGAGAAGGTGTTTTGTTTTGGATGGGCAAAGCGCGGCTTCCGATAATATTGACTCACTATGTATCCAAATGTATACAACTGGACGCAAGAAGACAAGTGAGCGTTCGATGACCATTCAAGACGACCCCTTACAGCCTGGCCCACAAGGCAATTCAGCGTATCAACGCCTGCTGGACGAGATTCGGGATGGCACACTTTTGCCTGGCGAACGCCTGCGCGAGATTGAGTTGTCGGAACGATTAGGCGTCAGCCGTACTCCTGTACGCGAGGCTATCCGGCAGTTGGAGGCCGACGGGCTAGTCACCCATGTGCCACGGCAGGGCGCAACCGTACGCAGCCTCGATTACGCCGAAGTAATGGAGCTCTATGAAATGCGCGCGGTGCTCGAGGGAACTGCAGCCCGTTTAGCAGCACGTGCTGCATCGGATGTCGAATTGGACGAGCTGGGCGTTTTGAATGATCGCTTGGCTGAGGCTGGCACCGGCTCGGAAGCGGCTCGGATCAACCGGGTTTTCCACGCCACACTTTTGGACGCAGCAAAGAACCGGTTTCTTGCCAAGTCTATGTGGTCTTTGCAAAAAGCGCTGTTGATCCTTGGGCCATCGCAACTATTGGACGGTGATCGGGCCGAGACAGCAGTGACAGAGCATAAGCGCGTCATGGCTGCCTTAAAGGCCCGCGATGGCGCAGCGGCTGAAACAGAAATGCGTGCGCATATTCAGGCCGCACAACGGATGCGTATTCGGGCGTTGCAAGAGCGCGACCGGACAACCGACGAAAATCAATAGGTAGACAGGATATGGCCACCCAAAAGGAAGCTTATGATATCGCTGTGATCGGCGGTGGGAACGCAGCCCTTTGCGCCGCGATGACCGCTGCCGAGGCAGGCGCCCGTGTTCTGATCCTCGAGACGGCGCCAAAACCCTATCGGGGTGGAAACTCCCGCCATACGCGCAATTTTCGTTGTATGCATGGCGCTCCTCTCGGCCCGCTGATCGAAGAATACAGTGAAGATGAGTATCTTGAAGATCTGCTCAAGGTCACTGGCGGCAAAACCGACGAACATCTTGCTCGCCTCGCGATCCGAACATCTGAGGAATGCCTGCCGTGGATGGAAGAACACGGGGTGCGGTTCCAACCCTCTCTGTCCGGGACATTGTCGCTGGCGCGGACCAACGCCTTCTTCATGGGGGGCGGGAAGTCTCTGGTAAACGCCTATTACCGAACTGCTACTGGTTTGGGTGTCGATGTTCAGTACGAAGCGGCTGTCACGCATCTGGAGCTGAATGGTGATCGGATCGAGTGGGTCGACTACACCTATGAGGGCCAGTCTCATCGCATCACGCCCAAGGCGGTCATCGTTGCCTCGGGTGGGTTTCAGGCCGACACGGATTGGCTGACCCGTGCATGGGGTGAACCTGCCAAGAATTTCTTGATCCGGGGCACACCCTATAACCGTGGCGTGGTTCTGTCTGATTTGCTGGATCAGGGTGTGGACAGCGTCGGCGATCCGACCCAGTGCCACGCCGTCGCAATTGACGGGCGCGCGCCGAAGTTTGACGGCGGTATCGTCACCCGCCTGGACTGCGTGCCGTTTTCAATTGTCGTGAACAAGAATGCCGAGCGGTTTTATGACGAGGGCGAAGACGTATGGCCCAAGCGCTATGCGATTTGGGGGCGTCTGGTGGCTGCGCAGCCGGATCAGGTGGGTTACGTGATCATCGACGCCAAGTCACTGAACCTGTTCATGCCCTCGGTCTTTCCACCGCTAAAGGCGGACACCCTGGAAGAACTGGCTGGAATGATGGATCTGCCTGCCGACAAGTTGAAAGCGACGGTTGCTGAATTCAACGAAGCATGCGGTGATACCAGTGGGTTTCATCCGACTGAGTTGGACCGGGTCACGACCTCGGGTCTGACGCCGCCCAAGACAAACTGGGCGCGTCCGATCACGGAGCCGCCCTTTTATGGCTACTCGCTGCGCACCGGCGTGACCTTCACCTATCTGGGTCTGAAGGTCGACGACACAGCGCAGTGCTCAACCCCTGACGGCAAGATCAAGAACCTTTGGGCCGCTGGCGAAACCATGGCCGGGTCAATCTTGGGGCAAGGCTACTTGGCCGGGTTCGGCATGACCATCGGAACCGTTTTTGGACGCATCGCAGGACGTGAGGCCGCCGCTTATGCAAACTGACCTTGTTCAAGAAGCCCGCCGTCAGGCCGAGATTTGCAACGCCTGCCGGTATTGCGAGGGCTACTGCTCAGTCTTTCCATCCCTGCATGCGGAACGCGCGTTTTCCGATGGAGACATCATGCAACTCGCTAACCTCTGCCACAATTGCAGGGGGTGCTACTACGCTTGTCAGTATACCGCACCGCACGAGTTCGACCTGAATCTGCCGAAAGCTCTGGCCGAAGTGCGGCGGGACAGCTGGGAAAGCTTCGCCTGGCCGCAGCCTCTGGCGCGCCGGTTTCACACTCACGGCGGGGCTATTGCCTTGGCACTGGTAGTTGGATTTGCCCTATTGTTCTGGGCCATTCGCGCCATCGGATCAAGCGGGGGAGAGGGGTTCTATGCCGTCCTGTCCCACAATGCGATGGTCGCAATCTTTGCGCCCGCATTCTTGTTGCCACTCTTTAGTGTGGCTATCAGCCTAAGGCGCTATTGGGCGGAAGTCGGTGGCAAACCCCTCCAATTGTCTGATTTGAAGGCCGCCTTCAAACGCGCTGGTAAGATGCAGGATCTAGCTGCCGGGCATGGTGAGGGATGTAACTTTGAAGATGAAGATCGGTTCAGCCAAGGGCGCCGTCACATTCACCACGCTATCATGTACGGCTTCCTGCTGTGTTTCGCGTCGACCTCGGTGGCGACGGTTATGCACTACGGGTTCGGGTTGCACGCGCCTTACGGGTTCTGGTCCCTGCCAAAACTCTTCGGCGTTTCCGGAGGTATCCTGCTGACAATGGGATGCGGAGTCATGGTTCTGCTCAAGCAGAAATCTGATCGAGAGCTTGGCGATCCGTCTGCTTGGGGGGGTGACATCGGTTTCATCCTGCTGCTCGGTTTTGTCGGCCTGAGCGGACTGGTCCTTTACGCCCTTGGTTCAACGTCTCTGATGCCTGCGCTGCTTGCCATCCACCTTGGATCGGTTCTGACTTTCTTCCTGCTAATGCCCTACACCAAGATGGCTCATGGCTTCTATCGGCTTGCGGCTTTGATCAGAGACGCGCAGCGGAAGAGAGAGATGTCAGTTGGTGCCCAGTGAACAACCAATTCCAAAGGAGTAGAAGAAGTCGAACTTGAAGCGTATTTTGATGCCAATCTAAGCGTTGCTCCACTACTGAGAGTGGCGGTCAACGTCCGGGAATGGGGCGTTTGCTGAGATTGTCAGCATCGGCATGAAATGCAGCTTTTTCCGCAGAGCGCATTTCCAACTATCGTAGAATTTCGCATTGCAGTGAACGGCAGGTTCGACGAGCCGTATCGCAGCATGGTTTGCCGACGGTCAATGACTGGTATGGGCCTTGATCAACAGAACCACTCCACCTCGAGCAAAACTTGTTAGATGCCCCAAAATAGGAAGCGAGATGGCCGAAACGCAGGTAGTTTGTTTGGTGTGATCGCAATGGTAAGTCTTCAGTTCATTCGAAGACGCCGAAATCCTCCGCATGAATGTCGCAAATTCTAACAAGATGTACGCTCTGACCGACAGTCTCACATCGCCAAACTTGGTTTCTTCCGCAGATCATCAAGGTTCTGGACCAATCTGAAGGAGGAGACCCATATGCCTGGGAATGAAGACAACATACGACAGCCCGGCTTACTGCTGGCGCTCGCGCCAATAGTGCTGACCCTGTGTGTGCTTGGGCTGCAACTATTCTATTTCGGTGACTTTACCCCGCATATCCCGTTGGCATTCGGGATCGCGATCACCGGCATTGTTGGCCTCATGTTGGGTCACAAATGGCCCAATATCGAAGAGGGCGTTTTCCACGTTATCAATATCTCACTGCCTTCAGTTTCGATTCTGATCACAGTGGGAATGATAATCGGTGTGTGGATCGCGAGCGGAACTGTGCCAACGCTGATCTACTACGGTCTCAAGATTTTGTCGCCTGAACTTTTCCTCGCCGCTGGAATGGTCCTTTGCTCCATTGTCTCCGTTTCATTGGGCACTTCGTGGGGAACGACAGGCACTGTCGGTTTAGCGCTGATGGGGATCGGTGCGGGGTTCGGTATTCCAATGTATTGGACAGCGGGGGCGGTCGTCTCCGGAGCATTCTTTGGAGACAAGATCTCACCTCTATCGGACACGACTAACTTGGCACCAGCCGTGACAGGAACCAATCTGTTCGATCACATTCGGAATATGCTTCCAACCACCGTTCCTTCGATGCTGATTGCACTCGTGATCTACTTTGTAGTTGGCTTCACTCTGATTGACACGTCACAGGTATCGTTTGACCGCATTCATGCAATCACGACGGCACTGGATGAAGCATTCTGGATTTCGCCGATCATGCTGTTTCCAGCCGTTCTGGTCATCGTGCTGGCAGTCATGAAACAACCTCCGATCCCGTCACTGTTTGCAGGCGCCGTTTCGGGCGGCATCATGGCTATCTTCTGTCAGGGGGCTGGACTGCATGAGACGTTCACCTTCGCCAATAGCGGCTATTCGATCGATACTGGGGTTCCAGAGATCGATCCCCTGCTGAACCGCGGAGGTATTCAGTCGATGATGTGGACGATTTCACTGGTGCTGCTTGCCCTGGGGTTTGGTGGAGCGCTTGAACGCGTCGGTTGCCTTCAGGCGATCATCAAAGTTGTCATCTCGAAGGTGAAAACGTTTGCCGGCATTCAAACCTCGGCCATCCTGACCTCTGTGGCGACCAACACCGTTGCAGGTGACCCCTATCTGTCAATTGCACTGCCTGGACGGATGTATGCACCGGTCTATCGCGCGATGGGCTATTCCCCACTGAACCTGTCCCGGGCGGTCGAGGAAGGCGGAACACTGGTGTCCCCTCTAATCCCGTGGAATGCAGGTGGTGCGTTTGTCATCACGGCGCTTGGTTTGGGTATCGCAGACGGCAATTTCGAAAACCTGTTGTATATTCCGCTTGCATTCGCTTGTTGGCTGTCACCGGTCATCGGTATCTTCTATGCCATGACAGGGCTCTTTTCGCCTAAAGCAAGCGAAGATGAAGTCCGCTCCTGGGAGGAAAGCGGAGAACCTGTTGCACGGATGAGTGCCTGATCTTTCTGCACCAACACCAAAAGAGGTGTTGGTGCCCTTCATCTGCCTTGGTCGATACTAGGAGGAGCGCATATGGACCCGAGAAACTTTGTCCCAAAGGGCGCGGCCAGCTATCGCATAGACTATGATGGGCCGGCCAAGGAAATCTATTTTCTGCTGCTGCCAAAGCTGACAATGCTGGCCTTTAGCGCCGCAGTGGAACCTCTGAGGATCGCCAATCAGGTTACAAACAAAGAACTGTATAAATGGTTTCTGATCACTGAAGATGGAAATCCGGTCTCTTGTTCGAATGGGGTTGAAATTAAACCTGATTTTGCGTTGCGCAACCTACCGCGATCGTCGCGCCTGTTTGTTTGCTCGGGTATTGAACCGGCGGAAAGTACAAACCCCAAGGTGCTATCGTGGATTCGCCGCCAAAGAACCTTTGGGTGTAATCTGGGTGGTATTTGCACAGGGGCTTTCGCCCTTGCCAAGGCTGGAGTTCTGTCAGGCAGAAGGTTCACATTGCATTGGGAAAACCACCCTGCTTTCATCGAACATTTTGATGACTTAGAGCCATCGTCAAACCTGTATGAGATCGACAATGAACTCATGACGTGCGGCGGAGGAAATGCTGCAACCGACATGATGTTGGACATGATCGAATCCGATTTCGGAAATGACCTGGCGATCATCGTTTCGGACATGTGCATCCACTTTCGGTCCAACAATAGTAAAACGCTCCAGAAATCAGCCTTTTCGGTTGCTCTGGGTAGTCGCAACCAGTTCCTGATCAACGCGATGCAGATCATGCAAGAAAACCTGGAAGAGCCTCTAGATATCTCTGAAATAGCCGAAGCCGTGCAGATATCTCGTCGCCAGTTAGAGCGTCTCTTCCAAAAGTACGTCGAAACTTCGCCTGTTCAGTTTTATATTGAACTGCGCGTTTCGAGGGCCTACGCATTGCTCAGCGAAACCGAGATGGCGGTCGCGGAAATCGCGGCAGCCACCGGCTTTAGCAGCGCGACGCAACTTACTGCACGCTTCAAGAAACGCTACGGCGAAGCGCCCACTTCATTCAGAAGAGGGTGGTCTAAAAGACGTGAATAATTTGCGTCTTAACAGGCATAATCTGAACAATGCCGCGATGAAGATCGCACAAGATAAAACCGCGTCGGATGCGGCCTGGGAGGTGGGGTATCAAGGCTCTTCTCAATTCAGTCGCGAGTTCTAGCGGATGTACGGCCAGTCGCCTCGGCAATGGGGTCGAGCGAAGCAGGTGCCCAAACGATTGAATAAAGGAGTACACGGCACTCGATGCTTGTAGCGAGTGTCCGAAAAGTGCGCCGCGCCTGCAGCATTCTGGATTATGGTTAATTGGCTGTTATGAGCGGATGTTGCAGATTGGTTAAATCGCTGGCACATGCAGTTACTCTTCTTGACCGATTCACTTAATGTTGGGGGTCGGAAACTGCGGCGACTTTCAGAGATGTTGAGGACAGCGGTGGTGCTTTCTAATGACAAAGCACCTTACAGGACTAGACACAAATTATAACCGAATCAGACTGGCATCCGCGAAACGATACTTTTGTTTTGCAGGTCCTTTTCGATTGGTTCTCTTTAGAGAATTTGAGCCGTGTTCAAGAGGTCGCTGAAGGTTCATCCAAGTCCAACACTGCTGGGTCGATCATACGCTTGGCAGCACTCATTTCGACCGACTTCCGCATGGCCTTGCTTCGCCGCAGCAAGCGCCGGAAACTTGCTTCGTCAAGCATAAGCAAAGTCGAGGGCGCCAACGCTCGCGCGTTTACCCGACGGGGTCGTTTCATTAGCATGGCCAATTGCCCAAACATTTCGCCACGACCTAACCGTGTGGTATGTCTGCCGAACTCCACTTCGACTGCTCCAGAAGCGATGAAAAACACACTCCGGGTCAATTCATCTTTGGAAAGGATCGTGTCACCCGCGTTGGCGTAGTGGGTACGCAGCGCTCTACTGAGTTTTCGCAGTGAAGCTTTGTCGAGATCAGAGAATAGTGGAAACTGCCTGACCAGATCCCGCCCCTTCAGGGCAATGTCCAGTACAGGACGCCCTTCGGATAAAGCACGTCGTGCCGCCACTTCCTGCATCAACACTGAATAGAGCTCTTCGCCTACCAGGCCATCCTCGCGCATGACCGCGTATTCTCGCTCCTCCAGTCGCAATGCTGTCCTTCGGATGAACCGCCGCTCCAGCTTTTCCGCATAACCTGGATATTGGAGCCGTAATCCTTCAAGCGCTGTCTCAACCGCCTCGGATCGGCGCTCCAACAGGTCGTCTAGCAACTCCGCAACCCGCCGACCGTGGATCCGGCGTATGCGACCACGGACAAACCCATCGAGATCTCGAAGGATCAGACGTTGCATGAGCAGTCTTTCGAACCTGTCCGCTGTTAAACGAGTGAGCGGAAACGAGATTCGTAGGCGGTTGTGCAGGAAAACGGCGATCCGAAAAGACTTGCTATAGACGACAGATCGATTGGACGCGCGCTGATAGCCGATCCGACCACCGGTCCTTGCGCCTTCAATGAGCCGATCAGCATCGGACAGAATTTTTTCGCTGAGAACGGATGACATGGTACGCTCTCGCATTCGGGCCAATACTGAATCCCGCTCTGCACCAGCCAACGCAATAAGGCCAAGCGTGATCCGGTCGCGATCCAAGATCTCCTCGCTGTCCTCGGCGGCCTTTACAGCCTCGTCGAGGCGTTCGCTAAACTGTTTGGCTTCGTTTCTTACAATTTGGTGGGTCAGGTCGTAATTTTCTGCGGTGCGCGATATATCCTCGCGGACTGATTGCAAGGCGACCGCGACCACCTGGCGCGACAATGCCGTATCAAGCGGAGTGAGTTCGTCGAGCCCTAGCTTTGTGATCACCGTTCGCAAGGTTGTCCCTTGGACAATCAGTGTAAACAGCGTAAAGCCAGTGGCCAAAATACCGACCAGACGCTTGGTTTCGAGCGGTACTTGAGTGCTTTCAGTGACTGCTAGTGCCAATGCCAGAGTCACGGCGCCCCGCAGCCCACCCCAAAGCATTGCGGAGCGATAGGGGCGTTCCACAAATGGCGACAGACCGATTGTCGTGAGCAAGGGCAACAAGCCGAACAGAACCGCCGCCCGCGCCAGTGTTGCTGCAAGAACCACCACTGCCAACAGGCCAAAGTCAGACGGCTGCACCCCTTCCAAAAGTCGCGGTATCAACAATGCTGCAAGAATAAAGATCAGCGCTCCGGCCCAGTGCGCCAGGAGATCCCATACTTCTTGCAGATTTGTCCAAGCGAATGGGGACAAACGACCGGGGCCGGTGAGGTTGAGCGTTAGTCCTGTGACCACCACTGCGATAACACCCGAAGCCCCGACGCTTTGTTCCGCAACGATATAGGCGAGGTAGGGCAGCGCGACAGAAATTGAAATTTGCGCCTTCTCCCAACGGTCTACGAAAGCCATTATCCAAACCGCCATACGCGCCATAAGCCAACCAGTGAGTGCGCCACCGGCGATCAACAGCGGAAACTGCCCCACGGCTTCACTTAGTGATGGATCAGGTCTGCCGAGCATCACAAAGCTCATGAATAGCCCGAAAAGAGCAATCGCGGCAGCATCGTTCAGGAGGCTTTCACCCTCGATTATTCGCGACAACCTGCGTGGTGCGGAGATTGACCTAAAAATGCTGACAACCGCCGAGGGATCAGTTGTCGAAACGATAGCTCCAATCAACAGGCAGGCGACCAGCGGTAAAGCACTTACCCAACTGAGCGCATAGCCAATTGAGAGAGTAGCCACAATCACCGCGACAACGGCCATCATCAGGATGGGCATCCAGTCATCCAGCATCCTGCGCAGGTTCATGCCAAGTGTCGCCTGGAAGAGCAACGTTGGCAGGAAAACATAGAGGAAGACGTCTGACCGGATCGGCAAATCAATAATCGCCTGCGCTCCCGGGTTCAACGCATCCGTCAAGTCAGTATTGAGAAAGAACGTTGCGCCAAGTCCGATCACTATCCCCAGGACCGCTAGGATAACGCTGTAAGGCAGGCGCATACGTGCAGCCAATGGCTCCGCCACGCCGATTACAACAAAAAAAGAAGTGATGATGGTCGTAATGACGACAATGTCCATTACTACGTATTACCTGAGAACTCGAACTAATGAAATCTACTCTTAAACCCTGATCTACCATGTAGATTCGATTTGTGTACTCACACTTGGCAAGAGTTTGCAGTTGTATTGAATGTCAGGACCGAAGGGCCGCAGTGCCAGATCAGCGCAGCTAGTGAACGGCTGGAAAGGGCCGATCCCGCATAAGCAATGTTCAAAAATCCATCGCTCGATTGAATACAATTTTGCAGTGGATCAGAGTTGTATCGAAGACTGGAACCGAAACGTTGTCAGTATTGAGCAGCATACCCACTTCCGTGCATCCAAGGATCAGAGAGTCCGCTCCGGCTGTTACAACGCGTGAAGCGATCTCGACATAGGTGTTGCGGCTGGCCTCGGTCGTGATATCTTTGCAAAGCTCGTCATAGATGATCCGGTGCGTCTCAGCGCGGTCATCATCGTTTGGAACAAGCGGTTCCAACCCAGCCGCTCTTAGGCGATCTGTGTAAAACTCCTGCTCCATAGTGAACGCTGTGGCCATTAGCCCAGGGCGTTGAAGTCCGGCAGCCTGTATTGCTTTGGCGGTGGCGTCAGCAATATGGATCAAGGGAATGCCGACACCTTCCATCATCTGATCGGCCAGCTTGCGCATGGTGTTTGTGGCCAGGATCAAAAGGTCCGCACCACCCCGCTCCAGCGCCTTAGCTTCGCGGTTTAGGATGTTTCTGGCGGCGTCCCACGCACCCTTGACCTGTAGCACTTCGATCTCTGCAAAGTCTAAAGACCTAATCAACAACTGTGGCGAATAGCTTTTTTCGTGGGGTCGCCATCTATCTCGCCGAGATAGTCCAGATCGTAAGCCCGTGCGATGCATACTAGCTCGCGTGCAATACCCTGCATCACAACAGGCTCTTCCGTTTTGGCTTCGGCAAAACCCGGAAGCGTTCGCCAGACTGTATAGTCCGCGGTCTCAACTCCGTAAAATTTGTCGAATCCGTGATTCGTTGGATAGCGCCCCTCGGTCCAGTCAAGGTTCCACTTGCCGTACATAGCTGTGTTGTAGCCTACGACCTTCAGCATCTCTGCAATTGTGATTTCCCACTGAGTCAGACCGTAATCGCCACCCCCAACTGGGACGGTATGGTTGACCGTAACGTCCTGTCATGGGCACTGCGCAGGACGGTGTGCACTCGCTTCCCACGATGAAGTTCGTGAGTCGAAATCCTTCCGCAGCGAGGGCGTCCATCTCGGGGGTCGCCGCGACACGGATCATGCCGCCTCCGTGAGCCCAGGTTCGCCCCAGTCAAAATTATCTTGAAATATGAATGTGATGTTGAGATTATCTTGAGCTGAAACGACCGAGGCAAATAAAAAGGGATAAGGACAATAGGGGTGTTCGCGACAACCTCTTTACGGCAAGGCCTCCGATCAAGGTCTCGGTTTCAAGACTGGCGAGCCAAGTCACCAGTCGTCAAGAACGTGCACTCGTAGGCGTGCTTTTCACCGCGTCCGAGCGTCAAAGTTTTGGGCGAAGCTGCGGCCCGGGACTAGTCGAGCCTCACCCGGGATCTCTTAAGCTCACATAAGAAAAACCTTTGTTTTCCTTGACGAAAAGCCGGGTCAGATGTTGCCATAGACTAGAATTCAGCTCGGCTGGGAGGTTCAAATGAAGTTTTTTCTTAAGACATCGACAGCGATAGTTTCCGCAGCGTTCATAGCAAGCTCTTCAAATGCTCAAGACGCCGCACAAGGCGGGCAAGTTGGAGAGATGACCATATCAGTTGATGATATGCGTGAACCAGCGCCTGCTGATTTTTCGCCGTATGCAGGTCGAGATTTTCCTACGCGCCCGCTTTGGGGTGACACTCACTTGCACACGTCAAACTCGCTCGATGCGCGCGGATTTGGCGTAATTCTTAGCCCGGACGATGCCTATAGGTTTGCACGTGGCGAGGAGGTCACCACATCGCATGGCCTCCGTGTTAAGCTGTCGCGCCCGCTCGACTGGCTGGTGGTATCCGATCACTCTGATGCCATGGGTGCCATGAATGAGATCGTGGCGGGGAACTCTACACTGATGCGTGACCCAACGCTTCGAGACTGGAACGAACGCCTTAACGCCGGTGGGGATGTCGCTCTGGGTGCAACCATGGAAGTGATTGAAACCTTTGCTGGCATCACCGGAGATGCTCTGCCCGAGGCTGTTTCAGATCGCAGGTTTGTACAATCTATATGGGACGAGTTCACGCAAACTGCGGATCATCACAACGCCCCTGGCACATTCACTGCGTTCATTGGATACGAATGGACGTCCACGGAAGCTGGCAACAACCTCCACCGCAATGTGATCTACCGGGACGACGCCATTCGCGCACGGCAAATGCTGCCTTTTACAACCGCAGAAACCTATAATCCGGAACGGTTGTGGGACTGGATGGAAACATATGAACAAGAGACTGGCGGTCGTGTGCTGGCCCTTGCCCACAACGGCAACGTCTCTAACGGCCTGATGTTTCCGGTCGAGACAAACCCTGAAACGGGTGAACCTTTGACAGAAGACTACGCAGAGCGGCGTGCCAAGTGGGAGCCGATGTATGAAATCACCCAAATCAAAGGTGACGGAGAAACGCATCCATTTCTGAGCCCAAACGATGAGTTCGCAGACTATGAGACTTGGGATAAATCCAACCTCGGACCAATGCCTAAAGAAGATTGGATGCTCCAGTATGAGTATGCCCGTGAGGCTCTGAAGAACGGACTTAAGCTTGAGGCTGAACTAGGCACCAATCCATACAAATTCGGAGTGGTAGGTTCGACAGACAGCCATACCGCTTTGGCAACGGCGGAAGAAGACAACTTCTTTGGCAAACACTCTGGCGTCGAACCCGAGCCCGGTCGTTGGCAGCACGTCGTTGGTGAGTTCGATACGACAAGAATTCTTGGATGGGAAATGGCAGCGTCCGGTTACGCCGCAGTCTGGGCCGAAGATAACACGCGCGAAGCAATATTCGACGCAATGGAACGGAAGGAAGTCTATGGGACAACCGGTAGTCGAATTGCAGTTCGTTTCTTTGGTGGCTGGGACTTTACCGAAGCTGATGCAAGGTCTCGTTTGCCCGCCGAAATAGGATACGAAAAAGGCGTTCCGATGGGAGGGGACCTCGCAGATGCAACAGAAGGCGCGGACGCCCCAACATTCCTGGTTGCTGCGCTGAAAGATCCGTTTTCCGGCAATCTCGACCGAGTTCAGATTGTGAAAGGTTGGTTAAATGCCAATGGCGAAACTGAAGAGCGGGTCTATGACGTGGCTTGGTCGGGAGACCGAATACTTGATGCGGATGGCAAGCTGCCAGCGGTGGGGAACACCGTGGATGTTGCAACGGGCACGTTTACCAATTCGATCGGTTCTCCAGAGCTGATCAGTGTTTGGGCGGATCCTGAGTTTGATCCTTCAGTTAGAGCTTTCTACTATGCCCGTGTCCTAGAGATCCCCACTCCGAGGTGGACAATTTACGACGCCGTTCGGTTTGGAGACGAGGTGCCTGCCGAGGTGCCTACGTCAACGCAGGAACGTGCTTACACTTCGCCAATTTGGTATACTCCCAAAGGCTGAAATGTGACTAATCCTTGCGTCGTTGCTGTAAAAGCCCGGTAGCTCTTGTCGCTGCAACATCGGGCTAGTCGGTTTGTGCGAACGTCCACCTAGGGCTCTTTTATGCAATGGATAGTGGAGCGGTGGACCGGGCTTTCGCTGCGGTTCGGGGCTTTCAGACCATGCTCCAAGCGTGCTATCGGATCGACGGCGGGTGATCTGATCTAACGACCTGTTTCACTTCAGCACATTGCGGAGTTAGCTTCCAATACTATCAAAATTGAAAGGAACTTCCCTATGTCCCTGTTCTCAAAACTCTTCGGTGGCGCTGAAAAGACCGAACCGGAGCCGGTCTCGTACAAAGGGTTCGAGATATTCCCCGACCTGATGGCCGAGGGTGGCAAATACCGCCTGTTGGCCCGTATCGAAAAGATTATCGACGGAGATCGCAAGACCCACACGGTGATCCGGGCGGATGTTTTCGAAAGTCGGGACCAGGCCGAAAGCTTCAGCATCGCCAAGGCGAAGCAGGTTATAGACGAGCAGGGAGAACGCCTTTTCGGCTCAGGGAATTGGTAACTTGAAGACGGTTCTGTTACCATCTTTTGACCCTTAACCTTCATAGCGCTAGCGCCTGTGCGGCGACCCGCTAGATCCAGTTGAAGGTTGGATCATGATTTCTTTTGCAGGCGCGCAGTATCGGAAGGACGGGATACTGTTCGCAGTGACCTTTTATGTTCGATAGGGTGTCTTCCAGCGCGACCTGGCAGAAATAATGTGCGAACGCGGCGTTGTAGCGGATCACACGAAGCAAACGCTGGGGTTCTCAGCACTCGCTTCAGCCGTCGCGACACTTGAAGGGGTCGAGGTCACAAACCTGATCCGCAAAGGTCAGCTCAAGCCCGAAATCTGTCTTTTCCAACAAATTGCTGAACTGGCTGCATAAGATAATAGAGATCGCCCAAACAGTTTGGCGCGTCCAAAACTTTGCAACAAAACCGTTTAACAATGATGTTGTTGGCGATCCCCGCGAGGTGCTCTGCCTGTGCAATCATTCCCGCGGCAACCAAAGCTGCAACCTTAGCCGTTACCGCTCTATCCGTCAGACTGCGTATTTATGCAATGACCTCTTTGAAAACGCGGTCGGACTTGGCGATTAGGCTTGGATTGGTGGTCATTCAATCCAATAATCCGAAGCCTGTCGGGTCTTTGTTATCGTTTACTTCTGCGGTGTCCTCGAAGAATTTCATCAGGTGCCCTTATCGCGTATTGGGGTGACTTGGATTGTACCTGAAGCTGTCCAGAGGCCCTGCCTCAAGGGCTTGTTGAAGCCAGTGCACAGGTTCACAACGCGTAGCGCATCCCGAATTCGGTATAGTTTTGACTCAGTGTAAGGTCGGCTTTCCGGCTATCACGGATCACACGTTCTGCGTTGGGCAGATCGTTGTTTTTCGCGCGTTGTAGCGCGGTTTCCGGGTCAAATCCGTGCTTAATCCAGCGCTGCTGCAATCTGCTTTCAAGTTCTTCCAATGTGGGGCTGACAAAAACGGTTAGGGCGAAGACATCCTCTAACGTCCTCCAGGGGTCGCTGTTCATCAAAAGGTAGTTTCCTTCCACAACCACGATCGGAGTTTCAGGGTGAACCGCAATTGCATTGGCGATGGCCAGGTCCATTTGGCGGTCGAACATGGGATGAAAGGATTCATGTCGCGCGGATTGCAGCGCCCTAATCGCCTTGCAAAACCCAACGGCATCGAAGGTCTCTGGTGCGCCTTTTTTTGCACGCAAGCCGCGCGCTTCTAAAACGCGATTGTCCAAATGGTAACCATCCATTGGCATAAGAGTGGCTGAAGGAACCGCGGAACTCTGTTGCGCGTTCAGCGATTGCACGACGGCTTCCGCTAAGGTCGACTTTCCGGATGCAGGGGGGCCGGCGATTGCAACAGTCGTCCGAACCCCAACCTGCCTCCGGGAGGAGATCAGGTCGCAAACTTGCTTTGCATCCTGCTCGATCACGCTGCGTCCTCTTTTGGAGGTTCCTTGGCGCCGGTCATGAAGGCCACCGCATCGGACATCGTGTAGTCCTTGGGGTCGATCGTGCACAGGCGTTTACCCAACCGGTGCACATGGATGCGATCGGCGACTTCGAAGACATGTGGCATGTTGTGGCTTATCAAAATTATCGGAATACCACGTGCGCGTACGTCCTGGATCAGCTCGAGCACCTTGCGGCTTTCCTTCACGCCCAAAGCCGCCGTCGGTTCGTCCATGATGATGAACTTGGTCGCAAAGGCAGCTGCGCGCGCAACGGCGACGCCTTGGCGCTGGCCGCCGGATAGTGTCTCTACCGCCTGATTGATTGACTGCACGGTCATCAGTCCAAGCTCGGTCAGTTTTTCGCGGGCGAATTTTTCCATGGCAGGCCGATCCAGCTGACGCATGTATTTGCCCATGAATCCCTGTTTGCGAATCTCGCGCCCCATGAACATGTTGTCTGCAATCGATAGGGCAGGCGACATGGCAAGCTGTTGATAGACGATCTCGATGCCCATGTTCCGGGCATCAATCGGCGAGGTGAAGTTGACCTTTTTGCCCTCGATCAGGATCTCGCCTTCATCCGGGATCGTGGCGCCGCAGATCGCCTTGACGATGGACGATTTGCCCGCGCCGTTATCACCGATCACCGCAAGGATTTCGCCTTGCCGCAGTTCAAAATCGGAATGGTCGATGGCGGTAACGTGGCCATAGCGCTTCACGATCCCGCGGCCTTGGACGACTGGCGTTGTGTCTGACATTAGCCCGATACCTTTCTGATCCACTGGTCGACTGCGACCGCTGCGATGATGAGAAGTCCGATAAGCAGGAAGGTCCACTGCGCGTCCGCGCCCAGAAGCCTGAGACCCAGAGTAAAGACACCGACGATGAGAGCCCCGAACAGGGACCCCAGAATGGAGCCACGCCCGCCGAACAGTGAGATACCGCCAATCACGACCGCAGTGATGCTTTCGATATTGGCCAATTGACCGGATGTAGGTGAAACCGACCCGATGCGCCCGATCAGGGCCCAGCCTGCAAAGGCACAGATCAATCCGGACAACATATAAACCGACATCAGCGTTCTGTGGACGTTCACACCGGATAGTTCGGCGGCCTCGGGATCATCCCCCACCGCATAGACATGACGGCCCCAGGCCGTGTGCTTAAGCGCGTAGGCCAGCACGAAAATCAGAACGAGCATGAATATCACACCAACCGTAAACGTCGCGCCACCGACGCTGAATTTTGTGCCAAAGAATTGCAGGAACGGGGCGTTGGCCTCGATATCCTGACTGCGAATTGTTTCGTTTGCGGAATACAGGAAGTTTGTCGCGAGAACGATCTGCCACATGCCGAGCGTGACAATAAATGGCGGCAGCTTTACGCGACTGACCAGCCATCCATTGAGAGCCCCGATCAGGGTCCCCATGGCCAGCCCGCACATCACCGCAATGGGCACAGGGATGCCGTAGCGGAACGTGAACTGACCCATAATGACGGAAGAAAACACCATAATCGCACCGACGCTTAGGTCGATACCGGCGGTCAGAATGACAAGGCTTTGTGCCGCGGCCACGATGCCGACGATCTGAACCTGCTGCAGGATCAGCGTCATCGCAAAGGGTGAGAAGAACTTTGAGCCCAGCAGAAGGCCGAAAATTACGATCGCGCCAACCAGAACGATCAAGGGCACAAAGGATGGATTGACGTGGAGAAGATGCTGCAACTTCCCCAGAACACCACGCCGGTGATCTTCAAACTCCGCAACGGTTTCTGACGTATTGGCGGCGGTTTCGAATTCCTGGGCGTTTTGGTTTGCTTCAGACATATCTCCCCCTTTTCGTGGCTGGCATCGCGTCCACGAAATCAGTGTACAGGAAGTTTCGGTTTGCTGGTGAAAGGATTGATGAGGCGCTGCTGCGCGCCTCACCTAAATGAGCTGTCTTTAGCCCCAGCAGAGATCCAGGCCTTCTGCAACCGACAGCGACTCCACCCCATCAACCGGCTGGTCGGTGATGAGCGCTACGCCTGTGTCATAGAAGTCTTTGCCGGGTGTGTTTTCGGGCTTCACGCCCTCTTCAGCCCATTTCTTTACGGCCTCAACACCAAGCGAGGCCATCAACAGCGGGTACTGCTGGCTTGTCGCACCGATCACACCGGCTTCGACGTTTTGGACACCGGGGCATCCGCCGTCGACCGAAACGATCAGAACGTCGTTTTCGCGCCCGATGGATTTCAACGCCTCATATGCGCCCGCAGCGGCCGGTTCGTTGATTGTGTGAACAACGTTGATAGATGGATCCTTGGCCAGAAGGTTTTCCATCGCGCGGCGGCCACCTTCTTCGTTGCCGTCGGTCACGTCACTGCCGACCAGACGCGCATCGGTTTCGTCACCGATGACATTCGGATCCGCCAGGTCCACGCCGAACCCGTCGAGGAAACCCTGATTGCGCAGAACGTCCACTGTCGGCTGACTGACGTTGAGATCCAGCGTCGCGATCTTGGCATCTGCTGCAGCGTCGCCCATTTTAGCCTTTGCCCATTGACCGATCAGCAGACCGGCTTTGTAGTTGTCCGTCGCGAATGTCGCGTCCGCCGAGTCAATCGGGCTAAGCGGCGTATCCAGCGCAATGACCAGAACGCCGGCATCCCGCGCCTGTTTGACCGCAGGAACGATCGAGCTGGTGTCGGATGCCGTCAGCAGAATGCCTTTTGCGCCATCGAGAATGCAGGTCTCAATGGCCTGGACCTGAGTTTCATGGTCGCCATCGACCTTGCCGGCAAACGCCTTGAGCGTCATGCCCAGCTCTTCTGCCTTAGCGGTCGCACCTTCCTTCATCTTGACAAAGAAGGGGTTGGTATCGGTCTTGGTGATCAGGCAAACGGTTTCTCCAGCCGCCTGTGCGGATGCCGCAGCCAAAGTCAGCGCTGTGGCGGATGCGGCAATCTTAAATAGATTTCTCATTTAGTCTCCTCCCAGAAAATTGTTGTGTCCCCGCGCGAATTAGCGACAAGGCGCGCCTCCATCCTCCAATGAAGGTCATGCTCAAGAAACCGTGATTCTAGCCGCCGTGTCAATAAATAAATAAAGTTTATTTATTAATTTGGCTGCGCATCTTTTCATAAGAAAACAAGGCGTTTATGTTTAGGGTAATGGAAAGAGAGGCGCTGAAAATACTAACCGGCGGGGTAAGCCAGAGCGGTGTTCGTGATCACAACGAACGCCTGATTCTGACGGTTTTACAACGGCATGGACCTGCCGCCGGGGCCGATGTCGCGCGGCTGACGGGCCTGTCCCCGCAGACCGTGTCGATCATTTTGCGTAAGCTCGCAAAGGACGAGATTCTCAAACGTGGGACGCCTTTGAAGGGAAAAGTTGGGAAACCTTCGATCCCCATGGAACTCAATCCCGAAGGCATCCTGTCGGTGGGAATGAAGATCGGTCGCCGCAGTGCCGATCTTCTTTTGATCGATTTCACCGGCAAGCCACGCCAACAGCTCTCGACGACTTATGACTACCCGCTTCCCGAAGCTGTGTTCGGGTTTTTGGAGGAAGGACTGCAAGACCTTCTGGCCAATGAACCCCAGAAGCTCCGCGACCGGGTATGCGGGATCGGGATCGGTACACCGTTCGAGCTGTGGAAATGGCACGACCTGTCTGGGCTTGCGGCTCAGAAATTCAAATCCTGGAGAAACGTGAATTTTTTTTCCGAAGTGGCCAAGTTCAGCGACCTGCCGGTTTTTGTGGTCAATGACGCGACGGCCGCGTGTCACGCCGAACACCTCTATGGCCGCGGGGCCGAGTACCGAGACTACTTTTACTTCTTCATCGGCTCAATGATTGGCGGAGGCGTTGCCTTGAATGGCACCGTATTTGAGGGCAACCAAGGCAATGCCGGTGCCTTGGGCGCCATGCGGACAACGGGTCCTTTGGGTGAGAGCCAGCAACTGATCGACACTGCATCGCTGTTTCTGCTCGAGGACAGGCTGATCGAAGCGGGTATTGATCCGGTAATCTTGTGGAAAAAGCCACAGGATTGGAGCAGCATTTCTCGCTATGTCGAACCCTGGATCGGCACCACGGCACAGGAACTGGCCAAGGCTGCGCTGTCTATTTGCGCGGTCATCGACTTTGAAGCGATTTTCATCGACGGCGCATTCCCACCTGAAATACGGGAAGAGCTGGTCTCACGGGTTCGTCGTTATCTAGCCAACCAAGACAAACGCGGTTTGATTCCTCCGGTTGTCGAAGCTGCAGCTGTTGGAGAAAACGCCCGCGGTATTGGAGCGGCAAGCAGCCCAATTTTCCGTCAGTTTCTATTGAACACCAATGCTGGGCTTTCTGGGATGTAGCCATCCTCAAACAGGCACGCTCTAGCCGCACCAATGCGACTTGTCCCAACGCTACTACAAAGCCCTTACGCGTGTTCTTTAAGTGTTCTGACGCAATTCAAATAACGTCCAAAAAATAGCCAAGTTGCACTTTTTTTAACTTTTTTGTTGCCGAAACCGGTTTCGGAGCGAACAAATAGCTTCAATGACCGCGAATCTTTCATATCCACCGCGTGACCAGTCAAGTAACGCAACCGTCACGGGCCGGGTGAAACTGGACGAATTGGCAGCGCATCTGGGCTTGTCCAAAAGCACGGTTTCGCGCGCGCTTAACGGGTATCCAGATATATCGTCGGCGACTCGCGCGAGGGTTGAAAAAGCGGCTCGGGTGTTGGGATATCGGCCGCTCAGCCATGCGCAGGCGATCCGTACCGGGCAAGTTCGTGCGATAGCTATGGTTATCAACAGCGAGGAGCCGGATCAGCACAATCCCTTCTTGCAGGATTTTCTGGCTGGAGCCTGCGCAGCGGCAAGCAGCCTGGACTGGACCATGACCATTTCCACGGCGACCTCCGAAAAAGATACATTGAAGGTACTGAGCCGTCTTTACGAGGAACGGAAGGCCGATGGATTCATTCTACCGCGGACAGCGGTGAAGGATGCCCGTATTGGCCTGCTGCGCAGTCTTGGGGTACCTCATATTCTGTATGGGCGCACCGGCTATGGACAACCGAACAACTGGGACGAGACTTCGTGGTTCGACATTGCCGGGGAAAGCGCGATGCGTAGCGCCGTTTTGCGACTGAGCGATTTGGGACATACACGCATAGGCTTTGTCGGCAGCGATCCAAAGTTCAACTATGCGCATCTACGCCGTGACGGATATGCCGAAGGTTTGCACGCTGCTGGTCTGCCCTTGGATCCGGATCTGATCCAGGAAGGGGCGCGCACGCGTGAAGATGGTGCGGCTCAGGGACGGGTGCTGATGGCCTTGGATCAACCTCCAACGGCGATTGTCTTTGCGACCGATCTGGCCGCGCTTGGATTCTGCGCGGATGCACAGGATCAGGGGTTCGAGATCGGGCGCGACATATCAGTGATTGGCTATGACGGCATTCCTGAATGCCGCTACGCGCGCCCCGCACTGACCACATTTTCAGTCGACTCACGCGCGGCCGGTGAACGGCTGGCGACCTTGCTGATCCAGCAAATCCGTGGCGAAGCGGCTGCAGACTTGCGAGAGCTGGCCGAGGCCACCCTGATCGGAGGTGACTCGGACGGGCCACCAAACCTGACGTCACACGAATTGGCGCGTAAACTGAACCATCTGACGTGAACATAACCGGGGAGGACACCTATGAAACTAACACCCAAAGCTGCGAAGCTGATGCTTGGCTCGTCACTTGCGCTGGCGCTGACAGCGCTATCCGTGCAGGCCGACACGATCCGTTTTTGGACCACTGAGGAGCAACCTGAACGCCTGGCCAAACAGCAAGAGATGGCGGACCAGTTCAAAGCCGAAACCGGTACCACGGTTGAGGTGATCCCGGTCACCGAAAGCGATCTGGGGACGCGCGCGACGGCCGCATTTGCTGCTGGTGACCTGCCAGACGTTGTCTATCACACGCTGCAATACGCCTTGCCTTGGGCCGAGGCTGGTATTCTGGACACCGAAGCCGCGACCGAAGTGATCGAAGAACTGGGCGCTGACACTTTTGCCCCCGGTGCTTTGGCGATGGCTGCGTTCAACGACGAAACCGCCTCGGTGCCAGTCGATGGCTGGACCCAGATGGTGGTCTACCGAAAGGACCTGTTCGAAGAGGCCGGTCTGGAAGCCCCCGACAGCTTTGCCGATATTCAGGCCGCGCTTGAGGCCCTGCACAACCCGCCGGAAATGTACGGCTTTGTCTCGGCAACCAAGGTCGACGAGAACTTCATGAGCCAGGTGCTGGAGCATGTGTTCCTAGCCAATGGAGTGTCGCCTGTGGGTCCCGATGGGTTCCAGCCGCTGGACGAAGCCAAGACCACCGAGGTTCTGGATTTCTACAAAGCAATCTCCAAGGCGTCGCCTCCGGGTGAGCTTTTCTGGAAGCAATCACGCGAGCTTTATTTCGACGGCAAGGCCGCGATGATTATTTGGTCGCCCTTTATTCTGGACGAGCTGGCAGGTCTGCGTGACAGTGCCCCGCCAACCATCAACGATGATCCGACCTCGCGCGATCTGGCCAGCAAGACTGGCATCGTGACCAAACTGTCCGGTCCTTCGAACCCGGATGGCGCGGCGTGGGGTGACGTGCGGTACTTCGGTATCACCAACGACGCCGATACCGATGCGGCGATGGAGTTCGTGAAATTCGCCATGGACGACGGCTACACCCAAACGCTTGCAATCGCGCCTGAGGGCAAGTTCCCGGTCCGTCGTGGCAATGCCGACAACCCGACCGCGTTCTCGGAAGCCTGGGCAGAGCTGCCTGTTGGTGTCGACCGCAAAGCGCCCCTGGGCGAGCTGTACGAACAATCCATGATCGACGAGATCGTTGGCGGTCTGGATGTGGCGCAGCGCTGGGGCGTGGCCGAAGGCCAACTGGCGCTGGCATCGAAGATGATCAACAGCCAGGCCATAAACCGCGTCGTTCGCCAGTATATTGACGACGAGATCGACGCGGCCACAGCCATTGCGGCGATGAACGAAGAGTTGGCCAAGGTTCAGTAACCACCCGGCACCTGCAGCGGCGTGCGCGCCGCTGCCCCTAAACACCCTTCGAGGTAACCCATGACTTCGGCCTCCCCTCCGACAGGAACCGGGGCGTTAGCCAAACGCGAGGCGCGTCTGGCCTGGACGCTGCTGGCTCCGACCATCATCAGTGTGTCGCTGGTTGTGATCCTGCCATTGCTGGCGATCTTCTGGATCAGCTTTAAACCCTTCACCCTGTCTGACCTGCGCCCGCCTGCTCCGGTCGTGCGTGAAAGTCTGCGCGGATCGGGTGATGATCTGCGGATCGAATACCGCCTTCGCAACTCCAGTCAGGATATTGCGATCGATGGCGTGACAGTCCGGGATATCCTACCCGAGGGCGTCACGCCACTCGGCGACGTTGCGGCCCCCTGTGTATTGAACGGGCAAGAGCTGTTCTGCGACTTTGGTACGCTGGAAGGTGGTGAGCGTGAGCGTATTCGCGTTCCCGTTGCGGTCGATGGCGACCCGGATGCCTTCGAAGATCTGGTTGAAGGGTCTGAACCAACAGTAACCGGCAGCGGCCCTAGTGTCCTGACAAATTTCGAGTTCAGCCTGGAAAACTTTGCCCGCGTGTTTGACGGCGACGAGTTCTGGGGCGTGCTTTGGGTCACCCTGTTCTACACCGTCTTCGGCACCATCGGAGCACTGGTCATGGGCCTGTTCGCCGCCCTTTTGCTGAACAAAAGCTTCCAGGGGCAGGGCTTTATCCGGGGTCTTTACCTGTTCCCCTACGTGGCCCCCGTCATCGCCGTGGCCTTTACCTGGGTCACGCTGTTCGACCCCTTCTCGGGCTCAGCCAATGCGCTGTTGGTGCAGATGGGGCTGAGCAGCGAGCCAATCAACTTCTTCGGGGAACGCCCACTGGCGCTGATCATGGTCACCGTCTTTGAAATCTGGCGCTATTTCCCGCTGTCCTTCCTGTTCATTCTGGCGCGGATGCAGTCCATCGATTCCAGCATGTATGAAGCGGCGGATATGGATGGCGCGTCACCTTTCCAGAAATTCTGGCTGCTGAGCATCCCGCAATTACTGGGCATCCTGTCGGTCCTGTTCCTGCTGCGCTTCATTTGGACGTTCAACAAGTTCGACGACATCTTCCTGCTGACCGGTGGCAACGCGGGTACCCGCACGCTGACGGTTAATGTCTATGAACAGGCCTTTGCGGTTTCGAACATCGGGGCGGGCGCGGCAGTGGCCGTGGTGATCCTGATGTGCCTGATCGCCTTCAGCTTTGTCTTCTTCAAATTCATCAGCCGTGAGGAGGGTCTGTGATGCGCCAAGGGTATATCACTGGCCCGATTCTGGGCGCGCTGTGGCTGGTGGTGATTGCTACCACCATTGCGGTCACCATGTCCTTCGCCACGGGCGCGGCCTTCCGTCCGCAGGTTCTGCTGAGCCTGTTCTGGGGCGCGTTGGCTGGTCTGGCATATGTCCGCTTTCCCGCTCGTCATGCCTCGGCGCGTCTGGGCGTGTCGGCCCTGTTGGGTCTGACCTGCCTGACCGGCTTTGGCCCGGTTCTGATCGGCTCGGACACAACGCTGCTCGCGCTATCGGTCACCGTGGTTTCGATCGCCGTCGTCATGCATCTTTCGATGGCTGAAATCCTGAAAGAGCTTCCCTTTGGCGAACTGACCCGTCACGAGTTCGAAGACGCCGTGATCAGGTTCTGCACTGGTTTTGGCTATATCTTCTTCACGGCGATCGTTGTCATCCCCTTCTATGTGATGGTGATGACCAGCCTGAAGTCGCAGCAGGCGCTGTTGCAGAACCCGCTGGATTTCTCGTTGGATCTGGATCAGGGCTGGGCGCTGTTCCGCAGCTATACGGAACTGTTCCGCGACTTCAATTTCGGCTCGTACCTGTGGACGTCCTTCTACGTCTCAGTGCTGACGGTCTTCATCACACTGGCCTTCAGCATTCCGGGGGCCTATGCGGTCGCGCGATTCCGGTTCAAAGGGCAAAAGGCGTTCTCGCGCTCGATCCTACTGATCTACATGGTGCCGATGATCGTTCTGGCGTTGCCGATCTATATCGCGTTCTCGCTGACCGGCCTGCGCAACTCGATCCTAGGCATCGTCATGATCTACCCGGTCACCACGATCCCGGTCGCGCTGTATATGCTGCAGGGGTATTTCCGTGGTCTCCCGACCGAGGTGGAAGAGGCTGGTCTAATGGATGGTCTCTCGCGCTTGGCGGTAATCTGGAAGATCACCCTGCCGCTCAGCCTGCCGGCTCTGGCTTCGGTGTCGCTCTATGTCTTCATGATCGCCTGGAACGAATTCCTTCTGGCCTTCATGCTGCTGGATGATCCCTCGAAATTCACTCTAACCCGAGGCGTCACAATGCTGAACTCCTCGGAAATCCCTCGCCAACATCTCATGGCTGGCGCGGTGATTGCCACCGTTCCAATCATGGCCCTGTTCCTGGGGCTTGAACGTTTCATGACCAAAGGCCTGACGGCTGGCTCGGTCAAAGGATGACAGAAATGAACCACTTTACTTCGCCGACAGAGTCAGCACGCAATATCCTGATCGCCAATGATCGGGGTGGCTATACGATCCCGACCAGCGGGCTCTATCCCTACCAATGGAACTGGGACAGCGCGATCGCCGCGCTGGGCTTTGCCGAGTTCGATATCGACCGCGCCTGGACTGAGCTTGAGACGCTGTTCTCGGGCCAGTGGGCGGACGGAATGGTCCCCCACATCCTGTTCCACAAAACGGATCCGGGCTATTTCCCAGGGCCGGATGTCTGGGGCGGCATCGGGCCGATTGCCTCCTCTGGCGTAACGCAGCCACCGCTGGCGGGCACCATGGCCCGGCGGGTATGGGAGAAAGACCGCGCGGCTGGTGAAGCCCGCCTCCGCGCCCTGTTCCCGGCCATGCTGGCCTGGCATCGGTGGTTCATGACATGGCGTCTCGATGACCACGGCGCGGTCTGCACCACCCACCCTTGGGAGGCTGGGCGCGACAATGCACCGGACTGGGACGACGCAATGGCGAGCATTGATGCCTCAGACGTGGGCGAATACCAGCGTCGCGACACGAGCCACGTGAACAGCGCCGACCGGCCCACCAAATACGATTATGACCGCTACATCAAACTGGTCCAGATTGGACGTGAAGCGGGCTGGGATCAGCAGCAATTGCTAGAGAAGAACCCCTTCCGCGTCGCCGATCCGACGATGAGTTTCACAACCCTGCGCGCGGCCCGCGATCTGCTGGCGATAAGTGAGGAGTTGGGGATCAGGGCCGAAGGCCTCGTTGAAGACGTAGAACGGCTCAAGGCAGGCGCAAAGTCACTTTGGAACGAGGCGTTGGGCACCTTTGATTCCCGAAATGCGCATACGGGCAAATGGGCTGAAAGCGTCTCAAATGCAAGCTATCTGTGTTGGTATGCAGGCATCGAATCCCAGCAAATGCTGGACCGGTTGAAAACTGTATTGACCACGGTCCCGCACCCAATCCCTAGCTATGATCACAAATCGCCCAAATTTGATGAACGCCGATATTGGCGTGGTCCAACATGGGCTTTCATGAACATGCTGACGGGGTTCGGTCTGAAGGATATGGGCCACGGGGTTGAGGCCGAAGCACTACGCCTAAAAACCGGTCGTCTGATCGCAGGCCACGGCTTTGCCGAATATTACGACCCGATCACCGGCAGTCCCGCTGGGGGCAACTCTTTCACATGGACCGCTGCCGTCTGGCTGCATTGGGCAGGGAGGAACTGATGGGCAGCATAGAGCTCAATTCCGTCGAAAAATGGTTCGGCGAGGTGCAAGTGATTAAAGGCATCGACCTAAAGATCGAAGAGGGTGAGTTCGTCGTCTTCGTTGGCCCGTCGGGCTGTGGTAAATCGACCCTGTTGCGGATGATCGGTGGGCTCGAGGACATCTCGCGCGGGTCACTATTGATCAATGGTGATGACGTCACCGACAATCCGCCTTCGAAGCGTGGGCTGACCATGGTGTTCCAGTCCTATGCGCTTTATCCTCACTTGACGGTGGCCGAAAATATGGGGTTCTCGCTGAAAGTGGCGGGCGTATCCAAGGGCGAGATTGCTGAACGCGTGGGTAAAGCCGCCGAGGTACTCAAGCTGGAACCCTATTTGGAGCGCAAACCTAAAGACCTGTCCGGCGGTCAGCGTCAGCGCGTGGCGATCGGTCGGTCTATTGTGCGTGACCCCACCGCATTCCTGTTCGATGAACCGCTATCCAACCTGGACGCCGCTCTTAGGGTCGAGATGCGGTATGAGATTGCCAAGCTTCACCAGAGCCTCAACCGCACCATGATCTACGTGACTCATGATCAGGTCGAGGCGATGACATTGGCTGATCGTATCGTGGTTCTGGAATTCGGCAAGATCGCTCAGGTTGGCACCCCACGCGAACTATACGAACGCCCCGCCAACCTGTTCGTGGCGCAGTTCATCGGCAGTCCGAAAATGAACGTCATTCCCTGCACCGTGTCTGGCGATAAGTTTCAGCTGGAAAACGGCGGCGGTGGCCCGTTTGATCGGACTGGTACAGCCACGATGCTGGGCATCCGCCCGGAACATATCAGTGTGGTCGAACCTGGCTCGGGTCACAGCGACGGCAAGGTCGAAGTGGTCGAGTATCTTGGCGCAGATATGTTCATCATCGTCGATTGCGGGTTTGAAGAGAAGGTGACGGTTCGCCTTGGCGGGGACACGCAGATCAAAGCTGGAACGCAAATCGGCTTGTATTTTGCACCCGAGAAACTGCAATTTTTCGACGCGGCAGGTCAGACAATCAGTCCCCGATGAACGGGTGTGACACTTTTGAGATGTTTGGGGATGCGTCGCAAGCTTTTGGAATGGCCAGAGCCAGCGATTCACTGGATACACCTATCCTGAGATCTCGGCAAATAGCCGAAAACCAGCCGGCGTGGCGCTAGAGAATTGCCGCTTCCAGCAGTGTTGGCGGCCCGATAGAGGCACATCCATTTGCCGCGAACACGAGCATATATCTCGTCCATGCGCCGGGAACTCAGCGTTGGTCGCTTCTTCAATTGCGCGCGCTCCGATCATCGGCGAATTCTCGACAATTCACTTGTTGAAAGTGGCGTGGTCCATCCGCACGCTGCGTTCAGCTATGATCTCTTCGAGGACGCGATAGGACACCGTATACCGCAGATAGAATTACACGACGTGCAAAAAAGGTAAGATCAGACATGTTTACCGATCTCGCTATTGAGGCGTGATCCACCTCCCACCAGCAGAAACAAATGGGCACCGACCATCATACGCAGGTATCCTGCGGTTCTGCTACTCAGTAATAGTCTTCGCATCAGAGTCTGTGGACGCAACGAGAAGGTATTGCTGAATCCTCATATCCAGTTTGGTGCTTTTTAAATCGACGATACCGCTTTTCGAAAACAGCTCTCGCACTGAGCGGTAGTTTTCAGCTCTTTTCCAGACAACAGGAGAAGAGGTTGGCGTTCGGCCGGACAACGAAGCGAGATAAGACATCGTGCCGAACAATAGCTTTGACTTGTCGCGATGGGGTTTGTTCAGAATGTACAGGCTGACAGGTGCGTCTGGACCGCGTTCGGAATCGACGACAAAAACCTGCCCCGCGCGGAAGGCGGCTTTGCCATCACATCTTGTCCAGCGGCGCGTCGATGACTTTCCTTCGCTTAAGGCTTCGACAACACGGCTGTAAACCGTTCCGTTCCGCTCATCCAAGAAGGCAACGTTGATAATGGCTTTGGTTGAATCGTTCGGTGCGCGAAAGAACACTTGATAAGATCCGAGAAATGGCCGCAGCCGTTGAAGATCACCTGGGAACACATCGATCAGAGGGTCTCGTCGCCGATCCGCCTCGGTTTTGGCGAGTTGGGTGGTGTGGCGCCGCAGTTCTGCATGATCTCCCAGCAAGATATGTTCGCCCACATCGAAGAACCGGCTAATGCGGCGCAAGTTGTTTGGCGAGGGCATGCTGCGGCCGTTGAGATACTTGGCGAATTGCTGATGGTTGATGCCAATCTCTCTGCAAACAGCTGCCACTGACGGGTAATCCGCACAAAGGTGACGCAGGTTTGCAGCTAAATTCTGGTGCATAGGTGGTTGGGCCTTGGCTAGCATAAACTCGCTAAAGAAAGCATAATGTAGCGTTATTGTTAAGCTCAAATTGGTGCGTGATCTTCCGGGCAACAGAAGAATGCTCAGGGAAGGTCAAGCAATGGATAAATTTCAATACGTGCGGCAGATGGAACAGCGTCTGCAATTGCGTCAGGTGGATCGTCGCCAGTTCATGCGCGGTGTTTTGGCAACCGGCATGACCGTCGGTGCAGCAACGCTTTTGGCGGATCGCGCTATTGCGGCCACGCCCAAAAAGGGCGGCAGCATGATTGCCGGGATTGGTCATGGCGGGACGACCGAGCAACTCAATCCGGGGCAGATATCAGCGGGTTTCCTGATTCCGTTGAGCCTGGGCATGAACGGTTTCCTGACTGCGATCGACGCGGACAGCAACGTGCAGCCGTCACTTGCAAAATCATGGGAGGCCTCGCCGGACGCGTCGGTTTGGACCTTCGAGATGCGCGACGGGGTCGAGTTCCACAATGGTCGTACAGTGACAGTCGAGGACGTGATTGCCTCGATCAATTTTCACCGCGGAGAAGGGTCAACCTCGACTGGGGCGCCGCTGTTGGCCGGTGTGAAGGAACTGCGTGCGGACGGGCCAAACACCATCGTTTTCGAGCTTGAGGGCGGTAACGCAGATTTCCCGGCTATCCTCAGCGACTACCGCTTTGCCATTCTGCCGGCAGAGGGTGACAGCATTGACTGGCAATCCGGTATCGGTTGCGGAGCCTATCAGTTGAAGGATTTCCAGCCAGGGATTTCGGCGGATCTGGCCCGTCACGGGAACCACTGGAACCCTGATGTCGCGCATGTGGACGAATGGAAGCTTCTGGTGCTGCTGGATACGACCGCACGGATGGCGGCGCTGTCGGCGGGGTCGGTCGACATTGCCGATAAGGTTGATCCTAAGACGGCCAAGTTTGTCTCGCGTGATCCAAATGTTACGCTGCATTCAGTTGCCGGTACGCAGCACTACTCCTTCCCGATGCTGACCAATGCCGCGCCGTTTGACGACAACAACGTGCGTCAGGCGATCAAATGGGGCATCGATCGGCAAGAGCTGGTGGACAAGATTCTGCTGGGTTACGGCGAGGTCGGCAATGATCATCCAATCGGGTCCGGTCAGAAGTATTTCAATGCTGAGCTTGAACAAAAGACTTTCGATCCGGACAAAGCAAAATACTATCTGAAACAGGCTGGTCTGGAGTCGCTGAATGTCGAACTCTCGTCCTCTGACGCTGCTTTCCCTGGCGCGGTGGACGCGGCGACGCTGATTTCGAACTCGGCGGCGAAATGCGGGATCAACGTTTCTGTCAAACGAGAGCCTAACGATGGCTATTGGTCCGAGGTTTGGACGAAAAAACCCTGGTGCGCCAGCTATTGGGCCGGACGACCGGTCGAGGATCTTATGTTCTCATTGGCGTTCCAATCCGGTGTCGCTTGGAATGAATCTCTCTGGTCGAATGGGAAATTCGACAAGATTCTGGTTGAGGCCCGAGCTGAACTGGACACCGAAAAACGTCGCCAGATGTATGGTGAAATGCAGGATATCGTCGCCAATCAGGGTGGTGTCGCGATCCCGATGTTTGCTTCATATGTTTTTGCCACGCGCCCAAGCGTTGGCACGCCCGAAAAATTCGGCTCGAATCTGGATCTGGATGGAAGCAGCTTTATGGAGCGTTGGTGGAAAGCCGAATAACTCTGGTGAAATATGATAGCATCGCCAAAGATCAGAGGATGGCCCTTACAGCCGTCTTCTGACGTGTTGGGAACAGGGAATTTATGAAGCTTTTCATTGCGACACTGTCGACAGAGACGAACACGTTTTGCACGATGCCGACTGCGATGTCGGGTTTCGAGGACTATTTCCTGCGGCATGGTACGGCGACCCAGGAGCCTCCAAACCTTATGACGGAGGCGCTTCATCTGTGGCGCCAAAAGGCCGAAACTCTGGGCTGGCAGGTTGTCGAAAGCCTGACCGCCATAGCCGAACCCGCCGGACCGACCACACGTAGCTGTTATGACGCGCTGAGCGGCGAGATTTTGTCTGATCTCGCAGAATGCGGCGGTGCAGATATCATTCTGTTGCAACTTCACGGCGCGATGGTGGCCGAGCATATAGAGGATTGCGAAGGTGATATTCTGACCCGCGTCCGCGAACAGTGCCCGGAGGCAACGATCGGCGTTTCGCTGGACCTGCATTCTCATTTAACTAAGAAGATGCTGAACGCCAGCGATCTGATTGTGCATTTCAGAGAATACCCGCATGACGACGCAACAGCCTGCGCGGCCGAACTGTTTGATCTGGCAAAGCGGGCACATGCGGGTGAGATCACGCCTAAGATGGCGTTTTTTGATACCCGTATGATGAACCTATATCTGACCAAAACCGGGGCGATGAAGGATTTTGTGGCCGAGATGGCCGCAGCTCAAGCCAGACCCGGTGTGTTGTCGGTTTCATTGAGTCACGGTTTTCCCTGGGCAGATGTCGAAGATGTCGGCGCGCGGATGTTGGTAATAGCAGATGGCCAGGCACAACGGGCCGCGCAACTAGCCGAGGAGTTGGGGCGGCGCTTCTTTGTTTTGCGCAACGAAGTTACCACGCGGTATCTACCGATCTCCGAGGCGTTGGATCACATTGGTACACGGTCCGGTCTATGCGTTCTGGCGGACATGGGTGACAATTCAGGCGGAGGAGCGCCGGGCGACGCCACCCACTTGCTGAAAGCCATGCTGGCGCGTGGAATGACACATTTTGCCAGCGGCCTGTTCTGGGATCCCGGGGTGGTGCGTATTTGTCAGGATGGGGGCATTGGAAGCAGATTGACCCTTCGGCTTGGCGGAAAGACCGGTGTGGTTTCAGGGGGTCCGATCGACCTGACTGCAAGGGTTATGAATATCGAGAAGGGCCTGGGTCAGCATCTCGGCACTGGTCTTGAACCCATGGGCACCGTAGTTTGGCTCCGCCTGGATGGAGAAATCGACCTGCTGGTCAATGATCTTCGCGTTCAGGTTTACCATCCTGAAGCCTTCGAGCAGATCGGTATCCGGCTGGCCGAGAAATCGGTGGTGGCGGTGAAATCCCTCTTCCATTTCTACGGCCCGTTCAGCCAAATTTCGGACCACATCCTGCAGGTTGCCAGCCCCGGAGGAACACAGCCTGCGTTTCACGACCTTGCGCTCACCAAGCGAAAACTGCCTTTCTGGCCTGCGGTTGCACAGCCATTCTTAGATGAAAGCCTTGTGGACGCCGGATAGAGGTTTCAATCAAACAGGTCTGGCGGACAGAATCCAATCGCAAACATACTCAACCTCTAGTGCTGTAGTGTGGTGTTTGGGCCGGGTCAGAGAAAACCCGTTTCGGGGTCTTCATCTCGTTTCCGCTTGTACCGCCTGTATGGCTTGCTGAACTAGGCCTTGGCCATTGAGGCGCAGACGTTGCGAGGGTGTGATCTCCGTGATGCCAAATCGCGGGGTTGAGCTCAAAGTTAGCGCATACCTGACGCTCTTCATCCGGCCAGAATGCTCCGTGCTTTAGAACGAGAACCAACTGGCCAAATGGACCCGGCATCGCCGAGGTTTTCGCGTGGTTGGGCATCCAAGGCTAGACGTTTCATCGCACGCTATCCTGAACCTGTTCCGTCGGGTTGCGTTGCATCGCTCCAATAAGACCCTTCTTTCCTGTCTATATGGAGTTTCAGCACATCCAAGGCTTGTGGAACGTCTCCATCCCGAACGCACTGAAGCAACTCAATGTGCTCCCGATAGGATTTAGCCATGTGATCAGGGTGATGCCCCAACCGGCTGCGCAACGCCGCCATTTTCAATGCAATCGTTTGATAGGCGTCATTCAGAAACCGATTGTCTGCGCAGTCGAAAAGGCACTGGTGAAATAGAGTATCCAGATAAAGATATTCTGCATCATCCGCAGCCTCACGGGCCGCTGTCATCCGTTCAACGCATTCATCAAGCGCGGCATAGAGCGCCTGCGGGTTCGCCTGCATGGCCGAGGTCAAAGCGGTTGTTTCAAGGCAGACTCGTGCATCGCAAAGTTTTGCCAGTTCCTCGGGCTCCAGGTTGAACACGAATGAGCCTCTTTGAGGTTCGACGACCAACAGGCCTTCCATCTCAAGCCGATTGATTGCCTCTCGCACCGGGGTGCGGCTGACCTCAAGATTCTTGGCGATTCGAGCCTCAGACAGTTGCTCACCCAGTTCGAACTCGCCCTTGATGATCCGCTCGCGCAGGTTTTCGGTAACCAATTCCGTCAATGATTTCGGTCTGTTGAATGGGCTCATGTCGCTCTCCTCAGTTCGACAGTAGCAGGCCTGTTTCTGGCATACAATGTGTTAGTGTTGACAGATTAGCATACTGTATGCCAGTTTTGATTCTCACGAGGAGACGGCATTGGGAGGGGCGTCTTTGCAAACTCTGGAAACATGGATTGTTGCGTTTAACCGCGCGCTGGTGACTTTGGCGCTGGCTACGGTTTTTGCAATCGTCTTCGCCAATGTGGTGGGGCGATACGGGTTCGGTACGTCCCTTGCCTGGGTTGAAGAGGTCGCCAGACACCTGATGATCCTCGGCGCTTTTTGCGGTGCTGGTCTTGCCTTGCGCGAGGGGCGGTTGGTCGCGATCACCACAATTCCGGATTTGCTGCCCGACACTCTGGCCCGAATGCTGCGTTGGGGCATCGTTTTCGTCATGTTTGCCTTTATGGCGACGATGCTGTGGCTGGGCGTTAAATTCGTCGAATTCGGCTGGAACAAGGAAACCATGTCCACCGGGATTTCGCGCGGCATTCCCTATCTCGCTATCCCGATCGGGTGCGCATTGTTCCTGATCCAGTTGGCCTTTTTCGCAAAACGTTTCGTAAGTCAAGAGTTTGAACACGGTCCCAGCGCCAAGGGTTATGAGGCGGAGGTCTGAGCCGTGGCAAAAACCCTGATCATCCTGTTCTTCGCGACGCTGTTTCTGGGTGTTCCGGTAGCCTTCACCATGGGGATCGCCGGCCTGTCCGCGATTTTTATCGACGGTTCTTTAAACCCACTGGTCGCAACCCAACGCATGTTCGCCGGGATCGACAGTTTCCCGCTGATGGCGGTGCCGTTCTTTATTCTCGCGTCTGAGCTGATGACGGCCTGCGGGCTAACAAACGCCTTGTTGCGCTTTGCCAACGCTTTGGTTGGGCATGTGCGTGGTGGACTGGGGCATGTGAACATCCTTGTGTCGATGCTGTTTGCGGGGATCAGCGGCTCTGCTCTGGCGGATGCTGCAGGGCCTTCTGCCATCGTCATGCGGATGATGCGCGAGGCTGGGTATGAGAAGAATTATGCCGGTGCCCTGTCCGCGGCGACGGCTACCATCGGTCCGATTATTCCGCCGTCCATTCTGGCCGTGATTTTTGCGATCTCAACCAATGGAGTGACGGTCGCGGGACTGTTTCTGGCCGGAATTGTGCCTGGGGTTATGCTGGGTGTTGCGCTGGCCATCGCGAACCATATCGTGTCTACCCGCAACGGCTACCGCGGGCGCGAACATCGCGCCACCATGGTTGAGTTGCGCAGTGCAACTCTGGCGGCCATTCCGGCCCTGATCATGCCAGCAATCATTCTGGGCGGTATCCTGTTCGGTGTGTTCACTCCGACCGAGGCAGGCGCGGTGGCCTCAGCCTACGCTCTGTTCCTTGGTCTCATCCTGCGCGCCTTCACGGTCCGCGCTCTGTACGCCGCTTTTGTGCGGGCTGCGGTGGTGACGTCCTCGGTCTTCCTGATCGTGGCGATGGCGTCGATCTTTGCCTGGCTGCTGACTTACCTGCAAATCCCACAGGAACTGGCGAAACTGATCACCCAGATCACCGACAACCGTTTGGGCATTCTGTTCATTCTGGCGGCTTTTGCCCTGATCTGCGGCTTCTTCATCGACACGCTGCCTGCGCTGATCATCCTGACGCCGATCCTTGGCCCCATTGCCTATTCCGCCGGGATCGACCCGCTGCAATTTGGGATGATGCTGGTGCTGAACCTGACCATCGGGATGATCACCCCTCCGGTTGGTCCGGTGCTGTTCGTGATCGCCACGGTCGGACAATTGAAAATCGAACGCCTGTCAAAAGCGGTTCTGCTGCTGCTGCTGGCTGAACTCGTGGTGCTGCTTCTGGTCATTCTTGTGCCGGGCGTCAGCACCTTCATCCCCAACTTCTTTGGATTTGCGAACTGACATGAAAGGGAGGAACCTCATGAAAACCATGTCGAAACTGATGACGGCAACAGCCGTTGTTGCAATGACCGCCGCCAGTGCGGCCTCGGCTAAAGAACTGAAATACGCACATTTTCAGGCCGCTGACCTGAGCTCGCCCAAACACGCCGCAGCGCTGGCATTTGAAGCCTGCGTCGAGGGCAAAACCTCGGGTTCAATTGACGTGCAGATCTTCCCGGCATCGCAGCTGGGGGGCGGGTCCGAGATCATGGAAGGGCTGCAGCTGGGTACCGTTCAGATGGCCGCAATCCACGACGGCCCGATCTCGGCTGTTTACAAACCGTTCTCGGTTCTGGCGATGCCCTATCTGTTCGACGATCAGGCGATGGCCTGGGCGGTGATGGACGGTGAATTCGGTGACGCGCTGGCCGAAGACATGCGGGCGAAAACCGGCATCCGCAGCTTTGGCGTGGCCGACAACGGGGTGCGTAACTTCACCAACAACGTCAAGCCTGTGGCCGAGCCTGCCGATATGGAAGGCCTGAAAATGCGCGTAATGACCGCGCCTGTCTGGGTGACCCTCGTCGAAAGCCTCGGCGCATCGGCAACACCCGTTCCGTGGCCGGAACTGCCCGGCGCTCTGCAGCAGGGCGTTGTGGACGGTCAGGAAAACGGCGTGACGAATATCGTCAACGCGTCGCTTTACCAGCACCAGAAATACGTCTCTCTGGATGGCCACGTGTTCAGCTGGCATGCCTATCTAATGTCGGACATGTTCTTCGAAAGCCTGACGGATGACGAGAAGAAAGCCGTCGAGCAATGCGTTGAGATCTCGAAAACGATCCACCGTGGCATGACCGCCGCGCAGGACGCGAATGCGACCGCGATCCTGTCGGAAAAAGGCATGGAAGTGGTCCCTGTCAGCCCCGAGCAGAAGGCACTGTTCCGCGAAGCCGCGCAGCCTGCCGTACGCGAATACATCGTGGGTGAGATCGGCGAGGAGTGGCCCGATCGCCTCGACGCCGCTGTCGAAGCCTACAAGGCCCAATAACTCATGCCGAGAGACCGTCACATGACCCGCCAAACCATCGCTATTCTTGAACCCGGCTATGCCGCCTATGACACCGAAGCTTCGGTGTTGGCCGAGCAGGATGTTCAGATCGCGCCGGTTGCGCCGGAAACCGAGGCGGTCCCGGCCCTGCAGGCATTGGATCCGGTCGCCATCCTTGTGCGGGAACGCATTGTGGATGCGGCCGTGATCGATGCCTGCCCGAACCTGAAAGTCGTCGTCCGCTACGGGGTGGGCGTCGACAATATCGACTTGGACTACGCGCAATCGCGCGGCATCTATGTTGCGAATGTACCAGACTATGGTGCGGAAACAGAAGTCAGCGAACATGCGCTGGCGTTGTACCTGGCCGTTCAGCGGCGAATCCCGTCCCGAGATGCCGAAGTGCGGCAGGGTCAATGGGGGGTAGGGCAGGCGGCGTTGATCCCTAGCCGCGAAAACGCCACCCTTGGCCTAATTGGCTGCGGCAAGATCGGCTTGCAAGCGGCACGGAAGTTCCAGGCCCTAGGATTCTCTTCGGTTCTGGTGTTCGATCCCTATCTGAGCGACGACGCAGCCCAAGCGGCGGACGTGCAAAAGGTGGATTTGATCGACCTCTGCAAAGTGTCCGATGTCATAAGTCTGCATGCTCCTCTGACGCCCGAAACGCGGCATATTCTGAACGCTGAGCGTATCGCACAGATGAAGCCGACCTCGATCGTGATCAATGTCTCTCGCGGCGGTTTGGTGGACGAAGTCGCATTGGCCCAGGCCCTGCACCAAGGTCGCATTTTCGGGGCAGGGATCGACGTGTTCGAACAGGAACCGGTGGACCTGACCAACCCCCTTTTGCATAGCCCCAACACCATCGTGTCGGACCATGCTGCCTGGTACTCTGAGCGCTCGGTTGCGGTGCTGCAGCGATGTGCTGCGCGTGAAGTCGCGAGAGTCCTTGAGGACGAGCAACCCGATCACTGGGTGAACAAATGGTAGATTTCGTCAGCACTTTGCGATCGGCGCAAATTTTCCCGGTGATCTGCCGTAGCGACCCCGAAATCGCTTTGACGGCCTGTGACCTGTTGGCCGAGGCCGGAATCCGAGCATTGGAGATCACCACTACGGTTCCGGATGCCGCTGCTCTGATCGCTGAGCTGTGCCAACGCTATCCTGATGTTTGCACCGGCGCGGGAACGGTTCTTAGCGCTGATCAGGCTGAAAAGATGCTGGCAACCGGCGCCGAATTTGTTGTCTCTCCTTGCTGGAGCGATGCTGCTGCGCGCGAAGCCGGTGCTGCGAAAGTGCCCTATCTGCCCGGTGCAATGACCCCGGGCGAGGTTCACCATCATGCGGAAAACGGTGCTGCGGTGATCAAGATTTTTCCGGCCGATGCTGCCGGAGGGCCCGGCTTCCTAAAGGCCGTCAAATCCGTGTTTCCCAATCTCGCCCTGATGCCGACTGGCGGTGTGTCTCCGGACACTGCGCAATCCTATCTGAACGCCGGTGGACTTTGCGTTGGCATGGGTGGAAATCTGCTGCCCGCCCAGGCGCTCGAGGCCGGTCACATCGACTTGGCTCGCGCACAAATCAACGCGGCTCTCACGGCCGCATCTTTTCAATCTTCCCAACGTAAGAGGATACTCTCATGAACACCCAAGAACTCGTCGCCGGGTTTCGCGACGTGGCCACCGCATCCGTCGCGGATGCTGTGGACAAGGTGTCCGGCAAGACCGGATTTCTGCCGGCCTCGATCAAGCCGCGCATCAATGAAAAGAAGATCGTTGGCCCGGCCGTAACAATTCTGGAAGGCCCTACCGATGAATTCCTGCCTCCGCAGCACGCGCTTGACGCAATCGACGAATCCGAGGCCGGTTCGGTCATCGTGATCTCGACCAATGGCACCACCGATGTGGCGCTGTGGGGTGGTCTGATGACCGCCGGAGCCGTTGCCAACAAACACGAAGGTGCCGTTCTGGACGGTGGCGTGAGGGATCTGGTCGAGATCAAGCGCGACTATGACTTCCCGGTCTATTCCCGCTGCGTTAACCCGGGCACCACTTTGGGCCGCGTTCGTACGCTGGCTTCGAATGTAGAAGTCGACATGGGCGGTGTGATTGTACACCCCGGCGACATCATCGTTGCAGATATCGACGGTGCGGTTGTGGTCCCCCGTGAACACGCCGAAGCGATCTTGGACATGGCACGCGAAATTGATGAGCGCGAAGCCGAACAGGCGCGTCTGATCATTGAAAGCGGCTCGCTGCGCGAAGGTCTGGCGAAATACGGCCGTATCTAAAACAACAAACCGTCCCGCAGGTTGCTCGCAACAACCTGCGGGACACCAGAACACAACAAGGGAGGAATACATGCTGAAACGAATGCTCAACACGGTGGCCCTTACCGCCGTCCTGGCTACCCCGGCGCTCGCGAACGGGCCCGAGGTGGTCGCGGAATGGAACACTCTGCCCTATGCCGTCAAGGACGCGGCGACAAAATCCGCTTGGGAAGGGAGCGAGATTTACGGCAAAGCGTTGGTTCAAGGCGCCAAGGTCGACAGCCAGGGCAACATCTATGTGTCCACCGCGCGTTGGGGTGGGGCAGAGATCCCCTCAACCGTCTCCAAGCTGGTCAAGAACGGCGACACTTGGGAACTCGAGGCGTTTCCGTCTGAAGACATGAACAGCATGTCGAACCCCGATGGCCTGAAAGCCGTGCTGGGTTTTGAAATCGACCGCAATGACGTGATGTGGATTCTCGATCAGGGCCATGTTGCAGGCCCTCCGTTCGAAGACGGCGACGCCAAGCTGGTGCTTTGGGATCTGAAAGAGAACAGGGAAATTCAGCGCTATGTCTTCACGGCGGAAGAAGCGGACCGTGAGTGTTCTTTCCTGAACGATCTGGCCGTCGATAACGACACCGGCTTTGCCTATATCGCCGACAGCGGCATCTTCTGTGACCCGCTGCATGGCGGTTTGATTGTCTATGACAGCAACACCAACTCGGTGCGCCGCATTCTGGACCAGCACCGGTTCACCAATGATGAGCCGAATTTCTTCTTCAACATCGACGACCGTCCTGTACTGAAGAATGGCGGCATGCGCACTGGTGCCGATGGTATCGCGTTGTCAGGCGACAAGAAGACGCTCTACTGGACCAACCTGACGGGCAATCACCTGTATAGCCTGCCGACCGAAATCCTGCGGGACTTCGAGACCAACGAGACGGTGATTGAAAACGCGGTTGACGTCGCAGCAGTGCTGCCTTCCAACACCGACGGTATGACGGCCGACAATGCGGGCAACATCTACATGACCGCGCTGTCGCTGGACGGGATCATGAAGTTCGATGAATCCACCCGTCAGGTCAGCCGTTTTGTCCACCACCCGGAAATGAACTGGCCGGATACGCTGGCCTGGGGTCCGGACGGCGAGATGTATGTGGTCTCGAACCACCTGCATATCTGGGTCGATGGTGACATGAACTTTGAAGACCCCGAAATCCCGAACTTCCGTATCTGGAAGATTCCGGGTGTCGGCCAAAGCTATACGGCCGAATAACCCTCCCAAACTCCTTGGTCAGCCCACCGGGGCTGACCCTTTTTGGCAAAGATGAGATGACCATGACCCCCGATATTTTGTGCCTTGGCGAACCGATGCTGGAGTTCAACCAGCAGCCTGACGGGAACTACCTGCCAGGACATGGCGGTGACACCTCAAACTGCGCAATTGCCGCCGCGCGGCAGGGTGCGTTCGTTGGCTACGTGACGCATGTCGGCGCTGATACGTTCGGCAATTCCTTCATGGACCTGTGGAAGGCCGAGGGGATCGACACCTCGACCGTACGTCAGGTCGCGGATGCTCATACCGGGGTCTACTTTGTGACGCATGGCGCGAACGGGCACGAGTTCAGCTATTTCCGCGCAGGCTCGGCCAGTAGCCGGATGGAGCCAGATGATCTGCCAATGGCGGCGTTGAAATCGGCGAAGATATTGCACGTTTCGGGGATCAGTCAGGCGATTTCGGATGTTGCCGCCGATACCGTGTTTCGGGCCATTCAGATTGTAAAGGACGGCGGAGGCCTCGTGTCCTACGACACCAATCTGCGTCTGAAGCTATGGCCGATCGAACGCGCCCGCGCTGTGACGCACGCTGCAATGTCACAATGCGATATTGCCCTTCCTGGTCTGGATGATGCCGAGCAACTGACGGGCTTGTCCGACCCGGATGCCATCGCGGATTTCTACCTAAACCTCGGGGCAAAAATTGTCGCCTTGACGCTGGGGGCCGAAGGGACCCTGGTTGCGACACTAGACAAGCGCGAGCGTGTCAAAGGCCGCCGGGTCGAAGCGGTGGATGCCACAGCCGCAGGCGACACATTTGACGGTGCCTTCTTGTCCCGTATTGTTGCGGGCGATGATCCGTTTCAGGCCGCACGCTATGCCAACGCCGCTGCTGCGCTTTCGACCCAAGGGTATGGTGCGGTTGCCCCGATGCCTCGCAGAGATGCAGTCGAGGCGTTTCTTGCGGAAGGAGACTGATCCATGAAACACGCCGTTGTAATTGGCGGCACCCGCGGCATAGGCGCCGGTATCGCGGGGGAACTTCGCCGTAAGGGATGGCGCATCACCGCGACCGGTGTCGGAGCTGAAGAGGTTTCGGAATATGCCGCGCAGTATCCTGACGATGTCTGTGCGCAGTTGGATGTGCGGGACAATCAGGCCGTAGCCGCGTTCTTCGGTGGAATTGAAAAACTCGACGGGCTGGTCAATTGCGCAGGTATTCTGGCACGTGGCGCGGAGTATGAGATCGACGTTTTTGAGACAGTGATCGATATCAACCTGACCGGTACCATGCGCTGTTGTCTGGCCGCGCAACCCTTGTTGGCCGAGTCAGGTGGCGCCATCGTGAACACCGCGTCGATGCTCAGTTACTTTGGTGGGCCACTTGTTCCTGCTTATTCTGCCAGCAAAGGCGGCGTGGCGCAGTTGACTAAGGCTTTGGCCGGGAAATGGGCTGAAGATGGTGTGCGCGTCAATGCAGTTGCACCCGGATGGATCGAAACCGAAATGACAGAAGCTCTGCGCGCCGATCCGGCTCGCAACCAGCCCATTCTGGGTCGGACGCCGCTGGACCGTTGGGGCAAACCATCCGAGGTTGGTGCACTGGCTGCTTGGCTGTTGTCGGATGAGGCTGCTTTTGTGACCGGCGCTGTCTATCCTGTGGATGGCGGCTATTCTGCAATGTGAGGAGGGCAACCGATGCCAGTACAAAGAAACGACGACGATCCCAGGATGCCTTATCAACTGCCCTTCCCCAAGGATGCGCAGGATGAGATCGTCATCCCTGAAGCCGTCGCCAAAGACGAGAGAATCTGGGTGCCGCAAACCGAAAACGTCTCGTTCCGACCGCTCTGTTTGAACCGGTCCCAGGGGTACTGGATGAACCTGCTACGGGTGCGGAAATCCGGAGTTCTGTCGAGGCATCGGCATCCGCAGCCCGTTCATGGTTTTGTTCTGAAAGGCCGCTGGCATTATCTGGAACATGACTGGGTCGCGGAGGAAGGCGGCTATGTATTTGAACCGCCGGGCGAAACCCACACTCTGATTGTACCCGATGATGTCGACGAAATGATCACCTATTTCCAGGTCAACGGCGTGATGCTTTATGTTGACCCATGGGGCAAAACCATGGGGTATGAGGACGTCTTCACTAAAATCGAGATGTGCCGTAAGCACTATGAGGAAGTTGGATTAGGGGCGGACTATGTCGAGCAATTCATCAGGTAGACCGCTGAAACTGGCCCTGGTTGCCCATGACGCCAAGAAAGATCTGATGGTCGAATGGGCCCAGTCCCATGCTGACATCCTAAGTCAGGCGGAATTGTTCGCCACCGGAACCACCGGTGGCCGCCTCAGGGCCGCCTTGCCTGAGCTTAACGTCACCGCTCTGCATAGCGGGCCACTAGGCGGGGACCAGCAACTTGGGGCAATGATCTGCGAAGGCCGGCTGGACGGTCTGTTCTTTTTTATCGACCCAATGTCGCCGATGCCGCATGACGTGGATGTCAAAGCCCTGAGCAGGCTAGCAATCGTTTATGATTTGCCCTTCGCAAGCAGCCCAAGCACAGCGGATTTCGTTCTGAAAGGGCTGACCGGACTAAATTAGTTTTGGAACCTTTGGATGATGCTAGGTTCTGTCCGACCCGTAAGGTCAGGATGCATTAGTTTTCGTTGCGCTGCAGGATTCACGGCTTGGAATTCGGAGCGGTGGCATTAGCGGTTTTTCTGACTAAGCGACAAGCAGATGGCGTAGCGCCCCTCTTTTTCTCCAGCGCTAGCGCGGCAGGCTACGGTCATCTATTGGTTATGAATCCTGACCCCAGGAAGCTCTTTTCCCAGATCGAGCTCCGTCGAACGGCTCATTTCAGTGAATGAGTCTACAACGAAGCGCCCCAAGGGTTCATATGCTGTTTTCTGGGTCCAAACCATTTCGCTTTCCCATTTCGGCAAATCCAGTGGCGTTGGAAAGACCTCACACCCAGCGCGCCGCGCAAACGGAGTCAACGACGTTGGCACCGTTGTAATCAAGTCGGATTGAGCGACGATATCGGGTAGCAGAGCAAATTGGGCGCAGGTCAAAACCACTTGCCGAGCTTTTCCAAGCTTCTTTAGTGCCTTATCTACAAAACCGATATTGTCATTGTTCAGTGTCATCAATGCATGACGAGCCGCTAGGAACGACTCAAGTGTCAAACCATCTTGGGTCAAAGGGTGATCGCGGCGGGCGATACATACAAAACTGTCCGGCATAATCGTCCGTCGATGAAACCGCGCAGGAAGCTGACCAAATGTACCAATGGCCAACGTCACTGTTTCGGCATCCAATTGATCAATCAGATCCGTTTTGTTCATCGGTACGAAGATCAGGCTAAGATTTGGTGCGTGTTCTGCAAAGTAAGTGACCATCGCAGGCGCCAAACGAAGAATTGCTAAATCCGAAGCTGCAACGGTGATTTGGCCTTGGGCGTGTTTGGGATCAAACTCGGTTTGCTCCAGCATTTCGGAAACGATCGACAGCGCGCCTTTCACTTTTGGTGCCAATTCTTCCGCGCGGCTGGTTGGCACCATTCCACCCGGTCCCCTTTGAAAAAGTGGATCTTCGAACCTGGCGCGAAGCCGGTTCAGCGCGTTGCTCATGGAAGGTTGGGCAAGGCCTATAGACGCCCCAGCGCGGCCGACATGTCGTTCTCGGTACATCGCGTCGAAGGCTTTGAGGAGGTTGAGGTCGAGAGATTTAATATTCATTTTGTGAATTTATTGTATTCTATTTATCCATTTCAACAACTTCATACTGCACATTAAATATCCGATCAGAAGCAACAAACGCTCAGATTGCGGCGGGTCGAAAGCTCCAATGGGCACAATGGTTGCCGGAGTATCTAACACCGGAGTTGGGCCTGGAAGAGTGATCCTCAACCAGCCAAACCAACCCAGAGCGGCGATTCGGTGCGAATGCCACTGAAGGAAAGAGGAGTTGAACTGTGACAACCGTTTTTGAAACCGCGCTAAAAGGCAAACATGTCGTCATCGTTGGCGGCGGTAGCGGTATGGGCAAGGCAACAGCTGAACTTGCAGCCAGTTTGGGCGCCAAGGTTACAATCTCAAGCCGCAACAAAGAGAAACTGACGGCCGTTGCGTCTGAAATTGAAGGCGACATTTCGGTCGCTTCCGTTGACACCACTGACGAAGCAGCTGTCAAAGCATGGGCTGCCAGCCTCGGCGAGGTCGATCATCTCGTCATCTCGGCATCCAGCGCTGCGCACGGCGCGTTTGCTGAACTGCCGACTGACGACCTGCGCGGCATGATTGAGGCCAAATTCATTGGCCCCTACGTGACCGCTCGCGAGGTTCTGCCGTATCTGGCCGACGGCGCATCAATCACGCTGTTTTCCGGCGTGCTGAGCCGCCGCCCATCGGCCGGCGCGACCGGTCTAGGTGCGGTGAACGCGGCTGTTGAGGCTTTGACCATGGGGCTCGCGCAAGAACTGGCGGGTAAGTCCCGCGTCAACTGCATCAGCCCCGGGATGGTTGCGACCGAAGCCTATGCAGGCATGCCAGAAGAGGCACGTGAAGGCATGTACGCACAGGTTGGTGGATCGCTCCCTGTTGGCCGCGTCGGCAGGGCCAGCGAAATCGCTCAAGCTGTCATCATGGCAATGACCAACGGTTTCCTGACAGGTTCTGTGCTGGATATCGATGGCGGGCATCTGATCAAAGCCTGACAGTCTTTGCGGGGGTGCTGGCTGCCCCCCTCTTCCTGTTCGGCTCTTGCGGAGCTTCACATGTCAAGTTCCCCGTGTTTCGATTCAATTGATTTGCGCGAGCCGGTCATCTCTACCAGAAAGCCCGCCACTATGGACGATCGTACCGATCAGCTTGGGGCTGTTGACAATTCGTCCGGCGCACCCGGTGAACGCGGCACTTTTTGATACCTTCGAGGCTTGGATTGGATCTGAAACAGTGCCCCATGTTCTGTCAGCCGATCTACCCGAGCCAGCCTTTGACAAAACTGGTCGTACGCGCCTTTCGGTATGGCGGGGCGTTATCACCCCTCTGAAAAAAGATGCGTATGTGAACGCGGTCAACGCTCAGATGTTGGGGCGCCTCATACCCTTTCACCAATGAATTGATGCTGACGTAGAGGATCGTGTGATCGCTCATGCCATGTTGGTCCACCACTGGCGTCACTGGATTGCCCTGCGGGTTTTCCTGTCACTCGTCCACAACACGAAACTCCCCGGAAGGCGCGTCAGTAGGTGGCTCTTCGAACTCGTTGGAAATCAGACCACGACGGATGAGTTCTCGAATGGCGGCCGCTCTTGACGGCAATCTGTTCTCGAACCGCCAATCATCGATGGCTTTAAGCTCCTCGAGGTCGAGCATCAGTTGCAGTTTTTCTGTGCGCTTTGGTGGTCGATTTTGATCAGACACTGGTATGACCTCAGTAGCTTACGTCAGTTACTCCAAGCATGTATGGCATTGGGCCTGCGTGTCTACATCAATGTTGGCAAGTTGGGCTGGATACCCAGGATCATGAAGCGCTGCATGATGCGTCGGATACCTATAATAGGTATATGATTTTATTTGAAAAATATTTTTTCGTTTTTAGGTTTTACTCCACAAGCAACGAAACGGAGTGAAAATGATACAGCAAGTTTTGAAGTCTGAAGTTCAGGAAGAAACCAACGACACAGGTATCGACAAAAACGCATGGATCGCCAACGCGGTGACGGAAGTGCTGGCCGATACAATGGTTCTGATGGTGAAAACGCAAGGCACACATTGGAACGTCGTGGGCCCACTCTTCTTGCCGATCCATGAACTGACAGAGCGTCAGTATCGCGACCTGTTTGAAGCTGCGGATGATTTGGCGGAGCGTGTGCGCGCTCTGGGTCAGGTGGCCCCGATCTCGTTCACGGACATGGTTAGCCACGCCAAGTTGACCGAAGAAGAAACAATCAAAAACTCAGAGGGTATGATCAACCAGTTGGTTGCGGACCACGAAGCGATTGCCCGGAACCTGCGTGAGACTGCCGCGACCGCTGCCCGTTATGGCGATGGGGCTACAGAGGATTTGATGAACGCTAGGATGGCGAAGCATGAGGAAGCGGTCTGGATGCTCAAGGCAATTGTTGCGGCCTAATTGGCAGCTCCCATTGATATGAACCAAAGTTTGAGACGAAAGGAAAATTTGATGACACGCGTTGGGTACGAGAAAAAGGCGCAGCTGCAACTGGATAGCTGGAATGCTCAAATTGATGTTCTCGAAGCCAAGCTGAAACTGGCCGAAGCGGACGCCAAACTCGAGCTCGAGGAGCAGCTCAGTAAGCTCTACAAGGCAAGGTCTGACGCAGAGGCTCAACTGAATGACTTGAAGTCGACCAGCGACGAGGCCTGGGAAGACGTCAAAGAGGGCTACGAGGCTGCATGGGGCGATATGCAGAGTGCTTTGAAAGAAGCGGCGGACCGGTTCGCATAGAGCTGAGTTTGTGAACAATGCTCGTGTCGTGAATGGGGACCGGAATGCAAACACCTAGAGAATTAGTGAGGTACTTTCGCGGGTTCCTAACCATCCCTGCTGCCATAAGCCTCTCAGGGCTTTTGGTGGCTGGGATTGTCTTCAGGACGGAGCAAGCGCTCATAGGTTGGGGTTGGTCCACTTCTGATTGGCTCAGTGTTTCCAATCACACTGCGAGCGATGTTCTCAGCGCAATCTCGGCAGCATCCATGTCCGCGTTGGTCATGGTCTATTCCATTGTTCTGCTGGTTTACACTTTGGCGGCAGGATCTATTGGACCCAGGCTCTTGCAGCGTTTTGGCGAAGACAGGGTAAATCAGATTGCAGTTGGCTCACTTGGAGCAACGTTCTTATACAGCTTGATGATCCTGTGGCTGATACGCGATGACACATTCGTTAATTTGGCCGTTGCGATTGGTATGATCTATTCGATCACCTCAGTTCTACTACTGCTTCTTTTCGTTCACACAGTATCGACGCGCGTAACCATTGATCAGGAGGCGGCGCGGATTTCTGAGGCCTTGGATCGCCAAGTAAGCGCCGCAATCGAAAACAGTGCAGAAATTCCATCTTCAAAGGCAGTCCCTGAGGAGGGAGACAAGCGCCAAGTCTCGGCTTCGGGCACTGGATATGTGAACTCGATCAATACCGAAGGTCTGGTGACTGTGGTCAAGGAAGCCGGAGCAGTCGTCGTTTTTGATGTGCAGCCAGGAGACTTTATGGTTCCATCTGACACTTTGGCCTATGTTTATGGTGATAGTGACGAAAGCCTCAATCATCTGGTGCAAGCGGCAGCTCCGTTGATCCCCGCGCGAGATCCTAATGGAGATATCCGCTTTTCTGTCCATCTTCTCGTTGAAATTGCACTTCGGGCGTTGTCACCGGGTGTCAACGACACGTTTACCGCAATTGTGTGCATCGACCGACTGTCGGCGTCTCTGGCTCGAGCGTGGTCGTCAAAGCTCTGTACAGGTGTGTATCGGGATGATGACGGAAACGTGCGGGTTATTTACCCGTCCATCACGGCTGAGGCACTGTTTCACGATTCGATGCCAGCTCTGCGACGCGCTGCCCGGGGTAATGGCCTCGTAACGGCCGCCCTTATTCGAGCTTTGGTGCGCATCGCGGAGGCAGCTCCGTTTGAAGATGTTCGTGTGGTTGCAGATGAACTGGCCGCGGTCAGAGATGAAACACGAGAAAGCGATATCCTAAAGCGCGATATTGATAAGTTTTGCGGCCAAGTCGAAACCGCACTTGAACGAATTTAGCTAGCTGTCCTGAACTCAAGTCAAAGTATCTCAGCCCTACGAAGTCAGGTCACTGAGGTGCCAGTTATCCGTCCGAACAAAGCTTGGACCATAAAACATGGGCTTGCCACACGTCAGCGGCGTAGTTCCAGGACATCAGGCCGGCGAATTTTGCCTGTTTGTGACCGCTTGCAATTGCGATCAGCATTCGGCGAGCTTGGCGGGGCGGTCTACGCCATCGAGTTTGCAGGTTTCGTTCATTGAGGCGAGGAATGCCCAGTATTGAACTCCGGTCTCGTGTCTAGCGAACAACGCGTTTTTCCTGATCAGGGCTATCAAACGGATTGTCCATTTGACGCCGTTGAAATCCAGTTTCAATCAATCATCGTGGAGGAAGACGATCAGTCCGACCAAGTGTCTGGGAGTTTGGTTCAGAGCCCCACCGACAGGAAACTTGGCGGAGGCGCGGGCGCGTCGTTTGTGCGGCCGTGACATACGCGTCCAACCGACTGTGCGCTCAGATCACTCTAGCGAAACCCACAAGACTTTTGCGTCTTCTTTGCTGGTTGAAATGCAGCCGTGACCCATTTCGCTGTCGTAATACAGGGAATCCCCGGCCTTCATGGTCAACGGGCGATAGTGCTCCGAAATAAAGGTTAGCTCACCGCTGATCACATACATAAATTCTTCACCCGAATGTCTGATCCAGTTTTCGAATTCAGACACATCACGGGCTTTGATCGTCGCGATATACGGCAGCATTCGCTTGCTGGTGAGTTCAGGGCAGAGCAACTCGTGCAGATATGTCGGGGTGTCCTTAATCTCGCCCTGGCCTTTTGGAGTGTAATCGCGGCGGCCCGAAATCCCGCTTTGGCCCGATTGCAGGAACAGCTGCGGGGTGCTCATTTCCAGCGCTTGGGTCAGCCTGCGAACAATATCGAAGCTGGGTCGCGTCTGGTTGTTTTCGATCTTGGAAAGTGTCGAGCGACCGATTCCCGCCGCCCGTCCGGCTTCCTCCAACGTCCACCCTTTTGCACGGCGCGCATCCCGGATTGAGCGCCCCAAAGCAGCGCCTTCGTCCTGTTCTTCCGGCCCGACGGCGTTGTTCAGGCTGTCATCGATCATAGAAATCTCCCTGATTTTCCGCAGGTTACCGATTTCCCCATCCTTACACAACTTCACAAATACGAGATATATGTTGCCTTGCGTATCCGAATTCCACTATAGGAAACAAAATTTCGTACTTGGGATTCGAGTATGGAGGAGGGAACCTTGTTTACAAAATCGCTCAAAGATGCAGATCCGGTTATTGCTGCTTCGATTGCACGTGAAGGCATGCGCCAAGCAGAACAGATCGAGCTTATCGCGTCCGAGAATATCGTCTCGCAGGCTGTGATCGACGCGCAAGGTTCTGTGCTCACGAACAAGTACGCTGAGGGCTATCCCGGTCGCCGCTACTATGGCGGTTGCGAATATGTGGATGAGGTTGAAGTCGAAGCGATTGAGCGGTTGAAGAAGTTGTTCGGCTGTGAGTTTGCCAACGTGCAGCCACACTCTGGCGCGCAGGCAAACGGAGCGGTGAAGCTTGCGCTGCTCAGCCCCGGTGACACGATCCTTGGCATGTCGCTTGATGCCGGTGGTCACCTGACGCACGGTGCCAAGCCTGCGCAGTCGGGAAAGTGGTTTCACCCGGTTCAGTACGGCCTGACGAACGAGGGGCTGATCGACTATGACCAAGTCGAAGCGCTGGCCAAGGCTGAAAACCCAAAGCTGATTATCGCTGGCGCTTCGGCCTATTCGCAAAAGATCGATTTCGCTCGGTTCCGTGCGATCGCGGATGAGGTCGGTGCCTGGCTGCTGGCCGATATGGCGCATATCGCGGGTCTGGTTGCGACCGGGCTGCACCCCTCGCCAATTGGTCATGCGCATGTGGTCACCTCGACGACCCATAAGACCCTGCGCGGTCCGCGCGGCGGGATTATTCTGACAAATGACGAGGCTTTGGCGAAAAAGATCAATTCTGCTGTGTTCCCCGGGCTTCAGGGCGGCCCCTTGATGCATGTAATCGCCGGTAAGGCCGTCGCATTTGGCGAGGCCTTGAAGCCAGAGTTCAAGGGGTACATGCAGCGTGTCGTCGACAGCGCCACTGCTTTGGCCAACGTCATGATGGCGCGTGGTTGTGATATCGTTTCGGGCGGCACAGAAAACCACCTTATGCTGGTCGACCTGCGGCCACTTAGTGTTACCGGCAAAGATGCAGAAGCTGCGCTCGAGCGCGCCGGGTTCACTTGCAACAAGAATAGCGTCCCGGGTGATCCGGCAAAGCCGACGATCACGAGCGGTATCCGGCTGGGAACGGCCGCTGGATGTAGTCGCGGGTTTGGGCCTGAAGAGTTCACTCAGATCGGCCATTTGATCGGCGATGTTCTCGATGCGCTGCGTGAGTCTCCTGAAGGCGATGCAACCGTCGAAGCCGAGACCCGCGCAAAAGTCCGCGCTCTCTGCGCCAACTATCCAATCTACTGAAAGAGCACCCAATGAGCATTTACGATCTCATCGTCATCGGGGGCGGCCCCGGCGGTTATGTTGCTGCGATCCGCGCGGCTCAACTGGGTATGAAAGTGGCTTGCGTGGAAGGGCGTGGGGCGTTGGGCGGAACCTGTTTGAATGTTGGGTGCATCCCCTCCAAAGCGTTGCTGACCTCCTCGGCCAAATATGCCGAGCTTGCACATCTCTCCTCCCATGGCATTGCGGTCGAGGGGGCCAGCATCGACGTGCCGTCAATGATGGGGCGCAAGGACAAGATCGTTGGCGATCTGACCAAGGGCATCGGTTTTCTATTCAAGAAGAACGGCGTTGAGCTGATCGAAGGCTGGGCCCGCATTCCGGCGGACGGGCAAGTGCAGGTTGGCGACGATATCTATGAGGCCAAGAATATCTTGATCGCTACTGGGTCTGAGCCGACACCAATGAACGGTATCGAGATCGATGAGAAGGATGTTCTCAGCTCAACTGGTACCTTGGCGCTGGACACGGTGCCGGATCATCTGGTTGTCGTCGGCGCAGGAGTGATCGGGCTTGAGTTGGGTCAGGTTTGGGCGCGTCTTGGGGCCAAGGTCACAGTGGTTGAATATCTGGACCGCGTTCTGCCTGGTATTGACGGCGAGATTGCGAAACTGGCGCAGCGCGCGCTCAGCAAACGCGGCCTAAAGTTCCAGTTGGGACGCGCGCTGAAGGCCATTGAAAAGTCTGAAACCGGATTGACGCTTACTCTGGACCGGGTCGGCAAAGACAAGGAAGAGGTGATCGAAGCCGACAAGGTTCTGATCGCCGTCGGACGCCGACCCGTCACGCGCGGGTTGGGGCTGGAAGAATTGGGGATAGCTCTTGACCCGCGCGGCTTTGTTCAAGTGGACAACAGCTTCCGCACATCGGTTCCCGGCATCTATGCGATCGGGGACTGCGTCCCCGGACCGATGCTGGCCCATAAGGCCGAGGAAGATGGCATTGCCTGCGTTGAGATGTTGGCGGGGCAGGGCGGCCATGTCGACTACAACACCGTGCCGGGCGTCGTTTACACCGACCCTGAGGTTGCCTCGGTCGGTGTGACTGAAGAGGCGTTGAAAGAAGCCGGTGCCGAGTACGCAGTCGGCAAATTCGCCTTCATGGCCAACTCGCGCGCGCGGTCGACAGGAGAAACCGACGGCGCGGTCAAGGTTTTGGCTGACCCGAACGGCAAAATTTTGGGCGCGCATATTTGCGGTGCGCATGGCGGTGATCTGATCGCGGAACTCGTTCTGGCGATGACCAAAGGTACCACTGTCGCCGAAGTCGCCTCAACCTGTCACGCACATCCAGCTATGGGCGAGGCGGTCAAAGAAGCCTGCCTCGACGCTCTGGGCCGCGCGATCCACGCGTAAGAAGGAGCCGCCAGATGACCATCCAGCTTCGCCCCCGCCACCCCGAAAAGGCAAAGAAGGCAGACAGTGTCATACCCCGCAAGCCCAAGTGGATTCGCAGAAAAAAGGGCGACAGCACCGAGTATTATGAAACCCGTCGCTTGATGCGCGAGCATAACTTGGCGACGGTTTGCGAAGAGGCCGCCTGTCCGAATATCGGCGAGTGCTGGTCCAAGCGCCACGCCACCATGATGATCATGGGCGAGGTTTGCACGCGTGGCTGTTCCTTCTGCAACGTGGCCACCGGTCGACCGGATGCATTGGATGTGTTCGAACCGGGCCGTGTCGCGGCGGCCGTCAAGAAGCTGGGGCTTCATCATGTGGTGATCACATCAGTCGATCGCGATGATTTGGAAGACGGCGGGGCCGAACACATCGCACAGACCATCAGAGCAGTGCGCCACCAAAACCCTGAAACCACCGTCGAAGTTCTAACTCCGGACTTCTTGGGAAAATGGACTTCTGCAGATCTGGTATTTGAAGCGGCGCCAGACGTTTTCAACCACAATCTGGAAACTGTGCCGCATCTTTACCCAACGGTTCGTCCCGGTGCGCGGTACTACACGTCTTTGCGCCTGTTGGACGATGCTAAGCGCGCAAACCCTGAGATCTTCACCAAATCCGGCCTAATGGTCGGCCTTGGCGAAAGCCTGAGTGACGTTCGCCAAGTGATGGATGACCTGCGCGCCGCAAGTGTCGATTTCCTGACAGTCGGGCAATACCTGCAACCGACCCCGAAACATCACCCGATTGACCGGTTCTGGTCACCGGAAGAGTTCGCCCAGCTAGAGCAGATCGCGCGCTCCAAGGGCTTTCTACACGTGTCGGCCACTCCGCTGACCCGTTCGTCGTTCCATGCGGACGAAGACTTTGCCGCCCTCAAGCAAGCTCGCCAACGAGCGATTGCTGCCGGGGCATAACCAGACGCACGAGGGAGGAATACCATGGAAGCGTTAAATTCAATCGTAGGAGCCATCAATGGCGTCGTATGGGGGCCGCTGATGCTGGTACTCATTCTTGGCGTTGGCTTCTTCCTGCAGGTCGGGCTGAAATTCATGCCGATCCTGCGCATTGGCACGGGCTTCAGCCTGTTGTTCAAAGGCCGGGAAGGTCAGGGCGAAGGGCAGATCAGCCCGTTCAACGCGCTGATGACCTCACTGTCGGCGACCATCGGTACAGGTAACATTGCCGGTGTGGCCACTGCTGTCTTCCTGGGCGGTCCGGGCGCCTTGTTCTGGATGTGGATGACCGCCCTGGTGGGCATGGCCACCAAATATGCCGAAGCCGTCTGCGCGGTGAAATACCGCGAAAAAGACGAGCTGGGCAACTATGTCGGTGGCCCGATGTACTACATCAAGAACGGCCTCGGCGCGAAATGGGCGTGGCTCGGTGTTGCATTTGCCTTGTTCGGCGCAATCGCAGCCTTCGGCATCGGCAATGGCGTGCAGGCCAACGGTGTGGCACAGGTTCTTGAAGCCAACTTCGGCCTGAACACCTCGGTCACTGGCGTTGTTCTGATGGTTCTGACCGCCGCCGTGATTCTGGGCGGCATCACCCGCATCGGTGCGGTTGCCGGTAAGCTGGTTCCGTTCATGGCTGTTGCTTACATCATCGCGGGTCTGCTGGTTCTGCTGATCAACATCGGCAACATCGGACATGCGCTGTCGCTGGTCTTCACCTACGCGTTCACTCCGTCCGCCGCAGAAGGTGGGTTTGCGGGTGCAGCCGTTTGGGCCGCCATCCGTTTTGGTGTGGCACGTGGTGTGTTCTCGAACGAAGCCGGTCTGGGTTCTGCTCCGATCGCGCACGCCGCTGCCGAGACCAAAGGTCCGGTCAACCAGGGCCTGATTGCGATGCTGGGTACGTTCATCGACACCATCATCGTCTGCTCGATCACCGGTCTGGCGATAATCGCCTCGGGCGCCTGGACATCGGGTGAATCCGGTGCGGCTCTGACCAGCCACGCGTTCGAACTGTCGCTGCCGGGCATCGGTGGGTATCTGATCGCAATCGCTCTGTCGATCTTCGCCTTCACCACCATCCTCGGCTGGTCGTTCTACGGCGAGAAATGTGTCGAGTTCTTGCTGGGTGTGAAATCCCTGATCCCCTACCGCGTTCTGTGGATCGTCATGATCTATTTCGGCGCAACGGCGGATCTGGGCTTCATCTGGCTGCTGGCAGACACGCTGAACGCCATGATGGCCATCCCGAACCTGATCGCTCTGGCCCTGCTGAGCCCCATCGTCTTCAAACTGACGAAAGAGTTCTTCGCCTCGGGTGGTCAGTCCGAAGAGCCGGAGGCAAAACCTGCCGAATAAGTTCGGCCCGACCAAAACGGGGGGCCAACCCGGCCCCCCGCCTTTGAAACAGAATTCCATATCTCGAGGAGAGACGTGATGGCCACGAAAATCCTGCTGCCCATTGATCATACCGACGACCGTTCCTGGAAACTGGCCCTGCCGGTCGCATTGGAACAGGCGAAATTCTACGGTGCCGAGCTGCACGCGGTTGCCGTCATCCCCGAGATTATCCAACTTCCGAACCTGCCCGCGAACTATGGCGCCGGAGCAAAGGATCATGTCCGCAACGCGGTTCAGGCCATTCTGGACCACGGTGATGCCTCCGATGTGGCGATCCATATCGAAGAAGGCAGCGTTTACCGTGAAATCCTGAAACTCGCCTATAAAGAGGGGTTTGATCTGATTGTCATGGCCTCCACCAAAGGTGATTTCCCGAATTATGAGATTGGCCCGAACCTCGCCCGGGTGGTGCGGAATGCGCACTGCACTGTGACAGTCGTTCGTGACCAATCCCGCTGATTGAAAGGTTAGAAAGATGACTTCACCGAATCGCACTCCACTTTACTCTCTTCACGTTGAGTTGGGTGGAAAGATGGTTGATTTTGCGGGCTGGGAGATGCCTGTTCAGTATCCGTTGGGGATTATGGGGGAGCACAAGCAGTGTCGTGAGAAGGCGGCGGTGTTTGATGTGAGCCATATGGGTCAGGTGATCCTGCGCGGTGAGAATGTGGGCGAGAAGCTTGAGGCGCTTTGCCCGCAGGCCTATGCAACGCTGAAGGAAGGCAAGGCGCGGTACGGGTTCTTTACGAATGAAGACGGCGGGATCATGGATGACCTGATCGTGTCGAACGCGGGGGATCACTATTTTGTGGTGGTGAACGCGGCGCTGCGCCATCAGGACATTCCGCATATGCGCGAGCACCTCGAAGGCGTCGAAGTGACCGAGATATTCGACCGCGCGCTGGTCGCCGTGCAAGGCCCCGCAGCGGAGAACGTTGTGGGTGAGCTTTGCCCGCCCGCCCGCGATCTGAAGTTCATGGAAACCACCGTGGCCGATATCAACGGCGTCGAATGCCGTATCTCGCGCCTGGGCTATACCGGTGAGGACGGGTACGAGATCTCGATCCCAGAGGACAAGGCGATTGAGATCACCCGCGCCTTCCTGGCGCATGAGGATTGTGAAGCGGCCGGTCTGGGCGCGCGCGACAGCCTGCGGCTGGAGGCCGGGCTGTGCCTTTATGGCAATGACATCGACCAGAGCACCTCGCCGATCGAAGCCTCGCTGAGCTGGGCGATCCAGAAGCGCCGCAAGGAAGAGGGCGGGTTCCCGGGGGCCGAGCGCATCCAGAGAGAACTGGCCGAGGGCGCATCCCGCAAGCTGGTGGGCATCAAGCCCGAGGGCCGCGCGCCTGCGCGTCAGGGTGTTGAGATCCAGTGTGCGGAAGGCAATACGATTGGCCAGATCACCTCGGGCGGGTTTGGCCCGACGGTCGGTGGCCCCGTTGCGATGGGCTATGTGTCCGCAGGCCATGGTGAGCCGGGCGAGACCGTCAATCTGATCATTCGGGGCAAGCCACAACCGGCCGAGATCGTGGCGCTGCCCTTCGTCACCCAGAATTACAAGCGTTGAAGTCAGGAGAGAGACAAGATGGCAACCTATTATTCCGAAGAGCACGAGTGGATCGACGTGAATGGCGACACAGCCACTCTGGGCATCACCAAACATGCCGCCGAGCAGCTGGGCGATGTGGTCTTCGTGGAACAGCAGGAAGTGGGTGATGAGTTTGAGAAAGACGGCGAGATCGGTGTGATCGAATCCGTCAAGGCGGCCTCGGAACTCTATGCCCCGGTTGATGGCGAGATCGTCGAGGTCAACGAGGCGCTGGCCGACAATCCTGGCGCGCTGAACGAAGACCCCGAAGGTGAGGCATGGATCTACAAGATCAAGATCACCGACGCGTCGCAGCTGGAAGATCTGATGGATGAGGCCGGCTACAAGGACTTCATCGGCTGATCCAGACCGGAGCCCTGAATGGGGCTCCGCCCGTTCGGGCCGGACCGGCTCGTGATGATGTATCGGGGGCCTGCGTGGTCTCCGCCCGACCTGACTTATTCATAGGAGCGCTGCAATGGCTTTCAAACTGACTGACTACGAAGCCTATGACTTTGCCAATCGCCGCCATATCGGTCCCAGCCCGACCGAGATGCGCGACATGCTCAAGGTGATCGGCTTCAAGACGCTGGACCAACTGATCGACGCCACCGTCCCGCCGGCGATCCGCCAGAAAGAGCCGCTGGACTGGGGTCCGGCAATGACCGAGCGCGATGCGCTGTTCTACATGAAAGAGGTGGCGAGTAAGAACAAGGTTCTGACCTCGCTGATCGGTCAGGGCTATTACGGCACCACCACGCCCGCGCCGATCCTGCGCAACATCCTGGAAAACCCGGCCTGGTACACCGCCTACACGCCCTATCAGCCCGAGATCAGCCAGGGCCGTCTTGAGGCGCTGCTGAACTTCCAGACCATGGTCAGCGACCTGACCGGGCTGGATGTGGCCAACGCCTCGCTGCTGGACGAAGCCACTGCTGCGGCCGAAGCCATGGCGATGGCCAAGCGCGGCGGTCGGTCCAAGGCCAACAACGCGGCGTTCTTTGTCGACAAGAACTGCCACCCGCAGACCATCGCGGTGATCAAAACCCGCGCTGAGCCCCTGGGCATCGACGTGCAGGTGGCCGATCCCGATACGCTGGATGCCGGTGCTGTCTTTGGCGCGATCTTCCAATACCCCGGCACCCACGGCCATGTGCGCGACTTCACCAAGGAAATCGCAGCGCTGCATGAGCACAAAGCCATCGCCATCGTCGCTGCCGACATCCTGTCGCTGGCCCTGCTGAAGTCACCGGGTGAGATGGGCGCGGATATTGCCATCGGCTCGACCCAGCGCTTTGGCGTGCCGATGGGCTATGGCGGCCCGCACGCCGCTTACATGGCGACCACCGACAAGCTGAAGCGGTCCATGCCGGGCCGGATCATCGGCGTCAGCATCGACAGCCGCGGCAACAAAGCGTATCGCCTCGCCCTGCAAACCCGCGAGCAACATATTCGCCGCGAGAAAGCGAACTCGAACGTCTGTACTGCGCAGGCGCTGCTGGCGGTGATTGCCTCGATGTATGCGGTCTATCACGGCCCCGACGGCATCAAGGCCATCGCGCAATCGGTACACCGCAAGACCTCGCGCCTGGCCGCCGGTCTGGAAGAGGCGGGCTTCTCGGTCGAGCCCGAAGTGTTCTTCGACACCATCACCGTTGAGGTCGGCCACCTGCAGAAGACCGTCATGGAGGCCGCCGTCGCCCGGGGCGTCAACCTGCGCAAGGTCGGCGAGACCAAGGTTGGCATCAGCCTGGACGAACAGACCCGGCCCGAGACCATTGAAGCCGTCTGGGGGGCCTTTGGCATCGACAAGACAGACGACAGCTCGAACAAGCAGTACCGCCTGCCGGACTACGCGCTGCGCGAGACGCCGTATCTGACCCACGAGATCTTCCACAAGAACCGGGCCGAGGCCGAGATGACCCGCTATATGCGCCGTCTGGCCGACCGCGACCTGGCGCTGGACCGGGCAATGATCCCGCTGGGCTCGTGCACCATGAAGCTGAACGCCACGATCGAGATGATCCCGGTCACCTGGCCCGAGTTCGGCAATCTGCACCCGTTCTGCCCCGAAGATCAGGCGCAGGGCTATCATGAGATGATTGCCGATCTGAACGACAAGCTGTGCCAGATCACCGGCTATGACGCGATCAGCCAGCAGCCCAACTCGGGCGCGCAGGGCGAGTACGCAGGCCTGCTGACCATCCGCAATTATCACTTCGCCCGCGGCGAAGGGCACCGCAATGTCTGCCTGATTCCGACCTCGGCGCATGGCACCAACCCGGCCTCGGCGCAGATGGTGGGCTGGCAGGTGGTGCCGGTGCAGGCGGATGAGAATGGCAACATTGATCTGAACGACTTCCGCGCCAAGGCCGAGAAGCATTCCGATCATCTGGCCGGTTGCATGATCACCTACCCCTCGACCCATGGCGTGTTCGAGACCACCGTGCAGGAGGTCTGCCAGATCACCCATGACCATGGCGGTCAGGTCTATATCGACGGCGCCAACATGAACGCCATGGTGGGCCTGTCGCGTCCCGGTGACATTGGCGGCGATGTCAGCCACCTGAACCTGCACAAGACCTTCTGCATCCCGCATGGCGGCGGCGGCCCCGGCATGGGTCCGATCGGCGTCAAGGCCCACCTTGAAGAACATCTGCCCGGCCACCCGGAATACGGCACCGCTGTGGGTCCGGTCTCGGCGGCGCCCTTCGGCTCGCCCTCGATCCTGCCGGTCAGCTGGGCCTATGTGCTGCTGATGGGTGGCGCGGGTCTGACGCAGGCGACCAAAGTGGCGATCCTGAACGCCAACTATATCGCGGCGCGTCTGAAGGATGCCTATCCGATCCTCTACACCTCCGAGACCGGTCGTGTGGCGCATGAATGCATCCTCGACACGCGTCCGCTGGACGAGGCAGCGCATGTCACCGTGGATGACGTCGCCAAACGTCTGGTCGACAGCGGCTTCCACGCGCCGACCATGTCCTGGCCGGTGGCGGGCACCCTGATGGTGGAGCCCACCGAGTCCGAACCCAAGGACGAGCTGGACCGCTTCTGCGACGCCATGCTCTCGATCCGGGCCGAGGCGCAGGACATCATCGACGGCAAGATCGACGCGGAGAACAACCCGCTGAAAAACGCCCCCCACACGGTGCGCGATCTGGTCGGCGACTGGGACCGCCCCTACACCCGCGAACAGGCCTGCTTCCCTCCGGGCTCCATGGGCGTCGACAAATACTGGTCCCCCGTCAACCGCGTCGACAACGCATACGGAGACCGAAACCTCGTCTGCACATGCCCACCAATGGAAGCTTACGAAGAAGCCGCAGAATAAAACTAAAAGACCCCGCCGAAAGGCGGGG
>NZ_JBNAFO010000016.1:0-85875 GCF_049800715.1 Ruegeria profundi
TGTCTGACGTCAGCGCCAATGGGACAGTTTAGGTCGATTTGATAAGAGAGGGTTTCTGGCTCATCGTAACCGCCAAGGAGTGGAGATGAGAAAGAAACCCGGAACCAAGCAGAGCCACGGTGAGAAGGTCGTAAAGGACATTCGCCGTGCGACCCGCAAACAGTATTCCGCAGAAGAGAAGATCAGGATCGTGCTGGACGGCCTAAAAGGCGAGGACAGCATTGCAGAGCTGTGCCGTCGTGAGGTCATCGCGCAGAGCCTTTATTACAGCTGGTCCAAGGAATTTCTGGAGGCCGGCAAGAAACGTCTGGCAGGCGACACGGCCCGCGCGGCAACTTCCACCGAAGTGAAGGATCTGAGACGGGAAGCCCGTGATCTGAAGGAGGTGGTTGCCGAACAGGCTCTTGAACTGCGGTTGCTCAAAAAAAGCATGATCGCGGATGGGGACGACGACGCATGAGATATCCCGCATCCGAAAAACTGGAAGTCATCCGCTTGGTTGAGCAATCGCATCTGCCGACCAAGCGCACTTTGGAGAAGCTGGGCATTCCGAAGACCACCTTCTATCGCTGGTACGACCGATATCTCGTCGGCGGCCCCGAGGCGCTTGAAGATCGTAGACCCACGCCGTCACGGGTCTGGAACCGCATTCCCACGCCAGTGCGCGAGAAGATCAAGGATCTGGCTCTGAAGGAAAGTGAGCTTTCCCCGCGTGAATTGGCTGTTCGCTTCACTGACACAGAAAAGTACTTTGTGTCAGAGGCTTCGGTCTACCGCATCCTCAAGTCTTACGATCTGATCACCAGCCCAGCCTATGTGGTTTTGTCAGCCGCAGACGAGTTCCAGGACAAGACAACACGACCGAACCAACTCTGGCAGACCGATTTTACCTATCTCAAGGTGATCGGCTGGGGCTGGTTCTATCTCAGCACGATCCTGGACGATTACAGCCGCTACATCATCGCCTGGAAGCTTTGCACGACGATGAAGACCGAGGATGTGACCGACACACTGGACCTCGCCCTGCACGCCTCAGGCTGTGATCAGGCAACGGTGCTGCACAAGCCACGTCTGCTCAGCGACAACGGGTCCAGTTACATCTCTGGTGAGCTTGCCGAATGGCTGGAAGATCAGAAAATGGATCATGTTCGAGGGGCACCATACCATCCGCAAACTCAGGGAAAGATCGAGCGCTGGCACCAGACGCTCAAGAACCGCATCCTGTTGGAAAACTACTATCTGCCCGGTGATCTCACGCAGCAGATTGACGCCTTCGTCGAGCACTACAATCACCGGCGTTATCACGAGAGCCTGCAAAACCTCACGCCCGCTGATGTCTACTTCGGACGCGGGCAGACCATTCTAAAACAACGAGAAAGGATCAAACGAAAGACTATCGAAACCCGGCGCTTGCTTCACCGCAAAACCGCCGCATAATCAATCTAACCAGATGAGACAGATACTCTCTTAGATCACGCCGCCATCCGTCCCAAAACCCCTGACAACGGACAGTCTGCTTTGGGCTGATTGCCGTCCTTTGGAGCAATACTGCGGATGGCAGTATTCTTGCGCGAAGGAGACATTGGAGAAAGTTTCGAGGAATGACAGCTCTGCGGACAAAGCGATGGTTCGCTGCGACTGCGCAAGTGTCCGCCCCCGTTCGGTGAGGTTAGGAGGATCGTTTTTGTCCCTCAGGACGTTTCAGCCAGTACAATTCGAAGCACTACGGCACAGACTCTACCATGCGCACTGTCAACGCATATGTTATCATGAATTTGTGGCACAACTTCAATGACCCGCGCGCCAAACGTTTAGAGATTCTTCGCAGCATATTCCTGACAACCGTCGCATCTTCGTGCATGATGAAAAAATAGGCAGGCTCTTTTTGCCTTCCAGGAAGTGCTTGAATTCTCAAGGGGCGCGCTTTGGAAATATTGGTTAGCGGCATAAACACGGTTCTTTGGAACTACGTATTGATCTACGGCCTTCTTGGAACCGGTATCTTTTTTACAATTCGTCTTGGTGCGCTTCAGTTTCTCCATTTTGGGGAAATGTTACGCGTCCTCACGTCTGCGAAGAGCACGGACAAAAGAGGTATTACTCCTTTTCAAGCGCTGACAGTAAGTCTGGCTTCTCGCGTCGGCACTGGAAACCTTGCTGGCGTAGCGGTAGCTCTGACCTTGGGAGGTCCGGGCGCAATCTTTTGGATGTGGATCGTGGCATTGGTTGGAATGGGCACCGCCTATTCCGAAAGTACTTTGGCCCAACTCTACAAAGTCACATCTTCCAACGGAAGGTTCAGAGGAGGTCCTGCGTTCTACATGGCCAACGCCTTGAACGCTCCTTGGGCTGGGGTCATTTTCTCGATCTGCCTGATTGTCAGCTTTGGTTTGGTTTTTGTCGCGGTTCAATCCAATTCGATTGCTGAAGCATTCGAGGGCGCATTCGGTTTAAACAAATTGGTGGTTGGCATAGCGCTGGCCGCAGCCGCAGCGGTAGTCATATTCGGTGGAATAAGAACCATCGCAAAGTTTGCAGAGATCGTTGTACCACTCATGGCAGGTCTCTACCTCTTGCTTGCCTGCGTTGTCGTAGTCCTGAACATTTCCGAAGTACCCGCAATGTTGTGGTCGATTGTTGCCGGGGCATTTGGCCTTCAGGAAGCTGCCGGAGGCGTGACAGGAGGCGTCATGGCTGCTGCGCTTAACGGCATCAAACGGGGACTTTTCTCAAACGAAGCGGGCATGGGCTCGGCCCCAAACATTGCAGCGGTTGCAACACCTGATCCCCACCATCCTGCCAGCCAAGGTTTCGTTCAGGCGTTTGGGTGTTTTGTGGATACGATTTTGGTCGCAACGGCAACTGCCCTGCTCATTCTTCTATCGGGCGCAGTCGAAATTGATGGGCCTACCGGAATGCGACTGACTCAAGACGCGGCGGCGGTCCACTTGGGCGAAATCGGCCGCCACTTTATCGCGATTGCCATCGTCTTCTTTGGCTTCACATCCATACTTGGCAACTACTCCTATGCCGAAAACGCAATGACGTTCCTAAAATTGGAAGGCAAATTGCCGATTTACATCTTGCGATTGGGCTGCCTTTCAATGGTTGTCTGGGGCGCTGTGCAAGCTGTTGCCACAGTGTTCAACTTTGCGGATGCGGCCATGGGAATAATGGCGACCATCAATTTGGTAGCAATAGTGCTGCTGTCTGGAACCGTCTACAAACTAACAGTCGATTATTTCTCGCAACGCCGACAGAACGTTGAACCTCGCTTTGTCGCAAGCAAATTTCCCGAGCTGAGTAAGGGCGTAGATCACACTGTCTGGACGGAGGAGATCCATGCCGACACTCAAAACCACTGAAAGCGAAAAGCTTCAGGAAGTCTTGGACGATATCGCAGATCGCATCGCCGGCATGTCCGAAAGGGGCAAAGTAGCACAGTATATTCCAGAACTCGCCACAGTTGATCTGAACCAATTCGGTATTGCAGTTGCACCAATCAACGGTCCGCTCGTGTCTGCTGGCGACGCGAGCACGCTGTTTTCAATCCAAAGCACCTCAAAAGTTTTCTCGCTTACTTTGGCGCTGCAACAGGTTGGCGCCACCTTGTGGCAGAGAGTTGGCCGAGAACCTTCCGGCGATCCGTTCAATTCGATCGTTCAGCTTGAACACGAGCGCGGAATTCCAAGGAACCCGTTTATCAACCCCGGTGCGATCGTAGTGGCCGATATTCTGCTCGAAAACCGTTCTGCTGACGACGCAATCAACGACCTTTTGACGTTGTGCCGAGAGCTTTCGGAGGACAACTCGATTGAGGTTGATGTGTCGGTTGCGGACTCAGAGATCCGAACCGGTTCCAGAAATCGTGCGCTTGCCCATTTTATGCAGGCGGAAGGCAACCTTAAGTCTCCCGTAGAGGATGTTCTGTCGCTCTACTTTCGCCAGTGTAGCATCGCTATGTCTTGCGAACAGTTGGCGCTAGCAGGTCGTTTTCTTGCGGCGGCGGGTCAAAATCCGGCCACCGGCGCCACAATATTGTCAGCGCAACGAGCGAGAAGAGTTACTGCGCTCATGATGATGTGTGGATCCTACGATGCCTCGGGCGAGTTTGCCTTCCGTGTTGGCTTGCCAGCGAAAAGCGGTGTCGGCGGCGGAATCCTGTGCATTGTACCTGGTATTGCATCTGTTGTTGCCTGGAGCCCCGGGCTCGATCAAAAAGGCAATTCCCATTTGGCAACAATCGCATTTCAAGAACTGGTACGCGCCACGGGGTGGTCCATCTTCGGTCCAAGTGTATGACCCGGATTGGGTGAACCGGGTTCAAATAAATTGTGTTGCGCTTCAATGACCGGCATAGAACACAACTGACGTCAGACCGGAATGGGTGGCGGCGATGTCAGACCAGTGATCCGAGAATAGGTTTCCAGCGCTTTGAGCGGCGATCATCTTTTCATGGATAGAAGCTTAGATAGCGCCCTACGCGCCTCAAACCAAGTTCTTATGACAAGACTGCTCCAAGGGTATCTTCTCGGCAATCAACTCGCGCGACTTGTTATCCAATGGTTATAAGGCCTTAGCTAGATTTTCTGGCAAGACCGAGGCGCTGCTGTCAATCACTCCGCTTTCTGCAAACTGCCGATTAAGCCTGCCTCACAGAAACTCAAAAGGTTCAAGGTCATGCTCTCGCGATCCGCCTCGCCAATGTTTCCGCTTAGGGCCAAAATTCGCCACTGCGACGTACACAGGGCGAGCATTGAAGACACGGCAAACACCAACGCACCCGCAACTCGTTCTGGACTAGCCTCTGGGTGTTTTGAGCACAGCTTTTCTACAACCCGCATGGCCACCGGATCAAAGTGGGTTTTGGCCAAATCTCGCCACCGTGTATCAGCCGAGACAATCGCCACTATTCGTGCATACGCAAGCCACTGAGGATCTCCGCTGAAGGCTCGCGAAACGAGCGGCAGCATGAAGGCTGACAACAAATCACCGACACTCCAGTCCGAATGTGCGTCCAACAATTCAATTCTAGAGAGACGTTCTTCAGACAGCTCAGAAGCTCGACGCGCCACTATTTGCTCGAACAACTCTTCTTTCGGACCCCCGTGAAAATTCACGTTGGCTTTCTGAACACCCGCGCGTTCAGCAATGTCTCGAATTGAAGCGCCCTCGAATCCCCTCTCAGCAAAAACCTGTTCTGCAGCATCGAAGATTCGTTCTCTCGCGGCGACGGATCGCCGCGACGGAGCCCTTTTTCTTTCTTTTACAGCATGTTGTGGCATCTCAAAAACCAGTTTGCCTTATTTAGAACGTTCGTTCAAGATAAATACTGTCGCAGGAGGAGACGCGAATGGAACAGGCGCAGGTGAGAGCGGGCCAGCTGGTTGAGGCAAAGGCCCGCCCCGAAGAGTGTTTTGCTTTGATCGGTGCGGGGCCAATGGGCCTTGCAATGGCAAAGACGCTTGTCGAGCAGGGAGTGCCATTTCAAGGATTTGAACTGGCCGACGATGTGGGTGGTCTGTGGAACATCGATGCACCTCGGTCCACGATGTACGAGACCGCCCATCTCATTTCTTCTAAGCGCATGACGGAATTCACTGATTTCCCGATGCTGGAGGATACGGCAGAATATCCGTCACATCGCGAAATGAAGACCTATTTCCAAGACTTCGCAAAAGCGTTTGACCTGTATCAGCACTTTCATTTCGGAGCTGAAGTTCTCAAGACCGAACCATTGGAACGCGGCGGATGGGAAATAACCTGGCGAGACAAGACCGGCACCCATCATATCCAAAATTTTGCAGGGTTAATGATTGCCAACGGCACGCTGTCAGAACCCAACATGCCCGAATTCCAGGGTGAATTCACAGGTGAGCTCATCCATGCGTCCGAGTACCGCTATCCCACCCAATTTGCCGGTAAGCGCGTTCTGGTTGTTGGCGCGGGCAACTCCGGTTGCGACATAGCGGTCGATGCCATTCACCATGGCGTATCTTGCGACCTCTCTATGCGCCGCGGGTACTACTTTGTTCCCAAATATGTCTTCGGAGTCCCTGCTGACACCATGGGGGGTAAGATCCGCCTGCCCATGTGGCTTAAGCGAAAAGTCGATGGCGCGATCCTGAAATGGTTTGTCGGTGATCCGCAGAAATACGGGTTTCCGAAGCCGGACTACGCTCTTTACGAGTCGCATCCAGTGGTCAATTCCCTCATTCTGTTCCACGCGGGTCATGGCGATCTGAAGGTCCGTCCGGATATTGAGCGTTTGGACGGCAAAACCGTTCATTTCCGCGATGGAACCTCGGCTGAATACGACATGATACTGGCCGCGACCGGGTACAAGCTTCACTACCCATTCATCGACAAGAAACATCTCAATTGGAAGGGTTCCGCGCCTCACCTCTACCTAAACTGCATGCACCCAGAACGAGATGACCTGTTTGTTCTTGGCATGGTTGAAGCATCGGGGTTGGGCTGGCAAGGACGTCATGAGCAAGCCGAAATGATCGCTCGTTACATAGCTGGATTGCGGTCAGGCAACTCTGCGGCGCAGGCAATCCGCTCCACCAAGTCCGATGGATATGAGAGAGCAACAGGAGGTATGAACTACATCGACCTTCCGCGCATGGCCTACTACGTGGACAAAGCGACCTACCGGAGAGAGGTAACGGGCCAAATCGCTGCACTCAAGGCGGCTGAAGTATGAACGGAATAGATCAGGTCGTTCTGAATTTTGATGCCGGAAATCTTAGGGTTCTCAATGCCATCCTAGCGATCGTCATGTTCTCGATCGCGCTGGATTTGCGTACGGACGACTTTCGACGCATTGCAGGTGCACCCAAGCCCCTCATTGTTGGTCTTGTGTCACAGTTTCTGGTACTTCCAGCGCTTACTTTTCTAATGATAGTCGCACTGCGGCCGATGCCATCTGTTGCGATGGGCCTTATCCTCGTTGCTGCGTGCCCTGGTGGGAACATATCAAATTTCATGACCCACCGGGCGAAAGGAAATGTGGCGCTATCGGTTTCAATGACCGCTTTCGCGACGGTCGGAGCCATCGTCGTAACACCCGCAAACATTGCATTTTGGGGTAACCTTTATGGCCCGACGCGCGAGATCCTGCAGCGCACTGAAATCGACCCAGTCGCCGTCGCAATAACGGTCGGGTTCATGCTGATCCTACCATTGGTCCTGGGAATGCTAGTAAACGCGCGGTTAAAACCATTGGCTGATCGCATTCGCCGCCCAATGCAATGGCTCTCAATGGCCATCTTTATTGCCTTCATTGTGCTCGCGCTGGCTGCCAATTGGGCGAATTTTCTTCAGGTCGCCGGAGCCGTCATTGGTCTCGTAGTTGTCCACAATGCGCTGGCATTCCTTGGAGGGTACACAACGGCAACGATCACAGGGTTGTCCGAGCGGGATCGCCGTTCAGTTACAATTGAAACAGGTATTCAGAATTCGGGGCTGGGGCTCATCCTGATCTTTGCCTTTTTTGGAGGAATGGGAGGTATGGCTGTTGCCGCCGCTTTGTGGGGCATATGGCACGCGATTTCTGGCTTGGTTCTTGCGGGCTTCTTCGCAAGGCAGGAGCTTCCGGTATGAAGCGCCTTCTCATCACTGGCGCTGCTGGTGCAGTCGGAACAGCGCTGCTAAGTCGTCTGGCGCATAAGGACAACTATGCCGTCATAGCTACGGATATCCGAGAACCAGCAAAATTGCCGCCTAACGCGCGGTTCATCAAGATAGATGTGACCAGTAGCGACCCACACGACGTCATCATGTCAGAACGCCCCGACACGGTCGTGCATCTTGCTTCGATTGTAACCCCCGGGCCAGACACAACGCGGGACCTCGAGTACCAGGTCGATGTTGAAGGTACGCGGAAAGTTCTTGATGCCTCCATCTCCGCGGGAGTACAGCGACTGGTCGTTACGTCCTCTGGCGCGGCCTATGGCTATCACGCCGACAATCCTGCGCTATTGCGAGAAACGGACGCAATTCGCGGCAATCGGGAATTCGCGTATTCTTGGCACAAAAGACTGGTCGAGGAGATGCTGGCAGACGCGAGAAAAACAGCCCCGGAATTAGAGCAAGTCGTATTGAGGGTTGGGACGGTTCTCGGGAACCATATCGAGAACCAGATAACGTCTCTGTTCCAAAAGCCTCGCCTACTTGGGCTGAAAGGATCAGAAAGCCCCTTTGTCTTCATATGGGACAAGGACCTGGCAGAAATACTGCTGCGCGCATCGACAAACGGGCCTGCGGGCATTTTCAACGTCTCTGGCGACGGTGCGCTTACTGTTTCCCAAATCGCCAAGGCCATGGGCAAGACTGTGCGCTGGTTGCCGCCAAAGTTGGTCAAGATGGCACTGGCCGTGGCCCGACCCGTAGGGCTTTCTCGCTATGGTCCTGAACAAGTTCGATTTCTGCAGTTTCGACCTGTGCTGGACAACACTGCACTTAAGGTGAAGTTCGGCTATCAACCCAAATACTCAAGTGCAGAAGCATTTGAGCTCTGGTGGGAGCACGCGAAGTGAAAAAAACTGCAGTCATAACTGGCGGTGCTGGCGGACTGGGGCAGGCTTTATTTGAGGCATTGCGAGAACAAGGTTGGCATACCGTAATCATTGACCTTACAGGCCCACGCCTCGACGCTTTGGTTGATGACAAAGATCTTAGTGTCTACGCTTGTGACCTGACAAAACCTAAGCAGTGTGCAGATGTATGCACTCAGATTTTGAAGGATAGACCTTCAATTGACATGGTTATTTACAACGCAGGGGTTACGCAAATCTCGGCGTTTTCCGACAGTGACATGAGCTCTCATCGCGACCTTTTTGAGATCAACTATTTTTCTGCAATTGAGTGCGCTCGGCACTTCTTACTTCCACTAAGAAAGTCCAAGGGAACGCATCTGGCGATCTCATCAGTCGCGGGATTTGCGCCGCTTTTCCATAGAACTGCCTACGCCGCTAGCAAGCATGCAATGGAAGGTTTTTTTAAGTCTCTGAGAGCCGAGGAAACCCGTCACGGGGTGTCCGTTACTATTGCTGCACCTTCCTTTGTCGCAACGAATATCGGGCAGACCGAAAAAGATACTAAGGGTTTCGCCCGTCCGGGTTCCGCAACTGACGGTGTTGACTACATGGCGCCACAAGACGCAGCCCAGATCATTCTCCGCGGGGCTCGGAACCGAAAAACATTTGTGCCCGTTGGTCGAGTTGCAACCCTATCGAACGCCATGAACCGGTTAGCTCCGTCGCTCTTCTTCCGCCAAATGATGCGCACAATTGGAAGGAGTTAGTTCTAGAAGGGTGCTGTCAGACGAATTGGAAACAGTCTCAACTAGGCCAGTAGAGCTATCCTTCATTCCGCGCCAAGTTCGCGTTAATCGGCGAGAGCAGCAGAGCTTGTAAGCTTGAAGGCACCTCGGCTGGTGAGAGACCGCTCCTGGTTAAAGTGGTTGTAGAGGGAGGATTGAATGGCGGCGAATTTCTGTAAACTTTGCATACGCCAAAAACGCTGCATCCCGCGTTCTTTTCCTCAATGTCATTCGTGCCACCGACTATCGACCTTTCTGCTTCCAATCCAGCCCGAGACAAAACTATGACCGTTTAGAAATGCCAAAAGTGGTCATTCTGGCTCATTGCAGCATCCCACAAAATGGGCTCTGAGCGGAAGATAAACCGGAGAGTTCGAAAGTCTGCTTGGGAGCGGCGAGCGGACGATCCCGTCCGCCTATTTGGTTACATATCGATGCTTTCGGCAGCATTAAGGGCGTCTTCAAGCTCGACGCCAAGGTAACGGACTGTGCGGTCTACTTTGCTGTGACCGAGCAGAAGTTGAACGGCACGTAGGTTTCCAGTTTTTCTGTATATCAAAGCCGCTTTTGTGCGCCTCAGCGAATGCGTGCCATAGTTAGATGGATCGAGACCAATCGCTAACAATCATTCCCGGACAAGCCTAGCGTATTGCCTTGTTGAATTATGCGTTAAAGCGTGTACACGACTCGGAAAAATATACCGTTTTCCACTCGTGGACGGCGAAGAGATCTAATGCGATACGACTTCACGTTTATTCTCTGTGACTTCAAAATGCACTGGCTTTGAAGTTTTGCTTTGAACAACGGACACCCGATCACGAACAGTATTGCCAACGGCGAGATCGTTAAACCTAAGGCGGACGAGATCGCACCCGCGCTTACTTGCTATCGACGCCAAGATTATACTCAACGAGGTTTCTCAGCTTGTTTGCGAGTTTGAGCCGGGCACGAATGGCCCAGACCTGCTTCTACTGCGATAGCCGCTTCTGTCCGACTAGTCTGCCTTTATCCCAAGGCGGGCGGCGCGTTGTGACAACGGGAAGTAGAATTTTTGGCATCTTCGGTCTCCGCCCATTCCCCTTCGTCCCAAACATCGAGGCCGTGCCGACAGTTGCAGTCTAGTTGCTGCTCGCGTGCCTTCAGCACAGGAAAGTCCTCAGGTTTCAGGAACTGCCACCGCCGGTCTACTTAACCATCAAATCAGCTGCCTGCCGCAACGGGTCGGTGCATTCGTCGAGATTGAACCTCAGCGGGCCAACACCATGATGGAGACTGCCCGCAACGTGGATATGACCAACGGCATAGCTGGTCTGGAAGAACTTGCATCCTCGTTCTACGAACTGGCTGACAGGTTAATGCCCAACGAGACCCACGAAGCCCTGGCCGAAGCGGTGTACCAACACCAAGCTGGGTGTGATGGACGGAAGGTGATGGTTGGCGGCACACCTGTATCACTCGAAGTTGCTGTGAAGCAGCAGATCATACGTTTCATCCGACGTTAGCAACAGCGGGCCTGAGTATCTTGCATGGGGGGGGGGACGTCACTCAAAATTGGTAGGATATCCAAAAACATTGACCGGATTTCAATAGTTAAGTCACTCCGCAAGGCATTACCTAAAAGCTAGCTCGGAATACCGAAACAACCGTAAGATACTTAAGTGATGTATTGACGGAAACTTTTGCTGATTTCGCTCTAGTCATCGCACTGCTGTTCACGCTGTGGCTTTACGTCTATTTGCCCATGCGTATGGCAAGCAACAGGCATCGCAACCCATGGCTGTGGCTTTTGATCAGCATATTTTTCACACCGATTTTCGCAATAATCGGGATACTTTTGTTACAGGAAATCTGCCCCAAAAACCGACGCGAAGGACACGAATTATGCCCGACCACGAAGAAAACGACCTTGGATGGAACAACGCCGTGAATCGCCCTAAGACAAAATGGGAAGCTCGGGCTGATGGGGTAGTCGCCGCGACAAAGCTGACGATACTGGGCGTGATCGTTCTCGCAGCCATTATTGCGATGCTTTCCTAGTGTTTCGCCCTGCTTAGAGAGAAATAAACGAAGCCATCAATTGTTAGAAAAATGAAGAAAACTGAGGTCCGACGTGAATTCCCTTTCAAGCCAGCTGACTAACAAAGGGGCTTCTGCACAGGCAATGGATACACACTAAGGCAAGCGAACGACTGCTAAGGCCGCGGTTCTAGCTACAAGCGTATCAGTTACAAAACGTCCCGCGGTAGCAGCGGGTCGACACGCAGACTCGGTCGCCGAGCAGTCTATATGTGAACAACATCACTGAACACAAAACCGAAAGCCGCCATAGTCAACACTGTAACGAGTTAGCGTTCATGGTGTGTTTCGAACGCGAGATCGGTTTCTCCTCCCTGAGATAGGGGCGCGCTTTGTTTCCAGCGCGCCCCGTCTTTTTTTGGAACGATGTCACTTTTACCGACCCAACTCGGGCTTGCGTAGAAGCCGCGCGGTACGACTTTGTCAAACGCTCTCACCGTCCTACAATTTGGGTGTGAACAAACGAAGCGAATGGCCATGCTGGAAGACAAGCGCAAAGATCTTGATTCGGAGAAGCAGAAACAGCTCCTACGGAAGTTGGTTGAAGATCTGAGTAAACAGCAGATCGACCTTTACTATCAGCCCACAAGCGAAATCGCCGCGTTTCTTGAGAAACAGATCGAAAGCGGTGAGTCTCTTCTGGCAGAAGACAGGGCGCTTCTGCGTCGGTTGAGCCGCCGCGATATCGAAGTGCTTCTCAGTCTACACTGATAGATTTGCCAACATTTTCTGCTAGAGAAAGTGGTGGGCGACCCTGGAATCGAACCAGGCGTGCGTCTCCGCGAGGGAGTTACAGTCCCCTGCCACACCTTGCGGCCTGTCGCCCACTGTCAGGCGTTGCACCTAACGTGGAGGCGTGATTACTAGCGCACCAAAGGAGCGTCAACAGGAAAATACCGCTTTGACGCATGAAATCGAACGCCCGGCCCGGAGGCCAATAAAATGAAGAAACCCAAGTGGGTCGTGGAAAAGGAACAGGCGCGCAAAGCAGCCGCTTCGGAAACGGTTTGGCTGTTTGGTCTGCACGCTGTGCGCGATGCGCTGATGAACCCGAAACGGCAGAAATTGCGCCTGATTGTGACCCGAAATGCCCGTGATAAACTGGCGGAAGCCATTGATTTTGCTGGGATCGAGGCCGAGATGGTCGATCCACGGAAGTTCAACGCTCCGATTGATCAGGGATCAGTCCATCAGGGTGCCGCCCTTGAGGTCAAGCCGCTGGAATGGGGCGGGTTGGCAGAAAACTGCATAGGGCGCGAACACCCTCGAGTGATTTTACTGGATCGGGTGACAGACCCGCACAATGTCGGGGCGATTCTGCGCTCGGCCGAAGTGTTGGGCGCCAGCGCTGTGATCGGGACTCGGCACCATTCCGCGCCTGAGACTGGGGCGCTGGCCAAAACCGCAAGCGGCGCTTTGGAGCGTCAGCCCTATTTGCGGGTTCGCAATCTGGCCGACGCGATTGTCGAGTTGCAGGGCATGGGCTTTCTGGTGCTAGGCCTCGATGGTGAGGCCGAGGATACGATCGAGGCGTCCATAGGGGATCACCGTGATCGTCCCGTGGCGCTGGTGCTGGGTGCAGAAGGCCCCGGATTGCGGCAAAAGACCAAGGAAACCGTGGACAATCTGGTGAAAATTGACGCAGCTGGCGGTTTTGGATCTTTGAACGTCTCAAACGCGGCGGCGATTGCCCTATATGCCTCACGGTACACAGGATAGGAGCGCGTCATCTCTGGCCCATCGAAAATCGCCACCTGCTGCTATTGCGGGACCCGAGCGGCGCTTGTCCTGAAGGGAAAGCAGCGGCACGAGTTGAGCTGTTCCAGTTGCGGCGCACCGTTGCATGACCTCAAGATGCTACCCAAGCGCAAGGTGACCGAAAGCGCGCCCAGGAAACACGCCGTATCCCATACCGCCCCACCGAAATCCAAGCGCAAGAAAAAGAAGAAAACGCTGTTTTCGCGCGTGATGGATGAGGCCTGGGATGTGATCGAGGATATCTTTGACTGATCCTGGGTCTTGGGGGTGATCACAACCGCGTCATCTGGGGTGTCTCGCAGCGCAAAACGTTGCAGATTGAGACGCTGAGTCCATGATTCCGTTATACCTATGCCAATCCGCCACGCTCTCATTGGCGCGCTGAGCGCCACTCTTCTCGCTTCTGCCGCTATTGCGCAGCCCATGCCCGTATATTTCGCGCCCGAGGGGGCTGCGATGGCGGGATACGATCCCGTGTCCTATTTTCAGGGCGACGTACCCGTGCAAGGCCGCCCCGAGATTTCGGTGACGTGGAAGGGAGCCGAATGGCATTTCGCCTCTCTCGAAAATCGCGCGCTTTTTGAGGCGAATCCGCGCGCCTTTGCCCCTCAGTTCGGGGGGTATTGTTCCTATGCGATGGCACAAGGCATCCTCAAGGGAACTGATCCGGGGGCCTGGCAAGTGGTAGATGGGCGCCTATACTTGACGTTTTCGCCTGAAATTGAGCGGAAATGGCGTGAGGATCAGTTGGAATACATCCATCAGGCCGAAGGGAACTGGCCTGAGATTCTGTACCGGGAATAGGCGATCCTCCGCCGTTTGTGAAAAGTCATCACAAAAATGAGCGCGCCCTCTTTTTTTTAACCAAAACATGCCTAAATGTCACAGTGACCGCGGAACGGAACTGCCGCGGGTCATTTCACTGTCCCTCGTTCCAACAACTGGCGCCCAAGGTTTCTTGGGCGCTTTTTTCTTTTTCAGCCGTCGCATAGGGTAGCGGCATGGCTGACTATTCTGATGAGTTCCTGAGATCCATTCTGAAGCGCACCAAGACCGTTGCCGTGGTCGGGGTGTCCATGAACGAGGTGCGGCCGAGTTTCTACGTGGCCCGCTATCTGTCGCTGAAAGGCTTTACCGTGATCCCGGTTAATCCCGGCCATGCGGGAAAGCAACTTTTCGGTCAAACCGTGCGCGCCAGCCTGTCAGAAATTACGAAAGATGTTGATATGGTGGATATCTTTCGCCGCTCTGAGGCCGTGCCTCCGATCGTGGATGAGGCGCTGGAGGTATTCCCATCCCTGCGCACCGTCTGGATGCAGATCGGCGTTGAGCACGCAGAGGCTGCCGCCAAGGCAGAGGCGCGCGGCGTAGATGTGGTGATGAATCGCTGCCCCAAGATCGAATATCAGCGCCTGTTCGGAGAACTGCGCATGGGCGGCTTTAGCACTGGTATCATTTCATCCAAGCTATAGCGTTACTGCGCCGGGTAGGATTTGAGGCGGGCCACCTGCTCTTGCCTGCGCTTTTCCAGAACAACCTCACGCGGGACCCATTCATATCTTGTGTCTTCCTGCAGCGGAGACCAGAAAAGAACCCCGCCATAACGCCACGGGTCCAAAACCACGCCATCATAGAGCGACTCGCCGCGCGCGCTGATAATGGCTGTGCTGTGGTCGATTCGCAGCGGATTGTCGGCGTTGGCAATGGCGCGATGCATGTCCAGCGTTTGGAAGTTCTCTTGCTTCAAGCGCCGCTCGATATCTTCGGCCCAGTGCCAGCATAACCCACGCGGGCGCAGGCCCTTGTTGACCTTGGCATTGTGGATCAACGGAGGGTCGGTGATCTCATATTCGTGCACCAGCTGCGCGGTGTAAGAATACGCAATGCGGGCGGCCCGGTTGGCCTCAGCCGGGTCGATATCGGGACCGAGGCTTTGGATTTCCGAGGCAAGACGCTCAACTTCATCACCGGTGGACGGTGGCGGGGTCGCACAGGCGCCCAAAGTCACGAGGGCCAGAACGCAGGCCAAAGCTCTGATCATTGTGATGTCCCTCGCCCGATAGACCGTGAAACATGATCATAGAACCGCTTCGGCGCGGACGGAAGACTGAGCTTAACTTTTTGGGCGTGCGGCCTTTTCGGCGATACCGCTAAGGCCCTGACGCCGAGCCAGCTCCGACAGCACATCGTCCAGCGCAACGTCGCGCGCGGCCAGCATGACCAGAAGGTGATACAGCACGTCGGCGGCCTCGGCCGTTAGCCCGTCCTTGTCGTTCTTGACGGCTTCGATGATGGCCTCAACAGCTTCCTCGCCGAATTTCTCAGCGCATTTTTCTGGGCCCTTGGCCAGCAGCTTTGCTGTCCAGCTGCTCTCCGGGTCCGCCCCTTTGCGCGCCTCGATTGTGGCGGCCAGATCGTGCAGAATGCTCATGTCAGCCTCATCGGGATACCGGCGGCGGCCATGCGTTCTTTGGCCTCGCGGATGGTGTATTCACCAAAATGGAAGATCGAGGCCGCAAGTACGGCGCTCGCCCCGCCCTCGGTGACGCCTTCGACGAGATGGTCCAGATTGCCAACCCCACCCGATGCGATCACAGGCACATCCACCGCGTCGCTGATTGCGCGGGTTAGCGGCAGGTTGAACCCTGACTTGGTTCCGTCCCGATCCATCGAGGTCAGCAGGATTTCTCCAGCACCTTTGGCGACCACGGTTTTCGCGAACTCGACCGCGTCGATGCCGGTGGGCTTGCGGCCACCATGGGTGAAGATCTCCCATTTTCCGGGGCTGACGGTTTTGGCGTCGATCGCGCAAACGATACACTGGCTGCCGAACTGGTCTGCCGCCTCGGCAATCACATCTGGGTTGGCAACAGCGGCGGAATTGAAGCTGACCTTGTCCGCCCCCGCCAGCAGCAGGGCACGCACATCATCCTTGGTCCGCACGCCACCACCTACGGTCAGGGGAACAAAGCACTGCTCGGCCGTGCGCTGAACCACGTCGAACATGGTGCCGCGGTTTTCATGCGTGGCGTGAATGTCCAGAAAACAGATCTCATCCGCGCCGGCGGCGTCATAGGCCTTGGCCGATTCCACCGGGTCGCCTGCATCGCGCAGACCCACGAAATTCACACCTTTGACCACGCGGCCATCGGCGACATCCAGACAGGGAATGATACGGGTTTTCAGCATGCGCTTTCCTTTGTTGCCCGCACCCTTACCGGCAAAGCCCCGCCGATGCCAGACTTGTGATTGTCACCCCTCTCAAACCTGTGAAAACTGTCCCCAAATTCATCAGGAGATCAACAAGATGCGAAACCTTATTCTGACCACTACCTTCCTTTTTGCAGGAGCAGTTGCCGCAATGGCTGACGATATCATCAAAGTAGAAACCGCAAAATCCGTGCCCGAGGCGCTGGACGCCCTCGAAGCCGCAGTGGGGAACGCAGGCGCGACGGTCTTTGCCCGCATCGACCACGCAGCCGGTGCCGAAAAGGTTGGTACGCCAATTCCGCCCAATCAGGTGCTGATCTTCGGCAACCCAGCCCTCGGGACACCCGCGATGCAGATCGACCCGCGTGCAGGCCTGTTCCTGCCGCTAAAAGTGCAGGCCTATGAGGATGCGAACGGGCAGGTCTGGCTGGCCTATGAAGACCCAAAAGAGACGATGGATGAACTTGACGAGGTCGAAAACTCGCCCGTGATCGAAAAAATGCGCGGCGCGTTGAAGAAACTGACCTCGGCTGCCGCGCAGTAAGGCATTTAGCTCAGGGCGCGAATGGCCTCAGCCAAGTCAATCGCGCCATCATACAGCGCCCGGCCCGAGATAGCGCCGTTCAGTTCAACTCCGCAATCGCGCAGGGCGATGAGATCGTCCAATGAACTGACACCACCCGAGGCAATGACCGGGATGGAGACGGCTTGGGCCAGCGCGGCTGTGGCTTCGATATTCGGGCCTTGCATCGCGCCATCGCGGTTGATGTCGGTATAGATGATTGCCGCAACGCCAGCATCTTCGAAGCTGCGGGCCAGATCGGCGACCTGCACGTCCGTTTCCTCGGCCCAGCCTTTGGTTGCGACCATGCCGTTGCGGGCGTCGATGCCCACTGCGACCTTGCCGGGGAAGGCTTTTGCGGCCTCACGCACCAGATTGGGGTTTTCGACAGCAACGGTGCCAAGAATGACCCGCGCCAAACCCTTTTCGATCCAAGTCTCGATGGTGGCCATGTCCCGGATACCGCCGCCCAACTGGGCGGGCACGTCGCAGGCCTTCAGGATCGCCTCGACCGGAGCGGCGTTGACCGGCTCGCCCGCGAAGGCACCGTTCAAGTCGACAAGGTGCAGCCACTCACATCCTGCATCAACAAAGGCACGGGCCTGCGCGGCCGGGTCTTCATTGAAAACGGTGGCTTTGTCCATTTCACCGCGCAGCAGGCGAACAGCGTTGCCGTCTTTCAGGTCGATGGCGGGATACAGGATCATGTCGGGCGGCCTTATCTGAATGTTACACGGGCGGCGTATCGCACAAGCGGGTTAGCGACGCAAAGTCAATCTTGCCCGAAGCCCGACACCGGGCCAGAGTGAACCCAAATCAGGGAGGTTATCATGAAGAAACTTGCACTTTCGATTGCTTTTGCATCGCTGGCCACAGGCGCGATGGCGGCAGATGCGGCGGATGGGCTGTGGAAAACACAACCCGGCGACACAGGTGGGTACCTGCACGTGTCGATCAGCGAATGCGGCAGCGCAATTTGCGGCACTATCGACAGCGCCTTTGACGGCAATGGCGACCAGATACTGGACTATGAAAACCTGGGCAAACAGATCATCTGGGACATGGTTGCAGAAGGCAGTGGCAGCTATGACAACGGCAAGATCTGGGCCCCCGATCGCGACAAGACCTACAACTCCAAAATGACACTGGACAGCCAGAACCAGCTGACGGTCAAAGGCTGTGTCGCAGGCGGATTGGTCTGCCGGGGGCAGACCTGGACTCGCATTCAGTAACGCCCTACGGCGCCCAAGTCAGGAAGTTGCCGATCATACGCAGGCCAACATCCTGGCTTTTCTCGGGGTGAAATTGCATCCCAAGCATCGTGTCGCGGCCAATCACGGCCGTGACATCCTGCCCATAGTCCACATAAGCCAACCGCTGCGCCGGATCCGCGACGCGAAAATGGTAGGAATGGACGAAATAGACGTGATCGCCTGATTTCACACCGTTAAACACCGGGTGATCGCTATCCAGAACCAGATCGTTCCAGCCCATATGCGGCACCTTGAGCGAAGCGTCAGAAGGCTCGATCCGCAGCACGTCCCCAGCCACCCAATCCAGACCATCGGTTTCGGTATATTCATGGCCTTTTGAGGCCATCAACTGCATCCCAACGCAGATTCCAAGGAAGGGGCGACCTTTCTGTTCAACCGCCTCAACCATCGCATCATAGATGCCCTTGTGTCCACGCAGCTCGGCGGCGCAGGCTGGGAAGGCTCCGTCCCCGGGTAGCACCAGCCGGTCCGCGCGCGCGGCGACATCCGCGTCCGAGGTCACAACGACCTCACCCGCGTCCAGCTCTTTCGCCATACGCTGAAAGGCTTTTTCGGCCGAGTGCAGGTTGCCGCTCTCGTAGTCGATGATCGCGGTGAGCATTTGAGTCCTTTCTGTGCGCAACTTGTCCGAAAACCGGTGCCCACTTTTCGGGTTACGCTTACAACGCGCCCTTCGTTGACGGAATCGCATCCGCCTTGCGTGGGTCGGTTTCGACCGCATCCCGCAGTGCGCGGGCAACGGCCTTAAATGCAGCCTCCGCGATGTGGTGGCTGTTGAAACCGTGCAGCTGGTCGATATGCAGCGTGATGCCGCCATGGGTGCTGAGCGCCTGAAAGAACTCGCGCACCAGCTCGGTGTCGAAGGTGCCGATCTTCTGGGTTGGCAGGTCCACGTTCCAGATCAGGAACGGGCGCGCGGACAGATCCAGCGCACAACGCACCTGAGCGTCGTCCATAGGCAAGTGACACTCGCCATAACGGCGGATGCCCTTCTTGTCGCCCAATGCCTGCGTCAGAGCCTGACCCAGCGCGATGCCGGTATCCTCGACCGTGTGGTGGTCGTCGATGTGATAGTCGCCCTTGGCACGGATCGTCATGTCGATCAGCGAATGACGCGCCAACTGATCCAGCATATGGTCAAAGAAGCCAACGCCGGTCTGGTTGTCATACTGGCCGGTGCCGTCCAGATTGACCTCGACCGAGATCTCGGTCTCGGCGGTCTGACGGCTGATCTTTGCGCTGCGCATGGGCGAATTCCTTTTGCTACAGGCGCGCTTATAGACGGGGTTGGGCGGGTTGATCCAGTGCCCGCAGCGCAATCGGTACAAACTGTTGCAGGGGATTGCACACAGGTCCGGGCCATGCCAGCCTGCCGGAAACTCAAGTCAAAAGGCCCGGCACATGTCCACCTGCGTTTTCATCCAAATCCGCTGCAAACCCGGCACCACCTACAAGGTAGCCGAAGAGATCGCCCTGCGCGAGATTCACTCGGAGCTTTACTCCACCAGCGGCGAATACGACCTACTGCTGAAACTCTATATCCCAGAAACCGAGGATGTCGGCCATTTCATCAACGAACATCTTCTGGTGATTCCAAACATCGAACGATCCTTGACCACGATGACCTTCAAAGCGTTCTGAGATGAACCTGCACTCATGATGCGGCAGAATCGGCCCGGTCGCGAAAGACCTCCGGGCCAATGCCAAACACAGACGCTCAGGCACCGCGTTCAAATCGAAATCAACCAGTTGGAAAGGTTTGTATCTGGAGCGGGCGAGGCGATTCGAACGCCCGACCCTAACCTTGGCAAGGTTATGCTCTACCCCTGAGCTACGCCCGCATCAGATACACATGTTGGTCCGAAGACCTTAACTCAATGGAGCGGGCGAGGCGATTCGAACGCCCGACCCTAACCTTGGCAAGGTTATGCTCTACCCCTGAGCTACGCCCGCGCCGTTGAGTGAGGAGGGATGTATAAATTCCCGCGCGAGCCTGCAAGCGGAAAAAGACAAAAACCTGCAAAAATCTTTCGACGGAATTTCGGGGCTGAAGCGTTAGAGGGGTAACGAGGCTTACAAAGCGAAGGGACGCGTGATGAAATCAAGAGCTTTCGCACAAATGAAGACGGCACTGTTGGCGGCGCTGATTGTTTTCGCGGTATTGCTCTGCCCGCCCGAGGATGATCCGTTGGCCGAGGCCCCCTCCCCTATTTACGAGCGGCAGGTTTTGACTGGATAGGTCATCTTGCCGGGATTTGCCAAAAGGTTGCCGCATTTGGCGCAGCCGTAGTTCAAGCCAACCTCTGCGGACAGGTGGCACGCCTCGATTTACGTGCGATGACTCCAGCAGCCAACAAACCGCTTGTCAGTTACGGCATTTACCGATGAAGGCGCAGGCTGTAACACCGGAGAAAGGAGCCCGGCAAAAACAGGACGAAGATGCAGGTTGTTATCCACGCAGGCGTGGCCTTTTCCGACAATGACCGGTTGATCGAAACCCTAATGGCGAACATCGCGGTTCTAAGCCAGCAGCGGGTCATCCCTCTGGACCTCGCACAGGGGCGGCAGTTCGTGAAAGTAGCCTCGGATTCCATGACGACCGGAGTGCCTCTGCCAGATGTACTGATGGGCTTGAATGAGGTTCTTCCCGACCGCAACACCTGCGATCGCGTTGTCCTGTCGAGCGACAAGGTTTTTGGCCCCAGACGCGCCGCGATTCTGCACGGGCAGTTTTATCCAAATGCGGCCGAGCGGATTGCGTTCCTGGACCGGGTTTTGGAGGCGGATCAAATCGAGCTGTGTTTCGCGCTGGTGAACCCGGCGAGCTTCATCTCGAAATTGCTGATGTCACTGCCCGCAGAGCGGCGGAAAGCCGTTCTGGGGAACACCGACCTGAGCAACCTGAACTGGCTGACCATGGTCCACGACCTGCGAGAAAGAGCTCCGAACGTTCAGATCACGCTCTGGGCCAATGAAGACACTCCGCTTATCTGGGGCGATATCCTCAGAACGCTTGCCAGACTACCCGACAAGGCGGCCCTGCAACATGAATACGCGTTCCTTGCTTCTGTGCTGACGGACGCGGGCCGTGCAGAGCTGACGCAACTGTTGGAACAAATAGCGTGGCAGGATCGGGACATGCTGCGGGATAGTCTGATCCATCTGTTTGATGAACATGCCGACCCGGCGCAGATCGAAGAAGAGCTTGAGATTTCGGGTTGGAATTCCGATGTGGTCAGCGCGTTTTCCGAGATCTACGAACAGGATCTCGCGGCACTACACGCCATGCCGGGCGTAAGGGTGCTGCAGCCCTGAAACGGGCTGCAGCGCATTACATACCCAGAGCTTCCTTATACATTTCGAGAACCGCCTCTTCTTCGGCGATATCATCCTTGTCGCGCTTGCGCAGAGCGACCAATTTGCGCATGACCTTGGTGTCGTAGCCGCGCGCTTTCGCTTCGGCCATGACCTCTTTCTGCTGCTCGGCCAGATCTTTCTTTTCGGCATCCAGACGCTCGATCCGTTCGATGAACTGGCGCAGCTCGCCTGCAGTCACGCGATAGTTGGCGGCGGCCTGATCTTCGGTCATGTCTTCCATGTAGGTCTCTCCCAGAGGCTGAATTGCGATGCTGAGACATCGGGCATGGTGCCGGATACATCGCCGGTGCCCGGGTCGCAAGCACCCAATCCCATGGGCGGGCTTGTCGGCAGGCCCCTGATCCGGTAAGCGCAAAAACACGGCACCAGCAGAGGCAGGCAACCATGTTCGAAATCATTACCTGGGGCGGCGCCGCCCTGTCAGTAGCCGGGCTTGTCGGTCTGATCTGGTGTATTCTTCGCGTAATGAAGGCCCGCAAAGCGGGCCTTTCAGATGACGAACTGCGCGCTGTTGTTCAGGGTGTTCTGCCCTGGAACCTTGGGGCGTTGTTTCTGTCGGTCATGGGGCTAATGCTGGTCATCCTCGGCATTTCGCTGGGATAACCCGACCGATCAGATCGGCAAATTGTCAAACCGCGCTTCCATCGCGTCCTCGCACAGGGCCGCATCCAGTCGGCGCATGCGCGACGGAACATGCATCCCTTGCTGACGCATGCGATCTACGATCTTGCTGAAACTGGGCTGCAGCGCCAATCGGGTATCCAGACACGCGTTCTGAAGTTTTTGCTCTAGCTCTTGCGCTTCGAAATAGAGGTTATCTGTCGTCATTGTAATCCTCCCAATTGTCAGTATCCCCGATATAGGTAACGCGGATACGACACGAAGATGCTACCGGAAACGATGGCGATTTATTGCCCGCTAAAATAGCCTGTTCGGCAAATCTGCGCGTCTGGGTTAAAGTTTAGGCAAATTTCATATGTCGTGCCTTGACGGACATCAAAAACCGAACTGACTCTTGTAACACATTCTGCTTTTCTTATATGTCGTCTTAGTGGAGGAAACCATGAAGCCAAAAGTGAAAGCGTTCTTCGACGACCAGACCTTTACGGTCTCGTACGTCGTCCACGAAGACAGCAGCCGCGCTTGTGCGATTGTCGATAGCGTTCTGGATTTCGATCATGCCTCGGGTCAGACCGGGACAAGCTCTGCCGACCAGATCATCGCTTATGTACACGCCAAAGACCTCAAGACCGAGTGGATTTTGGAAAGCCATGTGCATGCAGACCACCTCTCGGCTGCGCCATATCTGCAGCAGGAACTGGGCGGCAAAATCGGGATCGGACATCACATCGTCGAGGTGCAGGAAACCTTTGGCAAAATCTTCAACGAAGGGACCGAGTTTCAGCGCGATGGCAGCCAGTTTGATGCCCTCTTCCGCGAGGGCGACAGTTTCCACATCGGGCAGATGCGGGGCGATGTGCTGCACACACCCGGTCATACGCCGGCCTGCCTGACCTATGTGATCGGCGATGCCGCTTTTGTCGGCGACACCTTGTTCATGCCCGATTTCGGCACCGCACGATGCGATTTCCCAGGCGGCTCGTCCGAGACCCTTTTTGCTTCAATCCAGAAAATCCTGTCTCTGCCCGATGAGACCCGCATTTTTGTGGGGCACGACTACAAGGCTCCGGGCCGGGATGAGTATGCGTGGGAGACAACGGTGGGTGAGCAAAAGGCGCTGAACATCCATATCGGGCAAGGTCGCAGCATCGAAGAGTTTGTGGAAATGCGGGATGCGCGCGACGCGACACTCTCCAAACCCCGGCTGATTCTGCCGTCGCTTCAGGTCAATATGCGCGCGGGCCAGATGCCCCCGGCCGACGAACAGGGCGATGTTTTCCTGAAGTTGCCGATCAACAAGCTGTGACCCGCGCCAACAGTATAGGATGGACATAGAATGAACCCGGACTGGATATGGGGCCTTTGTGGCGGCATCCTGATCGGCTGCGGCGCTGCGCTTTACCTGCTTGGCAATGGCCGGATCATGGGGGCCAGTGGCATTCTGGGAGGTTTAATCGACGGCCCGGCAAGGCGCGAGAAACTGGTATTTGTCTTGGGGCTGATCGGTATGCCGCTGATCATGAGCCGCCTGATGAGCGAACAGCCTCAAACTCACCTGACAGAAAATCTGGGCCTTTTGGTCGTGGCCGGGCTGCTGGTTGGCATTGGTACGCGTTTGGCCAACGGATGCACATCGGGCCATGGGGTCTGCGGCATCTCTCGGTTTTCTCTACGCGGGATTGTTGCGACCCTTATCTATATCGGTGCCGGAGCGGCGGTTTTGGCCCTGTTCCGCCACGGTTTGGGGGTGATCTGATGCGGTTGTTGATCGCGTTGATATCGGGCGCGCTGTTTGGCGCGGGGCTGTTGCTATCGGGCATGACGGACACACAAAAGGTTCAGGGCTGGCTGGATGTCTTCGGCGCGTGGGACCCGACTCTGGCCTTTGTTATGGGCGGCGCGATTCTTCCCATGTTGGTCGCGTGGCGCGTGACCAAGACCCGCCAACCGTTGACTGGCGGCACATTTCCCGCACCTGCACGGACCGAACTTGACCGAGGGCTGATCCTCGGCTCAGTCCTGTTTGGCGCAGGCTGGGGGTTAGTCGGCCTATGCCCCGGCCCAGCCATGGCGGCACTGTCCTATGGCGGGACCAGCAGCGCCGTCTTTCTGGTGGCAATGGCGGCAGGGATGCGGCTGGCACCGGGGCTGCGCGCGCAACTGGACACGGCGGCCAACGCGGCCTAATCAATTGGCATGGAGATTCGACCAATAACCCCCCGCTACGCCGTCTCCCCGCAGATCACTGTCGAGGACGTGCCCGCCATTGCCGAGGCCGGCTTCGTCAAGGTTATCTGCAACCGACCCAATGCCGAGGTCCCCGAGATCATGCAATCCGATGCCATCGGAGACGCGGTCCGCGCAGCCGGTCTGGAATACGAGGTGCTGGAACTGACCCACCAGACCATGACGCCCGAAAACGTCGCACGGCAGCGGGATATGGCCGAAAATTGCTCTGGCCCGGTTCTGGCATATTGCGCGTCCGGTACGCGTTGCTCGGTCGTCTGGGCTCTGGGTCAATGCGACCAGATGAGTACGGATGAGATTCTGACTGCCACCACCAATGCCGGGTATCAGTTGGATCAGCTGCGCCCCACTCTGGATCAACTGCGCAACACGTCAGACTAGATCAGACCTCCCCATCCTTCGGGCCATCGAGGCCCGCCAGTTGCGAGATTTCCGCGACCATTCGATCGGGTTCAACAAGGCTCAGGTCGTCGTCGAGGGGATCGACGCCTGTAGAGCTCGCGACCAGATCGAGAGGGTCGGACAGGACATCTAAGCCTGTGTCAGCCATATCGCCCCGGACATTGGCCGGGCGACTTTCTATGAATTCAGCGGACTCCAAAGCATCCAGCGCGGGCAGCGGTACGTTTTCGTTCAGCCGAACGGCGCGCATCCCGCCCGACTGCCCCAGACGCCCGACCGAGGCGCGGGTGCGTTCGATCGTCAGAACCTCAGTCCGGTCCAAGCGTGCGCCGGTCAGCGGCAACAGGCTGCCTACCTCAAGCGTAGAAAGATGTGCCAAAGGCAACCTCATCCGGCACACCACGGCGTTCAGCTCGGCCCGGACAACGCCTGATGACTGCTCCAGCCGAGGGCCCGTATCGACGTCCAGCTCGATCTCAGCCTCATCGGGCGCGGGCGGATCAGGCAGCACAATCGTGATCTGACCCTGATGCAACCCGCCTCCAAGTTCCACGGTCAGGTCAAAAACGCGGTAGCTGTCTGCCACCAGCGACAAGATCAGGCCACGCAAATCCGCCGCCCGTGAGGCATACTCATATCCCGTCAGACCCGGCTGATCTGCCGCATCGACCAGCCCGACGGCACGGCGCAATGCATCCTCGACCAGCGGAGCCGCCATGACGGCATCCGTATCCGTAAAGCCCCGCTCTGTGGGCGGGTCCGGTGCAACCTCACCAATGGTTTGGGTCTGTACGATGGCCGAGACGCAGTTCAAATCCAGACAGGCCGCCGCAACCCCCTCTGGCCCGGTGAACTTCAACAGCAACCAATCCTCGGCCAATGTGGCCGCAAGGCCAGCCTGCGCCCGATCTGCCTGTTTCGCCCCGATAACAGCCAGCGGAAGGTTCAAACGCTCACCCGCGGCCCGCGCAAAGCCCAGACGCAACGCCCGCAGGATCGAGCGGGGTCGATCCCCCAAATCCCCCTGCCCCAATGACAATTTACGCGCCAGAGCGGCGCCGGCCGTGTGTGCCATGGCTTCGGTACCATCCGATTTCTTGTCGTGAGTCTTGGTGTAACCCGGCAGAGGTTACGAACTTCTTTAAACCGGACTATTGCGCCGCTTGCCGGTAGGCCAAAGGCAGGCTGACGCGGAACGCAGCACCGCCCTGCCCCGGCAGATATGTGATATCGCCGCCCAAACGGTGCATAATCTCGCGGCAGATCGCCAATCCAAGCCCGGCGCCGCCAGCCTTGTCCCCTCCGACCCGCGCGAATTTCTCAAAGATCATCGACCGCGCCTCAGGCGGCACCCCGCTGCCATTGTCGATGAAGTCCACAACCAGCTGCCCGCCCACATCATGCGCCGAGATCGTCAGAACGGGTTCATCGGCATCACAGTATTTCCGCGCGTTGGAGATGAGGTTGATAAACACCTGCCCCAAGCGGTCGAGATCAGTTTGCAAGGGAATACGCTCAGACGCCTTGCTGCGCCGCACAACGAGCCGTTGATCCGTGCCCGCCAGTGCGCTGGAGATCGACCGATCAAGAACCGAACGCAACGTATCGTCGCCAAGGTTCAGCCTGACCTGCCCGTTCTCAAGAACGCTGAGGTCGAGCAGATCGTCCAGCAGACGTGTCAGGCGAAGCGCCTCGTCGTGAATGATGGCGGCATAGCGGGTCTGTTCTTCACCGCTCAGCCCCTGGGTGTCGCGCATGATCTCGGAAAAGGCCCGGATCGAGGTCATAGGCGTGCGCAATTCATGACTGACCTGGCTGAGGAAGCTGTCCTTCTGCTCGGATATTTGGGTGAGCTTGGCGTTGGCATCGCGCAACTGTCGTGCCGTGCGGCTAAGTTCGGCAGATTTCTCTTCCAACTGGCTGGAGTATTCCAGCAATTGCGCAGATTCGTCAGCAACGGCCAAGAGGTCCTCAACCGAAACCGAGGCACCGCCCACGATCTGCCCGATCATCGCATGTGCCGTGGCCGCCCCTACTGAGCCGCTGAGCTCCCTCTCAAGCCGGGCCAGAAATCCGGGTGTCGGCTCGGGCAAAGGCGAGCGTCCGCCCTGAAGCTCGGCCTCGCGCTGGAACAGTTCCTGGGCGGGTGATGTGCCCAGAATGCGCTGCGTCATGATCATCAGGTCTTCGCTTTGCGCAACCGACCCGGTCCAACCGCGCGGCGCGACCGAGTGGTCAAAGACATTGACGAACTGCGCGCCCTGAAGCCGCTCCAACGGGCTGGGAAAGCTCAGCAGGGACGCAACACAGAACACAATCGCATTCAAGGAAATTGACCACATGACCGAATGCACCATTGGGTCGATACCTTCGATCCCGAACAAGGCCTGAGGTCGCAGCCATGCAATACCGAATGGGCCGTTCAGCAGCACACTCTCGGGCATCCATGCCGCCCCCATTCCGGGTAGAAGCAGGGTGTAGATCCACAGAACAAAGCCCACAGTCAAACCTGCCAGGGCACCGGTTCTGGTGGCCCCGCGCCAGAACAATCCGCCGACCATCGCGGGCAGGATTTGCGAAATACCGCTAAAGGCCACCAACCCGATCGAGGCCAACGCCGCGCCGCCGCCAGACAGACTGTAGTAGAAATAGCCCAGCGCCATTATCGCAGCGATCGAGATACGTCGCGCCATCAATACGATGTTGCGCACGTCTCCGGGCACGGACCCGACCCGCTCATGCGTGTTCAGCCAGATCGGCATTACGACGTGGTTCGAAACCATCGTCGACAGGGCCATTGCCGTTACGATCACCATCGAGGTCGCCGATGAGAACCCTCCGATAAAGGACAGCATCGCCAGCCCGTCCTTGCCTTGCGATAAAGGTACGGTCAGAACGAACAGATCCGGGTTGGACCCTTCCGGCAATAAATCGAGGCCGACAACGGCGATGGGGACAACAAACAGGCTCATCAGCAGCAAGTATAAGGGAAAGGCCCAGGCGGCGGTGCGCAGATGGCCCTCGTCATCATTCTCAACCACCATCACCTGGAACATGCGCGGCAAGCATACAAAGGCGGCGGCGGACAAGAAGATAAAGGTCGTCCAGCGACCGGCATCCACTTGCCATTTACCAATTTCGGAGGCGTCGATCCGCTCCATCATCGGGCCAAAGCCACCGGCAACGCCCCAGACCACGAAGATACCGACAGCCACCAGCGCAAAAAGTTTGACCACCGACTCGACCGCAATGGCTGTGACCACACCGTGGTGGCGTTCATTGGCATCCAGATTGCGGGTGCCGAACAGAATCGCGAACATCGCCAGCCCAGCCGCCACCCAGAAAACGCTGGAGCCTTCGCGGTAGAGGCCCGAGGGGTCGGCCTCGGCAAAGATCGAGAAAGACAGGGTAATCGACTGCAATTGCAGCGCAATATAGGGCGTGCCGCCGATCACAGCCAGAATCGTGACGCACACCGCCAGCGTGTTCGACTTGCCATAGCGCGAGGACAACAGGTCCGCGATCGAGGTCACGCGCTGGCTGCGCCCGACCCGCACCAGTTTGCGCAGCCCCCACCACCAACTGATCATCACCAGCGTCGGCCCGAGGTAGATTGTCACGAACTCCAACCCCGACCGCGCCGCATTGCCGACCGCGCCGTAAAAGGTCCAAGCCGTGCAGTAGATCGAGAGGGACAGCGTGTAGATCAAAGGAGAACGCAGCCATTTGCCCCGTCCGGCCGCTGCCATCCTGTCTGCGGCAAATGCCACGCCGAACAAAAGAACGACATAGCCCAGACAGACCAGAATCAGGATGTTCAGCGTTGCCATCAGCCCGCGTCCGAACCGTGGCTGTCATCCGCGCCAGTGCGCCGGGCGACGAAGCCAAAAATCAGGCTGACCAGAATCAGACCGATCCAACAGGCGAAGATGTAGAAGATGGCTGAAGACAGCGGCACACCGCCGGTTTCAGACTCGGTGTCGGGCCACAGCAGCGGCAGCACCAGCAGCGCACCGCCCAGAAATGGCAGCAACCGAGCCGAATCCGCCAGCCTGCGCCGGCGATAGCTTTGCCGTTCCAGAAACAACGAGGGCCGCGCACCGCGCGACGTGCGGTCCTGACCCACGGGCGACGTCATAACTGCGTCGCCTGCGCATGCAGATCGCGCACAGCGGTCAGCACCTCGGCGTTGGAGAACGGTTTGGTCATGAAGCGGCTGACACCCGCATTCTCGGCCATCTCACGATCTTTCGACTGCCCGCGCGCGGTCAGCATCAGAACCGGCAGGTCCTGCATGTCGTCCAAGGCACGCAGATCGCGCAGAATGTCCATCCCGCTCTTGCCCGGTAGCATCACGTCCAGAATCACCAGATCGGGCTGTGCGCCCTGAATCACCTGAAGCGCATCCGCACCATCGCCGTGTGTCTCGACCTGCCATCCCTCGCGAGTCAGCAAGAACCGGATGGCCTCGGCGATGTTGGGCTCATCCTCAATCAACAGAACCTTACGGCTCATTTGTGTATATCCTCCCGATGACTGGCCTCCACCCCGGAACCGGTCTTCGCCAGATTAAGCGGTTGTTCGGGAACCTGTCAAAAGCCTTCGCTCAGAATTGACGGCTCGCGACGAGAACCGCAATCACCGCTTGGGCAAATCCGGCAGCTTGGCCCGACCCGCGTTGCCTCTGGGTTCGGTTCGGCATCGACCAGTGGCCGTATCAGCATGGCCGCGCGATACGAAGGTTCCTGGTCGTATCCGGACACGCCGTGCGGCCAGGCACAAGCATGGCATTCGAACATTGCGGCGGCACGCCCCTGCTGCGCGACCTGCCGTCTGATCGGAACCAGAGGCCGGTTCAGCGCAGAAAATAGCGGCCAGTGCGGGCAAGCCTCGCCGTGGCGCGGCAGTGACAGGCCGGGGACAGACTTCAGAAACAGGATACTGCCCGAGCCGTCGCAGATCACCAGCCCCACTGGGCGGCTCAACACCCCTTCGGGCAGGCTGGCGAGGCGTCGGAACACAGTCGGCAGATCGACCGAGAATCGCTGCGCCAGTTCCATAGGGTTCGGATCACCATCTGCCAGCGTGGTTTTGAGGGCATCCAGCGGCATGGCCTTGGCGTCAGCCTCACTCTGCTTAAGCCATTCCCCTGCAAGGTTACGTGCAGCGGAGGTATTCAGACCGCCTAGATCAATGACATCTGCCCCCTGACCAGCGTCGAGTTCGGGAAAGCTGTAGCCGCGCGCCTCAAGAAACAGCTCGACCTCTTCCAGCGGCGCGCCACGCGGGTCTTTCGACGTATCGCTTTCGTCCAAATAGGTCACCAGCGCCTTCGAGCTGTCGGCCAGTCGTTCCGCATCCTGATGAAGGTTCTGGTGGAAACGATCCTGCCACTCGGCGTCGATATCCTGCGGGTCGGCCAGAATCGCTGCGGTGGACCGAATCGCCGCTGCGGTCGACAGCACTTCGTGCATTGAGGCTGCCAGATGCGGGTCATGGGTCAATCGGTCCGAAAGCGTTGCAACCGTCCGTTCCAGCGACACTACACGACGATGCATCTGCGCCAATACTCCCGACCAACCAGGAAAGCGGCCTGCAAATTCCTCAAGCGTTTCAATTTCGGCCTGTTGGCCGACTGCATCGGCTGCGGCTTCGCGCAAAGCCGATATCAGGGTCGCTTCGATGCCCTGCGTCAACACGGACGGCTCAACAGCCAGCGCCCCTGCAATATCGACCAGCAATTTGCCCCCGATCCGGCGGCGGTTGTGTTCGATCAGGTTCAGATAGGAAGCCGAGATCCCCACCTGACGCGCAAGCTCTGCCTGCCTCAGACCCGCGATCTGCCGTCTTTCGCGGATCCGGCTACCGGTCAGCAAATCCCGCATGATCAAGGTCCTCAGTCACGTTAAGCTATTTCTGGTCGGTCGTATTTTCAGTTTATCCTATCATTTTCTTGGTGTTATGCATCAGTTTTCAGATTGAGTTGACAAGATTAACAACTTCCGGCCCTCGGCCGCACCGCCAGACGCGCTTCGCCCCTTCTCATTTCCTGCATTTACCGCCACCATATGGGTATGAGCGATCCTGCTTTTGAATATGCACCCATCGGCCTTGTCGAATTGGAAAACCGCATCATTCGACGGTGCAATTTGCAATTTGCGCGCACCTTTGGCGGGGATGAAGCCGAATACAACAACATGCCCTTGCTGCACCTCTACCCCTCGGTCGCGGATTGGGAGAGAATCGGGCAACGCAGCCTGCAAGTGATGCGCGATACCGGCTATTACACCGATGAACGGGTGATGCGACGTCGGAACGGAGACCTGTTCTGGTGCCGCGCGCGTGGACGCTCGCTTACACCTGACGACCCGTTTCGCCATGGAATCTGGAGCTTTTCCGACATCTCGGAGGAGCGGCCGCTGGTGGAACTGACCGTGCGCGAGCGCGAAGTGGCGATCCTGTCCTGCCGCGGCCTGTCTGCTAAGGAAATCGGGATGGAACTGGGCTTGAGTTACCGCACGATTGAGGCCTACCGCGCCCGGCTGCTGGAAAAATTCGGCGCCCGCAAACTGCCGGAACTGGTTGCAAAGCTCTCTGGTATGCCCCTGTAGACACAACTGCCCGTCACAAACCATCCAAACCCCCTATTTTCAGGCACAAACGGCGCTTTCCATGGCTGCTCGCTTGGCTTATAACCCTGCGTAATCAGATCGAAGCCCGCGTAGATACAGACGGGCCAAAGGGGAACCTTCGAGGATACTCATGACAGATACCAAACACGAAGCGGATGTGGCGTTCATCAAAGCCTTGGCCGAATTGCTGCGCGAAAATGACCTGACCGAGTTGCAGGTCAAACGCGAATATGGCGAGGAAGACAGCCTGAACGTGCGCGTCAGCCGCGCAACGCAGGCGGTTGCCGCTCCGGTTCAGGTCGCCGTTCCGGCCGCAGCTGCAGCTCCTGTCGCTGCCGCGCCGGCCCCTGCAGCAGCCCCCGCAGCCCCCGCCGCGGATGTGGAAGACCCGGCCAGCCATCCCGGCGCTGTGACCTCACCCATGGTCGGCACGGTTTACATGCAGCCCGAGCCCGGCGCGCCCTCTTTCGTTTCGGTCGGAGCGTCCGTTTCCGAAGGAGACACGCTGCTGATCGTCGAAGCGATGAAGACGATGAACCACATCCACGCGCCCAAGTCGGGCACCGTGAAACGCATTCTGGTCGGCGATGGCGACGCTGTGGAATTCGGCACCCCTCTGGTCATCATCGAGTAAGGCGGGCCCATGTTCGACAAGATCCTGATTGCCAACCGAGGCGAGATCGCCCTGCGCGTCATCCGCGCCGCGCGCGAGATGGGGATTAAGACGGTCGCCGTCCACTCCACCGCCGACAGCGACGCGATGCATGTGCGCATGGCGGACGAATCGGTCTGCATCGGCCCCCCGCCCAGCCCGCAAAGCTATCTGTCCGTCCCCGCCATCATCTCGGCCTGTGAGATCACCGGCGCGCAGGCGATCCATCCCGGCTATGGCTTCCTATCCGAGAATGCCGAGTTTGTGCAAATCGTCGAAGACCACGACATCACCTTCATCGGCCCCACCGCCGAACATATCCGTGTCATGGGGGACAAGATCACCGCCAAGGACACGATGAAAGCGCTGGGTGTGCCCTGCGTTCCCGGCTCCGACGGTGGCGTTCCAACGTTGGAAGACGCCAAGCGTATCGGTGAGGAATTCGGCTATCCTGTCATCATCAAAGCCACTGCGGGTGGCGGCGGTCGCGGCATGAAAGTCGCGCAGACGGCGGATGAGATGGAAAGCGCCTTCATGACCGCACGTGCCGAAGGCAAAGCCGCCTTTGGCAATGATGAGGTTTATATCGAAAAGTACCTCACCACGCCGCGCCATATCGAGATTCAGGTCTTCGGTGACGGCAAAGGCAATGCCGTCCATCTGGGGGAGCGCGACTGTTCGCTTCAGCGTCGTCACCAGAAGGTGTTCGAAGAGGCCCCCGGTCCCTGCATCACCCCCGAAGAACGCGCCAAGATCGGCAAGATCTGCGCCGACGCGGTGGCCAAGATCAACTATATCGGCGCGGGCACCATCGAGTTCCTGTACGAAAAAGGCGAGTTCTACTTCATCGAGATGAACACCCGCCTACAGGTGGAACACCCGGTGACCGAGGGCATCTTCGGCGTCGATCTGGTGCGCGAACAAATCCGCGTGGCCTCGGGCCTGCCGATGTCGTTCGGGCAGGATGACCTTGAGATCAATGGTCACGCCATCGAGGTTCGGATCAACGCGGAAAAGCTGCCCAACTTCTCGCCCTGCCCAGGCAAGATCAGCGCGTATCACGCACCGGGTGGCCTAGGCGTGCGGATGGATTCGGCGCTCTATGATGGCTACTCGATCCCGCCCTACTACGACTCGCTGATTGCCAAGCTGATCGTTCAGGGCCGCGACCGCGCCGAAGCGCTGGCCCGTCTGGAACGCGCTTTGGGAGAGCTGATCGTAGACGGCATCGACACCACAGTGCCTCTGTTCCACGCACTCTTGCAGGAGCCGGACATCCATAGCGGCGACTACAATATCCACTGGCTGGAGCATTGGCTTGCGGAGAATATGGCCGACTAACCCCACAGGGCCGGTAGGCATGCGCCGCCCGGCCCTTGGATGCTTCCCATGAGCCTGTCACCAGAACTTTTGCTGCATGGCTATTCGATCGGCATTTTCCCGATGGCCGAGCATCGCGATGACCCGGACCTGTTCTGGGTCGACCCCAAATTCCGCGGGGTTTTCCCACTGGACGGTTTCCACATCTCGCGCAGCCTTGCACGGCGGATACGGAGATGCGGCTTTACCATCTCGATCAATCAGGATTTCGAAGGCGTCGTCGATGGGTGTGCCGATCGTGCGGACACATGGATTAACGCCGAGCTGCGCGACCTGTATCGACAGGTGTACAACGCAGGCCAAGCGCATTCTCTGGAAGTATGGGAAGACGACCAGCTTGTCGGAGGCGTTTTCGGAGTGGCTCTGGGCGCTGCGTTCTTTGGCGAGAGCATGTTCTCACGTCGCACCGACGCCTCGAAAATTGCGCTGGCTTATCTGGTGGACCGCCTGCGACAGACCGGTTTTCAGCTATTCGATACACAGTTTCTGACCGCCCATCTAGCCTCACTCGGCGCGATCGAAATCCCCCGGAGTGACTATAGAAAAGCGCTGGAAGAAGCGATTGGTGATAGCGCCGACTTTGCCGCCGAGGTGCCTCAGTCCGCCGATGGGGTGATACAGCGGATCACCCAAACGTCGTAGCGCGAATGGTCCAAAGCGTTCAGCGCCGGAGAGGTCGCGATCATCCAACCGTCGAACAACTGCTCCGCCTTGCCCTGTTCCCATATGGTCAGGAAGGCAAACGCATCCCCGGTCGGGTTATCGACGGGAAAGCGGCAATCCCCCAAGGCGACATCCAGACCAAAGACGGCCTGTGTCTGACCGGTCTGTAGCTCAACATCCACGGTCTGACCGTTGACCTTATCCAGGCCGCGCAACATCGCGCCGGGTCCGGACTGAACCGTTTGCTGTGCCGTCGCGGATGTCGCGGCCAGCGCCAACGCAAATGCCAGAGCGCGCATCATTCGCTGCCGTCTCCGGCGACGAACTTCACCAGCAACGAGATCAGGCTGACCGCGCCCTGCGTATCTTCGATCTGATCGCCGGGCTCAAAATAGAACGGAGACCCGCCGGGCATCACCTCAACAAAATTGCCCCCCAACAGCCCCTCGGACGAAATCACGATGGCACTGTCATCTGGCACGAGGACACCATCCGCGACCGAAAAGGTCGTATCAGCGCGGTAGGTCTCAGGGTTCAGGGTCACGTCGGTAACGGTCCCGATTTTGACACCCGCAAGGCGCACATCGGTGCCGACATTGACACCTTCCAGCGACCGGAAGGACGCGCCCAGCTCATATCCGGCACTGCCTTGCGACAGGCCGGTGGATTGGCTGGCATAAACACCAAACGCGACGGCGCAGGCCAAGACGGCACCGCCGACGAATACTTCGGTCCAGTTGTGGGTCGACATTGCTCGCCTCGTCTTATTCCGGGCTCCAGGCCTCGTAGTCCTTACGCTCAACAGGCTCTGTCCGGCGCAAGGACCCCGCAGGGGTGTAAGCAAGCGCGGTGCCTGTCAGGTTCTCCTGATGCGGTTTTTCCCAGGCCTTGTGCGCCAGCGGTTTGTCTGTCGGCGGCTCATCCCAGGTGCGGTGAAGCCATCCATGCCAATCTGGATCAACCCTACTGGCTTCAGCCTCACCATTGAAAATCACCCAGCGTTTGCTGTCATCGGCGGTTTTATAAAAGACGTTGCCTTCATTGTCCTCGCCAACTTTAACACCTTTACGCGCAGTGAAAATCTGTGTGTTCAGGGTTGCCCCGTTCCACCAGGTTACGGCCCGCAAAAGAGTGTTCAGGATGCCCATGATCCGCCTCCGGCAATTCGGTCCCGAGAAGGTATGACCCAAAGGCGCGCCAAGGTCCAGTACCCGCCTCGAGACTGCGTCACTGCGGCAATAAAGCGGTCACTTCGATTTCGATCCGGTATTTGGGGTCGATCAAACCGCATTCAATCATCGTCGCGGCTGGAGGATTGGCTCCAAAAACCTCGGACAACACGGGCCAGCAAGGCTCGAAATCGGTCCGGTCGGGCAGCATGTAGGTCACACGAACAACATCGGCGAAACCTGCGCCCACCTCATCCAAGGCTTTCCCGATGACGTCCAATGCTGATCTGCATTGATCGACAACGCCACTACCCTGCCCAACAGTGCCGGAAACGTGAACCCACCCTCCGGCCACCACTGCTCGGCAATAGCCAACCTTGCCCTCAAATTCACCACCTGAAGAGATACGCTTGATTGCGGACACGGCTCATTTCTCCGAGAATTTGAATGTCATGAGGTTTTGCGAGGCTCTGCCTCGCGCTCCAGGATATTTATGGCCAGATGAAGTAAAGGATCCCCTGTTCATCCGGCTGGAAATACCTCGGGGGAGGCGCCTGAAGGGCGGCGGGGGCAGCGCCCCCTTACCTCTTAGCCAGCTGACGCCGATTCTGGCACGGCATCCGCATAGATGATCAAGGGTTGCGAGTCAGAGGTCACGGCTTCTTCGTTTACCACCACTTCGGTCACATTTTTGAGGCCCGGAAGTTCGAACATCGTATCCAGCAGGATATCTTCGAGGATCGAACGCAGCCCCCGAGCGCCGGTTTTTCGCTCGATCGCTTTCTTGGCGATCGATTTCAGCGCCTCATCGGTAAAGGACAGTTCAGCATCTTCTAGCTCGAACAAACGCTGGTATTGTTTGACCAGAGCATTCTTGGGTTTGGTCAGGATGGTGACCAGAGCATCCTCGTCCAAATCCTCCAACGTCGCCAGAACCGGCAGACGGCCAACGAATTCCGGGATCAATCCAAACTTCAGCAGGTCTTCCGGCTCGAGGTCCTGGAAGATTTCGCCAACGCCACGCTCGTCATTGTCGCGCACATCAGCGCCAAAGCCCATTGCCGAGCCTTTGCCACGTTGAGCGATGATCCGATCCAGACCGGCAAAGGCACCGCCACAGATAAACAGGATATTGGTGGTGTCCACCTGCAGGAACTCCTGCTGCGGATGTTTACGGCCACCCTGAGGCGGAACCGAGGCGACGGTCCCTTCCATCAGTTTCAGCAGCGCCTGCTGAACACCTTCACCCGAGACGTCACGCGTGATCGACGGGTTTTCGGACTTGCGCGTGATCTTGTCGACCTCGTCGATATAGACGATGCCACGCTGCGCGCGTTCGACATTGTATTCGCTGGCCTGAAGCAGCTTCAGGATGATGTTCTCGACATCCTCACCCACATAACCAGCTTCAGTCAGCGTCGTCGCATCGGCCATGGTGAACGGCACATCCAGAATACGCGCCAGCGTCTGGGCCAGCAGCGTCTTGCCGCAACCGGTCGGGCCGATCAGCAGGATGTTCGACTTGGCCAGTTCAATATCGCTGCCCGCTTTCTGGGCGTGGTTCAGACGTTTGTAGTGGTTGTGGACCGCAACCGACAGAACCCGCTTGGCTGTGGCCTGACCGATCACATAGTCGTCCAGAACCTCACAGATATCCTTGGGTGTCGGTACCCCGTCCGAGGACTTCAGACCGCTGGCCTTTGTTTCCTCGCGAATGATGTCCATGCACAGCTCGACGCATTCATCACAGATGAAAACGGTCGGGCCTGCGATCAGCTTACGCACCTCATGCTGGCTTTTTCCACAAAAGCTGCAGTAGAGCGTGTTTTTGCCGTCACCGCCTGAATTCGTCGCCATGATCTACCTTTCGGGCTTCGTCTCTGCGCCCCTACCTGTGGGGCACGCTTGCGCATGTTCGTGCAGCTTAGGCCAGCGCTCTGGCGGCTACAATCTCAAAATGGCCCCGCGCTTGGCGCGCGGGACGCGTTTCTTAGGCCTCTTCCGTGTCCATCTTGGCACGGTTTTCGACGATCTCGTCGATATGGCCCCAATCCTTGGCCTCTTCGGGACTCATGAAGTTGTCACGATCCAGAGCCTTTTCAACGGCCTTCTTGGTCTGACCCGTGTGACGTACGTAGATGTCATACAAGCGATCTTTTAGCTTCTGCGTCTCGGCAGCATGGATCATGATATCGCTGGCCTGACCCTGATATCCGCCGCTGGGCTGGTGAACCATGATCCGGCTGTTGGGCAACGAAAAGCGCATACCTGTCTCACCGCCGGCCAGCAGAACCGAGCCCATCGAGGCCGCCTGACCGATGACCAATGTGGAACATTTCGGCTTGATGTACTGCATTGTGTCGTAAATCGACAAACCGCTGGTCACCACGCCGCCGGGCGAGTTGATGTAGATCGAGATTTCCTTGTTCGGGTTTTCCGCCTCAAGATGCAGCAACTGCGCGACGATCAAATGGCTCATCCCGTCGTGAATCGGACCGTTGATGAAGATGATCCGCTCTTTGAGCAGGCGCGAGAAAATATCATAGGCGCGCTCCCCCCGGCTGGTCTGCTCAACGACCATGGGCACGAGCGTATTCATATAGGTATCTACTGGATCGAACATTCGGAACCTGCCTGCTTTGCTATGGATCGGGACATTATCCCAACAAGAGTTACCCGAGTCTTAGTGTCGCCACTGGGGGGCTGCAAGGGGGGCCGGCAAGAACGACCTTGCAAACTGTTCGCAAGATACGGCGGCCCACGTCTTCTGTTCCCACCTCACAGGGGCCGAAAACGGCGCTTTTTTGTTCACCGCTTCTCTGATCACAGTATTTTGATGCGTGCATATGGGCGTAAAAGTGCAAAACAAGTAAATTGGATGTACTTATCCGGAAAGCAGTATATGGCTGGCTCCACCCACAGCGGGATAGTAAGGAACGAAGTTTAGATGGCACTCCCCCAAGTAACCCAGGACACCCCTTCAGAAGAGCTTGACCACATGGTCGAAAACGCGGCGAGGGCGGCGAATTTTCTGAAGGCAATTAGCCACGAAGGGCGTCTTATGATCCTGTGCCATCTGGCGTCGGGCGAGAAATCTGTTACCGAGCTTGAGACCCTGTTGTCCGCACGCCAGGCCGCCGTGTCGCAGCAATTGTCGCGCTTGCGGCTGGAGGGGCTGGTGACGCCCCGACGCGACGGCAAAGCGATCTATTACCGACTGGCCGATGACAAGCCCCGTCGGATGCTGGAAACCGTCTATGAGCTGTTCTGCAGCGAAAACACAGGACACTAACAGTTTGCCCGGCAGGCCGCAGACGTAGACTCAGCGCGACCCCCGGTAAACCGCAAAAGTGCTAGCCTCCTCAGTAAGATACTGCTACCGAAGGCCTGATCGAGCATGAAGGAGAAAAACATGATCCGCGCAATTCTGATTGGCCTGAGCCTATTTGCATTGACCGCCTGCGAAACCGCCAAAGGCGCGGGCAAAGACATCGAAAAAGCGGGCGATGCGATCCAAAACGCAGCCTCGGACGTGCAGGAAAACCTCTGATTTATGCCCTCATCTTGCGGGTCGCAGGATAACGCACGCAATATATTGTTGATGCGGCGGACTGAACTGAGTATTATGTACGAACAGGTGCATAGACGCGGCATTGCATCATCTGACGTTAACACGGGGCTCTTTTGCACATGCGAAAGAGCCCCGCTCCCATTCTGACGAGGGGTGGGTGGTAGCCTGCATGAAGCCAGCAAGGGAAAAGGCGTCAGGTGCGCAGACGCGGTCTTTGCATGCGCCCTTGCGGGCATCCCCTGACGCCTTACCCGGACGAAGTTTGTCCTAAGACCACTTCGAACCAGTTGCCCCGGCCCCCGAAGGGACCGCAGCCGCCGCCACAAACTCGAAAGTCGCTGCGACGCACAAAGCCCATTTGAGAGGATGATCCGTCGACCCAAGGCACGAAGCCCCAACTCGATGCACCACCCACCGGTAAGCCCTTGCAAAAGAACGTCAATCCTAAGATCCACCTCCCCTGCGCAGACCCCCTTGGCCTTTGCATCCCGCCTTCTGATCCGAGGAACTCCAGCGGTGAAACCAATCTTGCATTGCACCCGTTATCGGGCAAGAAAATAGCACTGCAGCATGGAAATCAGTCGGGGATAAGTTGTTGATATCTGCCGGGAGGTTACTGTGGATAACTCCGGATTTCTCGACAACCACGTAGGGTTAGAATTGCAAAACTCTTTTCGCCAAATTCTGACCGGAATGTTGCGATTTGCTGCAGGCGCAAAGGGCAACAGACGATAAACTGATCGCAAATTTCAGAAACTGGCAACGCCACAACGTTCGCAAAACCGAATCGTTCGGACTGAAACAGGGCTAAACTCCCTACCTAATCACCTACGCTGTCGAACATATGAGCAAGACGGTTTTCAGAGCGAGGCTTGCGCCCGGTATTGATCCTTAGCCGACGCTTTAAAAAACACCGACCGTGCTGATGTCGGTCGAGGAGGCAAAGCAGATATCTTCGCAAAAGATCGACTGGGCAAATCCTCCCAGCAGAATCTGCGGCATACTGCGGATAGGATGCCATTCTGAAATGGGGCTTGGACCGGACGGCGAATTTTTCACCGCGGGCGACCCCGCGCTGAAGGTTCGCGAGATCCGAATAACCCGGGCCGAGGAACACAGCGTGTAAACCCGGTATGAACTGGATCCTGTCGCGAGCAGCGAAATCACCGTCCGGTCCGCCTCCTCCCTGTGGAGACGAGTTTGCGATATTGAGAAGCGTTCCGACCCGGACGGTTTACCTACTATTCTGTCGTCGTCAAAATCGGACGACAGTCTGTACCCCCTACAGTCCGGCCGGGCCGGAAACGCTTCAGTTCACCTGACGTTCCAGAACGGTGCTGTAGGTTGTTCCAGTCCGCAGGCTACGGAAATCCGCATAAATTCGCCCATCCTCGTAGCGCGCATCGATCAGAGCGTTTACGCCAATCGCCGGCTCGGCCGAGCTTTCGACGATCCCGATCTTTCCAGAACCATCCTGGCTGATGGAACCGGTTGCCTCGTACATCGTCCAGTCATCCATGGCATTGCGTCGCCACATACTCGGCCCCCAGAACACATTGTCGTTCTGAGCCTGAATTTCGAGCACCCATTCCGACTGGTTAAATCGCGGCGCATCACCGGTAGCCGAATTCGACGGCGAAACCGTAGTCTGGCTGGCCGTCCAAATACCGCGCAGATCAGGCGTGGTTTCGGCGACAGCGGCAGTGCCAAGGGCTAGGCTCGTGGCCAGAGCGGCTGCTCCGGCAGTCATAAATCTGGTCATGGTCTCTTTCTCCCTGAAATCGGTGCCATCTCTGGCTGTGTTCAACAGATTGGGAGGAGTGCGACGGGTTACAACTTTCCTGAAGGAACCTTCATCAAGCGTTCATGCTGTGTTTGATCGTGCAGCCCGCTTTCCGCTCTATACATCCGGCGCCTCACTCGGTAAGGAGAGCCCTTCGACGATCATCCGCGTATAAGACGCTCTGAGGGTGACCGCAGCATCCCAATGAGCCGAGCCATGAAACAAACACTTCAAGACGCCCTTGATCGCAAAGGGTATGACACGCTGACCCCTGTCCAAACCGCTGTATCCGCGCCCGACCTGCAAGGCCGCGACATGTTGGTTTCGGCACAGACCGGATCGGGGAAAACCATTGGGTTCGGCCTTGCCATCGCCCCAACCGTTTTGCGCGACGCGGATGTATTCGAAGCGGCTGGCGCGCCTTTGGCGCTGGTCATAGCACCAACGCGCGAGTTGGCGATGCAGGTCAAACGCGAATTGGCATGGCTGTATGCGGATGCAGGCGCGTTCATCGCGTCCTGTGTCGGCGGCATGGATATGCGAGACGAGCGGCGAGCGTTGGCGCGCGGCGCGCATATCGTGGTCGCAACGCCGGGCCGCCTGCGCGACCATATCATGCGCGAGTCGATTGACCTGACCGCCGTGCGCGCCGTGGTTCTGGATGAAGCCGACGAAATGCTCGATCTGGGCTTTCGCGAAGATCTTGAGTTCATTCTGGAACAGACCCCGTCTGAGCGTCAGACACTGCTGTTTTCCGCCACGGTTCCCCGCGCCATCGCCTCCCTCGCCGCCCGCTACCAGCGCGATGCCGAGCGGGTCAGCACCGTCAGCGAGCGCACCCAACATGCCGATATCGAATACCGCGCAATGAATGTGGCCCCGCGAGATGGCGAGAATGCAATAATCAACGTGCTGCGCTTCTATGAGGCCCCCAACGCCATCATCTTTTGCAACACCCGCGCCATGGTCAGCCGCCTAACGGCGCGGCTGTCGAATCGTGGATTCTCGGTCGTGGCCCTGTCCGGAGAGCTGACGCAGAGCGAACGTTCGAACGCGCTGCAAGCCATGCGCGACGGGCGCGCCCGCGTTTGTGCGGCGACCGATGTAGCCGCGCGCGGGATCGACCTGCCGAACCTTGATCTGGTGATCCATGCAGAACTGCCGAACAGCCATGAAACGCTGTTGCACCGCTCGGGCCGAACCGGACGCGCCGGACGGAAAGGCGTCAGCGCGCTGATCGTGCCGCCCGCGTCGTTCAAAAAGGCGCAACGCCTGCTGAAATTCGCCAAGCTGACTGCCGATTGGGGGTCTGCGCCCTCGGCCGATGAGGTTCAGGCGCAGGACATGCAGCGGATGTTCAGCTCGGACGACTGGACCGTGGATGTGACCGAGGGCGAAAGTGCGCTCGTCGACGATCTGGTCTCGCGCTTTTCACCGCAGCAACTGGCGGCGGCCTATCTGCGTCAATACAGGCGCAAACACTCCGCCCCGGAGGAACTGAGCGACGCACAAGATACCGCGCCAAAGCCGAACGTTCCCTTCGGCCCAAGCGTGTGGTTTTCGCTGTCGGAGGGACACAACGAAAACGCCTCACCCCGCTATCTGCTGCCCATGTTGTGCAATGCGGGGAAGATCACCAAGACCGATATCGGTGCGATCCGCATTGCTGACACCGAAAGCTATATCGAGATTCGCGAAAGCAGCGTTGAAGGTTTCCTGAAGGCCATTGGCCCCGAGATGACGGTCGAAGGTACCAAGACCCTGGTGCAACTGGACGCACCGCCCGCCCTTTCCGGTGGTGGCCGCAAAGGTCCCAAGCGCGACTTCAAAGGCAAGAAGCGCCCCGAACGCCCGGCCCGCGCGGCTGAGCCTCAGCCCGCAAAACCACGCCGCAAACCTGCCGAGAAACCCAAGCTAGAGACGCGGCCCAAACGGGATGAGGCCCCCTCGGGCGATCAGCACAAGAAACCTGCGCGCCGTCCGAAAGGCCCGCCTCCGCCCAAAGGCAAGCCAAGCAGCAAGAAAAACCGCGCACGTGCGGCTGCGATGAAGGGTGGCAACGCGATGCCCAAGCGGAAAAAGTAAACCGCCTTAGCGCACGCGGCAGGTTGTGCAAGCGAAGAAATTTATTTTCTTCGCCACACCATATATTGACAACACGCCACCACCAACCCCAATATGGTGTTGCTTCGGTTCTTTCGATTCCTGTTGAAAGCTAAGAGGGAAACCGGTGAAAAACCGGCGCTGCCCCCGCAACTGTAAGCGGAGAGTTCGGCTGAAAACGCCACTGAAAGCGTGCTTTTGGGAAGGTCAGTCCGAACGTCAATCCCGCGAGCCAGGAGACCTGCCGCAAGCAAAGAAAGAGAACCGCGAACGGAGGGTTCGGGGGCGTGTTCAGGGGTCATTTTGCCCGCAGCGTCCTCGGCATTCATTAAAAGGACAGAGGACGACATGAGCATTACCGTATATTCCAAACCCGCATGCGTACAATGCACCGCCACCACCCGCGCGCTGGATGCAAAAGGCATCACATATGACGTCATCGACCTGACCCAGGACGACAGCGCCATGACCCACGTGACCGAGCTGGGTTATCGTCAGGCTCCTGTCGTTGTGGCGGGCAGTGATCACTGGTCGGGGTTCCGCCCGGACATGATCGCCCAACTGGCCTGATCCATGGCCGCGCCGATCCCGGCGCTGGTCTATTTTTCATCGAAATCCGGAAACACCCACCGCTTTGTCTCGCGGCTGGGCCTGACCTCTTTCCGCATTCCGAATGGAATGGACCCGCTGCCCGACGCCGGACACCCCTATGTGCTGATCAGCCCCACCTATGCAGATGGCGAAGGACGCGGGGCGGTTCCGAAACAGGTGATCCGGTTCCTGAACGACCCGGACAGACGCGCCGGGATCGTTGGAGTGATCGGCACAGGCAATCGTAATTTTGGTGCGACCTACGCTTTGGCCGGTCGCATCATCGCCCAGAAATGCAACGTACCGCTGCTCTACACGTTTGAGCTGGCCGGAACAGAGACCGACATCGCCCGCGTCCGCGCCGGGCTGGAAAAACTAGGGAGACACCTATGCTCGACAGCAGCGTAAACGAGCAGGACTATCACGCATTGAACGCGATGCTGAACCTCTACGATGGTGAGGGTAAGATCCGCTTCGATGCCGACCGTATGGCCGCGCGGCAGTATTTCCTGCAGCACGTCAACCAGAACACCGTGTTCTTCCACTCGCTGGATGAAAAGCTCGGGTATTTGGTGTCCGAAGGCTACTACGAAGAGGCCGTTCTGGACCAGTATTCCAAGAACTTCATGCGCAAGATCTGGGATGCGGCCTATGCCAAGAAATTTCGGTTCCCGACCTTTCTAGGCGCATTTAAGTATTACACCTCATACACGCTGAAAACCCGTGACGGGCAGCGGTTCCTGGAACGCTATGAGGACCGCGTCGTCATGACCGCGTTGGCGCTGGCGCGCGGCGATGAGGCGCTGGCCCTGTCCTTCATGGAGGAAATCCTCGACGGTCGCTTCCAACCCGCCACGCCTACCTTCCTGAACGCGGGCAAAGCCTCACGCGGCGAGCTGATCTCGTGCTTCCTGCTGCGGCTTGAGGACAACATGGAGAGCATCGGGCGCGGCATCAACTCGGCCCTGCAACTGTCTAAGCGCGGCGGAGGTGTGGCGCTGCTGCTGACCAACATCCGCGAGCACGGCGCGCCGATTAAGGGCATTGAGAACCAATCCTCGGGCGTGATCCCGGTGATGAAACTGCTGGAGGACAGCTTCTCCTACGCCAATCAGCTTGGCGCGCGGCAAGGTGCGGGTGCGGTGTATCTGAACGCGCACCACCCGGACATCATGCGCTTCCTCGACACCAAGCGCGAAAACGCGGATGAGAAGATCCGTATCAAAACGCTGAGCCTTGGCGTGGTGATCCCTGACATCACTTTCGAGCTGGCGAAGAAAAACGCCGATATGTATCTGTTCTCGCCCCATGACGTGGAAAAGGTCTATGGCGTGCCGTTCTCGGAAATCTCGGTGACCGAGAAATATCACGAGATGGTCGATGACAAGCGCATCCGGAAATCCAAGGTCAATGCGCGTGAATTCTTCCAGACCATTGCCGAGATCCAGTTCGAATCCGGCTATCCCTACGTGATGTTCGAAGACACGGTGAACCGGATGAACCCCATTGCGGGCCGGATCAACATGTCAAACCTGTGCTCCGAGATTTTGCAGGTCAATGAGGCGTCGGAATTCAACGATGACCTCAGCTATGCGCATCTAGGCACGGATATCTCTTGCAACCTCGGCTCGCTGAACATTGCCAAGACGATGGATGGCGGTGATCTGGGCCGTACTGTCGGCGCTGCGATCCGCGCGCTGACGGCGGTGTCCGAAATGTCAGCAATCGACTCGGTGCCGTCGGTGCGTCGAGGCAATGATGAAAGCCACGCAATTGGTCTGGGGCAGATGAACCTGCACGGGTTCCTTGCCCGCGAACATATCCACTATGGCTCGCCTGAGGGGGTCGAGTTCACATCCGTGTACTTCGCAACCGTGGCGTATCACGCGATCCGCACCTCTTGCGATCTGGCGCAGGAACGCAACGCATCATTCAAGGGGTTCGAGAACTCCGACTACGCCTCGGGCACCTTTTTCGACAAATACACCACCCGTGACTGGCTGCCCGAAAGCGAGCGGGTGAAGGCTCTGTTCGATGGCATGACCCTGCCCACAAGCGACGACTGGGCAGCGTTGAAGGCAGATGTGATGAAACACGGCCTTTATAACCGCAACCTTCAGGCGGTGCCGCCGACCGGCTCGATCAGCTATATCAACAATTCGACCTCTTCGATCCATCCCATCGTCTCGAAGATCGAAATCCGTAAAGAGGGCAAGATCGGCCGCGTCTACTATCCGGCGGCTTTCATGAACAATGACAACCTCGAATACTACCGCGACGCCTATGAGATCGGCCCCGAGGCGCTGATCGACACATATGCCGCGGCCACCGAGCATGTGGATCAGGGCCTGTCTCTGACCCTGTTCTTCCCGGCCGAAGCCACGACCCGCGACATCAACCGCGCGCAGATCTACGCGTGGAAGAAAGGCATCAAAACCATTTATTACGTGCGTCTGCGCCAGGAGGCCCTTGAAGGGACCGAGGTGCAGGGCTGCGTATCCTGCTCGCTGTAAGGGGCCACTAACATGAAAGACATGATCCAAACCAAGATCCCCCGCGCCATCAACTGGAACCGGCTGGAGGATGACAAAGACCTTGAGGTCTGGAACCGCCTGACGGTCAACTTCTGGCTACCAGAGAAGGTACCGCTGTCCAACGACATCCAAAGCTGGGCCACGCTGACGGATCACGAAAAGCAGCTGACCATCCGCGTCTTCACCGGCCTGACCCTGCTGGACACGATCCAGAACACGGTCGGTGCCCCTGCTTTGATGCCCGATGCCGTCACTCCGCATGAAGAGGCCGTGCTGACCAACATCGCCTTTATGGAGGCGGTGCACGCGCGCAGCTATTCCTCGATCTTCTCGACGCTCTGTTCGACCAAGGAGATCGACGAGGCCTTCCGTTGGTCCGAAGAAAACCCGCATCTGCAGGCCAAGGCCGAGGCGATCCTGAACACATACGCTCCGGGCAACGATCCGCTGAAACGTAAGATCGCGTCGGTGTTTCTGGAGAGCTTCCTGTTCTATTCCGGCTTCTACCTGCCAATGTACTGGTCCAGTCGCGCCAAGCTGACCAACACCGCCGACCTGATCCGCCTGATCATCCGCGATGAAGCCGTGCATGGTTATTACATCGGCTACAAATTCCAGCGCGGCTACGAGAAGCTCTCTGAGGCCGAACAGCAGGAGTTGAAGGACTATGCCTTTGGTCTGATGTTCGAGCTTTACGGGATCGAGAACCAATACACCGAGGAACTGTATGACGAGCTCGGCCTGACCGAGGACGTGAAGGTCTTCCTCCACTACAACGCTAACAAGGCGCTGCAAAACCTTGGATTCGAGGCCCTGTTCCCGCCGGAAGTTTCCGAAGTGAATCCGGCGATTCTGGCCGCCCTCAGCCCGGATAGCGAGAACCACGACTTCTTCTCGGGCTCTGGCTCCTCTTATGTCATCGGCAAGGCCGTAGCGACCGAGGACGAAGATTGGGATTTCTGATGGCAAAGGACACTCTAACCATCGTTCGGGACTGGCACGAAGCCTTCGAAGTGCCGGTCGTGGACGCACCCGCAATCCCCGAGACGCGTGCACAGATGCGGTTGGCGATCCTCGAAGAGGAAGTCGCGGAGCTGCGCGCAGCGGTGGAGGATGGCAATCTGGTCGAGGTGCTAGATGCCCTGTGTGACATCCAATACGTGCTGGACGGCACCTTTCTGGAATTCGGCCTACACAGTTTCAAACAAGCGGCGATGGAGGAGGTCCATGCCTCGAACATGTCCAAGCTGGGCGCCGATGGGAAACCGGTTCTGCGCGAAGATGGCAAAGTGCTGAAAGGTCCGGCCTTCCGCCGGCCCGACCTCGCCCGCATCCTTGAGGATGGCTAACACCGCCTTGATTGGGACGAATAGCGATCGGTGCAAATGAACAAGGCGGGGAAATCCTCGCCCTTTTACACTTCAACTGATTTTCAACCGGATCAGCTGCAGTTCAACGGCACCGCAAAGCCTGAGCTGCGATCGGATGAGCCCTTGCTGTAGACATCTCCTGCAGGCAGGCAACCGGTAAAGCGTTCGGTCTCTCTGCCAAACGCCGCCCCCACAGAGTTATCGACCCGAGTGCTGTTTGAGCGTGTCCGAACAACTCCGAACAGGGTGCCGTTCACATTCACTGTGCTCAGATACAGGTTCTGGCTGCTTCCCGATAGCTCCACCGCGTTTGCAGGCGACTGACCGCCATTTTCGATTGCCACACCGGCAATCTTATCGATCCCGACCTTGTCGGACAGGACCGAGACGGTGGGCAATTCCGCAAGCTCGGCCGGGACATTGGTCGCTGGCGGTAAGAAGGCAACGGCTCCCGGAACATCGGACACCGTGCGCGGTTCACCATCAATCCCGGTGAACCCGACACCTTGGCGATTGAAGGGGTCTTCACAAGCCGCGAGGGTCAAAACGGCGATTGTCGGTAGCAAGATTTTTTTCATGACGGTCAACATTTTGTGGCGATTTGCTAAACCGTAGCGGTAGCGAGATGCAAAAAGCAAGCCGCGGCAGGTGCGAAGGGGCGTGGCGCTGATGCGTCCCTGCAACGGACCTGTTCCTTTGGCCTGGCGACACCAGCGTATGCGTCACAAAGAAAAAGGGCTCTGACAATTCAGAGCCCTTTTCAAAATATCCAATTGGAACGGCAGATTACTTAATCTTGCCTTCCTTGTACTCGACATGTTTCCGAACGACCGGGTCGTATTTACGAATGGTCATTTTCTCGGTCATCGTACGCGCGTTTTTCTTGGTCACGTAGAAGTGGCCCGTGCCCGCGGTCGAGTTCAGGCGGATCTTGATTGTCGTCGGCTTCGCCATGGTTATCTCCTGCGTCCGAAAAGGCAGGGCCTTCCGGTTGAATTCCTATGAGCGTGCGCTTTTACTCCGTCGCGCGCCCGAGTCAACCGGATTCCGCAAGTGAGGTGCACAAAAGCTGAGTTGCACGCTTGCACCGGATTTGGCGCAATCACGCTTTCGTGATATGGTCGCGCAATTCGGAAGACCCAAAAGCCGGCGCCAAGCCCGGCCCTCGAGGCATCCATATCAGGCTCGACCCTAAAACGGCAGATTACGTTTAAGCGTGTTTGGGGGTTAATCATGACAGAATGGAAACTGCAGGCCGAAGAGCTGGCCAATTGTAACTGCAACTTCGGCTGCCCTTGCCAGTTCAGTGTTCTACCCACCCACGGCAATTGCGAAGCCGTCGTCGTGTTCGATATTGAATCCGGCCACTATGGCGAAACAGATCTTGCCGGTGTGCGGGCAGCAGGCGTGTATCACTGGCCCGGCCCGATCCATGAAGGCAATGGCCAAATGCAGTTGATCATAGATGAAAGCGCCTCTGCCGATCAGCGCGCCGCGTTGCAGGCGATCATGTCCGGCGAAGACACGGATGAAATGGCGACCATGTGGTACGTCTTCAGCGCAATGGCGCCCAAGAAACACGAAACTCTGTACGTTCCGATCGAACTGGACTGGAGCCGCGAGGACCGGACTGGCTATGCGAACGTGACCGGTGTGTTCGATGTGAAAGTCAGACCGATCCCCAATATCGTGACCGGAGACCCGCATCGTGCGGCGTTCCATCTGCCCAACGGGTTCGAATATCGCACCGCCGAGGCGGCGTCGGGTTCAGCCCAGACCACGGGCGCAGCGATCAGTCTGGCCTTCGATGCGACCCACGCGCATCTAGCGCATCTCAACATCTCAGGACATGGGGTTCTGGGCGCTTAGGCAGGATGTCCAATGACTGATTCCCCACCACCGAGCCATTTGGTCGATCGGGTGCTTCGGCATGACCGTAGCGTTGTTCTGGTCTGTGTCGCGCTGATCATTTTGGCGGCATCGTGGTATACGATTGCCGGGGTCGGCATGAACATGACCGCTGTGGACATGACGCGGATGGCCCGCCCAATTGGCAACCCAATGCAGATGGCGACCGAGGTGCATTGGACGGCAACTTATGCCGTGCTGATCTTCCTAATGTGGTGGGTGATGATGATCGCGATGATGACACCCAGCGCCGCCCCTACTGTTCTGCTGTTCATGGCGTTGAAACGGGTCGGGCCGGACAAGGCCAATACGGCGCGGCTGAGCCTGTTTTTTTTGGCCGGCTATCTGGTGGCCTGGGCCTTGTTCAGCGTGCTTGCAACCGGCGCACAATGGTTGCTGGAAGTTGTTGGGCTGTCCGATGGCCCGATGATGACCATCCGCTCTCGGACGGCGGCCGGGTGCGTTTTGATCGCAGCGGGGCTGTACCAACTGTCCAGCCTCAAAACCGCCTGTCTGCGCCACTGCCGTAGTCCGGCGCGTTTTCTAGCCGATCACAACAGACCCTACGCCTATGGCGCATTCCGCACCGGCGCGCTGCACGGAGCCTATTGTCTGGGCTGCTGCTGGGCCCTGATGCTGCTGCTGTTCGTAGGCGGAGTGATGAACATCTATTGGATTGTCGGCGTCGCCATTTACGTCGCGTTGGAGAAGCTGTTGCCGCGCGCCATGTGGCTGGTGCCCACGACGGGCGCGGTGCTGATCGTTCTTGGCGTCTGGCTGGTGGCCGTACCTTAGCACACGCCTCGGATCGGATTTCAGGCCAAAGGACCGGCCCAATCAAAGGTCCCTCAACTTCAGTCAGGAGGCACCCATGCCTATTTTTATCACCTATGCATCCTATTCCCAAAAAGGCGCGAAGGGGATGGTCGGCAAACCATCCGATCGGACGGACGCCGTCAAAGCGCTGTTGAAGAAGGTCGGTGCCAAACTTTTGGCCTTCTACATCACGACGGGCGACAACGACGTGGTTGTCATCAGCGAAGCACCGGACGAGACAGACGCGGTTGCAGTAGGCATGGCGGTTGCCGCCTCGGGCGCGGTATCCAAAATAGAAACCGTAAGGGCTTGGAAAGCGAAGGACTTCGTGGCGGTTCAGAAGAAGGCTGCAAAATTGGTCGGGGCCTACACGCCACCCGGAAACTGACAATTGAATACGCGCGGAGGGCCTGTAAGCCGGATCTTGTTCCGGGGTTGCCCCCTTCGATGACCATTCCTCTAGGCCGCGCATTGCTGCGCGGCTCAAGCTGCCAACCCGGTCCCTCTCGGCCAAGACGCGCTTAGCGGTGGTATCGGCAGACGCCGACCATCCCGCGCGGGGACCCTATTTGGCATTGCTCCCGGTGGGGCTTGCCGTGCCGCCGCTGTTGCCAGCGGCGCGGTGGGCTCTTACTCCACCGTTTCACCCTTACCTTTGACCGAAGTCGCAGGCGGTCTGATTTCTGTGGCGCTTTCCGTCGGGTTGCCCCGCCCGGGCGTTACCCGGCACCGTTGTCTTGTGGAGTCCGGACTTTCCTCTCGGGTCTTGCGACCCCAGCGGCCATCCGGCCCTCCGCGCAGAGGGGTGGGTATGCTGTGTTCCCGGTCGCGTCAAGGGTGGATAGGATGGAGGAAGGGGCCAGCCCCTTCTTGGCCTTTGGCCATTTCATCCCCGAGATATTTTTGGCCAGATGAAGAACGGATCAGGTTGTGCGTGAGGCCGGGCTGAGCGCCTTGAAGTCGGCAGGGGCGAGTGGACCGATGCCCCAGGGGCGGTATCGAAGTCGGATGGCGGACAGAAGCGTCTCGTTCGGGACATCGGCTGTGAAACCTGCGGCGCGGGCCAGTGTGCGGAAGTTGTCGTATGAGATGCCCACCGGGGCAGTTTCGGTTCCGCGTTTAGCGGCCAAGCCCTGACGTTCGAGCCGCTGCCAGTCAAACTTTGCTCCGGGGTCGCTTTTTCGGCCGGGGGCCATGTCGGAATGGCCAATCAAGCCCTCGGGCGGAATCGCCCAGCGCGACATGATCTGAGGCAGGAGGGTTTCCAGCGTTGCCATCTGCAAATCCGAGAAAGGGTGTGCGCCGGTGTTGTCCAGCTCGATCCCGATGGAGCGCGAGTTGATGTCGGTCTGACCATGCCATTCGCCCGCACCGGCGTGCCATGCACGGTCCTCTTCGCGCACCATCTGCCAGAGCATACCGTCAGAACCGATCAAGTAGTGTGCTGAGACCTCGGCTTGTGGGTCACAGAGGCGCTCCAGCGCAGCCTGAGCGCTATCCATCGCGGTGTAGTGCAGGACAATAAGCGTCGGCGTCAGGCCATCGCGGCGGGGGCCGAAATTCGGCGAAGGATGCCAGATCGGCGCAGGCTTAGTTGTTGATGGCACTGCGGAACGGGCTCGGGTCCCAGCTGCAGGCATAGCCGTCGCCATCCGGGTCCAGTCCTTTGCGGTCGCGCTGCGGCCCTCCGTTCGACAGGAAGGCGATCTGGGCCTGGTCCGGCGAGGGGAATTGCGCGCAGTTGCGCTGTGCTTTGGCCAGCAGGTTGAACCCCGCGCGGCTGTAAAGCTGGGTGCCCACCGGGTTGGATGTGCTGAGCGCGTATTGCACGATGTTGGGCTGCCCGTCGCTGCCACGTTCAGGAACGGCTGTTGGGGCGACCACTTCGTAGGTCTGGCGGTTCTGTTCGATACGGGCGGCATCGGATTCGATGCTGCGGCGCTCGGACACGGCTCCGAAATCCTGTTCGTCGGAGATGCCTGTATTGTTGGGTACCGAAGTGACCGTTGGCTGCACCGAAGTACTCGCCAAAGCCGCCGCCGTCTGATTGGCAATATCGGCATTGGCGCCGGTCGCAACGGTTGCGTTCGACGCCGAACCCGGTGCACCTAGGGCCTGTTCCGAAACATCCACCGGGGCGAGCAGCGGGTTTACGACACTCCCTTGCCCGGATAGTTGAGCCTCACGCTGGGCCTGATACTCGGGCGTGTTGAAGTCGGTTCCGCCAATCGGTGTGACCGTATCACAGGCGGCGATCAGCGAGATCGCCGCGATGAGAGGCAAAGAGCGCATGCTGCGCCTCCGTGTCTGGTGTCTTTCAGGCCCGAGGCTTACCACCATTTCGACGGTTTTGCCACAAAACCAGCGGCGTTTTCCAACGCATAGGCGGTATTGAGCAAGTCGCCCTCGTCCCAGGGCCGACCGATCAGTTGCAGACCCAGTGGCAGCCCTTGTTTATCGAGCCCTGCAGGCACCGAGATCCCCGGCAGACCGGCAAGGTTCACCGTCACGGTAAAGACGTCGTTCAAGTACATTTGAACGGGATCGGCCTCGGTCATCTCGCCCAGACCGAAGGATGCGGACGGAGTAGCCGGGGTTAGGATTGCGTCGACACCCGCGGCGAAGACGTCCTCGAAGTCTTTCTTGATCAGGGTGCGGACGCGTCGTGCGCGGTTGTAGTAGGCGTCGTAGAATCCGGCCGACAATACGTAGGTACCAATCATAACGCGGCGCTGGACCTCGTGGCCGAAGCCTTCGGCACGGGTCTTTTCGTACATCTCGGTGATACCATCCCCCTGCGCCAGCTGCGCACGGCGACCGTAGCGGACACCGTCATAGCGGGCGAGGTTCGAGGATGCCTCGGCCGGTGCGATTACGTAGTAGGCAGGCAGAGCGTATTTGGTGTGCGGCAGCGAGATATCGACAATCTCGGCCCCTGCGTCTTTCAGCATGGCGGCGCCGTCGGCCCAGAGCTTTTCGATCTCGGCAGGCATTCCATCCATACGGTATTCTTTCGGGATACCGATCTTTTTGCCTTTGATGTCGCCGGTCAGCATGGCCTCGAAATTCGGGACGGCCAGCTCGGCGCTGGTGGAGTCCTTGGCGTCATGGCCACACATGGTTTCCAGCATGATCGCCGCGTCGCGGACATTCTTGGTCATCGGGCCGGCCTGATCAAGCGAGGAGGCAAAGGCCACGATGCCCCAGCGCGAGCAGCGGCCATAGGTCGGTTTGATGCCAGTGATGCCGACAAACGCGGCAGGCTGACGGATCGAGCCACCTGTGTCGGTGCCGGTTGCCGCCAGACACAGATCGGCGGCCACCGCAGACGCCGATCCACCGGACGAGCCACCCGGTGTCAGCTGCGCATCGTCATTGCCGCGCCGCCACGGGCTGACCGCGTTGCCGTAGACCGAGGTTTCGTTGGACGAACCCATCGCGAATTCGTCCATGTTCAGCTTGCCCAGCATGACAGCGCCAGCGTCAGCCAGTTGCTGAGACACAGTGGATTCGTATTCAGGCTTGAAGCCCTCCAGAATTTTTGATGCTGCCTGCGAGGGCACGCCCTTGGTGCAGAACAGGTCCTTGATGCCGATCGGCAGACCGCACATGGACGGAGCATCGCCTGCTTTGATCCGCTCATCCGCCGCCTTAGCGCGCTCCAGCGCGATCTCGGGCGTCTTGTGGACAAACGCGTTCAGCGCGTCGGCGTCATCAATGGCCTTGAGACAGGATTCGGTCAGCTCGACCGAGGTCACATCACCCTTGCGCAGCGCATCGCGGGCCTCGGCCAGGCCCAGTTTGTTCAGATCGCTCATGTCTTACTCCACCACTTTGGGGACTGCGAAAAAGCCTTCGCGGGCGTCGGGGGCGTTGGCCAGAACCTTGTCCTGCTGGTTTCCGTCGGCGACCACATCCTCACGACGTTTCAGGCGCATCGGCTCGACCGAGACCATCGGCTCGACACCTTCGACATCCACTTCGTTCAGTTGCTCGATGAACCCAAGGATGGTGTTGAATTCGGACGCCAGCGCGGGCAGCGCGTCATCCTCGACCTTGATCCGGGCCAGTTTGGCCACCTTGGCGGCGGTGCTTTGGTCAATCGACATCGGAAAACCTCATATGCGTTAGGGGGCATTTACCCGTCCGGGGTCCGGGTCGCAAGAGCGCGATAGGGTCTGCCCTGGCATCATCTGAAATGGCCTCTTTTCCATTTTGCATACCTCCCATGCAAAAAAGTAAACCGTTTAGTTCATTTTTACCCTTGAAAAACTAAACTGAACTGTTCATTTCTATTGCACGGCACAGCCAAAACCCGGAGTAGAGACATGAAACCCTTCCTGATTGCATTTGTAGTGGCCACCACTGTTGTAGCGTCGCAAGCACAGGCTTTTGGCCCAACAATGAATACCCTGACACCTGATCTGACCTTCCCCACTCCTGCCCCCGAGGTTGTCAGCCAGGATCAGGTCAAGACGAACAAGTGATAGACCCCCTGCCCCGGGTCGGGTGATAACTGCCCGACCCGGACGGCAACAATTGACTGCTGCTCTTTTCGACGCGACCCGCTACGGTAGACCGAGTGATGCGCCGAACCGTAAGATTGGTTCGGCAAGAACCAACGGAGCAGAAGATGAGCGCGCGCAAGCAAGCCGTTCTGGACGCGATTGATGCGGCCAACAGGCAAGACCCCAACATCGAAGACGGCCAACCGGTCGAGCTGATCTATGGTCAACGCATGAGCACTGAGATGGACAGGCTGTTCCCTGACGCCTCGGACATGTTGCAGATTGCCGCGCGCGGGCAACACGTTGAACGCTGGAAGCTGGCGCGCAACGAATATCCCGAAGGCCGCGCCGGATATCTGGCCTGGCGCAAGGCACAGGGTGTCCATCACGCTGAGGTTGTCATGGGCCTGATGCAGCAGGCCGGATACGACGCGGATGATATCGACGCGACCGGTCGCATGCTACGCAAGCAAGGCATCAAGCGCGATGATGAAGTTCAGGCGCTTGAGGATGTCATCTGCTTTGTATTCCTGAAATGGTATTTCGCGCCTTTCGCCGCAAAACACTCGGCCGAAAAGATTCAGAGAATTGTCGAAAAGACAGCCCGGAAGATGTCAGCCGAAGGCCGCGCGCGGGTTCTGCAAGAGTTCGATCTGCCCGAAAACCTGGCTGCTGCGTTTCAGGACTGAGACGCGCGGGTTAGGTGCCTACGATAAACCTCGATCATCCAGCCCAGCATGGTGGCGTTCAGGATGTGCCACATGAAATGCGTGCCCAGCGGGAGCTGCATACATAGAGGCTCATCCAAAGCGCGGAAGGTGATCGAGGCGATCAGTATAGCCGCGCCAATCGCTAGCCCTCGGGCCGTTTCCGGTGTGCGATTGCGAAGAAGAAACGCGTAAATCAGAATCAGCAGAGGCACCGGAGCGTATGCGGCTGACCCTCCCAAACCCGGAACCAGTTGAAACAGCGGCAGGGTTGCGGCCGTATAGGGAATGATAAGCGCGGTCACCATCGCGGCGGGCAGAGGACGCATCTGCCAGACGTCCCGATTGATCGCAAAGATATAGACCAGAATATACAGAAGGATCGGCGCGACATCGGCCATCGCAGCCCAGACCTGCGCGTGGGTGTGAAACAGATAGCTGCCGATCCCGATCGTGGCGAGAAACAACACCAGTAGCATGGCCAGAGGCATCCCCTGCCCGCGCACCCTGCGCCACATGATGAAAGCTGCGATCAGGAACGCGGCGTTGGTCACCGCGTTGATCGGCTCGGCCCAATAGGCGGGGGTAAGGCGTTCGCAATACCCGTCAATTTCCTGAAACCAATCCATGAACTTTTACATAACGGATGCTAGTGTGATGCCAATAGGCATCGCAGGAGGATTTCTCATGAACATCATTTGGTTGGGCCATGGCAGCTTTCGCATTGAAACCGAAGGTCAGGTGCTACTGGTCGACCCGTGGCTGACCGGCAACCCGTCTCTGCCCGAGGATCAGCATGATGCGGCCGTTGAAGGTGCCACGCATATCCTTCTGACCCACACGCATTTCGACCATGTCGTCGACATCCTGCCTTTGGCCAAACTCCTGAAGGTACCGGTGGTCGGTCAGTATGACCTCATGGGCTATTGGGCCGAGGCCGAAGGGATCGAGACCATCGGCTTCAACAAAGGCGGAACAGTCAATCTGAACGGCATCAAGGTAACCATGGTGCCCGCCTCGCACAGCTCGACCTTTTCGACCCCGGACGGGCTGCGCACCGGCGGCAGTGAGGTCGGGTTCATGATCGCAGCCGAGGGGCGCATGCTCTATGTCTCGGGCGATACCGATGTCATGGCGGATATGGATTGGATGGCGGATTACTACAAACCCGATATCGGCATTTTGTCGGCAGGCGGACATTTCACCATGGATATGAAAGCCACCGCCTATGCCGCCAAACGGTATTTCAATTTCAAAACGGTGATTCCCTGCCACTACAAAACCTTCCCCATACTTGAGCAATCCGCGCAGACACTGATCGACGGTCTGCCCGGTGTGGACGTGATCGAGCCTGAAGTCATGAAAGCGATCTCTCTCTAATGCCCGCGTCAGATTTTAGCGCGCAGGAATACGCAGACCGCCTGAGCAAAACCCGCGCGGCGATGAATGCGCGCGGGATTGAGACCCTACTGGTCACCGACCCGTCCAACATGGCCTGGCTTACTGGGTATGACGGCTGGAGCTTCTACGTCCCGCAGATGGTGATCTTGCCTGCACAAGGTGCGCCTCTGTGGTGGGGGCGTACGCAGGACAAGGCCGGTGCCGCGCAGACCACGTGGCTGGACGCGGCGGATTTGTTGGATTGGCCGGAAGAACACGTTCAGCATCCGGACCACCATCCGGTCGACGCTCTGGTTCTTGCGCTGCGCGACCGGGATTGGACCCGAGGGCTGGGCGTCGAGATGGACAATTACTACTACTCCGCCGCCAGCCACCGCATTCTTGAGCGCGCCTTCGGTGAAATGATTGACGCCACGGGTCTTGTGAACTGGCAGCGTGCGGTCAAAAGCGACGCCGAGATCGACATGATGCGCAAGGCGGGCCAGTTGACCGCGCATATGCATGGGGTGCTGCGCGAGGCATTTCGCGAAGGCCTGCCCAAGAACCAACTGGTCGCCCAAGTGCAGGCCGCAGGCATCGCAGGCCTGCCCGGTTTGGCGGGCGACTACCCCGCGATTGTACCGATTGCACCTTCGGGGCGTGAGGCCTCGGCTTCGCATATCACCTGGAATGACAGGCCTTTGGCGCGCGGAGAGGCCACCTATTTCGAGATCTCCGGCTGCTACCGGCGCTATCACTGCCCCGCCAGTCGCAGCCTGTTTCTGGGCGATCCACCGGATGACATCCGCCGGGCCGAAGCGGCAGTTCTGACGGCGATTGAGGCCACTCTGGCAGCCGCCCGCCCCGGCATAACATGCGAGGAAATCGCCACTTGTGTCTACGACAGTTTCGCCCGCGCCGGATATGAAAAGGCCAACCGTACCGGCTATCCTATCGGCCTCAGCTACCCGCCCGATTGGGGTGAGCGCACGATGAGTCTACGCCCCGGCGACACCACGGCATTGCAGGAAAACATGACGTTTCACCTGATGCCGGGACTGTGGACTCCGGACTGGGGGCTGGCGATAACCGAAAGCTTTGTCGTGACGCCGGAGGGCGGCCAACCGCTGGCCGATATCCCGCGTGAGATGGTGGTTAAACCCTAGTAGTCACGTTGGCTCGCGAAAAAGCGCCTGAGCAGGTCGGCCGCCTCGTCGGCTGCGATGCCATCATAGACCTCTGGCTTGTGATGGGCCTGCGGGTGCGCGAAAACCCGTGCGCCATGGGCGACTCCACCTGATTTCGGGTCGGACGCCCCGTAGTAGATGCGGCGGATGCGTGCTGCGGCCAAAGCCGCGGCGCACATCGCGCAAGGCTCTAGCGTTACATAGAGGTCATGACCGGGGAGCCTTTCCGAGCCTGCCTCGGCACAGGCGGCGCGCAGCGCCAGTATCTCGGCATGGGCGGTCGGATCGTTCAGCTCTCGCGTGCGATTCCCGGCAGAGGCCACGACCCGGCCATCAGGCGCGACGATCACCGCGCCGACGGGAACCTCCCCCCGTTCAGCGGCCGCGCGGGCCTCGGACAGTGCCTTGTCCATATGTGATTTGAACACCATGCCCTTGACTGCCTCAGAAACCTGCCTTTCGCAAGCGGGCGGGATGGGGTATGGCCCTGCCATGAGCAACACCCCTCCTCCCGGCGACCGGATCGCCAAAGTCCTGGCCCGTGCTGGCGTAGCCTCGCGGCGCGAGGCGGAACGCATGATCGAAGCTGGCCGCGTCAGTGTGAACGGCAAGGCTATCAAAAGCCCTGCCCTTAACGTGACCGGCAAAGACAGGATCACCGTCGACGGCAAACCGGTGTCGGAACCCGAACCCTCGCGACTTTGGCTGTATCACAAGCCGACCGGTCTGGTGACCACGACCAAGGACGAAAAAGGCCGCGCGACGATCTTTGACGAACTGCCCGAAGGCATGCCTCGGGTCATGTCCGTTGGCCGGTTGGACCTGAATTCCGAAGGGCTGTTGCTGCTGACCAATGATGGCGGCATCAAACGCAAGCTGGAGCTTCCATCAACCGGTTGGCTGCGCAAATACCGCGTGCGGGTCAACGGACGCCCCAAGGACGAAGATTTCGCCCCCCTGCGCAAAGGTCTGGTGATTGAAGGCGAAAGGTTTCAGCCCATGACCGTCTCGCTTGATCGTCAGCAGGGCGCAAATGCCTGGCTGACCATCGGCCTGCGCGAAGGCAAAAACCGTGAGATCCGCCGCGCGATGGAGGATATCGGTTTTACCGTGAACCGCCTGCTGCGCGTGTCTTACGGGCCGTTCCAACTGGGCGACCTGAAACCGGGTGAGGTTGAAGAGGTCCGCCGCCGCGTAATGCGCGATCAGCTGGGTCTGGATGGGGATGAAAAACCCGAAGGAACAGCGAAACGCGCGACCCGACCGCAGCGAAAACGCCCTCCGATCGGCAAGAAACCCCGCAAGTGATGCGGGTTTGACAACCTTCCCCCTAGCGCCAAGCCCTCGTATCCCCTAAATTTTCTGTGAGTGCTGCTATTTGGGGGGCTGAATGTCCGGGAGCGGAGTGCAAAAACTGGCCTATGCGGCCCTTCTGGTGCTGCTATTTGGCGTCTGCACCGGCCTGTTTGGGGGTCTGTAGCCATGGCCAAACGGTTCGGTGGCAAATACAGCCCTCAGGGTGAGGACTCGCCAGACAGCCCGCTGCCGCGCGGCCAGTTTGACAATGCTCGGGTTGAACCAGCAGGCGCGCGGGCGAATATCCTGTTCATTCCCGCCATCCCTCTGGTCTTTTTGTCGCTGAACGATGGCGCTATTGGCATGACCATGGGCCTTGTTGCCGCTGGCCTTCTGACCGCTGCCGCGTTTTTGCTGCGCGAGGGGTTGCGGGCCGAGGCCGCCTATAACGCCCGCAAAACCGCGCGTCGCCCGGCCTTCCCTCGCAAGATCTTTGCCAGCGTTCTGACCGGGCTTGGGGCAGCGCTCGCGTCCTACCGGACCGAGTTTCTGGACGCTGAGACCGCGGCGCAAGCAAGCCTTGTAGCCCCAATCCTGTTCGGCGCCGCCGCCGCGACCCTGCATTCCGTGTCCTTCGGCTTGGATCCCATGAAAAACAAGGGGATGGAGGGCGTCGACACGTTCCAGCAGGACCGTGTCGCTCGCGTTGTCGATGATGCCGAAAAGCATCTGGCCGAGATGACGGATGCGATCAAACGCGCCGGAGATCGCCGGATCGAGGCGCGTGTCGAGCGATTTCAGGACACCGCCCGTGATCTGTTCCGCACGGTCGAAGAAGATCCGCGCGATCTGGCGGGCGCACGGAAGTATCTGACCGTCTATCTACAGGGCGCACGTGATGCGACGGTCAAGTTCGCGGATGTATATGCCCGCACCCGCGACGGGCAGGCCTTGGCCGACTACTCCGCCCTATTGAATGATCTGGAACAGAATTTCGCCGCGCGTACGCGCAAAATGCTATTGGATGACCGCAGTGATTTGACGGTCGAAATCGACGTGCTGCGTGAAAGACTGCAGCGCGAAGGCGTCCGGCTGGACTGACCGGCCCTTCTTATTTGAGCGAGGAACTCCCCTATGTCCGACGAGATCAAGAACAAAGCGGTTGAGGCCGAAACACTTGTGCAAGAGGTCACCGCGGTGGCCCTGCCCGAACCGCAGGCCGAGGTCGTCTCGCTTGAAGAGGCCGACGAACCCGTCAGCGCCGAGATCCGCAAGCGCATGGATGAGATCGACATGGGCAACACCAATTCGATCGTCGCCTTCGGCTCGTCCGCGCAGGCCGAATTGCAAGAGATCAGCCAAGCCATGCTTGCAGATGTGCGCAATAAGGATGTTGGCCCTGCAGGCGACAGCCTGCGCAACATCGTCACCACGATCCGGGGGTTCTCGGTCAGTGAGCTGGACGTGCGGCGCGAACGCAGCTGGTGGGAGAAACTGCTGGGCCGCGCCGCTCCATTCGCCAAATTCACCGCCCAATACGAAGAGGTGCAGGGGCAGATCGACCGCATCACCGACGATTTGTTGTCTCATGAACATACGCTGCTGAAAGACATCAAATCGCTGGACCTGCTCTATGAAAAAACGCTGGGGTTCTATGACGAGCTGGCGCTCTATATTGCTGCGGGCGAGGAAAAGCTGACCGAGCTGGACAGCCACGACATCCCCGAGAAAGAGGCCGAGGTTCAGGCAGCGCCCGAAGACCAGCAGGTCATGAAAGCGCAGGAGCTTCGCGATATGCGCGCAGCACGCGACGATCTGGAACGCCGGGTGCATGACCTGAAACTGACCCGGCAGGTGACGATGCAGTCGCTGCCCTCGATCCGGTTGGTGCAGGAAAACGACAAATCTCTGGTGACGAAGATCAACTCAACCTTGGTCAACACGGTTCCGCTGTGGGAAACCCAGCTGGCGCAGGCCGTCACCATCCAGCGCAGCGCCGAAGCCGCCGCTGCCGTGCGCGACGCCAATGATCTGACCAACGAGCTACTGACCTCAAACGCGGCCAACCTACGCGAGTCGAACAAGATGATCCGCGAAGAGATGGAGCGTGGCGTGTTCGACATCGAAGCCGTCAAACAGGCCAACGCGGACCTGATCGGCACGATCAATGAAAGCCTGGCGATCGCGGACGAAGGCAAAGCCAAACGTGCAGCCGCCGAGCAAGAGCTTCAGAAGATGGAGGCCGAATTGCGCGACACGCTGGCCGCCGCCAAGGCACGGCGTGACGGGACCGGCGACAATGCCGGAACGGCTGTTCCGGGATAAGGTGGGCTGGGCGTGCGGCCTTTGACCTGTCTCAAAACGGGCCTTGGTGTTCTGGGGCTTCTAGCGCTTGCGGGGTGCGAAGAGGCGCTGACCTCTTCGGTCGTTCCTCAGGTGCGGCCTTCGGCCCCGCCGACTGCGGCGAACGCCTATGTGACGCCATCCGCGGCCAGTCAGGACCTCGCCCGGTTCTATATGCGGATCGAGCGGGACCTGCTGACCCGCGGCCTGCTGCGCACCGATGGCGGAGGACCAGACACCCCTTATGACGCCGACGACCTGAGCCGGAACTTTGAGGCCATCGCTTTCTACAGCGAATATCCTGATCACACTGTCTCGCTCGGGTCGCGGCAAACGGATGGGCAACTCAGCCGCTGGTCAGGACCAGTTCGCATCCAGACCGAGTTCGGACCCTCGGTCCTGCCCGCAACCCGCACCAGTGACGCGGATCAGGTGCAGTCCTATGCCGCAAGGCTGGCCAAACTGACCGGTCATCCGATCTCGACCGTCAGTCGCAAAGCCAATTTTCATGTGTTCTTTGCTGGCAAAGATGACAGCGCCTATGTTGTCACGCGCCTCAAGGAACTGGTGCCCAACATCAGTCAAGCCTCACTGGATCTGGTCGCCAATCCGCGCGCGAGTTTCGACTGTTTTGTGTTTGCTTCGGCCACCCGCAACGATCCGAACAAATACGTGCGTGCAGTGACGCTGATCCGGTCGGAACTGCCTGATCTGGTGCGGCGCAGCTGCATTCACGAAGAGATTGCGCAAGGGCTGGGCCTGTCCAATGACAGCCCTGCCGCGCGGCCTTCGATCTTCAACGATGATGACGAGTTTGCTTTGCTGACAAGTCATGATGAGAAACTACTGACAATGCTTTATGATCCGCGTCTTTCGCCCGGAGTGACGGTCGATCAGGCCCGCCCCGTGGTGCGGATCATTGCGCGTGAATTGATGGGGCAGCCGCTCTGACCCCAAAGACAGGAGAACCCAAATGGGAATTTTCGATTTTCTGACCGGCGAATTTATCGACGTCATTCACTGGGTCGATGACACCCGAGACACCATGGTCTGGCGGTTCGAACGCGAAGGGCACGAGATCAAGTATGGTGCCAAGCTGACCGTGCGCGAAGGTCAGGCGGCGGTGTTTGTCCATGAAGGGCAATTGGCAGATGTGTTCACACCGGGTCTCTATATGCTTGAGACCAATAACATGCCGATCCTGACGACGTTGCAGCACTGGGATCACGGCTTTCAGTCTCCGTTCAAGTCCGAGATCTATTTCGTCAACACGACGCGGTTCAATGATCTGAAATGGGGCACCAAGAACCCGATCATGCTGCGCGATCCGGAATTCGGACCAACCCGCATTCGGGCCTATGGCACCTATACGGTACGGGTGAAAGACCCGGCAAAATTCCTTGTCGAGATCGTCGGAACCGATGGTGAATTCACCATGGATGAGATCAGCTTTCAGGTCCGCAACATCATCGTGCAGGAATTCAGCCGCGTGATCGCCGGATCCGGTATTCCGGTTCTCGACATGGCCGCGAACACCGCCGATCTGGGCAAACTGATCGCAGCCGAAGTCTCGCCCGTGTTGGAAGGCTATGGGCTGGAGATGCCTGAGTTCTACATCGAAAACATCTCGCTTCCGCCTGCGGTAGAGGCCGCGTTGGACAAGCGCACCTCAATGGGGCTGGCGGGCGATCTGGGCAAATTCACCCAGTATTCCGCCGCCGAGGCGGTGACCGCTGCGGCCAACAATCCCGGTCAGGGCGGCGGTATGGGCGCGGGTCTTGGCATGGGAATGGGCATGGCGATGGCCAATCAGATGGCGAACATGGCAGCGGGCCAACCGAGCGGCCCGTGGGGATCGCCCGCCCCCGCTGCCCCGCAACCATCCGCGCATGCGGCACCGCCGCCTCCTCCGCCCGTTGAGCACGTATGGCATATCGCGGTGGACGGTCAGACCAGCGGACCGTTCTCGAAGGCCAAGATGGGGCGTATGGCTTCGGACGGGGAACTGACACGCGAGACACATGTCTGGACCGCAGGTCAGGACGGCTGGAAGAAGGCAGGCGAGGTGCAGGAACTGGCGCAGTTGTTCACGATCCTCCCTCCGCCCCCGCCGGGTGCGTAAGCGGTAGCAGGCGGGCAGATGACCGAAGAACACCGCTTTCCCTGCGACCAGTGCGGCGCGGATTACCGGTTCAATCCCGGCGATGGCACATTGACCTGCGACCATTGCGGCCACTCCGAACCCATTGACTCAGGCCCCTGGGGCGGTGCGAGCCTACGCGAGCTGGATTTTGATGCCGCCATCGCAGACCGCCTTCCAGACAGCGAGATTGAGGAAACGCGGGTTCTGTCCTGTCCGAACTGTGCCGCTCAGGTCGAGTTCGACCCGAATACACACGCAGCGGAATGTCCGTTCTGTGCCACTCCGGTGGTGACGGATACAGGCGTCAACAGGCATATCAAACCCAAGGGTGTGTTGCCTTTTGCGCTGGATGAACGGTCCGCCCATAAGGCGATGGGGGATTGGCTGGGCCGGCTTTGGTTCGCGCCGAACGGGCTGAAGGATTATGCGCGCAAGGGGCGAAAAATGCAGGGCATATATGTGCCCTACTGGACCTTCGACGCGGACACCAAATCCAGCTATCGCGGGGAGCGTGGCACCGTTTACTACGAAACGCGTACTGTCATGCGCGACGGCAAGCGGGTGCAACAACAGGTCGCCAAAGTGCGCTGGAGCCCAAAATCCGGCCGCGTCGCGCGGTTCTTTGATGATCTTCTGGTGTTGGCCTCACGCTCGCTGCCGAAGAAATACACCGACGCGCTGGAGCCTTGGGATTTGCCCGCGCTTGAACCCTACCAGCCGCAATACCTGGCTGGGTTCCGGGCCGAGGCGTATTCGGTCGAGTTACCCGATGGGTATTCCGAGGCGCGGGCGCATATGGCGCGCGTGATCGAGCGTGACGTGCGCTTTGACATCGGTGGCGACCGGCAGCGTATTCACGCAGTGGACACGGATGTACGCGATGTGACGTTCAAGCATATCCTGCTGCCCATCTGGATGGCTGCCTATAAGTATCGCGGGCAAACCTATCGATTTGTGGTCAACGGGCGCACTGGTCGGGTACAGGGTGAACGACCGTGGTCTGCGATCAAGATAACCATTGCGGTGGTCCTCGGCCTGCTTGTGGCGGCGGGCGTGGGCTACGTGATGGCGACGTCGCAAGGTTAAGCCTACCAAAATCACACAGGCAGGCGTTTTCCCGAATACGTGCAAGACGCTGGATGACAAGTGGGCCTCCGGCGGCTAAACCGACTGCTGAACGCATGCGATTTGGGGAGAGCGATGCGCGCAGTCTTACAAAGGATATCAAGGGCGTCAGTCTCAGTGGATGGCGCTGTTGTCGGTCAATCGGGACCGGGCCTGATGATTCTCGTCTGCGCGATGCAGGGCGACAGCGAAGAGAACGCCTCGAAACTGGCGGCGAAGACCTCCAAGCTGCGGATCTTCAAGGATGAGGCCGGTAAAATGAACCGATCTGTCGTGGACATTGGCGGCTCGGCCCTGGTTGTCAGTCAGTTTACCCTTGCTGCGGATACGGCCAGCGGTAACCGGCCCGGATTTTCGCAGGCCGCTGCGCCGGATGTCGGGAAACACCTTTATGAAAGTTTTGCCAAGAACCTCGCCGCGTGCGGAATCGCGGTTGAGACAGGGCAATTCGGGGCCGACATGGCCGTTGAGCTGGTCAATGATGGGCCAGTGACAATCTGGATGGAGAATTGATGACCCGCGCTGAACAGGCAATCGCACTCTGGCAAGCCGGAGTCGCGGCGGTAGACGGATACACGGCGACCCGCAAAGCACTCTCCGATGTTGCAAAACCGGATCGGATTCTGGCAGTTGGCAAACCCGCGGCGGCGATGGCCCGAGCGGCATTGGATCATTTCGGAGACATCCCTGCGCTGGTGGTCACCAAGGACGATCACGGGCGGGATTTGCCAGAAGGCGTTGAGGTAATCGAGGCCTCACATCCCGTCCCGGACAGCCGCAGCCTTGCAGGCGGCAGGGCACTGCGCCTCGCGGTCGAGGCTATGCCGCCCGAGGCGCATTTGCTGCTGTTGGTGTCGGGCGGCGCGTCCTCGCTGGCCGAAGACTTGATAGGTGGCAAAACGCTTGAGGATCTGGAGGCGTTGAACAAAAAGCTCCTGTCCGAGGGACTTGATATCGGGGCGATGAATTCGGAACGACGCAAGATTTCGCAGGTCAAAGGCGGAGGATTGCTGTCCCGGCTCAAAGGCCGAAAGGTCACGGTTCTGGCGATCTCGGACGTGCCGGGGGATGACCTGAACGTCATCGGCTCGGGCATCGGTGCGCTGCCTGAACAGGTTTCTTACGAGGCCGAAGCGCAGATCATTGCCTCGAACGCCCATGCTCGTGCGGCAGCCGCCGAAGCGGCCGAGGATGCGGGTCTGTCGGTGTTGGCCAATGAAGAGGCCCTGCATGACGACTATCAGGCCGTCGCCACCGCAATCGGTGAGAAGCTGCGGCAGATGGGATCAGGCGTCATGGTTTTCGGCGGCGAGCCGACTGTTGTGCTGCCCCCAAACCCCGGACAGGGTGGGCGCAATCAGGCTTTGGCACTGGCACTGGCGCACGAGATTTCCGGCCTTGAAGATATCACGGTCGTGGTCGGAGGAACCGACGGAACGGATGGCCCAACCAACGCAGCAGGCGGGGTTGTTTCTGGCGCCACTTGGGCCAAAGGCGCGGACGAGGCGCTGGCTGCCGCCGATAGTGGGGCCTTCCTGGAAAACGCAGGCGCTTTGCTGGTGACCGGGCCGACAGGAACCAATGTCATGGACCTGATTGTCGCAATTCGGGATTAGAATGACGTATTTTCCCGATACCGACCTAGGCAACCAATAGATCATTTTCGACATAGCGGAGGACGCAAAGACAGGGCGCTATGACGGCTTTGATAAACACGGTATTGTCAGGCAAGGCACATTTGCGACACGGAATTCCACTTGCCCGACCCGCTGAAATGCGTCAACTTTGACTCACGCGTCAATAAAAAGCCCGAAAACGGGCGAACACAACCAACTGGGAGCTTCTGAATGAACGAACAACTCACTCACATGTCCAAACAGGTGACGGCAGGCAAACTGACCCGTCGCGAGTTCATGGGCAAAGCCGCCGCTCTTGGCGTTTCGGCAGCCATGGCCAGCACGATGTTTGCCGACGCGGCCCGTGCGGCCGGCCCGAAAAAGGGTGGCGATCTGAAATTCGGCTTGCAGGGCGGCGAATCGACCAACTCGCTGGACCCGGCGACCTATGCAAGCTCGGTCCCGTTCCAGAACGGCAAACAGTTCGGCGACCAACTGGTCGAAGTTGCACCCGACGGCACGATCGAACCACGCCTTGCCGAAAGCGTCGAAGGCAGTGCGGATGCCAAGGTCTGGACTTTCAAGCTGCGTCAGGGGGTCGAGTTCCACAACGGCAAGACCATGACCAGCGAAGACGTGCTGAAAACCATGCAGCGCCATTCAAACGAAGACTCCAAGTCCGGTGCTTTGGGCATCATGAAGGGCATCGAGTCGATGAAGGCCGATGGCGACAACTTCCAGGTCACACTGTCCGAACCCAACGCCGACCTTCCCTATCTGATGGCCGACTATCACCTGATCATTCAGCCGGATGGCGGTATGGAGAACCCGGCAGCCGGTATCGGCACAGGTCCCTACAAGCTGGAAGTTGATGAGCCCGGCGTCCGTCACCTTTTCACCAAGAACGAAAACCACTGGAACAGCGATTTCGGCAACTTCGACAGCGTCGAAGTGGTTGTCATCAACGACGCAACCGCCCGGACAGCCGCGCTGCAATCGGGTCAGGTTCACGCAGTAAACCGCGTCGAGCCCAAAGTTGCCGACCTGCTGGGCCGCGCGCCGAACCTAACGGTTCATTCGACCGCCGGTCGTGGCCACTATGTGTTCATCATGCATTGTGACACGGCTCCGTTCGACAACAACGAACTGCGCACGGCTCTGAAATACGCCATCAACCGCGCTGATCTGGTGGACAAAGTTCTGCGTGGCTATGGCTCGATCGGGAACGACATGCCGATCAACGCGGCCTACCCCCTGTTTGATGAGACAATCGAACAGCGTGAGTTCAGCGTGGAAAAAGCAGCCGAGCACTACAAGAAATCCGGTCACGATGGATCGCCGATCATTCTGCGTGTTGCAGATGGCGCCTTCCCAGGTGCTGTGGATGCGGCGGCGCTGTTCCAGCAAACCGCTGCTCAGGCAGGTATTCCGCTGGAAATCAAACGCGAACCCAATGATGGCTACTGGTCGGAAGTTTGGAACGTTCAGCCGTTCTGTGCCTCGTACTGGGGTGGTCGTCCGGTCCAGGACCAGATGTATTCGACCGCGTATCTGTCGAGCGCAGACTGGAACGACACGCGCTTCAAGGTTCAGGCCTTCGACGACTTGCTGTTCGCAGCGCGCGCCGAACTGGACGCCGAGAAACGCAAGGGTATCTACAGCCAGATGGGCCAGATGGTTCGCAACGAAGGCGGACTGATTTGCCCGATGTTCAACGACTTTGTCGAAGGCATCAGCAACCAGCTGGACGGTTGGGAATCTGATCCGACGCAAGAGATGATGAACGGCAACATCTCGCGCAAGATGTGGTTCGTGTAACTCGGGCAACGGATAATGCATCCTATCATCAAACTGGTTTCCCAGCGCCTTGCGCTGGGACTCCTATTGCTGCTCGGCGCTTCGGCTCTGATTTTTGGCCTGACCGAAGCCCTTCCCGGAGACGCCGCGCAAGCCGTCCTGGGGCAGTCCGCAACCCCTGAGGCCCTTGCCAACCTACGAGAAGAGATGGGCCTGAATCGCCCTGCCCTAACTCGCTATTTCGAGTGGTTGGGTGGCATCGCGCAAGGCGATCTGGGGCAATCCCTCACCAATAAGCTTGATATCTCTGAGAGCATCGGAAAACGCCTGGGCAATACGCTGTTCCTTGCTTGCGTCGCTGCAATCGTGTCCGTTCCGCTTGCGATCTTCCTTGGCCTTCTGGCAGTTCGGTTCCGCAATCGCTGGCCCGACAAGCTGATCTCGGCGATCACGCTGACGACAGTTTCAATCCCCGAGTTTTTGATCGGCTACGTTGTGATCTACTTTATCTCGGTCAAACTGGGCTGGTTCTCATCCTTGGCGATGATCAACGATTCAATGACCTTCGGACAGAAGCTAAATGCAATTGCCCTGCCGGCTTTCGTTCTGACGCTGGTGGTTCTGGCGCAAATGATGCGCATGACCCGCGCGGCCATTCTGAACCTCATGCAATCGGCCTATATCGAAACCGCCGAGCTAAAGGGCCTGAGCACCTTTCAGGTGATTGCACGCCATGCATTCCCCAATGCGATTTCCCCGATCGTGAACGTTGTGATGCTGAACCTGGCCTATCTGGTTGTCGGCGTCGTCGTGGTCGAGGTTGTATTCGTCTATCCCGGCATGGGGCAGTATCTGGTGGATGCGGTGACCAAACGTGACGTGCCCGTCGTGTTGGCCTGTGGCGTCGTATTCGCGGCCGTCTATATCGGCCTGAATATGGTTGCCGATATCGTGTCGATCCTTGCCAACCCAAGACTGAGGCACCCGAAATGATAAAGAATATTCCTCTTTCGGCACTGATTGGCCTCTTGTTCACTGGCGCCTATTTCTTTGTGGCCATCGCGGCCCCTCTAATTGCGCCCTACGGAATGGCAGAAGTTGTCGGCGATGTGTGGGAGCCTGCCAGCGCCGAGCATCTGCTGGGTACGGACAATATCGGGCGGGACCTACTGACCCGCATGATCTATGGCGGGCGCACGACGATCTTCATCGCCGCCGCAGCCACCTTGCTCAGCTTTCTGACCGGTACATCTCTGGGTTTGCTGGCCGCCGTTCTGGGCGGATGGGCGGATCAGGCACTCAGCCGGACTGTTGACCTGATCATGTCGATCCCGACCCTCATCCTGGCGCTGGTTATACTGGCCATCGTTCCGGTGACCGTTCCGATCCTGATCCTTGTGATGGGCCTGCTGGACGCAACCCGCCCCTATCGACTGTCGCGCTCGGTCGCGGTCGACATCAACGTGATGGATTACGTTGAAGCCGCGAAACTGCGCGGTGAAGGGCGCGCATGGGTTATCTTCCGGGAAATCCTGCCCAACGCTCTGTCGCCTCTGGTGGCCGAGTTCGGTCTGCGTTTCATCTTCATGGTTCTGTTCATCTCGACCCTGTCCTTCCTGGGCCTGGGCGTGCAGCCGCCGCTGGCGGACTGGGGCGGCATCGTGAAGGAAAACAAGGACGGTATCGTCTATGGCATCGGTGCTGCGCTGTGGCCCGCCGTCGCCATCGCGACGCTGGCCATCTCGGTCAACCTTGTGGCTGACTGGGTTCTGAACCGCACCACATCGCTGAAAGGAGGCCGGGGATGAGCGACGATATCCTTCTCAAGGTCCGCGACCTCAAGATCGGCGCGACCGTCTATCCGCCGGGCGAAAAGCCCCATGACATCGAAATCGTGCATGGGGTCAGCTTTGACCTTGAACGCGGCAAGGTACTGGGGCTAATCGGCGAATCCGGTGCCGGTAAATCCACCATCGGCCTGGCCTCAATGGCCTATGGCCGGGGTGGCGTGAAGATCACCGGCGGCGAGGTCTGGGTAAACGGGCGCGATATCCTCAAGACATCTCACGGGGATATCCGCAAGCTGCGTGGGGGTGAGGTCACCTATGTGTCCCAATCCGCTGCCGCGTCGTTCAACCCTGCCAAAAGGATCATGGATCAGGTTGTCGAAGCGGCGGTCGAGCAGAAGAAATTCACCCGCAAACAGGCCGAGGCCCGTGCGCGTGAACTCTTCGCCAAGCTGGGCCTGCCAGATCCGGACAATATCGGCAGTCGCTATCCGCACCAGGTTTCCGGTGGTCAGTTGCAACGCTGCATGACCGCGCTGGCCTTGTGCCCTGAGCCTGATCTGGTGGTGTTCGACGAACCCACCACAGCCTTGGATGTAACCACCCAGATCGACGTTCTGATGGCGATCAAAGAAGCCATTGCAGATACCGGCGTCGCCGCGCTCTACATCACCCACGACCTTGCGGTTGTGGCGCAGGTCAGCGACGACATCATGGTTCTGCGGATGGGCGACACGGTCGAGTACGGCAATACCGATCAGATCATCAACAACCCGCAGGAAGACTATACCAAGGCTCTGGTCTCGGTCCGGTCTATCGAACATGAAGAGAAAAATCCGACTGCGGAGCCGGTTCTTCAGGTCGACGGTATTACCGCACGCTACAAGGGTCTGAACTTCGATGTTCTGCACAACGTCAACGTAGAGCTTCATCCGGGGCAGACTTTGGCGGTCGTGGGCGAATCCGGGTCGGGCAAGTCCACGTTGGCGCGTGTCATCACCGGCCTGCTGCCTGCACGTGAGGGTGAGATCACCTTCAACGGGCGCAAACTGAGTTCGGATCTGAAGGGCCGCACGCGCGAAGACCTGCGTGAGCTGCAGATGATCTATCAGATGGCGGACACGGCGATGAACCCGCGTCAGACCGTCGGTACGATCATCGGCCGCCCGTTGGAGTTCTACTTCAACATGCGCGGGGCCGAGAAACGCAAACGCGTCGTCGAGCTGCTGGATGAGATCGAACTGGGCGAAAAGTTCATCGATCGCTATCCGGCAGAACTGTCTGGTGGTCAGAAACAACGTGTCTGCATCGCGCGGTCACTGGCGGCCAAGCCAAAGATGATCATCTGTGATGAAGTCACCTCGGCCCTTGATCCCCTTGTGGCTGACGGCATCCTGAAGCTGCTGCTGGATCTGCAGAAGATCGAGGATGTGGCATACCTGTTCATCACCCATGATCTGGCGACGGTCCGCGCAATCAGCGACAGCATCGCGGTTATGTATCAGGGTCGCGTCGCGCGCTATGGCTCGAAGTCTCAGGTGCTTAGTCCGCCATTCGACGACTATACTGACCTGCTGCTCAGCTCGGTCCCCGAGATGGAACTTGGCTGGCTGGAAAAAGTCGTTGCCAACCGCAAGATGGAGGCGGCAGGGAACTGACCCTTGCCCCAACCAACGCTATGAAATCCCGGCACGTGTCACAAACAGGTGTCGGGATTTTGCTATTCGGGGCGGGAATAGGCAGCCCAAGTGCAACGAATCTTTTAGGGTCGCCGGAAACACTCTCGAAAAGGGTCAAAATATGGACCGCAAACTCCTCCTCATCATTTTGGACGGCGTCCCGTGGCGCAACTTCCGCCGGTTGTTCGGCAATCTCGAAGGCTGGGTCGATAGTGGCGAGGCCCGCGTGTGGAAACTCCGCTCGGTCCTGCCGTCGACCTCGGCCAGTTGCTATGCTTCGATCCACACGGGCGTAACCCCGCAGGAACATGGCTGCACCGGCAACGGCAATGTCTTCCGCCTAAGCCACAAGGACGTGTTCAGCCAGGTCCGCGAGGCCGGAGGCGTGACCGGAGCCGTCACCCACAGCTATTGGTCGCAGTTCTTCAACCGCCATCCGTTCGACTATGTGCGCGACGTGGAATACGACGAGCACGAGAGCCAAACCATCAACCATGGCCGGTTCCACAGCATGACCGGCTATGGCAAGGCCAACCAGATGACGCCCTGCGATGTCGATCTGTTTGCCACGCTGACGAACCTGTGCCTGCGCCACGGGTTGGACTACGGCATCCTGCACACGTGCACCTTGGACAGCATGGGCCATCGCTTCTTCCACGATTGCGAGGAAATGGACCACGCCTGTTTCGTGATGGATGAGATGCTGGCCCCCTTCATTCCGAACTGGCGCAAGCTGGGCTATGAGGTCATCGTCACCGCCGATCACGGGCAGGACGAACGCGGTCACCACGGCGGGCGCAGCCCGTTGCAACAGGAAACCGCGCTCTACTACTTTGGCGATGCAGAAGGCCCAGAGGCCGATACCGTGATCGACCAGCTACAGCTTGCCCCTACCATCCTGACCCGTATGGGCGCGCCACTTGCGGACACGATGAAGGCCAAGCCCTTCCTGAGCTGATCAAAGCACTTCGCTGCCACATACGGCGGCAGGAATGTCCTGAACTTGGCAGGGCATTCCTTTTCTATACTGGACCCGAAATGGGTTAGTCGTAGGACCAGATCCCCTGCCCCAGCGCCTCAATGGCGATGGAAATCCGTTCAAAACTATCTGCCGCGCGCTTGACCGAGGTTCGGGCGCGCAGATAGCCATGGACGAGGCCGGGTTCGTTGATCCATTCTGCCCGTCCTCCGGCGGATTGGATCGCAGCGCAATAATCTGATCCATCATCCCTGAGAGGGTCGCAATCGGCGGTGATGACAACGGTCGGTGGCAAGTTCGAGAAGTCGGTATCCTGAAGCGGGGCAAAGGTTGGATCACCGCTCGGGGCTGGCCCTCCGCATCTGACGGTTTCGTAGAACTTAATATCCTGAAGCGTCAGCAACGGCGCATGCGCGTGTTCGATATACGAGCCTTTGGACGTATCACCGCCCAGCCCGGGGTAGATCAGGACCTGCCCCAAGATGTTCTCTAGCCGACCCCGCGCGTGGTGAGCAACAGATGCGGCCAGATTGCCCCCTGCGCTGTCACCAGCCAGGATCATCGGGTCGCCGAACTCTTCCGCTGCCCAGTTTGTAGCGGTCCAACAATCCTGAAACTGGGCCGGATGCACGTATTCGGGACACAAGCGATAGTCGACGGCGACAATCCGATATCCGGTCTGTGCGCAAATCTCGGCGCAGACATCATCGTGGCTATCCAGCCCCCCAACGACGAAACCGCCGCCATGGAAATAGACGACGGTTCGTGTCGGTTGCCCTGCGGTATAAAGGCGGACCGGCACGCCATTGGCGGACAGGTCCTGCACTTTCACCCCTTCGGGTCGCGGCTGGCGAAAGTCCTGACACATCGCGTCATAAACCTTGCGCTGGTCTTCAATCGAAAGACCCACCGCATCGTCAGGATAGCTTTCCGCCGTGCGTCTTATGAACGCCCAAGTTTCCTCATCAATCAGACGTTCATAATCCATGTTCCCTCCCGGTTAGGCTGCCCACTCCCACGGCCGGGTGTACGCGCCCAGCACTTTGCTGACATCGTCCTCGGATGTGCCGTTCGCGTCAAGCTGCGCGACAAGGCCACGCTTCTTGTCGTCGATGACCGAGACGACACGGGCATCAACGCCCGCTTGCTCAAGCGCGCCATTGTAGATCCGGGTGATCGCGTGCTTGCGCAGATCAGGTTTGAACACCTTACCAACTGCGGTCTTGGGCAATTCGGTCAGGATTGTCATGTGCTTGGGCTGAGCCGCGCGTTCATGGACATGGACCTTACAGAACTCCATCAACGCCTCTTCGGTGACCGAGGCCCCATCGACCAGTTCAACAAAGGCACAGGGCACCTCACCGGAATGGGCGTCGGGCTGACCAATGGCACCGGCAAAAGCCACCGCCTCATGCCCCAGCAGGGCCTCTTCGATCTCGGCAGGGTCAATATTGTGGCCGCCACGAATGATCAGGTCCTTGGCACGGCCAGTAATCCAGAGGTACCCGTCCTCATCAAAGCGCCCCAGATCGCCTGTGCGCAGATACTTTTCGTAGTGGTATAGGTTCTCGTTCTTTTCCGTCTCGGTGTAGGTATTGCCTGCAAAGACACCGGGGTTTGAAACGCAGATTTCGCCGATCTCATCCACCGCGCATTCCTTTGGACCGTCCGGGCTATCCTGCAGGATTTTGACATCGGTGTAGGGGAAGGGAATCCCGATCGAGCCGATCTTTTTCTCACCATCCACCGGGTTGCACGAGACAAGGCAAGTGGCCTCGGTCAAGCCGTAGCCTTCGACGATGGTCACACCTGTTGCCTCTTCGAACCGCCGGAAAAGTTCGACCGGTAGCGGAGCTGAGCCGGAAAACGCCGTTTTTACCGAGGAAATATCAGCATCCACGGGTCGTTGCATCTTGGCCGAGATCGCGGTGGGCACGGTGATGATGAAACTGACCTTCCAACGTTCGATCAGCTTCCAGAAATTGTCGAACACGCCATCGCCACGATATCCCTGAGGTGTCGGGAAAATTACATGCGCGCCCGAGGACACGGCCGCCATCCAGATCACATGCACGGCGAAGACGTGAAACATCGGCAGCGGGCACATGATGACGTCGTTTTCGTCAAACAACAGCGTATTGCCCAGCCAGCCATTGTAGATCAGGCCCGAGTATTTGTGCTGCGCCACCTTCGGCATGCCGGTCGTGCCGCCTGTGTGGAAGTAGCAGGCCACCCGGTCCTCGGTGCTGTCTGCGAAGGTCAGGGTCGTGGGCTGTTTGGCCAATTCCTGATTGAAGTTCTTATAGTCCGCATGCGCGAGCTTTGCCTTGTCGCCCATTTTCGGCCGCAGGAAGGGAACGATCCAGGACTTCGGCGGCGTCAGATAGCGGTTCAGGTCAATCTCGAGAACGGTGTTGACCTTGGGCGCATGGCGCACGGCCTCTTCCACCTTCTGCGCCACATCCGTTTTCGGGAAGGACTTGAGCGTGACGACAACCTTGGCACCTGTCTCGCGCAGGATGGCGGCGATCTGTTCCGGCTCGAGCAGCGGGTTGATCGGGTTCACGATGCCAGCGACTGCTCCGCCCATCAGGGTCACCAGCGTCTCGTTACAATTTGGCAGGATATAGGCCACCACGTCACTTTCGCCGATCCCGAGCGAACGGAACAGGTTGGCCGCCTGATTGACCTGCCCCAGTAGGTTGGACCATGTCAGTGTCTCGGCCTTGTCATTCGGACCTGAAAACAGCTGAAAACTGACCGCGTTGTGGTTTGGAAATTTCTCCGCCGTGCGCGATAGCAGCCGGTGGAACGTCACCGGCAGGTCGCGGTCCTCCCATGCCATTTCCTGTTCAATACGCGCTTTGTCTTCCTTGCCAACAAAGGCCATGTGGCTCCTCCCCGTGTTTTATTCTCCCGCGCGCCACACGCGGAGTGATCTTACCTCAGATGGGATCACAACCTTGGCGGCGCAAGCAAGGGCTTAGCGAGGGAAAAGTTGAAAATGTAGAATGACGCTACGGCGAAACGGCGATTGCCGGAGCGTCACTTTATTCCGCGGCGACGCCGTCAGTGAACTGAAGACGGGCCAAACGAGCGTAAAGCCCCCCTTGCGCCACCAGATCATCATGCTTGCCTTGGGCGACGATGCGACCGGCTTCCAGCACCACGATGCGATCTGCCTTTTTAACGGTAGCCAGCCGGTGCGCTACGATCAGGGTCGTGCGTCCGGCACGCATCTGATCCACCGCGCCCTGCACGGCCCGCTCGCTTTCCGCATCCAGCGCCGAGGTCGCCTCGTCCAGCAACAGAACAGGCGCATCCCGCAAAATGGCGCGTGCAATTGCGATCCGCTGTTTCTGCCCGCCGGACAGCATTACACCCCGTTCGCCAACGAAACTGTCATAGCCTTCGGGCAGTGCCGCGATGAAGTCATGCGCGGCAGCAGCACGCGCGGCGGCCTCGACCTCAGCGTCCGAAGCATCCAGGCGACCAAAGCGGATATTGTCACGGGCCGAGGCGGCAAAAATCACCGGATCCTGCGGGACCAGCGCCATATGCTGGCGGAAATCTGCCCGGTTCAGGTTTTGCAGATCCATCCCATCCAGCATCACGCGCCCCGAGTTCGGGTCGTAGAACCGCTGAAGCAACTGAACCACCGTTGTTTTTCCCGCGCCCGAGGGGCCAACGAAGGCAACCGTCTCGCCGGGATTAACCTGCAGGCTGAGCTTGTCCAGCGCCACCACATCGGGCCGCGCAGGATAGCGGAAGGTGACCTCTTCGAACCTGATCTCTCCGCGCACCGGTTGCGGCAACGGTTTTGCCTGGCCCGGGTCGATCACCGTGTCTTCGGCATTCAACAGCTCAACCAACCGTTCAGTAGCCCCTGCGGCACGCTGAAGTTCGCTCCAGATCTCGGACAAGGCAGCGACAGAGCCTGCCATGATGACCGAGTAGATGACGAATTGGATCAGAACCCCTTCGGTCATCACCCCGTTGCGCACGTCGTTGGCCCCCATCCACAGCACTCCAACGATGCCTGAGAAGACCAGAAAGATCACGATGACCGTCAGAATGGCCCGCGTCTGGATACGCCGTAGCGACACGACATACGAGGTCTCAGTCATATCGCCGAACTGCTGGCGGCTTGCACGTTCGTGGGTAAAGGCCTGCACGGTCTGTACCGCGCCCAGCGCTTCTCCCGCGTTGCCTGAAGAGGCCGCGATCCAGTCCTGATTCTCGCGGCTTATGGCGCGGAGCCTGCGGCCCAACACCAGGATAGGCACCACAACGACCGGGATCAGCAGCAAAACCAGCGCTGTCAGCTTGGCCGAGGTTAACAGCATCAGCACCAACCCTCCGACAAACATCAGCAGGTTGCGCAGGGCAATCGAGACAGATGACCCGATCACCGATTGAATCAGCGTCGTGTCGGTGGTGATCCGGCTCAGGACCTCTCCGGTCATGATGCGTTCGTAGAACTCGGGGCTCATACCGATGACGCGGTCAAAGACGGCCTTTCGAATATCGGCGACCACGCGTTCCCCCAGACGGGTGACAAGCGCGTAGCGGATGCCGGTGCCCACGGCGAGAATACCGGCGATACCCAGCGCGGCCAGGAAATACCAGTCCAGCAGCTCTCCGTCCTGAATGCGGAAGTTGTCCACCACGCGACGCACGGCCAAGGGCAAGGTCAGCGTCATACCAGCCGTCAGGACCAGCGCCAGTGTCGCTCCTAGCATCAACAGGCGATACGGCTTCATGAACGGCCAAAGCGATGTCAAGACGCCCAGCTTTTTCGAGCCTGCTCTTTCTTCGCTGGCGCCCGGCGCGGATGCGGTGGTCGTGCTGGCTATCTGTCTCGCCATGTGCGGCCCTTGTGTCTTCACTGTGTCTTCGATGCTGAGTTGCTGTTTCTTGGCGGTACTGGCCCGCAGGGTCAAGGCCGCGCGCAAAATGCCCTGAGGACCGGGCCATTTGACGCAGAGATGTAGGGCTGAGTTGGAGCGGGTAGACGGAATCGAACCGACATAGCCTGCTTGGAAGGCAGGGGCTTTACCATTAAGCTATACCCGCTCAATGTTTCGCCTTCCTATGTGATGGCTAAGTGGGCGTCAAGAGCGAACCATCACTTGGGCAAATTGACCCGAAAGAAAGAGTTTTTCGTAGTTTGTGAGGAAGGTGTGAGCAAAGGCGTTCTCTTTGATATCGCAGGTGTTCTGTATCAGGGCGACAAGCCATTGGCGGGTGCTGCGGAGGCGGTTTCAACCATTCGCGACACAGGACTTCCGGTTCGCTTTCTAACGAATTCAACCCGACGACCGAAGCGTGTTATTCTGGATAAGCTACAAGGCTTCGGAATAGACGCAGATCCCGAAGAAATACTGACACCCGCTGCGGCAGCTTGTGCCTGGCTAGAGGAAAACGGTCTTGCGCCACATCTTCTGATCCATCCGGATCTGGAAGAGGATTTTGCAAAGTGCTCGAAATCTGGCCCCAAAGCGGTAGTGGTTGGAGATGCCGGCCGCTATTTTACGTATGAACGATTGAACGCAGCCTTTCGCCTGATCCAAGACAGTGCTCCCTTTCTTGCATTGGCCTCAAACAGAGTGTTTCGTGACGCAGACGGCGAATTGAGTCTGGATGCCGGCGCTTTCGTCCGGGCGCTTGAGTATTCGAGTGGAACGAATGCTCTTCTGTTTGGAAAACCATCGCCAGCGTTTTTCCACTCTGCCGCGCAAAGCATGGGGCTGGAGCCTGCTGAGGTAACAATGATTGGCGATGATGCCGAAAGCGATATCGCGGGTGCTTTGAGGGCGGGTTTAGGCGCGGCCTTTCTGGTTCGAACCGGAAAATACCAAACTGGCGACGAGGCGCGCTATAAACCGCGACCCACTGCAATAGCAGACGGTGTCCGTGCCGCTGTGGAACTTTTCACTGAAGGGCGCGATTGAAAGCGCCCGAAGGAGCATTGCACCGATGGGAACCGGCACACACAAACAAATAAGGTCAGTGCGGCAAACTTCGGCCCGAACAAGCTTTGACTTCAAACTTGGGTTGGCACACGACCCGCGGCGGGTCAGAACAGTCGAGCAAAATTAGGGCTTCTGCAAGTTCCGCCAGGGGTAAAAGAGGACACTGAAGTTCTCCGCGGACGGCCCGTAGCCGACATTCAGCACGGTATAGAATTTCCGCGGGCGCGGCCCGCTTTGCTTTCATTCACTGCAAATGCAAATTCTCGACATCTGCGAATTCACAGGATGCGGACTGTGCGGCCATCCGCATTTTCACTCCGAAGGACCGTAGCAGACCTTCGAAACGAGACTTTGCAAACCCAGAGGTTCGCGGCCCTACTTTCATCAAACTCTAATTTGCAACTCCACTAGATTTCTGTAAGCGCCTCAGCGATTTTGTCTGCGAGTACTTCAGGCTGGTCAACGCTCGGCCAATGTGTGGCGTTTTCTAAGATGACATGATTCATGTTGTTTTCTTCTAGCCAACGGACGGTGTCTTCGGGACAATTATCGGGATTGTACAAATATGTAACGTTAGCTGCGTGTTGCAAAACCTCACCTGGTACGTGATCTGATGAAAACTTCCGGGCGTCAATACCGAGCTGCCAAAGCGCTAAAGGATCGGCCTTTGAGACTTCGTCGCGATATCTTCTTATGATCGGTTCAGACTTCGCCATTTCATCCAGCCGCCCTAGAAACGCTTTGCGAAACTCTGCCGGACTAGCGTAGTCGGCCGCTGTCCCGGAAAAATAGGCATCCGCGGCTGTAATATTTCCTTCCAGAGAAACGATTTTAGTCAAAGGGCAGTCTGCCCGGCGGGCGGCCAAGGAAGCTATGATCGAGGCAACTGAATGGGCGACGATAGTTTCGGCCTCATACTTTGTTGCTTCATTTGACACGTATTGCGCGAGGGCTTCGAGTGTTGTTCCCTCAGCAAGAGGCGCAGCGCCAAATCCTGGAAGATTGATGGGCAACAAACGATGGCTGAAAGCAAGATGTGTCTCAGTCAATCCGTCAAACATGCTTCCATTGTCGCCGAAGCCGGCAACGAACAAAATGATCGGCCGATTGTCACGCACCCCTTTGAGTTTTCTTGAGTGTTCGGCACACATATCAATCTCCTAAACTCTGCGGGACGCGCAAAACAGGGCTCCAACGTGCAAGCTACTTTGTGCAAAGAAGGCTGTTGCGGTGTATCGGGAGCTTTCTAAAATTCCTATGGGAAGGACCTCAGCCGCAGTATTTTCGGACCTCGGTATCCCGAAGCCCCGTGGCTACAAGCATGCATCTGTTACGGGCTTCGTAGTAGTAGCCGCGGGCATACCACATGACCGCTTCGGGCTCATTTCCATCCGAAACCATCCAGGCACCGCGCAGGTATTTCACGGCGTATGTCAGATTGGTCTGAGCGTCCAAGAGGTCGGAAGGCTGTCCACGAAATCCCATCTGGCGCGCTGTGGCAGGTAGAATCTGCATCAGCCCGTAGTAGGGGCCATTTCGGACACTGGGGCGGTAATCACTTTCTCGTTGGATCACTCGGTGTACAAGGCTCCGCGGCACACCGTTTGCGTCCGCAGTTTCATTGATCATCACTCGCAGCTCAGGGGTTTCACCGGGATAAAGCCGGGTTAGTGGCTCTGCGGGTTGATTGCTACAAGCGGCAAGAAATAACGCCGCAACAATGAACGTGTTTCGCATCAGAATTCTCTTCCCATCAACTGTACGATTCATCAGCGCTCAACTGCGATTGAATTTCAATATCCCAGAAAATTGTTGAGCGACTTTTGGCCCGAATTGATTTGGCATCTAATATCGACGATGCACTCTCTTTTCAGTAACAATGTGCCTCTTTTTCTGACGCTCACGCAAAAATACAAACAGTCCTGACCCCAAGATCAGTGCGATACCAATGGCGACAGGCAGGTTTGGGAGCTCTCCCCAGATGACCCATCCCCAGAAAACGGCCATAGGAAGACCGACGTATTCAAATGGCGCCACCGTCGCCGCGTCTGCCATGCGGTAAGCCTGGCCGAGGCAATACCCGATGATTGCAGAATTGAATCCGAGCCCAATAAACAACCAGCGGTCAGTCCCTTCGGGCCAGACCCAGGCACGCAGCAAGAAGATCAAGCTTTCGTTTTCAAACGCGCTCGCAAAGCGCCCATCCCCTGCCACTGACCAGAACAACAGGCTGACAACGATAAAGCACGCCTGAATGTAAACAGCCATTGCTGAGGCCTTGGACTTTGCGCCCAAGAAACGAGTCATCACGTTGTTGAGGGCATAGGTGAACGCAGCAAGAACCGGAAGGGCATACATTAGCAGACTAACCTCACGCTCGCCGCCGGCCTCCCAGGGGCGGGTCATGATCACCACGCCCAAAAATCCCACAATCACGGCACCAATCCGCATCGACCCTACTCTTTCGCCAAGCAATGGGATACTCAGCAAGGTGATCATCAAGGGAGCTACGAAGAAAACAGCCGTGGCTTCCGCCAGGGGCATTACCGCGAGGGCTGTAAAGAACGTCAGATTGGCTACCACAATCAACAGACCGCGCAGAAGGTGAAGACCTGGCTGATCGGTTTTCAGGATGCGCCAACCGCCCTCCATCTGGACTAGGGCAAAGCTAAACCCGACTCCGATCAACGATCTTGCAAACACCATCTGGTGCAAGGGGTAACCGCCAGACAGGAATTTAATCAGCATATCATTGATAGAAATCGCCAATATTCCGATCAGTACGAACGCAATACCAACTGTCGGGTTTTGTAATTTTTGTACCGGTGTCATGGTGTGCCCTTTCATTGGGCCACTACCATGGGTCAGGGGGTAGATCACGTCGCTTTGCGACACGGTAAGTCGCGCAGCCTTGTCCAACTTAGGTCTTGTGCGTAGCTTTTGGAGCCATGTGCAACCTCTACTCCAACACCATCCCGGCCACAGCGATGCGCCAGCTGTTTGACGTGGCCGTTGAACGCGACAGGCTGGGGAATGCGGTACCATTGCCAGCCATCTACCCAAAGCACTTAGCCCCTGTGGTCAGGAAAGGCGACGAAGGTAAGCGTGAGTTGGTCCCGCTGAGCTGGGGCTTTCGTACGACAAAGAAGTCAAAGAAAACCGGCGCAATTATTCAACCGGGTGCCTGGAACAACGCACGTGATGACAAGGTGCGATCAAACGGTTTGTGGAAACAGAGCTTTGAAGAGAGGCGTTGCCTTGTTCCGGCTAGTTCGTTCTGTGAGGCTCAAGGAAGAAACCCTGCCACCTACCACTGGTTCGCCCTGAAGGGCGATGAAGACCGCCCGCCATTCGCATTTGCGGGTTTGTGGCAAAACTCGCGGTACCAGGGCGAGGAAGGGCCCGAGGAGGTTGTAACCTACACCGTCATCACCACGACGGCCAATGAACTGGTAAAGCCCATACACCCGCAGAGAATGCCGGTCATCCTCAAGCCGCAGGACTATGAGCAATGGATGGATGGCAACGCGGATGACGCATTCGAACTGCTGGAGCCCTTCAATTCGAACGAAATGCAAATTGTTCGGTCTGGCGAAGGTGAGAAGTCGGACCCAGCAGGAAGATTGCCGTGAAAATCGTATCGGGCGGGCAAACTGGCGTAGACTTGGCTGCCCTTGAGTTCGCTATCCAACGCGGTTTGAGCTACGGCGGCTGGGTTCCCAAAGGTCGCATCAACGAAGCTGGCCGCATTCCAGAGCGATACTTAGGTCTAACGGAAGCACCTTCGCCAGAACCAGACGTCAGAACCCGGCTCAACGTCGGTTCAAGCGACGCGACGCTTATTCTGACTGATGGATCAGAAAGCCCCGGCACGAACTATACTCATCAAGTTGCAATTGAGGTAGGAAAGCCGGTTTTGCGTATCGCGCTTGCAGATAAAAACCGTCTAGAAACTGAGCGGGTTCGGCAATGGGTCTCATCGATCAAGCCTTCGGTTCTCAACGTTGCCGGACCACGTGAATCTGAAGCACCTGGGGTATATTCAAAGGCGTTTGCTTTCCTGAGCGATGCTTTTTCGACCACCTAGGCCAGTTTCTCACACGCCCGAAGTTCTTAAAGGGCTGACCGGTAAACCCGACGGTATTAACAACTCCTGCGGTCCATTGATCGAAAATTCCATACTGCGACCATTGAGGTAGCGAAGAATGTCTTGTCACGCGATATGGCAAGATAGATGTCTGCTAAACCATTTCATTTTCACTATTCCCATACTCAGTGTATTTCGGAGTTCACGTGAATATTCCCTAATGTCCGACACCAACACTTGCCGAGGGTATTTTTCTTGACCGCCGACCGGCCCACATGGCTTATTTTTGCACCCAGTATATTTGTGACGGTGTGGTCAACCGGCTATGTCGGTGCCAAGTTCGGCCTCGGCTACATAGAGCCGATGACTTTCCTTGCACTGCGCTTTGCCTGTGTAGTGGTGATTATGGCCGGGTTGTTTGCCATCATGCGCCCACCGATACCAAAATCACCTAAAGAGTGGATACACTTGGCCATCGTTGGTTTTCTGCTGCAGGCAATGTATTTTGGCATGTGTTACATGTCCTTTGACGCAGGTTTGTCGGTTGGAACACTGGCCCTTATCCTCGCTATGCAGCCCATTTTGACCAGCCTGATCGCGCCGCGTTGGGCAGGTGAAAGTGTGAGCTGGCGGCAATGGGCCGGATTGGCCCTTGGCCTGACGGGGGCGGTTCTTGTCATTACTGCAACGTCCGAGGTTGCTTCACCAACACTGTTTGGTTTTCTTTTTGCCGCACTCGCCCTGATCGGGATTACCGGCGGCACCTTGTGGGAGAAACGCTTCGGAGTTTCGCACCATCCTGTCACTGCAAATTTGGTCGGGTTTACAGCGGGCTTGTTGGGGGTTTCGCCATTCATGGTCGCCTTTGAAACCATGCAAATCAGTTGGACTTGGCAGCTTATTGCGTCGCTGGTCTATCTCATCACTGCAAGTTCACTCATCGCCGTTGGCCTGTTGCTTGCCATGATCCGCGCCGGGGAGGTGTCAAAAGTTTCCGCGCTCTTTTTTCTAGTCCCACCGGGAGCGGCGGCTGTTGCTTGGCTGGTCCTCGGAGAAGTCATGCCGCCGATTGCTTGGGTTGGGATGGTTGTCGCTGGATTTGGCGTCTTCTTGGCGACTAATAAATCAAAGAAAACGTCCTGAGAGACATCGAATTTTCTGGACGCAAAACAACACCTATCATCAAATAAACAATCGACCGCTTGGACAAGATAAGTACTCAAAGTTGAACTTGGTGCGATTCTCACGAATTGGCGCTTTGTCCGCAAAGCCGTCACTCGCCTTCTGTCTCACAAACGAAACCTGCTGTTACGCCGACGCGGCTAGTATCAAGCAAAGCCCAATAACCGCTTTCGACTAAGACTCCGTTTGGAAGCATCACGAAAGTTATCACGCTAGCGCCGCGCTCGCCGAAGCTCTCTGACCTGTGGCACGCAGACAAACCGTTTCGTTGGTCATTGCACTTGAGCAACCATGTGCGCTTGATGTCGTGGTCATCCCAGGTAAATACACCCTGATCACCGGTAATGCTGTAAGTGTGATTTGGGCTGTCAGGGAGAGTGCAGGACACTTCCAAAGATATTGCCGCCGTACTAGCAAGCGTCAAAGCGGTCGCAGATAGAATGATCCTTTGCAAGGTTGACATGCGTCCATTGTGCATCGCTGCTGTTCCACCTTGCAAGCTCTGCAAACCCTATGGGTCGTTGGTGGCATCGGCCTTTGCATCTTGTCTGACGTCAGCGCCAATGGGACAGTTTAGGTCGATTTGATAAGAGAGGGTTTCTGGCTCATCGTAACCGCCAAGGAGTGGAGATGAGAAAGAAACCCGGAACCAAGCAGAGCCACGGTGAGAAGGTCGTAAAGGACATTCGCCGTGCGACCCGCAAACAGTATTCCGCAGAAGAGAAGATCAGGATCGTGCTGGACGGCCTAAAAGGCGAGGACAGCATTGCAGAGCTGTGCCGTCGTGAGGTCATCGCGCAGAGCCTTTATTACAGCTGGTCCAAGGAATTTCTGGAGGCCGGCAAGAAACGTCTGGCAGGCGACACGGCCCGCGCGGCAACTTCCACCGAAGTGAAGGATCTGAGACGGGAAGCCCGTGATCTGAAGGAGGTGGTTGCCGAACAGGCTCTTGAACTGCGGTTGCTCAAAAAAAGCATGATCGCGGATGGGGACGACGACGCATGAGATATCCCGCATCCGAAAAACTGGAAGTCATCCGCTTGGTTGAGCAATCGCATCTGCCGACCAAGCGCACTTTGGAGAAGCTGGGCATTCCGAAGACCACCTTCTATCGCTGGTACGACCGATATCTCGTCGGCGGCCCCGAGGCGCTTGAAGATCGTAGACCCACGCCGTCACGGGTCTGGAACCGCATTCCCACGCCAGTGCGCGAGAAGATCAAGGATCTGGCTCTGAAGGAAAGTGAGCTTTCCCCGCGTGAATTGGCTGTTCGCTTCACTGACACAGAAAAGTACTTTGTGTCAGAGGCTTCGGTCTACCGCATCCTCAAGTCTTACGATCTGATCACCAGCCCAGCCTATGTGGTTTTGTCAGCCGCAGACGAGTTCCAGGACAAGACAACACGACCGAACCAACTCTGGCAGACCGATTTTACCTATCTCAAGGTGATCGGCTGGGGCTGGTTCTATCTCAGCACGATCCTGGACGATTACAGCCGCTACATCATCGCCTGGAAGCTTTGCACGACGATGAAGACCGAGGATGTGACCGACACACTGGACCTCGCCCTGCACGCCTCAGGCTGTGATCAGGCAACGGTGCTGCACAAGCCACGTCTGCTCAGCGACAACGGGTCCAGTTACATCTCTGGTGAGCTTGCCGAATGGCTGGAAGATCAGAAAATGGATCATGTTCGAGGGGCACCATACCATCCGCAAACTCAGGGAAAGATCGAGCGCTGGCACCAGACGCTCAAGAACCGCATCCTGTTGGAAAACTACTATCTGCCCGGTGATCTCACGCAGCAGATTGACGCCTTCGTCGAGCACTACAATCACCGGCGTTATCACGAGAGCCTGCAAAACCTCACGCCCGCTGATGTCTACTTCGGACGCGGGCAGACCATTCTAAAACAACGAGAAAGGATCAAACGAAAGACTATCGAAACCCGGCGCTTGCTTCACCGCAAAACCGCCGCATAATCAATCTAACCAGATGAGACAGATACTCTCTTAGATCACGCCGCCATCCGTCCCAAAACCCCTGACAACGGACA
>NZ_JBNAFO010000017.1:0-81418 GCF_049800715.1 Ruegeria profundi
TTCGGAGCCACCTTGGGGGCAGTGGTCGGTGGGTTGGCAGAGTCCATCACCATACGTCGTGGCTTGTCCGAAGTGATTAACGCACTGCCCTCTGGATCAACGCAGCGTGCTGATCTGGCACATGCGCTAACCCACGGCAAACCTGGCGAGGTCCAGCAGTTACTAACTAGCCTAGAGCCGACCGCAGGAACAGCTCTGGCTGAGGCTCTGCGGGATTTGCAGGACAACGCCTTTGACAGCGCGATGGTGGTCGCCGCGATTGCCGCTCTGATCGGGATGGTTTTGGCGCTGCTGCTTCTGCGCGGACCAGTGCCGCCGCTGCACAGTGCTGTGGAACTGACGAAGTAAGAAAGTCATCGATACGATCTTCTTTTGGAAACAGGTCCGCGTGGCGTGCATCACTCATTTGGTCGGAAACAAAAAAAGGCCGCCCCCAAGGAACGGCCTTTCGAAATCGAACGTGGCAAGACTTAGAAGCCCAGACCTTCGTATTTCTTTTTGAACTTCGACACGCGGCCGCCGGCGTCCATCAGGCGCGACGAACCACCAGTCCATGCGGGGTGCACGGAGGGGTCGATTTCCAGAGCCAGCTGATCGCCTTCGCTGCCCCAGGTGGATTTCATCTGAACAACGGTGCCATCGGTCATTTTGACGTCGATGACGTGATAATCGGGATGGATGTCTTTTTTCATCTTTCCGTTCCTTACGCTTCGGAGCCACCTTGGGGGCAGTGGTCGGTGGGTTGGCAGAGTCCATCACCATACGTCGTGGCTTGTCCGAAGTGATTAACGCACTGCCCTCTGGATCAACGCAGCGTGCTGATCTGGCACATGCGCTAACCCACGGCAAACCTGGCGAGGTCCAGCAGTTACTAACTAGCCTAGAGCCGACCGCAGGAACAGCTCTGGCTGAGGCTCTGCGGGATTTGCAGGACAACGCCTTTGACAGCGCGATGGTGGTCGCCGCGATTGCCGCTCTGATCGGGATGGTTTTGGCGCTGCTGCTTCTGCGCGGACCAGTGCCGCCGCTGCACAGTGCTGTGGAACTGACGAAGTAAGAAAGTCATCGATACGATCTTCTTTTGGAAACAGGTCCGCGTGGCGTGCATCACTCATTTGGTCGGAAACAAAAAAAGGCCGCCCCCAAGGAACGGCCTTTCGAAATCGAACGTGGCAAGACTTAGAAGCCCAGACCTTCGTATTTCTTTTTGAACTTCGACACGCGGCCGCCGGCGTCCATCAGGCGCGACGAACCACCAGTCCATGCGGGGTGCACGGAGGGGTCGATTTCCAGAGCCAGCTGATCGCCTTCGCTGCCCCAGGTGGATTTCATCTGAACAACGGTGCCATCGGTCATTTTGACGTCGATGACGTGATAATCGGGATGGATGTCTTTTTTCATCTTTCCGTTCCTTACGCTTCGGCGCCAGCTTTGGGCTTGTAGTTGGTGACCTCTGCGATACGTGCGGATTTACCACGACGGGTACGCAGGTAGTACAGTTTGGCGCGACGAACGCGGCCACGGCGAACAACGGTGATGCTGTCGATGTTGGTCGAATGCAGCGGGAACACACGCTCCACGCCTTCGCCGAACGAGATTTTGCGGACGGTGAACGAACCGGCGATGCCGTTGCCACCTTTACGCGCGATGCAGACACCTTCGTAGTTCTGCACACGGGTACGCGACCCTTCGGTCACTTTAAAGCCGACACGAACGGTGTCACCGGCTTTGAAATCGGGGATGTCTTTCCCCAGGGCGGCAATCTGTTCCGCCTCAAGCTGTGCGATCAAGTCCATCGCATTCACTCCTATCTGCTCGTGGTTGGTCCACGAAGTTTGGGCACGGCCTGAGAGCTCTTGGTCTTCATCGGGTCCTGCGTACAGCCCGCCAGAGGTCAGATCGAATGTTCCTTTGGTCCGGTCTGCCCTGACACGCGTTGGCCGAAGAAAGCCAAGCGGTGCGCCATGAAACAAACCAAAACACCGGAGTCGCATCACACGGCACCGGATTGCGCTGCTTTAGGGGGTTTGCGGACAGGGATCAAGCCTAAATCGCAGGCACCGGCGGTGGGATTTTGCCAATTCCTGAATGCGACGTTGCTTTGTGCGTTGGATCAGGCATTCTGAGGTCAATTACAAGAGCAGTTATTTCAGGCTGAAACAATGACCCGATTTGCAATCATGCTGGCCCTGGCGGCCGCTGTTTTGGTGTCCTGCGGACGCAGAGGACCTCCGCCGCAGGTCGTAGAGGTCACGCCGGGCGTAGACCGGACCGCGCCCGCCGTAATCTACCCCGATTTCGGCGATGCAGATCCACATGACTGGGATGGGCGACATCCCGGGCTTTACCCTGTTCACGGGTTGGATGTATCGCGCTGGCAGGGGCCGATTGATTGGCGTCAGGCCAAGGCCTCGGGCGTCAGCTTTGTGTTCATGAAAGCGACCGAGGGGGGTGATTTCCTCGACCCGATGTTCGCAGAACATCGCCGCGGCGCGCAGGCAGCGGGTGTGCCGTGGGGGGCGTATCACTATTACTATTTCTGTCGGCCAGCCCGTGAACAGGCGCAGTGGTTCATTCAGAACGTCCCGAAAGGTGCGGACCTGCCGCATGTGCTGGACATGGAATGGACGCCGCATTCTAAAACCTGCACCCTGCGTCCCGATGGCAAGATCGTCCGGGCTGAGGCGCAAAAGTTCCTCGATATCCTCGAACGTCATTATGGCCGCCGACCCATCGTCTACACCACTGTGGACTTCTACCAGGACACTAACATCTCACGGCTTCCAAAGACTGATTTCTGGCTGCGCTCGGTCGCGGGACATCCCCGTCAGGTTTATCCCGGCGCGGTCTGGAGGTTCTGGCAATACACAGGCACCGGTCTGGTGCCGGGGGTTCAGGGTAAGGTCGACATAAACGTCTTCAGCGGCCCGCCCGAGATCTGGGCGCAGTGGAAGAACCGCCCATCCTGAGTGGTGTCAGCTTTCGCGTGACTTCTTGTAGTCGTCCCAAACATCAGGCCGCCGTTCCCGCGTTATGTCCTCGGCCATCTGATGCCGCCATTCTGCGATGCGCCCGTGGTGACCGGACATCAGGACCTCGGGGATTGGGCGGCCGTTCCATTTCGCGGGGCGCGTGTATTGCGGGTGTTCTAGCAGGCCCGAGGAAAAGCTCTCTTCCTCGGTCGAGGCTTGGTTGCCAAGCACGCCGGGGATCAGCCGCACGGTGGCGTCGATCAGAGCTTGCGCTGCGATCTCTCCGCCGGTCATGACGAAATCGCCGAGGCTGACCTCTTGCACGCCGTAATGCTCCAACACACGCTCGTCTACGCCTTCAAAACGGCCGCAGAGCAAGGTCATCCCGTCGCAACGCGCGAGGTTCTGCATCATCCGCTGGTCCATGCGCTTGCCCCGCGGGCTAAGGTAGATCAGTGGCCAGTTGCCCCTGATACCGGCCATGGTCTGTTCGATGGCAGGCCCCAAAACGTCGGCGCGCAATACCATACCCGCGCCGCCGCCTGCGGGTGTGTCATCCACATTGCGGTGTTTGCCGATCCCGAACTGCCGCAGATCAACCGTTTCCAGTTGCCAAAGCCCCTCTTGCAAGGCTTTGCCCGTTAAGCTTTCGCCTAGAACGCCGGGGAAGGCGCTGGGAAACAAGGTGATGATCTTGGCCTTCCACACGCCGTGCAGATCCGGCGTCGGCGTCATCAACTCGCGCGGTTGCAGAGTGGGGCGGATGGCCTTGCGACCGTGGGATTTGCTTGGTGTATCTGTCATGACTGGGAAACCAGATCGTCCTTGGCGCGTTTGATGAGGGCCTTCTTTTGCGCCATCAAAGCCGCATCGTCCAGCGCCGAACGGTTCAACTCCAACAGTTCCAGCAGAACATTATCGGCCGGACGGGCCTTGTGCGGTTCCGGCGCGACCAATTTGAACATCTTGTCGCGCGGCAGGTTCAGAAATGCCGCAAACGGAGCGCCCGGACCAAAGCGCCGCTTGCGCAGGTCCTCCATCCACTCGGTCTGGACCTTGACCAGCGGCAGCCGGTCCTGAAGCATATCCGCCGTCTCTTTCGGAGAGGGCAGGTGGTTCAGCGCGTCCCGGAATTCGTCATAGTCCTGCACCAGCCGTGTCCGCCGCAGATCATGTGCCCAGAGGCTGCGCATCCAATCCTCTCGCTGTCGCAAGGACAAATAGATCGTAAGGTCGACCGGCCCCAGCCGTTCTGTCACCCGCTCAACTAGCGTTGTCGCCAATTCCGGGGTCGCCCCGTAGCCTTCGGCGCTGTTGCGACTGGGGCGCAGTCCGGCAAAGTTCTCCTCGCTCAGGATCAAGCCGCGCCTGGTGCCAAAGTCGATGGGGTCCAGAAGCGCGCGGACACCGGTTTCGAACTCGGCCAGTGTGCTGTTCAGCCGATAGACCGAATGCCGCGTGGCGATGTCTGCAAGTCCGGTTTTGCGGGTCTTGTAGGGCAGGATCAGTGAAAAATGCGGCCAGATCAGCTGACGGTTCTTGTAGAGAAACGACTGCGCAACGGTGGTGCCGGTCTTGTGCAACCCCAGATGCAGCAGAACGCGCCGCATCAGATCAGGCCTTCTGGCGGATCGGCGACAATGCGACCGGCCTCCAAATCAACCGTCGGAACCGCGTCCAGAGTAAAGGGCATCAGGACAGTCGATTTCAGACCCGGCCCATGCAATTCCAACAAATCCGCCGCGCCATGGTTCTGGACCGATTTGACCCGGCCCAGCAGGGCGCCGCCGGTGTCATACACCTCCATCCCGATCAGATCGGTGTGATAGAACTCGTCATCCGGCAGCGAAGGCAGTTGATCCCGCCGGGCATAGAGGCGCAGGCCGTTCAGGGCGTCCGCCTCTTCCTTGGTTTCAACCCCGCCCAGACGCGCGGCAAATCCGTTCTTGATCGCGCGGGTGAGCACCACGGGAAATCGCTCTTTGCCGTCCTCGTCGGTCAGTGGCGAATAGGCTTCGATGTCTTCCGGCACGGCGCAAAAGCTTTTCAGCCGCACCTCGCCGCGCACACCGTATGAGCCCGCAATGCTGCCGACGCAGATCAGATCACTCATTTGAGCCTTCCGTTATACATAGTCCGTTCCGCCATTGCCCGATTCCTTCGCAGGCTTCACGCTGGTTATTGCGTTCAAAGAACACGCCCACAATAAAAGCGATCAGCAACAGGATGGGAAGCCGTAACAATCCGAACATCGGCCTATCGCACCTCGATTGGCAGAGTCTCGTCGCGGTCTTCCCAACCGGCCCGTTCCAGCTCGGGCGTGTCGGACTCTTCTTCCGGCCAGCCCACGCAGAAATAGCCGATCAGCCGCCAGTTGTCCGGAACGTTCAGATCGGTGTTCATCTGGTCGGGGTCCAGGATTGAGACCCAGCCCAGCCCTAGCCCCTGCGCACGCAGGGCCAGCCAGAACAGGGTGATGGCGGAGACAACAGAATAGCGCCGCATCTCGGGCATGGTGCCAGCGCCCAGACCCTGGCCTTTGCTGGTGGTGTCATCGCAGAACACCGCCAATTGCACTGGCGCTTCCTGCATGCCCGAAAGTTTGAGGTCGCTATAGAGCTGCGCCTTCTCACCGGAATACCCGGCCAGAGCGTCCGAATTGGCGGTTTGGAAATTCTTGAGCGCCGCGTCGCGCGCGGCCTCACTTTCGACGCGGATCACGCGCCAGGGTTCGCTGAGCCCCACGGATGGGGCCAGCAGAAACGCGTCGAGGCAGCGCGTCAGCACTGCCTCGTCCACAGGGTCGGTGCGGAACCGACGCACATCGCGCCGGAGCCGCATCAACAGATCGAACTGCGTGCGAAAATCGTCGGTGAAAGCCTGATCCTGCACGCGTCGGCCTGCTTATTCTTCTGCTGCAGCTTCTTCAGCCGGTGCAGCAGCTGCTTCGGCAGCTTCAGCAGCCTTCGCAGCTTTCTCTTCAGCGCGCTCTTGGGCTTTCTTGCCCGGAGTACCCTTGTTCGGGTTGTTGCGCTCGGCTTTGTCACGGGTGCCAGCAGCTTCGAGCATACGTGCGATACGGTCGGTGGGCTGAGCGCCCTGATCCAGCCAGTACTGGATGCGCTCCATGTTCATTTTCACGCGCTCTTCGCTGTCTTTCGGCAGAAGCGGGTTGTAGGTGCCCAGTTTCTCGATGAAACGGCCATCGCGAGGCATACGGCTGTCAGCTGCAACGATGCGATAGAAGGGACGTTTTTTCGAGCCGCCGCGGGCGAGACGAATTTTCATTGCCATGGTGGTATCTCCTTTAGATGGCGTGTGCCGGGAATTGCCCGGTCAATTCTGGTGTTCGTTGAACCGGAGGTTCATTCTTGATGTTTCCGGTGGTGTCGGATGACTTCCTGAATGATGAAATTCAGAAAAGCCTTGGCGAAATCGGGGTCCAGATCGGCCTCTTTCGCCAGGTCTTCTAGCCGTGCGATCTGCGCGGCTTCTCGCGTGGGATCGGACGGGGGAAGGTCGTGTTCGGCCTTGAGCTTGCCAACGGCCTGCGTGTGCTTGAACCGCTCGCCCAGCGTATAGACAAGGATCGCGTCCAGCCGGTCGATGCTTTCGCGATGCTCTTTCAGCAGCGTCGCAGCTTGTGTCACGGGGTTTGTCATTGGCCGATCCTTTCGGAGGTCAAAGCAGTTTTAGAAACGGTGATACGCGGGTGACGCCACATCTGGGCTTTCTTACCCAGCAGCTCGGCTTCGCGTTCATAGCTGGCGCCAAGACGCTCAGCCAAAGCACGCGAGCGGTCATTTGCATGGGCGATATAGGACATCACGCCGTTCAGGCCTTGATGCTGGGCAGCGTAGTGGCGCGCGGCTTGTGCGGCTTCAAAGCCCAGCCCTTTGCCTTCGGCCTGCTCCATCAGGGTCCAGCCCAGTTCTGGCTCATCCCAGCCCGGAGCAAAGATCATACCCGCCCAACCAACGAACGCGCCGCTCGATTTTTCGGTCAGATGCCACAGGCCATAGCCATTGAGCGCCCAATGCCCCAGCCGTTTGGCCAGCGAGTCCCAGCTGCCCAGCTCGTCTTTCGGGCCTCCCACCATATAGCTACGTTCTGTTTTGAAGAACGCTGTCATCGCGGGCAGGTCGTCCTGATGCGGCGCGCGCAGGATTAGACGTTCGGTTTCGACAGTGGGGATAGTGAAAGAGGTCATGCGTAGGCCTCCATTCCACCGTTCACCAGATCCGCCGGGGCAGGGTGCCGCCAGATTTCTGAGGTCCCGTATTTGGGATGCTCGTAATTGTATTCGAACTGTGCGCCCAGACGTTTGGCAACGGCGATGCTGGCATGGTTTTCGGGGTCGATCAGCGAGATCGCAGTATCCCAACCCAGAACATCGTAGGCATAGCTGCGCGCCGCAAACCCGGCCTCAGTCGCGTATCCTTTGCCAGTGGCGTGGTTCAGCAGCGTCCAGCCAACCTCGGGTTCAGGCCAGCCTTCGGGGCACCAAAGCCCCACACGACCGAGATATTCGCCGGAGTCTTTTTCATCGACGCTCCAATATCCGTAGCCGCGCAGCGACCAGTGGCCCAGCAGGGCAGCGATCACGCGCCACACCTCATCCCGGCGCATCTGACCGCCGACATACTTCGCGGCTTCGCTGGCGAAGAACGCGGTGTCGGCGTCAAGATCAGCCTCGGACGGCGCGCGCAGGATCAGGCGCTCGGTCTCAAGCTGGGGGATATGATGCGTGAGGGCAGTCATTTACTTCTTCTTGCCAAACCCGCTGAGGCCCTGAGGCAGGCCCATGCCACCGCCCAGTCCAGGCAGGCCACCGGGCATCTTGCCGCCCATGGCCTTCGCCGCCTGTTCCAGCGCCTTGGGGTCCATACCTGCGGCCATTTCTTCGGGCGAGGGGCCGCCTTTGCCGAACATGCCCTTCATGGCCTGTTTCAGCATCTTGCCTTTGCCCATCTTGCCCATTTTCTTCATCATGTCCGACATCTGCCGGTGCATCTTGAGCAGCTTGTTGAGGTCGCTGACCTCCATCCCCGAACCGGCTGCGATGCGTTTCTTGCGGCTGGCCTGCAACAGCTGCGGATTGGCGCGTTCGCGTTTGGTCATGGATTGGATCATGGCGATCTGCTGGCGCAGGATTTTGTCGTCCAGCCCGGCCTGATCCATCTGCTTGGCCATTTTGCCCATGCCGGGCATCATGCCCATCATGCCCTGCATACCGCCCATCTGGATCATCTGTTCCAGCTGCATTTTCAGGTCGTTCATGTTGAACTGACCTTTGACCATGCGCTTCATCATGCGCTCGGTCTGTTCCATCTCCATCGTTTCCTGGGCCTTTTCGACCAGGGCCACGATGTCGCCCATGCCCAGAATACGACCGGCGATCCTGTCCGGCTCGAAGGTTTCGAGCGCATCCATCTTTTCGCCCAGACCGACAAAGCGGATCGGCTTGCCGGTCACGGCGCGCATCGAAAGCGCCGCACCGCCGCGCCCGTCACCGTCCATCCGGGTCAGAACCACGCCCGAGATGCCGACCTTGGCGTCGAACTCCTCGGCCACTTCAACGGCGACCTGACCGGTCAGGCCGTCTACCACCAGAAGGGTTTCGCGTGGGTCAACCACATTGCGGACCTGCTCGACCTCGTCCATCAGGACTTCGTCGATATGCAGACGGCCCGCAGTATCCAGCATGTAGACGTCATAGCCACCCAGCGTCGCTTGCTGCTTGGCGCGTTTGGCGATATCGACGGGCGACTGGCCCGGAACGATCGGCAACGTATCGACACCGACCTGCGTACCCAGAACGGCCAGCTGGTCCATCGCCGCTGGGCGATAGACGTCCAGCGAGGCCATCAGGACCTTTTTACCCTCTTTCTCTTTCAGACGTTTTGCCAGCTTACCGGTGGTGGTCGTCTTACCCGAGCCCTGCAGGCCGACCATCAGGATCGGGGCAGGCGGGTTGTCGATCTTCAGCTTGCCGGGGTCTTCCTCGCCACGCAGGGTTTCGACCAGCGCGTCGTGCACGATCTTGACGACCTGTTGGCCGGGCGTGATCGACTTGGTGACGGCTTGTCCTGTCGCCTGTTCTTGCACCTTCTTGACGAATGCGCGTGCCACGGGCAACGAGACGTCTGCCTCAAGCAGGGCAACACGAACCTCGCGCAAGGCTGTCTTGACGTCTTCCTCGGACAGCGCGCCTTGTTTCGTCAGCCGGTCAAAGACGCCAGAAAGGCGTTCGGATAGATTTTCAAACATGCCTTCGGCCTCCTATGCCGGTTATCTGATGGCGTGCCCTACATAGGATGCGCCGGTTAAATGCACAAACGCCCCCACGGGCGAAACTCGCTGGTGGGGGGCGATCCCTGAACGATTCAAGGGACCGGAAGGTCTACGCTTCCGGATGTTTGGATGGGGCTTTAGGCGGATTGGATGTCAGAGTCAACCTTGTGCGCCGGAAGCCAGGCATTGACCGCATCGACCATGCGCTGTGCGCCGCATCCGCTGACATAGGCTTCGACAATTGGGTGACGGCCGGCACTCATGCCCTTTTCCAAGATTAAAACCGGTCGATGCATCTTGGACGAGGTGCCTTTGCGGCTCGAGGTGGTGGTCTCCACCTCGGCATGGGAGAGGTTCGACAGATCATGTTCCACGGTGTCATAACCAAAGATCGATTGGCGGCGGATAAGGATGCTGTTCGAGCGACGGTCCAATATGACCTGCACGCGTCGCACAAAGACGCAGAAGGCGCCAAAGCCCAAACCGCCACCGACCAGGGCAAAGAAAATGCCGAACAGGATGCCCTCACCTCCTTCGGTGGCCATGAAGAGGCCTGCACCGACGAAACAGAGGATGAAGACAACCAGCATGATGCCTATCAGCCAGGGTGTATTGGATAGGATCAATTGGTCGGGGTTATTGCGCGAGACTTTCATGGCGGCACGCTAGCATCGAATTCTAGGTCTGTCGTGGCTTGAATTCGCCCGCATGTTGCGCGATGAGCGCGTCAAACAGGAGGCTTTCATGGACGCATCATCCGCTTTTCAGGACACTTTGCCGCTCAGTTCCGATGCGTTGTTGGCGCAGCTGGATGATTGGGGGTTGGAGTATCGGCTGCATTCTCACGTGCCACTGCGCACGGTTGAGGATGCGAAGGCCGTCGAAGACCAGTTCATGGTGCCGGGCGAGAATGCGTTGCGATTGAAGAACCTGTACCTGCGCGACAAGAAAAAGCGCAACTATCTGGTGACGCTTGAACAGAGCCGCGAGATTGACCTCAAAGCGCTGGGCGCTGAATTGGGGATCGGTAACCTGTCTTTCGGCTCGGCGGATCGCTTGTTGGAGAACCTCGGCATCCGTCCGGGTGCAGTCAGCCCGCTGGCGATGATCAACGGGGTGCAGAATAACGTGCGGTTCTTCATGGACGCAGCGGCGCAGCAGGCCGACGTGATCTACATGCACCCGCTGGTCAATGATCGAACCGTCGCGATGGCGCAGTCCGATTTGATGGCGTTCTTCGACCGGATCGGATGCGACGTGACCTGGCTGCCCTAGTCATTCTTCCAACGCTTGTTTCAGTGCAGCAGCGACATGGGCCGCCGACGGGTTGATGAACAAATGCCCGTTGGTTTCGAACACCGGGTCGTCCAGATGGTTGGGGAAAGCCAGTGGCAGTTCCGTACAAGCCAGCAGGATGGCCGTGCCCGGTTCTGCATGCTTGTTACAAAAGGCCAGCAGCCGGTCATGAGCGGATTCTGACGCACCGCCGTAAAACTCGTTGTCGATCATAGCCTGCATCTCGGCGATATCGGCTTCGGGCAGACGATCATTCGCGGCGAGGCCCTCCTTTGCCAACCTGTCGGCGTAGTTGGTCGCCTGCATGGTCACGGCCGTGCCCAAAACCAGCGCCCGTGACGCGCCTGTTGACGCGGTGACCTCGGCCGTCGCGTCGAAAATGCTGAGAATGGGCATCGACACGCCCTGCCGGATCGCATGAAGACGTGCGTGTGGAGTGTTTGAGGCGATGATCCCAAAATCACATCCCGCATTCTCCAAGGTCAGAAGCGCTTCGCGAAACACCGCGTCGAATGCGGCCCAACTGGCCTCATCGCCGGCCACACCGCGCAAGGCCCGTGTTTTGGCTTGCGTGACGGATTCGATTGTCATCGGTGGAATGGGTAGGGGGGACTCGTGTCCACGCGCTGCGAAGTGGCGGCTCGCCCCTTCGGAAATCGCACGGTAGTAATCCACCGTCGAGGCCCAGCCGACGCCCCCAAGAATTCCGATCTTTTTCATGACAAACGCCCAATCCGCAGAAAGCTACTGCTGCGCAGATTGGACGTTTCGCTTTGCTTTGGCCAGAGCCTGATCAGGCTGCCAGTTCACCAATGGCTTTGTGGGCATTTTTTACCGACGAGTCGGCATCGATAGCCAATTGATCTGCAGCTACGACGTCGACGTCAGTGATGCCAATGAAGCCTAGAACATGTTTGGCGTAGTTGGTTGCAAAGTCGATTTCAGATCCGACTGCTGTGCCACCTGATGCGATTGCCAGAACGGCGCGTTTGCCTTCCAACAAACCTTTGGGGCCGTTCTCGGTGTAAGAGAATGTCAGACCGGCTCGGGCAACCAGATCAATCCATGCCTTGAACGCCGCCGGGACCGAAAAGTTGTAGATGGGCAGGCCGATCACGATGGTATCGGCGCGTTGTAGTTCGTTAACCAGCTCGTCGGACAGGGCCAGTTGATCGCGCTGAACGGCATCGCGTTGGTCTGCCGGGGTGAAGTTTGCGGCGATCCAGTCCTCGGTCAGCAGGGGTAGGGGGCTGGCCAGGTCGCGGCGGATGATGCGTTCCGCGCCAAGATGCTGGACGACGCGATGCGACAGGTCGCGGGTTGCCGATCCGGTGCGGCGGGCCGAGGCGTCGATATGCAGGATTGTTTTGGTCATGATGTCCTCATTGGGGAATTTTCGCTCTGCTCCCAATATGAGCGTTGCGCTAGCGAACAAAACTCGGCTAAGTCAACATTGAGTGTTTGAAATTGCACACTATGAGGTCGTGATGGACAATTGGGACGAAGTCAGAACCGCGTATCAGGTGGCCCGTATGGGAACGGTCAGCGGCGCGGCCGAGGTTCTGGGCGTGCATCATGCAACGGTCATTCGCCACATCGACGCCATTGAGGCGCGCCTCGGAGTGAAGCTATTCCAGCGTCATGCGCGGGGGTACACCCCGACCGAAGCGGGTGAGGACCTGTTGCGCGTGGCCCAAGCCACAGAAGATCAGTTCAACCAATTGGTTGGTCGCATGAAAGGGCGCGGCGATGACGTCTCGGGCGAGTTGGTCGTAACCTCTCTGGCGTCGCTGGCCCCTCTGGTCGTGCCGACATTGACCGAGTTTCAGAAGTCACATCCGGGCCTGATCGTGCGCTATCTGACCGGGGATCGTCTGTTCCGACTGGAATATGGTGAGGCACATGTGGCCATTCGTGCCGGTGCCGCACCCGATCAACCAGACAACGTGGTACAGCCCTTTGTCGCGCAGGAAGTCGGGCTCTACGCTAGCAAGGATTATATCGCGCGGCGCGGCAAACCTTCGGGCGTCGAGGATTTTGGCAACCACGCCTTTGTCGGAAATGACGACGAAAACAGCCGCGCGCCGTTTTCTCGCTGGCTGCGTGCGAATGCACCGGTTGAGGCAATGACCTTCTTGTGTTCCAACAACTTCACCTGTGGCGAAGCGGTTCTGGCCGGGGCAGGGATAGGCTTCATGGCCCGGTGGGAGGCCGCGCGCCATCCCGAGCTGGAAGAGGTCATGGAGCCCCTGCCGGAATGGTCCGGTAAACTGTGGCTGGTGACCCATGTGGACCTGCATCGCACGACCAAGGTGCAGTCTTTCCTGCAATTCCTGAAAGACCAGTCCAAGGGCTGGCTGCCATGAGTCCACAAGCGCGTGGCCATCTGGCCATGCTGGTCTTCTCGGCCCTGGTCGCAGGCAGTTTCTCGTTGGGGTCGATCATCGCCAATGAGATCGCCCCGGCGGCGCTGAATGCGGTGAGGTTCGGGATAGCAGCAGGTGTGATCGGCCTTGCCGCATTGGCCACCACCGGTTTGCCACGCAGCGCGGCGCAGGCGCCTTGGCGGTATCTTGTGCTTGGCGGGCTGTTCGCCACCTATTTCGTGCTAATGTTCTACGGGCTGCAAACCGCCCCACCGGTCAGCGCGGCTGCGGTGTTCACCTTGACGCCCGTCATTGCCGCCTTCGCCGGGTGGGCGCTGTTGCGTCAGGTCACAACACCCCGGATGGCACTGGCTTTAGTGGTCGGTGCGGCAGGCGCGCTTTGGGTGATTTTTCGCGCGGATTGGCAGGCTTTCCGGGCGTTCTCGATCGGAGGGGGCGAGATCATCTATTTCTGGGGCTGTGTCGCCCATGCGATCTACACCCCGATGGTGCGAAAACTGAACCGGGGCGAGCCGGCTGTAGTGTTCACCTTCGGCACGCTTGTCGCAGGGTGCCTGTTACTGACCGGCTTTGGCTGGCGCGACATCCTTGCAACCGACTGGGCCAACCTTCCGGGTATCGTCTGGCTGGGCCTGTTCTACCTGTCCTTCTTTGCGACCGCCGTCAGTTTCGTGCTGGTGCAGTTCGCAGCTTTGCGCCTGCCCTCGGCCAAGGTGATGGCCTATACCTATCTTGTCCCAAGCTGGGTGATCTTGTGGGAGATCGCGCTGGGCAACGGCATCCCGACAGGCCTTATTCTTGGTGGGGTCGGACTGACCATCCTCGCGCTTCTCATGCTGTTGAAAGACGAAGCGCCCGCTCCGCAAACAGAGCCAAAGTGACTCTTGTGCCTGATCCCAGCTGTGGCAGATTTCGACTATTGCGCGAAAGGAACGCAAAATGACCCGAGTTTTCGTGATTGGAACGGCTCTTTTCCTCTGTGGCTGTGCCTCGAACGGCTCTGACCAGAAAGGATCAGATCTACAGGCCAGTTGTGAGGCGCTGGTCTCGGCGGAAACTGGGGTGGCATCTGGCGATGTTCAGGCGACCTCAACCCAGTCAGAGGCAACGGGAACGGTCGTGAGCGTCTCTGTGGCGGGCGCCGAAGCGCCCTGGATTTGCCGGGCGGATGTGACCGGTGTGATCACCGACGTAGAATACAGTCAGGAGGGGTAAACCGTCCCTTTTGAAGGGGTTGAGCCAGATCAAGGCCCTAAATTGCGGTGTCCTCTAATCTCAAAACTGGAGAGAGGAGGAATTCATGTACAATCACATCATGATCCCTGTCGACTTGCATATGCCGCCTGAGGTCCAGAAGGCAACTGCAGTCGCGACTGAAATCGCCAAATGGCAGAGCGCCAAGGTTACCCTCGTCAGCGTGACGGGTATGCAGCCTGGTGAAGCCTTGCAAACGGATGAGGCGATTGCCGAAAGCCTATCCGCGCTGGCAGACGAGATCGGCAAACTGAGTGGCACCGAGGTTGAGACGCGCAATATCCACTCCGTCGACGTGGCCGCCGAAGTGGACGGGGATCTTGCGAAAGCCGCCGAAGAGATTGGCGCGGATCTGATCGTTGTTGGCACACACGCCCCGCGGATCACAGACTACATCTTCACGAGCCACGCCGGGAAACTGGCGCAGCATTCAAAAATGTCGGTCTTCGTGGTCAGATGACTTAGGGGTCGTCTCCCGACGGTAGCTCGACTTCCAAGAACCGTTCGAACGCGTCCAGATTGACGGGTTCGAACTGCCCGAAGCCCTGCATCCAGACCGAGGCCGCGCGCAGGGCGTCCGGCTCAAGCTTGCACCATTTTACCCGCCCGCGTTTTTCCTGGCTGATCAGCCCGGCCCGGGTCAGAATGACCAGATGTTTCGAGATCGCGGCCAGAGACATCTCGAACGGTTCGGCCACATCCGTGACGGCCATGTCATCCTCTAGCAGCATCGCAAGGATGGTGCGGCGGGTTGGATCGGCCAAAGCGGCAAACACAGTATCGAGATCGCTAGACATGGCACGTTCCTAATACGCAGGAACCGGTTTGACAATTTGCAGCCCATTGCGATGCTGCGCCGTGAATTGCAAATGGGTGTCTCAATGCCGCTGAAATACTGGCTGGTGATCTGTATCCTCGGCATCGGCTGGGGCATGTCTTTCATGTTCAACGCCATTTTGCTGCGCGAACTCGGGCCGCTGTCCGTGTCCATGGGACGGGTCGGCTTCGGAGCACTGGGGTGCTGGATTTACGTTATTGGCGCCCGTCTGAACGTACGCCTGTCAGTCAACCGCGCGATTGCCTTGTTGGGGTTTGGTGCGCTCAGCTATGCCGCGCCATTCGCGTTTTATGCGCTGGGCCAGCAGCATATCGGCGCGGGTGTAGCGGGTATCGTGAACGCAACGACGCCTGCCTTCGCCGTCATCGTCTCGCATTTCTGGCCGGGGGGTGAGCGGGCAACCTTCTTGAAGTCTCTGGGCGTGGTCTGTGGGTTCGCGGGCATTGTCGTGCTGTCGCTGCCGGTTCTGCACTCTGGGGCCGATTCCCAGTTCTGGGCCATTTTGCTGATCCTGCTGGCTCCGGTTTGCTATGCCTTCTCGGTCAACTTCGCGCGCGCGTTCCGGGATATGCAGCCCGTGGTTCTGGTTGCCTTGGCTCTGACCGGAGCAACACTGGCAATCACTCCGCTGGCCCTCTGGCAAGAGGGGTTGCCCCATGTCACCCGGGTTGAGACCTGGGCGTCTCTGCTGATGATCGGATTTGTCCTGACCTCGGCGGCGTTCATCGTGTTCTATTGGTTGCTGCCCAAAGTGGGTCCGACGAACATTTCAACCGTTACCCTCATCGCGCCGGTCTCGGCGTTGGTGCTGGGAACATGGGTGTTACACGAGGCCCTGCGCCCCGAGCATTTACTTGGTATGGCAGCGATCCTTGTCGGGCTTTTGCTTATCGATGGGCGCATTGTTCGGCGGATGCGCCAAAGCGCGGAAGTCAAAGATCAACCAAAGGGTTGAATATGGCATTTTAGGCGGATTGCCTGACTTTGGCCTTTGTCTGTACAACCGAGTAATTTTGCTTAGATATTTTATGGATTTAAATCAATACTTTAACCTGCGTCAATTCGGGCGCGCAAGCCCGTTGACTCTGCGCCCCTTGCCCCTTAGCACCTAGCCTCAAGACTGTACGAGGGAAACGCCCGTGACCGATGACGACCATAAGCAGCGTATGGCGCAGCTTGAGGCCAAGATCGACGCGGCGAAAAAGGCAAAACAGCCCAAGCCCCGTGCAGATGCTGACGTATCCGGAGGCGAGCTTGCCTGGAGGATGGTCATCGAAATGGTATCCGGTCTGGGGATCGGATTTGGCATCGGATACGGGCTGGACAGCCTGCTCGGGACAATCCCGATTTTCCTGGTGCTGTTCACATTGCTGGGCCTTGTCGCGGGCGTGAAGGTTATGCTCCGCAGCGCGAAAGAGGCCCAAGAGAAACAAATGGCGGCGACGGCTGCCGAGAAGGACGAGAGGGACTGAACGTGGCAACTGAGACCACCGCAGCAGAAGGCAGCAGCCTGGTATTCCACCCAATGGATCAGTTCATCGTCAAACCACTGTTTGGCGACGGCGCAGTTGGCATGTTCACCATCACCAACGTGACCCTGTGGCTGTTCTTTGCGATCGTTGCGGTTGTTCTGCTTCTGGTTCTGCCCACATCGAAGCGCGCGATTGTTCCGACACGTATGCAGTCGGTCGCAGAGCTGACTTACGGTTTCGTCTACAAGATGCTGGAAGACATCTGCGGCAAGGAAGGCGTCAAGTTCTTTCCATATGTCATGACCCTGTTCATGTTCATTGTCTGCGCCAACTTCCTGGGCCTGATCCCGACCTCGTTCACCACAACCTCGCATTTCGCGGTCACCATCCCGCTGGCGCTGGCTGTGTTCCTGACCGTAACTGTTCTGGGCTTTGTCAAAAACGGTGCCGCGTTCCTGGGTCTGTTCTGGGTTTCCAGCGCGCCTCTGGCCTTGCGCCCGATCCTGGCGATCATCGAGCTGATCTCGTACTTCGTGCGCCCCGTCAGCCACTCCATTCGTCTAGCAGGTAACGTCATGGCCGGCCACGCGGTTATCAAGGTTTTCGCAGGTTTCGCCGCGATTGCCGTGATCTCGCCTGTGTCCGTTCTGGCGATCACCGCAATGTACGGCCTTGAGGTCCTCGTGTCCTTCATTCAGGCCTACGTATTCACCATTCTGACCTGTGTTTATCTGAAAGATGCGCTGCATCCGTCGCACTAAGGTCCGAACACCCAACATCGAAACTTCCAATTCGTAAGGAGATACATCATGGAAGGCGATCTCGCACACATCGGCGCAGGCCTGGCAGCAATCGGTTCCGGCGCAGCCGCAATCGGGGTGGGCAACGTAGCAGGCAACTTCCTGGCCGGCGCTCTGCGCAACCCTTCGGCGGCTGCTTCGCAGACCGCAACCCTCTTCATCGGTATCGCGTTCGCAGAAGCCCTGGGGATCTTCGCATTCCTGGTCTCGCTGCTGCTGATGTTCGCCGTATAATCTGCGGAACCTGATCCTTACGCGCAGGTGGGCCCAAGCCATAGCGGCCCACCTGTTGTAAAGACAAGTTTCCGACGGAGGATATCATGGCGACTGAACCCATTACTAAAGAGGTAGCTGGCTCGTGCGTCGACTCCTATGGCTCTGCCATCGGGATGCCGCAGCTCTGCTTCGATTGGTTCCCCAACCAGATTTTCTGGCTGGTCATTTCGCTGGTCGTCATCTTTCTGGTCCTGTCTCGCGTGGCTCTGCCCCGCATCGCGGCAATCCTGGCTGAACGTCAGGGGACCATTACAAATGACCTGGCTGCGGCCGAAGATCTGAAGGCCAAGGCGGTCGAGGCCGAAGAGGCCTATAACAAGGCGCTGGCCGATGCCCGTTCTGAGGCACAGCGTATCGCAGCGGAAGCCCGCGCCGAAATCCAGTCTGGTCTGGATGACGCGATTGCCAAAGCGGATGCGGAAATCGCTGCAAAGGCGGCTGAATCGGAGAAGGCAATTGCCGACATCCGTGCCGGTGCGTTGGAAAGCATTCAAGTGGTTGCCAAAGATACGGCGGCTGAACTGGTGACTGCACTGGGCGGCGAGGCAGATGCCAAAGCCATCGACGGTGCCGTTGACGCGCAGATGAAAGGATAAGTGACATGCGGAACACTCTTGCCCTTATCCTGACCTTCGGCGCGGCCAGCCCCGCATTGGCGGCCAAAGGCCCGTTCTTCTCGCTTGGCAACACCGACTTTGTCGTCCTTCTGGGCTTCATCGTCTTCATCGCGGTTCTGTTCTACTTCAAGGTCCCCGGCATGATCGGTGGCGCCCTGGACAACCGGGCCGAGGGCATCAAGTCGGAACTCGACGAAGCCCGAGCCCTGCATGAAGAAGCCCGCAGCCTGCTGGCCTCGTATGAGCGTAAGCAGCGTGAAGTGCAGACGCAGGCAGATGCCATCGTGGCTGCGGCCAAGGACGATGCGGCTCTGGCAGCGGAACAGGCCAAGGTCGACCTGGAAAAATCCATCGCACGCCGTTTGGCGGCCGCGCAGGATCAGATCGCTTCGGCTGAAGCTTCGGCCGTGAAGGAAGTTCGTGATCAAGCGATCTCGGTTGCGGTATCTGCAGCCAGCGCGGTTCTGGCGAAACAGATGACTGCGGCGCAGGCCAACAAGTTGATCGACGCGTCGATCGCAGATGTAGGCACAAAGCTGCACTAAGGCAGTTTTGTCGTGCTGCCATTGAGAAGATTCTGATGCTCGCCCGTTGTAAGACAGGCGGGCATCTTTTTTCTTTTGGCGGACTTTCGTGGATAAAGCGCTGGTGTTATTGCGTTCAGTCGCCGGCCGCGTCGCTTCAGCTCTTAGGCTCTGCCCTCATCAAAGGTTGCATTGAGGGTTTTCCACACCTAGAGGCTTGAGGTCTCGGTCGTTCATTTGCGGCGTCAGAGATTTTAGAGCAGAATTTGAACTCTTTCAGGAAGTTTCTTATGTCATGATGGGTGATTTTAGTGTAAACCACGTCAGCCACAGCACCTCCGGCGGGGGGGCCGCCACTGCGGCCTATCGTTTGCATACTGCGTTGCTTGCATCAGGTATGGCATCGCGGATGACAGTTTCAAATGAAACTGATGAAAACGAGATTTCAACCGTGTTGCCTCGGAAAACCTGGCGGCGCTATCTACAGCGAAAGTGGTCAAAGCACCTGAACAAGACTTACGCTGCCAAACAAGTCAACGGCCTTTCGTCGCTCGGCTACACTTTGTCTGGTTTGGGGGAAAATCTGAACCGCCAGCCTCCGCATATTGTCAATCTGCATTGGGTCAACTTTGATTTTCTGTCCATCGCTGAAATCGGAGCATTGACTCAGCCGGTTGTTTGGACACTACACGATATGTGGGCGTTCTCTGGAGCTGAACATACCAGTGAGTTGGACGGGTGGCGAAATGGATACAGCTCTGATGGGACGCGTGGCTTTGATCTGAACAGATGGGTTTGGGAGCGCAAAGCTAAACATTGGAAGCGCCCGTTTCAAATTGTCTGTCCAAGCCATTGGCTAGCCGAATGTGTACAGCAAAGTGCGTTGATGCGTGATTGGCCCGTCTCGGTCATTCCCAACCCAATTGATACTGATTTCTGGCAGCCGTTCGATAAAGAACAGGCCCGCCGTGAACTGTCTTTGCCGCGAGACGTACCTTTAGTCCTGTTCGGGGCGGTTCGTGCAACCGATGACCCCAACAAGGGTTTTTCGCATCTTGTATCGGCCATGAAACAGGTACATGCCGAAATACACGATGTTCAGGCCGTCGTGTTTGGCAGCGACAAGATCGATGTTGAATTCCCGTATCCTGTTCATTTTACGGGGCGTATAGATGACAAGCGCCTTTTGAACCGAATTTATTCGGCGGCGGACGTATTTGTTCTGCCCTCTCGGTGTGAAGTGCTTGGATACACCGGCATGGAGGCAATGTGCAGTGGCGTCCCTGTTGTGGCATTCAATGTGGGTGGATTGCCTGACCTTGTTCCGAATTCCCAGCTTGGCTATCTGGCACGCCCTTTTGACGAAGACGATCTGGCGCGCGGCATTGCTGAGATACTCAACAACCGAGAGACTGAGAGGGTGCATGAACGCAAGTTAAAACTCAGGGCGCATGTGGAGGCAAATTTCGCACCGCATGTGGTTGCCGAACAATATCGTGCCGTTTACGAAAAAATATGGCGTGAATATGAGATGCCGGTGCATCACTCATGATCTGTCGATGGTATAACGTGAGAGGACCGCTTTGAACTCGGGTAACTCAACCAAAGTTGGCGCATAGCGGAGAAATTGGAAAAACGCGAAGAAACGAGACTGGACATGCCACTTCCCAAGATAAGCCTGGTCATACCCAATCTGAATTGTGCTGAGTTCATCGAGGACACTATTAAATCCGTATTGGAGCAGTCTTATCCAAACCTGGAACTCATTCTGTCAGACGGCGGAAGCACGGATGGCTCGCTTGAGATCGCTCGGCGCTATTCCGAAAAATTTGCGCACATTATTTCCGGTCCGGATACAGGTCAGGCCAACGCCGTGAACAAAGGCTTTGCCGTGGCATCTGGCGATGTCATGGGTTGGATAAATTCCGACGATATTCTTCGACCAGGAGGACTGGCCCTAGTCGGGTCGCTTTTCGCGTCGCGACCGGATATTGATTGGGTGACCGGCAAAATCACGAGTATAGATGAAAACGGTCGATTGCTTCGTGATCATCGTCCACGGCCAACAACCTATGAGCGGTTGCTGGCCGGCGACTACCAATGGGTGCAACAGGAATCGACATTCTGGCGCAAGAGCCTGTGGGACAATGCTGGAAAAGGTCTGAACGAAGACTTGAAACTGGCCGTAGATGGCGAGTTGTGGTTGCGCTTCTCACGCCTTTCCAAGCTCATTCCGGTACACGCGCAGATCGGTGCATTCCGGTTCCGGAAGGGGCAAAGATCCGAAGCGATCGACGACTACCATACTGAGATGCTTAGAGTGATCGAGAACGAACGTGGCAATATCACGTCTTGTTCCGAGGTGGTTGCTCAGATTCTTGACAAACCCTTGAAACTGCGCGGTCAGAAAGAAGCGGAAATGTTGTTCCCCAAGCTGCGCGAAGTTGATCCGAAGCCGATGAAGTGGCTGCAACTTATTAAGATCAAGGCGGGCTTGTCGCGCGTGAGGGGTACAGAATGAACGAATTCCGGGCCCAGAGCGTTTCGGCGTAGACGCGAGAAACCGCTACTCTGACTTTCCTCCAGTAATCTGGAGACATTCGCGTAGCCGGACGAGCCAGGCAATACATGCAACGTTCTAGTTGGGATGTGTTTCCTTTTTCAGGCGTTGCTGCGCAATGGTCTCGTTCCGTTCCGCCTTTTGCTGATCCTTCATACAGCGCTCGACGAAATCCAAATGCAGTTCCACCGCCAAACGCGCTTCGGCAGGGTTGCGCGCCTGTAACGCCGCGTTAATCGCCCTGTGCTGGTCGAGGATGGCTTCGCGAGTTGCGCGTTGCTGGAACATCATTTGGCGGTTGTAGAACACGCCCTGACGTAGCAGGTCATACATCGAACGCATCATATGGAGCATGATCACATTGTGGCTGGCCTCGATGATGGCCATGTGGAAGTCCGCGTCCAGTTGCGCCTCATCTTGGGTGGCGTTGCGGTCATGGGCGGCCTCCATCCGGTCAAAGATCGCCTGAACGACCTTCAGATCACTTGTCGATCCCAAACGCGCGGCACGCTCGGCGGCCAGCCCCTCTAGGTCGCGGCGGAAAGAGAGGTAGTCGAACACCGCCTCTTCATGGCTGCCAAACAATCGGATCAGCGCTGGTGAAAAGGCAGATCCCAGCACCTCGGCCACATAGATTCCCGATCCGGCTTTTGCGGTCAGAAGGCCCTGCTCCTGCAATTCGGCGATGGCGTCGCGCAGGGACGGGCGCGAGACACCCATCCGTTCGGCCAGTTCTCGTTCTGACGGCAATCTTTCGCCGGGGCGTAGGATGCCACGCAGGATCAACAGCTCAATCTGCCGAACCACAGCAATCGATAGCTTCTCGGTCTGAATTTTCTGAAAAGGCATAGGGTCGTCCGAAATTGGTCAAAACATTTGACCACAGGGCGCGTGCGGGTTCAAGAACAGGGCTTCACATCGTATGAAACATTGGGTCAGTATTGTTGACTTTATTTAGTGTCCGCATAGGCTGCGCACGTTGAGATCGGAGGAGCCCAATGACCACACATCCGCTATTCGCCACTCGGACACAGAACATGAAGGCATCCGAGATCAGGGAGCTGCTGAAACTCCTCGATCAGCCGGATATCATCTCATTCGCCGGTGGTATCCCCGATCCTGCCCTGTTTCCGGCGGACGCGTTTGCGCAGGCTTTTCAGACGGCCCTTGGTCCGGGCCGGCAGGCCCAAGCGCTGCAGTATTCTGTGAGCGAAGGATATGCTCCGCTGCGCGAATGGTTGGTCGACCATATGGCATCAATCGGGGTCGCGTGTGACATGGACAACATCCTGATCACTTCAGGCTCACAGCAGGCGCTGGACTATTTGGGCAAGCTGTTTCTGTCTCCTGGCGATACCGCTCTGGTCGGGTGGCCGACCTATCTGGGGGCAATCTCTGCGTTCAATGCCTATGAGCCTCGTTTCGACCGACTCAGCATTCCCGGCAATCAGGGGGCCGAGGAATACCGAAAAGCCGCAGGCGCGGGACGAGTCAAATTCGCGTACCTCTCGCCGGATTTCTCCAATCCCACGGGTGAAACTGTCGATCTGCGCGGGCGCGAGGCGCTGCTGGATCTGGCCGAGGATCTGGACTGCGCGGTCATCGAAGACGGGGCCTATCAGGCGCTTCGCTATGATGGTGCGCCAATCCCTCCGATTCTGGCGCTGGAGCAAGCGCGAAAGGGATCAATTGAGGACTGTCGGACGATCTATTGCGGCAGTTTCTCGAAAACCCTGTCGCCCGGTTTGCGGGTTGGTTGGGTTGTGGCGGCCAAACCTATCATCTCGCAGCTGGTTCTGATGAAACAGGCGGCGGATCTGCATTCGGCCACGATAAACCAGATGGCCGTGCACCAGGTGGCGCAGGCCTGTTTCGAAAGCCATATCCCCAAAGTCCGACAAACCTATCGTGCGCGCCGCGATGCCATGCTGGCGGCGTTGCAGGCCCATATGCCCGACTGTGTCTCCTGGACCAAACCCGAGGGTGGGATGTTCGTGTGGCTGACGCTGCCCGCTGGGACCAGTGGTGCTGCGCTTTTGGCCCGAGCTCTGGACACGGTCAAAGTGGCCTTTGTTCCAGGTCAGGCGTTTTTCCCAGATGGCAGTGGTGAAAATACAATTCGGCTGAGTTTCTCAAACTCGGACGAGGACACCATCCGCGAGGGAATTCGACGCCTTGGGCAGGTCTTGCGCGGAGGCGATTGGTAAGGCTTCGTTAACCATATCACCGTTAGAACGGCAGCATGATGCGCTTACTTCCTATCCTGCTGCTGGCTGCCTGTTCGGGCGGCTCGCCTCATTTCCGCGATATGCCTGCAACGCGGGTCGCGGTGAATGGCAGTGTCTTTGACGTGCGCGTGCGCGGCCCATTGGCCGAGGCGGTGCGGGTGAACTCTCAATACGCGCCGCGCTTGGGGCCGGTTCGCGACCGTGCGGCGCTGGCCATGGCGCAGGTCTCGGGCTGTCCTCTTATGGATGTGCTTGGGGATGCCGCAGTGACGGTGGGCGTGTTGGGCTGTGATAAGGAGCTGGGGGAAAAGCTGATCTTTGGCGCGCTGCTGCTGCGGTCCTATGAATGCGTCAACTATGGCTATTCCGGCAGTTCCGGCTATCAGGTCTTTGAGTGTACGCCCTACTAGCGCGCGTCGCATTGCCCGTGAAACTGCCAAGATGTTGTGGATAACTCGGGTCCATCGCCCATATCCTGCGCATATCCGTTGACTCGGCCCCAATCCGTTGCGCAGACTTCCCTGTATTAGGAATCATGGGACAGGCCGCCTTTGCGCTTTAGCAAACTCAAACTGACCGGCTTCAAAAGCTTTGTTGACCCGACCGATCTGATCATTGCGGACGGGTTGACCGGTGTGGTGGGGCCCAATGGCTGCGGCAAATCCAACCTTCTTGAGGCTTTGCGCTGGGTGATGGGCGAAAACCGCCCCAAATCCATGCGGGGCGGCGCGATGGAGGATGTGATCTTCGCTGGGGCGGCTACGCGACCCGCGCGCAACTTTGCCGAGGTAGTCCTAACCATGGACAACTCGGAACGTCTGGCGCCTTCGGGCTTCAATGACAGCGATCAGTTAGAGATCATTCGACGCATCACTCGCGATGTCGGCAGCGCCTACAAGACAAACGGCAAGGACGTGCGCGCCCGCGATGTGCAGATGCTGTTCGCCGATGCCTCGACCGGGGCGCATTCGCCGGCGCTGGTCGGGCAGAACCGCATTGCCGAGCTGATCAACGCCAAACCCCGCGCCCGACGCCGCATTCTGGAAGAGGCTGCCGGGATCTCTGGCCTCTATCAGCGACGACATGAGGCCGAGTTGAAGCTGAAGGGCACCGAGGCCAACCTGACCCGTGTCGATGACGTGCTGGAACAGTTGGGCGGCCAACTTGCGCAATTGGCGCGTCAGGCGCGCCAAGCCGCGCGTTACCGCGAGATCGGGGAACAGTTGCGGCAGGCCGAGGGGATGCTGCTCTATCGGCGATGGAAAGAGGCCGATATCGCCCGTCAGGTTGCCGAAGACAAGCTGCGCGACCGGATCACCGAAGCCTCACGCGCCGAGGCTGCCGCCCGCGATGCCGCTGCCAAACGCGCCGAGATCGAAGAAACCTTACCGCCCCTGCGCGAGGAAGAGGCCATCGCCGCCGCCGTCCTGCAGCGCCAGCAGGTGCAGCGCGATCAGCTCTCTGATCAGGAAACCCGCGCGCGCCAGACCATTGAGACGCTGACCAACCGCATTCAGCAACTCGGCAACGATATCGAACGCGAAACGGGCCTGAACCGTGATGCTGGCGAAATGATCGAGCGGCTGGAATGGGAAGCCCGCGAGCTGATCAAGGCCGCGGAAGGTCATGATGAGAAGGTCGCCGAGGCCGCAGAGGTGGCGCGCGAAGCGGCCTCGATCCTGCAGGAACGCGAAGACCACCTGTCTCAACAGACCGAGGATATGGCCCGCCTGGTCGCGCGCCACCAGTCGGCGCAGCGTTTGGTTGAGGATAGTCGCAAAACTCTGGCCCGTTCCGAGGGCGAAGAGGAAAAGGCGCGGGTGGCGGTGGACGAAGCCAGGTCTGCGCTGACGCGCGCAGATGACGCATTTGAGGCGGCGCAAGAGGGTGAAGAAGAGGCCCGCGAAGCTGCCGAAGCGGCTGAGGAAGCGCTGGCTGCCGCGGATGAGATGCGGACCGAGACTCAGGCGCGCGAGGCTGAGGCCCGGGCCCAACGGTCCGAGGCTGAGGGGGAGTTGGGGGCCATACGGGCCGAAACCACCGCGCTGGCCAAGCTGGTCGAACGAGACACCGCCGAAGGCGGGCAGGTGCTGGACCTGCTGCGCGTCGCGCCGGGCTTTGAAAAAGCGCTGGGGGCGGCTTTGGCCGATGACCTGCGCGCGCCATTGGTTGAGGGCGACGGGCCATCGGGTTGGGTTCAGGTCGCGGGCTACGACGCGGATCAGCCTCTGCCAGAAGGGGCCGAACCTTTGGCGCTGCATGTCTCGGGGCCGGATCGCCTCAGCCGCCGGATCGCGCAGATCGGCTTGGTGGATGCAGAGCTTGGCGCTCGGTTGCAGGCGTCCTTGCAACCGGGCCAGAGGCTGGTGTCGCGTTCGGGTGATCTGTGGCGATGGGACGGTTTCCGCGCTTGGGCTGAAGATGCCCCCAGCGCTGCCGCCCTGCGATTGGAACAACTGAACAAGCTGGAGGCCCTAAAGCAGGAACTCGCCCGCACCGAGGCGCAGGCCGACGGAGCCCGCGCTGCGCATGAGGCCCTGTCGCAGCAATTGGCCGATGTTACCGAAGCCGACCGCCGCGCGCGTGAGGCTCGCCGCGCTGCCGATCAGCGGATGGCGGAAACCGCCCGCGCCCTGTCGCGCGCCGAGGCGGATCGCAATCTAGCGCAGGGCAAGCTGGAAACTCTGGCCCTGTCTGTGGACCGACACAAGGACGACGCCATGTCCGCCCGCACGCAATTGCGTGAAGCCGAAGCCGCGCTGGCCGAACTGGGAGACCTCGACAGCGCCCGCGCGCAGGTCGAAGACATCAAACAAACGGTCGAAGCCGCGCGGATCACCATGCTGACTCACCGCTCGACTCATGATGAGCTGCGCCGCGAAGGTGAGGCTCGGACACGCCGCAGCCAGGAGGTGACGAAAGACCTCAGCGGGTGGAAGCATCGGTTGGAGACCGCCGAGAAGCGGATTTCCGAACTGGCCGACCGCAAGGAAGGGTCTGAAGAGGAACTCTCCGAGGCCATGGCTGCGCCCGCCGAGATCGCCGAAGCGCGGGAAGAGCTGAACGAGATGATCGAAGCCGCCGAAGCCCGCCGGGCCGAGGCTGCTGACAAGCTTGCCGAGGCCGAATCCCAGCAGCGCGAGGTTGTCATGGCCGAGCGTGACGCGGAACGCTTGGCCTCAGAAGCGCGCGAAACCCGTGCGGCGGCCGAGGCACGCTGTGACGCGGCCAAGGAAAGCGTTACGGCTGCGGCGGAACGGATTGCCGAAGATCAGCAGCTGACCCCGAACCAATTGCTGAACCAGTTGGATGTGAACCCGGATCAGATGCCCGCCGCTGACGCGCTTGAGGCAGAGGTCAACCGTCACAAACGTCAACGCGACGCGATGGGCGCGGTGAACCTGCGGGCCGAAGAAGACAGCAAAGAGGTTCAGGAAGAGTTCGACACTCTGAACAGCGAAAAGGCTGATCTGGAAGAGGCCATCAAAGCTCTGCGCAGCGGCATCGCCAGCCTCAACCGCGAAGGGCGTGAGCGACTGCTAACCGCGTTTGAACAGGTGAATTCGAACTTCGCCATGCTGTTCAAGCACCTGTTTGGCGGCGGCGAGGCCAATCTTGTCATGGTCGAAAGCGACGATCCGCTGGATGCGGGGCTTGAGATCATGTGCCAGCCGCCGGGCAAAAAGCTCTCGACCCTCAGCCTGTTGTCGGGCGGGGAACAGACCCTGACTGCGACCGCGCTGATCTTTGGCGTCTTCCTCGCCAATCCGGCCCCGATCTGCGTGCTGGACGAGGTCGACGCGCCGCTGGACGATGCCAACGTCACCCGGTTCTGTGACCTGCTGGACGAGATGTGCCGCCAGACCGACACACGGTTCCTGATCATCACCCACCACGCAGTAACCATGGCGCGGATGGACCGGCTATTCGGCGTCACCATGCAGGAGCAGGGCGTCAGCCAACTGGTCTCGGTCGATCTGAAAAAAGCCGAGCAGATGGTCGCCTGACCCCCTCACCGCAACGTTATGCCTGTTTCACGACGCATCGGGCTAGGGTGGCGGTATGATACGTTTCTTCCTGCTTGCCCTGCTCTCCGCCACCCCGCTTTCTGCCGCCGAATGGGCCGTAAAGCCCGGAGACGTGCCTTTGACCTCTGAAGAGCTGAACAGTTTGGCAGGCCGAACCTTGACCTTTTTTGACGACGGTCAGTCAAAATACTCGGCTGGAGGGGCCTATTCCTACACCTACGCCAGCGGAGAATCCGCCTATGGAACCTATTCCATTGCCGAGGATGGCAGCGTTTGTGTCGCCTATCGCAACGGTTTCAGCCGGTGTGACCTCTATGTGCGCAGCGGCGATCGGTTGATTCTGATCGATCAAAAGGGCGATCGGTATCCAGTTAGACCCGAAGCGCAATAGCTGTCTGCCGCTACTCACGCGCGATCAGACGATCGGAATCCTCAACTCCTGACCGGGGAAGATCACATTCGGGTCGCTGATAAAATGCGCGTTTGCCCGTTGGATCACCGACACCTGCCCGGCGTTGCCGTATTGCGATACAGAGATCGCCGTCAGCGTATCTCCGGGCGCGACGGTGTAGTTCCGATACCCGACATATCCCGGCAGAATGCGCGGACCGTAAAAGATCGGGACATGGACGGTCGGAATCCCGCCCTCACCACCGGCGCTGTCATCCTTGACCGTCAGGATCAGACGGTCGAGTTGGAAATTCGGATTGTCAGGGACATCCAGCGTGGCCTGAAATTGGCGAAGCGCAATTGCCCCAGCCGTCGCGGCTCCATTGAATTCCACATGACCTTCTGTGACCGAGATGGAGAGGTGTCCTTCAAAGCCAACGGCGTTGCCTGCGATCATGATTGTCTGGCCGACGATGTCGAAGGGTTGGGGCTGAAGTATTTCAATATTCATCAATGAACTCCTTCGCAATGGATAGGGAATCATACCCCGAACAGGTTCCCGCACAAAATCAGACCGGTGGAAAATAGCCCATCACGCGCCTCGGCTGACGTTCTGTTCAGTCAGCAGGGGCGCGGGCATTCTAAAGTCTGTTTAGTAGGTCAGGCGTAGGCCAGGCGTCCGCAGGCAGCCCCAATCGTTTCTGCTCGGCCTGCACTGCTGCTCGGGTTCCAGCCCCAAGAATCCCGTCGATTTTGCCGACGTCATAGCCACGCGCCTGCAGTTTGCTCTGCAATTGCTTCATCTGTGCGCCGTTCAGGCCCGCGGCTGGATTGCCCGCGTCATATATCTGTGCACCCTCTAGCCGTGTTCCGAAATAGGCGGCGGTCAAGACGTAGACAAAGCTTTGGTTCCATTCGAAATAGACGTCGAAATTCGGGTAGGCGAGAAAGGCCGGCCCCTTGTGGCCCTGCGGCAGGATCAGTGAGGCAGGCAGGTTGGCCAACGAACCGCTGCGGGCCTGAAGACCCATCGCTTGCCAGTCAGAGACGGAACGCGGTTTGCCCGGCCCTGACAGAGACCAATCCATTTGCGCGGGTACTGTCACCTCTTGCAGCCAGGGTTGGCCCGGTTGCCAACCCAGATGGGACAACATCTTGCCGCCTGACATCAGCGCATCCGCGGCCGAGGTTTTCAGCGAGACCTTGCCGTCCCCATCTCCGTCCACGCCGTTTTCCAGAATATCGCGGGGCAGCATCTGGACCATTCCGATTTCTCCGGCCCAGGCGCCAGTCGTGCGGGCGGGGTCGAAATTGCCCTGACTGTACAGCTCCAGCGCGGCGAAGATTTGGGGTCGGAACAGCTCGGGGCGGCGGCAGTCATGGGCCAGCGTGACCAGCGCGTTGCGGGTGTTGAAATCGCCCTGAAACGCGCCGTAGTCCGTCTCGAACGCCCAGAAGGCCAGCAGGACCCCGCGTGAGATACCATATTCGCTCTCGATCCGGTCGAAGACCGCGTCGTATTTCTGGGACATGGCCTTGCCCCGGTCGATCCGGTTGGCCGAGATCAGGCGGCGTGAAAAGTCGATGAACGGTTTCTGGAATACACCCTGCGCGCGGTCGGCTCTCAGAACCGCATTGTCCTGTTGGACGCCCTTGAAGAAGGCGTTGACGGTCGGTTTGTCGAACCCCTGTTGGACGGCCTCGGCCTTCAGCCCTTTGACGAAGGAATTAAATCCTCCGCCGCATTGCGCAAAGGCGGGCGAGGTCATCAGGGCGGCGGCGAAGAGGCTGGACAGAAAGCGCATGGGGCGTCCTTTAGAAGATCACGTTGATCCCAACCCACACTGAGACGAGGCCAAGCGCAAGCCCCCAGACACGCCAGAGCATGTCGCATGCGCGGAAAACCTCTTCCGCGCAGATCTGACGGCGCGCATCGCCATTGACCCAAGCCAGGTCGCGCAACTCTCCGTCATAGCTGCGCGGCCCGGCCAGTGCGACGTCGAGCGCGCGGGCCATGGCGGCCTCGGGCCAGCCTGCATTGGGCGAGATATGGCGGTGGGCATCCTGCAGGATATCGTGCCAACGCGCCCATTGACCTGAAAGCGCCACGATCATCAAGCAGGTCAGGCGCGCAGGGATAAGATTTAGCAGGTCGTCGAACCGGGCCGAGGCCCATCCAAAGTCGCGGTGTTTCTCGGTGCGATAACCGATCATGCTGTCAGCGGTATTCACAGCCTTGTAGACCAGCAACCCTGGCAGGCCCGCCACCAGAAACCAGAAAGCGGGCGCGATAACGCCGTCGCTGAGGTTCTCTGCCGCGCTTTCGATCGCGGACCGGGCGACCTGTTCCTCGGTCATGTCGCTTGTGTCGCGTGAGACGATCATGGCCACCTGCGCCCGCCCGTCAGCAAGCGAGGCGTGTAGCCCTTCGCCGACAGCGCGGACATGGGTCACAAGCGACTTCTGTGCCAACAGGATCGCACAGACCAGAATCTCAACAACTGCGCCCAGCTGTGCCAGTACCCAGCCGATACCAAGGGCGCCCACGACCAGCAGGATCAGCGTGCAGACACCCTTGGCGCGCCGCGCCGCACCATGGTTCAGCCGGTTGTCCAGCCATCCAATGGCATTGCCGATCACCACCGCAGGGTGCCGGATGCGGGACCAGAGCCAGTCCGGCTCGCCCAACGCCGCGTCCAGACACATGGCGCAGACCAACAGAAAGGGGATGCTCAAAGCGCGGCCTCCAGCCGATCCCACCCGTGTGCAGGAGGGAGGCCGAGGCGCAGAAAACGTTCGGAGTAGGGGAAGATGCGGCTCCAGATATGTGCCTGCGCCAAACGGTCTTGCCAGAGGGCTGCATCATCGACCTCGTAGAGGCGGAACAGGTTTGTGCCTCCGACCAGTTGCGCGCCTTTTCCAACTAGTAGAGCGTCCAGCTGGTTGCTCTCGGCTTCGAGCCGTGCGCGGGTCTCATTGGCCCAGCCGACGTCCTGCAAGGCTTGCGTCCCGACCCGCAGCGCAGGCCCCGACACGGCCCACGGCCCGGTCAGGTCGTTCAGTCTGGCAATCAGTTCCGTTGCACCGATGGCAAAGCCCAGCCGCATCCCGGCCAGCCCCCAGAACTTACCAAAGCTTTTCAGAACGATCACGCCGGGCTGTCCGGCCAGATGGATCAGTGACGCACCGGGCGTCACGTCACAAAAGCTTTCGTCGATGATGGTCAAAGGCTCGGTGGCGTCGCTGGCCTGCCACGCCCGGCCGTCCGGGTTGTTCGGATGCACAATCACACGCGCATCAGCAGGGCCGGTTTCCTGCACCGACCAGCCTTGAGCACGAAAGGCAGCGGCATGTTCGTTATATGTGGGCATCGTGATCTGCACTCGGCCTTGCGCTGCCAGTGCGGGAATGCGCGCGATCAGAGCCGAGGCTCCGGGCGCGGGCAGGATCGCCGCCTCCGCCGGGACATTCCAGAATTGGCGGGCGGCTGTGCTGAGCCGCTCGAACGCGCCATGATCGGGCAGTTCGGTCCAATCCGAGGGGTGCAGCCCTGCGATCGGGTAGGGATGCGGGTTGATGCCGGTGGACAGGTCGATCCAATCGCTACGCGCGCCGCCATATTGCGCGATGGCCCCGTCCAGACCGCCACCATGGTCGCGTTTCGCACGAGGATTCAATTCGGTATCGTTCATCCCAACGCATGCCCCAAATGTCGTATTCGCCCCGCTTCAAGCGGATTTTCGCCGTTTTGACAAGCAAATCCGCGTGATCAGGGCGGCCAGCGGGCAGAGTTAACACTTTGTTAAGGAAATGACGTGATCACGGGACTTGGGGGTCGGCACCACTCACCACACCAAGTGCCGAGGTTGTAGTATGAAAGTTTTGATTGTTGAGAGTAACCCCGATCTGGGTCGGGTCTGGAAAAGGCATCTTGAACGGCAAGGTGCCGAAGTGACGCTTGTGGCCGGGCAAGAGGCCGCGATACTGGCGCTCTATGGCTCTGAGTTCGAAATTATTGTGCTGGATCTGGTTCTGGAAACCGGCAGCGCGCTGGCCGTGGCCGATTTCGCCAGCTACCGCCGCCCTGAGGCGCGGGTGATTTTTGTCACCAACACCACCTTCTTCTCGGACGGGTCGATCTTTGCCCACAGTCCCAATGCCTGCGCCTATGTGCAAAGCGGCACCCCGCCCGAGGATCTGGCGGCGATGGTGGAACACTACGCAGCGGGGCGCTGATTCCGTCCGTGCGGTTCAAGATAGTCAAGCGTCGGGTTCACCGGGATGATCCGATGCGGATTGATGCTGTCGTGACTGTAGTGATAGTGCCGCACGATATGGTTCATGTTCACGGTCTGCGCGACGCCGGTCCATTGATATAGCTCACGCGTATAGGCCCAGAGGTTGGGGTAGTCGATCAGCCGGCGTTTGTTGCACTTGAAGTGCAGGTGATAGACCGGATCGAACCGGATCAGCGTTGTGAACAAACGCCAGTCAGCCTCGGTCACGCGGTCGCCCATCAGGTATCGGTTCCGGGCCAGCCGGTCCTCGAGCCAATCCAGCGTCTCGAACAGTGGGTGGACGGCGGCGTCATATGCCTCTTGCGAGGTGGCAAAGCCGGATTTGTAGACACCATTATTGACGTCCGAATAGATCCGCGCGTTGACCTCTTCGATCTCGTCCCGCATCACCTCGGGCCAGTAGTCATCGCGGTTGCCCGTGATCTCGTTGAAGGCCGAGTTGAACATGCGGATGATTTCCGAGCTTTCGTTCGAGACGATCGTCTCCTGCTGTTTGTCCCACAGGATCGGCACCGTAACCCGACCGGAATAGGCGGGGTCGGCCATAGTGTAGATCTGATGGGCATAGTCCAGGCCGTAAAGATCATCTCCGGTCGCGCCGTGATCATCGGTTTCAAAACTCCAGCCTTTGTCCAACATGTCTGGATGCACCACCGAAACTGAGATCAGATCGCTTAGCCCTTTGAGTTCCCGAAAGATCAGCGTCCGATGGGCCCAGGGACAGGCATGACTGACATAGAGGTGATAGCGCCCCGGTTCGGCCTTGAAGCTACCTTTGCCGGACGCGCCAGCGCTGCCATCAGCCGTCAGCCAATTGCGGAATTGAGCGGCGCTGCGCTTGAATGCGCCGCCGGTGGATTTGGTGTCATACCAGGTGTCGTGCCAGGTTCCGTCGACCAACAGGCCCATGTTGCGTCCTCCGTATCTGAATTTCGGCAAAGATAGGGCGCAGAACCCGGCCTTCCTATGGCAGCCCGCGCGCATCCAGCCTGCACCTGCGCACATCACCGGCTTGAGATGTGGGCGCAACATCTGCGTGCGCTGTGATGTTATGTGGTCGGCTTCACTGGATTTTTACAGTTTTGCCTCCACAATAAGAGATATCGAAGGGGGGAAATTTGATGAGTACCTATGTTTCCAAGGAAATGAGCGCTGAGTTGGAGGCCGCGCGAATCGCCACTTTGAAAAAGACCAGCCGTTTGCGGGTGGAAATGGGCGACAATTACTTCAAAATTCTTAGATTGTGGAAGAATGGCTTTACAGTCGAGGCCGAGACCACGCCGCGTTTGCGCGGGTTAGTCGATATCCATGACGGCGCGAACCATTTATATCAATGCCTGATCGTCGCGGACGAGGAAGAGGCAGGCGAAATGCGTTATGAGTTCAAGCGCAACACCGCTGCTTCCGACAAGGCGCCGCTGGATTTCTACCGAGCGCCAGATGCTCCGATTGCCTTGCTGGGGCACGAGGACTAAAGCGTTTTGCATTTTGCCTGAGGCTAGACCATCGAAATGCGTGTGCGACCGTCGGGAATGTCCGCGTGTTTCGATTCAAACCAAACGCAAAGCGACCTAGGGTCGAATTTCAACGGTCGTTCCGGTCGGAGTCAGGCTCCAAAGCTGGGCCATCTCGTCATTGGACAAAGCGATACAGCCAAGCGTCCAGTCTCCGGGCAGGATGAGGCCGACAACGCCATTTGGTTGCCCGTGAATGAAGATCCCGCCGCCGGGGTCGATGCCCCGCTGCTGTGCGCGTGCGATGTCATCGGGTTGAGGGTAGTCGATCCCAAGTGACAGGTGGAACGCACTGTTCGGGTTGCGCCGGTCGATGGTGAACACCCCGACGGGCGTCTTACCGTCGCCTTCCTGCTCCTTGTCCCCTTCCGGTGCGAACCCCAACGCAATCTCGCTCTGCAGTACGATGGCGCCATCCAAGGTCGCGGTCAGACGACGGGCAGATTTTTCGATCAGAATGTGGTCGATCTGCGCGGCGTCGGGCGCCATTGCAGGCGCGGGAGGGCGCGGCCCGTATCTCTGCCAGCCGATCCAGCCAAGGGCCGCGATCAGAAAGACCAGCGTGATCCGGGCCAACAGGCGCATCCGCTATTGCAGATCCCCAAACGCCTGTTTCAGCCGCGCGCAGGCCTCTTCGACGCGGGCGTGTTGGGTGGCAAGGTTGAAGCGTTCGAAAGTCTCGCCGCCCGCACCAAACCCGGGGCCTGACGAGGTCGCGATGCGCGCATCCTTGCGTAGGCGTCGAACAAACTCATCATGGCTCATCCCGGTGCCCGAGAAATCGACCCAAGCCAGATAGGTTGCCTGTAGGGGCATCGACCAAAGGCCGGGAATCTCGGCGATCGTGGCGTCAAACAGCTGGCGGTTTCCATTCAGATGCGCGACCTGAGCATCCACCCACTCCGCCCCTTCGGGCGTGTAGGCGGCGGTGATCATGGCCACGCCAAGGGCGCTTGGTTCATAGTCCAACGTGTCCAGCCGGTGGCGCATCGCCGCGCGCAGTTTCGGATCGGGGATGATCATGTTGCCGGTGCGCTGGCCCGCAATGTTGAACGTCTTCGACGCTGCCGTAAGTGTCACGGTCCAAGGCCGCGCCTCGGGTGCTGCGACATCCATCGGGACGAACTTCGCTCCCGGGTAAACCAGATCATGATGGATCTCATCCGAGACCAGAATCAGCCCGTTGCGCCCGGCGAATTCAGCCACCGAGCGCAGCTCCTCAGTCGTCCATACCCGGCCCGACGGGTTTTGCGGCGAACACCACAGCAGCAGCTTTTCCGACCCGTCCAAGCGCGATTGCGCGTCGTCCAGATCAATCGCGTAGCTATCGCCCTCGCGCACCAGCGGGCATTCGACCACGCGGCGTCCGGATTTGTTCACCTTATGGGCAAACTCATGGTAAACGGGCGTGAAGATCACAGCGCCATCGCCCGGTTCGCTCCAGACATCCAGACAGAGAGCGATTGCATTGCCCAAACCCTGCGAGGTCAGCACCCATTCGGTGTCGATTTGCCAGTCATGGCGGTTTTGCATCCACCACTGAACCGAAGCCAGATATTCGGGGTGTTTCCACGAATAGCCAAAGACCCCATGTTCAGCGGCGCGGCGCACCGCATCAATCACGCAAGGCGCGGTCTGATAGTCGGAATCAGCCGTCCACATCGCCAGCCCATCATCGGGGGATACGCCGTAGAGTTGCTCCATCTTGTCCCATTTTGAACTGTGGGTGCCGCGGCGGTCGGTTGGGGTATTGAAAGTCATGTCTGCTCCATCTGTCGAGGCGAAAGCTAACTACAAATCGGACGGGTGCAAGGGGGGCGTTGCGGCGACGGGCGGGATGCCCTAAATCAGCCTCATGAAACGCACTATTCTGATCCATCCCGATCCTCGCCTGAAAAAGGTCTGCGCCCCGGTTGCCGATCTGACAGATGATCTGCGCAAGCTGGCCGATGACATGCTTGAGACCATGTATGACGCACCCGGCATTGGTCTGGCCGCGCCGCAGATCGGTGTGTTGGATCGCCTGATCGTTCTCGATTGCGTCAAGGAAGAAGGCGAGGCCCCCCGGCCGCTGGTCATGTTCAACCCCGAGATCATAGCCTCGTCGGATGAGACCAATGTCTACGAGGAAGGCTGCCTGTCGATCCCGGATCAATATGCCGAGGTTACGCGCCCGAAGGTCGTCGACGTGGCCTGGATGGACCAGAATGGCAACGCGCAGCAGGAGACCTTTGATGGGCTCTGGGCCACCTGCGTGCAGCATGAGATCGACCACTTGGATGGCAAGCTTTTCATCGACTACCTCAAGCCGCTGAAACGGCAGATGATCACGCGCAAGATGCAAAAGCTCAAGCGCGAGAAGGCCCGCACATGACCGTCCGCGCCTGCCTGCCATGGCCGGACAAACGCCTGCGGACCAAGGCCGAGCATGTGCCTGAGATCACTGATGAGATCCGGGCCATATGGGACGATATGATCGACACGATGGAGGCGATGCCCGGTGTTGGCCTCGCCGCGCCCCAGATCGGGGTGATGCTGCGTCTAGCCGTTGTCGATGGCTCGGCCGAGCGCGGTCGGGTGGCACGACTTGCGAACCCGGAAATCCTGCACAGCTCGATCGAGTTACGCGAACATGATGAGGCCAGCCCGAATCTGCCGGGCGTATCGGCCAAGGTAAAGCGCCCTCGGGCCGTGACCGTCAAATTCCTGAACGAACAGGGCATCATTGACCGCCGCGATTTCGTGGGGATCGAGGCCACCAGCGTGCAGCACCAGATCGACCATCTGAACGGCCGGATGTATTTCGACCGTCTCAGCAAAGTCAAACGCGACATGCTGCTGCGCAAAGCCAAGAAACAGGGGTAGGTCGGGCTTCAGACCGGCACCCGGAAATCGTACCGGAGCGGAAGATGCGACTTATTTTCATGGGCACGCCCGATTTTTCGGTCCCTGTATTGGACGCTCTGGTCGATGCGGGGCATGAGATCGCCGCCGTCTATTGCCAGCCCCCGCGCCCCGCTGGTCGGGGTAAGAAGGACCGCCCGACGCCTGTCCATGCGCGGGCCGAGGCGCTGGGGCTTGAGGTCCGCCACCCAGTCTCGCTGAAATCGCCCGAGGAACAGGACGCGTTTGCCGCTTTGAACGCGGATGTGGCGGTGGTCGTCGCCTATGGCCTGCTTCTTCCGCAAGCCATTCTGGACGCACCCGCACAGGGTTGTCTGAACATCCATGCGAGCCTGTTGCCGCGCTGGCGCGGAGCCGCGCCGATCCATCGCGCGATCATGTCGGGCGACGTGGAAACCGGCATCTGCATCATGCAGATGGAGGCCGGTCTGGACACGGGCCCCGTCCTGATGCGTCAGGCCACGCCGATTGAACCTGAGGAAACCACCGCGCTGCTACACGACCGGCTCTCGACAATGGGGGCCGCGTTGATCACTGACGCGCTGGCTCAACTGCCGGACCTCACCCCCCAGCCACAACCCGAAGAGGGCGTCACCTACGCATCAAAGATCGACAAATCCGAGGCGCGGATCGACTGGTCCCGACCCGCCGTTGAGGTCGACCGCCAGATCCGGGGCCTGTCGCCCTTTCCCGGAGCGTGGACCGAGATGGAAGGCGCGCGCCTCAAGCTGCTTTCCTCGCGCGTGGCCGAGGGGCAGGGCACTCCGGGAGAGGTCCTGACACCCGAATTGCATGTCGCCTGCGGGCAGGGCGCGGTTGAACTGTTGCGCTTGCAACGGGCAGGCAAAGGCGCGCAGGATAGGGAAACCTTTCTGCGGGGTTGGCCCATCCCGGTCGGCACCCGCCTGACGTCGGAGTAGAGACAGATGTTCATGGTCCTGATGGGCACCGTCGTGATTGCCGGTATAGTTGGCTACCTGTCCGAGAAGACGGAATTCACCCATAACGGTTACCTGCAGTCCATCATCATCTGTGTTGGCGGCGCGTTCCTGTTCTACTTTGTCCGCATCATGTTCGGCATCAGCTTTGGTCCGCCTGGGCTGGACGCGGTTCTATCCTCAATCGGTGCGCTAATCATCGTGCCGACCCATTGGAGGCGATGACATGCCCGTTGTCGCCCTGATCGTGATCGGAGCCGCTGCAGGGTTCCTTGCCACCCGCCTGATGCGGATCGAGGCCGATATTCCCACCACCATGCTGATCGGTATTGTTGGCGCTCTGGTCGGCGGGTTCCTGTTGCGTATGCTGATCACAGTTTCCGGTTGGTTGTCCGGTTTTGTGGGGGCCGTGCTGGGCGCGTTGCTGGTGATCTGGATCTGGCAGAGTTTAAAGCGCCGTTAAGGCTTGACCTTTCCCTTGGGTCGCCGCCTGATCAAGTCGAGTTTTCAAGCAGGTGACCCATGTCTTATGATCTGAACGCTGGTGATGTTGCCCTCATGGGCATTCCACTGGATTTGCATTCCTCGTTTCTGCAGGGTCCTGCCTTTGCACCCGGGCGCATTCGCGAGGCTTTGCATTCCGGTGCGGCCAATCTGACGGCCGAGGATGGCACCGATCTGGGGGCTACGGATAGGTTCAAAGATACCGGTGATCTGGATGTGTTCGAGATGCGCGGGCAAGAGCCGATCGACCGGATCGAGGCCGGTGCTGCCGCACGTATCGAAACCGGTGCGCGGCTGTTGTCTCTGGGCGGTGATCACTCGGTCGCTTTCCCGCTGATCAAGGCCCATGCCGAGCGGTATGAGGGGCTGAACATCCTGCATATCGACTCGCATCCCGACCTGTATGACACGCAGGATATTGGCCCGCTGGGCCATGGCTGCCCTTTCGCGCGGGTGATGGAGACCGGCAAGATCAAACGTCTGGTGCAGGTCGGCATCCGCACCATGAACAAGCACCAACAGGAGCAGGCGGACAAGTTCGGGGTCGAGGTGATCGATATGCGCAATTGGCGTCCCGATCTGGAGATCAACTTTGACGGGCCGGTCTACCTGTCGCTGGATCTGGATGCGCTGGACCCGGCCTTTGCACCGGGTGTGTCACATCACGAACCCGGTGGGCTCAGCACGCGTGAGGTGATTGACCTGATCCATCGGTTCGAGGGTCAGTTGGTCGGCGCAGATATTGTCGAACTTAACCCCCATCGCGATCCCTATGGGATGACCGCAATGGTGGCCGCAAAATTCGTCAAAGAGATCGGTGCGCGGCTTTTATCGCGCTGAGCTCAGCGCGCGTCGCAGGTCGCAGTTGACCCCAGCCGCGCCACGCGCGTGGTGGCCATGTCGTAGCTGTTGGCCTCGGCGGCTGTCATCCAGTGCATTTCGTCTTCCGAGGCGACCTCTAGCGTGTACCAATAGAAATCTTCGGACACGCCGATATCGTCATAATAGTCCAGATATCGGTCGTGTTCGGGGTCGTCCTCGGGCAGTTCGGTAGCGATGATGCCCCCTCCGCCCCAGCTATGAACGCCGACGCAGGCGCCGGGCTGCAAGGTACGCCTGTTGCCCGCCAGAAAAAGGTCTGTCCCACCCGAGGCGACCATGCCGTCCGACGGTACAATCGTGTCAAAACCCCGGTTGCGCACCTCGCGCGAGAAGATCACGTTGGCATCGTCATCCACCGATCCTTCGATGTTTTGCAGGACAAGTGTTTTGATCTGCGGGTTGTCGGCGGCCACCGCACGAAAGGCACCAAGGGTGGTGTGGTCGATGGCTCCGGTGACGACGATCTGATCGCCCTGGGCCACGAATCGCGTCGGGCTATAGGGTTCCGCGCAAGAGGCGAGCCATAGCGCACTGGCGGCGAACAAGAACAGGACGGGTTTCACGAGTGGGCCTTCGGTTTGTTTCGGGCGGTACACGCCCTATTGGCGCGGCGGGCGGGCTTTGTAGACAGGAAGCCTCCAGCCAAGGATAAGCGATCCGGCGCGTAAGGCCCAGCAGGTCGCTGCACATAGCGCCAGAGCGGGAAGGCCCTCGAGCCCAAGCCGTGTCGCGACCACTGCCGTTAAGGCACCGGCAAACGCTGCTGAAACGTAAAGTTCTCCCTGTTTCAGCACCAGGGGGACCTCATTGCAGACCACATCGCGCATCAATCCGCCCAGACATCCGGTGGTGACGCCCATCAGCACCACGATGATGCCGGATTGATCCAGCGAAAGTGCTGCTCCGGTTCCCGCAGCAACGGCAATGGACAAAGCGAAACTGTCCAGCCAGATCAGCCAGCTATAGCGGCTTTCGACCAGATGCGCGGTGAAGAACACAAGAACGGCGGCCCCGACCGCAATCAGGATGTAGTCCGGCTGGCCGACCCAGAAGACAGGATGGCGATTCAGCAGGAGGTCACGCACGGTGCCACCTCCGACCGCAGTCAGGCAAGCGATGAAGGCGAACCCGACCAGATCAAGCTGCGCCCGGCTGGCCACGAGCGCCCCGGTCAGCGCAAAGACCAGAACCGAGGCATAGTCCAGCAGGGCAAGCGCGCTCACTCCTGCGCCTTTGCGGGTTTGAACGGGGCCATGCCCGCGCGGGCCAGCTCATCTGCTTTTTCGTTTTCGGGATGGCCCGCATGGCCTTTGACCCATTCCCATGTCACGTCGTGTCGACCCTGCGCCTCGTCCAACCGCTGCCAAAGGTCGACATTCCTGACGGGTTTCTTGTTTGAGGTTTTCCAACCGTTCCGCTTCCATCCGAAAATCCACCCCGTCACGCCGTTCTTCACATAGGCGCTGTCGGTCACAACGGTGATTTTGGATGCGCGCTCCAGCGCCTCAAGCGCGTTGATGGCGGCCAGCAGTTCCATCCGATTGTTGGTGGTCTCGGCCTCACCGCCCTTGAGCTCCCGTTCTTTCAGGACCGTATCCCCCTGCATTGCGCGCAGCAGCACGCCCCAGCCACCGGGGCCGGGATTGCCGGAACAGGCGCCATCGGTATAGGCAAATAGCTCAGGCATGGGCGGCAAGCCCAATCCAGTCCGAGACCGAGCCATCCAGCCCGGTGCCGCTGCCAAGTCGTCGTGCGGTGACGGTAAAGCCCGCCTTTTGAAGATAGGTTTTCAAGTCTTCCTCGGAATAGTAGCTGTAGAAACGCCCCAAACGATCCGGCCCTTCACCCTGTCCCAGCTTCATGGCGATATAGAAGACGCCCTTGGGTTTCAACGCCTGGTGAATGGCGGCCAAATGGTTCGGGAAATCCGCGCGTTTGGCGTGTAGAAGGCTGAAATTGGCCCAGATGCCGTCATAGGTGCCCTTGGCCTTTAGGTCCGAGAACGCCGCTTGGCGGGCGGAAACGCCAGGATAGGCCGAGGCCAGCCGGACCATCTCGGCCGAGGCATCCATGGCCTCAACCTGTAGCCCCGCCTGCGCCATGATCACCGCCGAGGCACCGGGGCCGCAGCCCAAATCCAACACCTTTCCGCCTGTTGGTACCGCCTGAATGAAACGGGTCAGTTGCGGGTCCTCGGTGTTGGCCTCATCGGTCAGGTCGGCATAGCACGCGGCCTGTTCGTCGTAGACTGAGATCGTCTCGCGATCGCTCATAGGTATACCCCGACAGCCAAGCATAACAGCACGATTGCCGTCAGCAGGATACGCAATCGCATCCACCAGCGTGGCGCGAGACCCCAATACCAGAACAGGGCGTCCAGCACCAAAAGCCCGGTAAAGCCGATCATCAGATTGGTGCCCGCGCTGATCGGCCCGCCACCTGTCATGAAGAAGGCCCAAAGGGCGGGAAGGACCGACAGGGTATAGCCCACAGTCGCCTTGCTGCCCGAGGTCTTGGTGGCAAAGCCCCACAATACACCGGACATGAAGCTCAGGATAACCGAGCCATAGAACAGCTGGATGTAAGGCCCCACGAAATGAGAGCCTAGCTCTCGCGTGCCAAGATCGTGCAGGTCCGAGTTCAGATAGGTCAGCGCCCCCCAAATGAACGGGATCAGCCCCGCCAACCCCAGATAGAGCGCGGATTTGGGGACGCCGTTCATGCCGGTTGCCTCAACACGCGGGGGACTTTGAATTCTACGTTTTCGACGGCGGTTTCCACGAGGTCGACGGTTACGTCGTAGTGATCGCTGAACGCGTCGATGACTTCATTCACCAGTACCTCAGGGGCTGAGGCCCCGGCAGTGATGGCAATGCTCGAAATTCCCTCAAGCGCGCGCCAGTCAATATCGGAGGCACGTTGCACCAACTGCGCATAGTTGCATCCAGCGCGCGAGGCGACCTCGACCAATCGCCGTGAGTTGGACGAGTTCGGAGCGCCCACCACCAGCAGCGCATCCGCTTTCGGCGCTACGGCTTTCACGGCCTCTTGCCGGTTGGTTGTGGCGTAGCAGATGTCTTCCTTGTGCGGGCCGACGATCTTGGGGAACCGCTCTTCAAGCGCTGCGATGATATCCTTGGTGTCATCAACCGACAGGGTGGTCTGGGTGACAAAGGCCAGCTGATCCGGGTCTCGGACCTGAACGGTGGCGACATCTTCGACGGTTTCGACCAGCAGCACCTCGCCTTCGGGCAGCTGTCCAATGGTGCCGATGGTCTCGGGGTGGCCTTTGTGGCCGATCATGATCATCTGTAGGCCATTGTCCGAGTGGCGCTGCGCCTCAACATGGACCTTCGATACCAGAGGGCAGGTGGCATCGACATAGATCATCTCGCGCCGGTCAGCGGTGGCAGGTACGGATTTTGGGACCCCATGAGCCGAGAAGATCACCGGCCGGTCATCTGGGCATTCATCCAGTTCCTCGACAAACACGGCCCCCTTGGCGCGCAGCCCGTCGACCACGAATTTGTTGTGGACGATCTCGTGCCGGACATAGACCGGCGCGCCCCATTTCTGCAGCGCCATCTCGACGATCTTTATGGCGCGGTCCACGCCCGCGCAGAACCCGCGCGGCGCGGCAAGGTACAAAGTCAATGGCGGCTTGGTCATGTCGCTGTCTCCTTGCGCCACAGGTAGGTCTTTTCACGGCCTTGGTCCAGACAGGGCGGCGTCATTGATCTGACATGAATCACTGATAGCCGTTAGGTGTTTCAGTACCAAACCTTAGTTAAAGAAGCGCGGCCAGGGTTTCATACCCTGACCGCGCTAATCTCATCCCCAATTGTGACGCCGTCGGCTAGTGCCCGCCGGCGGCAGCAACACTGCGTGGTTCGGTCGGCATTTCCCGAGGCGGGCGGCCGATCACGTCGCGCAGGTCTTCCAGTTCAATGAAGTTGTCGGCCTGGCGGCGCAGCTCGTCCGAGATCATCGGCGGCTGGCTGCGGATGGTCGACACGACCGAAACACGTACGCCCTGACGTTGCAGGCTGGCAATCAGCGGGCGGAAATCCCCATCGCCCGAGAACAGTACGATATGATCAACGCGTGGTGCCAGTTCCATAGCATCGACGGTGAGTTCGATATCCATGTTGCCCTTTACCTTCCGACGCCCCATGCTGTCGGTGTATTCCTTGGCCGGTTTGGTCACCATGGTGAAGCCATTGTAGTGCAGCCAGTCGACCAGTGGTCGGATCGGAGAGTACTCGTCATTCTCCAGCAGCGCTGTGTAGTAGAAAGCACGCAGAAGCTTACCGCGGCGCATGAATTCCTGCCGCAGAAGCTTGTAGTCGATGTCGAAGCCAAGTGCTTTTGCGGCGGCATAAAGATTCGAGCCGTCGATGAACAGCGCTAGCCGTTCGTCTTTATAAAACATAAATAGGTCCTTCCGGTATAATCCAGCCCGCTGCGCGTTTAAGAGTGAGTGGTGTAAAATTAAGCGTGCTGGTGTGCCTATAATTAGGGCTTTTAATGCGCATCGCAAGTATGCATTTGGCCGAATATGGGGGTATTAATGGGCAAAACCACGTCAAATGCAGTTGTTGCGATGGGCGCAAATCTCAATCTGAGCGGATTAGGGCCCAAGGTGACACTTCGCAACGCAATAACAGCGCTTGCGGACCGTGGCGTGGTGATTCGCGCCGAAAGCCGGTTTTTTGAAACCCCATGTTTCCCTCCGGGTGCGGGCCCGGACTACGTCAATGCTGCCCTTCTGGTCGAGACCGACCTTCCGCCTGCGCCTCTGCTGGAGGTCTTGCACGAGGTCGAACATAAGTTCGGTCGCGAACGGGTGCAGCGCTGGGGGATGCGGACGCTAGACCTGGATCTGGTGGCCTACGAGGATCAGTTACTGCCCGATCCTGCCACCTTCGATCGTTGGCTGACCCTGCCAGCAGATGCGCAGCGTCAAGAGGCCCCCGAGCAGCTGATTTTGCCCCATCCCCGACTGCAGGACCGGGCGTTTGTGCTTGTGCCCATGGCCGACGTGGCCCCGGATTGGCGCCATCCAGTTCTGGGTCAGACCGTCCAGCAGATGCTCGAGGCGCTGCCAGCGGAAGACATCGCCGCGGTCACACCTTTGTAGATTGGTGGATTTGCGCTATTTCCTGCTTGTCAAGGCGCTCAATCGGTCTTAGATACAACGCTTCCTGATATGGACTCAGCAACGGAGTAGCGTTCCATGGCCCGCGTGACGGTTGAAGACTGCGTAGACAAGGTTCCCAACCGGTTTGAACTGGTGATGCTTGCCGCCCATCGTGCGCGTGAGATTTCCGCCGGTGGACCGATCACTGTGGACCGTGACAACGACAAGAACCCCGTTGTCTCGCTGCGTGAAATCGCCGACGAAACCCAGAGCGCGGATGAGCTGCGCGAGCGTTTGATCGAGGCCAACCAGACCCAGATCGAGGTTGATGAGCCGGAAGAAGATCAGATGGCTCTGCTGATGGGCGCCGAATCGGACAAGCCTGCCGAAGATGACATGTCGGAAGAAAAACTCCTGCGCGCCCTGATGGAGGCTCAAGGGCAGGGGTAAGCCCTCAAAACGAAGGTGCGGACCGGATGATTTCTGCTGACGACCTGATTGCGCTGGTCCGCAATTATAACCCAAAGACAAACGCTGAACGCATCGCCAAGGCCTATGAATTCGGCCAGCAGATGCACGAAGGGCAGTTCCGCCATTCCGGTGAGCCCTATTTTACCCATCCCGTTGCCGTTGCCGCCATCCTGACCGAACAGCGTTTGGATGATGCGACCATTATCACGGCGCTGTTGCATGACACGATCGAAGACACCAAAGCCAGCTATGGCAAAGTGGCGGAGCTGTTCGGGGATGAGGTCGCCAAACTTGTCGATGGCGTCACCAAACTGACCAACCTGCAACTCTCAAGCCGCGAAACCAAACAGGCCGAGAATTTCCGCAAGCTGTTCATGGCCATGTCCAAGGACCTTCGGGTGATCTTGGTCAAGCTGGCCGACCGGCTGCACAACATGCGCACGATCAAGGCGATGCGCCCCGAAAAGCAGATCGTCAAAGCACGCGAGACGATGGATATCTACGCGCCGCTTGCAGGCCGGATGGGGATGCAGTGGATGCGCGAGGAGCTGGAGGACCTCGCCTTCCGTGTGCTGAACCCCGAAGGACGTCAGTCGATCATCCGCCGCTTCATCACACTGCAGCGCGAAACTGGAGACGTGATCCACCGGATCACCGGCGACATGCGTCATGAGTTGGAGAAAGCGGGCATCGAGGCCGAAGTCTTCGGTCGGGCTAAGAAACCCTATTCAATCTGGCGCAAGATGCAGGAAAAGGATCAGGGCTTCTCGCGCCTGTCTGATATCTACGGCTTCCGCATCATCACCGAAACTGAGGAAGACTGCTACCGCACCCTTGGCGCGATCCACCAGCGCTGGCGCGCGGTGCCCGGCAGGTTTAAGGACTATATTTCTCAGCCTAAATCGAACGGCTACCGCTCGATCCACACCACTGTTTCGGGTCGTGACGGCAAACGGGTCGAAGTTCAGATCCGTACGCGCCAGATGCATGATGTGGCCGAAACCGGTGTGGCCGCACATTGGTCTTATCGCGACGGTGTCCGGACCGAGAACCCATTTGCGGTCGACCCCGCCAAGTGGATTTCGAACCTGACCGAGCAATTCGACAATGAGGAAGATCACGAAGACTTCCTCGAAGCCGTCAAGCTTGAGATGTACTCGGACCAGGTGTTCTGCTTCACGCCGAAAGGCGATGTCGTGAAGCTACCGCGCGGGGCGACGCCGATTGATTTTGCCTACGCCATCCACACCCGTATTGGGCACGCATGTGTCGGGGCAAAGGTCGACGCGATCCGCGTGCCGCTCTGGACCCGGCTGAAGAACGGGCAGTCGGTCGATATCATCACCGCCGATGGCCAGACCCCTCAGGTCACTTGGCTTGAGATCGCGGTCACCGGCAAAGCCCGCACCGCGATCCGCCGTGCCCTGCGCGAGGTTGACCGCGAACGGTTCATCAAACTTGGCAAAGAGCTTGCGCGTTCCGGTTTTGAACATGTGGGTCGCAAATCCACAGACAAGGCGCTGGATACAGCCGCCAAGCACCTGCGTCTGAAAGACCGGCATGAGCTGCTGGCACGTTTGGGCAGTGCCGAACTGACAGCCCATGATGTGGTCAGCGCCGTTTATCCGGAACTGACACAGGACGACGGCGATGCGATCCCGCTGCGGCGCGCCGTGATTGGTCTTGAACCAGGTCAGAAATTCGACCGCGCCCCCTGCTGTCAGCCCCTTCCGGGCGAGCGGATTGTCGGCATCACGCATCGGGGCAAGGGCGTTGAGGTTCACGCAATCGACTGCAACCGCCTGGGCGCATACGAGAATGAGCCCGAGCGGTGGGTCGATCTTCACTGGCATTCCGGCACCCACCCGGCGGTCTATGGCGCGACACTTGACCTCACCATCGGCAACGATGCGGGCGTACTGGGGCGTATTTGCACATTGATCGGCGAGAAAAAGGCCAATATCTCGAACCTTGAGTTCGTAGACCGCAAACCGGATTTTTACCGACTGCTGATCAATGTCGAACTGCGAGACCTTGAACAATTGCATTCGCTGATGCTGATGCTCGAGGCAGAAAGTGACGTGGCCGCTGTCGAACGGTACCGAGAGCGTGAAAATGCCGCCCTGCCGGCTGGTTGAGATGAGGTGATCAGGAGTGGTTTTCAAGCGCCGAGATCGACGCTCTCCCATTCAGGCCGCATCTGAGTTTGTCTATCCACGTGGCGGATGGACCCGCGCCTTTCACTATGTCAAACATCGCGTTCGCCGTTTGCCGGACTCGCCCGAGCGGATCGCACGCGGTATCGGGGCAGGGGTGTTTGCAGCGTTTACACCCTTCTATGGCCTGCATTTTCTGGTCGCCGCCATCGGCGCGCGCCTGCTCAACGGCAATATCGTGGCCGCCCTCAGCGGCACGTTCTTTGGCAATCCGCTGACCTATGTTCCAATTGGCGTCGTCTGCTTGCAGACAGGGCATTTCCTTCTGGGAACGGAATTCGAGAAAAGCGAAACCCGCGGCCTAATGGGGAAATTCGCGGATGCGATGGGCGATCTGAAGAACAACTTCCTCGCCATGTTTACCGACCGCGTCGCGGATTGGCACGGCCTGGGTCTTTTCTACCGCGAAGTGTTCTACCCCTATATGATCGGCGGCATTCTTCCCGGTCTGCTGGCTGGGGTGATCTGCTTTTATCTCAGCCTGCCGCTGATCCGCACCTATCAACAGCGCCGCCGCGCGCGGATCAAAGCCAAATTCGAAGAAATCAAACGTCTGGCCGAAACCGAGGCTGACACTTCGGTGGAAAAGGCACTAGCTTCAGCTCAAACCGTGAAAAAGGAATCGCGCGATGTCTGACACTTATCTGCGTCTTGGTGTGAATATCGACCACGTCGCCACAGTGCGTAACGCACGCGGAGGGGCTTACCCCGACCCGTTGCGCGCCGCCAAACTGGCCGAAGAGGCCGGGGCCGATGGCATCACGGCGCATCTGCGCGAAGACCGCCGTCACATCTCGGACGCGGATATCGACGGGTTGATGGACGTCCTCTCGGTGCCCCTTAACTTTGAGATGGCAGCCACCGACGAGATGCAAAAGATCGCCTTGCGGCACAAACCTCATGCAGTCTGTATCGTGCCGGAAAAGCGCGAAGAACGCACCACCGAAGGCGGGCTGGAAGTCGCGCGGGAGGAAAACAAGCTGGCCCATTTCATTGCTCCGCTGCGCGATGTCGGCTGTCGCGTGTCGATCTTCATCGCCGCTGACCAACGCCAGATCGAGGCCGCCCACCGCATCGGCGCCGAGGTGATCGAGCTACACACAGGCGCCTATTGTGACGCCTTCGCCGAAGGCCGCATGGAAGACGCCGAGCGTGAGCTGGAAAGCCTGCGCCAGATGTCGACCTTTGCCCATTCGCTGGGCCTCGAAGTCCATGCAGGCCACGGGTTGACCTATGAGACGGTGAAACCCGTCGCGGCCTTCCCAGAAGTGCGTGAATTGAACATCGGCCACTTCCTGATCGGCGAGTCGATCTTTCTGGGCCTTACCCCCGCCATACAGGAAATGCGCCGCCTGATGGATGAGGCGCGGGCGTGATCACGCCGACTTTCATAGCGATCTGGTTTGCCTGGTTGATGGCCGGTGGCTCACCCGGTCCGGCCACCATGGGCATTGCCGGTACCGCCATGACTGAAGGTCGCCGCGCAGGGCTGGTCTTTGCACTTGGCATATGCGCGGGCTCTGCTGCTTGGGGGATTGCCGCCGCGCTGGGCTTGTCGGCGATCATGCTGGCAAATGTCTGGGTCTTCGAGGTGATCCGTTACTTTGGTGTCGCCTATTTGGGCTGGCTGGCCCTCAAGGCCCTGCGCCGCGCGATGACCGCCGGTGAGGTTCCATTGGGCAAGCCAGTCACCGGGTCGCTGCGCACTATCTTTGCGAAAGGTGCGGCCATTCACCTAACAAACCCCAAGGCGATCCTCAGCTGGGGGTCGATCTTTGCGATCGTGGCTCCGAATGACGCCAGCCTTTGGGTCCTGTTGGGATATTTCGGCCTGCTCTACATAGGATCGTTGCTGATCTTCATCGGTTACGCCTTCCTGTTTTCCTCGGCACGTATGGTCAGCGCCTACCGGCGCGCTCGCCGCTGGTTCGATTTTGCCTTTGCTGGGTTCTTCGGCGTTGCCAGCTATAAGATTTTGACGGTGCGGTTGACGTGATCCTCGGCGTCGGCACAGATCTCGCGAATATCGAGCGGATTCAGCGCACGCTCGACCGTTTCGGCGATCGTTTCCGCAATCGCGTGTTCACCGAGACCGAGCAGCGCAAGGCGGAACGTCGCCACGACACCGCAGGCACCTACGCCAAACGTTGGGCCGCGAAAGAGGCTTGTTCCAAGGCGTTAGGCACCGGTCTGCGCATGGGCATCGCCTGGAAGGACATGGCGGTCAGCAACCTGTACACGGGCCAGCCCGTGATGCATGTAACCGGCTGGGCCGCCGACCGGCTGCGCCAGATGACGCCGGAGGGTCATGAGGCGATCATCCACGTCACCCTGACCGATGACCACCCCTGGGCGCAGGCCTTTGTGGTGATCGAGGCGCGCCCGCTTCAAGAAGCCGGTACGCAGCCTTGACTTGCCCCCGCATGGCCCGCATGTAGCACCCAACACACCAAGGAGCGAAAGAGCAGTATGGCCGAGGACGTCAAAACCGGAAATCCCATCTGGGAGACGATCAAAACCATTGTCTACGCGCTGCTGATCGCAGGCGTTTTCCGCACCCTGTTCTTCCAGCCCTTCTGGATTCCCTCCGGCTCGATGAAGCAGACCCTACTGATCGGCGATTTTCTGTTCGTCAACAAGATGGCCTACGGTTACTCCTACGCCTCCTGCCCCAGCCTGATCATCCCCAGCGTCGGTCTGAATATAGACGCCGAGGATATATGCGGCTGGCTTCCGGGTGACGACAATACCCGCATCTGGGGCGGAGAGCCCGAGCGCGGCGATGTGATCGTCTTCCGTCACCCTGTTACGGGGCGTGACTACATCAAGCGCCTCATCGGTCTGCCGGGCGACCGCGTTCAGGTTCGCCAAGGGCAGATCATCCTGAACGGCACACCCGTCCCGCAACAAGCCGATGGCGTGTTCACTGAAGTGGCGGCTCCGCAAGGCCCGCAACGCCTGCGTCCGCGCTGCTCCAACGGTCCGGTCGGCATCGGTGGCGTCTGTGAGAAAGAGCGCTTTGTCGAAACCCTGCCCAATGGCGTGTCGTATGATGTGTTGAGTATCGGCAATCAGGGGTCCGACAATACCGGCATCTACACGGTGCCCGAAGGCCACTTTTTCTTCATGGGCGACAACCGCGACAACTCTGCCGACAGCCGTCTGCCGCAATCTGCTGGTGGGGTAGGCTATGTTCCTTACGAAAACCTGATCGGTCGCGCAGACCGGATCATGTTCTCGTCGGCTGGCCGGTCTATGCTGTTCTTCTGGACATGGCGCAGCGACCGCTTCTTCAAGGCGGTCAATTGAAGGTATCGGCCGACATAAAGGCATTTCAGCAACGCTTGGGGTACGAGTTCTCAAACCCCGAGCTGTTGGTGCGGGCACTAACCCATGGTTCGGTTTCGTCCGCCACTCGGCCCGATAACCAAAGGCTCGAATTTCTGGGCGACCGCGTGCTGGGTCTGGTGATGGCAACAGCATTGCTGGAGGCGGATAAGAAAGCCTCCGAAGGCCAGCTGGCCCCTCGTTTCAATGCGCTGGTGCGTAAAGAAGCCTGTGCCGATGTCGCCCGTCAAATTGATCTGGGTGCCGTGCTCAAGCTGGGCCGGTCCGAGATGCTGTCCGGGGGGCGCCGCAAACAGGCGCTTCTGGGCGACGCCATGGAGGCAGTGATTGCCGCTATCTACCGCGACGCCGGGTTCGAGGCCGCTCGCGACGTCATCCTCGCCCTCTGGGGGGATCGCATCCACACGGTCGAATCCGACGCTCGCGACGCAAAGACTTCGCTCCAGGAATGGGCACAGGCCCGCGGCCAGAAACCCCCCAGCTATATTGAAGTCAAGCGTAGCGGCCCCGACCACGCCCCGGTTTTCACCATCGCCGCCCGCCTACAGGACGGGACCGAGGCACAGGCCACCGCCGGATCAAAGCGCCAGGCCGAACAGGCGGCGGCAAAAGCCCTTCTGGACTCGCTGCCGAAGTAGCCCCCGTTCATCTGGCCAAAAATATCCCGGGGGTGAGGCCGGATGAAATCCGGACGAGGGGGCCGGCCCCCTCCCAGTTTGCTTGGCGCAGCCAATCCAATCCCTAAACCACCCGGATATACCCGGTCAGACCAGTTTTCTGATGCTCAATCACATGGCAATGAAATGCCCAGTCGCCGGGGTTGTCGGCGACCAGTGCGATCTCAACGACCTCATCCTTCAGAAGCAGCATGGTATCGGTCAGCAAAGGCGGCAGTTTGCGCAAGTTCGACTTCAACGGCGTGAACACAAGCCCATGCAAATGGATCGGGTGCAGGTTCGGCGATTCGTTTCGTAGCCGCAGAACGTAGCTTTTGCCCATCTCCAAAACAGCCAGAGGGCCGCCGCCCTCGGCGGCATCGCCCGCCCAGGGGGTCCGATTGATCGACCAGAAATTATATCCCAGAGAGCCACAGAACCCGTTATTCGGCTCTCCACCTTCGGGCGTCCAGCCAAAGACGAACTCATGCAGTTCGGCCTTGGTTAGATCAGGCCGTGCAACCGGATTCGGGGGCAGTGGTTTCAACTCCTGCAAATCGCGCGCAACATCCGCGCCTACGGCCCGAAGACGTGCCATCGGGCGATGCGGCTGACCTGGCAGTTTCGCGACAAGATCCACCATCTGCCCCTTGCCCGACGGCATCGCGACCGCGAAATCCACCCGTTGGCCAGGCCCGACCAGCAGAGGGTCCTCGGCGCTTGGCAGGGGGAGCTCGACATCAACCGGATGTCCGTCCCAGGCGATGATCCGGGTCTTACCGCCCGCAAGATGCAGCCGATAAATCCGGGTCGTGTCCGTGTTCACCACCCGCAGCCGTACCAACCCGCCCGAGACGTGGTCATAAACGGGCGTATCCAGCCAGTTTGCAGTTTGTAGATTGCCGAACGTTCCAGCCCTAGCTGCGCCGCGCTGGGTGTAGGCGGGCAGGAACTGGTCCTCATCATCCAGACGGAAATCACGCAGGTTAATGACCTGTTCGCTGTCAAAACCGGGATCTTCGGCCTCTGAAATAACCATCACGCCGGTCAGGCCATAGGCCATCTGCTCCATCGTCATGCAATGGGGGTGGTACCAATAGGTCCCGGCGTCGGGGGGCGTGAACTCATAGTCGAACAGTTCATTCGGCCCAATCGGCATCTGGGTCAGATAGGGCACGCCGTCCATCGCATTGGGAATACGCAGCCCGTGCCAATGCATCGCGGTGTAGTCCAGTGTCGAGTTGCGCACCGGCAGGCGCATCGCTTCACCCTGACGGCCCCGCAGCACCGGCGGCGGCGCATCAGAGGATAGGCTGACCATCCCGGTCGTCACCTGATCGCGCAATGTAAAACTGGCCGATTGGATGACCAGTTCAGGCGCGGCCGAGGCTAGACCGAATCCTCCTACTCCGATTGCCCCTGCGGCGGCGCTGCTTCCCAAAAGGAACTCGCGTCGTTTCATGATTTGCCTCTTTGATGAAATCCTCGCCTGGCTGTCATCGGCGTGGCGTATGGCTACAGTTTCACTGCACACGACGGATCGCAATGCGACAAATCCCTCTGGCCCGCGCGGGCTTTCTGCTATAGGGGTGCGCACTTGCAAACAGGATCGCAACACACATGACCACACGCGCCGGATTTATCGCCCTGATCGGAGAGCCAAACGCAGGCAAATCCACCCTTTTGAACCGCATGGTCGGGGCCAAGGTCTCGATCGTGACGCATAAGGTGCAGACCACCCGCGCCCGCATCCGTGGCGTGGCGATGGAGGGCGACGCGCAGCTGGTCTTTGTGGACACGCCTGGCCTCTTTAAGCCCCGCCGCCGTCTGGACCGTGCGATGGTTGCCGCTGCGTGGGGTGGGGCGGCTGATGCGGATGTGGTTGTCCTGATGATCGAGGCCCATCGCGGCATCACCGAAGGGGTCGAGCGGATCCTCGAAGGTCTCGAAGAGATCGGACAGGGCCGCACCATCGCGCTGGCCATCAACAAGATCGACAAGGTGCCCTCCGAGAAGCTGTTGGCGCTGACCAGCGACTTGAACGCTCGCTACCCTTTTGCTGAGACCTTCATGATCTCGGCCGAGAAAGGCCACGGCGTCGACGACCTGCGTAAATGGCTGGCGGGTGAGCTGCCTGAAGGTCCTTGGCTTTATCCCGAAGACCAGATCGCCGATCTGCCCCTTCGCATGATCGCCGCCGAGATGACGCGCGAAAAGCTGACCCTGCGCCTGCATCAGGAACTGCCCTATCAGCTGACCGTCGAAACCGAGAGCTGGGAAGAGCGCAAAGACGGCTCGGCCCGGATTGATCAGATCATCTATGTCATGCGCGACGGCCACAAAGGCATCGTGCTGGGCAAAAAGGGCGAGACGATCAAGGCCGTGAGCCAGGCCGCGCGGGCGGAATTGGAAGAGTTCCTCGACCGCAAGATTCACCTGTTCCTGCAGGTCAAAGTCCGGCCCAACTGGTTGGAGGAATCCGAGCGGTACTCGGAAATGGGACTGGATTTCAAAGACGGCAACGCATGACCCGTCTGACCGCAGACTTCTGGGTCCATGCCTATCTGGCGCGGTTGCGGTTTCAGGAGATCCCGGCCTTTGTGGTTGCGCATGGCGACGACACGGCGGGTGCGGTGCTGGTCAAGCTCAACACGCTTGATGGGATGGCGGTGGCCTTCCAACGCAGCTTTGACCTGATGAGCGGCGCGCGCAAATGGGTAGAACTCTCTAGCGGCGCCGAGGGTGATGTGGACGAGGCCATCCAACGCCAGCGCAGCTTTGACCCTGATCTATGGGTGATCGAGGTCGAAGACCGGCAGGGGCGGCATTTACTGGATGAAGAGGGTCTGGAATAGCCCCACTTACAGGGACTTGGACAGGCGGCCCAAACCGTCTAGTTTTAAGGTCAGGTCGGCACAGGCTGATCGTTGAGAAAACCGCAAAAAGGTCAGGTGTTGGCGTGGCTGAAACACTCGCTGAGAAACTTGAAAAATCGAACCTGGGTCATTGGATGCAGCGATTCGAAGGCTTCATGGTCTTCATTGGTGTCGTCGGTCCCTTTGCCACGCTGCCGCAGCTGATCAAGCTGTTTTTCACCCACTCGCAACACGCCACTGGCCAGTCGCTTTTGTCCTGGTCGCTCTATGCTGCGCTGTCATTCCTGTGGTTTGCTTACGGGTTGGTGGTCGGGAAGCTACCGATTTATGTAGGCAATGGGATCTCGATGGTCCTCAACCTGTTGATGGTGATTGGTATCCTGATGCACGCGGGCCTGACGTTCTGAGGGGGTTCTAGCCTAGCACCAGCGGCTCTAGCGACACCCGCAGCGATACGGCGGCGAAGAACAGTACGCTGCCTGCTAGAACGAAAACATGCCAAATCGTATTGTGATAGGGCATCCAGTCGGACAGGTAGAAGATGACGCCTGCGGTGTAGACTACCCCTCCGGCAATCATCAGGGCGAATACCGAGGGCGGCAGCTCGTCCAGCAAGGCATGCCCGCTCCAGACGGCAGCCCAGCCCATTCCCAGATACAAGACCAGCCCGATCCAGCGAAAGCGGTGCGGGTCCACCATTTTCAGCACCGACCCCAGCGTCGCCGAGGACCAAAGGCCGATCATCAGCCCCGGGGCTTGCGCTCCGGACAGCAGCAGGAAAGGCGTGTAGGTTCCTGCGATCTTCACATAGATGCCCGAGTGATCCAGCCTGCGCAGAACTTCTGACCATCGGTCGCTGACGACCATATTGTAGAGCGCAGAAAAGCTGAGCATCAGGATCAGCGTCACACCGTAGATCGACGCGCCCATGACCGCGTCCGGGTCGGCTCGATAGAACATCGTCATGACAATCAGAATGGGAACCGCGATAAGGGCTAGAAACAGGCCCAGAACATGTACAACTCCGTCACTGATGCGCTCGGCCCGGCTATAGGCTGGCCGGATATGTGCAAAAGATCGCATAGCAGAAGGGTAGGTCCGCTGCCGTCCTAGGGCAAGTCTACCGGGCTGAACTTCTCGTGTGGGTGCCACAGCTTGCGGCGCTGGCGGGTGTTTTTCATCCCCTCTTCATCAAACCGCAATGCTCAGGTCGGATCTTCGCCGAGCTTTGGGTCTTTGTACCGGTTGAGGTCCAGAATGCCCGCCTGGATTGGGTTATCCTTCAAAAAACGGGTGTGGATCTGATCGCTGATGGCCCAGAAATCTTCGCTGGTCCGACGCACGCCGAAATCGGCAACCAGCTGCATCCAGTCTTCTTGCGTGGCGACCGCTTTCACAGCCTGAACAAAGTCGGGCAATTGCGCTTCAGGCAGTTTGAAGAAGAAGTTTGGGTAGCTTCCGATCATCTCAGGCAGAATGGTCAGAACGTCTTTTTCGGGCTCTCGCCGGGCGGATTCGTCAAACAGGAAGGCTATGTTGGTATGGGCCTTGTCGTGGATCAGGGTGAAAACATCGGCTTTCTCGTCGCTTGTCTCGACCACCAGCAAGGAAAGGTCGGGCAGGAACTTGACCCAAGGCCCGGTCTGGCTAGTGAGGGAAGTCAGGGCATCCTGAGCGCAATCCCCACCATCGCATCGGTTGATAGGGTCGGAGAGCAGCCACAAACCATTGCCGCGGGCTAGAAGTTGCAGAAGAAACTCCTGCTTCGGGGCGTTTGTTTCAAATGTGATCCCCGTGGGCATCGTGTCGTCGATGCGACGGGTGTGCCAAAAAGTGTGCAATCTGGCCAGAACGCCTCGGTACCAGTTTTCGTGCATCCCCGGCCGCAGATTGCGCGGCATGAAGGTCAGGAAGTTATCCTCACTCTCCATGCGCAATTCGTCCATGTAAATGCGGGTCGCTAGTTGATGCTCGACACGTCCGAACACATCATATCCGGCAACCAGATTGTAGTAGATTCGTTCAAACACCGGATAGTCGATGACCCAGGCGGTTTCCGGAATGTCGCCATGAAACCCGGTCAGGGCCGAGGCGTTGTCGAAGTGCCGAAACACGGTGATCAGGGCGTTCGGGTTGGTTCCCTCGCCATCCCAGATCGCATCATAGCCCCAACCGGTCTGATACGCAGGGCTGTTACGATAGCGGGTATCGCGGAACTCAAGGTACTGGGCCTGGTTCTGATGCGAGAACATGTGCAGGTCACCCAAGTTTTGGCCTACCTGCGCTACGGGCAGCTCAAGAAGTGCAGCGCCCTCGGCCAGAAAACTTGGGTCGGTGATCGAGAGGTCGGCGTCGGGGTCAAGGAAACTGACCCAGAACCGGTCCTCGATGACGTCAACGGCAGTCTCTCCGTGACAGACAGGGCCGCGGATAAAGCTGCGGACAAAGAACAGCGCATCGTCCAAAAGGAATTGGTACCGGCTACGCGCGGGGATCGCCGCGAAGGTCGAGAACGGGTCGCCGCCTTCGGCATCGCCATAGGAGGGCAGGTCGGTCAGCGCCCAGTTGGGCTGCAGGAACAGCGCCTGAAACCGCGTCATGCGATCAGGGCTTAGCGTATAGACCAGATGTTCTTTGTGGACGATGGTTTCATCGAACGGTTGTAGACGGTAGAAGAAAGGGTCCGCGCCGGGGTCGTCGAACGGGCGGCGGGTGGCGATGATGTCGATCTCTTCTCCGTTGGGCGTTCTGGACCGGACCATTTGAAAGAACCGCCGTGGGTCATCGCCTTCGAAATGTAGGCGGGCCAGAAACAGATGTTCGAACAGATACCGGTTCATCAATTGCGCGCGCGGGTCGGGAGCGTTCAAGAACGCCTCCCACGCGGTGACCTGTTCTTGGATATCGTCCGGCAATGGCGTAGCCGCGTTAGGCAAGGCCGCTCCGCCCTGCACCCAGTCCATCAACAGCGCATGCTCTGAGGCTGCCAGTGGCGCAGTCCCATAGGGCATTCCGGCCATCGGATGACTTTCGCGGAAGGCGTCGAACTCCTGATCGGTTGGGCAGACCAACGGGCGGTCAAGCGCCAGCTCCAACGAGTCCGGCAGGGGTGCGTTGGGGGGCAGAGGGTTTTCGGCCCCCAGTGCCAGATAGCGTTCAAGCAGGCTGGTCTCGCCTTGTGCCTGTGGAAGAACCGGATGGAACCCTAAATCCCGCCACCCCTCAACCGTTGTGGCATCTTGCCCCAAACGGGTCGGCTGGGCATCTTCTAGGCGCTGTGAATGGTAAACCGCCAGCTTGCTGCCGCCGCGCAGCAGCCCCTCGGGCGAGGTCAGCTTGACCTGACAGGGCGCGTCATAACAGCCGTGGCAAACCACGCATCGCTTGTCGAGAACCGGCTTGACTTGCGACCAGTCTGCCTGAGCGAAGGCGGAAAGAGGGCCAAAGCCGATCAAGCTTGCAAATAGCAAAACCCAAACTCTGCCTGGCATCTTTGTCCTCCCGCCCAACGCGCGCCCAATGATAATCTTGGACCAAGCGCCCGGTTTGTCGAGTCCCCATCCCGCTTGCGCCCGGCGTGCAGTTGCGCTCTTGTGAGGCGACCGACTTCCAACCCCGACCGGAGCTTGCCTTGGACTGGCGCGATCACGGCATTTTACTGACCACGCGCCGCCACGGTGAAACGGCTGCGATCATCGAGGTCTTCACCGAGGCCCATGGCCGTCATGCGGGTGTGGTGCGTGGGGGAACCAGCCGCAAGATCGCGCCGATCCTGCAGCCAGGCGCGCAACTGGACGTGCTGTGGCGTGCGCGGCTTGAGGAACATATTGGCACTTTCCAGGTCGAACCTCTGCGCTCGCGCGCGGCAGCGGCGTTTTCCGGGCGTCTGGCGCTGGCGGGGCTTAACGCCGTGGTGTCGCTGTTGTCCTTTTGCCTGCCCGAGCGGGAACCGCATCCCGCCATCTATACCCAGACCGAGCAGTTGATGGATCTGCTGGGGCAAGATGAGATCTGGCCGTTGGCCTATCTGCGGTGGGAACTTGCGCTGCTTGAGGATCTGGGTTTTGGCCTCGATCTGTCCTCCTGCGCTGTAACCGGCGCGACCGAGGGGCTGGTCTATGTCTCGCCCAAAACCGGTCGGGCCGTCAGTGTTGAGGGCGCCGGAGAGTGGGTCGACCGCCTGTTGCCCCTGCCGCCCTGTCTAAGGGGCGAAGGGACGGCCCCGGATTCTGAGATCGTGCAGGGGCTGAATACGACAGGGTATTTCATGGAACACCGCGTTGCGCCCGCGCTGGGCCATCATCCGCCGCCCGAGGCGCGGGCGCGGTTCATCGAGAGGCTTACTCGGCGGCTTTGAACACCATCTCGTGCCCGTCCTCATTGCGCAGGATCAGCACATCGCCGGAAACCTCGGATTGGGTCATCGCCAACAGGGCGGCGAAATAAACCCCCTCGGCCTCAAGCGCGGCACAGGCGGCGCGAGTGGCGGCAAGGTCCTTGATCGCGAACCAAGGATAGGGCGCGTTCAGCGTGCCATTGTAGCTATTGCAGGGGGCATTGCCCGCGATCTTACCCTCTTCGGGGAATTGCAGTATGACGCTGGCCTCAAACGGCTGCCCATCAATCTCTCGCAGCACCCAGGACCAGTCAGACGCGCCATAGGCCGCCACGGTTTCGTCGCGGTCGCATTGAAACAGGGCCATCAAGGGCAGAACGAGGGTCAGGCGTAGCATGGGCACAATCTAGCGTGTCTTCGGGTGCGGCTGAACCGGAATCTCAGCTGCCTACGCTGGCCGAGATCAGCTCTTCGCGCACCTCCAGCCGGGGCCGCCAGTTGTAACGGTCGTCTTCCGAGATCTCGCCCCAGAACAGGTCGCCGCTCTGCCGCCAGGGATCAAGGATCACGCCTTCCTTCAGGCTGTCTCCCCGCGCGCTGATCGCTGCCGAATGGTGGATGATGCGGAACGTGGTCGGAGGAGAGGTGGCCCAATGTACATCCAGCGTTTGAAAGTTCTCTTGCTGCAAGCGCCGGGTCATGGCCTGCGCCCAGTCATTGCACAGGCCGTAGTCGCGAAAGCCGTTGATGACCTTGGCGTTGTGAACGATCGGCGAATCCGTCACGTTCCAGTCGCGCTTCAATTGTTGCGAATAGCTGTACGAGATTTCCGCGGCGCGGCGGGCCTCGGCCGGGTCGACATTGGGGCCAAGGTTGCGGATCTCAAGCGCCAGCCCATCGACATCCGCCCGTGTGACGGTCGAAGACGGAGCGCAAGCCCCAAGGGTCAGCATCACCAAGGCAGCAAGCAGCGCGGTCAAGCGTATCACGTTCGTCTCTCCGTCCGGGTTTCGAGAGGTCGTGTAAGTGATCTGCGCGGGATCGGGAAGAGGGAAGTTGCAGTGAGGAGTGTTCAGAATTGGTTCTGTACGCGTTGTGGGACGCGCGGATAGTGCCGCGCACAAAATAAGCAATTCAAGAAAAAAACCCGGCGCGGGCGCCGGGTTCAGTTGGGGAAATGAAGTTGCCGAATTTCGGTCAGCCCAGCAAACGCCGTGCGATGACCTGTGCCTGAATTTCGGCAGCCCCTTCGAAAATGTTCAGAATACGCGCGTCGCACAGAACGCGGCTGATCTTGTATTCCAGCGCAAAGCCGTTGCCGCCGTGAATCTGCAGCCCGTTATCAGCCGCGGCCCAGGCCACACGTGCGCCCAACAGCTTTGCCATGCCGGCCTCAAGATCGCAGCGCTGGCCGTGGTCTTTTTCCCAGGCCGAGAAATAGGTCAGCTGCCGCGCAATCATGATCTCAACCGCCATCATCGCCAGCTTGCCGGAGACGCGCGGGAAGTTGATCAGGGATTTGCCGAATTGTTTGCGGTCCTGCGCATATTGCATCGCGATATCCAGCGCACTTTGCGCCACGCCGATGGCGCGGGCGGCGGTCTGGATACGGGCGGACTCAAAAGTCTCCATCAACTGTTTGAAGCCTTTGCCTTCTTCGCCGCCAAGAAGGTTCTCACCCTTCACGTGGAAGCCGTCAAAGCCCAGCTCGTACTCTTTCATGCCGCGATAGCCCAGCACCTCGATCTCACCGCCGGTCATGCCGGGGGTGGGGAAGGGGGCTTCGTCCGTTCCCGGCGTCTTTTCGGCCAGGAACATCGACAGGCCCCGGTGATCCGTGCTGTTAGGATTGGTGCGCGCTAGTAGGGTCATCACATGGGTACGGGCCGCGTGAGTTATCCACGTTTTGTTGCCCGTGATCTCATAGTCGCCATCGGCGGTCTTGACCGCGCGTGTGCGCAGGCTGCCCAGATCCGAGCCGGTGTTGGGTTCGGTGAACACAGCCGTCGGCAAGATTTCAGCGCTGGCCAGCTTCGGCAGCCAGTTCGCTTTTTGCTCATCCGTACCGCCTGCGATGATCAACTCAGCCGCAATCTCGGAGCGCGTGCCCAGAGAGCCAACACCGATATAGCCACGCGAAAGCTCCTCGGACACCACGCACATCGAAGCTTTGGACAGGCCGAATCCGCCGAACTCTTCGGGGATGGTCAGGCCGAAAACGCCCATCTCGGCCAGTTCTTCGATGACTTCGATCGGGATCAGTTCATCCTTGAGGTGCCAGTCATGGGCGTGCGGTTCGACCTTTTCGACGGCATAACGGCGGAATTGGTCACGGATCATCTCAAGTTCTTCGTCCAGACCCGACGCGCCGAACATGGTGGCTCCGGCCTGGTCTTCCATCAGGGCGACAAGGCGAGACCGCGCGGCTTGCGTATTGGCCTGCGCCATCAGCGTCTGGATCTCAGAAGTCTGGAACCCGGACAGAGCGTCCCAGCCCAGCCCCAGATCCTGCAGGCGTACAACTTCGCCTTGGTTCATGGGGATACCGCCAGCGACCTGATGCAGATACTCACCAAAGGCGATCTGGTGCAGCAGTTGCTCAATCTCGCCAAACTTGCCGTCCGCCTCAAGCGTTTCGGCCCAGCGTTGCATCTGTGCAAGGGACTGATGATAGGTCGCCAGCCATGCCAGCCCGTGAGCAGCTGTCTGGTTCGCCTCGATCAACGCGCCCGAGACGCGACCGTCAGCCTCGACCATGGACCGTACCGAATCGCGCGCGCGTTCAAATACAGCTTCAACCGCTGGTACAGCGGCCTTTGTCAGGGCCAGAAGGTCCGGCAAAATCGCAGCTGTCGTCATCTGGGTCATATCCTGTCCGTCATGGGCCATGAATCACGTCCTCTTTTGCGTCGTCTGGTCATATCATGCTGCACGTGCAGCGCAACAAAAATACTTATTACGCTGCGAAAAAGTTCAAATATTACCTTGTCATTTTTGCAGTGCAGAGAGCGCACAGGGTGATATCTAGACGGCATGACACTGTTTTCCATACTCTCTCCGACCGATCTTGTTCTGGCTGCTGCGATTGCCTGTCTTGCCGGATGGGTCAAAGGCATGGTCGGTTTTGCGATGCCGATGGTTCTTGTTTCTGGGCTGAGCATGTTTCTTCCGCCCGAGCTTGCTGTTGCCGGTCTGATCTTCTCGACCGTTGTGACCAACGGCGTTCAGGCGCTGCAGGAAGGGGGGCGGGCGGCTATTGCCTCGATCCGGCGGTTCCGGGTCTTTCTGAGCGTTGGTTTGATCTTTCTGCTGCTCGGAGCGCAATTGGTGACGCTGGTTCCGGCCTCGACCTTCCTGATGTTGATCGGCATTCCGGTGACAGGTTTTGCATTGCTGCAGATCCTCGGGGTCACCTTTTCCCTCAAGGAAGCATCAGCGCGTATAGAAGCGATCTTCGGCGTAATTGCGGGTTTTGTCGGTGGGATTTCGGGCGTATGGGGGCCTCCGACCGTGGCGTATCTGACGGCCCTCAACACCCCAAAGCAAGAGCAGTTGAGAGTACAGGGTGTGATCTATGGTTTGGGCGCTGTGGCTTTGACAGTGGCACATATCGGTTCAGGGATACTGAACCGCGAGACAGCGCCGTTCTCGGCAGTTTTGGTCTTGCCAGCCCTTGGGGGTTTGTGGCTGGGGATGCGATTGCAGAACCGCATTGATCAGGCCCTGTTTCGGAAAATAACCTTGTTGGTACTGTTGGTTGCTGGGCTGAACCTTGTCCGCCGTGGTCTGTTCGGTTAGCGGATCACGCCCGCTTTTCCGCAAAGCGAAAAGCGAAATAGAGGCCGAGCATCAGGAAGAAGAGGCCCGAGACGTCTCCGATCAGAAAGGCGATGTACTCAGCGGTCGCACTGCCGAAGGCTAAATTCGTCAGACCCGAGACCAGGAACGAGGTTACAACGCCGACGCCCATGATGCAAATCCAGCAGGGTTTGCGGTCGGCGCGTGGAAACAGATCCCAACCGAGCCATTTGCAGAGATAGAAGACCGCCGGAACCGTTGTTACGGCGATTGCCATTGCCAAAAGACGGCTTGGCAGGAACACATCGCTGCCGCCGAGTGCTGCGAAAACGATGAAAACACCGGGAAGAAGGGCAAAGATCGCCCTCCAGCCCAACAACCACGCGGATAGAACGCGCACGCCATGTGGTAGAAACAGCAGACTTGCCCGGCTTGGATATTCGGGAAAGAACAAGTTCTGCAAAGGCATCAGGACCTCAAAAGTGAGGAAGGATGCGATCACATAGGCCAAAGAGGCAAAAAATGTTTCCGAGGCCCACTTGCGCACGTCGATCAGCCGTTGATCTGCCGGGGCGCGGCGTCACCGTGGTGCATGTACGATATACCGTCCGCGATTGGCTGTGCCGCTTTGCGACAGATAACCCTTTTCGACCAGCGACTTCAGCGCGCGGAAAAAGGTGGGCCGCGAAACGCTCTGGACCAGAGTGTGTTCGATCAAGCCGAATGTCCGGACTTCCTGATCGGCTTTCGATAGCTCTTCGGCCGCGTAATAAATGTCGCGCTCGACCGGAGAAAGCTGTTCAAGGCCTAGTGTGCGCTCCATGCTTTGCATGAGCTTGCGAAGTTCGGTGAGTTTCGAGATTTCGGTCATATCTTACCTGTCTTTTTCGTGCCAACGCGGCCAAAGCCGAAACCTGGAAATATATCCAAACACCGTGGTGTCTGGCTGGTTTCATATTGACACTTTACCCCATCTACTTAGACTAGCGTCGTGATTAGGTTGCCCAATTCGCTGGTGTGAGTGTCCGCGCATGAGCTGCCCAAAGGTTATTTTAAGATTCGGCCCGGTGCAAAAGCTCCGGGCCAATTTAATGTAGCGACTGTAGCGTATCGGAAACTTCGGAACAACGCATTTGTATATGCTGTTTCCGCGCGGTAACCGGAAGGTGAACGCTCTGGCATAGAAAAGGGCGCCGAAGCGCCCTTGATTCAGGTCAGCCGATGGCAACAGCCTTGATGTCTTCGTCGATGAACGGAATGTACTGTTCAAAGTTCTCCGCAAACATCTGCACCAGCTTCTCTGCCTGCTTGTCGAACGCAACCTGATCATCCCAGGTGCGGCGCGGATCCAGCAGAACCTCAGGCACTCCGGGAACCGAGACAGGTACGTCGAAGCCGAAATTAGCATCCTTGCGGTACTCGGCATCGGCCAGCGAACCGTCCAGCGCAGCAGTCAGCAAGGCGCGGGTTGCCTTGATCGGCATCCGGCTGCCAATCCCGTATGCGCCACCGGTCCAGCCGGTGTTGACCAGCCAGCAGGTCGCACCGTGCTGGGCGATCTTGTCACGCAGCAGGTTGCCATAGGCCTCGGGGCGGCGCGGCATGAAGGGCGCGCCAAAGCAGGTCGAGAAGGTCGGCTGCGGCTCGGTTACGCCACGCTCGGTCCCTGCTACCTTAGAGGTGAAGCCCGACAGGAAGTGATACATGGCCTGCGCCGGTGTCAGCCGCGCGATGGGAGGCAGTACGCCGAACGCATCACAGGTCAGCATGATGATGTTCTTGGGATGACCGCCCAGAGCGCTGCTGGATGCGTTCGAGATATACTCGAGCGGGTAGGCGCAGCGCATGTTTGCAGTCAGTGAGTCATCATCGAAATCAAGTTCCTTGGTTTCGGGATCGAAGACCATGTTCTCGATCACCGTGCCGAATTTCGAGGTCGTCGCGTAAATCTCGGGCTCGGCCTCGGCGTTCAGGTTGATGGTCTTGGCATAGCAGCCACCTTCGAAGTTGAACGTACCACGATCCGACCAGCCATGTTCGTCGTCACCGATCAGCACGCGCGCCGGGTCGGCGGACAGGGTGGTCTTGCCGGTGCCGGACAGGCCGAAGAACACAGCCGTGTCGACCGGGTTACCAACGGCGTGGTTGGCCGAGCAATGCATCGGCATCACGCCTTTTTCCGGCAGCATGTAGTTCAGCAGGGTAAAGACGGACTTTTTGTTCTCACCCGCGTATTCGGTGCCGCCGATGAGGATCAGCTTGCGGTCGAAGTTCAGTGCAATCACAGTCTCGCTACGGCAGTTGTGCTTGGCGGGATCCGCTTGGAAGCTGGGGCAGTTGATGATGGTGAAGTCAGCCGTGAAATCATCCAGATCTTCGCGATCAGGGCGGCGCAGGAGGTGGCGGATGAACAGGTTGTGCCAGGCCAGCTCGGTGACCATGCGCACGTTGATCGAATAGGTCGGATCGGCCCCGCCAACGAGGTCCTGCACAAAATAGTCCCGGCCTTTCATATGGGACAGCATGTCTTCGTACAGTGCGTCAAAGCCTTCGGGGCTCATGGCGGCGTTGTTTTCCCACCAGATGCTGTCGGCGACGCTGTCGGTTTTGACGACGTGTTTGTCCTTGGGCGAACGGCCAGTGAACTTGCCGGTGGTGACCAGAAAGGCCCCGCCATTGCCAAGAGTGCCTTCGCCGCGCTTCAGCGCCTCTTCGATCAGCGCCGGTTCCATGAAGTTGTAATAGACATTGCCCAGACCCTCGATGCCCTGATCTTCGAGGCGGAATTGCGGGTTAACCCGTCCAGATGTCATGTGTGTCTTCTCCTGTGGCGGCGCGGAGGCAGTTCGGCCCGGTGCGCTCTTGGGGCAATCATGCCGGAGGACTCCGGCGGACAGGCGACCTCTTATCATGGTCGTTTGGGGCATGAACAGGAGGCTTTGACGCAGTTAGCGCAACCAAGTCTAGGTTTAGCGCCATCACAAATTTCCTGTCGGAAAACCGGGCAGCATTTTGCGGTCGGCAAGGCATTTTTGCCGCAGAACTGCCGCAAGAAAGGCTTGATTCGTGGTTACGGATTGATTCGGCGCCTTAAAACCGCCAACAATATCCTACAAAAAAGCGTATTATTGCGTATGTGAGCAGGAATAGGGGTGACCCCAATGTCAAAGATTGCACTGGTGGATGACGATAGAAACATTCTGACGTCGGTATCCATGACGCTCGAAGCTGAGGGTTTCGAGGTTGAAACGTATAATGACGGTCAGGCTGCGCTGGATGCTTTCAATAAAAAGCTGCCCGATATGGCTGTTCTGGATATCAAGATGCCGCGGATGGACGGGATGGACCTGTTGCAGCGGCTGCGCCAGAAAACCCAGATGCCGGTTATCTTCCTGACCTCCAAGGATGACGAGATCGACGAGGTTCTGGGTCTGCGCATGGGCGCGGATGATTATGTGAAGAAGCCGTTTTCGCAGCGCCTTCTGGTCGAACGCATTCGCGCTTTGCTGCGTCGTCAGGAAGCGACCGAGGGCGATAGCGCTGCGGTCAGCACTGGTGATGCGAAGGTTATGGAGCGTGGTGAGCTTCGGATGGACCCGCTGCGCCATGCGGTGACCTGGAAGGGCAATGATGTTTCACTGACCGTGACCGAGTTTCTGCTTCTGCAGGCCTTGGCGCAACGCCCAGGCTTCGTCAAAAGCCGCGACCAGCTGATGGACGTGGCCTATGACGATCAGGTCTATGTCGACGACCGCACCATCGACAGCCACATCAAACGCCTTCGCAAGAAGATGCGCGCCGCTGATCCTGAGTTCTCGGCCATCGAGACGCTCTATGGCATCGGCTACCGCTACAACGAAGAATAGGCACGCGCCCCGTTTGAAGGTATTGTGGTCCCGTGCGTGACACTGACCAATCTGACGAGCTGCACGACGGTGATGTCGTAATCGGGGATGACTGGGTTATCCCACAAGACCCCGAGTCTGCCGAACTGCGAGAGAAGCGGTCGCGGAGGAACTTGTTTTCTCTGCGCGGCTCGCCTTTGGCGCGCAAGATCGTCACCTTCAACCTGATTGCCTTGGTCATTCTCGTGACCGGTCTTTTGTATCTGGACGATTCCCGGAAGGAACAGGTTCAGCAAACCGCGCGCAACCTGATGGGCGACGCACAGCTGGTCAGCAACGTGTTCGAGGCTCAGATCCGTCAGAACGCAGCCGCGGGCGCGCAAAATCCGCGGGTGCTGGATGTGGGTGATACTCTGGCCGGGTTAAGTCTACCAGAAGGTGGCGAGGTCTTTGTTTACGACGCCAGCGGCACGTTGATCGGTTGGACGCGGGGTGCCTCAGTTGCCGTTGATCTGTCGACCATCTTGCAGTCAGAGGCGGATATCCAAACTGGAAGCACCGTTATCAGTGACTCTTTAAATGCGGTCTGGACCGGGGTATCCCGGGTGTTCAACTGGTCAACGACTGACGAGGCCCCGACGCTGGCCCAACGGGTGCAATCCATCATCCCCGATACGCTTGGCGGCAGAACGCAGGTGCAGGCCGTTCAGGACGAGATGGATGAGACGGTTATCGTTGCCGCCTCTCCCATCGTGTTCAACGACACGACAGTCGGAGCTGTTGCCATAACCGGCCCGGCAGGTGAGATCGACGCGCTGGCCCGGCGCGAGCAGGAGCGGATCCTGCAGATGTTTGTTGTCGCTCTGCTGGTCTCGGTCGGTCTCAGCCTTGTTTTGGCGTCGACCATTGCCAATCCGCTGGCCGATCTGGCCGCCGCGGCCGAGATGGGCAAAGACCGGGGTACAGGCGTTAATCCGGGCCGTATCCGCATCCCGGATCTGAGCGCCCGCCCTGATGAGATTGGTCGCCTCAGCCTGGCGCTGCGGGGCATGGTCACGGCGCTCTACAATCGGATTGACGCAAATGAACAATTCGCAGCGGACGTGGCGCATGAGATCAAGAACCCGCTGGCCAGCCTCCAATCCGCTGTTGGAACACTTCGGATGGTCAAGCGCGACGATCAGCGTGAAAAGCTGATGGGCGTCATCGAACATGACGTACGGCGTCTCGACCGTCTGGTCAGCGACATCTCTAACGCCTCGCGGCTGGATGCGGAGCTTGTGAAAGAGGCTGAGCAGCCCTTTGACCTGCTGAAACTGCTGGACAATCTGGGTCAGTTTCTGGGCGAAGATGCCAAGTCCAAGGGCATTGAATACGCCACCGATCTGCCCGCCGACCCGATCGTGATCAATGGGCTTGAGGCGCGCTTGGCCCAGGTTTTCGTCAATCTGATCACCAATGCGATCTCCTTCTGCGAGGAGGGCGATGCGATCCGCGTCTGGGTACGTCAACGCGACCAGCGTGTGCTGGTCGTCGTCGAAGACACAGGCCCCGGCATACCGGAACAGGCTCTGACCAAGGTCTTCAAACGCTTCTACTCTGAGCGCCCCGAGGAGCATTTTGGCAACAACTCCGGCCTCGGGTTGGCGATCTCGAAACAGATTGTCGAAGCTCATGGCGGTGTGATCTGGGCTGAGAATATCCGACCGACCGAAGCCGATGTCACCTCGGAGCCGCTGGGTGCGCGTTTCGTCGTGGGGCTTCCTGTCTAGGACATGAGCAGTCAGACGCTTTCAGACATCGCGGATAAGGACAGGGCCTGTATTCACGCGACCTGTGTCGCGGTTCAAGGGCAAGGGCTTCTGATCGTAGGGGCCTCGGGATCGGGTAAATCCTCACTTGCCCTTCGCATGATGGCCCTTGGGGCCGATCTGGTTGCCGACGACCGTGTTGATCTGCGCCGGGACGAGGGCGCGGTGATTGCCGACGCACCACCGCGGATTGCGGGCTTGATCGAGGCGCGTGGCATCGGGCTGTTGCGCGCCGCCCCTTGCGGCCCGGTGGCTTTGGATTATGTGCTCGACATGGACCAGACGCAGCCCGCCCGCCTGCCAGAGCCCGTTACTATGCAGTTACTGGGGCACTATGTACCCTTGTTGTTTGGCGCCTGCGTGCCCAATTTGGCCGAAGCACTGATGCAACTGCTTAGAATGGGGCGCGTAGACCCGGAATGGACCAGCACATGACAGCGCAACGGCGGATCGTTCTTGTGACCGGGCCGTCCGGGGCAGGACGATCGACAGCCATTCACGTGCTTGAGGATCTGGGGTTCGAGGCGATCGACAATCTGCCCATGGGCCTGCTGACGCGCCTGCTGGAAGGCGCGGGGAACGATCGGCCCATGGCTTTGGGGATTGATGCGCGCAACCGGGATTTCTCGACCATCGGCTTCATCGAACTGGCCGCCAAGCTGGGCCGTATGGAACAGGTTGACCTGACCGTTCTCTATCTGGATTGCAGTGATGAGGTTCTTCTGCGCCGCTTCTCGGAAACCCGCAGGCGTCACCCTGTCGCGAAGGATGCGGGCCCTGAAGCCGGGGTGCGCCAGGAAAAAGAACTGCTGGCCCCGATCCGCGAAATCGCCGATACCCTGATCGACACCAGCGCCCTGAATGTTCACCAACTGCGTGAAGAGGTCGAACATTGGTTCGCCCCACAAGGTGGCCGCCATCTTGCGGTCTCGATCGAGTCTTTTTCCTACAAACGCGGCCTGCCGCGCGGCCTCGATATGGTGTTTGATTGCCGTTTTCTGGCCAATCCTTACTGGCGGCCCGAATTGCGTGCCGCCGACGGTCGAAACGCTGACGTGGCGCGCTATGTCCAGTCCGATAAGAACTACGCTCCGTTCTTTGACCAGGTGGTCGGAATGCTGGACCTTTTGCTGCCTGCCTTTCGCGCCGAGGGCAAAGCGCACCTGTCGGTTGCTTTCGGGTGTACCGGTGGCCAGCACAGATCTGTCGCTTTGGCCGAGGCGATTGCGAAAGCCCTTGCAGACAGGGGGCAGCAGGTGGCAATTAGGCACCGCGAGATGGAACGACGCGCATTGAATGTGAGGCCGGATTGATCGGGATAGTGATCGTAGCGCATGGAGGGTTGGCCAAAGAGTATCTGGCCGCCATGCAGCATGTTGTGGGGCCGCAGCCCGGCCTCGTCGCGATTGCGATCGAAGCCGATCATGACCGCGATGAAAAGCAGGCCGAAATCTGCCGCGCCGCAAACGACGTTGATATGGGTGGCGGCGTGGTGATCGTCACGGACCTGTTCGGTGGCAGCCCGTCTAACCTCAGCCTCCGGGCCTGTGCGCCGCAGGATCGGCGCATTTTGTATGGCGCGAACCTTCCCATGCTGATCAAATTGGCCAAAAGTCGCCACCTGCCCGTGGGCGATGCCGTGCGTCACGCGATGGAGGCTGGACGCAAGTACATCAATGCGCAAAATGTGACATTGGATTAGGACCGGACGTATTGAAATGACCAATCGAAGCTTGAAAATCATAAATGAAAAGGGCCTGCACGCCCGCGCCTCGGCCAAGCTGGTTGAGGTAGTAGAAGGTTTCGATGCAAGTGCGGAAGTCTCCAAGGACGGACTTTCTGCATCAGGCGACAGTATCATGGGCCTTTTGATGTTGGCAGCCTCGCGCGGAACCACTATTGACGTCGAGACCTCCGGGCCGGATGCTGAGGCATTGGCAGAAGCCTTGGAAACGCTTGTGAACGACAAGTTCGGCGAGGGGTTCTAAAGCCACCCCGCCGGGACAGGAAGAACGGGAAGACCAGGAATTGGCGGAAACAACGCACGACACCAAGACAGGCCCCGTTGTCGACGGGACCGAAGATCAGGGCGAGATCTACGACCGTAGAACGCTGACCTATGCCAATTCGTTCGACGATGCCTGGACCGCGACGGCAATCCGCGCCATTGAATGGTGTACCGGCAAGCTGACCATTCTGCGGATGGTCAATAAATTTGAAAAGAAAAATGAGCAGTATCGTGGCCAGCGGTTCTGGGGTGGGGCGCTCAAGACGATGGGGATCACCCTCACCACACCCGAGGAACAGATCGCACGTATTCCCAAAACCGGCCCCGTTGTCGTTGTCGCCAACCATCCTCATGGCATGGTGGACGGCATGATTTTCGCTGAACTGATTGGACGTGTCCGTAGCGACTACCGTATTCTGACCCGCTCGGTTCTGACTGGCCTGGATGAGGCCGCGACCTCGTTTATGATCCCCGTTCCCTTCCCGCATGATCCTGAAGCGCAAACCAAAATGCTGGAAATGCGGACCAAGGCGATGGACCACCTGAAAGAGGGCGGCGTGGTCGCCCTGTTCCCCTCGGGTGTAGTGATGTCCTCGGATGATTGGTTCGGGCCGGCAATTGAACGCGAATGGAACGTCTTCACCGCCAAGATGATCCGCCGTTCAGGCGCGACCGTGGTGCCGATTTACTTCCCCGGCCGCAACTCGCGCGCCTATCAGATCGCCAACAAACTCTCGCCGATCCTACGGCAGGGGCTGTTGCTGCATGAGATCGTCCGCTCTTGCAACAAGCCCCAATCCCCGGTGATTGGAGAGCCGATCTCGGACGAAGACATGCAGCTGCTCGAACGCGACCCGCGCGGTTTCATGGCGTGGCTGCGAAACCACACGATGTCCTTGGGCGGCATAGCAAAGCGCTGATCCACCCCTTCATCTGGCTACAAATATCCCCGGGGGTGAGACCGGATGAAATCCGGGCGAGGGGGCTGGCCCCCTCTTAGCGCGTCGGAACCGGCTCGTCGCCGCGATAGTCATAGAACCCACGCTGAGTCTTGCGCCCCAACCATCCAGCCTCGACATATTTCGTCAACAGCGGACAGGGGCGATACTTAGTATCCGCCAACCCATCATGCAACACGTTCATGATCGCCAGGCAGGTGTCGAGCCCAATGAAATCGGCCAGTTCCAGAGGCCCCATCGGGTGATTGGCGCCCAGCTTCATCGACTGGTCGATGGATTGAACACTCCCCACACCTTCATAGAGCGTGTAGACCGCCTCGTTGATCATTGGCATCAGGATACGGTTCACGATAAAGGCCGGGAAATCCTCGGCGCTGGCGGCGGTTTTGCCCAGTTTGTCGACCACGGCCTTACAGGCGTTATAGGTCTCTTCGTCGGTGGCAATCCCTCGGATCAGCTCGACCAGTTGCATAACGGGCACCGGATTCATGAAGTGGAACCCCATGAACCGCTCAGGACGGTCGGTCCGGCTGGCCAATCGCGTGATCGAGATCGAGGATGTGTTCGAGGTCAGGATCGTATGCGGCAGCAGATGCGGTTGCAGATCCTCAAAGATCGCCTGCTTGATCGCCTCACGCTCGGTCGCGGCCTCGATCACCAGATCGGTCTGGCCCAGACGCGGCAATTCCAGCGTGGTGGTGATCCGCCCCAAAGCGGCTTGCACAGCCTCGTCCGAGATCTTCCCGCGTGAGGCCTGACGCGCCAAATTGCCTTCGATCGTCTTTATGGCATTGTCCAAAGCGTCCTTGTTGACGTCGTTGACCAGAACGTCATAGCCCGCCAACGCCAGAACATGCGCGATCCCGTTGCCCATCTGGCCTGCGCCAATCACTCCGACCGATTTGATTTCCATGCTCTGGTGCCTCTGCTCTCAGCTCGCCGCGACATTACCGGCAGTTTGGGGCGGGCGGCAAGAGGCATCCGAGGTCTGCGGACTGGTCAAACTTGCCTCAAATCCGCGCATTAGCAATTTCGCAAGACTTGCGACGGCAAGATGGCAACCGGGTGAAAAATTGGGTGAGTAATATGAGCTATCATCAAACGGGCGCAGCAGTGCTCGAAGACAGCGTCTGTCAGTATGCGGCGTCAAAACTGAGATTCCGGGGGCCGTCGCGCGCGTTGGACGGCTCCTATCTGGCGTGTATCGGAGGGGATGAGACCTTTGGGAGGTTCGTTGAGCACCCCTATGTCGCGATTCTCGAAGGTATGCTGGACCGTAAATGCGTCAACTTCGGCAGTCTTCTCTGTGGGGTTGAGGCGCTGTGCGGCGATTCCACCTTGGTTGGACTGGCGAATAAGTCCGATCTTTGCGTGCTTCAATTGCCAGGGGCGTTGGGGCAATCGAATCGCTTCTATCGGGTTCATCCGCGCCGCAATGACCGGTTTCTATCTCCAACATCGGACCTGCTGACGCTCTACCCCGAGGTGGATTTCACGGATGTACATTTCGTGCGTCACCTGCTGGGGTTGCTGCATTCCTATTCGGACGCGCGCTTCGAAATCGTCACCCACGAACTTCGCAAAAAGTGGGTGGAGACCCTCGGCGTTTTTCTACAAGCTATCCGGCCTCCGGTCGTTTTGCTGAACCTGCAGTTTGATGGCGAAATCGCCCATGAGGTTGCCGGGCCGCTGGGCTGTGAACCGGTCTTTGTTGATACCGAGATGATGGAAGCACTGAGGCCGTACAGTGCGGATGTCGTTTCGATGTCAGTCCGGATCTCCGGCGAATCGGATGAGTTGGAGGATATGCTGTTCGGGACCCTTCAGCAGCCCATGGCCGAACATATGATCGGCCCAGCGACCCATCGTCGGATCGCAGAAACTCTTTTCCGATCGATCCGTGATTTGCATTGAAAAAGGCCCGCCGAGGGGGCGGGCCTTACAATGGTTTTCCAAGCAACCGCTTGGTTCGATCAGCCGAGTTTCTCGGTCAGTTCGGGTACGGCCTGGAACAGGTCAGCAACCAGACCGAAGTCAGCAACCTGGAAGATCGGTGCTTCTTCGTCTTTGTTGATCGCAACGATGACCTTCGAGTCCTTCATGCCAGCCAAGTGCTGGATCGCGCCAGAGATACCCACGGCGACATACAGGTCTGGTGCAACAACCTTGCCGGTCTGACCCACCTGCCAGTCGTTCGGAGCATAGCCCGAGTCCACGGCGGCACGCGACGCGCCAACAGCGGCGCCGAGCTTGTCAGCCAGAGTCTCGATCAATTTGAAGTCTTCTTCCGAGCCGACACCACGACCGCCCGAAACAACAACACCAGCCGAGGTCAGCTCGGGACGGTCGCTCTCGGCAACCTTGTCCTCAACCCAGGACGACAGGCCAGGGTTTTCGCCAACCGAGATGGTCTCAACCGCAGCCGAACCGCCTTCGCCTGCCGCATCAAAGGAAGCGGTGCGGAAGGTGACGACTTTCTTGGCGTCGTTCGACTTGACGGTCTGGATAGCGTTGCCCGCATAGATCGGACGCTCGAAGGTCGCGCCGTCAACTACGCCGGACGCATCCGAGATCACCATCACGTCCAGCAGCGCAGCAACGCGCGGCATGACGTTCTTGGCGTCGGTGGTGGCAGGGGCAACGATGTGCTCATAGCCATCGGCCAGACCTACGATCAGTGCTGCGGTCGATTCCGCCAGGCGGTGGCCCAGCGACTCGTCTTCAGCAACCAGAACCTTGGACACACCGTCGATCTTGGCGGCGGCCTCACCGGCAGCAGCGGCAGAACCGCCCGCGGCCAGAACGGTTACGTCACCCAGCGATTTTGCAGCGGACACGGCCTTGGCGGTGGCGTCCAGCGACAGTTCGCCATTGTTGACTTCGGCAAGCAGAAGTACAGCCATTACACAGCCCCCGCTTCTTTGAGTTTCGAGACCAGCTCATCAACCGAGCCGACGACGATACCAGCGGCACGGGCCGGCGGCTCATCGGTTTTGACGATTTCCAGACGCGGAGTGACGTCGACACCGTAATCGGCGGCGGTTTTCTCATCCAGCGGCTTTTTCTTCGCCTTCATGATGTTCGGCAGCGACGCATAACGCGGCTCGTTCAGGCGCAGGTCAACGGTCACGATGGTCGGCATCTTGACGTTGATGGTCTGCAAACCGCCATCCACCTCACGGGTGATTTTGGCGGAGTCGCCTTCGATGTCCAGCTCGGACGCGAAGGTGCCTTGGCTCCAGCCCAGCAGGGCCGACAGCATCTGGCCGGTGGCGTTCATGTCGTTGTCGATCGCCTGCTTGCCCGCCAGAACGATGCCCGGCTGCTCTTCCTCGACCACTTTGGCCAGGATTTTCGCAACAGCCAGAGGCTCGATATCCGTGTGGACGTCATCCGCAGCAATAACCAGGATCGCGCGGTCCGCACCCATGGCCAGAGCAGTCCGCAGCGTCTCCTGCGCCTGCTTCACGCCGATCGAAACAGCAACGACTTCGTCAGCCTTGCCTGCTTCTTTCAGGCGGATCGCCTCTTCAACTGCAATCTCGTCGAACGGGTTCATCGACATTTTTACATTGGCGAGATCAACACCGCTACCATCCGCCTTAACACGGACTTTAACGTTGTAGTCAATCACGCGCTTGACAGGCACAAGTACCTTCATTTTTGCGTTCGCTCCTTACAAAAACGGCAAGCCGCGTCGCGACTCCACCAATGCTCTCGCGGGACTAGATAGCGCCTCAATCTCATCGACAACAGAGCAAAATCGTCACGTCATGGGCTTGAGACGTCGCGTTTTGTGTTTTTTGACGAATAGGGGGCGGAGATTTTTTGACGGTTGGCCGACGATGGTGGGATTTGGTTGCCGGTGGCCAACCCGTCCAGCTGAAACCAGTAGGTTGATTGTTCTGGTCAGCGGGACACCGAGTAAATGACACTTAGCACCCGTTCTTTGGGCCGGGGCTCCGCCCTTCCGGTCGCCGGGACGTCCACTGGACGTCCCGCCGCTTTCAGCGGTTCGCTCCCGGAACCCACAAGACATCATCCTTGCCGCTGTTGTTGGCGCAGCGGGCGGCGACGAAGAACCAATCACTCAGACGGTTCAGGTATTTGACCGCGACCTCGTTGACAGGCTCCATATTGGTCAGCTCAACCGCCAGACGCTCGGCTCGGCGCGAGACGGTGCGGCAGACATGCAGATGCGCTGCCAAAGCCGAGCCACCGGGCAGGATGAAGCTGCGCAGTGGTTCAAGATCGGCATTCATCGCGTCGATTTCAGCCTCAAGCCGATCGATCTGAGCAGGCGCGATGCGCAGCGGCGGGTAGTCAGCCTCGGCGTCTTTTTCCATGTCGGGGCGGCAGAAATCAGCCCCCAGATCGAACAGGTCATTCTGTATGCGGGCCAGCGCCGCGTCAGTTTCTCCCTCGGCTTCGGTCCGGGCGACGCCGACAAAGGCGTTCAGCTCATCAACCGTGCCATATGCGGCCACGCGGCCCGAGTATTTCGCAACCCGTTCGCCATTGCCCAAAGCGGTTTTTCCGTCATCGCCTGTGCGCGTGTAGATCTTGTTCAGAACGACCATCGTCAAACTCCTTGTCCGCGCAGGAAGACGTAAAGCACAATCAGCAATACGGCAATGAATTGAAAGAGGATGCGCAGGCGCATCATCTTGTTGCTCTTCTTGGCGGCATCCATGCCGCTTTTTCCGAAATTTGCGATTCCAAGGGTCAGCACGACGACAACCGCCGCCATCGCCAAGAGCAAAACGACCATCAAAGGGTCCATCGTCAGTCACCGTCCGCTTTTTCTTTGTGTGCGCCTGATCTAGCGCCTGCAGTGCCAAAAGCGAACGGGAAATATTGCCTCAGATGTCTGACAGTATGCGGTCTATAGCTTTTGTTGGCAGAATTCGCCGCAAATAGCCGGCGATATAGGTCGGAGTCGTCACGTAATAGCGCGCCTTGGGCCGTTTCGCTTCGACCGCATGGGCCAGCTTGTTGGTCACCGCCGAGGCAGGCAGTTCGAACGCGTCCGGGCCAGAGCCTTCATAGAGCCGTTTCAGAAGCGACGCCTCGTACCTGTCACGCAAGACCGAGTTCTCCCAATCCACGAACCGCTCGAACACCGGGATCGCCTTTTCGCGGATTTTCGACGTGATCGGACCGGGTTCGATCAGGATGACCTTGACGCCGCTGCCGCGTAGTTCCAGACGCATCGTGTCAGTCAGACCTTCGATCGCGTATTTGGTAGCGACATAAGCGCCGCGCCACGGAAACGCGACCAGTCCCAGAACCGAGGAGTTCTGGACAATGCGCCCATAGCCCTGTTTGCGCATGACGGGAATAACCTGCCGCGTCAGTTCATGCCAGCCGAAGACATTCGATTCGAAGATGAACCGTAAACCATCGGTCGGCACATCTTCGACCGCGCCGGGCAGCCCGTGCGCCCCATTGTTGAACAATGCGTCCAAGGTGCCTCCGGTGGCCTCAAGAACCTCGGCCAGTCCGGCGGTGATGCTGTCTGTGTCCTGATAGTCGATTCGTGGGCTTTCAAATCCTTGCGCGCGCAGCCTGTCGCAATCACGCTGCTGACGGCACGAGGCAAACACGCGCCAACCGCGCGCACGCATACCGTGTGCTGCATCCAGACCGATGCCGGACGAGCAGCCGGTAATAAGAATTGATTTTTGCATGATGGCCCCGAACCTCAACGTCCTCAACCCCTAGGCTGCGAGAGGAAACAGGGCAATGACGCCCGGACGTCAGTTTGTGGTTTTGCGGACCAGTGATGCCGAAATCCATCCGACCTGTTGCCCGGGAAACACGCGTGTGCGCAACCAGCCGGTGCCGGAATCACTCAGGACCTCAACCCGCTGCCCGATCGTTGCCTTGCCGATGATGGGATAGATTGTGCCCGGGCCGTCACGCATGTTCACGCGGGTGCCAGAGATTTCACGGATGTCCTTTTCGGGTTCCGAGACAGGGGTCACGGCGGGTTCCGCGTCGGTTGTGACTTGCTGCATCGCCGTCACGCCGCCTTCCAGCGAGGCCAGCGTCAGCGTGACATCCTGATCTTCGAACAGGGACGGATTCGCCTGCAATCCGGCTGCAACCTGAGAGAGTAACGCTTTGGTTTCTTCCTCACCCAGAACAGGTTCAGGTTCTGCAATAAACTCAATAACCGGGATGGGTTGAACTGCGGCGCGGGTCACCAATTCCTCAACCGGAGCGGCTGCCGTAGGCGCGGCCTTCGGCGCAGGTTCGAACGTGGCCGCCATGCGCTGCGGATTGTCACTGCGCAGGCCGCGCGGCTCAAAGTCGGGGCCCCCGCTCATGACGTAGAAGGCCCATCCCAGAGCGGCGAAAGTAACAAGTATCAGGCGCGTCATGACGCTTCCCCCCGAAGAAATCGTAAATACAAGAATTGGCAGCAGTTTAATTCATGAGAGCATAGCATATTTCGAGGCGGGAGTCGAAAAATGGGGGAAATCCGTGGGTTGCCTCCCCCTGTTGCAAAAAGCGCGACTTGTCCCCAGTAAAATAAGTCTTGGTTGCTTTACCAAGCCGCGCTTGCGTCGTATCACATCATATATGAACGATACGATCGACGACCCCAACATGGAGGCCCCTGACAATGGGGGCGAGGTAGCCGAACCGCTACGCCGCGCAATTGGTGAGCGCTATCTGACCTATGCGCTGTCCACCATCATGCACCGCGCCCTGCCGGATGCGCGTGATGGTTTGAAACCGGTTCACAGGCGAATCCTCTATGCGATGAGGGAACTGCGACTCAGTGCAACCGGAGGTTTCCGGAAGTCCGCGAAGATCTCGGGCGATGTGATGGGTAACTATCACCCGCATGGTGACGCCGCGATCTACGACGCGATGGCGCGTCTGGCGCAGGACTTCAACGTCCGCTACCCGCTGGTCGACGGGCAGGGGAACTTTGGCAATATCGACGGCGATAACCCGGCGGCCTCGCGATACACCGAAGCCCGGATGACCATCGTGGCCGAGGCGCTGCTTGAGGGTCTAAACGAGGACGCCGTTGATTTCCGTGACAACTATGATGGCACGCTGACCGAGCCGGTCGTGCTGCCTGCGCAGTTTCCGAACCTGCTGGCCAATGGTGCCAGCGGTATCGCGGTCGGCATGGCGACGAATATCCCGCCGCACAATATCTCGGAGCTCTGCGACGCGTGTCTACATCTGATCAAAACGCCAGACGCGCGCGACGACACGCTGTTGAACTATGTGCCCGGCCCGGATTTCCCGACCGGCGGCGTGATCGTTGAGCCGCCCGAGAATATCGCACAAGCATATCGCACCGGGCGCGGGTCCTTCCGCTTGCGGTGTAAGTTCGAAGTCGAGGATCTGGGTCGCGGCCAATGGCAGATCGTCGTCACCGAGATCCCGTATCAGGTTCAGAAATCCAAGCTGATCGAGAAGATAGCGGAACTGATCCAGACCAAGAAAATCCCGATCCTAGCCGATGTACGGGACGAATCCGCCGATGACATCCGCCTGATCCTTGAGCCGCGTTCCAAAAACGTCGACCCCGAGGTACTGATGGGCATGCTCTATCGCAACTCGGACCTTGAGGTGCGGTTCAGCCTGAACATGAACGTGCTGATCGACGGGGTGACGCCCAAGGTCTGCTCGATGAAGGAAGTGCTGCGCGCCTTCCTTGATCACCGACAAGAGGTCCTGATCCGTCGCTCGCGTCACCGCATGGCGAAGATCGACCACCGGCTTGAGGTGTTGGAGGGCTTTATTGTCGCCTTCCTCAACCTCGACCGTGTGATCGACATTATCCGTTACGACGACGACCCCAAAGCCGCGCTGATGCGCGAGGATTGGGGGATTGATCACGTCCGCGCCACGGACGAATCCGACTACGCCACACCCAAACCGGGTGAGGGTGAGTTGTCTGAGGTTCAGGTCGACGCGATCCTCAACATGCGCCTGCGCAGCCTGCGTCGTCTGGAAGAGATGGAACTGGTCCGCGAGCGTGACGAGTTGATGCTGGAACGCGCCAATCTGGAAGACCTACTGGCCGATCCCGCTCTGCAATGGGCCAAGATCGCCGAGCAGTTGAAAGAGACCAAGAAGACCTTTGGCAAAGACTACGAAGGCGGCGCGCGTCGCACGCAATTTGCTGAGGCCGGACAGGTCGAAGAAGTCCCGCTTGAAGCGATGATCGACCGTGAACCGATCACGGTGGTCTGCTCTCAGATGGGTTGGATTCGCGCCATGACCGGCCACATCGACCTCAAGCGCGAATTGAAGTTCAAAGACGGAGACGGCCCCCGGTTCATCTTCCATGCGGAAACCACGGATCGGTTGCTGGTGTTTGCATCGAACGGGCGGTTCTACACCGTTAGCGCCGCCAACTTGCCTGGCGGGCGGGGTATGGGGGAACCGCTCCGCCTGATGGTCGACCTGCCGAACGAAGCGCAGATCATCGACATCCTGATCCACAAGCCCGGACGCAAGCTGCTGGTGGCCTCGGACGCTGGCAACGGTTTCATGGTGCCCGAGGATGACGTTCTGGCGCAGACCCGCAACGGGAAACAGGTGCTGAACGTCAAAGGCGACGAGACAGCGATGATCTGTAAACCGGTCGCTGGAGATCACGTCGCAGTGGTCTCGCAGAATGGCAAGTTCTTGGTCTTCCCAACCGAAGAGTTGCCCGAGATGACGCGAGGCAAAGGCGTGCGCTTGCAGAAATACAATATGGCGCGCGGCCGGCAGGGCACGTTGGAGTTGGATGGCGGCCTGTCCGACATCACAACCTTCAACTGGGAAGAAGGGCTCAAATGGTCCATGGGTGGCGATAAAACACGGCATGAGGCAGATATGTCTCAATGGCTGGCCAAACGCGCCAGCGTTGGGAAAAAGCCTCCTTATGGCTTCCCGCGTGTCTATAAATTCTCGTGATCTGACGAGGGTTTCGGGCGAAATCCGCCGATACGGCTTGGCACAGGCCGTATCGGTGCGCTAGATCAAAGAAAAACAGGCCTATCGAGACGAGATCATGCTGCGCATTTTGACCCTGATTACTGGACTTGCCCTGATGGGCGCCTGCACGCAGACGCAAGTCTATGAAGAACCCGAGTCGTTGGGGGAGTTCAAGCTGCGCGTAAACTATGCGTTTGCCGACAAGGCGGTGAAGGGACCTGTCTCTCGCGATGCGACGCCGGATGAATGGACCAAGGCGATCCAGAACGCGGTCGATATCCGCCTTGGCCGCTACGAGGGCGCGCAGGAATACGACATCGGTATCAGCCTCGAAGGCTACATGCTGGCGCCTCCGGGCATTCCCGTCATCTACAATCCCAAAAGCACGGCGATTGTTCTGGTCAACGTCTACGATGTGAAGAAGAAAGAGTTTCTGGCCAAGGGCAAGCAGTTTCAAGTTTTGGAAGACACGACCGGAGAGAGCGCTCTGACAGGGTCGGGAAATACCCGCACGAAAGAAGAGCAGATGAGCGGCCTTGCCCTGAAAGTTGCCGACCGAGTCGAAGAGTGGTTGGCCGAAGAACATAAGGACAATGGTTGGTTTGACCGGCGTCCGGACCTGATCCAACCGCTGGAAACGAGCGAGCTCACGCAAAATCCGGCGTGATCGGTGCATTTCCCTCAGGATGTGCTTGATTTTCCCCTTTGAACCAAATATCTCGCGCGCGCAGATGTAACCACGGGACCAAGGGTCCCCCAAATCGCAAAAGGGCGCCTGAGGAATGGCAAAGGAAAAGTTTGAGCGTACAAAACCGCACGTCAACATCGGCACGATTGGGCACGTTGACCACGGCAAGACGACGCTGACCGCAGCGATCACCAAGTATTTCGGTGACTTCAAAGCGTATGACCAGATTGACGGTGCGCCGGAAGAGAAAGCGCGCGGCATCACCATCTCGACCGCCCACGTGGAATACGAGACCGAGAACCGCCACTACGCGCACGTTGACTGCCCCGGCCACGCCGACTACGTCAAGAACATGATCACCGGTGCTGCTCAGATGGACGGCGCGATCCTGGTTGTGAACGCTGCTGACGGCCCGATGCCGCAGACCCGCGAGCACATCCTGCTGGGCCGCCAGGTTGGCATCCCGAAGATGGTCGTGTTCCTGAACAAAGTTGACCAGGTTGACGACGAAGAGCTGCTGGAACTGGTTGAGATGGAAGTTCGCGAACTGCTGTCCAGCTACGAATACCCTGGCGACGATATTCCGATCATCGCAGGTTCGGCTCTGGCCGCGATGGAAGGCAACAAGCCTGAAATCGGCGAAGAGAAGATCAAGGAACTGATGGCGGCCGTTGATGAGTACATCGACACCCCTGAGCGTGCTGTTGACCAGCCGTTCCTGATGCCGATCGAAGACGTGTTCTCGATCTCGGGTCGTGGTACCGTTGTGACCGGTCGTGTTGAGCGCGGCGTGATCAACGTTGGTGACGAAATCGAAATCGTCGGCATCCGCGACACTTCGAAAACCACCTGCACCGGCGTTGAAATGTTCCGCAAGCTGCTGGACCGCGGTGAAGCGGGCGACAACATCGGCGCGCTGCTGCGTGGTGTTGACCGTGACGGCGTTGAGCGTGGCCAGGTTCTGTGTAAGCCGGGTTCGGTTACACCGCACACCAAGTTCGAAGCCGAAGCCTACATCCTGACCAAGGAAGAAGGCGGTCGTCACACTCCGTTCTTCGCGAACTACCGTCCTCAGTTCTACTTCCGTACAACTGACGTGACCGGCACCGTGACCCTGGCGGAAGGCACCGAGATGGTCATGCCCGGCGACAACGTGTCGTTCGGCGTTGAGCTGATCGCGCCGATCGCGATGGAGCAGGGCCTGCGCTTTGCGATCCGCGAAGGCGGCCGCACCGTCGGCGCCGGCGTTGTATCGAAAATCACTGAATAATTCGCGCAAGCGAATAATCAGACGGAAAGGGCGTCCCTCGGGACGCCCTTTTTCGTTTGAGC
>NZ_JBNAFO010000018.1:0-38512 GCF_049800715.1 Ruegeria profundi
ATGGCAAAGGAAAAGTTTGAGCGTACAAAACCGCACGTCAACATCGGCACGATTGGGCACGTTGACCACGGCAAGACGACGCTGACCGCAGCGATCACCAAGTATTTCGGTGACTTCAAAGCGTATGACCAGATTGACGGTGCGCCGGAAGAGAAAGCGCGCGGCATCACCATCTCGACCGCCCACGTGGAATACGAGACCGAGAACCGCCACTACGCGCACGTTGACTGCCCCGGCCACGCCGACTACGTCAAGAACATGATCACCGGTGCTGCTCAGATGGACGGCGCGATCCTGGTTGTGAACGCTGCTGACGGCCCGATGCCGCAGACCCGCGAGCACATCCTGCTGGGCCGCCAGGTTGGCATCCCGAAGATGGTCGTGTTCCTGAACAAAGTTGACCAGGTTGACGACGAAGAGCTGCTGGAACTGGTTGAGATGGAAGTTCGCGAACTGCTGTCCAGCTACGAATACCCTGGCGACGATATTCCGATCATCGCAGGTTCGGCTCTGGCCGCGATGGAAGGCAACAAGCCTGAAATCGGCGAAGAGAAGATCAAGGAACTGATGGCGGCCGTTGATGAGTACATCGACACCCCTGAGCGTGCTGTTGACCAGCCGTTCCTGATGCCGATCGAAGACGTGTTCTCGATCTCGGGTCGTGGTACCGTTGTGACCGGTCGTGTTGAGCGCGGCGTGATCAACGTTGGTGACGAAATCGAAATCGTCGGCATCCGCGACACTTCGAAAACCACCTGCACCGGCGTTGAAATGTTCCGCAAGCTGCTGGACCGCGGTGAAGCGGGCGACAACATCGGCGCGCTGCTGCGTGGTGTTGACCGTGACGGCGTTGAGCGTGGCCAGGTTCTGTGTAAGCCGGGTTCGGTTACACCGCACACCAAGTTCGAAGCCGAAGCCTACATCCTGACCAAGGAAGAAGGCGGTCGTCACACTCCGTTCTTCGCGAACTACCGTCCTCAGTTCTACTTCCGTACAACTGACGTGACCGGCACCGTGACCCTGGCGGAAGGCACCGAGATGGTCATGCCCGGCGACAACGTGTCGTTCGGCGTTGAGCTGATCGCGCCGATCGCGATGGAGCAGGGCCTGCGCTTTGCGATCCGCGAAGGCGGCCGCACCGTCGGCGCCGGCGTTGTATCGAAAATCACTGAATAATTCGCGCAAGCGAATAATCAGACGGAAAGGGCGTCCCTCGGGACGCCCTTTTTCGTTTGAGCTATACGGTTCCGAGGTGGGCCTAAACGTGTTCGAACCGAGATGACGCTTGGAAAGTTCGCCGTCGTTAAGGGCAAAACGGATTGAGGTTTCTTAATCCAAACTCCACTTCACCCAAAGACAGGAAACCCAAATGTGATCTGAAACAAAAAGCGGGGCGTGCGCAGGCCGATCCGCTGACGCAATCAGGAGGAAATCATGTTAGGTTTTGAATTCTTGAACTATGGAACGCAAATCCTTCACAGCAAGGATCTGGAGGACATGCGTGCTGCGATCCTTAGTGACGACGACCAGGAAGTCGACTGTGATATCAGTGAGTTTAGCCGCGAGCGTAAGCGGTTCGACGTCCGGCTTGCCGAGCAGCCTAACAGGATCTGAAGCGCTAAAGCACGTCCAGAACCTGTGTCGTCAACCAGCGTATTCACTGTAGCGTGGGGTGAAAACCTTCCAGACCAAGTCGGTTTTCTCTGAATGCTCAATTGTCGCGTGTAGGCTTTACACCTCGCCCATAGTTCTTTAGCGCGTTCTTGTTGCGAAGTTGGTCCTGAAGATCAGTTCTTGGTGCTGGGTCGTGTCGCTCTTTGAGGTGGGACAAAGCCAATAAACCCCTTGCCAAACCCCACCAACCCCACTAAGACGCGCGGGTTCTCAATAAGAACGTCAAGGCGGGGTGATTCCCGCCTTTTGGGTTCGATGAGGGTTGGCGATGCGCGCTTGTCCTCCTCTCAACCTCAACGCCTGATAAAAGGCTATACTTATGCAAAGCCAAAACATCCGTATTCGGCTGAAGGCATTTGACTATCGCGTTCTGGATGCCAGCACGCAAGAGATCGTCAACACTGCCAAGCGGACCGGCGCGAACGTGCGCGGCCCGATCCCGCTGCCGAACAAGATTGAGAAGTTCACGGTTCTCCGTGGCCCTCACGTTGACAAGAAATCCCGCGACCAGTTCGAGATCCGTACGCACAAGCGTCTGCTCGACATCGTTGATCCGACCCCCCAGACCGTTGACGCGCTGATGAAGCTCGACCTCGCTGCTGGTGTGGACGTCGAGATCAAGCTGCAGTCGTAAGATCGGAGGGTATAGATTATGCGCTCTGGTATTATCGCAAAAAAAGTCGGCATGACCCGCCTGTTCATGGAAGACGGCAAGCAGATCCCTGTGACCGTTCTTCACCTGGACAACCTGCAGGTCGTTGCACAGCGTACCGCTGACAAAGACGGCTACACCGCCGTTCAGCTGGGCGCCGGCGCTGCCAAGGCAAAACGCACCTCGAAAGCCATGCGCGGGCACTACGCCGCTGCAAAGGTTGAACCCAAGCGCAAGCTGGCCGAGTTCCGCGTCTCCGAAGATGGTCTGATTGATGTGGGCGCCGAGATTTCGGCAGAACACTTCCTGGAAGGTCAGAAAGTTGACGTTTCGGGCACCTCGATCGGTAAAGGCTTTGCCGGTGCGATGAAGCGCTGGAACTTTGGTGGTCTGCGCGCCTCGCACGGTGTTTCGATCAGCCACCGTTCGCACGGTTCGACCGGTCAGTGTCAGGACCCGGGCAAGGTGTTCAAAGGCAAGAAGATGGCCGGTCACATGGGTGCTGCCCGTGTAACCACCCAGAACCTGGAAGTCGTCAAAACCGACGCCGACCGGAACCTCGTCTTCATCAAAGGCGCCGTTCCCGGACCGAAATCGGGCTGGGTCACCGTCAAGGACGCCGTCAAGAAGAAAGCACCGGAAGGCCTGCCTTTCCCGGCTGCTGTGAAATCGGCTGTGTCTGAAGCAACCGAAGCACCTGCGGAAGAAGCTCCCGCGGAAGGTGGTGAAGCATGAAACTTGATGTAATCAAACTGGACGGCGGCAAAGCCGGCGACATCGAGCTGAACGCCGATCTGTTCGGTCTCGAGCCGCGTGCGGACATCCTGCACCGTGTGGTCCGTTGGCAGCGCAACAACGCGCAAGCCGGCACCCACAAGGTGAAGACCCGCTCGGAAACCAGCTACTCGACCAAGAAGATCTATCGCCAGAAGGGCACCGGTGGCGCACGCCATGGTGACCGCAACGCGCCGATCTTCCGTGGTGGTGGTATCTACAAAGGCCCCGTCGTGCGTTCGCACGGCCACGATCTGCCGAAAAAGTTCCGGAAGCTTGGCCTGCGCCACGCTCTGTCGGCCAAAGCCAAGGCAGGTGAACTGGTTGTGATCGAGAACGCCGAAGCCGAAGGCAAGACTGCCGCTCTGGCCAAACAGGTTGCAAACCTGGGCTGGAAACGTGCTCTGGTCATCGACGGCGCGACCGTGAACGAAGGGTTCCTGAAAGCGTCCAAGAACATCGAAGGTCTGGATATCCTGCCGACGATGGGCGCAAACGTCTATGACATCCTCAAGCGTGACACTCTGGTGCTCACCAAAGCGGCTGTCGAAGCACTGGAGGCTCGTCTGAAATGAGCGCGAAGGCAGAACACTACGACGTGATCCGCAAGCCGATCATCACCGAAAAGTCGACCATGGCGTCCGAAAACGGCGCGGTTGTCTTTGAAGTGGCGATCGACAGCAACAAGCCGCAGATCAAAGAGGCCGTTGAGGCGCTGTTTGGTGTGAAGGTCAAAGCGGTGAACACCACCGTGACCAAAGGCAAGGTCAAGCGGTTCCGCGGCCAGCTGGGCCGTCGGAAAGACGTCAAGAAAGCATATGTGACCTTGGAAGAGGGCAACACAATCGACGTGAGCACCGGTCTTTGATCCGACGCTTACTGCGACTATTCACGGCCTCGGCGGTTCAACCCGCCGGGGCCGATTTCGTTTCAGACCCTGAAACTGTGCGTTCGCAGGTTCTGGATCAAATGCGGGCGTTCAGCGCCGAGCCCTATTTCCAGATTGCCGATGAACAGCAGGGGCTGCTGTCCGTCTTCGATGATCTGAAATATGACCGGGCGGATGTGGACATGATCTCTCCGGCGATGCGCAAGCACGTGGTCGGCAAGCTTGGTCCGCTGGGGTTCCGCCAGACCTCCGGCACGGTATTGGAGCACGCCGAGGCTGATATGCGCGTGCACATCCCCAAGTTTCACGCCCTCGGCGCGTCGCCTTTCGACATCGCGCGCTATACCGAGAAACGCCCGCAGGATTACTGCCTGCTGACGCCCACGCAAGTGGCCTGTCAGTACGTGGATCACCATGAGTTGGACGAGGCCCTGCAGCGGATCGAGGCACTGATTGCGAAGCACCCGATCAACCTGCTCAAGCTGGCGGACTATCTGGAAGGCAAACCCAAACACCGCGCCTTTCGCGAGGTGCTGGGGCATATCAAGCTCAAGCAAAGGATCGCAGTGGAGTCCGAGCCGCTGTGCCGCAGGCGATCCCTCGGATAAGAGCACAAGCCGCGCCAGCGACTGCCCGTGGGATGGCGCCGCAACGGCTGATCAACGCGCTTTATGGTGCCAAATACGTCCGAATTCCCAGCGAGGCGCAAACGTCCCCAAAGCGCCAGCCCGCCGGGACGGGCAGTCGCTGGCGCGGCGGCCTTCGGCCTTGTCCCGCGCCTTAAGTCGCGAAGCCCCCAATTCGGAACGGGGAGTTGGTTTCATTTGGCAACTTCGAGCTTGAGTACTTCTGTCGGTAGTCCCGCGTAGCTGTATGTAGCTCGTGCCAAGCGAGCTGCGGGCGAATCCCCAGTTAAGAACACGTGGCATCGGCTCGCGTTTTCAATATGCTCGCAGTCGCGAAACTGGTTGATAAATCTGTCAAGATAACGGCTTTGCCCGCCTTTCCTCGGCCTTTTAAACGCGGCAACACCCAGACTAAAAAGAAGGAATGCAAAACCCGCAATGCTACCCGCTTCAATCTCTGCTCGCCCGAAGTCTCGTGGGTAGAAACTATCAATCCAACCTGAGTCTGGCAGTTTGGAAAGTAGATACTCGGCAATTTCATCGTCTGGTATTTGATCCAGTTCAGCTTGCGATTTTGGCTTTTGATTTTTGAATTCTCTATAAAAATCTCGGGCTTCAGCGTCCAACTGGCTAACACTCAGATCGTTAATCTCATTTTTGACTGGTTCAAACTGGGAGCGAACCTTTTCTACAATCTCGCTTGGATCGAATTCACTCTCGCAAATCATGTGCATTTCTTGGCTAAATGCTTCTATGTAGGCATCAATCGAATGGAGAATTTCTTCTCGTTCTTTGTCGACATCCAGAAATCCGGCACCCATGTGAAGAGCTGCTAGCAGCCTGAGTATGTTCTCGCTGGCCAAGTGAGACTTTAGGGTAAAGTCAATTTCTTCCGGAATGACGTCTCGCACTATGTTGGCTTTTAGAACTGTCGACCGGTTCTCGATCTTGGGCAGGCTGGTGACAGGGGGCAAGTAGTAGGCTCCAATTTCCTCCAATGCCTCAATGAACTCAAGTGGTCTATTGCTGCGGAGAATCTCGCAAACGTGAGTGTCAGAAAACGTAATTGCACAACCTTCCAATCGCTCAATAGCCTCACTAAACTGAGCACAACCGCTTTGCGATCGGCGGAGATAGCTAATTGGGCCTTGGTCTAGGTAAACTATCTGTTGGATGTTCATACTGTCGCTATTGTGCCTTTGAACGATGTGTTTGGTTAAGGTCTGGCTGTGACGAAAATTGTATCGCTTCAATGTGGGCAAGAGTATCCTGAGTCGCCATCTCAAATTGCGAGAAACTCTATAGACACCCACCCCCAACCCTGTTAAACGCTCCCAATCTTGCGGCCTCGGATTCGTTCCGGGGCCTCTGATATTTGTAACCGGGGACCTTCGGGGCCCTATACCCTTGGCACCTACGGGGGCCTATCACATAGCGGGGAACATCCCCGCACTTGCTAAACGGAAGACAGAAAGCATGGCACTCAAGTCGTACAAGCCGACGACGCCGGGCCAGCGCGGGCTGGTGCTGATCGACCGTTCGGAGCTTTGGAAAGGACGTCCGGTCAAGTCTCTCACAGAGGGTTTGACCAAATCGGGCGGCCGGAACAACACCGGACGGATCACTTCACGCCGCCGCGGCGGTGGCGCAAAGCGTCTCTACCGGATCGTTGACTTCAAACGGAACAAATTTGATGTCGCGGCAACCGTCGAGCGGATCGAATATGACCCGAACCGGACCGCATTCATCGCACTGGTAAAATACGAAGACGGCGAGCAGGCATATATCCTCGCTCCGCAGCGTCTGGCTGTTGGTGACAAAGTCGTGGCATCTGCCAAGGCTGACATCAAGCCGGGCAACGCAATGCCGTTCTCGGGCATGCCCATTGGTACCATCGTCCACAACATCGAGATGAAGCCTGGCAAAGGCGGTCAGATCGCACGTGCGGCCGGTACTTACGCTCAGTTCGTTGGTCGCGATGGCGGCTACGCTCAGATCCGTCTGAGCTCGGGCGAGCTTCGCATGGTCCGTCAGGAATGCATGGCCACCATCGGTGCCGTGTCCAACCCCGACAACTCGAACCAAAACCTCGGTAAAGCCGGTCGTATGCGCCACAAGGGCGTTCGTCCGTCGGTTCGTGGTGTTGCAATGAACCCGATCGATCACCCGCACGGTGGTGGTGAAGGTCGTACCTCGGGTGGCCGAACGCCGGTTACGCCGTGGGGTAAGGACACCAAGGGTAAGCGTACCCGTAACAAGAACAAAGCGTCCCAGAAGCTGATCATCCGCTCGCGGCACGCCAAGAAGAAGGGACGTTAATCTATGTCTCGCTCTGTTTGGAAGGGTCCTTTCGTCGATGCTTACGTGCTGAAAAAAGCCGAAGCAGCGCGCGAGTCGGGCCGCAACGAAGTCATCAAAATCTGGTCGCGTCGTTCCACCATTCTGCCCCAGTTCGTGGGTCTGACCTTTGGTGTGTACAACGGCCAGAAGCACATTCCCGTCAACGTCTCGGAAGACATGATCGGTCAGAAGTTCGGTGAATACTCGCCGACCCGCACCTATTATGGCCACGCCGCAGACAAAAAAGCGAAGCGGAAGTAAGTCATGGGCAAGGAAAAGAACCCCCGCCGCGTGGCTGAAAACGAAGCAATGGCGAAAACGCGCATGCTTCGCACCAGCCCGCAGAAACTGAACCTGGTTGCGCAAATGATCCGCGGCAAGAAAGTCGAGAAGGCTCTGACCGACCTGACTTTCAGCAACAAGCGTGTCGCGCAGGACGTTAAGAAGTGCCTGCAGTCCGCAATCGCGAATGCCGAAAACAACCACAACCTGGACGTTGACGAGCTGATCGTCGCCGAAGCATGGGTTGGCAAGAACCTGGTCATGAAGCGCGGTCGTCCGCGTGCCCGTGGCCGTTTCGGCAAGATCATGAAGCCGTTCTCGGAGATCACCATCAAGGTGCGTCAAGTTGAGGAGCAAGCCTAATGGGTCATAAAGTAAATCCGATCGGCATGCGCCTGCAGGTCAACCGCACCTGGGACAGCCGCTGGTACGCCGACACCAAGGACTACGGTGATCTTCTGCTGGAAGACCTCAAGATCCGTGAGTTCATCAACAAAGAGTGCAAGCAGGCCGGTGTTGCCCGTGTGATCATCGAACGTCCGCACAAGAAGTGCCGCGTTACGATCCACACAGCACGTCCCGGTGTCATCATCGGCAAGAAAGGTGCAGACATCGAAGTTCTGCGCAAAAAGCTTGCTCGCATGACCGACAGCGAACTGCACCTGAACATCGTCGAAGTGCGCAAGCCCGAGCTTGACGCGCAGCTGGTTGCCGAGTCCATCGCTCAGCAGCTGGAACGTCGTGTTTCGTTCCGTCGCGCAATGAAGCGCTCGGTTCAGAACGCCATGCGCATGGGCGCCCTGGGTATCCGGGTGAACGTCGCTGGTCGTCTGGGCGGCGCCGAAATCGCACGGACCGAGTGGTACCGTGAAGGCCGCGTGCCTCTGCACACTCTGCGTGCCGACATCGATTACGCACATGCCGAAGCGATGACCCCCTACGGGATCATCGGGATCAAGGTCTGGATCTTCAAAGGTGAGATCATGGAGCACGATCCGCAGGCACGTGACCGTAAAGCACAGGAACTCCAGGACGGCCCTGCACCTCGTGGTGCTGGTGGCGGTCGTCGCTAAGGAGGGAAAGATATGCTTCAACCAAAGCGTACTAAATTCCGCAAGATGCACAAAGGCCGGATCAAGGGTCTCGCCAAGGGCGGCTCTGATCTGAACTTTGGCACCTACGGCCTGAAAGCTCTTGAGCCTGAGCGTGTAACGGCACGCCAGATCGAAGCTGCACGTCGTGCCATGACGCGTCACATGAAACGTCAGGGCCGCGTCTGGATCCGTATCTTCCCCGACACTCCGGTCACGGCTAAGCCGATCGAAGTTCGTATGGGTAAAGGTAAAGGTTCGGTCGACCGCTGGGCCTGCAAAGTCAAGCCAGGTCGCGTGATGTTCGAGATCGACGGCGTCAATGACGACATCGCCCGTGAGGCCCTGCGCCTGGCCGCGATGAAACTGCCGATCAAGACTCGCGTCGTGGTTCGCGAAGACTGGTAAACAGTCCGGGGAACCCCGAACAGAATTGCCCCCGCCGAGAATTCGGTGGGGGTTTTTTCGTTTCTGGCCACTCGCAAACCCGTTAGGCGCCCAATTCCGAGATTCAATACCGGCATTGCAAAAAAGATGGGGCTCAGGGGTGGCATATTCTCTCATCTGGTGAAAAGAAGCGCTCGCAATACCTTCCCAATCAGAGCTTGGGTCGATCTTACTCCGATACGGCTTGAGCACGAACCGTGCCTTGGCTCTGAAACCCCGCTGAAAGACCGAGGACACGTATGGGCCTTACTTGCCGGGACGTCATGGTCCCCCCTGAAAAACAGAAGACAATTCATCCCGATGATACAGTCGCCAAGGCGTTTGAGATCATCCGCGACAGCCGCGCCCGGTTCTTGCCAGTGGTGGGGGATGACGGTAGCTTCCAAGGCGTTTTCACTGCGCCCACGTTGATCAAGATGATCCTGCCGCGTGCGGCCCGTATTGGTGTCAGCGATGAGACGTCGCGCGTTGCGATCAGCCATCTCAGCTTTATGGATCTGACCAAGGAAGACATCAGCGAACAGGTCAAGCGCCTGCACGAAGAGCGGGTCGGAGATCACATGTCGAACCCGGCCAACATCCCGGTTCTCGCACCAGACACGCCGGTGATGGAAGGCATTTTCCTGATCCACAAATTCAAACGCCACGTTTTCCTCGTGGAACCCGAGACCAATCGCTTTGTCGGCTCTGTCAGCCCGAACTCGTTGATTGATCACGCGCTGAGCTAACCCCTAAAGACCGGATCAGACCATTGACCGACCATTCCGTTTCGCATGGAGAACACGCGTTCTCCGTTCCTCAGCTGTTGGGGATTGACCCTCTGTGGGTCGCCACCGGTATCCTGATTGCTGTTTATGCCGTCCTGGTGACCGAAAAAGTAAACCGCGCCATTCTGGCCATGCTGGGCGCATCGCTGATGGTGCTGTTCGGCATCATCAACCAGGAACAGGCCGTCGCAGGCGTTGATGCCAACACATTGGCGCTGCTGATCGGCATGATGGTGATCGTCGGGATCACCAGTAAATGTGGGTTGTTCCAATTCGTCGCCATCAAGGCCGCCAAGGTGGTCAAGGCCAATCCGACCGGAATCCTGATCATGCTGACGCTGATCACGGCGGTATTCTCTGCTCTGCTGGACAACGTGACTACCGTTCTGTTGATCGCACCGATCACCTTGCTGATTACGGACGCGCTGGAAACGCGCGTTTACCCGTTCTTCTTTGCTGAGATTCTAGCGTCGAATGTGGGCGGTACGGCCACTTTGATTGGTGATCCGCCGAACATCATCATCGGCTCGGCCGCGGGCCTCAGCTTCAATGACTTCGTGGTCAATCTTGCGCCGATCTCGGCCATCTGTCTTGTGGTGCTGACCGGTATCATTTACCTGCTGAACCGCCGCACGCTGGCCGCCATCCCCAAATCGGCCTGCGAAAAGATCATGCGTTTCAATGAAAATGAAGCGATCACCGATGTCGGCCTGATGATCAAATCCCTGTCGGTTCTGGCGCTGACCCTTCTTGGCTTCACGCTTGGCCATGGCTACGGCATCCAGCCGGGCACCTCGGCGCTGGCCGGTGCTGCGCTGCTGATGCTGCTAGCCTACGGACACCAGCACGGAGAAGAACAGTCCGAATCCGTTCACCACATTTTTGGCGAGGTTGAGTGGATCACCATTTTCTTCTTCGGCGGTTTGTTCGTCATCGTTGCAGGTGTCGAGCATGTCGGCCTGCTTGAGTTCTTCGGTGGGAAAGTGCTGGAGCTGACCGAAGGCGACATGATGTGGACCGCGTTCTTCATCTTCTGGGCCTCGGGTATCTTGTCGGCCATTCTGGATAACATCCCTTTTGTGGCGACGATGATCCCTCTGATCGAGTCCACGGCTGACACGTTTGGCGGGCCTGATGCGATCGAGCCTCTGTGGTGGTCGCTGGCTCTGGGCGCCTGTCTGGGCGGCAACGGGACCTTGCTGGGCGCAAGCGCCAACCTGACGGTTGCGGCCTTTGCCGAAAAGGCCAAGCAGCCGATTGGCTTTGTCAAATTCGCGCTCATGGCGTTCCCGATCATGATCCTGACCCTGATGATCGCCAACGTCTACCTATGGCTGCGCTACTTCTACTAAGGCGCTCAACGATAAGTCGCACCTGAGCAGCCGCTTTTCTGAGGCGGCTGCTCTCGCCCTTGTGCCTCGGCTGGGATATAGCCGGGGCATGGCACAGATTGAATCACTCTTCGTTACCCGTCTCTATCGCGCAGCTTTGTCCGAGTTCGATCCCAAGATCGACGCGGGAGAGCTGGAAAACTCCTGTCTTGTTGTCGCCGAGGATGATGAAGCCGGGCAGGAATGGTGTGAAGAGAATGGCTATCCCGGCTATACCAGCTACGCCTCGCTCACCGATTTGCCTTGGCGCTTCCCGATCTTCGCCGATCTGGTGACGGCGCTGGATCAGCACGTCGCCGCCTTTGCGAAAGATTTGGAGTTCGATCTGGGCGAGGGAGAGCTGAAGCTGGAGGACCTGTGGATCAACATCCTGCCCGAGGGCGGCATGCACTCCAGCCACCTGCACCCACACAGTGTGATCTCGGGCACGACCTACGTTGCCATGCCTGAAGGGGCGAGCGCGTTGAAGCTGGAGGATCCGCGTTCAGGTCGCATGATGGCCGCGCCGACGCGCTTAAAATTTGGGCGAAGGGACTTGCAACCTTTCATTTATGTTCAACCTCAAGTAGGGGATGTGCTACTTTGGGAAAGTTGGCTGCGCCACGAAGTTCCGATGAATATGGCCGAGGATGATCGGATCAGCGTCAGTTTCAACTATAAGTGGGAATGAGAGCGAAAACCCTCAATGTTGATTAAATTTTTTTTAGGCAGTTCTTTTCTAGTAGCGTTACTGGTGTCTTCGGTTAGCGCGGAATGTCCCAGTAAAGAACACGTTGATACCGGCATTGTCCTTGTTCGCGAGCCTGGCAAAAATCTGGATGACATTGAATACGTCTCTCATGCAGGGGGTATTCTTGCGAGTACCGTCGACCCGGGGGCAAATGAAGCTCGGCGAGAAGTCTATTTTGCTCATCCAATTTTGCCGCCCCAAGGGTTGCCCGACACAAAATGGTTCCGAAGTTATGAGCGAAAATTGGATTCGCTAGATATCCTGGACAGTCAAAAGAAGTGGACCTCAGACTTCGTCGACTATCCCAACACCGACAATGCCCAGTCGGGTTCAATTGAGGTCGAGTTTCAAAGATACCGGATTGAAAGGGTTGGGGCCTGCAAGTATCGAGTTTGGGATGTCTTGCTCAAAGAGAGTGTCGAGGGTTCCCACGCGTTTACGGAACGGATGTTATATGCCCCTGAGCTGCAAATGGTGCTGAGAAGAGGCGTGGCTGCTGGTGACTCTTTACCTGTATTGGATGGCGGATTTCACCAATTGCAAATCAAAGACGACAATTCATAGGCCGCAGCTTCAACCCGGCGTCGGTGAGACACGGTTTTTCTGTCCAATTCGCACCCTAAAACTTCCTCTTGCCACCCACCGCTTAAACCCTTATACGGCGGCATCCTGCAAGTCCCCCGGCCGAGTCGGGGGATTCGCATGTCTATCATTCATCCACCAGGTCCAAGGTGACCCTGTCAGGGGGCCTTCTGGTGTTTTGAGCAAAGGAAAAAGGCGATGAACGCCCAAGAACTGCGTGACAAGACCCCGGACCAGCTCCGCGAGGAACTGGCCAACCTGAAGAAAGAAAGCTTTAACCTGCGCTTTCAACAGGCAACCGGTCAGCTGGAAAACACTGCTGGCATCAAAGCGGCTCGCCGCAACGCTGCCCGCGTCAAAACCATTCTGAACGAAAAGGCCGCTGCCGCGGCATCGGAGGAGTAATCCTATGCCCAAGCGTATCCTGTCCGGCGTGGTAACCAGCGACGCCAACGAGCAAACTGTAACCGTTTCGGTTGAGCGTCGTTTCAAGCACCCGCTGCTGCACAAAACCGTTCGTAAGTCCAAGAAATACCGGGCTCACGACGAAAAGAACGCCTTCAAGGTCGGCGACACCGTACGCATCATCGAATGCGCGCCGAAATCGAAGACGAAACGTTGGGAAGTTCTGGAAGCGTAAGCCTCCGGGATTTTCCCATTTGTCGAAACCCTGGGGGATCTAACGAGACCAGCCCCCACAGGTCGGGAGAAACCACATGATCCAGATGCAGACCAATCTGGATGTCGCTGACAACTCCGGCGCACGCCGAGTTCAGTGCATCAAGGTCCTGGGTGGTTCCAAGCGTAAATACGCCTCCGTTGGCGACATCATTGTCGTCTCGGTGAAGGAAGCCATCCCGCGCGGCCGCGTAAAGAAAGGGGACGTCCGTAAGGCCGTCGTCGTACGCACCGCCAAGGAAGTCCGTCGCGAAGACGGCACCGCGATCCGTTTCGATCGCAACGCCGCCGTCATCCTGAACAACAACAACGAGCCCGTAGGTACCCGTATCTTTGGCCCCGTTGTTCGCGAACTGCGCGGCAAGAACTTCATGAAAATCATCTCGCTGGCTCCGGAGGTGCTGTAATCATGGCTGCTAAACTCCGCAAAGGCGACAAGGTCGTCGTGCTGGCCGGCAAGGACAAGGGCAAAGAGGGAACCATTTCCTCGGTTGACCCCAAAGCCGGTAAAGCTGTTGTCGAAGGCATCAACATTGCCATCCGTCACACCCGTCAGTCGCAAACTTCGCAAGGTGGTCGTCTGCCCCAGGCAAACCCGATCCAACTGTCGAACCTGGCGCTGCTGGACAAAAACGGCAAAGCAACCCGCGTTGGCTTCCGCATGGAAGGTGACAAGAAGGTCCGCTTTGCCAAGACCACAGGGGACGTGATCGATGCTTGATTCCGCAACCTACACCCCGCGTCTGAAAGCTCAGTACGTTGAAACCATCCGTGCCGCTCTGAAAGAAGAGTTCGGCTACAAGAACGACATGCAGCTGCCCAAGTTGGACAAAATCGTTCTGAACATCGGTTGTGGTGCTGAGGCGGTCAAAGATTCGAAGAAAGCGAAAGCTGCCGTCGAAGATCTGACTGCGATTGCTGGTCAAAAGGCCGTTGCAACCAAGGCGAAGAAGTCGATCGCGGGTTTCCGCGTCCGTGAAGACATGCCGCTGGGCGCGAAAGTGACCCTGCGCGGTGACCGGATGTACGAATTCCTGGATCGCCTGATCACCATCGCGCTGCCGCGCGTTCGTGACTTCCGCGGTGTTAAGCCGTCTTTCGATGGTCAGGGCAACTTTGCCATGGGCATGAAAGAGCACATCGTGTTCCCGGAAATCGACTTCGACAAGGTCGACGAGGTCTGGGGCCTGGATATCGTAATTGCCACCACAGCGAAAACCGACGCTGAAGCGAAGAGCCTGTTGAAAGCATTCAACATGCCGTTCAACGCGTAAGCGCCGGGAGGATTGAGACATGGCTAAAAAAGCAATGATCGAACGCGAGAAGAAGCGCGAACGCCTGGTGGCCAAATATGCCGCAAAGCGTGCCGAGCTGAAAGAAATCGCGAATGACGAGAGCCGCCCGATGGAAGAGCGTTTCAAAGCGCGTCTGAAACTGGCGAAACTGCCGCGCAACAGCTCGGCTACCCGTCTGCACAACCGTTGTCAGCTGACCGGTCGTCCCCACGCTTACTACCGTAAGCTGAAGGTCAGCCGTATCGCGCTGCGCGAGCTGGGTTCTGCTGGTCAGATCCCCGGCATGGTGAAATCGAGCTGGTAAGGGAGACATAGATATGAATGATCCTATCGGCGATATGCTCACCCGTATCCGCAACGCGCAAATGCGCGGCAAGTCCACCGTTTCCACCCCTGCTTCCAAGCTGCGCGGTTGGGTTCTGGACGTGCTGGCGGACGAAGGCTATATCCGTGGCTATGAAAAGACGACCGGTGAAAACGGTCATCCGGCCATCGAAATCAGCCTGAAGTACTACGAAGGCACCCCTGTTATTCGCGAACTGAAGCGGGTCTCGAAGCCCGGTCGTCGCGTCTACATGGGCGTCAATGACATCCCGCAGGTCCGTCAGGGTCTGGGCGTGTCGATTGTCAGCACTCCGAAAGGTGTGATGTCGGACGCAAACGCTCGCTCCAACAATGTTGGCGGCGAAGTGCTCTGCACCGTCTTCTAAGGAGGTCTGCAATGTCTCGTATTGGTAAAAAACCGGTCGAGCTGCCCAGCGGCGTTACCGCCTCTGTGTCGGGTCAGACCATCGAAGTCAAAGGTCCGAAAGGCACCCGCAGCTTCACCGCCACCGACGACGTGACGCTGTCGGTTGAAGACAACGTGGTCAAGATCGACCCCCGTGGCATGTCCAAGCGTGCCCGCCAGCAGTGGGGCATGAGCCGCACCATGGTTGCCAACCTGGTAACCGGTGTGACCGAAGGCTTCAAAAAAGAGCTGGAGATCCAGGGTGTTGGTTACCGGGCTCAGATGCAGGGCAACACCCTGAAGCTGAACCTGGGCTACAGCCACGACGTTGATTTCACTGCTCCGGAAGGTGTCACCATCACCGCGCCGAAGCAGACCGAGATCGTTGTGGAAGGTATCGACCAGCAGCAGGTGGGCGAAGTCGCGGCCAAAATCCGCGAATGGCGCCGTCCCGAGCCTTACAAAGGCAAGGGCATCCGCTACAAGGGCGAGTTCATCTTCCGCAAGGAAGGCAAGAAGAAGTAAGGACGCAAACAATGGCAAACAGCAAAAGAACCCTGTTTCTGAAGCGCCGCCTGCGCGTTCGGAACAAACTTCGCAAAGTCAACGCCGGCCGTGTACGCCTGTCGGTTCACCGTTCGAACAAGAACATCAGCGTTCAGCTGATCGACGACGTTCGCGGCGTGACCCTGGCGTCGGCCTCGACCCTGGAAAAAGATTTGGGTGTTGTTGGCAAGAACAACGTCGAAGCGGCCACCAAAGTGGGCGCGGCCATCGCCGAGCGTGCCAAGAAGGCAGGCGTCGAAGAGGCCTATTTCGATCGTGGTGGCTTCCTGTTCCACGGCAAGGTGAAGGCAGTTGCCGACGCCGCACGTGAAGGTGGTCTGAAGATCTAAGACTTGCGGGCAGCTTTGCGGCTGCCCCGATGATCCGGGGGCCTCGGCAACAGTCGCGGCTCACTTGGATTGAAGCAAACGGCGCCGTATGCGCCACATGAGAAAAGGGATGCCAAATGGCAGAACGTGAAAACCGTCGGGGCCGTGGCCGCGACCGTGAAGAAGCACCGGAATTTGCAGATCGCCTGGTCGCAATCAACCGCGTGTCGAAAACCGTAAAAGGTGGTAAGCGCTTTGGCTTCGCCGCTCTGGTGGTTGTCGGCGATCAGAAAGGCCGTGTCGGCTTTGGCAAAGGTAAAGCGAAAGAAGTACCTGAAGCCATCCGTAAAGCAACTGAACAAGCCAAGCGTCAGATGATCCGCGTGCAACTGCGCGAAGGTCGTACTCTGCACCACGACATCGAGGGCCGTCACGGCGCTGGTAAAGTGGTTATGCGCACCGCACCTGAAGGTACTGGTATCATCGCCGGTGGTCCGATGCGTGCTGTGTTCGAAATGCTGGGCGTCAAGGACGTTGTTTCCAAGTCGCTGGGCTCGCAGAACCCGTACAACATGATCCGCGCCACCATCAACGGCCTGCAGAAAGAGCAGAGCCCGCGTTCGGTTGCCGCACGTCGTGGTAAAAAAGTTGCCGACATCCTGCCCAAGCGGGACGAAGCACCGGCTGAAGCCGAAGCGTAAGGAGTAGCGAGCAATGGCAAAAACCATCGTCGTAAAGCAGATCGGTTCTCCGATCCGTCGCCCCGCCGAACAGCGCGCAACCTTGATCGGTCTGGGCCTGAACAAGATGCACCGCACCCGTGAGCTGGAGGATACGCCTTCTGTCCGCGGCATGGTCAACAAGATCCCGCATCTGGTTGAGATCATCGAAGAGCGCGGCTAATCGCCCTCTAAATATATTTTTGGAAACGCCTCTGACCTTCGTCAGGGGCGTTTTCTTTTGCCCGAGTGCATCTGCGAATCGCCTCGTTCAACCGCTTGCCTCACGCCTCGAATAGGGACGAGCGGGCCTCCGAATCCATCGGCTACAACAGCGCAGAGGTCCTCTTACAAGGCCGAGTTTCAGCTTTCCCAATCCCAAAATTTATCTTTTCTTAAATGGGGTTAGAAGATCGGAAAGAGTTTCGTTTACGGCCCCACAAACGCTTGCAAAGCCGATTTCGCCTCTGACAGAGTGGCCGGGCAAGAACCGGGAGCAGGGGCTGACTATGGCGCGCGACTATCTCAAAAAGGCGATGCTGACGGCGCAATCTGATGCGCCCGAGGTTCACGATACGGTCAAGACCATCCTAGCGGAGATCGAGGCAGGTGGCGACGCCAAGGCGCTAGAATACGCGGCAAAGTTCGACAGGTTCGACGGCAACGTTCTGATGACGCAGGACGAGATTGACGCCGCCATTGCGCTTGTGCCTGAAAAGCTGAAAGCGGATATCCGTTTCGCCCATAACAACGTCCGCCATTTTGCCGAGGCGCAGAAGGCCACGATGACCGACGTCCAGACCGAGATTGTGCCCGGCGTGATCGCTGGTCAAAAGGCGATCCCCGTGGATGCAGCGGGCTGCTATGTGCCCGGCGGTCGGTACAGCCACATCGCCAGTGCAATAATGACCGTGACAACTGCCAAAGTGGCCGGATGTCGCCACATCATCGCGTGCTCACCTCCGAAACCGGAAGATGGCGTTGCGCCTGCAGTTGTCTACGCGGCCCATATCTGTGGGGCCGACAGTATTCTGGCGATGGGAGGGGTGCAGGGTGTCGCCGCGATGCGATACGGCTTGTTCGGCCTGCCGCGCGCGAACATCCTTGTGGGGCCGGGGAACCAGTTCGTGGCCGAGGCCAAGCGCATCCTCTACGGTGAGGTTGGCATCGACATGATCGCCGGACCAACCGACAGTCTGGTCCTCGCCGATAGCAGTGCGGACCCGCTTGTTGTGGCCACCGATCTCGTAAGCCAGGCGGAGCACGGGTATAACTCTCCTGTCTGGCTGGTGACAGATGACCGGGCGCTTGCGCAGAGGGTTATGGCACTGGTGCCCGAGTTGATCGCAGATCTTCCTGACCTGAACCGAGAAAACGCGGCTGCTGCGTGGCGTGACTATGCCGAAGTCATTGTATGTTCGGATCGCGAAGAGATGGCCGCTTGTTCTGACGAATACGCACCGGAACACCTGACTGTTCAGGCCGAGGATCTGGAATGGTGGCTGGATCGCCTGACCTGCTATGGCTCTTTGTTTCTGGGGGAAGAGACCACTGTATCCTATGGGGACAAGGCAACGGGTACCAACCACGTTCTGCCGACCTCGGGTGCTGCCAGCTACACGGGCGGCCTTAGCGTCCACAAATACATGAAGATCGTTACATGGCAGCGGGCGACCCGGGAAGGCTCAAAACCCATTGCTCTGGCCACAGCCAGAATTTCGCGCGTGGAAGGGATGGAGGGGCATGCAAGGGCGGCTGATGTCCGTCTCGCCAAGTACTTCCCGGATGAAGAATTTGATCTGCGTGCGGAGGGATGATCGGTCCAACCACCACCTGCCAAACTGTTCTCTGGCCTTGATACCGCGCTGGGTACTATCCTTGGCTTGATAGGGCCGACCGGGTCGAAAGGAGTTTGACATGTACAAGAAAGTTCTCGTTCCAATGGCGCTGGATCACGATATCTCGCAACACACTCTGGAAGTGGCCCGAGCCTTGTCTCAGGGCGGCGGAGAGATAATCGCTCTGCACGTTTACGAAATGCCTCAGGGCTCGGTCAGTGCATTTCTGGACAAGGATCTGGTGGCCGAAGGGTTTCGCCGCGCCCGAGTGGAGCTGTCTCGCAAAGTCGAGGGGCTGGAAGGGGTAAGTTCCGAACTCGTAAAGGGCCACACGGCGCGCACGATCATAGACTATGCGGCAGAGAACGGTGTCGATTGCATCGTCATCGGGTCCCACAAGCCCGACCTCAGCGACTATTTCCTGGGCTCCACAGCGTCGCGCGTTGTGCGTCATGCCCCTTGCGCGGTGCATGTGTACCGAAGGTGATAACCGTCAATCACGCCCTTGGGCGACAACAATAGGACTGACAGCTGGAAGATGAATATAGACAAGAAGATCACTGACGATCTGGTGGCGAACGACATTTCGTTCGTGACCACCGTCCCCTGCAAACAACTGGCTGGAGTCATTGATGAGATCGACCAGCGCGAAGGCATCTATCACATCCCGTCAAACAAAGAGGACGAGGGGATGGGCCTATGCGCGGGGGCATGGATGGGTGGTAAGCGCCCGGCCATTATCATGCAGAACACAGCGATCGGGGTGACGATCAACACATTGGCGACTCTGATCCAGTATTATCGGATGCCACTGCCGATGCTGATCTCGTACCGGGGTGAGCTGCGCGAGCCGATTGCCTGCCAGGTCGAGATGGCTGTTCACACCAAGGCGTTGTTGGCGCAGCTCAATATCCCGACTTACCATTTTCACCATCAGGCGGATGTGGCCGAGTTGGATGCGATCCTGAAATACACGTTCATGTGCAACAAGCCGGTTGCCATTCTGACCGACGCCAACTTCTGGGGAGGCTATGGCGACCAATGATCCGTTCTGAAATCCTGAAAGAAATCGCTCCGATCCTGCGGGATCAACTGGTGGTTTGCAACATAGGCATTCCCAGCCAAGAGCTGCACGCGATTGATGACCAGCCAACGAATTTCTACATGCTGGGCACGATGGGGTTGGCTTCATCCATAGGTCTGGGGTTGGCTCTGTCCCAGCCCAAGCCGGTGATCGTGATCGATGGCGACGGCTCCGTTCTGACCAATCTTGGAACGCTGCCGACCATCGCGAACAACGTGGCTGACAATTATATCCTGCTGATCGTCGACAATGGCTCATACGGGTCCACCGGGGATCAGCCGACCTATGCCGGGTTGAAGACGTCATTGGCGAAAATGGCGGCTGCGGCAGGATGTGAGCGCGTGATTGAATGCGCCGCCGAAGATACAGGTCGCGTGTTGCAGGAGGCGCTGGACGCCCGGCAGATGACCATCATCGTCAGCAAATGCGAAAGCGGCAACGCCAAGATGCCGCCGATCACGATGGACCCTGTAGTGATCCGAGATCGTTTCATGAAGGCCGTACAGGCCTGAACACTTCTTCGGTTTTGCCGAATGCACTGATCAAAGCCGTCCTTTGCGGGCGGCTTTGACACTACTTGTCTAGCGCGACAGAAGACGCCGTTTCTCGGCCATAACCTCGCGGCGCTGCTGTTCTATCCCTGTCCGGAAGGAGCGCTCGACAAAGTCTATATGGTCTAGCGCGGCCTGTTCGGCGCGCTTTTCGTCTCCGTCAATCACCGCTTGACCCAGGGCAAGGTGCTGATCCAGCAGCTGTTTGCCCGAACCGTCAATCGATTTCAGGAAACTGCGGTTATAGAAAACGCCTCGCTTGGTCAGTTCGTAGATCGAAGCCATCATATGGATCAAAGTGGCGTTCTGGCTGGCGTCGACGATGGCCGCATGCAGGGCGAAATCCGCCTCGCGAGAGGCTTTGGCATCGTTCGCCTCCCACGCCCGCACATTTTCGTCGAGGATTTCGGCGATCCTCTCCTTGTCGGCCTTGGTGGACCTGCGGGCGGCAAGGCGGGCCGCAAAGCCCTCTTGTTCGCGGCGGTATTCCAGGTGGTCGAAAAAGGCAGGCTCGTGCCGTTCGTAGAGCGCCAGAAGGGCCGGCAACATCGCTTGCCCGGTTAGGGCAGCGACAAAGGTCCCCTCACCATGCTGAGTGGTGACCAGCCCGCGCTCTTCCAGCACGGCCAGTGCTTCGCGCAGCTTTGGCCGTGAGACCCGAAGCATCTCAGCCAGATCACGCTCGGACGGCAGCTTGCGCCCCTGTTTCAGAATACCCGACGCGATGAGGTCTTCGATCTGCGCCACCACGGCGTCGGCCAGCGATTCGTGTCCGACCGGTTCAAAAATCGCCTTGGTGTTCATGGGATATACCTAAGTAAGATGCCGAGGTGAGATATATTGGTAAATAAATGTAACCATATTGGTGCGTTTTTCAAGCGTTCAGTTCCAGCATGGAAATGCAACTTAACGCGTTCAATCAAATAAAAATTTCCGAAAATATGCAGTAATTCATCGAAACTGGGTGCGCCCAGTAAGGGACATTTCTGCAGATCCAGTGGTAAACAAAATTATTGACTGAGTGGCAATGGTAAAGTTAGTGAACCACTAATGCAAACCCGCAAGGGTCTGCGTTTATGTTTGAGGCAGATGCCCGACCCACCCAGGAGGAGACATTATGAAAAAGACCCTGACGAGCCTTGCCGTAGCCGCCAGCCTGATGGCCGCACCTGCGGTTGCTAAAGATAAGCTGCTGTTGAAAACCCCGATTGCGTTCTCGACCGAACTGCCTGGTCTTGGTTCGCCAATCCCGCGCGTTGCCGAGCAGTTGGACCTGATGTCGGGTGGTACGCTGAAGATGAAGGTATATGAGCCAGGCAAACTGGTTCCACCGTTCGAAATTCTAGACGCGGTTTCGACTGGCAAGATCAACTCGGGCTACACCACCGCTGGTTACTGGGCGGGTAAAATCCCGGCTGCTCCGCTGTTCTCGGCCGTTCCTTTCGGCCCGGAGGCGGGCGAATACATGGCGTGGCTCTACTACGGCAACGGCATGACGCTGTACCAAGAGATGTATGATCAGGCGGGCTACAACGTCCACGTGATCCCTTGCGCAGTCATCGCCCCCGAGACCTCGGGCTGGTTCGCGACTGAAATCAACTCACCTGAAGACCTTAGCGGTCTGAAGATGCGTTTCTTCGGTCTGGGCGGCAAGGTTATGCAGAAACTGGGTGTTGCGACCTCGTTGCTGCCCGGGGGTGAAATCTTCCCGGCGCTGGAAAAAGGCGCCATCGACGCGACCGAATTCTCGATGCCCGCCATCGACGCACGTCTAGGCTTCCACAAGTTGGTCAAGTTCAACTACTTCCCCGGCTGGCACCAGCAAGCGACCGTGTTCGAATTGATGATCAACAAAGACGTCTGGGCAGAGACCAGCGACCAGCACAAGGCCATCATCGAAAACGCCTGTAAGGCTTCGATGGCCGACAGCTTTGCCGAAGGCGAAGCGATCCAGCACGCAGCGCTGATCGACAACGTTGAAAACAACGGTGTCACCCTCAAGCAGTGGTCGCCCGAGATGTTGGATACCTTCCGCAGCACTTGGGAAGAGGTCGCCGCCGAAGAGGCCGCAAATGACGCCTTCTTTGCCAAGGTTCTGGCCGACATGACCGAGTTCCGTGACGGCTACAACCTCTGGAAGACCAACGCCTTCCTCCCACGTCAGTAACTTCCTCACTGACGTCTCTGGGGCAGCGGACACTGCTGCCCCAGTCGATTTCTGATCTTCGGATTTTTCCAAACTTTCACCGCCCTTGCACAGGGCTGCCGGGCGAGGAATGACCATGAGCAATCCAAATACCACCAAAGATCCGGTTGAGGCCTATGAAGGCATCCTGGAGCATCCCGATACCGACCGTCAAAAGATCGCAGTAGCCATTGATACCAGCGTCAAAGCTGTCGGACATGTCGTCATGTGGGCGAATGTGCTGCTGATGGCGGCGATTTTTTCTCAGGTCGCGCTGCGCTATCTGCTCAGCCAGAACTATCCTAAACTGGATGAGATCCAGTGGCATTTCTACGGCATCGTTACGATGATCGGCATTTCATATGCCTTGATCACGGACAGCCACGTGCGCGTCGACGTTCTGCATATGCAATTGTCCCGCCGGGCGCAGCGGATCATCGAGGTGATCGGCATTCTGACCCTGCTGACCCCGTTCATCTATCTGATGATTGATCAGGGCTATGACTATTTCTACGAAAGCTTCCGCGTCAATGAACGCTCGGACAGCCCTACCGGTCTTCCAGCGCGTTGGGCCTTCAAGGCGGTCATTCCAATCAGTTTTGTTCTGCTGGCGCTGGCAGCTCTGGCGCGGCTGATCCACGACGGGCACGCACTGATGTACGGGCCGGCCTCGGAACGTGAGGGCGCTCCGCTCCGCCGTATCCTGCTGGTGCTGGCTGTGTTTGCCGCCGTCTGTGTGGGTCTGACCTTCCTCGTCGAAACGACCGAGGAAAAGCTGGTCATCGCGATGTTCTTGACCTTCATCGCGCTGCTCTTCACCGGTTATCCGGTGGCTTGGGTGCTGGCTGGTGTCGGTGTCGCCTATTGCGGTCTGGCCTATCTATTCGACAATGACTTGATGCTGTGGACCGGGTTGGAGAGCACCTTTACCGGGCTCGACTACCTGACTCTTGGTGCCGTGGTGAACCGGGTCTACGCAACCATGTCCAACGCGGTTTTGGTTGCCCTGCCGATGTTCATCTTCATGGGCCTGATGCTGGACGAATCCGGTGTGGCCGAGCGTCTGATGACCTCGATGCAGCGCCTGTTCGGCACCGTGCGGGGTGGTCTTGCCATCACCGTGACCCTGATCGGGATCATACTGGCGGCCTCGACCGGCATTATCGGTGCTTCGGTTGTGCTGCTGGGCGTGCTGTCTTTGCCGTCGATGATGCAGCAGAAATACCAGCCGACACTGGCGGCGGGCGTGGTCTCTGCCTCGGGCACGCTGGGTATCCTGATCCCGCCCTCGATCATGCTGGTGATCATGGCCGACCAGATGGCTCTGTCCGTCGGAGACCTGTTCATGGCCGCCGTCTTTCCCGGTGTGATCATCGGGGGGCTTTATCTGACCTACATCTTCATTCTCGCACAAGTGAAGCGCGACGCGGCCCCCGTGCCCGAAGGGGCAAAAGCGCCTGACTGGGATGCCGTCAAAGACGTTCTGATCGCGGTCATTCCAACGCTGCTTCTGATCCTCGCGGTTCTGGGCTCGATCTTCGGAGGTCTGACCACCCCGACCGAGGCCTCTGGCATAGGCGCATTGGGCGCGACGCTGTTGGCGCTGGGATATCGCAAGCTGACCTTCGCGAAACTGTGGAACGTGCTGGTTTCGACCTTCAATACCACCGCCTATATCTTCGCGATCTTCCTTGGCGCGACGGTATTCTCCTATGTTCTGCGGGAACTTGGCGGCGATGAACTGATCGAGCATGTGGTGCAATCCACCGGCTTCGGTGCCAATGGCACGGTCCTGTTCATACTGTTCATCGTATTCCTGCTGGGCTTTGTTCTGGACTGGATCGAGATCACCCTGATCGTGTTGCCTCTGATGCGTCCGATCGTGAATGGCTTGGGCATCGACATTCCGGGCTTCGGAGTGCTGGATGAACCCGCGCTGGTCTGGTTCGTGATCTTGGTGGCGGTGACGCTACAAACCAGCTTCCTGACCCCGCCGGTTGGTTTCGCTCTTTTCTACCTGAAAGGCGTCTGCCCGCCCGAGATCAAGCTGATGCATATCTACAAAGGCATCATCCCCTTTGTGCTGCTACAACTGACCGGATTGGCGCTTGTCTTCCTATGGCCGACACTCGCCACCTGGCTGCCCTCTGTGGCGTACTAAGGAGATCACGCTATGCGTCTCAAGCATTGCCACAACTTTCACGATTTCCGGCAGCTGGCCAAGCGCCGCCTGCCGGGGCCGATCTTCAACTATATCGATGGCGGCGCGGACGATGAGGTGACCTATCGCCAAAACACCGCCGCTTTCGACCGCTGCGATCTGCTGCCCTCGGTTCTGCGCGGGGTGAAGGACGTGGACATGTCTGTCACCGTGATGGGCCAAAAGCTGGACATGCCGTTCTACTGCTCGCCCACCGCTCTGCAGCGTCTGTTCCACCATCAGGGTGAACGCGCCGTGGCCGCCGCGGCCGAGAAATATGGCACCATGTTCGGTGTGTCTTCGCTGGGCACCGTGTCGCTTGAAGAGCTACGCAAGAAGCACAAGAACCCGCAGGTCTATCAGTTCTATTTCCACAAGGATCGCGGCCTGAACGCGGCCATGATGCAGCGCGCGAAAGAGGCCGGGGTTGAGGTCATGATGCTGACTGTCGACAGCATCACCGGCGGCAACCGAGAACGTGACCTGCGCACCGGCTTCTCGATCCCATTCCGTCTGACATTGGGCGGCATGATCCAGTTTGCGATCAAGCCGATGTGGGGGATCAACTATGTCACCCACGAAAAATTCCGCCTGCCGCAATTGGAAGAGCATGTGGATATGGGCGGCGGCGCCAGCTCAATCGGCGGCTATTTCACCGAAATGCTGGACCCGTCGATGAATTGGGATGACGTCGCGCAGATGGTGCGCGATTGGGATGGTCAGTTCTGCCTCAAGGGGATCATGACCGTCGAAGATGCCAAACGCGCGGCCGAGATTGGCTGTACCGGGATCATTCTATCGAACCATGGCGGGCGGCAGTTGGATGGCTCACGCACGCCGTTCGATCAACTGGCCGAAATCGTAGATGCCGTCGGCGACAAGCTGGACGTGATCATGGACAGCGGCATTCAGCGCGGTACTCATGTGCTGAAGGCGCTTTCGATCGGCGCCAAAGCGGTCGGTGTTGGACGTCAGTACCTGTATCCTCTGGCCGCCGCTGGTCAGCCGGGTGTCGAGCGAGCGCTGGGCCTCATGCGGGCCGAGATCGAGCGCGACATGAAGCTGATGGGTGTGACTAGAATCGACCAACTGAGCCGCGAGAATATCCGTTTCCGCGCTGCATAAAGACACGAGGGATGCCATGACCAATGACGCGTTGATTGAACATTTCCGCTCTGTCGTTGGTGCGCGGCATGTCCTGACTGGCGAACGCGCGACGGAACGGTTCCGGCGTGGCTTTCGCTCGGGCGAAGGCGAGGCGCTGTGCGTCATTCAACCCGGCAGCCTTTTGGAGCAGTGGAAGGTCCTGCAGGCCTGCGTTGCAGCCGATAAGATTGTCATCATGCAGGCGGCCAATACCGGCCTGACCGAAGGGTCGACCCCCTCGGGCAGCTATGACCGGGACGTGGTGCTGATCAACACACGCCGTATGGACACTCTGGTGCCACTGAACGATGGCGAGCAGATCGTCAGCTTTCCCGGTGCCACCCTTTTTGCGCTGGAAAAACTATTGGCTCCCATGGGGCGAGAGCCGCATTCGGTGATCGGCTCCTCATGTATCGGCGCGTCGATTGTGGGCGGGGTCTGCAACAACTCGGGCGGGTCGCTGGTGGAACGTGGCCCCGTTTACACCGAACTGTCCGTCCACGCGCGGATATCCGAGAAGGGCGAGCTGGAGCTGGTCAACCATCTGGGAATTGATCTGGGCGATACGCCGGAAGAGATCCTGGCAAACCTCGATGCAGGCAGGTTCGACCGGAACCCGGGGGCCACGAACAAACGCGCCTCGGCCAGTGACTACGCGCAGATCGTGCGTGATGTGGATGCTGAAACGCCTGCGCGGTTCAACGCGGACAAGGCGAAGCTATTCGAATCCGCTGGCTCGGCTGGCAAGATGGCCGTCTTTGCCGTACGGCTTGATACGTTCCCGAAAAACGAGGCCGAAAAGGTCTTTTACATCGGAACAAACAGCCCCGATGATCTGGCCGCCTTGCGCCGTCATATTCTATCCGAATTCAAGTCGCTGCCGGTGTCCGCCGAATATATGCAGCGCGAGGTGTTCGATATCACTGCCAGATACGGCAAGGATACGGTCGTGATGATCGACAAGCTGGGCACCGACCGGCTGCCGATGTTCTTTGCGCTCAAAGGCTCGGTGGATGCCCGCCTGCGCAGAATTCCGTTCCTGCGCAACTTCACTGATAAATTTATGCAGATGGCGGTCTCGGTCTGGCCGCGTGTCTTGCCAAAACGGATGGTCGAGTTTCGCGACCGCTTCGAACACCATCTGATCCTGAAGATGAAGAACGAAGGGATTGCCGAGGCTGCTGAATGGCTGCCCATATTCCTGAAAGATCGTGACGGCGATGCCTTCGAATGCACCCCACGAGAGGCCAAGATCGCGGGCTTGCACCGCTTTGCCGCCGCCGGGGCTGCCGTCAGATACATGGCGCTGCACGGCAATGAGGTCGAAGACATCATTGCTCTCGACGTGGCCTTGCGGCGAAATGACCAGGACTGGCTTGAGACGCTTCCGTCCGAGATTGAGGACCAACTGGTCCACAAGCTCTACTACGGGCATTTCATGTGCCACGTCATGCATCAGGATTACGTGGTCAAAAAAGGCGCCGATCCTAAGGCATTGAAAGCCGCGATGTTGGAGTTGTTTGACACGCGCGGCGCGGAGTACCCCGCCGAACATAATGTGGGGCACCTGTACAAGGCCAAGCCTGATCTGGTCGCCCACTACAAATGCTGCGACCCGACCAATTCCTTCAATCCGGGGATCGGTAAAATGTCCAAAGCTCGGAACTACGCCGAGCCTGAATAACCCGGACGCATGGTGCCTATGGTCAGGGCGCTGATCGCCCCGCAAACCTGAGGTCAAGCGCAGGTTTCTCTGCTGCGTTGAGGCAAAAAAATCCAGCCCTACGGGAATCCCCCAATTTCGCCGCCCTTCGCGTCCCATTAAACAGGTGACAACAACTGGCCCCAAAGGGCCACACAGAGTTTCCCCGATGAGGGGCTGGTCCATACCCCCTCGGCCGGCCCCTCAATAACTTTCAGGGTATACTCTGACGCCTATTTCAGCAGAGCAGACATCTGCACCATCTGCGCGACCAAGGACGGAATCTCGTCCGCCTTGTCATAGGCGATGTCGTGCGGAATATCTGTCATGAGCGACTTTCGATAGCCTTGCGTGAACAGGAGAAAGGGGATCTCGGCGCGCTCGGCTGTTTCTGCGTCCACCTCGCTGTCGCCCACGAAAACACGCGACCCATGAGCTGGCAATGCGTCGAAGCTTGCAAATAGGTGCTGAGGGTCTGGTTTCCTGGTGGTCAGGCTATCGCCACCCAGAACCGCATCGAAATATTGCGACAGGTCCAGTACGTCGAGAATATGCCGGGCAGGGGCCTCGGGCTTGTTGGTGCAGACGCCCAGTGTGTGCCCCTGCGATTGCAAGCTGGCCAACGCCTGAGGAATGCCGGGATAGGGCACCGTCGTTCTGCTGGCCCCTGCCGTGTAATGCGCGAGCGTCACTTTCGTTAGCTCTTCGTGACGGTCCAAGGGCAATTCGCAGTGCCGGATCATACGCTCGACCAGCTTGGGGAGACCATTGCCGACGAATCGCCCGATCACCTCGCGCGGCAGAAGGGGCAGGTCGAGATCGCTCAGTGTCTGGTTTGCGGCTGCTACGATGTCTCCCAGGCTGTCGACTAGAGTTCCGTCCAGATCAAATACAATTGCCGCGCCCATTGTAACCTCGGTGTTTTGCCTATGCGTTCAGGCCTAGCCTGCCCGTCAAGAAGGCGCAATATTGCATCTTTCTGCAAGCACAAATGCGCGGCTTGACAATCCTTACTAAAATAATAAGAATAAGAGCAGAAGCCGACAGCCATCCCAGACTCGGGTCAGCCAGGTCATTGAGAAAGCGAACAGTTCAGGCCCTTGCCTGAGATACCCTGGAGTTGTCAAATGAACGCGCAGACCCCTATCGCCACACAGTCCTTTGCCGTATCCGTGCTGCCTTCGCACAAGGCCGAAGAGCTGACCAAAGGCGGCAATCTCGCCCATATCGAACTGGGTGATCAGCTTTATACGCTGCGCATTACCCGTGCAGGCAAACTGATCCTGACGAAATGAGCAGCCCGTCGTCCCGGGGTGGCGCAGCGGTTGGCCGCCTGACAGACCTTGCCCCAATCGAAGCAGGTGCGGTGATGTATCTGCGCCTATGGAGCGAAGGCGCCAAAGGCCGCGCAGACGCTGCCAGTGATTTCGACATCGCGCTTGGCGCAAATCAAGGGCGCGCCGCGATGCTGACCTTGGATCGTCTATGCTCGCTGTGTGCCAGCTATGGCCGCCGCCCATTGATCCGTCATGGATTGGGATGTGCCTGTCTGGGCGCGGATGAGAATTGTTTTGCCCAGATGATTGCGGCCGCATCTGAGGGCGCGCGGGAAGACGCGATGATGATGGCCTCATTGATCGTGCGCCCGGATTTTGCGCCGGCCCTTGCCTCACTGTCAGAAGAGCTGGGGATGGCCCTGCGCCGCATGACAGCCGCCGTTCCAATGCCGACAACGGGTCATCAAACCCCCTCGGCCGTGTTGCATTGATCGGCAAATGAAGCCCCGGCGGTTGCGCCGGGGTTTTTCACTAGCAGCAGCCACAACCTGCGTGATGGTGGTCGTGGTCGCAAACCGGGGCAGGGGCGTAATCGCCGACACCTTTCAGGACATCCCGCAGCGCCCAAAGGATCATGTCCACATCCTCGGCTTCGATGGTCAGCGGTGGGCGGATTTTCAGGATATTGTCTTTGGGACCTTCGCTGCCAATCAGGATGCGATGATCGCGCATCCGGTTCTTCACGAAGCTGCAGATCTCGGTCCCTTCCGAGCCATCCGGGTTGATCAGCTCTACCCCCAGAAACAGACCCATACCACGTACGTCGCCAACGCAGCCGAACTCGGATTGGATCTGGCGCAGACCCGCCATCAGGCGGCCGCCCATGGCGCGGGCATTGTCCTGCAGGCCTTCGTCATCAACGATGTCCAGAACCTCTTTCCCGATGCGGCAGGACAGGGTGGAGCCGCCGAAGGTCGAGAAGAACTCGATCCCGTTGTCAAAGCTCTGGGCGATTTCCTTGGTTGTGACCAGCACGCCCAGAGGGTGACCGTTGCCGATCGGCTTGCCCATGACAACGATATCGGGCAGCGCGCCTTGGTGTTCGAAACCGAAATAGTATTCGCCCAGCCGTCCAAGCCCGGTCTGGACCTCATCCGCGATACAGACACCGCCAGCTGCGCGGATTTTCTCATACACTGCAGGTAGATAGCCTTTCGGTGGAATGATCTGCCCACCGACCGAGGGGAAGGTCTCGGCGATGAAACCGGCCACGCCCTGACCTTTCTCTTGCAAAGCGGCAATCGCCGGATCCACGAGATCTGCGTACTTTTGCGCACGGCCGGCGTCGTCACGTTTGAAAGAGCCACGGTAGTCATCCGCGACCTCGACCAGCTCGACCCAATCAGCCTGACCAATCCCGCCGGGTTTGTTGAACTTATAGGCCGAGATCGCCACAGCGGCATTGGTATTGCCGTGATAGCCGTGATCGGGCGTTACGATCCCCTTGGCACCTGTATGGGCGCGGGCCAGACGCAGGGCCAATTCGTTGGCTTCGGTGCCTGAATTGACGAAAAAGCAGACCTCGAAATGATCCGGCAGTTTCGACAGCACTTTGTCGGCAAATGCAGTCTGCGCCGGGTGTAGATAGCGGGTGTTCGAGTTCATCCGCTTCAGCTGGTCCGCCGCAACGGCCTGAATGCGCGGGTGGGCGTGGCCCACATGCGGGACGTTGTTATAGGCGTCCAGATAGGGGCGGCCCCATTCGTCGAACAGGTGGTGTTTCCAACCGCGCACCAGCATGACCGGGTCATTGTAGGTCAGGCTCAGATTGCCGCCGAAATGATCGTGACGCCCTTGCAGAACGGCCTGTTTGTCGGTCGGCTGATAGCAAACCTTGTCATCGGCCAGATTCAGCAAGGCCGCCGGGTTCGGGCAGACCGCGTTCCATAGCTCCAGCTCATCGGGATCGGCGACGCCGGGCCAGTCAGCCTCCATGCCATCGGTTGTCAGAGCGAGTTGGAAATGCACGTGCGGGGCCCAACCACCATTCTGCGAGGCATCCCCAAGGCGCACGAACGCAGCGCCCTGCGCAACTGGATCGCCGGGTTTCAAACGATCGCAAACCTCTGGGTCCAGGTGGCCGTAGAGCGTATAGAACGGATCCCCCTCGGGCGTTTCATGATGCAGGATCACCACCCCGCCATAGTCGAGATGGCTGTCGCGGTTCTCGACCACTTCGACCCGGCCGCTCATCGGGGCGTTCAGGACCGTGCCAGCAGGCGCGAAGACGTCTACCGCCAGGTGCACCGTGCGCCGGTCCGAGGCCTTCCACGGCCCCTTGCGAAACCCGGGCTCGGCATAGATCAGGCGGGGTTCGTTGTAGTAACCCAGCCACAGGCCCTCACCAAATTCCTCACCCACCCGCGCGGCTTCTTCGAGCGGCATGTGGAACGGGTTCTGCGGCCAGGTGGAATTCTCAACAGAAAGCGAGCCCACGGGCATATTTCTCAGGTCCTGGCCAAACATCTCGGCAAAGTGGCCGCGATGCTCGGAGAGGTAGGCGTGGATGCGCTCAGCCCCATCGACGACAGGCAAGCCGCAAGTGCTGCGCAAGCGGGCGGACATCAGGCCGCCATTGACGGCCTCATTCTCAAGAAACCGCCAGGCCGGGGCCTGGCTGATGGTCACATAGGGATCATCGGGGTTTTCTGCCGCCATCAGGGTTGAGTTCACTACGGACACCGCCAACCGCATGCGCAGCAGGGGCCAGATCAGATCGACCTCCTCTGCGCTCAATCGATTGGCGGCGTGATAGCCTCGGACCAGAGCGGTCAGAGCGCGTTCGGGTTTCGGATGATCCAGAACGATATAGGCCCCGGCAATGGCCACCTCGCATACGCGCGGCGCGGCGCACATGTCGCCCAGGTCGATCAGGCCGGATACGGTACGCCGTTCGCCTAGTTCGCCCTCGACGAGAATGTTGTAGTCATTGGCGTCGTTGTGGATGGCTTGCGTGGGCAGGCTGTTCAGTGCATCTGAGATCGCAGTGAAACACTGCACAATTTCGTCCAACAGCGCGCGGCGGGACGGGTTGCTGACCGCGTCCAGTTGATCCGCAATCCAACCGCCTTGCACCAGGTCCCATTTGAAATCGTCCCGCTGCAGGCTGTCATGCGCAAACCCAGTCAGAGCCCGATCGGTCGCGCCAAGAACGCGTCCGAGTTTCAGGATCAAGTCTTCGGATTTCGGCTCGACCTTGGCGTAGCACTGGCCCGGAAGGCGCTCCAACAACCAAGCCAGGCGCGGTTGGCCGTCCTGATCTTCGATCTCGGGCAGGACAGCACCATCCAGCGAGGGGAATACCTTGGGGAAGGGCAGCCCCGGCGCCCCAGCCGCGATATGTTCGAGCGCTTGGACTTGAAGGTCGACAAACTCTGGCTCACACCCCGCGCGCATGACTTTCAGGACATAGTCCTGTCCGTTCTTCGCTTCGACCAGAAAGTTCAGGTCATACTCTCCGTCCAGCCGTGTCAGACGGGCCTCCAGGCCCCAATACTTGCGCAGAGCATCTGCCCAGAAATCATTCATGTCTTTCATTCCCATCCCTATCCGCCGCGCAACGCGGATCTCTTCATCTGGCTAAAAATATCCTCGGGGGTGAATTGGCCCAGCTGGCCAAGAGGGGGCAGACAGCCCCCTTAATCCAACGCCCGCAACCGCTTGATCAGCGACGAGGTATCCCACCGCCCACCACCAAGTTTTTGCACATCCTTGTAAAATTGATCCACCAGCGCGGTGACAGGCAAGGACGCGCCCGTCTCATTGGCCGTGTCGAGACAGATGCCCAGATCCTTGCGCATCCAGTCCACTGCAAAGCCGTGGTCGAAATGGTCGTCGAGCATAGTCTCGTACCGGTTCGCCATCTGCCAGCTGCCCGCTGCACCCTGGCTGATCACCTCAACCACCGCGCGCCCGTCCAGACCGGCCTTCTCGGCGAAATGCAGCGCTTCGCTAAGGCCCTGCACCAGACCGGCAATCGCGATCTGGTTGCACATCTTGGTCATCTGACCGGCACCGCTTTCGCCAATCCGCCGGCAGATCTTTGAATAGACTTGCATGATCGGCTCGGCCGCATCAAACACCGCCTGATCGCCGCCGCACATGATCGACAGCACGCCATTCTCCGCCCCGGCTTGGCCGCCCGAGATCGGCGCGTCGACAAAAAAGATCCCTTGCCCTTTGGCCGCCTCGTAAAGCTCGCGCGTCACCTTGGCCGAGACGGTCGTGTGATCCACAAAGGTCGCGCCTTCAGACATTCCGGCAAAGGCGCCATCCGTGCCGGTGCACACCATTCGCAGGTCGTCATCATTGCCAACACAGGACATGACGAATTCTGCCCCCTCCGCAGCTTCTTTGGGAGTTGTCGCCATTGCGCCGCCATGTTGGGCCACCCAGGCTTCGGCCTTGGAGGCGGTCCGATTGTAAACGGTAACCTGATGACCTGCAGCCTGAAGGTGCCCAGCCATGGGATAACCCATGACACCCAAACCAAGAAAAGCGACTTTTGCCATGGGATGATCCTCTCCGCTGACCGGCATTGCTTGATTGCCGGAGTGTTTGGCACTGACAAAGCAAAGCCTGCGCGAAAGGGCAACCCCGTGTTAGCCGTTCCCGCCCAGATCCTTCAGGATCGGGCAGTCCGGTCGGTCGTCTCCGGCGCAGGCCTCGATCAAATGGCTCAGCGTGTCGCGCATCGCTTTTAGATCGGCGATTTTTGCGTCGATCTGCGCCAAATGATCCCGCGCAACTTGCTTAACATCCGCGCTCGCCCGGCTTTCATCTTCATAGAGCGCCAGCAGTGTGCGGCAGTCTTCGATGGTAAACCCCAAGGCGCGGGCTCGGCCCAGAAAGGTCAGCTTGTGGATGTCCTGTTCGCGAAACCGGCGATAACCGTTGTCATCTCTCAGAGGTTTTATCAGTGCGATATCCTCATAGTAGCGGATCGTTTTCGCAGGTAGACCGGTCCGGGTTGAGACATCGCCGATATTCATGCGTGCGCCTCCTTCGTGGTTTTTTGCGCGCCGTCGGCGACGTTGGGGCGGACCCATCGCAGACGCAGCGCATTGGTGACGACAAAGACGCTGGACAAGGCCATCGCGCCCGCCGCAAGCACCGGGGACAGCAATGGCCCGCCAAAGGGGTACAGCACTCCGGCGGCCACCGGGATCAGCAATGTGTTATAGCCAAACGCCCATCCGAGGTTCTGACGGATATTACGCATCGTCCGATGGCTGATGTCGATTGCGTTCACGACGCCGCGCAGATCGCCGGACATCAGAACCACATCTGCAGCCTCGATCGCGACATCCGTTCCGGTGCCGATGGCGACGCCAACATCAGCTGCCGCCAGTGCCGGTGCGTCGTTTATCCCATCGCCCACAAAGGCGAGCGCGCCGAATTCGCGGCGCAAGCCCTCTAGCGTTCTCTGTTTGTCGCCGGGTAGTAGGTCGGCGGCCACGTGATCAAGGCCCAGCCTGTCTGCCATCGCTTGCGCCGTTTGCGCGTTGTCTCCGGTCACCATGGCAAGCGTCAGGCCCATATCGTGTAGCTTGGCCAGAGCTTCGGCCGTGCCCGGCTTCACAGGGTCCGAAACGGCCAGACTGGCCGCCGCCACTCCATCAATGGCCAAGAACAGAGGAGTCGCCCCCTGCGCAGCTCGGGCATCGGCGTCAGGCTTCAGATCCGAGATATCCACGCCTTTCTGCTGCATCAATTTGTATGAGCCAACCAGCAGGTCATGCCCCTCTGCGCGGCCCTGAAGACCAAGGCCGGTGAGGGACTGAACCTGAGAAACCTCGGGCAGATCAGAGGGCCCGGCGCGGGTGATCGCAGTGGCGATAGGGTGTTCCGAGCGCGCCTCGATTGCGGCGGCAAGCCGCAGGACCTGATCCTGCTCAAAGCCGTTGGTGGTGGTAACGTGGTCAAGTTCGGGTCGTCCAAGCGTCAGCGTTCCGGTTTTGTCGAAGGCGATTACCTTGGTCTGCTGCAAGTGTTGCAGCGCATCGCCCTTGCGGAACAAAACACCCAGTTCCGCCGCGCGGCCTGTTCCCACCATGATCGAGGTCGGCGTGGCCAGACCCATGGCGCAGGGGCAGGCGATGATCAGGACCGATACCCCGGCCACCAGCGCTAGCGGCAGTGAGGGGGAAGGCCCGAAGATCAGCCAAGCAGTGATGGTCAAAGCCGCAACCAGCATCACAGCTGGAACAAAGCGATAGGTCAGCCGGTCAACCAGGCTTTGGATGGGCAGCTTTGCCCCCTGGGCCTGTTCCACCATCGCGATGACTTGGGCCAGAACCGTATACGCCCCAACACGCGTCGCTTGCACACGCAGCGCGCCGGTTCCGTTTACGGTGCCGCCCACCACCGGGTCGCCAGTGGACTTGCCAACCGGTACCGGCTCTCCCGTAATCATGCTTTCATCAACGTAAGAGGTTCCGTCGAGGATATCTCCATCCACCGGAACGCGTTCCCCGGGGCGGATTTGTAGAACGTCGCCCACCGCTATTTCAGCAATGGGGCGGTCCTCGGTTGCGCCATTTTGTTCGACGCGCGCGGTTTTAGGCTGAAGCCCGATCAGCGCGCGGATGGCCGCGCCGGTTTTGCCTTTGGCGCGCGCCTCCATCATGCGGCCCAGAAGGATCAGCACAATGATCACGGCTGCGGCCTCAAAATACACATTAGCTGTACCCTGTGGCAGCAGGCCGGGCGCGAAAGTCGAGATGATGGAAAACAGGTAGGCCGCCCCCGTCCCCAAAGCGACCAGAGCGTTCATGTCCGGCATCCCGCGCAACAGCGACGGAATGCCCTTGGCGTAGAACACGCGTCCCGGGCCAATCAACAGGGCCGTGGTCAGGGCAAACTGGATCAGATAGCTGGTTTGCTGTCCGAGTGTTGCGTGAACCCAATGGTGGAATGGGGGAACCATATGCCCGCCCATCTCCAGAACAAATACGGGTAGGGCCAAAATGGCAGCCAGTACTGTCGCGCGTTTCAGTTCCCGTGCCTCATCAGGCGTGTCATCGGACTGCGTTTCCGACCCCGGAGACATCTTGAGCTGCGCAGGAAATCCAAGCTGAGTGGTGATCTGTGCCAGCGCCTGCGGCGTGGTCGCGCCCTCGATGTAGGTGACCGATGCGCTTTGGTTGGCGAGGTTCACGCTTGCCTCAAGAACGCCAGGGCTGGCCTGTAGAGTACGTTCGATCTTCGCCACACAAGACGCGCAATTCATCCCGGTGATCTGCAAAGCGGTCTGATGCGTTGCCGCCGGATAGCCAGCCGCCTGCAGCGCATCATTGAGGGCCGAGACCGGGCCGTCAAACGTGACCTGAGCCGTCTTGGTCGCAAAATTGACCGAGGCGTCCTGCACGCCGGGCACGGCCTGCAAGGCAGCCTCGGCGCGTCCAACGCATGAGGCACAGTTCATGCCCGTGATTTTCAATTGAGTGCTCTGGGTCATGCGACTCATCCCGACAGATATCTTACCCTCCACATGGGGGTTCCAGTGACGGGAAGGTCAAGAGGTAGTGCCTGATTTTTAGCGGCCCTCGCGCTGAAATAGGCTTTCAAGCAAGGATTGGGCATTGGGGCTCTCGGGGGCCGACCGCACCGCATTGGGTGAGGCAAAGAAGCCAAACAGTACAACAAGCAACAAAAAAGCAGACCCGATGATCAAGGCCGAGACGATCTGCAAAGCTGAGCGTATCATACTACTGCCCTTTCATGTCGCCACCGCCGCAGTCAGCAAATCGAGCACCAAAATGATCGGCACATATCGCGGGGCAACAAAGCTGGAGTGGCGTTTCATCGTCAGATCCTTGGGTGTACAGATCGGTAACTCTTTAAAAAGTGTTCTCACTGGCTATGATTTGCAAGAGCTCACGTTGCAAAAAAGTGAAGTCGTTGTGATGCTTTGTGTTCACGGCGTGCAGTGACGTGAAGAAACCGCAATGGAAGTGGGATAAAATGTACAGCCCGGTACACTCAGGTGCTTTCTGATGCGTCCAAACAAACGCGATGAACTGGTGCAAAAGGCGATGGAGGTCTTCTACCGAGACGGGTTCCACGCGACCGGCATGGATAAACTGGTGGTGGAAACCGGTGTGTCCAAGACCTCGATGTACAAACACTTTCGCACCAAAGAAGATCTGATCCTGGCCGTCCTGCGCCTGCGGGATGAGAGTTTTCGCAATCGGATCGTGCGACGGGTTGAGCAGATTGCAGACACGCCAGCCGGGCAATTGATTGCCACTTTCGACGCTTTTAAGGAGTGGTTCGAAGAGGACGACTTTCGCGGATGCATGTTCCTGAAAGCCGCGGCCGAGTATCAGGACGCCAGCCATCCGATTCATGTGCAGGCCGCAGAACATAAACGGGTTATGTCGGAGTATCTGACCTCATTGGCGCGTCAGTCTGGCGTTCAGGCACCAGAGCGCCTCGCCCGTCAGATCGTTTTGTTGCAGGAGGGTGCGATCGTCTCGGCCGTTCTGTTGAAAAACGGAAATCCGGCTGAAGACGCCAAGGTTGCGGCGCAATTGCTGCTGGATGCTGCGCTGACCCGAAAGAACGCTGCGTTGCATTGACAGAACGCGGCGTTACGTGGATTGGCCTATCTACGGTGCCGCGATAGCCTTTCAGGTAACACCTGATCGGAGAATACCACATGTCGCTTTTTACCTCGACCGCAGCCTGGGTCACTGACGAACACCGGATGTTTGCCGAAATGGCGGGGCGGTTTCTGGATGATGAACTGGTCCCCAACGCTGAAACCTGGGCCACGAATGGCATAGTAGACCGGGCATTCTGGCACAAAGCCGGGGAAACTGGTCTGATGGCAGGTGCGATCCCGGAAGAATATGGCGGCGTCGGCGGGGACATGGGGTTTGATTCGGTCACTCTGTACGAGCAGACGGCGCGTGGGGACGCCGGATGGGGATATGGGATTCAGTCGATCGTGACGCACTATATCACCGCCTATGGCAGTGAAGATCAAAAGCAGCGTTGGTTGCCCAAGCTGGCCTCGGGCGAGATGGTTGGGGCTTTGGCCATGACCGAGCCGGGCACAGGCTCGGATGTGCAGGCAGTTCGGACGTCGGCTGAGAAAGACGGTAATTCCTATCGCCTGAACGGGTCGAAGATCTTCATCACCAACGGTCAAAGCGCCGACCTGATCATCGTTGCCGCCAAGACGGACAAGACCTTGGGTGCCAAGGGGGTATCTCTGATTGTGGTTGAGACGGACGGCGCCGAGGGTTTCCGGCGCGGGCGCAACCTCAAGAAGCTGGGCATGAAGGGCAATGACACCGCCGAACTATTCTTTGAAGATGTCAAGGTGCCGATGACCAATCTGCTCGGCCCAGATGAGGGGCAGGGGTTCTACCAGCTGATGAAACAGCTTCCATGGGAGCGTTTGACCATCGGCATCATGGCGCTGGGCGCGATTGATTTCGCCATCGCCGAGACAGTGAAATACGTGCAGGAGCGCAAGGCCTTTGGTCAGCGCGTCATGGATTTCCAGAACACGCGGTTCAAACTGGCCGAGTGCAAAACCAAGGCGGAAGTGCTGCGCAGTTTCGTGAATGACTGCATTGGCAAACTGGAGGCGGGCGAGTTGGATGCCGCCACCGCGTCCATGGTCAAATACTGGAGCTCAGAGGTCCAAAACGAGATCATGCACGAATGCCTGCAGCTTTTTGGCGGCTATGGCTTCATGATGGAATACCCGATCGCCCGCCTTTACGCCGATGCGCGCGTGCAGATGATCTATGGCGGCACCAATGAGGTCATGAAGGAACTCATAGCTCGTTCAATAGACGTCTGAGGTCTTCCCGCCCGTCGTCGAAGTTCCTTTCAGAACATCTCCTCCCGTTGGGCCGGGCACGGGCGGGGGGAGGCCGCGCCGGGCCGGCCCCCTGCCCGCCGCAGGGC
>NZ_JBNAFO010000018.1:38522-77914 GCF_049800715.1 Ruegeria profundi
GTTGTTTGTTTCCACCCCCACATCCGCCCGCGGGGCGGGGCGGGGGGGGGGGGGCCCCCCCCCCCCCCCCCCCGGCCCCCTGCCGTCCGCAGGACGCAAGGCCATAGGCCGCGCAGTTTTTCGGGTGGCGGCCTGTTCAGAACTCTAGGTGATCTCCGGGTTCAGCTGCCGTTCGAGCCATGCTCGAAATGACTTCAACGGTTCGGACTCAATCCTGTTCTTGGGCCATACCAGATAGTACGCGCCCAAGCTGACCTCTGGCCCGTCCCAAGCCAAGGCAAGACGGCCCGTTTTGAGGTGCTCTTCGACGAGATAGCTTGGGAACAAGCCAACACCTAACCCATGGATCGTGGCCTGTATCATCGTGGAAAACTGATCGAACAGCATCCCGCGCGATCCGCTGACAGGATGGTCCTGAGCGGCAAACCAGCGCTCCCACCCGTCGGGGCGCGTTTCCATGTGCAATAGAGGTGCCTGTTCCAGCCAGTCGATTTGATCGCTCTGGTCGGGCAGAAGGTCAGGGGCGCAGACGGGCACGACATACTCTGTCATGATCTTCAGGTAGTTCACACCGCTCCAATTCTGGCGACCAAAGTGAAAACCTGCGTCGAAGGCCTCGGTCTCGAAATCGAAGGGTCGCAGTCTTGTGTTCAGATTGACTGTAACCTCAGGGTGATTGCGCGCGAAGTCCTGAAGGCGCGGGGCCAACCAATGCATCCCGAATGCCGGCAGGATGGACAGATTGAGGGAACCTCCGGTCGGGTTGGCCTTCAGTTTCAGCGAGGCCTGCGCCAGTTGATGCAGGGCCGTGCGGGCCGTCTGGACATACTCTTGTGCGGCCGGGGTCAGGTGCAGCCGCATTTGGGTGCGTTGGATTAGTTCGATGCCCAGCTGCTCCTCCATCGTTTTCAGCTGGCGGCTGATAGCGCTTTGCGTCAGTGACAGCTCCTCTGCGGCCGCAGACGCGCTGCCAAGCCTGTCCACGGCCTCGAGCGCGAGCAGGGATGAAATCGACGGAAGAAAGCGTCGGGGCGCGATCATATTACATTTCCTCATACCTTTGGGTTTGATTATCACTGGCTTTTTCCCGACACCAGCCGGATATACTGGCCTGTGACGTGCGCGCCCGCGCCGTTCGAAAACAAGACCCGCGGACAGCCCCGCACTATTTGAAAAGGCCGAGATATGGATCGCGCGCAGATCGTCCATGAGAATTTCCTGTCCCGCGTGGCAAACCGGGATTTCCCCGAGGGCGCACCCCCGGTCGGCGGGCTGTGCCACGCAGGTGCGGTGTCGCTCTATCGTTCACAAGTCCTAAGCCGGGCGCTGGATCGCACGAGCCGGGCGATGCAGAAGGCGGGGCAGGGGTTCTATACTATCGGCTCATCTGGTCATGAAGGCATGGCTGCCGTGGCCCACGCTTTGCGCCCGACGGATATCGCCTTTTTGCACTACCGCGATGCGGCGTTCCAGATTGCTCGGGCCGAGCAGGTACCGGGCCAACAGATTGCCTGGGATATGCTGTTGAGCTTTGCGTGCTCGAAAGAGGACCCGACCTCGGGCGGGCGTCATAAGGTTCTTGGCTCGAAGGCGCTGATGATCCCGCCTCAGACCTCGACCATTGCCAGCCATCTTCCCAAGGCGGTTGGTGCGGCCTATGCACTAGGGGCCGCGCGGCGACATGACCCCGAGCATCGGGTGTTGCCCGAGGATGGCATCGCCATGTGTTCCTTCGGGGACGCCTCAGCCAACCATTCGACCGCGCAAGGGGCGATCAACACGGCGGGTTGGACCAGCGTGCAATCCACGCCGCTGCCCTTGCTGTTCGTATGCGAGGACAACGGCATCGGGATCTCGGTGAAAACGCCGAAGGGCTGGATCGAGGCGTCGATGGCGCATCGCCCAGGCATCAAGTATTTTCAGGCCAATGGGCTGGACATCTACGAGACCTACGCCGTAGCTCAGGAAGCCGCGCATTATGTCCGCACGCGCCGCAAGCCCGCCTTCCTGCACCTGCGGACCGTACGCCTCTATGGCCATGCCGGGGCGGATGTGCCGACTACATATCTCAGCAAGGCCGAGGTCGAGGCGGATGAGGCAAATGATCCGCTTCTCCATTCCGTTCGCCTGTTGGATCAGGCGGGGGCGTTGGCTTCGGATGAGGCGCTGAAAATCTACCAGGACAGCTGCGCCCGTACGGATCGTGTGGCCGCCGAGGCTGCTACGCGCCCGCATTTGTCGACCGCGCAGGATGTCATGGCCAGCCTGATCCCGCCCAAACGCACCTGCAAGCCAACGAACGGCCCCAGCGTGGATGCGCGGGCAAAGGCGTTCGGGGGAGACATGCGCGCAATGGCCGACCCGCAGCCCATGAGCCGCCTGATCAACTGGGCGCTGACCGATCTGATGCTGGAACATGGCGAGATCGTCTGTATGGGCGAGGATGTGGGCCGCAAAGGCGGTGTCTACGGCGTGACGCAGAAACTGCAGCAGCGGTTCGGACAGGACCGTGTGATCGACACCCTGCTGGACGAGCAGTCGATCCTCGGCCTTGCCATTGGCATGGGCCACAACGGGTTTGTGCCGATCCCCGAAATCCAATTCCTCGCCTATCTGCACAATGCCGAGGATCAGATCCGCGGCGAGGCTGCCACCTTGCCCTTTTTCTCGAACGGGCAATTCACAAACCCGATGGTGCTGCGTATTGCGGGGCTTGGGTATCAGAAAGGCTTTGGAGGGCATTTCCACAACGACAACTCTCTGGCCGTTTTGCGCGATATTCCGGGTGTGATCATTGCCTGCCCCTCGACCGGGGAGGACGCGGCGCAGATGCTGCGCGAATGCGTGCGGCTGGCACGAGAAGAGCAGCGGGTCGTTGTGTTCCTCGAACCGATTGCGCTCTATCCCATGCGGGATCTGAATGCGGCGCAGGACGGGGGTTGGATGACTACCTACCCCTCGCCCGACCGGCGGATTGCGCTGGGCGAGGTTGGCATCCATGGCGACGGCACCGATCTGGCCATCGTGACCTACGGCAACGGCCACTACCTGTCGCGTCAGGCGCTGCCTGAGCTGCAGGCGGCTGGTGTGAATGCCCGAATCGTCGATTTGCGCTGGTTGGCCCCACTACCGGCCGAGGCGCTGCTGAAGGCGACCAAAGACTGCAAGCACGTTCTGATCGTGGATGAATGCCGCCGCACAGGTAGCCAGTCCGAGGCGCTGATGACCCTCTTCCGCGAAGAAAGCGCCCAGATGCCAATCTCCCGCGTTGTGGCAGAGGATTGTTTTATCGCGACCGGCCCGGCCTATGCCGCGCCTTTGCCATCGAAAGACGGTATCGTCGCTGCCGCCTTGACCGTGACCGGAGCGCAGAAATGACCCGAACAGCTGTCGTGATCTGCCCCGGTCGGGGCACCTATAACAAGCCCGAGCTGGGCTATCTGCACCGTCACCACGCGGACAAGATGCCGATGTTCCAGCGCTTTGACACCCTGCGAGCCGAGGCCGGACAAGAGGGGGTAACCGCTCTGGACGGGGCCGCGCGCTTTGCGGTCAGTACCTATTCGCGCGGCGATGTAGCCTCGCCTCTGATTTATGCGGCCGCGCTGGCGGATGCGCAGTCGCTGGCGGATGATATCGAGGTGGTGGCCGTGACGGGCAACTCGATGGGTTGGTATATCGCGCTGGCCGCCGCTGGCGCACTGAGCGCTGAGAACGGGTTCCGCGTTGTGAACACCATGGGCACTCTGATGCAGGAACATCTGATCGGGGGGCAGTTGGTCTATCCCTTCACCGATGACAGTTGGATCGACAGCGCGAACCAGAAGCAGGCGTTGTTGCAGGACGTCTCTGACATCAACGCGGTCGAGGGGCAGGATCTGGCGCTGTCGATTGATCTGGGCGGTATGCTGGTGCTGGCCGGGAATGAGGCCGGTCTCGCAGCGTTCGAGGCATCTCATCCCACCGTTCAGGACCGCTTTCCCATGCGGCTGCCGAACCATGCGGCGTTCCATACATCTCTGCAGGCTCCGATTGCCGCCGAAGGTCGGGCGCGGCTGAAACCCGATATGTTCGGCCAGCCCCGTCACCCGATGATCGACGGGCGTGGCAAGATCTGGTGGCCGGGCGCCACCGATACCGAGGCGCTGTGGGACTATACGCTGGGCCATCAGGTGACCGAGCCCTACGATTTCACCCACGCCATTCAAACCGCCGCGCGAGAGTTCGCACCCGACCTGTTCATCGTGACGGGGCCGGGGGCGACACTGGGTGGTGCGGTGGCGCAGTCTCTGACCATGGCAGGGTGGAGCGGCATGACCGACAAGACCTCATTCGCGGCGCGGCAAGAGGGCTCGCCCATTCTTGTAGCCATGGGGCGCGAGGATCAAAGGGCTCTGGCGACAGGCTAGGCGCTCCTTCAGGTCTCGGCCTGAATAGTGCTGGCGAGGGTTTCGATCCGGTCGCGCAGCCAGCGATGGGCCGGGTCATTGGCCGAGCGCTGGTGCCAGACCATGTAGATAGAAACCGGCTCGCAGTCGAACGGCAAGGTCGCGCAATCCAGCGCTGCCAGTGGTCCGTTTTTCATCATCGCCGTGTCGGTGGAAATCAGCGGGCTGCCCGCTATGAAAGACGGGATGGCGTTGAAATGCGGCAGCACGACGGTTGGCGGACGGATCTGGCTTTGATCCACGCCGCGCATCACAGCGCGCGCATTCCGGCCGTCAGGAAAGCGAACCTCGACATGTTCGCTTTGGCAGTAGGCCTCCCACGTCTCGGGCGCGGTGCGTTGGCTGCTGTCGTAAAACACCATCAAAGGGCTTGAGATCAGCCGTTTCTGAAAGATGTCTGGCCCGTCCGGCGGCAGCGGCGTCAGCATCAGCTGGCACCGGTCGCTGCGCAGCAGGTCCGGCCCCGGTACGCCGGATGAGATGAATTCCAACTGCAGCTTAATACCCTCGGCACGGGTCGCGCGTAGAAGGTCGGGAAAGAGCAGCTCTCGCGGCATGTCGTTGGTGGCGATGCGGATTTCCATCTGCTCTGACAGGGGATCAAAGGGGCGTTCATCCGTCAGCGCGCGCATACCATCCAGCACGTTGCGGACCGGCTCTTGCAAGGCCAGCGCGCGTTCGGTCGGTGTTAGGCCCTGGCCGGATCGTACGAATAGCGGATCGCCCAGCACCTGCCGTAGCTTGGCCAATGTGTGGCTGATGGCGGATTGTGTGACCCCCAGCCGATCCGCCGCTTTCGAGACCGAGCTTTCCTCGAGTATCGTCAGAAAGATGCGCAGGACCTTGCCGTCCAGATCAGTGAAATCGATTTTGCTCATACAATCTATGATTAAGTATGAATGGTTTTGCTGTCGAGAGGGCGCTAGGTCAGTCGCAAACAAGGGGCACGCATATGGGACTTCGCTTTTTCTCGGACAAGAACCGACCCGTTCACATGGGGTCGTACCCGCTGGAGCGTCTGGCGCGTCAGCAGGCGATGCCCGACCTGTCCCAGCTGGCCCCGATGCCCGAGCTTAGTTTTCACCGGCCTGACTGGCCCGAGAGTATCGTGAACGCAATGGGCGAGTTTCAGGCTATGCTGGACACGATCCGGGATGGGCTGGTGAACCCTGTCGCCTCGGACATCCCGCAGGACCCGCAGGCGCGTGCAGATCACCTCAAGGCGTTTGGGTATTTCAACGATGCCTCGATGATGGGCTGCGGGCCGCTGGCGCCCGAGGCGCTGTTGGATCAGCCGCGCCGCAACCCCGATATCGACCGTCTGGCGCATGCTTTGAAAACCCGCCAGACCAAAACGCTGGCCTCGGGGATCGACGTTATCATGGCCGATCTCAAGGAAAGCATGGAGGCCGCGCCGCGTCCGATGGCCTCGCATCGTCATGTTCTGGTGTTCCTGTATGAACACAACCGCGATCCGAACCCGGACGAGCCGGGGTCTGAGTGGATCATGGATGCGCAGGACCACCGGGCTTGCCTGCTGGCGACTGAGAATGCCGTTGTGATCGCCAATTACATCCGGTTGTTGGGGTTCGATGCGAGGGCACACACGGCGATGTCTACCGAGGTGGATCTGGGCAAGCTGGCGGTCGCGGCCGGTTTGGCCACTGTCGAAGACGGCACGCTTGTTGCCCCATGGCTGGGGCGTCGTTTTGGTCTGGCCGCTGTCACGACCGAGATGGAGATTGCCCACCATCAGCCCCTGCAACCGATGGCGCAACAACCTTGGTTCCGGACCCAAGGCCCTGCGTGGTGGCTGGGCACCGGGTTCGCCAAGAACGCTCTGAACCGCGACGCCTATGCCAAACGCCGCTATGTGGACGGGGCGCACCCGTTTGAGCGGCTCAAGCGGGTCGAGACGCCCACCACCTATATTGATGAGGCGAACGTCGCGCGCGTTCCCAAGCGCGCTGACATGTTCGCGCGGGCGCAGTTCGGCGATATGGGCAAACACCTGCAGGACGCCGCCAAGGGCGGATATTACGTGCGCAAATCAGCCCCCAGTTTCGCGCAACGTCGGGCGCTGGGCGCGTTTGTTCTGTTGCAGGATGGCGAAAGCACAAGGGTCTCACCCCCGACCGAGGCCGAGCGCAATGCCGCCAATATTAAGGCCGCCAGTTACTTCCTTGGGGTCGATGCCGTTGGCCTCAGCCGTTGCCCGGACTGGGCGTGGTATTCCCATGATGCGACGGGGGAAGAGATCACTCCGCCCCATGATCAGGCTATCAGCATGATCATCGACCAGGGCTATGAGACGATGGAGGGCGCAAGCGGTGACGATTGGATCAGCGTTGCGCAATCCATGCGCGCCTATCTGCGGTTTTCACTGCTGGGTGGCGTGATCGCGCAGCAGATCCGCAACCTCGGCTACAAGGCCAAGGCCCACACGGTTATGGATGGCGAGGTGCTGCAACCTCCGCTATTGCTGTTGTCGGGATTGGGCGAGGTCAGCCGGATTGGCGAGGTTATCCTGAACCCCTATCTCGGCCCGCGTCTGAAGTCCGGCGCGGTGACGACAGATATGCCCATGATCCATGACAAGCCGATTGATTTCGGCCTGCAGAGTTTCTGCGAAAGCTGTAACAAATGTGCCCGCGAATGCCCTTCGGGCGCGATCACCGCCGGACCGAAGTTGATGTTCAACGGCTATGAAATCTGGAAGTCTGACAGCCAGAAATGCGCGACCTATCGCGTGACAACGCCCGGAGGGTCGATGTGCGGGCGCTGCATGAAGACCTGCCCGTGGAACCTTGAGGGGATTTTCAAAGAACGCCCTTTCCGATGGGCGGCGATGAATATCCCTCAGGCCGCCCCGGCACTGGCAAGACTGGATGATGCGGTGGGCAATGGTGGCCTGAATGACGTCAAAAAATGGTGGTGGGATATCGAGCTGCAGTCGGATGGCGCCTATCGCCCTTCGGTGCATCCGCTGAACAGGCGCGACCTGCAGCCTGATCTGGATCTGAAATACGAAGATCAGACACTGGCCGTCTACCCCGCCTATCTGGCTCCGCATCCGTGGCCCTATCCCTTTGCCATGGACCGCGAAGCGGGGATTGCCGCCTATGAGGCGATGGTCAGCGCCGAGGAATACAAGGCGCGCAAAGCGGCGGGCGACATGTCGGTTGTCCATCGCTACGAGATCGCCGGCGATGCGCCGGTCATGCGGGTCGAATTGACCAAAGTCGACAAGATGACGGCTGATGTGACCAAGTATGAGTTCTCGACGCTGGACGGCTCTCCTTTACCCGAATGGACCGCGGGCGCGCATCTGGACGTTTTGGTCGCGCCCGAGTTTCTGCGTCAGTATTCGATGTCCGGTGACCCCTCGGATCGGGCAACCTATCAGATCGGTGTCTTGCGTGAGGATGAGGGACGCGGTGGTTCGGCTCTGCTGCATCGCATCTTCAACAAAGGCCGCAAGGTTTTCATCTCGAAACCGATCAACCATTTCGAGCTGGATGAGACCGCGACCAAAACCTTCCTGATGGGTGGCGGGATCGGCATCACTCCGATGATCGCCTTCGCCCATCGACTGCACGCGCTGGGCAAACCGTTCGAGCTGCACTACTCGGCCAGTACCCGTGCCAGCGCCGGGTATCTGCATGACCTGGCCGCGATGCCCTGGGCAGATCACGTTCATTACCATTTCTCGGATGAAGGCACGCGGGCCGATCTGGATGCAGTTCTCTCAGGCTATCAGGACGGCTGGCACGTCTATACCTGCGGGCCCGATCGTTTTATGGATGGCGTCATGCAAGCGGCCGAGCGGCAAGGTTTCCCGGATAAAGCGCGGCATCTGGAGTATTTCTCGGTCCCCGAGCAACCGGAGTATGAAAACTTCCCATTCACCTTGAAGCTGGCGAAATCTGGCCAAGAACTGACCGTGCCGGAAGACAAGGACGCCGCGCAGGTGCTGAACGAGGCAGGTATTCACGTGGATGTGAAATGCGCCGATGGCATCTGTGGCGTCTGCAAATGCGGTGTTGTTTCGGGCGAAATCGAACATCGCGATTTCGTCCTGTCCAACAAACAACGAGAGAGCGCTATCATTTTGTGCCAAAGCCGCGCCGCGCAACCGGATGGCGTGATCGAGATCGACCTCTGACCCGAGGTCGAAAAACGACATGAAGTTGTGGAAAAATTGGTCGCTCCGGCCATGGACGCCGGGGGGCTGCTGCACTAACGTCCCCCCTGAACCCAGTGAATCCTGATTGACAGGTACGAGGTATTTTCATGGATTATCACAGCCCCGCCAGCTTTGCCGAGGCGTCGGCTCTGGCTGCAAACGCGACGGGCATTACACGGTTTCTGGCAGGCGGCACCGATGTGTTGGTGCAGCTGCGCTCGGAATTGGTGACGCCCGATACGCTGATCGACATCAAGAAAATCAACGGTGTGCGTCAGATTGCTCAGAACGACGATGGCAGCTGGACGCTTGGCGTCGCTGTCACCGGCGCAGAAATGAGCGAGCATTCTGAGCTGGGCCGCGACTGGCCCGGTGTGGTCGAGGCGATGGACCTGATCGGATCGACTCAGGTGCAGGGCCGCGCGACACTGACGGGCAACCTGTGCAACGGCTCGCCGGCGGCGGATTCGGTGCCCGCGATGGTTGCGGCGGGTGTGACGGTTACTGTGACCGGCCCGGATGGCGCGCGCGAGGTGGCGGTCGAAGACATCCCCACCGGACCCGGCAAGACCTCGCTGGCGAAGGGTGAAGTGGTTTCAGCCGTCAAAATCCCCGCGCGGGGCGAAAATGCGGGCGACGCTTATCTGCGCTTCATTCCGCGCACCGAAATGGACATCGCTGTGGTCGGCGTGGGTGTCAGCCTGCGTCTGGACGGCGACGTGATCACCGAGGCACGCGTGTCTCTGGGCGCTGTCGCTCCGACCGTTTTGCTGGTTGAAGACTGCGCCAAGGCCATCGTCGGTAGCGCGCTGGACGACGCCGCGCTGGATGCGTTGGCCGCGGCCGCTTCGGCGGCCTGCAACCCGATTGACGACAAACGCGGCACAATCGAATTCCGCACCGAGGTCGCTGGCGTGCTCGCCAAGCGCGCCGCGAAAATCGCCTATGCCCGCGCGAAGGGAGAAGACTCATGAGCAAGCTCCACGTATCCACCACCGTGAACGGGGACGCGGTGGAATATCTCTGCGACCCGCGCGAAACCCTGCTGGACTGTCTGCGCGACAAGCTGAACCTGACCGGCGCAAAAGAGGGCTGCGGCACCGGCGATTGCGGCGCATGTTCCGTCACTGTCGATGGCCGTCTGGTCTGTTCCTGCCTGATGCTGGGTGTTGAGGCCGAGGGCAAGACCATCGAAACCGTCGAAGGCATCGCGGATGGCGACGTTCTGCACCCGCTGCAGAAGAAGTTCATCGAACACGCGGCGCTTCAGTGCGGCATCTGCACCCCGGGCATTCTGGTGGCGGCCAAGTCGCTGCTGGAAAAGAACCCCAACCCGACCGAAGAGGAAACCCGGTACTGGCTGGCAGGCAATCTCTGCCGCTGCACCGGCTATGACAAGATCATTCGCGCCGTGATGGAAACGGCGGAAGAGCTGCGGGAGGCTTCGTAATGGCACTCGACGATCGTAAATCTGTATTCACTTTCGTTGGCACGCGTCCGGATCGCCCGGATGGCTTGGACAAGGTCACTGGCCGCGCCAAATTCGGGGCTGATGCCTATGCGCCCGGCATGTTGCACGGTGCGGTTCTGCGCTCGCCCCATGCCCACGCACGGATCGTGAAGATCGACACCTCAAAGGCCGAGGCGCATAAGGACGTCAAAGCCGTCGTCACCCGCGCGGACTTTGCCGATGTCCCGTTCAAACCGGGTCTCGAGGGCGAGTTCTGGAACGTGCTGGAAAACGTCATGGCGGGCGAAAAGGCACTCTATGATGGTCACGCTGTCGCTGCGGTTGCAGCCACGTCGGCCCTAGCAGCGCGGGATGCGCTCAAACTGATCGAGGTCGAATACGAAGTTCTGCCCCACGTGACCGACGTGGACAAAGCGATGGCTTCGGATGCGCCGGTCATTCGGGAAGGCGCAGCGGACTATTCGGTGCCCGAAGGGCTGCACCCGAACGTCGTACGTTACCACGAAAGCGGCCACGGAGATGTCGAGGCCGGGTTTGCCGAAGCGGATCTGGTGATCGAAGACAGCTTTGTTACTGAGGCGACCCATCAGGGCTATATCGAACCGCACGCCTGTCTTGGCATGCTGGGCAATGACGGCAAGGGTGAGCTGTGGTGCACCACGCAAGGCCACTGGATCGCGCAAAAGACCTGCGCCGCGCTGCTAGGGATCGAGACCTCGCAACTGCGCGTCACCGCGTCCGAGATTGGTGGCGGTTTCGGAGGCAAGACCACTGTCTTCATCGAACCCGTTGCACTGGCGCTGAGCCGCAAAGCCAACCGTCCGGTCAAGATCGTTATGACCCGGTCCGAGGTGTTCCGGGCAACAGGCCCGACCGCCTCGGCGTCGATGGACGTCAAGATCGGTATGAAGAAGGACGGGACCATCTCGGCCGCACAAGGTGTGTTCCGCCTGCAGGGTGGGGCCTTCCCCGGTGCGCCGGGCGATATGACTGCCATGTGCGCCTTCGCGCCGTACAACCTGACCAACGTCAAGCAGATCGGCTATGACGTGATGTCGAACCGTCCGAAACAGGCCGCTTACCGCGCGCCAGGCGCCCCCATGGGTGCCTTTGCGGTTGAGTCGGTGATTAATGAGCTGTGCAACAAGTTGGGTCTCGACCCCGTTGATGTCCGCCTGAAAAACGCCGCTCATGAAGGGACCAAGGCCAGCTATGGCCCGACCTACGAACGTATTGGTCTGGTCGAAACGCTGGAGGCCGCCAAGGCCCATCCGCACTATTCGGCACCGCTGAAGCCGGGACAGGGGCGCGGGATTTCCTGTGGCTTCTGGTTCAACCACGGCGGTGAGACCTCAGTATCCCTGGCCCTGTCCGAAGATGGATCGGCCCAGCTGATGGTGGGAACGCCGGATATCGGCGGCTCTCGCGCGTCGATGGCGCTGATGGCGGCCGAGGTTCTGGGCATTCCTTACGAGAACATCCGCGTCACCATCGCCGACACCGCAACGCTGGGCTATAACGACGTCTCACATGGCTCGCGCGTAACCTACGCGTCAGGTCTGGCGACCATCAAAGCGGCCAAACACGCGGTTGAGAAACTATGTGAACGCGCAGCAGCCAAGTGGGGTATCCCGGTTGAGGCGGTGAAGTGGGAGGACGGCTGCGCCGTGCCCTCAGGCCCCAATGCAGGCGATTTCGACCCGCTGGCCCTGTCCGACATCACGGCAGATATGGGGCGCACTGGCGGTCCGATCTCGGGCCATTTCGAGGCAACTCCGGAAGGCGCAGGCGTGTCCTTTGGCACCCACATCGTCGATGCCGAGGTCGACCCGGAAACCGGCAAAACCAGCGTGACACGCTACACGGTCATTCAGGACGCTGGCAAGGCGATCCACCCGACCTATGTCGAGGGCCAATTCCAGGGCGGCGCAGCACAAGGCATCGGCTGGGCGCTGAACGAGGAATATATCTACGGCGAGGACGGGCGGTTGCAGAACTCGATCTTCCTCGACTACCGGATCCCCGTTGCCAGCGACCTGCCGATGATCGACACGGTGATTGTCGAAGTGCCCAATCCCGGTCACCCGTTTGGGGTGCGCGGTGTGGGGGAAACCGGCATCGTGCCGCCTCTTGCCGCCATCGCCAACGCGGTTTCCAACGCGGCGGGTGTGCGGATGAAGCAACTGCCGATGTCGCCTCCGCGCATTCTGGCCGCGCTCAAAGGCAATGGTTGAGGTTCACCTCTGGTCCGGCCTCCGGTCTTTGACCGGGGGCTTGGCCGTCGTCGAGGTCGAGGCCAAAACAACCGGAGAGTTGCTGCGCGCCCTTGTGCGCGCGCATCCACAATTGCAGGCCCCTATTGATGCGGGCGTCTCAATCGCGATTAACGGGCGCGTGATTGCAACGGGCCTGACGGAACCAATCCCGGAAGGCAGCGAAGTCTATCTGATGCAGAGGCTGCGCGGTGGCTAGGGCTTAGGTGACCACGGTTCGCGCCCGACCATCCGGTCGGCCTCGGCCGTGATGTCGTTCATGTGCTGCTCAAGGCTTTGGCGCAGGGTTTCGATCTGCTCTTCACTGGCTTTGCGAGGCACGGTCTCGGTCCATTCGCGGCACAGAAACACGCCTTCATTGCGCCAGGGGCGGGGCATAAACAAGCGGTCCCATGTACCGGCCTCGCTGCCGTGACGGGCCGAGAAGGTGATTCCGAACACCCGTTTGCTGGATGTGCGCGCCCAGACCAAAGGCACGGTCGACAGAACCCGCTCCGGCCCGCGGGGTCCGTCGGCGGCAATACCAATGGATATCCCCTGCTTCATTTTGCCCAGAACTTCACGCGACACGGCGACGTTGCTTTTGTGTTTGCTGGCCATAGCGATCGTGTCCATGCCGAACAGCTTTTGCACGCGACCCACCATGCTGCCCGCCCGCGCCGAGGACGTGATCGAGCAGATTTGCGCCTTATCCAGCGGGAAGAAATAAGGGGATTGCGCCAGCCGCTGATGCCACAGAACAACGATGACCGGTTCGCCCTGTTCGGCCAGCTGGTCTAGTTCCTCATAGCCGATGCGCTGCCATTTGGTGTTACGGTTGACCATCCGAATATAGCTCGCAATACGACGCGCCGCCCAGTTTAACACGGCTTCGCTGTCGGCGATCTTTTTGCGGATACTCACGGATGGGTCCCTCATATTGGCCAAAATGTGTCTTATAGAACTCAACGCCGCGTGCAACTTGTTTGTCTTGTCGAGAAGTGGTCGAGAAACTGAAAAAGCCTCTTGAGTCCGCCGCGCGGCTGGCATATCTGAGGCTCAGCCTAGGGGTATAGCTCAGTTGGTAGAGCGACGGTCTCCAAAACCGTAGGTCGCGGGTTCGAACCCTGCTGCCCCTGCCATTCAAAACTTCCCAAAACTTGAATATTCGCTTTTGCGGCTGCGTCGAATCCTATTTTCGCCGTGCGAATTTCCCTTCGAGGTTCCTCAGGGGCAGTTTGAGCGGCGGCCATATTGCGCAGTGGGTAGAGATTTGACGTAGCGTCCCGAAATTTCTTCCGCTTCGGCGTAGTTGACGTAAACGTAAGATGCGGCTCAATTTTTTACTTTGCATGCACAAAAGTGACGAAAACAGGGGTTTTCTTCCCCCTTACGTCTCAAAATGAAATCCCTAAATGCACCTCGTCGCTGCGGGGTGCCACTCACGGACTGTGATCCTTGAGCTTTGGCCAACCACTGAGGTTCGGATCGGCCCCGCAGTGACAAGGTTTGCGCAGTTCATTGGGAGGAAAGGAATTTGATACAGAGTTTTTGGTCGATCTTTAGTGACTCCCGCTGGCCAGCGGCACAACTGACGCAGCCTCGGTCCGAAGAGACCTGTGCTGCAGATGAAGAAACAAGCGAATCCACGGTGAAAGAGGCCGAGTTCCGGAGCCTGTTTCAAACGACATTGCTGGAAATGGAACAGCCGCAAGCAGGCGATGAGGGCTCTGACACTTGGCGAATTTAAGCCTGCCGAAAACCTGTCTAGCCCGATAGGGCGCAAATGCACCATGTTTCGCATAAAATCGATGCCTGTGTTGCTGAACGGCGAATTCGAGGAGATGCGCCAAAAGCGACATTTGATTTGTGTTCAAAGGCGTCGAATGGGATTGCGAAGCCTGATTGCCGAAAAGATTGCCTCATGCGTTCTGGGCAACGGTAAAACCCGGCGCGCCGTCATGAATGAGTTGCTTGATCAGGGTACTCTGTTGTTTCGAGACTTGGGCGATCATGCCTTTACTTTCTTTCCAACGGATGCCATCGGACGTTCGCTTTGCGAAACTGGTGAGTTCGCCCGCGGCTCGGTCAGGGATCTGCGGGTGTTTCTTAAACAGAACAATGCCTATAAGCCCGGCATGTCCGTTCTGGAGGTTGGGGCCAATATTGGCACCCAAACCGTCTATTTCTTCCTCGATCTCCAGTGTGACACCGTCGTGGCGATCGAGCCGGACCCGGACAATATGAACCTGCTGCGTCACAATCTTGCGTTGAATGGGCTGACAGACAAAGTGGAGATTTTGGGCGTCGCGGCCTCGGACACGAATGGAACGGCGGAATTTGCGCGAGATCTGTTCAACCGAGGTGGCTCACGTCTGGGGGCCAAACGCACAAGCGGCAAAACCCGAGAGAGTTTGTCAGTCGAGATCGTTCGGATTGACGATCTGGTGCAGTCGGACACCCTCAAGGCTGATCAAATTGGGCTGGTCTGGATGGATGTTGAGGGCCATGAGTTATCTGCTCTGAAGGGGATGATGCAACTCATCGCAGATTTCAGGCCACCCATATTTCTGGAGTACACCCTGGACGGACAGCACAGCACCCAGCAAGAGCTTTGTGACCTGCTATTTGACAACTATCGGGGCGTTTATCGTCATGCTGGGGGCTTTCACTCTGTATCGCGGGACGAGTTTGCGGAGATCGAACATCAGGTCGATCTGTTGGTTATCTGAAACGCCAACCGATCTCAAAGCCGGGCGGCGACCGTCTTTCCTCTGCCTGCGGGATAGCCTAAAGTCCCCGCAAATCGCAGACACCGGGAATGAGGGTACATGTCGCGTTTCGATGGTTACTTCCTGCGGCAGTTGCTGGTGCTGTTCGGCTTTTTCACTCTGGTTCTGGTCGGCGTTTTCTGGATCACGCGCTCTGTCAGCCTGTTTGACCGGGTGATCAGCGGCGGCCAGTCGGCGGTTGTTTTCCTCGAATTCACCGCTCTGACGCTTCCGACCCTGATCCGGACAGTGATGCCGATGGCTGTATTCGCTGCGGCCGTTTACGCCACGAACCGCCTCAGCCGGGAAAGTGAGATGACGGTTATGCTGGCGACTGGCTCCAGCCCATGGCGTCTGGCCCGGGCTGTGGTGCTGTTCGGTCTTGTCACAGGGATGATGATGGCGGCGATCAGCGTTTTCCTGCGTCCTGCCTCGGTCGAGCAGCTCGAAATCCGACAGGCCGAAGTTGCAGGTGACGTGACCGCCCAATTGCTGAACGAAGGTGAGTTTCTGCACCCCGCCGACGGTGTCACGGTCTATATCGGTCGGATTGATTTGGACGGAACCCTGCATGAGGTCTTTGTCTCAGACCGGCGGGACCCGGCGAATTCTGTCAGCTATTCAAGTTCAACAGCGTATCTGGTGAACAATGCGGCGGGCATCAACCTTGTCATGCTGGATGGGGTGGCGCTGCGTCTGGACAAGGACGGGCGCACCCTGTCATCGACCCTGTTTCAGGACGCCTCTTACGATATCTCGGCGCTGACCAGTACCGGCGGTATGAATACCCGCAGCCTTGAAGCGATCCCCACAATGGAATTGATCCGGGACCGCGAGGCGATCGCCAGCGCCGAAGGGTTCAGCCCGGGTGAACTGACTGATGAGTTGCACCAGCGATTCTCGTGGATCGCGATTTGCGTGGCAGTTGGGTTGGTCGGATATGCCACCCTGATGCTGGGCAGTTTCTCGCGGTTCGGGTTGTGGCCGCAGATTCTGGGGGCGTTTACCATTCTGGTTCTGCTGGAAGGCGTTCGGGGATTTGTCTCTCCGTTCGTGATAGATGAGCCGGGTCTTTGGATTTTTCTCTATGCACCGGCGGTCATTGGTATCCTGATCTCGTGCCTGTTCTTGGCGGTTGCAGGGCGCCCAATCTGGCGCCGTTCCAGGGCCGAGGTCGCTGTCTAGGCAGGGTCTCGCAGACCATGCAGGCAGTCTAGAATATCCTCGAACGCAGCGCTGTCCGGGCGGGTTACGAGATAGAGCGGCAACATCAGGTCCGGGCTCTGAGCAACTCGCACCAGCGCGCCAGAGCGAATATGCTCTGCGGCCAAATAGGCGGGAAAAAACCCACGTCCCCCTCGTTTGAGGACATAGCGCAGGGCCATCATACAATTCCCCAGAAAGACCGTCTGCCCCTCTGCCTTGCGGGCCGTAGTCCGCACATGGTCCTGATAAGCGGCGCCAAGTTCGAGATTGACGAAGACCGAGTTGTCGACCAAAGCCTCTGCGGTTTCGACCAGAACCAATCGCTCTGGTGGAAGGGTTTCAAACATGACCCGACGGTCTGAGGGCTTTTCGTGGGTCAGCGCGGCGTCCAGCACATGTGTTGCGACCGCGTCCATCATATCCAGATCATGATCATAGTTCAGCGTCAGCAGCAATTGGCCAAGATGCTGTTCGAAACGTATGGCGAGATCGACCAGCAAGGGGTCCCAAACGCTGAGCTGCGCCCCCAGCCTCAGTGCCGGACGATTCTGGTTTTGTGTGGGCAAATCAGTCGACGCATAGGACCAAAGTGAGAGCATCTGCTCGGCGTAAGGGCGAAATTGGCGGCCGAAGTCTGTGAGTGCCGTGCCTCCGGCACCGCGAGTGAAAAGGGGCTTTCCGGTGGCGTCCTCGATCTGCCGTATGCGCGCGCTGACAGCCGTTTGGGTCACATTCAGCTTGCGCGCTGCTGCGTGAAACCCTCCCGTCTCTGCAACGCATAGAAAAGTTTCAAAAGCTTTGATCTGCATGGTGGCAGTATTTTTTGATCGTTATGATAAAATCAATTCATTTTTTTCAGCACGCAAGTCGAGATACCCTGTTCCCGATTAGGACAAAGGACATGCTATGCTGGACAAAAGCCACAAGCCGACCTGGACCAGTTTTGAAGAGGCCACAAAGGCCGACTGGGACGCCGTTATGGAATATGAAGAGGCCTATAATGCCGCTTTGCCAGACCGGATCCTGGACGCGATTCGTTCGTTGGATGAGGAATGGACGCCATATCCGGTGAACCGGTACCAACACTCACTGCAGGCCGCGACGCGGGCCTACGAGGATGGCGCGGATGAGGAACTTGTGGTCGCCGCGCTGATCCATGACACAGGCGATATCCTGTCGCCCTACAACCATGGCGAGCTGTCAGCGGCGATGATGAAGCCCTATGTCAGCGAGAAAACCCATTGGATTCTCAAGCATCACTGTGTTTTTCAGGGCTATTACTACAACCACCATCTTGGCGGAGACCGCAACGCGCGCGACAAGTATCGCGACAGCCCCTATTGGGAGGACTGCCGCTATTTCTGCCATGAATACGATCAGAAGGCGTTCGACCCGGACTACCCGACCAAACCACTGGAGTTCTTCGAGCCCATGCTGCGCCGCGTGTTGAACAAGGGCGAAGGGCATATGGAGCTGAACGAAACGTCCGAGGGTTAACAGGCGGCCATCAGGCGATAGACGATCTGAGCTGCAGTGAAGTCCCAGGCGGCATTGCCGTCGGGGGCCAGCTCGACCACGTCGAAGCCCACGCATTTACGGCCTTTGAGGGCGTGTTCGACCAGTTGTAGGGCTTGGTAGTAGCCAAGCCCGCCCGGTACGGGAGTTCCGGTGGCGGGCATCAGCGAGGGGTCCAGACCGTCCACGTCAAAGCTGACATAGACTAGCTCCGGGAAGTCTTCGGGCAGGTCGACGGCGTGGATGTTGCCGGTGACCAGTTCCTCGGCGTCGACGTGGAAGATATGGTTTTTTAGACGGCTTTTGGCCTCTTCGGTTGAAAATGCACGCACGCCGAACTGGGCCAGACGGATGCCTTCTTCGGCCAGTAGATGCATGACCGAGGCGTGGGAATGTTTCTCGCCCTGATACGCGTTGCGCAAATCGGCATGAGCGTCGATCTGCACGATCCCAACGGGCTGGTTCAGCGCCCGCGCCACGCCCATCACTGCGCCGTAGCTGAGCGAATGTTCTCCGCCTAGGGTCACGGGCACCTTGCCCGCGCGAATGGCGGCTTCGGTGCGTTGGGCGAGGCGCTCCATGGCCTCGGGCAGCGGACCGTCGCAATCCAGTGGGGTTTCGGTAAAGATACCCTCGATGCAGGGTTCTGCATGGCCGGTGATGCGCTCCAGCTCATTGCTGGCCTCTAAGATCGCCTCGGGGCCTTTGGCGGTCCCGGACCCATAAGAAACCGTGCGTTCCAGCGGCACCGGGATCACGCGAAAGCGCGCGTCTTCCGAACGCTCAGCGGCGGTCAGTTCACTGTCGAGGAAAATGCTCATGAGAGGCGGTCCTTAAAGTCGTCATAACCGAACTGTTTGATGATCTTCAGCTCGTCCGTTTCGCTGTTCCATAGGGCGATGGTCGGCAGGGGAACACCGTTGAAGGTATTTGTCTTGACCATTGAGTAATGCGCCTGATCGAGGAAGGCAAAGCGTTGCCCGATCTCCAGCGGCTTGTCCCATGTGTAGTCGCCGATCACATCGCCTGCCAGGCATGATGGCCCGCCCAGACGGTAAGTGTGACCCGCCTCGGTCTCGTCCATCAGGGCGGGGCGATAGGGGGCCTCGATCACGTCGGGCATATGGCAGGTGGCCGAGATATCGGTGATCGCAAGGGTCATGCCATTGGTTGGCAGGTCGAGGATTTCTCCGACCAGAATGCCCGCGTCCAACGCGACGGCCTCGCCGGGTTCGAGGTAGACGTCGACATTGTATTTCGCGCGGATGGATTTGATGAATTCCACCAACCCGTCACGGTCGTAGTCATCGCGGGTGATGTGGTGACCGCCACCGAAGTTCAGCCATTTGAGCTGACCGAGGAAAGGTTTGAGTTTCGGCTCAACGGCAGCCCATGTGCGTTTCAGGGGTTCGAATCCCTGTTCGCAGAGCGTGTGCATGTGCAATCCGTCCACGCCGGTCAGGGTCTCGGCAGCTAGTTGGCTGACAGGAGTGCCGAGGCGCGAGCAGGGTGCGCACGGGTCGTATTTCGGAATCTCGCCTTCGGAGTGTTCGGGGTTGATGCGCAGGCCGATCTGCACATTGGCCGCTTGGGCTTTGGCGAGGAACCGGTCTTTTTGAGCGGGCGAGTTGAAGATGATGTGGTCGGACAGCGACAGGATTTCATCGATATCCGTATCCTTGTACCCGGCGCAGAAGGTTGCGACCTCGCCGCCATATTCCTCGCGGCCCAGACGTGCTTCATAGATGCCAGAGGCGCAGGTGCCTCCGAGGTGTTGGCGCACCAGCGGGGCCAGTGAGAACATGGAAAACGCCTTGAGCGCGCTCAGGACATTTGCGCCGGACCGGGTGCCGATATCTGACAAAATTGTCAGGTTCCGCTCGACAGCTTTTTCGTCGACCACGAAGCAGGGGCTGGGGACGCGGCTGAAGTCGAATTTGCGGAAGGCGCCGGCGTCACCGGCTTGGGTCGTCATCATGTCGGACATGTCCGGCGTCTCCGATTGTGGTGAGGCCGGGGGGCCAGCCCCCCGGACCCCCCGGGATGTTTTTGGCCAGATGAAGTTCTGGATCTAGAACTCGATGGGGCCGTCGAGTTCGTGCACCTGCCATGGGAGGCCTTGGGTGTTCAGCATGTCCATGAAGTCGTCCGGGTCGAGCTGTTCCATGTTCCACACGCCCGGCTCGCGCCAGTTGCCTTTCAGAACCTGAGCCGCACCGATCATTGCTGGGACGCCGGTGGTGTAGCTGACGGCCTGAGAACCGACCTCGGCGTAGCATTCCTCGTGGTCGCAGATGTTGTAGATGTAGTAGGTCTTTTCGCCCGAGCCGTCCTTGGCCTGACCCGTGGCGATGTCGCCGATGCAGGCTTTGCCCTTGGTTTCCGCGCCCAGATCGCCGGGGTCAGGCAGCAGGGTTTTCAGGAACTGGATCGGGATGATTTCCTTACCGTCATGCATCACCGGATCGATGCGGGTCATGCCCACGTTTTCCAGCACCTTGGCGTGCATGATGTACGCGTCACCGAAGGTCATCCAGAAGCGGGCGCGCTCGATCTCGGGGAAGTGGGTGCTGAGCGACTCCAGTTCCTCGTGATACATCAGGTACATGTTCTTGGGGCCAATGGCGGGGAAGTCGAACTCGACCTTGTGGGTCATGGCAGGGGAGTGTTTCCACTCCCCACCTTCCCAGTGGCGGACCTCGGCCAGCACTTCGCGCAGGTTGATCTCGGGGTTGAAGTTGGTGGCGAATTCCTGATCGTTGCTACCACCATTGGCGTCCAGCACGTCGATCTGGCGAATGGTGTCGAGCTTGTGCTTTTTGAGCCATTTCGCGAAGACGGACGTCACACCCGGATCGAAACCCGAGCCGAGGATGGCGGTCAGGCCGGCCGCTTTGAAGCGTTCCTGATAAGCCCACTGCCAATGGTATTCGAACTTGGCCTCATCCTCGGGCTCGTAATTCGCGGTGTCGAGGTAGTGGATCCCGGCCTCAAGGCAGGCATCCATCAGCACCAGATCCTGATAGGGCAGGGCAAGGTTGACGAGAATCTCGGCCCCGGTCTCCTTGATCAGCTTGACCGTGTCTTCGACCTTGTAGGCGTCCAGTTCAGCGGTCTTGATGTCTACACCGACGCGATCTTTAACGGCTGCCGCGATAGCGTCGCATTTCGATTTCGTGCGGCTGGCCAGAGTGATCTCGGTGAAGATATCCGAGTTCATCGCCATCTTATGCACAGCTGCGTGGGATACGCCGCCCGCGCCGACAACCAGTGTTTTGCCCATGGTCTGTCTCCTTCTTATTCGTAATAGGTGTAGCCGTTGATCGAGTCGCGATAGGCGCCCATCAGGGTTTTGCGGTCCTTGGCTTGCAGAGTACCGGTCGAGATCGCCTCGTCCACCATTTTGCGGAAGGCGGCGACACAGTCTTGGGGGTCGAATTCAACGTAGGACAGCACCTGACTGATCGTGTCGCCCTCTTGCTCGTGCAGCAGGTCGAACCCGCCATCGGCGCGTAGGTCGATGGTGACGACATTGGTATCGCCAAACAGGTTATGCAGATCGCCTAGCGTTTCCTGGTAGGCACCGACGAAGAAGACGCCCATGAAGTATTCGCCCTCATCCGGGAGCGAATGCACCGGCAGGCTAGGCGAGACCCCGTCGGCCAGAATGAACTGGTCGATCTTGCCGTCGCTGTCGCAAGTGATATCGGACAGCACGGCACGGCGGTCGGGTGTTGAGTTCAGACCTTGCAGCGGGACGATCGGGTGCAGTTGGTCGATGGCCCAGACATCGGGCAGGGATTGGAACAGCGAGAAGTTGCAGTGATAGATATCGGCCACTTTCTCAAGCTGGTCATCGACATCCGTTTCCAGATCATCACTGGCGGCAAGCGCCTTGAGGCGGGCCATCAGTGACAGATAGATGCGTTCGGCCCGGGCCATCTGGCGCAGATCTACGTATCCACGGCGGAACAGGGCGCGCAGCTCGTTGCGGTAGAATGTGGCGTCGTTCCAGCATTCCTGCAGGCGGTCTTTGCTGAGGTACCCGTGTACCGCAGCAAGGTCCGAGACCAGATGGTTGTCGTCAGGTTCCACATCCGGCGCGGTGGGCGCATCGTAAAGCGTAGTCTCCAGCACGTTGAAGACCAGCATAGATGAGGTCGCCACCACGGCGCGGCCGCTTTCGGTGACAAGCGTAGGGTGCGCAATTTCGGCCTCGTCCATGGCATAGGCCACGGTTTCGACTACGTTGGCGCAGTATTCCTCGATCGTGTAGTTGATCGAGTTCTCGGCCGCCTTTTTCTCGCCCGTATAGTCCACGCCCATGCCGCCGCCGAGGTCCAGATGGGTCAGCGGCACGCCTTCGCGCGTGAGTTCGGTGTAGTAGCGACAGGCCTCGCCCACGGCGCGGCGGACGTCGTTCACGTCCTGCACCTGGCTGCCAAGATGCGAGTGCTGCAGCTTGAGGCAATGCAACAGACCCGCTTCGCGCAGTTTGTCCACAGTGGCGACCAACTGATCGGTGTTCATGCCAAAGGCCGAGCGATCGCCCGAGCTTTCTTCCCACTTGCCGCTGATCTGGTTTGTCAGTTTGACCCGCACGCCGATAAGAGGTTCGATGCAAAGTTCCTTGTAGACCTCGATCACCGTGTCCGCCTCTTTCGGGCTTTCCAGAACGATGACGGTATTGAACCCGATCTTGCGGGACAGGATCGCCAATTGGATGAACTCGGCATCCTTGACGCCATTGCAGACGATCAGCGCCTCAGGGGCCAGACGATGCGCAAGAGCCACGACCAGTTCGGGCTTTGATCCGGCCTCGAGGCCATAGTTGTATTTCTTACCGAACTCGACGATGCGGTCGACCACCTGCGCCTGCTGGTTCACCTTGATAGGAAACACGCCGCGATAGGGGCCTTTGTAGCCCACCCGCGCGATGGCGTCGGCAAAGCTCTCGTTCAGATGCGCGATCTCGTGTTCCAGATACGAACTGACGCGCAGGAGCATCGGCGCCTTGATCCCACGGTCATCCAGATCGCTGAGGATACCGGGCAGGCTGATCGCCGCTGTGTCCGGAGACATCGGATTGCGCAGACCGATCTCGCCCTGCTCCGTCACCTCGATGAGGCCTTTGCCCCATTTCTCAACCCCGTAGATGGTATGCGGTGCGTCGGGCGTGTGTTTCAATCAAGTCAGTCCTTAACTCAGAGGTGCCGGTTTCGCGCCCGCCAATACGGCAGCATTTTGATTCGTCCAAGTGTAAACTATGTGACAGGGATTGCCGAACGTCACGCGTACGCGCGGATCGGGATCAGGTGGTTGTCCCATTGGCAATCGGGGCGGGCCAGAACCCGCGCGCGGAGCCCGTCTACAGCGCCAAACGTGCCCGTGCCGGTGGTAAAGACCAGCCCGTCCGGACCTGCGCCCAGACCGCAGACATCCTCCAGTTCGAAAGCTCTTCTGAAGCTGCGACCTGCTACATCGAACAGATGCAGCGCGTTTCCGCGTGGGCAGGTTATGGCGACCTCGGCCCCGCTGGCCGAGAAGGCGATGCTGCCAGCATAGCCCTGCAGGGTGATTTGCAGGTCTTCAGGTGCCGACAGAAGCTGCGGAGGCGCGCCCCGACGGTGTAGGCCCAACAATGGCGGGTGCTTGGTCTGGCTTCCCTGCCACTGCATCGCGAACCCCACCAGCCCGTCGCTACGCACGCTGAGATGGCGGATGGAGTTCTTGTGCAGATCGTTAGGCAACTCTACCCGTTCAAGCAGGTCTCCGGACAGGTCCAGATAGGTCAGGTTCGGTTGCATGACGGGCAGGTTCAGCTTGGTCCGCCCGGTCTCGGGGTGGGTTTCGATCCCGCCATTGGCGATCACAAGGCTTTGGCCATCCGGCATCAGGCGCATGTCATGTGGACCAACACCGCCAGACGACACCTCTGCTAGACGTTCAAAACTCGTGGCATCCCATACGCTGATACGGCCTTCGCCAGCCTCATAGTCGTTTTCGGTGGCAAAGAACCGGGTGCCGTCCGCCGTGAACGTGCCGTGACCATAGAAATGTCGCCCCTCGGGGGCTTGCAGCCGTGCAAGCTCTCGCCCGGTGGCGCAGTCGATGACCAGAGCAAACGTACCGGGACGGCGGGCGAAGGCCACGGCCTGCGCCTTGCGGGGATGCGCGGCGGCGGCGTGGCCTCTTGCAGGCAGGGGCAGCGAGAACAGGATGTCTCCGCCCTCATCCAGACCGGCCAGACGGAACGAACCATCCGGAAACAGCCCGGCGGCCAGAAAAGCGGGCGCCCCGACCGAGGCCCACCACGTTGCGGGCGCAAGGCTTGCAGCCGCAAGACCGGCCAGGAAATGGCGGCGGTTGGTCATTTAGTCCCCGTCCAGAGAGTTGAACCCGGCACTGATACCGAGGGTCGGGCCAAGCTCGGTCGTGGCGATGTTGCGAATGTCGTTCACGGCTTGTTGCAACGCTTCGACACGGAACCGGCCTGCGGGATCGGCCACACCGGAGAGGGCGGGGTCGTCGATGGACTGGGCATTTTTGAGGGCGCGGTTGAAGGCCACGTCCAGATCTTGCGCAATCTCGGGATGGTCAGCAGACAGCCGCGCTGCAAGGTCCTGCAGCGCAATCAGAGACAGCTCGACATGACGCAAGGCGCGTTCGGAGCGGCGCGCTTCGGCCCTGTTGGGGCGGGGGCGGTCGAATGTGCCAAGAGGGCGGCCCAATCGGGTCTCGGCGGTGAATTGCAACCCGGTCGAGAGCGCTTTGAACAGCTCCTGCATTGCCTCATTCTGAGTGCGGTACGGGCTGTCGCCCCCCGGCTGTTTCAGGTTCACCTCATAGCTTTGCCAGTCTTCGGCCATCGCGTCGGCATTTGCGTCGATATCAGCCGTGATGGCCCGGATCAGAGCGCACCGGTATTCGGCACTGCCCTGATCAGCGAATTTGGGATCGTACAGCATCTGCTCAAGCGCGAAGAACCCGCGCCCCGCGACCGAGGTTTCGGCATAGGCGGCCGTGTCGTTCACAGCAGGGTCTTCGGTTGCGATATGCCGCGACAGAGCCTTGGGCGTGAACCCCTTCGTGTCTGGCCAAAAGGCCATGGCAAAGGCGCGGTCGTCGGCCTCGGTAGGGCCAAAGCGTAGATGGCTGGCCGATATCCAAGCGTCAAAGGCGGTGCCATAGGCCGCGCGCAGAGTCTCTGACTGCGGTGTGCAATCGGATTGGGACGCGTCGGACAGAGCCTCGGTCGCATCGGCCAATTCAGCAAAGCGCGGCAGAATATGCGCGGCAGGTACGTCCGTCAGGATCGCTGCTCGGTCTTGGGCTGACGCCGCCAGAGGGGCTGCTAGGGCAATGACAAAAGCAAATAAACGCATGGGTCAAAGACTTTCCAGAAAACGGATAAGGGCGTCGCGGTCGGCTTTGGGCATGGTCACGACAGTGTCACGGGCGGATTGCGCCTCGCCCCCGTGCCAGAGCACAGCCTCTAGCAGGGTGCGGGCGCGCCCGTCATGCAGGAACTCAGTATGGCCGGACACGCGCTGGGTCAGACCAATCCCCCACAGGGGCGGTGTGCGCCATTCGCGACCTGTGGCGCGGGCTTCGGGGCGATTGTCGGCCAAGCTTTCGCCCATGTCATGCAGCAGCAAGTCAGTATAGGGCCAGATCAGCTGAAAACTATGCTCGGGCCGGTCTTCCATGCGATGGGTGACATGGGCCGGGGTGTGACAGGCGGCGCAGCCCGTGGTGTGGAACACCTCTTTCCCGCGCAGCACTTGCGGGTCATCCACATCCCGGCGACCCGGGACGCCCAGATTGCGGCTGTAGAAGGCCACGAGGTTCATGCCGACCTGATCAACCTCGAACACGCGCACATCGCCGTCGCCATGCGGGGCTTTTACGCAATTGTCCTGCGCATCGGTGCAATCTCCGTGAGGGGCGGGAAACAGCGGGGTCGAGATACCGATATCACCTGCAAAAGCCGCTGCCGATTGCTCCATGACCGTGGGCATTCCGGCCTTGTGGCCGAAGCGGCCCATCATCGGGGCATTAAACTCGTTCGACCAGACAATGTTCGCCCGGCCTGAGATGCCATCGCCATCCGTATCGTCTGGGTCGGCTTTGGCAAGCAAGTCCTCGACTGGGATTGCCTCAAGCAGACCAAGGCCGATCATCTGCGGCGCAACGCGCGGGCTGAGCATGGCGTCGGGGTGCAAAGGGCCGTATCCCAGATTGGTAGCCGTGTAAGTGGGACGGCGGAGCGAGGCGGTTTCGCCATCTGACAGCGCAACTGGGATCTCTTCGTAAGTGACCTCCAACCGGTATTCTGCAGGGTGCCCAGCCAGAGCGAAATCCTGCATCTGGCCGCCGTAATTCGGCTCGGGCAGGATGGCGAGATAACCTTCGATCCCCTCCGGCGCGTCCTGAGGGCTGCCGGGAATGGACACGCGCAGTAACATCGAGACGGCGTTGTCATCTGGCCCGTTCGGTGTATGCCCGCGCCCATCCTTGATGTGACAGCGCTGGCATGACCGAGCATTGTAGAGCGGTCCAAGACCATCAGACGCGAGGGTCGAGGACGGCGACGAGACCCAAGTCTTCTTGAACAATCCATTGCCGACCTTGAAGTCCAGCTCTTGTTCAAAGCTCAGGTTCTTGGACGGTTGCGAGAACGCATCCGCGTTGTTGCGCACACGCACGGTGGCGGCCCCGGCAGGCAACTCTTCGAACCTTTGCGGCGCGCTGAAATCCTGCGGCAGTGCGGTGACACCGGCAATGCGCGCGCGCTCGTTTTCGGTGCGTGGGGTGATGTTGAGGTGAAGGTCCCGCAGCTCGGCTGACAGGGAAGGGGTGGCCGCAGTTGCGACCACCAAGAGGGCGAGAATACTATTCTTCGGCGTCCATTTTCGCGGCGTTGAGTTGCGCATAATTGGCTTCGCCAATCCTTTCATACAGATCGAGCTGCGTCTCGAGGAAGTCGATATGGCCTTCTTCATCGCTGATCAGTTCCTCAAACAGCGACATAGAGACATAGTCGCCCGCTTCGCGGCAATATTCCCGCGCTTCGACATACAGTGTGCGGGCGTCGTGTTCGGCGGCCAGATCGCATTCCAGCGTTTCCTTGGGGTTCTGCCCGATCCTCAGAGGGTCGAGCTTTTGCAGGTTCGGGTGGCCTTCTAGAAAGATGATCCGTTCGATCAGCTTGTCCGCATGACCCATCTCTTCGATGCTCTCTTCGCGGCTTTTCTTGGCCATATGGACCAGGCCCCAGTCCTCCTGAAGCCGGTAGTGCAGCCAATACTGGCTGACGGCTGTCAGCTCATGCCGCAGGGATTTGTTGAGATACTCTATGACCTTGGGATCGCCCTTCATCTGCCTTCTCCTGTGATAGGCCGGTGCGTAACGCACGCAGCTGCATGGGGACTTCCAGATTATCGTCGGTTCGCATCGTGTCTAGGAAAAGCGGCATGCATCCGCCACAGTCGGCAGATTTCCCGAGCGCGTGGTAGATCTTGCCTGGGGTTATGATCGCTTGAGGGTCAGAGGTCCGCATCCAGTCGATAGCGGCCCGGATGTCGTGGTCGGAGATGTTTGTGCAGTGGCAGACGATCATGGCGAATCGAGGCTCGTTGGTTTTCTTACTTATTTAGTAAGGTAATGCCTTCAAGTCCAGTCAACTTATGGTGGCCGGGTTGCCGGAGGCGTCGTTTTGCCGACGCATCCGGCCCTTTTATGTATTTAGTGGAAAACCGCGTCAGGGTTGTCCAAGCTGTCCGATCCTTCAAACTCGATCCCATCGAGGTCGAGGATCGATACGATACGCTCGATGGTTTTGGTCTGGTCGACCAGACCGTTGACGCCACCCATGATCAGCGCTTCGCCACCGGCGTTGCCGCGCTCCAGCATTTGGTCATAGGCGAAACCGGCCTCGGCGGTCGATTTGATCCGGCCCAGAGCCTGCATTGTGGTCGACAGCTTGGTTTTCATCTCAGTATCCAGCGCCGGGTCAGCGGCGATCACCAGATCCGACAGCGAGGCGCCCGAGATCGGAGTGCCGTCAATGCGGGTGTAGCTGCCCAGATATACGTTCTGAATGCCAAGGCCATCGTAGTAGTGGCTGTTGTGGGTGTTGTCGGCAAAGCAATCATGCTCTTCCTCAGGGTCGTTCAGCATCAGGCCTAGGCGCATACGCTCACCAGCCTGCTCGCCGTAAGACAGTGAACCCATGCCGGTCAGAATGGCGCTGATGCCCGCGGATTTGTTCTCGGTGAGGGCGGCACGTGCATCACCACCTTCTGCCCATTGTGCTGTCATCCATTCCAGATCGCTGATTAGCAGGTCGGTCGCGGCGCTCAGGTATTGTGCGCGGCGGTCGCAGTTGCCGTTGGTGCAGTTGTCGCCTTTCGCATAGTCGGTGGCCGGGCGGTTGCCTGCGCCTGCGCGGTGACCGTTCAGGTCCTGCCCCCAAAGCAGGAATTCTATGGCGTGGTAGCCGGTGGCGACGTTAGCCTCGATCCCGTCGGCTTCGTGCAGGGTGTCTGCCAGCAGTTCTGGGGTGATATCGGTCGCGTCGATCGCGGTTCCCGAAAGCTCGAAGTTCGGGTTTGCGATGACGTTGAGAACGGCGAATTCGTTCTCATCTGTGGCGCCGCCGTAGGAGGCGTCGACATAGTCGATGAGGCCTTCGTCCAGCGGCCACGCATTTACTTTGCCTTCCCAATCATCGACGATGGCGTTGCCAAAGCGGTAAACTTCGGTCTGCTGATAGGGGACGCGGGCGGCAATCCAGGCCGCGCGGGCGGCATTCAGCGTGGCGTCCGACGGGTCGGCGATTAGTGCGTTGACGGCGTTTTGCAGCGCTTTGGCGGCGATCAAGCTGTCATCATATTTAGCTTCTGCAATATCGGCATAAGTGTCCAGTACGTCCGCTTTTGCAGGGGCGTCACCGGCAGATGCGGCGGTGGCCACGCATAGGGTCAGAGTGCTGGCGGCAGCAAAGAATTTCGTCATTGGGTTCAGGTCTTTCATGTCAGAAATCTCGTTCAGGTGCGTCCAAAAGGGGCTGCACTTGCATGCGTATAGCTGAGTGAAATAGTCGACAATGTCAACCTGAGTTTTATTGTCGGATTTACTGCAGGGGCGCTACATCCCCATATCTGGTGGGTCTGATACACGCCGTCGCGATTGCGCCATGTTCGTATAAAGTTAGACTAATCCATGTGATTCTATTGCGAGTGGTGTGAGTTCATGAAGTGGTTGAGTGCTTCGATCGGTTTGTGTGCAGTAACCGTCCAGGCATGGGCAGGGGATCAGGTTCCCGCGCAGAGTGCTGTTGCGGGGTCATTGGATATTTCCTTTGAGGAAACTCAGTTCAGCGTGTCGTTAGCGGTTCCGAGCGAGGATATTTTGGGGTTCGACCATCGCGCAGCAGATGACGCGGATCGGTCCGCGATCGCGGATGCCATTTCGTCCTTGTCAAAGCCGTTAACCCTTTTTGTTGTCCCTGAACAAGCTGGGTGCGCCACGGCATCGGCCAATGTGTCTTTGACGGGCGAAGGGCTGGGGTCGGATGCAGACGCGGTGGGCGCGCCCGAGTTTCTGGCCGAGTATGTTATTCAGTGTTCGGACATGGCCGCTCTGGATATGATCGAATTCGCGTATTTTGAGCGTTTTGATCAAGTTTCGGCGCTCGATATCACCGCATCGTCACAGGGTGTTACGCGGCGCGTCCATGTGACCTCGCAATCGCCGGTCCTTGATGTCTCGGCTTTGCAAGGCGCGGACTAACACTGCCTCCACGCTTATCGAAAAAGGTTTCGGCAGGATGGGTCGACCAGCAAAGTAGACAAGCTCGAAAGTCGGATCGGAATCACCTGGGGCCTGAGCGGGTACATGGGTGCTTATGCGTGCACAAAACACTCAACTCTGACCTGGATTCTGATCAAATTCCGCAAAATTAATGTTTGTGTCGGAAAGAAACCAAGATCTGACACGAATTGGCAATAGTTGTGCCAACATTCGTCGGTACCACCACACTATCCTACCGAGGTGTTGACTAGTCCGATTTTAATGAGGGGGTTCTCGAAGGGATCGGGGGATGAGCGTGGATGTGCCCAGTTTCGGACAGATCAGGATGCTCTCCCCCAGTGGTGGGTTTGCTTGATTTCAGTCAATCTTGTTGCGCTGTGCGTGAGGGGTGACGCCAAAACTCAGGCGAAACACGCGTGAGAAATGGCCGGGATTCTCAAATCCGCATGCCATGGCAACCTCGGTCACAGAAGCCTCGGTTTGCAACAGCAGTTTTTGCGCGCGCTCCAGGCGCATCTCCATAAAGTACTTTTTGGGCGACGTATTTAGGTATTTCCCGAAAAGCCGTTCGAGCTGCCGTGTCGAAATGCCAAGTTCATCAGCAATCGCAGAGGGTGAGACCGGCGTTTCGATGTTGTTGCGCATGACCTCAATCGCTTTGGCCAGATGGATGTTGCGCATGCCGTTGCGCGATTGCAGGGAAACGCGCTGTTTGGCCGTTGCGTTGCGCACGGCGTTGTAAACCATCTGATCGGCCACATCCATGGCCAGCTCGACCCCGTGGTCTCGTTCGATCAAGTGCAACATAAGGTCGGCTGTCGCCGTGCCGCCCGAGGCGGTGATGTGCTTCTCGTCGACCACAAACACGCTGCGCACCAGGTTCACATCGGGAAATGCCTCGGTGAAGGCGTCATGGTATTCCCAGTGAATGGCGGCCTGCATTTCGTTCAGAAAACCGGCCTCTGCCAAAAGCCAAGCGCCCGAACATAGTGCGCCGATCGCTGTCCCTCGTGCCCGTTCACGGCGCAGCAAAGCCAGCAGAGGTTTGGAGGCGTGGTTCCGCATGTGGATGCCGGACAGAACGAAGATCTGATCAGATTTGGGCAGGCTATCGAATCCGCCATGCACTAGTGTCACCGATCCGTTGGAGCAGACAGCGTGTTCGCCATGCTCAGACACAAAAGACCAGCTGTAGAGATCCTGCCCGCTGACGAGGTTGGCAATCCGCAAAGGCTCGACCGCGCAGGAAAACGCGAGGTGCGAGAACTCCTCGATCAGAATGAAAGTGATGTGGCTGGGATCGGGCATGGCGGTCTTTGCGCTTCCGGGCTGCTGGTTGGTTTCGACAGTATTCGCAGGGAGCCTATGCTGCACGAAAATTAATTGTATACAAGTTGTATTTTAATCGCATACAACACCCGTGACTGGGCGATCTCGATTCGCCAAGTGGCCGCGACAAAGGGATAGGCGGATGAAGGACGAAGCGCGTTCGCGCAAATCTGAGCTTGCAGAACACCTCAAGGTCTCGATTCTGACCTTGCGGCTACAACCTGGCGTGGATCTGGATGAGGCGCATCTGTCCGAGGCATTCGGCCTGTCGCGCACCCCGCTGCGCGAAGTGTTCCGGCAATTGGCCGGCGAGGGATATCTGGACCAGCGCGCCAACCGCAGCACGCGCGTATCCGAGATGTCGCATACCACGCTGCGGGATTTCTTTCTGGCAGCCCCGATGGTGTATGGCGCCATCCTGCGGTTGGCCGCGCGCAACGCCCTGCCAGATCAGATTGACGCCTTGAAGGATGCCCAAAGGTCCTTTTGTTCGGCTTTGCAGTCGGGGTCGGCCGAGGATCGCGCGCTGGCCAACAACCGGTTTCACGATGTCACGGGGCAGATGTCCGGCAATGTATATCTGTTGCCGTCGTTCAATCGCCTTTTGATCGACCATGCCCGGATCGGGATGACCTTTTACAGACCGCGCAACGCGGGTCTGACCGAAAACCTGTCTGAGGCCAGCCGTCAGCACGACGCCATCATCGCCGCCATCGAGGCGGGCGATGAGGCGGCTGCTGCGCAGCTGGCCGAGGACCACTGGAACCTGTCTCGCGATCAGATTGAGCTGTTCGTGATGCCTGATGCGCTGGATGTCCCGATGGGCGTCCCGCCTCTTTCGAAACCTGCATGAGGACGGAATGAACCCGATTTTCAAGTTTGAGGGGATCTATACCCCTGTGGTCACGCCCTATCACGAGGATGGCAGCGTGAATTGGGACGCTTTGTCCGACGTGATCGAATTCCTGATCGCCAGTGGCGTTCACGGGCTGATCTCGGGCGGCTCGACCGGCGAAAACTATGCCCAGACCGTGGAAGAGCGGCTTGAGCTGGCCAAGTTCACACATGCGCAGTTGAAAGGTCGTCTGCCTCTGGTCGTTGGGACCGGAGCGATGCTGACACCGGACTCGATTGCGCTGGCCTCTGGCGCGCGCGAGATCGGAGCAGATTCGATCCTGCTGGCAAGCCCGCCTTATTCTGTGCCCACCGATCGTGAGAATGCACTGAACGCGCTGGCCATCGACAAGGCCGCAGACCTGCCGGTGATGCTTTACAACTACCCGCACCGAACCGGAACGATGATGGGCGAAGAATTCCTCGACCGTGTGGGCCGCAGCCGGAATTTCTGTGGCATCAAGGAAAGCTCAGGCGATATCAACCGTGTCCATCTGCTGGCGCGCGACTACCCGCATATCCAACTGGGATGTGGCATGGACGATCAGGCGTTGGAGTTCTTCGCCTGGGGCGCGCCGTTCTGGGTGTGCGGTGGGTCGAACTTTCTGCCGGAAGAGCATGTGGCGCTGTACAACGCCTGCGTGATCGAAGGTGATTTCGCCAAAGGCCGCAGGATCATGAGCGCGATGATGCCGCTGATGCGGGTGCTGGAGCAGGGCGGCAAGTTCATCCAGACCATTAAACATGGCGTCACCATGAATGGCATTGAGGCGGGCGCAATGCGGGCTCCGCTGAAGGGGCTGAACAAGGATGACAAGCGGGCGCTGGAACAGGTGACGCGCGTGTTGAAGAAAACAATCGCTGATATCGTAGCTGAAAAGAAGATTGGGGGCTAAGGCATGGAATTGCTGACACAGGACGAATACAAATCCATCGCCGCAGACCTGACTCTGCCGACCGGAGCATTCATTGACGGCGCGTACCGCCCGGCGGTCTCGGGCGAGACGTTCGAGACGGTGAACCCCGCGACCGGAGAGAAGCTGGCCGATATTGCCGCTTGCGGCGCAGCGGACGTTGATTTCGCGGTCGAAAAAGCGCGCGAAGCCTTTGATGATGGGCGGTGGTCGAAACTGCACCCTTCGGAGCGCAAGGACGTGTTGATCCGGCTCTGCAAGCTGATGACCCGCAACGCCCGCGAACTGGCGGTGATGGAGAGCATCGACAGCGGCAAGACCATTTTTGACTGCGAAACCGTGGACGTGCCCGAAACGATTCACTGTCTGAAATGGCACGCCGAAGCAATCGACAAGATCTACGATCAGGTCTCACCCGCCAGTGACGACCACATCGCCATGGTCGTGCGTGAGCCGATTGGCGTGGTGGGTTTGGTGCTGCCTTGGAACTTCCCGCTGCTCATGCTGGCCTGGAAAATCGGACCGGCTCTGGCGGCAGGGTGCTCGGTCGTAGTGAAGCCCGCAGCTGAGACAACGCTGACCGCACTTCGTCTTGCCGAACTCGCAATGGAGGCGGGCCTGCCGCGCGGCGTTCTGAACATCGTCCCCGGCGGCGGTGCTGCAGTGGGTGAGCCGATCGGGCGACATATGGATGTCGACATGGTCTCGTTCACCGGCTCGACCGTGACCGGCAAGCGGTTCCTGACCTACTCGGCTGAAAGCAACGCCAAAGAGGTCGTGCTGGAGATGGGTGGCAAGAACCCGGCCATCGTTATGGATGATGCCGAAAACCTGGATCGCGTGGCCGCACATATCGTGAATGGGGCTTTCTGGAACATGGGCGAGAACTGCTCGGCCGCGTCACGGTTGATCGTGCACAAGGATGTAAAGGCCGAGTTGCTGGAGCGCATCGCCCATCACGCCAAGCAGTGGAACATTGGCGACCCGCTTGACCCGGAAACCCGCATGGGCGCGCTGGTCAGCAAAGGGCACTATAACAAGGTATGTGGCTATCTGGATCAGGCCGAGAATGTGGTGATCGGCGGCAAGGCCGACTCTGTTCAATCTGGCGGCAAAGCCGCCGGGGGCTTTGTCGAAGCCACCGTGGTCGAAGTCTCGGGCAATGACGCCACTCTGGCGCGTGAGGAGATCTTTGGCCCCGTCCTGTCGGTGATTGAGGTCTCGGGCTTCGATGAGGCCATCAAGATCGCCAATGATACCGAATATGGCCTCTGCGCCTCGATCTTCACGGCCAATGCGAAACGCGCGATCCGGGGCGCTCGGGCGATCCGGGCAGGAACTGTGACCGTGAACAGCTTTGGCGAAGGGGATATCACCACGCCCTTTGGCGGCTTCAAGCAGTCCGGCTTCGGCGGGCGCGACAACTCGGTCCATGCGCATGATCAGTACACCCAGTTGAAGACTATCTGGATTGACCTGGCCGATGATGCGGATGAGGCTGTCGATTGAGCGCATACTCAGCACGCAAACTGCCAACCCATCGCGGCCCAGCGGCCTGGAGCGCCATCCTCGGCGCCCAGCCGCCTGCGTTGGAGTTGGACAAGGACCTGACGGCTGATGTCGTGGTCGTCGGCGCCGGCTTTGCCGGTTTGTCGGCGGCACGGCGACTGACCCAGTTGGACCCCAAGGCCCGCGTGGTCGTGCTTGAGGCCGGTCGCGTGGCAGAAGGGGCTGCGGGGCGAAACTCGGGCTTTATGATCGACCTTCCGCATGACTTGGCATCGGATGACTATGCCGGTGCGGGGGACGACAAGACCATGATCGCCCTCAACCGGCAGGCCATCGCATTCGCGCGGTCCGCCGTTGAGCAATACCAGATCGACCGCAACTTTTTCGATGAGGTCGGCAAGGTCAACGGAGCGTTTGGTGACACGGGCCATGCGCACAATGTCAGTTACGCGCGGCATTTGGAAACCTTGGGTGAAACCAGCGAGATGCTGGACCCCGCGCAGATGCACGAACTCACCGGATCACGGCACTATCAATCGGGCCTGTTCACGCCTGGAACGGTCATGCTGCAACCGGCGGGCTATGTCCGCGGGTTGGCTGCAGGGCTGGCCGGGGATGGGCGCGCCATTTTCGAAAATTCGCCCGTTCTGGGGTTTGAAAAACGCGGCGGCGATTGGATGGTGCGGACTGCGAAAGGCACTGTAAGCACCGGCAAGATCATCCTGACGGTCAACGGTCATCTGGAAAGCTTCGGGATCGAACGTGACCGGTTGATGCAGCTGTTCCTCTTTGCCTCCATGACGCCGGAGTTGGATTCCGATGCGCTGGCCCGTTTGGGCGGGCAGGCGCGCTGGGGCGTGACGCCCTCTGACCCGATGGGAACGACCATGCGCAGGATCGACACCGGGCAGGGCGGCAATCGCATTATCACCCGGACCTGCGCGGCGTTGCGCCCCGGCATGGCTACAACCTCCCGCGATCTGGCGCGCGCCGCCAAAGTGATGCATCGCAAGTTCGATCAGCGGTTCCCGCAACTGGCGGGGCTGAGGATGGAGCATCAATGGGCTGGTCATCTGTGCCTCAGCCTCAATGGTGTCTCCGTCGCCCGAGAGATTGAGCCGGGCGTTTATTCTGGTTGCGTTCAGAACGGGCTGGGCACTGCACGCGGGACCCTGACCGGGATCTCCGCGGCCGAGAGCGCCTTTGGCCACAGTTCCGACATCACAAGTTTTTTCGAAGCCGAAGACACCCCCAAACGCCTGCCGCCCCAGCCATTCCGGGAAATCGGGGCGAATGCTGTGTTGCGGTGGAAAGAATGGCGCGCGCGGGATGAATAATGCGTTTTGCGTTTTATCTGAAGCAAAGCTATCGAAATGCGCGTTCGACCGCAGGGAGAGGCAGCGTATTTCGATTCAAATCAAACGCAAAGCGATCTAGGCTTAGCGGGCTCAACCGAGCCTGCCGACACCGAGCGGCCTGAGATACGCACATTCTTTCGCCTGTTTTGCAAAAAAAGGCCCGCCCTGAATGGTGGGCGGGCCAGTAGGGGAGTTGGTATCAGTAGGTCTGGTTCAACTCATCCGCTGCCGGAATTTCCCGTTCCCGACGCGCGATATAGTCCAGAAGCTCTTCGTTCTTGGCCTCGTCCAGCTTTGGTTCCTGATACTCGGCCAGAAGTTTCTTGGCGTGTTTGAGGGCGCGTTCCGTGATCTCAACGCTGCCTTCGGCCTGCCATTGTTCGATCGAGTTGTTGTCGAACAGCTCGGGCATGAAGAACGCCGTCTGGAAGTTGTCCTGCGTGTGCGGATGGCCCAGATAGTGGCCGCCCGGTCCGACATCCGGAACAGCGGCCAGTGCCTGATCGAAATCGCCCCATTTGGGACCTTCCGCCATGCGATAGGCCATGGCGCATTGTTCCGAATCCACGATGAACTTGGCGACCGAGCAATGCATACCGGCCTCGTTCCAGCCCGCCGAGTGCCAGATGTAGTTCGCCCCGGCATGCAGAACCGCGCTGAGCGTTGTGGCAGATTCGTAGCCAGCCTGTGCGTCAAACGTCTTGGCGCCGCCCAACGTGTTTGAGGTGCGCCAGGGAACATCATAGAAGCGAGCCATCTGACCGATCATGAAGTTCATCAAGCTGATCTCGGGCGTGCCAGCCATCGGCGCGCCGGATTTCATCGACACAGTCGACAGGTAGTGACCCCAGATCGCGGGCGCCCCTTTGCGGACCACCTGCGTATAGGCCAGCGCTGAAAGCGCCTCGGCCGTCAATTGCGCAACAGTGGCAGGCACGGAGGCAGGCGTGTTCGCGCCCCCTAGAACGAAGGGCGAGCAGAGGACCGGCTGATTGCGGCGGCAGAAAGCACGCATCGCGCCCAGCATCGTCTCATCCCAGACCAGAGGGCTGTTGCCGTTGCAGTTGCCGGTGGTCACGGGGTGGGTGTCGATGAACTCATCCCCAAACAGGATCGCGCACATATCCATCACGTCCTCGGCATTCTTGGGCGAGGTGGTCATGCCCATGAACATCTTGTCCGAGTATTTCATCGACGAGTAGGTGATGCGCAGGTGGCGCTGGCTGATCGGGTGATCATAAGGCTCGACAATATGGTGGGCCGAACTGTGCAGCGCGGGCATCATATGGCTGAGCTTGTGGAACATCGCCAGATCTTCCAGCAGCGGGTTGCGGCGCACGTCGTCCAGATCGCGCAGGAAAGGCGCACCGGTCATCGGCACAAAGACCGAGTGCTTGCCGCCCAGCTTGACGTTATTGGCTGGGTTGCGCGCGTGATAGGTGAACTGTGCCGGAATGGTCGAGATCAGCTCGCGCACCATGTTGCGGTCCAGATAGACCAATTCGCCGTCGACCTTGGCGCCAGCCTTCTTCCAGTCTTCCAGCGCGATCGGGTCGCGGAACTGAACGCCGACATTTTCCAGAATGTCCATGGCGGCATTGTCGATCATCTCTACCTGACTGCCGTCCATCACCTCGCATTCGGGGATGGCGCGGGTCAGGCCGGGGAGCATTTCAAAGTTCGGAGCTGTGCGTTGCGCGCGCCGCGCCGCGCGGCCTCCGGAACGTGATTGGGTTCGAATATTCAAAGGGCAATCCTCCATCTTGGAACCAAGATGACGGATTCGCGGTGCGCCTACCTCTCTGATAGCGATATGTGCTTGCAGGATGCGACACGCAAAAGCGCCGCCCTTTTGGGCGGCGCTTGGCTTGTTGTGTTTTGGTGGGTTTATTCTGCGGCCTGTGGTGCCTCGGCGTGTTTGTCACGCTGGCTGTCGCGGAACAGTGCCTTGGCGAGGGCGACCATCATCAGGCCCATCACCATAGTGAAGGGCAGCGCGCCGATGATCATCGCGTTGCGCAGAGCGTCCATCGGGTTGTTCTCACCCGCTGCAAGGATCAGCGCGCCGATCACCGCCAACAGGATCAGACCCCAGATGATGCGGTGCTTGATGCCCGTCTCCTGGCTGCCGCCCGACATGATCGTGTTCATCACCAGGATGCCCGAATCCGCCGAGGTCACCAGGAAGGTCATGATCAGCACAACGCACATCACGTTCAGCATCGACAACAGACCACCGTCGATCATGTAGGACAGCGTCACGAACAGCTTGTTGGTGTTCGAGGCCCCGATGATCGCGCCTCCGGCTTCACCGGCCAGTTCCAGATCGATCGCGGTGCCGCCCAGAACCGTCATCCATGCAAAGCAGACCAGCGCCGGTGCGAAGACACAGCCCAGGATGAACTCACGCACGGTGCGACCCTTCGAGATGCGCGCCAGGAACAGGCCAACAAAGGGCGAGAACGCAATCCACCAGGCCCAGTAGAACGTGGTCCAGCCTGCCTGCCAGCCAAACTGACGACCCTGCTCACCGGCGGCATAGGCCGCGGCCAGAGTGGCCTCGTCGAGTTCCGCTGCCGCGCCTTCCAGGCCGCTCTTGAAGCCGTCATAGCTGCCCCAGGCATTGGTCGCGCCACCCATCAGGGCATCCGCATGGGCCTGAGCCTCGGCCGGTAGAGCCGCTGCAAACGCCTCGGCCGAGAGCGGGCCGTAGGCGCCAAAGCTCAGCGACAGGAAGTGCAGGATGTAGTCCACCAGCGCGGTGCCATAGGTGGTCATCGCAAAGACGAACGAGCCGAAGACGACAAATGTGCCCAGCAGGATGATCGACAGCACCAAGTTCAGGTTCGACAGGTACTTAACACCCCGTCCAACACCCGACACGGCCGAGATGATCGACAGGCCCATGATCACCAGCAGACCTGCAATCAGGCCAACCTTCGACGGGGCCGGAACTTCACCATTGAGGTCCATGATCCACTCCATCCCGGTGATCGCATAGACACCGTCGATGAACTGGCTGACGCCATAGCCGATGGTGACCGACACACCCAGGATCGTTGCCACAACGCCCAGAACGTCGACCACATGGCCCAGGAAGCCGTTCATCAGCTTGCCGAACAGCGGCGTCAGCGCCGAGCGGATGGTCAGCGGCATGTTGCGCGTATAGGCGTAATAGGCCAGCGACAGGCCGGTCACCACGTAGATCGCCCAGGCGTGGAAGCCGTAGTGCAGATAGGTGTAGCGATAGGCCGACTGGACCGCCTCGGGCTCATTGCCTGGGACGTCGCCAGCGACAACCACGGGGTTCGAGCCCCACAGGCCCAGAGGCTCGGCGGTGGCGAACACCATCAGGCCCACACCCAGACCCGCCCCAAACATCATCGAGAACCATGAGAAATTTGAGAACTCGGGCTTTTCGCCGGGCGTCCCCATCACCCGCTTGCCGGTGGCCGGCAGCAGCGCAACGATGGCCAGAAAGAAGAAAAACAGCCCCACGATGACCACGTAGAAGCTGTTGAAGACCTCCAGAATCTGAGAGTTCCAGCTGCCCAGAGTGCTATTCGCGTTCGCCGGAAAAATCAGCGCCCAAAGCACAAGGGCTACCATCACACCCTTACTGATCAGCGCAATCGGAACGCTGTTATTCTCATAAAAACCACTATCCGCGGTCTTAATGTCCAAATCCGTAAACGGTTCTTTAATCGACATCAATTTCCTCC
>NZ_JBNAFO010000019.1:0-50015 GCF_049800715.1 Ruegeria profundi
ACGCTGATCCCACTGCTCCAGCATTTTGCTTCATACAATGGCCCGACGGACATAAACCAAACCGCGATGCGGTTGATTGCGCTACAACCGTTTGGCGATGGGTACTGGGTCAAGGCTGATATCAAAGCACCATATGACTGGGAGAATGATGCTTGGCCAGCGACCGCTGAGTTCCAGATTGGCAAGAACCTCAGTCCTGGCATCGCAATTTATGCTGATTTCCTCATCGGTATAGGTTCCGACCGCCCCTACGATAAAGGTGCCGGTTTAGGTTTGCGTTTCAACTACTAGTTCACCCACACCCAACCTCGGCGAAGATCATCTATGTCACAGTCCAGAACTCTGTTCAGCCATTTGTTTTCTGCGTCTATCTTGACCCTTCCTGGAACTGCCTTGAGCCAATCCCTGCCCGCTCCGGGTCGGTAGGAAATAAATTGGCGTCACGCCGCATCATTCTTTTTGTTCACTCCGCTCTGAACTCGGGGAAGATCAACAGTCTCTGGGCGATCCGCTGAGATGGATTTGAACCTTTAAACTGAATCCGTCGTTCGCGTTTCTAATCCCCAGTCAGCGATGCTTAGGCCCAGAGTTCTGAGAAAATAGACTTCTATTACGATCTGTACCCAAGACTTTGCAAAGTCCGCTTTCTGCGCATTGCTGTCATTGGGGCGTCGAGCAGCATCGGTCAAAGTGGGCTCGAAGCAGTCCTTCGATGCGGCTGACGCAATCGGCCGCTTTGGGCTGAGTGCAGGGGCAGGGCATTCTGCTGATCAACTAAACTCAAGTAAAACAAACTGCGCCGGTTTCCGGGTTGCGAAGAGGCTCACTGGCGTTTCGTTTGATGTAGACTTGAAACGCTTGAACCATCGAAACATTAAATAAGCGCAAGTATCTTAAGGTGTCGAATTCAATGGGTGATGTGTCTCAATAATTCGGTCCCATTGACTACGTACTCCGACAAAAGGCATAATTTCGATATTTACATCGCATAGTTATGATTATGATAAAAAATCTGCACTCTTTCAGGATACATACAAATCGCGGTTTCACTAGTCTTGGCTAGAAGATTGCATATTGGCCGGATGCTTACACTTGGGATATTCGTTACTATGACCCAAACGGGCGTTTTACAGATGCCAAAGGCAGGTTTCGTCGCAAAAGAACTGTTGGAGGAACCGACGAACGGTTGTCCATTTCAAAAAAGGATGTGGGAATACGCCTACTGTATGTTGAGCGGAGACACACCCGTCAGAGGATTCGTTACTGCCATTTATCACTCGCTATACAGGGCGTAAGCGCCGCGCTTCAATCGGAAGTTAAGCCTGACAAATCTAAAGCTTCGAGCGGTTTCGGACTGTCTCAACAACATTGTCATGCGCGCCGACCGTGATCCAAGCCTCATATTGCGACAGAAATACTCGACCGTTCAATTGATCAAGGAAATGAGATCGCTTCAGCCTGTCCATGACCGGTCCCTTGACCTCCGACAGATGCAGACCGACGCCCATATCTGACAAGCGCTGGTTGATCGCTTCAAGACTTTCCAACGCGGAGTAGTCAACTTCGTTCACCGCTGAAAACATCAAGATCACATGACTGACACTGCTTCCGTCAGGCACACGGTGCTGGATCAGATCTTCCAGAAACCGCGCGTTGACGAAATACAGGCTTTCATCCACGCGTAACGTCACTATGGACGGGATGGTTTCAACCTCGTGACGTAGAATGTTGCGGAAATGCTGCGAGCCGGGCACGAGCCCGACCTCGGCCACATGCGGGCGCGAAGTCTTGTAAAGGTGCAGCAGGATCGAGGTTACCACGCCCGAGGCAACCCCCACCTCGACCCCCAACCCCAACGTAAGGCCAATGGTGGCGGCGACCGCTACAAAATCTGCGCGAGAATAGACCCATGTCTTTTTCAGAACTGAAAAATCCACAAGACTTAGGACGGCAACAATGATCGTCGCGGCCAAAGTGGCCTTGGGCAGGAAGTAGACTAACGGGGTCAGTGCAAAGGCGGCGATGGCTAGCCCTACGGCAGTGAATGCACCGGCAGCCGGTGTTTCCGCTCCGGCATCAAAATTGACAACCGAACGCGCAAACCCACCCGTAACCGGATAGCCCCCAGTAAACGCTGCCCCCAGATTGGCTGCGCCCAAACCGATCAACTCCTGATCCGGATCAATCCGCTGGCGTTTCTTTGCGGCCAGTGTCTGCGCGACCGAGACACTTTCAACAAATCCGATGATCGAAATCAGGATCGCCGGAGCAATCAGCTCTCCTACAAGATCAAGGGAAAGGTCAGGCATTGTGAACGGAGGCAAGCCCTGTGGCACCGTCCCTACAATCTGCACCCCTTGAGCATTCAGACCCAAAGCCCAGACGGTAACAGTTGTGGCGACCACGGCGGCGACAGGCCCGGCTTTCGTCAGAATGTTGGCAAGAACCGGCCCTGCCCCCAAGAACCCAAGAAAATGTTTGAGGTGCTTGCGCACCCAGAACAAAAAGCCGGTGGCAAGGCTGCCGATTGCCAGCGTCACCCAATTTGTCTCGGGTAAATGCGCAAGGATTGATCCGATCATTTCAGGCAGTGTGTGCCCATGCGCATCGACACCCAGAATGTGCCTGAGCTGACTGGTCGCAATCAAAACGCCGGAGGCTGTGATAAACCCGGCAATCACTGGGTGGCTGAGGAAATTGGCCATGAACCCCAACCGCATCACGCCCATAAGCACCAGAAACGCGCCAGACAGAAAGGCCAAGGTCAGCGCTGCGACGGCATAGCCTGCTGTGCCCTGCTCGGCCACCTGCCCGATCGCGGTGGCGGTCAAAAGCGACACCACGGCCACCGGCCCGACTGCCAGCGCGCGGCTTGTCCCGAAGATCGCATAAAGCACAATCGGAACAATCGACGCGTAGATGCCAGCCTCGGGCGGCAATCCCGCCAACAGAGCGTAGGCAAGCGATTGCGGGATCAACATAATCGTCACGATCAAGGCCGCAATCAGGTCGTTGGAAAATGCGCCGCGCGTATAATTCCGGCCCCAATCCAGAACGGGGACCAATCGGCGAAGGTTGTTAATCATCTGAGGTCTTCCGATGCGCAGGACTATTCCGGGACCACGTTCAGTTTTTCAGGACGCGCCATCCATTCCTTGCCACGCAGCATTGCCTTCCAATAAATCGGCGGCAGCAGGCTTTCCTTTAGAAACCACGCCAAGCGACTGGGTTTGGTGCCGTCTATAAGAAAACGCGGAAAACTGGGCTTGAGCGCACCGCCATAGCCGAACTCGGCCAATACGATCTTACCGCGTTCGACGGTCAGCGGGCACGAGCCATAACCGTCATATTGCGCCGTCGCAGACCGACCTGCGATGTCAGCCACGATGTTATCCGCCACGGTGGGCGCCTGCTTGCGTGCCGCCGCCGCTGTTTTAGCGTTCGGTGCATTCATCACATCGCCCAGGGACCAGATATTGTCAAAGCTCTTGTGCCTTAGCGTGACCTGATCGACATCGACCCACCCAGCCGCATCCGCAAGCGGTGACACCCGTACGAAATCTGGAGCGGTCTGCGGTGGGCAGACATGGATCATGTCAAAGGAGACTTCGACCTTGCGCGGCTCATTGTCTGGTTGGGTCACCTGGAACACCGCCGTCTTTGCGGGGCCGTCGATTGCAACGAGATTGTGGAAGAAATTCAACGAGGCGTCGTATTTTTTAACATAGTCCTCCAGCGCCGGGACATAGTCCTTGACGCCGAACAGCACTCCGCCCGCATTCATGAACTGGATGTCAATGTCGTTCAAAACGCCCCGCCGAGACCAGGTGTCGCCGGATAGGTACATGGCCTTTTGCGGCGCACCGGCACATTTGATTGGCATCGGTGGCTGGGTAAAAATTGCCCTGCCCTTTTGCATCTCACGCACCAACTGCCACGTATATGGTGCAAGATCATAGCGATAGTTCGAGGTTACGCCGTTGCGGCCAAGAGTTTCCTCTAGCCCCTCGACCTTGCCCCAATCCAGCTTCAGACCCGGGCAGACGACAAGTCGGTCGTATTTCACCACTCGGCAACCATCCAAAACGACGGCGTTGCTTTCCGGCTCAAACGCGGCGACGGCCGCCTTGATCCAATGCACGCCTTTGGGGATCAGACTGCCCATGGTCTTGGCCGTCGTCTGGGCATCAAAGATACCGCCGCCCACCATGGTCCAACCGGGCTGGTAGTAGTGAACATCTGACGGATCAATGACGGCAATATCCAGATCGGGTTGCCTCGATTTCAGACTGGCAGCGACCGAGATCCCCCCTGCCCCCGCGCCGACAATCACAACCTGAATATGGGCGTCGCCCGTATCTGTTGGGGTCTTGCCGCCATTTGCGATCCGGCGGGCCACGCCGTTCATGTCGTAGCCCGCTGCCTTGGTGGCTGTCAGGATTTCGGCAATCGGCCGTTTCATAGCCTCGTGAAAGGACCATAGCGTGGCCGAGCGTGTCCCGGTGCGACAATAGGCAAACACCGGGCGTTGCAGGTCCTCAAGCGCTGCGCCAAACGCCTCGACATCCTGATCTTTCACCATGCCTGATTGCACGGGAACATAGCGGGCTTCGATCCCTGCGGCCTTGGCCGAGGCGGCGATTTCCTTGAACGAGGGCTGATCCGCCCCTTCGCTATCTGGCCGATTGCAGATGATCGCGCGGAAACCCCGCGCAGCGATTGTCCCGACATCCTCGACCGAGATCTGAGGGCTGACGGTGAATTTGGGTGATATCGTGCGAAACTCCATCTCTGTTCTCCTTCTGGCCCATTAGAGGGTGTTTACAGGCACTTTGAGCATCGGGTTGCCGTCGGGATCCTTGGGCACCTCGCCTGCTCTCATGTTGACCTGCAGTGAAGGGATAATGAGGTTTGGCATCGCCAGTGTTGCATCGCGTTCGGTGCGAAACTTGACGAATTCTTCTTTTGTCTTGCCACCGCCAACATGGATATTGTGGGCCTTTTCCTCGGCTACGCTGGTTTCCCAGGCAATATCGCGCCCGTTCGGCCCATAGTCGTGGCACATGAAAAGACGCGTCTCATACGGCAATGCCAGAACTTTCTGGATCGAGTCATACAGAACGCCGGCGTCGCCGCCCGGAAAATCGGCCCGGGCCGAGCCCCCGTCCGGCATGAAAAGCGTGTCCCCAACAAAGGCCGCGTCACCCATGACATGAACCATGCAGGCTGGCGTATGTCCGGGCGTGTACATGGCATAGGCCTGCATATTCCCAATCATATAGGTGTCGCCATCTTCGAACAACGCATCGAATTGCGAGCCGTCACGTTGAAACTCGGTTCCTTCGTTGAAGACCTTGCCGAACGTATCCTGCACCACGGTGATTTTGGAGCCGACCCCGATCTTGCCCCCTAGTTTTTCCTGAATATACGGCGCAGCGGACAGATGATCGGCATGCACATGGGTTTCGATAATCCACTCCAGCTGCAGGCCCTTGTCGACCACGGTCCGGATCAGTTCATCCGCGTGGTCAAAGGTGATACGCCCGGCCGCATAGTCGATATCCATGACACTGTCGACGATCGCGCAAGCGCTCGAGTCCGGGTCTTTCACGATGTAGCTGATCGTGTTCGTTGCAGCGTCAAAGAACGCAAATACGTCTGGCTTGATCGCCATGTTTACAGGGTAAGTGGCCATATCTTGTCTCCTCCGGGTTTTAACTCAGGTATGTGTTTGCAAATCAGGAGCCAGCGCCGCCTGCAGGCCCTTGCCGAGGGCGACGCCCACGACCAAGGCACCGACGAACGCAAAGACCTCCCATTGGCCCGTGCCCAGTGCGGGCAATGCGCCACCCGGGCAGAATCCGGCGATGCCCCAACCGATGCCGAACAGGGCGGACCCACCGACGAGCTTGGCGTCGATCTTTCGCGCCGATGGCAAATGAAACGCAGGTTCAAGCACGGGCGCGGCGCGGCCGAAGACCATCTTGTAGCCGACAAAGGTGGTTATCAGCGCGCCTCCCATGACAAAGATCAGGGACGGGTCCCAGGCACCAAACAGGTCGAAGAAATTCAGCACCTTGGCTGGGTTGGCCATGCCGGAAAGCGAGATGCCGACACCGAAGACCAAACCGATCAGATAGGTTGCGATGAGTTTCACGCTCTATACTCCAAAAACGTGGCGTGTGACGAAAACGGTGGCAAAGGCGAACAGCATAAACGTTGCTGTGGCTGCGATTGAGCGAACGCTTAGTCTGGCCATTCCACACACGCCATGGCCCGAGGTGCAGCCTCCACCCAGGGTTACGCCTACACCAACAATCACACCGCCCAGAACAAACGCGGCAGTGGAGACCGGCACCTGTACCTGAGGCATGTGCCCAGACATCGACCACACCACCACGGGGCCGGTCGCCATGCCGGCCAGCAACGCAGAGCGCCAAGCAAAATCACTGGAAGATGCCGGCCGCAACAGACCGGCCAAAACACCGGTTGCCCCCATCACGCGCCCAATCAGCAACATCAGCAGAACCGAGGCTACTCCAATCAGAACGCCGCCTGTCAGCGACGCCCAAGGGGTAAATGCTGTCTCGATCATCAGCAGTCCTGACATGTCTTTAGGCCAACGATGCGGTAAAGCGGGCAGTTGCCTACAAAGGCCGTGAGGGTGAACACACTCGCTACGATCAACGCTAGCCAGAACAGGAGCCCAGCCCCCAGCACACTCGTGCCCAAAGCCAAGTATAAAAGCATCGCAGCAATCAGAATGCGCAACGTGCGGTCAAGTTTGCCCATATTTGTGGTCATGTCACTCTCCATCGGGAATCGATGAAATCACAATTACACAGCGCTGCTCACAGCTTTGGTGACATGGTCACCAAACTGCCGAAGCAAATACAAAGTTTGTGTTCAGACCTCGGGCGTCGCCGATCTTGCCAAGCGTTCCAGCCCCTCACGGTCGGTCAAGCAGACTTCGCCACGCGACTGTTCTACCCAGCCACGGCGTTGGAATTCCGCCAAGGTCCGCGAGATCACTTCGCGCGCCGTGCCCAGCTCTGTACTAAGCACAGCATGCGTTGCGTGTACGGTCTCGCCTGCCCCCGCCAGCTCTAGCAGCCGAGAAGCCAGTCGTACGTCCATACGCTTGAACACGATATCGTCGATCAAAGTAAAGAGATCGGTGATCCGGCGAGAGTAAGCTGTAAAGACGAACTCGCGAAACACAGGGGATTTCGCAACCAGATCGTCGAACGTTTGGCGCGGGATAGCCACCGCTGAAACGTCTGTCTCGGCTATGCCGTCGGCGGAATAGTCTTCAAAGGCCAGCATACACGCCGTGGTCAGCACGCAGCTTTCACCGGCATGAACACGGTAGAGGAACACCTCGCGCCCGGTCTCAGATTTCTGCTGAACCCGGACGGTTCCCTCCAAAAGAAGCAATAGATTGTCAACCGTTTGGCCTGGCGCGAATATCTGGGTGCCAGCGGGTACGTTGACGATCTGGCTACCGCTGATCAGATCGTTGCGCACAGTATCCGGTAGGCGGCTGAGACCTTTGAACTTATCAATCCATGAGTGTTCCATAGCCGATAATCCCACCATTTTGACTGCCGTAGCAATTTTGCCAGAACCGTGCCGCTACTCAATGCGATATTTTGAATGTGAGGCGAACAACCGCGTTCTGAAAGACGCCATTCCTGTCACATGGCATTTCCCCGTGCTGGAATAGAATTGGGCTGCGTGGCTGGAGGTGGTGAACCCCCGCCCGCTTATCGCTCAGCAGTGTTTTTAAGCGATGCCATGAGGTTATGAAACTTCTCGCCTTGAACTGCGACATGGGAACGAAGGGCATTGGCAGTATCGTCCGCCAAGCCGTCCTCAAGAGCGCGAACGATGTCCTCATGTTCGGACATCGACTGCGCCATACGGCCACGAAATCGAAGCTGTTGCCGCCGGAAAGGTTTGAGGCGCCGATGCAGTTTGGAGGCCTCTTGTTCCAGAAACGAATTCCCGGATTGCTTGTAAATTATGCGATGAAACCGTTCGTTTTCGAGATAGTACGTATCTGGATCACCAGTATCGACGGCCTGCTGACATCTCGCGTTCGCGTCTGTCAGGTCTTTCAAGGCCTCCTCGGAAATACGCATAGCGGCAAGTCGGCCACAGACAGCTTCGAACTCGGCCATGACCTCGAACATCTCCATCAGTTCTACCGGGCCCGGCTGTCGTACAAAGGCACCACGACGCGGGATGAGATCGACCAGTCCCGACAGCGCAAGTCGTTGAAATGCCTCTCTAAGTGGCGTCCTTGAGACTCCAAACTGTTCGGCCAATTTGACCTCATCCAGACGGTCGCCGTCTGAGAATGTACCGTCAAAGATCAACTCTTCCAGTTCCTGGGCGATATTATCGGCAAGTCGTAAGTCCATAGGATTATGTATAGGACTCAATTTGCAAAAAATTCAAGAGCATTGATCTTGTATACAAAAACATTGACTAAAAAACATAACCGACTTAAGCATACCCTGACCCCGGTGCGCCGGGTCGAAACAGGGAGGAAATAATGAAAACCATTTTTAAGACAGCCGTTGCTGTCGCCGCACTTGTATCTGCTGGCACGCTTGTATCCGCAAAAGAGCTGCGCCTGTCGCACCAGTGGTCCAACAAGGACATCCGTCACCAGGTCGCACAGATCGTGGCCGATGAGGTCGCAGCCGCCGATGTCGATCTGGAGATCAAGATTTTCGGTTCAAAATCGCTGTTCAAGCCGCGCGAGCAATACAAGCCGCTCAGCCGAGGTCAGCTGGACATGACCGTTCTGCCGCTCAGCTATGCCGGTGGTCAGCAGCCCGCCTATAACCTGACTTTGATGCCCGGCTTGGTGAAAAACCACGATCACGCAGCGCGTCTCTCCGAGTCTCCCTTCATGGAGGCGTTGGAAGAGAAGATGGCCGAGGATGATGTGATGGTTCTGGTCCATGGCTATCTGGCTGGTGGTTTTGCCGGAAAAGACAAGTGCATCACCAAGCCCGAAGATATCGCAGGTTTGCAGACGCGCGCAGCGGGTAAATCCTTTGAGCAGATGCTGGCCGGGGCCGATGCTTCGATCGCCTCGATGGCGTCATCGGAAATCTACAACGCGATGCAGACTGGTGTTTTGCAGGCGGCCAATACGTCGTCATCGTCCTTCGTCAGCTATCGCATCTACGAACAGGTCAGTTGCTACACTCCGGCGGGCGACGTTGCCTTGTGGTTCATGTATCAGCCACTGCTGATGAACAAATCCACCTTCGATGGGCTGAACGAAGATCAGCAGGCCGCATTGCTGGCCGCGTCTGAAAAGGCACAGACCTACTATCTGGAAGAAGCCAAGAAGCAGGACGCAAACTCAGCCAAAGTCTTCGCCGAAGCGGGCGTTGAGATCGCCGAAATGAGCGCGGAAGACTTCGAAGCATGGCGCTCTCTGGCGCAGGAAACATCCTATAAGGCGTTCGTGGAAGAAGTCCCGGACGGGCAGGAGCTGCTGGACAAGGCTCTGGCGGTCGAGTGACCCTTTCTCGCCTGGGCGGCCTTGCTGCCGCCCGGCACTGATCTCAGTTCTGATCTTCAGACTTAATTGCATCTCAATCACTAGGAGACGCAAATGGCTGGCCATAGCTCTGCCGTTGCTTCCCATACCGGGAACAATCCTTTCCTTCGTCTTGTCGCTGCGCTTTCAACTCTGGCCGGATGGTGTTCCGCAGCTATGATCGTTGCTGCCGTCGCCATCACCTGCCAAATGATCGTCGTGCGCTTTGTCCTGAATGGCTCGACCATCTGGCAGACCGAAGCGGTCATCTATCTTGTCATCGCTGCTACGCTTGTTGGTCTGCCTTATGTGCAACGCCTGCGTGGGCATGTGAATGTCGACCTGATCCCGATCTCGCTGGCCCCGCGCCCCCGCTATTTTATGGCGATCCTGACCTCGGCCCTGTCCATCGCCATCGTCTCTGTCATGCTGTTCTACGGCTACGAGTATTGGCACTTCGCATGGGAGCGTGGCTGGAAATCCGACACCGTATGGGGTGTGCGCCTGTGGATTCCCTACCTGTCCATCCCGGTCGGCTTTGGATTGCTGCTGCTTCAGCTGATTGCTGACCTCGTCGCCGTCCTGCTTGGCATCGATAAACCCTTTGGTCTGGAGTAAAGCCGATGGACCCCCTTCTGCTCGGCGCCATTGTCGCCATCGCCACCATCCTTGTTCTGTTTTCGGGCGTGTCGGTCGCCATCGGTTTGCTGATCGTTTCAGCCGGGTTTCTGATTGTCTTCGACGGCCCGCGTTCGCTGGAACTGATGCCTGAGATTTTGTTCGGAAAGCTGGATAACTTTGCCCTTCTGTCGATCCCGATGTTCATCATCATGGGGGCGTCCATCGCGTCGACGAGGGCCGGAGCCGACTTGTACGAAGCCTTGGAACGCTGGCTGACCCGTGTACCCGGAGGGTTGGTCGTATCCAACCTTGGCGCCTGCGCTTTGTTCGCAGCCATGTCCGGATCTTCACCTGCCACATGTGCCGCCATCGGCAAGATGGGCATCCCCGAGATGCGCAAGCGCGGCTATCCCGACGGCGTTGCCGCAGGTTCCATCGCTGCAGGTGGTACGCTTGGCATCTTGATCCCGCCCTCGGTCACTATGATCGTCTACGGCATCGCCACCGAGACCTCGATTGGTCGCCTGTTTTTGGCCGGCGTGATCCCCGGCCTGATGCTGGTTGGTCTGTTCATGGCCTGGTCGCTTTATTCGACCTGGAAATCCGGTGACGCCACCCGTCTGGGGTCTGGAAGCTACACTTGGCGTGAACGTTTCGAGATCCTGCCGCGGGTTCTACCCTTCCTCGGCATCATTCTGGGTGTGCTGTACGCCATGTATGGCGGTATCGCCACGCCGTCGGAAACGGCTGCCGTTGGCGCCCTGCTCTGCCTGCTGATCGCAATGATCATCTACAAGCTGTGGAACCCCAAGGATATCTGGGTCGTGCTGCGCGACAGCACCAAGGAAAGCGTGATGATCCTGTTCATCATCGCCGCTGCCGGTGTGTTCTCGTACATGCTCAGCTCGCTGTTCATCACGCAGGCGATTGCCGAATGGATCGGTACGCTGGACGTGAACCGCTGGGTTCTGATGGGTGCGGTCAACGTGTTCCTGCTGATCGCCGGGTTCTTCCTGCCGCCCGTGGCTGTGATCCTGATGGCGGCGCCGATCCTGCTGCCGATCATCACCACCGCTGGCTTCGATCCGATCTGGTTTGCGGTTGTACTGACCATCAACATGGAGATTGGCCTGATCTCGCCCCCTGTCGGCCTGAACCTCTATGTGATCAACGGCATCGCGCCCGACATCTCGTTGAAGACCATCCTGACAGGCTCCCTCCCCTTCGTGGCCTGCATGGTAATCGCGATTGTCCTGCTGTGCCTGTTCCCCGGTCTGGCCACCTGGCTGCCTGACCTGGTGATGGGAGCGGCGGTATGACCCTTCTGGCGGATCTTCTGTCCACCGTGTTCGAGCGACGCTATCGCCGCTCGGGCGCCGCGGCTCTCGATGGCCGCCCGCTGACCGAACTGGCCGATGCTCTGGTCGGGTCAGCGGGCGAGACTTCGGGGCTGGCGCTGGCCGAGGAAATCCTAACCCGGTTCGACACTCTGGGCGACGAGGAAAAGCTGGAGTTCCTCCGCTATATCGCCTCGGCCATGAATATCGACCCCGAGGCGGTGCGGTCGTCGCTGGATGAATACGAACGCGACCCGTCGAAAGCGACCTATCGCAGCTTTGCGGCTGCGGTGGAACCGGCCCGGCAGGAAATGATCCGCCGATTGAACCGGGTGCCCGGTGCCACCGGCGCACTGGTACAGATGCGTGCCGATCTGCTGCGACTGGGCGGCAAGGAGCCAGAACTGCAGGCGCTGGATCTGGACTTCCGGCATCTATTCGCCAGCTGGTTCAACCGTGGCTTTCTGGTGCTGCGTCCGATCAACTGGGAAAGCCCGGCGCATATTCTCGAAAAGATCATTGCTTATGAGGCAGTCCACGCCATCGACAGCTGGGACGACCTGCGCCGCAGGCTGGAGCCCACTGACCGGCGCTGCTTTGCATTCTTCCACCCCTCAATGCCTGATGAGCCGCTGATCTTTGTCGAAGTGGCGCTGAACCAAGGCATCCCGGGCTCTGTGCAGGCACTGCTTGCCGAAGACCGTGATCCGCTGCCGCAGGATCAGGCGGATACGGCTGTGTTCTACTCGATCTCGAACTGTCAGGCCGGGTTGGCCAGCATCTCGTTCGGCAACTCGCTGATCAAGCAAGTGGCCTCGGATTTGGCGGCGGAAATGTCGGGGCTGAAGACCTTTGTCACTCTGTCGCCCATTCCCGGCCTGAGCCAGTGGCTGATGCAGGAAAACATCGAATGGGAAGTTGAAAAGCCCGATCAGATGAAGGCGCTGGCGGCGCATTACCTGCTGAACGCCAAGGGCCGAGGCAAAATGCCTTTCGACCCGGTGGCGCGGTTCCATCTTGGAAACGGTGCGTTGGTTCACGCGGTTCATGCCGATGCGGATACTTCGGACAAGGGGCGGGCACAGTCCGGTGGCACCATGGTCAATTATCTCTATGACCTCAGCCGCGTGTCGCAGAACCACGAACACTTTGCGAATACCCGCGAGGTGATCGCCTCGACCGAGGTCAGATCGCTTGCCGCGTCCGCCTCTCTCACATCGACACAGGAAAGGTAATCCCTATGGCCAATCCTCTCTATGACGGTTTGTTCGGCGCTCACGCCGGTAAGGACACACCTTTTTTGCATCTGCTCGACGGTTCGGAAATAACGCATCAGGACTTTCTGAACACCGCAGCGCAGATCGCCCACCTGACCACACAGTTAGGCCTAAAACCCGGCGACCGGGTTGCGGCGCAGATCGAGAAATCAGCAGAAGCGCTGGCCCTCTATGCCGCCTGCGCGCAGGCCGGCCTGGTGTTTTTACCCTTGAATACCGCCTATACCGTCGATGAGCTGACCTACTTTATTGAAAACAGCGGTGCCTCGCTGATTGTCTGTGACGCCAAAAGTGAAGAGAAACTTGCCCCCATTGGCGCGCAACTGAGCGCGCGCGTAGAGACCCTGAACGCGGATGGCAGCGGTAGCCTGATGGAAAAGGCATCGGCTATGCCTATCAGTTTCGACACAGTCGATCGGGACGGCGAGGATTTGGCGGCATTCCTCTACACATCGGGCACCACGGGCCGGTCCAAAGGCGCGATGTTGACCCAGAACAACCTGTTGTCGAATGCCGAAACGCTCGTCGAAGAATGGCGTTTCACATCCGACGATGTGCTGCTGCACGCGCTGCCGATCTTTCACACTCACGGACTGTTTGTGGCAACCAATGTGTCCCTGGCTGCGGGCAGCAGAATCATCTTCATGCCCAAGTTCGATCTGGACGAGATTGTCCGTTGGATTCCTCAGGCCACGACGATGATGGGCGTGCCCACTTTCTACACACGCCTGTTGGATGACAGTCGGTTCACAAAGGAACTGACCGAACACATGCGCCTGTTTGTTTCCGGTTCCGCGCCCTTGCTGGCCGAAACACATGTGCAGTTCGAACAGCGCACCGGACACCGCATACTCGAACGCTACGGCATGACCGAAACCAACATGAATACGTCAAACCCCTATGAAGGGGAGCGTCGCGCAGGCACCGTCGGGGTCCCTCTGCCCGGGGTTGAACTGAAAATCTGCGACTCTGATGGCAACGCCCTGCCCAATGGCGAGATCGGAGAGATCGAGGTGCGCGGACCAAACGTATTCAAAGGCTATTGGCAAATGCCTGAAAAAACCGCGGCCGAGTTGCGCGAGAACGGCTTTTTCATCACCGGCGACCTGGGCCGGATCGATGAAAAGGGCTATGTCCAGATCGTAGGCCGAAACAAGGACCTGATCATCTCAGGCGGTTACAATATCTACCCCAAGGAGATTGAACTGGTGCTGGATGACCAACCCGGCGTGCTGGAAAGCGCCGTCGTCGGCGTACCCCACCCGGACTTCGGTGAAACGGTTCTTGGTGTGATTGTCGCGGAACCGGGCGAGACCCCCAACCTTGAACAGATGCAGGCTGCTGTGTGCAACAGCCTCGCGCGGTTCAAACACCCCCGGAAGTTGATTCTGATGGATGAACTTCCCCGCAACACTATGGGAAAGGTTCAAAAGAACATCCTGCGTGACCAGTACAAGGATATGTTCGTGGCCGCATGAGAGGATGCCGTTTTTCCGATCAAACAATGCAACGTCAGGGTAACTGCGGCTTGCCCCAATTTCGCAAAAGCGGTGCGCGAAAAACATGTTAGATGTCACTTAGTCAAACCTGTCGAAGCGTCTTGGCCAGTTCGCAGATATACATTTTTTTCATAACCTGCATGACGAATCAGCTGGCAATCCGTCATGGTATGGTTCGAAAACCTGAGCCAATACTTGGATGGTGTCATGTATCGCGCATGGTGGGTCAAAGTTTCTTGCAGTAAACCGGCGTTGCGACAAAGCTGCGGTTTCGCCGAGCCCAACAATACTGGCGGCCCCAAAGGCCGTTTCCCAAAGTTGAACGTATTGTATCTCCTTCAGGTCGGGTAAAGCGCAGCCCGATTGATGTTGCTATTTGAGGCAAGCCATAGGGGTTTATTCCGCTGCCATTGGGGGCAGAAACCGGAACTCTCTGATGCTGTCGGTTTTCATCTCGATCGAGAACCCGGGCTGCGCCGGCGCCAAATAGGCTCCGTTCTTAACCACGCATGGGTGGATAAAGTGCTCATGCAGGTGATCGACATACTCGATCCGCTTGCTGTCCTTCTCACCCGAGATCGCGATGTAGTCTATCATCGACATATGCTGGACGTATTCGCACAGGCCCACGCCTCCGGCATGGGGCCAAACCGGCAGATCGTATTTTGCCGCCATCAGCATGACCGCGAGCACCTCGTTCAGCCCACCCATCCGGCAGCTGTCGATCTGAACGATGTCGATCGCGCCTTCCTTGATGAACTGCTTGAACATGATCCGGTTCTGGCACATCTCGCCCGTCGCCACCTTGACCGGCGCGACGCCTTCACGGATCGCCTTGTGGCCAAAAACGTCGTCAGGGCTGGTGGGTTCTTCGATGAAGAAGGGTCGCGCAAAGGACAGCGCCTTGACCCAGCGGATCGCCTGATCGACCTCCCACACCTGATTAGCGTCGATCATGATGTTCATGTCTTCGCCCAGTACTTCACGTGCGATGGTCAGGCGGCGAATGTCGTCATCCAGATCGCGGCCAACTTTGAACTTGGTATGAGTAAAGCCCGCCTCCTTAGCCTCATGGCACAGGCGGCGCAGCTTGTCGTCGGGATAGCCCAGCCAGCCCGCCGAGGTTGTGTAGCAAGGATAGCCCTCGGCCTTCAGTTTAGCGATACGCTCCGCTTTGCCCGGTTCAGCGGCGCGGAGCATCGCTAACGCCTCATCCGGGGTGATCGCATCGGTCACATAGCGGAAGTCGATCAGGCGCACGATCTCTTCGGAGGTCATTTCGCTGACCAATTGCCAGACGGGTTTGCCGGCCTCTTTGGCCCACAGATCCCACGCGGCGTTCACGACCGCGCCGGTCGCTAGGTGGATCGCCCCCTTGTCGGGACCAATCCAACGCAGTTGGCTGTCGCCGGTGATATGACGCCAGAACCGGCCCATATCGTCGGTGATCCAGTCCAGCTCCAGCCCTTTGACCAACGCACCGAGGGCTTGGATCGCGGCCACACAGATCTCATTGCCGCGGCCAATGGTGAAGGTCAGTCCGTGACCCTCATGCGCGCCGTCAGTTTCCAGCACCACATAAGCCGCCGAGTAGTCGGGGTCGGGGTTCATCGCATCCGACCCGTCCAGACTGTCCGAGGTCGGGAACCTCAGATCCTCGGTTCGAATGCCGTTTATCCGGGTCACTTGCTGGCCTCAACGGTTTGGCGCTGAACGCCCAACCCTTCGATTCCCAGCTCCATCCGGTCGCCGGGCTTGAGGTAGGTCTGCGGGTCCTGCCCCATACCCACGCCCGGAGGTGTCCCGGTTGAGATCACATCGCCCGGCTGCAGTGACATGAATTGCGACAAGTGCGAGATCACGGTTGCTACGTCAAAATGCATCGTTTTTGTCGAGCCGTCCTGATACCGGTGCCCATTCACCTCAAGATACATCGGCAGGTTCTGCGGGTCCGACACCTCATCACGCGTCACCAGCCATGGGCCGATGGGGCCAAACGTGTCGGCGGACTTGCCCTTGACCCACTGGCCCGAGCGGTGCAGCTGGAAGTCGCGTTCCGACAGATCGTTGACCACGCAATAGCCCGCGACATGGTCCAGCGCGTCCTCGACGGATACGTATTTTGTATGCTTGCCGATCACCACACCCAGTTCGACCTCCCAATCGGTTTTGACTGAGTTGCGGGGGATTTCCACAGTGTCATCAGGCCCCATGATCGCCGAGGTCGCCTTGAAGAAGATCACCGGTTCTTCGGGCAGGGCCATGCCAGATTCAGCAGCGTGGTCGGCATAGTTCAGGCCGATGCAAATGAACTTGCCCACATGCCCGACACAGGCTCCAATGCGCGGGGTACCTTCGACCTCGGGCAGAGCATCCACATCCAACGCGCGCAAGGCATCAAGCCCGGCATCCGACAACGCGTCGCCCGCTATATCGTCAATGACACCCGACAAATCGCGGATCACGCCATTTTCATCCATAAGGCCGGGTTTTTCTTGTCCGACCGGACCGTAACGCAGCAGTTTCATCTCAAATCTCCCTGATCAAACGGTCCAGCCGCCATCGATGGCGAAGGTCTGTCCGGTGGTGAATGCGGTCTCATCGCTGCCCAGATAGACGGCCAAGGCGGCAACCTCGTCTGCGTGACCGATACGGCCCATGGGCTGGCGCGCGATGAAGTCTTTCATCGCTTGCTCATAGTCGCCGGTGGCGCGCAGGCGGTCGTGTAGGCTGGGGCTATCTACGGTGCCAGGGCAGATCGCGTTGCAGCGGATGCCCTGCGTGATGAAGTCGGCAGCGATGGATTTCGTCAGGCCAATCACAGCCGCTTTGGACGCACAATACGAGAAACGGTTCGGCACGCCTTTGATCGACGAGGCGACCGAGGACATGTTGATGATCGAGCCACCGCCATTCTCCAACATGCCGGGCAGCACCAGCTTGGCCAGCCGGTACATCGCCTTGACGTTCAGATCAAAACTGAAATCCCACTGGTCATCGTCGCATTCAAGGATCGAACCAGCGCCAACGAACCCTGCACAGTTGAACAAAACGTCCAGCGCTCCGGCGGTTTTGACGACCTCAGCCACGGCATCCGCATCGGTGACGTCCAGCTTCAGAGCCGTCACACCCTCGATCGCAGCCAGTTCCGCAAGCGTTGCATCATTGATATCGCAGGCAATCACCTGCGCGCCTTCGGCCACATATTTCTCGACGCTGGCGCGGCCAATGCCCTGCCCTGCGGCGGTTATCAGTGCTTTTTTTCCGGCCAGACGGCCCTGTTGTTTGGTCATGTCGTCCTCAATCCGTGTGGAATACTTCATTTGTGGGCGCCCATTTCTCGCCTTCGGCGCGGCTGGGCAGAGGGTTCTAGCAAGGGTCGGTGAAACTCCACCAATCCTGCGTTTTGGGGTCTTTTGCCATGCGGGCCAAATCCCCATCGAAATCGGTGCCGCAATACTCCCAGTAGCCAAACAGTAGGTTCTCGGGTTCACGGAAAAAGATTGTGTAGTTTCGGATATTGCTTTTGACGATGTGAGCCAGCACATCCGGCCGGACGGCAGCGTGTAGACGCTTGTATTCGTACGGCTTTACGGTCTTCACCCCGTTCAACATGCCCATACGTTGCATCATGCACGCTCTCTGATCTCAATCGGCGTGGACTGGGCAGCGATCGCGTCCCAGTCCCACGCGATACCAAGCCCGGGCACATCCGACGGAATGGCAAGCCCATCCTCAATGCGTATCGTGTCCGTCGTAACGCTGTCGAGCTGTGGGATGTATTCCAGCCATTTTGCGTTTGGCACCGCACAGACCAGTGGTAGATGCAGTTCCATAAGGAAATGCGGGCAGACCATGACGTTATACGCCTCGGCCAGATGCGCCACTTTCAGCCATGGGGTAATGCCTCCGATCCGCGCCACATCAACCTGCACAATACTGGCCGCACCCGCGTGTAAATAGTCCTTGAACTGGCTCAGCGAGTACATGCTTTCGCCGACGGCTATCGGCACCGAGGTCCGTCGCGACAGTTCGGCATGGCCTGCGACGTCATCCGCGGGCAAAGGCTCCTCGAACCAGCCGATATTATAGTCTTCCAAAACCTGAGCTCGGCGGATCGCTTCGGACAGGGTAAAGCCCTGATTGCCATCGGTTAGGATTTCATATCCCGGCCCAACCGCTTCACGCACCGCAGCCAAACGGGCGGCATCCTCGCTTAGTTGGTCGCGCCCGATCTTGATTTTCGAGCCACGGAACCCCTGCCCCTGCATCGACAGCGCGTCATCGACCAAGGCCTGTGTGTCCAGATGCAGCCAACCGCCCTCGGTCGAATAGAGCGGGACGCGATCCCGCGATCCTCCCGCGGCTTTCCACAGCGGCAGCCCTTGTTTGCGGCAGCGCAAATCCCAAAGAGCGGTATCAATCGCGGCCAAAGCAAGCGAAGTGATCGCCCCCACCGCCGTCGCATGTGTCAGGAACAACAGATCGCGCCAGATGCCTTCGATCCGGTCCGCATCGCGCCCGATCAGAGCAGGTGCCAGCGTTTTTTCAAGCAGCGCCATAACCGACGGGCCGCCGGTGCCGATGGTATAGCAATAGCCCACACCCTTTGCCCCGTCGCTGTCGGTCACGGTCACAATGGGCGTTTCCTGACTGACAAAGGACTGAATGGCATCGACCCGTTTCACCTTTGGGATCAGGTCGATCATGCGCAGTTCGATATGTGTGATGGTGGCCATGGTTGCTTACCCTCTCAGCGCCTCGCCGGTGGCCGCGTCGCAGACGTGGCATTTGTCGAGAACCAGATGGAATGGCAGCGTCTCACCCTGCTCCACCTGGTGCGGATTGAACGTCTTGGCCTGAACCTCGACCCCCGCCAGCCCGGCAAACATAAAGGTTTCGATGCCCAACGGTTCTTCCAGTGCAACCGGGAGCTCCAGATCGACCAAAGCGCCCTTTTCCTCGACCGCGTGGCCGACTTGCGTGAGATTGTCGGCGCGGCAGCCGAATTGAACCACATGTCCCGCGCTTACATGATCGCGTGCCGAGGCCGGGACCGTGAGCGCATCCTTCAGAACGATGTGGTCGTCCAGCGTCATCGCCTCAACCAGATCGTGGGTCACGTAGACGATGGTATTGGCGACGCGCTGGCGCTGACCACCGGTCAGTTCCGCTGGTTTGTCGCCCATCAATTCGTCCGGCTCAAGGATCGCCGCGACCTCGGTCACGACCTTGGTAATTTCGGCCTCGGGGCGCTTGGCGATCTGCGGCGTGAAGCCCAGATTCTCGCGCACAGTCATATATGGGTACAGCGCGTCGTTCTGGAACATCATCGCGATGTTACTTTCACGCGGAGGCAGGTCGTTGACCACCCGACTGCTGATACAAATCTCACTATCGGAGATATCTTCGAGCCCCGTGATCATACGCAAAGCCGTGTATTTTCTGCAGCTCCGACGAACGATCCACAGTTCGATTCGGCATGTGTTGCCCCTGCACGCAAAACAGCGCAGCTTTCAAGCAAGTTACTAATTTTACATAACGAATTCATCACTTGCTTCTCCCTGAGTTCTTTTTTTGGCGGCTCTTGCGCGCCATCTTTGTTCGTATACAAAACATCTATTCACATATAAATCAATGTTGACATCCACCGTTCATTCAAGGCACTTTGCCCACGCATTCGCCCGCAAGCGCGAATTGGGAGGAATACGTGTCGGCAACTTCAGAGAAATATCGTGCCCCTGCCCTAGAGAAGGGTTTGGACATCATCGAGTTACTATCGCTGCATGCCGACGGGCTGGCGCAAGGTGACATTGCACGCGCTCTGGACCGGTCCCAAAGCGAAATCTACCGCATGCTGTCCACACTGGTGCGACGCGGTTATGTGATCCGGTCCTCTGACGATGATCTCTATTCGCTCAGCCTGAAAACGTTTGCGATTTCGCAAAGGTATCCTCCGGTCGAGCGGTTGCTTGAGATGGCGACACCCAAAATGCGGGCCGTAACGCGAAAGGCCTGGCAATCCTGCCATATGGGTATGGAGAGCAATGGAGACATAGTTGTTGTCGCTTCGATCGCCTCACCCGGGAACTGGGGTTTGGCATTGCGCGTCGGAACCGTGATTGGCCTTGGGAATACCGGCACAGGCCGTGTTCTTGCAGCGTTTCGCAGTGACGCCGACCTCGACGACCTGCTGGAGAATCACAGGCTGGCGCAAGGTGAGCCGGAATTGGACGTCGTTGAATTCAAGGAGCATGTTGCCCGCATACGCGAGTGGGGTTATGAGCAAATGCCATCAGCCACAGCGATTGGGGTAACGAACCTCGCCTACCCCGTGCTGGACCACGAAGGGCAGGCAATCAGCGTTGTGAACTGTCCTTTTTTGGAAAGGATCGATCAGCTTGAAGTTCCGGGAATTGAAGACGTGCACCAACTCTACAAGTCTCTGGCGGAAGAATTGACCGATTTCTATGCGGGCAAGTTGCAAGCCTAACGCACCAACCTACCAGTCGCTTGTCACCAAGGGATAAGGTCAAGAAGGCTAGTACATATCCGTCCTGGTCCATGTGAGAAGAGGCTGTTTTCGCCAAAAATCGCATCTTTAGACAAGAGATGCGTCCTCTTTGGTTTTGTTGGCCAAAAGACCACCAATTGTGATGAGACCAGCGCCTATCCAGCCCCACAAATCGGGCAAGGTATTCCAAATCAAATATCCGAAGAAGACCGCCCAAAGCATTCCGGAATACTCAATCGAGGCCAGCGTACTAATCGGTGAGAACGAACATGCTGACGTTCTGAAATACACACACAAAGCGCCACAAACACCCAACAAGCCAACGAGCCAGATGTCGGAAGAACTTGGAACGTAGCTCCCATAGGGAACCAAAATAGCGGCCGCGGCAAAGACCATGAGATATTCATATCCGGCGATTGCTTCCGGTGTATCCCGTCGCGAAAGAGCACGCGCCGTGATTAAGCCGAGTGCGCTACACAACGCTGCCGCCAACGGGAAAAAGGCCGCCGCGTTAAGACCTAAACCCGGCGGGCGTATCAAAAGTAAAGCGCCCATAGCGCCTGAAACGAGTGCAAGTAGTTGTGGAAGCCCGGGATGTTCTCGAAACACAAGTGAAGACAAGACCATCGAAAAGATAGGCGCGACCATGAAGATCATGGTCACTTCGGCAAGCGGCAAATTTTGAAGGCCGGAAATGAAAAAGTACATTGTGCCTAGGGTCAGCAATCCCCTGGCCATCAGTAGTGGCCATCTTGGTGAGGCCAAAGATCTCCAGTTTCGAGGCGCAATGAAAACAACGAAAAACAAAAGGCCAAAGGCGCTTTCGAACAAGATGATCTGAAGCCCTGAATACGTCTCGGATAGCACCTTGGCGACTGCGTCCATCGCAGACATAAAAAAAACACCTAGCGCAAAGTAGGCTGGACCATTGGCGTAGAGTTGCGATGGTTTGAGGCGGGCGATCATGACGTGAGCTGATCAAAAATCGACGTGCGTTCCAGCCGAAAGCGCGCAGTGAACGGACCAGGTGTTTCGCGTAGAAATGTGTCCATAGAATGAAGCATTTCGATCGCATCAATTTTCTTCTGATTGACCGTGTTGCTCTCAAGCCATCGTTCAAGCCGAAGCAATTCATCGGGTTGCACATTGTCCTGTAGGCCGAGGTGCAGCATGTGTTTGTACGAGCGGTTGGAGAAATACTCTTGATCCATAAGCTTCAGGAGCTTATCGGCCGTTTCCTGGGAAATGACTTTGTTTTCCGAAGCAACCTCAAGTGTTGCTCTGATGTTTACAAGCGGCTCTGACAGCGACGGGTATTTCAGTTCGGCAGGCCCGTGATTCAAGGCAACCTCGTCGTCACGCGTCAATAGACCTTCGCGGTATTTCTCAAAGATGCGGCCGACCCCTTTCATACCAAAGCTATGCAGTTCCGCTGCCCTTAAGGCACCCATGCTGGAGCTGCCGAATACATGTACACCCTGATCAAGCGCCCAGAGTATTTCCTTGTGCAACACAGACGGTGTGAATTGAAAATAGCCGTCAATTATTCCTATGGCGCGTGGCTTTCGCGCTACCGCATTCAATACATCCCCCTGAGCCGCCGGCGGTAGATACTCAGCGGTCAAAATCTGTTTGGCTTCACTTTCGTGAATGGTGGGGCCGCAGAAAACAAAAACGGTCATTGCATTAACTCTGATGCGATTTGCGCACGTAAGCCCGGCGTATAGCGCGGGTCGTCATGCGGCCCCTCCAACCCGGGGACGAGCACCCGAACAACTGCGATGTGATCGGAGACATAGTCGGCCGTAATGTCGATGAAGCAGGCACCGTCAAGCCCAGCTGCAGTCAACCGCGATTTGAGCCAAACAAGATCTCCCTCGGGAGATTTGCTTTCATACGACTGCCTGGAGTCAAAACTCAGGCATCCAGGTCGGGCAATCGTTTCTTGGAACTTCATCTCCGAGTAATAGTCCGAGTGTAGATCATCGCGCGCGCCCGTGATCAATGTCAGCCGTTCCTGCGCAGCTTCTGTCAGGGCGCGCGAGAGCGCGATCTGCCGAGACGGGTGACACCCTGCCCCAACAGATGGGCGAGAGAGAAGTACCGGCACGTTTCCATTTTCGCATGCCCATACCAAGTAGGCGGGCACGCCGATTTCCGTCGTCACGTCCCAAATCGCCAAGCTAATGTCGGCGTCTTTGAACTTGCGTAGGGTCTGGCACAAACCGTGGTCTTCGATCGTCCGTTGATCAATCCGACGCGCATCTCGTTCCGGCCACGGCAAACTCGACCATAGCGCAACAGCATCCCGTTCGATCACCTCACACAAGCCATGCAACTTTGCCTCGGAAAGTGAGTTACCCGAGGCCAGACCGTTCGAACTCGATAGGAAGAACCCGCTCCCGGGTGGCAGAGGGCGCGTGTAGTTTGTATGAACCAATTCGTAGGGAACCCACACATTTCCGGAACCCGTCAATAGTTGCATTTCGATCCAGAGGTTCGGTGCGAAAGGATCAAACTCCACCTCATAGCTAAGCGGCAACTGATCAACTGGCAAAACGTTGTGTGTGTATCTGATATCTTCAAGGCTCGCGAGTATGACCGGAGCCACAATGCGTTCCGCGTGGAAAATCTCGATGGACTCCATCACGGCAGAAGCGACCGCAGCGTCATATGTCACGCCCTTCCCTTGAGAAACGGCCATTGATCGCGAGTTTGGCCTGCATACGACGGTTGTCGGTAGCCCAACACGATCAAGCCCCGTGACATCCGCTATGCGCGTAATGCCAAAAACCGGAAACAGGTCCCGCAATAGCTCAACCGTCTGCTTGGGCGAGCGAATGCGATGTGTCCCATCAAAATATTGTTTCAAACCAAGTTCTCACGCGACTGGGAACAACCTATCAGTGCGCGCAATGACGATTCATACTGCGCGACACGAATGTTGGCTCAAAGGCATGAGCCAACACTCACATACGTTGCTTTGACTGGCTCTAAGCAGTTGGTTGAATCTTCGCCCCGACTTGGGCCGGATCAATCTTTGCTCCCAGTTGAGACGGGTCAATTTTGGCTCCATGCTGACCGGGGTCAATCTTGGCACCGACCTGCGAAGGGTCACCCTGGCATACTTCTCCGGCAGCGATCGCAGATTGGCGATGTGCAGAATTGGTACCGGGTTGAGTGAAAACTCCGGATTGGTCGATAATGATCAGACGGCCATCAGGCGCACGAACAGTTCTTTTGTTTTCAAACATTTAATTTCTCCCTTTGTTGGAATCTTCGTTCTAATTTGTTTTGCACTTCAAGAACCAGAGCGCACCTTTCACTAGCATAGAATTTGCATGATCACCAAGGCGCATGACGGGCGCCATCGCAGATGAGTTGGAATGAGAAACTAAGTTCAGGCCAATAGGAAAAGCATCGGTTTGATAGACTTTGGAAGCCTTTGTAGCTGCAAGCATGCTCAACCCCAATGCAAAACCCGTTTTTCTGGCGTTCCTTCGTTACGTGACGAATTTCGGCACCGTCGGTCGAAACGGGGTCGTCAAATATGGCCGGGCGCGACCTAGGTTTCGGGTATTGGTCGCTGTCTGCGCAACTTTCGGTTGAGTCTCTATCACCTCACCAGACAAAAACTCGAATGGTCCGCGCAGTCGATGTTCTTTCTATTGGAAGCTCTGTTTGCGGCAGAAGCGCAGACCACGATTCGAAACAAATTGCATGTCGTCCAAGCCGATGAACCAAACGTTATATGAAAGGCGCAATAGGCAATACTAGTAGGCACTTAACAGTCTCTCCTGCCTGAAACGCTCTCTTTTTGACTGGCCCTAAGGGAGATCAACGCCGACTGGTCAAAGAGACAGTGCGCCGTCTTAGAAAGTTGAGCAGTTCCCGTGGATCGCCGGCCCGTTTTTCAATCTCGTCTCTCTCAATAGGGTCACCGACGATCGGTCGCTGGGGTTTATCCAAGGCATGCCGCACCTCGTACAAAAGCAACCCTTGACGCAGTGTGGCAGAGACATTGCTGGCAATTTGATATGCGCGACTGTTTCGTCCGGGAAAGCGAATGGGGACAACTGTGGCGCCAGAGCGCTGGATAAGTTTGGCTGTAAAGGGATTCCATTCGCGTTCGACTGCAGGCCCCCACCAACTGTCCGACGAGGCAACAACCCCGGAAGGGAACAATGCGATTAACCCTCCATTCGCAAGATGCTCCATAGCTTTTCGGCGCATTTCCAGGCTCTTTTCAAGAGCGTCGGGTTCATGATCAAAGGGGACCGGGATCATGAACTGGTCAATCTCAACGACACCCGTCAGCAGAGACCGCGTTAGAATTTTATAGTCGGTTCGGATCTGACCGATCAGTTCCGCCAGGATCATGCCGTCGACAAGTCCGTGCGGGTGATTGGCGACAACCACTACGGGCCCTTTGCTCGGGATTTGACGAATTTCTTCATAGGGCGTTTGCAGCGCGATGCCCATCACCTTGAGGGCCTGCCCCCAGAAGGGTTGCCCAGAGGGTACGCCCATTGCCTCGAATTTTCGGATGCGACGCAACAAATGGAATTTGCTTGTCGCAAGCTCGATCGCTTTAATCGCCCTTCGCTGAACCGGGTTGCTGAATGTGGACGCATAAGACAAACGGCGTCGATCATAGGGCTGCTCGCTCAGGTTTGTTCCGTCGCTCTGGCCAAGCAGCAGCCGCGTCTCTTTTTCCGGGCGGCCAGTACCGGGTCTTTTGAGGGTCTGAGACCCCTTACCCCTCATCGAAGGATAAAGACGGAACACGGCGCGCGGCGTGAAATACGCGACGCCGTCGAGCCCAGAAGATAGTCCCGAACGCCGGGTTTGTGAGATCCGACTATAACCAAATCAACATGGTTTTCACGGGCATATTCCGCCACTTTCAGGCCCGGTTTGCCGGTGATGACTTCGGTCGAGATGTCGTCCGCGCCGCTCGCAAGGCGATCCAGTTCGTCCTTGATACGCGCTGTCAGGTGGTTCTCGGGTTTCGACTCCACGAATTCGGCGACGAAACCGGGTATGTCTTCCAGCACTGTCAGCAAGGTCATCCGGCCGTCTTCGGCAAGCAGACGCCGCCCGGCGGCGATTTTGTTGGCGACAACGCCTTCGTGGTCCAGAGCGACCGGGATGAGAATGTGCTTGTACATAGTCAGTTCCTTTGTCGATTTAGGGGGCGTTTGTGGCGGCCGTGCCGCGGGAAACGATCATCTTGGCGGCCTCAGACATTTGCGCGTGCGAGTTCGCGAGCCAGATCAAGATATTGACTGGGAACCGCTATGCCATGCGCCTGCGCGCGGCTGATCGAGTTTGCCCGCCGATCCCCCGGAAGCCGTGCGCCCTCGAGGCTTTCGATGGCCGTCAGCACCAATTCGAGACGATCAGTGAAGGCGACCAGATTGCTTGGGCTCATGGCAATAAGGAACTGTCCAGACCCCGGAGAAGGCCCCTCTGCGTTAAAAAACGAAGCCACGCCCAAGCTGGGGTTCGCACCGGTGAAAACCGACGCGAGAACCTCGACCATCAAGGCGAGGACGGTTCCTTTTGCCCCTCCGGCGGGGGCCATAGAACCAGCCAATGCGGCGGCTGGGTCGGTTGTGGGCTTGCCGTCTTTGTCAAAGGCCCAGTCCGGAGGGATGGGCTGGCCTGTCTTTTTAGCATGCATGACCTTGCCGCGCGCAACATGCGAAAGCGCCAAGTCAATTACCAGTGGCCGCGCGTCGCGTCGCGGGGCTGCAAAGGCGATGGGGTTGGTGCCAAAAACCGGGCTCGCGGCGCCCCAAGGGGCAATTGCTGGAGGGGCATTGGCAAACATCAAGCCTACAAGGCCCTCTGCGGCGAGCTTTTCGACCTGCACCGACAACGCCCCCGCGTGATGTGAGTTTTTGATCAACATCGTTGCAGTGCCGTATGAGCGCGCCACGCTGATGCCTTGCGAAATGGCGTGATCCAGCGCCGGGTACGCAAACCCGAAATCGGCGTCAGTGGAGATCGCGGTTTGACTGGTCAAGCGAGAAGCAATGCTTGCGTCCCGGTTTATCTTTCCGCTTCGCACCTGCGCGACATAGTCCCCAAGGCGCGAAAAACCGTGACCTGCTTGGCCTTCTGCTTCTGCCGCCACCAGCGCATTGGCGACGGACTCAGAGTGTTCCTTAGAAACCCCCTGAGCCATTAATGCACCCGAAACCAGGGCTTTTGCCTCGGAAAGGCTGATGTTTTCCATATGTGCCATGGTTTTATCTTTGGGTGGGGCGGTACCTTTGCGCCGCCCCTGCCAGATCTAGGCGCTGCGATAGAGCTTGGTCATCGAGAATTCGCGATGGCCAAGCGCTTCGGCGGCTGTGTTGCGGCCGTTGGCTGTGCGGCGGATCATGTCGATCAAGGCATCGCCCGCTTCGTCAATGGTCTGTTCCCGGCGCAGGATACCCGAAACGTCGACGTCCACGTGCTCGCCCATCGTACGCACGGTCCGAGGGTTCGCGGTGATCTTGATAACCGGAACAATCGGGTTGCCCACCACATTGCCTTGACCCGTAGGGAAGGTGTGGATGACTGCGCCACCGGCTGCCATCAGGGTCACACATTCCGCCGCAGCCGAAGAACTGTCCATGAAGTACAGCCCCGCGCCCGAGCTTGGCGCTTCGGCGGCATCGAGGATGTCGATATATTGCGAGGTCCGACCGATCTTTTCGAGGTTGCCCAAGGCTTTTTCCTCAATCGTGGTCAGGCCGCCTTCGATGTTGCCTTTGGTCGGCTGGGAATCCGACAGGTCATCGGTCTGATGCGCGAAGATCACGTCGTCCTGATAGGCTTTCCACATCTTGTACCAGCGCTCGCCAACTTCTTCGTTGATCGCGCGTTTCTGACAGATGTGCTCAGCGCCGGTAATCTCCGAAGTCTCGCCAAAAAAGCCGGTGATGCCTTCGGGTAGCAGCTTGTCGTACATATTGCCAACCGTCGGGCAGGACCCCAGACCGGTGGTGGTGTCGGACTCACCGCATTTGGTCGAGATCCAAAGCTCGTTCAGCGCGCATTCTTCGCGCTGGTATTCCGAGGTCAGATGCACGAATTCCTTCGCGGCCCAGCTGGCCTGACGGATGGTTTCAAAGTCCCCTTTCTGCTCGATCGAGAATTCAGCGACCGGTTTGCCAGTTTCTCGAATGCCATCGGCAATCCGTTTGGTCCAACCGGGCTCAATGCCGATCACGACAACAGCGGCCACATTAGGGTTCGCCCCGGTGCCAATCATGGTCCGGAAGTGCAGCTCCAGGTCCGCGCCAAACTGCAGGCGGCCATAGGCATGCGGGATGGCCAGTGTGCCTTTGACGTTATTGGCAACGGCTTCGCACGCCGCGTTCGAGATATCGTCGACCGGCAGGATAACCACGTGGTTTCGAACGCCGACACGGCCATTCTCACGACGGTAAGCATGCACAGAAATATTTTTGAAATCGAGTGCCATGAGACGGACTCCTTACCAGCGCTTTGTTTTGCAGTTGTGAGTGTGGACGTGACCGCCCTTGGGGATGTCGGCGATGATCTTGCCGATGTCCTCGCCGTATTTGATCGCGGTATCACCGTCCTTGAAGTCCTTCAGCGCGATCTTGTGGCCGATCGGCACATCAGCGCCCGATGTCAGGCGGAAGGTCGAATTGTCATGGGTTACGCAGACCAGCATATCGGTGCCAGCCGTCAGACCCTCGACCACGACAACACCGACATTGTCGGCATGTTCGTGGACGAGCAAGTGGGGGATTTCAGCCATTTGTAGTCTCCTCAGGCGTCAGGTTTTAGAATGATTTTCGGGGCCGCAACGCGCCCAGCCAGAATGTCTTCGAAGGCATGCGCGCCATCCGACAACGGGCGGCTTTCCACCCAGTCCAGTGCGCCCAGCCTGCCTTCGAACATGGCAGCGGCAGTGTCGCGGAAATCCTGTGCGGTATAGGTGTAGGTGCCGATGAAGGTGATTTCCTGCAGCGTCATGCGACGCACATCCAGGCCGCCTGTGTCTTCGCCCAGGCCGATATGCAGAACTACACCTCCGGGCTTGGCAGCTGCAGAAGCAGCCGCTCTTGTTGCCGCAAATCCGACAGCGTCGACAACAACAGGGAACTCGCCCTGAACCTCCTTGGCGACTTGCATCCCGCAGGTGGCGGCGAGGTACTCTCGGCGGATGTCATTTCTCTCGACGATTACAACTTCCTCAAAGTCCATCGCTTGCAGGGACAAAGCGGCGGCCACTCCAATTGCGCCGCCACCAATGACAAGCGCTTGGCGCGGTTCCGATGGATGCAGCGCCTCAACGCCAAGTCGGGCCGCATGCCAGCCGACGGCGATGGGTTCGGCCAGTGCCGCTTTGGCCAGTGAAACATCGTCAGGAACCGTGACCAGATTGGCTTCGGGGATGCGTACAAGCTGGGCGAAAGCGCCCTCGCGCGGGGGCATCGAGATGATCTGCCGCGTCGGACACAGGTTTTCACGTCCGGAAACACAGGCCGGACAGGCACCGCAATTGACCAGAGGGTTGATCGTCACACGCTCACTTGCGCGGGGTCCGTCAACGATGGTGCCAGCCGCCTCGTGCCCAAGGATAAGAGGGGCTGGGCGGCGGTTGTCGTGACCCAGATAGGCATGCATGTCCGAGCCACAGATACCCACGCTTTCCACCCGGATCAGCGCCTCGCCCAACTGTGGGGTTGGGTCCCTGGTCTCTTCGTAAGACAGGGCTTTAACGTCTGTATAAACAAGAGCTTTCATTTGGCGGTGAACCCTCCATCCAGCATCAGGATTTGACCGGTCACGTAGCGAGAGGCTTCTGAACACAGAAAGAGCAGAGGCCCATCGAGATCTCCGAGCGCCCCGTTGCGGCCAATGCAAGTTTGAGCTGCGTTACGTTCGGCGCGTTCGGGATCAGCAAAGACCGCCGCAGTCAGTTCGGTCTCAAAAAAGCCCGGGCCAATCGCATTTGTGTTGATCCCCGCGGACGACCACGCCTCGGCCATGGCGCGGGTCATCTGGGCCACGCCACCCTTTGAAGCGCCGTAGGGAAGTCCGTTTGGAAAGGCGCGGAAGGATTGTAGCGAGGCAAAGTTGACGATCCGCCCCCAGCCTTTTTCCTTCATGGCCGGAACAAAAGCCTGGCTCAGGAAAAAGGGGGCAGACAAGTTGACCGCGAGGGTCGCGTTCCAAATATCTGGTGACAGGTCCTCGGCTGGCAGTCTGGGGTTGAGGCCCGCAGCATGAACAAGAATATCCGGCGCGCCGAACGGAGCAGCTATTTCGTGCACCAGCTCCGGTTGGTTTTCAAGATCGGCCACATCGCCCGCGACGACGGCAACGTTTCCGCCCATCTCATCGGCCCAGCTTGCCAAGGCGTCGGCGCGGCGGGCAACGCCCACCACCTTTGCGCCAGAGTTTGCCAAGATCGTTGCCGCTTGTTGTCCGAGGCCAGAGCTGGCCCCGGTCACAACGGCCACGCGGCCGTCAACGCTGAATAATCGAGAGGAAGACAAGTGTTCTAGCCTTGCGCCGTCAGGTTGAATTCTTCGTCTGGGAAGTACTTCTTCAGGCGTATGTCAGCCGTGCGAGCGTGGCCTTCCATGCCTTCGAGGCGTGCAATCCGTGCGGTCGCTTCAGCGACGGGCTTGGCTCCTTCACGGGTCGCGCGCTGCCAAGTCACGATTTTCATGTACTTGTGCACACTCAAGCCACCTGTGTAGCTGGCCGCCCCAGAGGTCGGAAGAACATGGTTCGTACCTGCCGCCTTGTCGCCAAAGGCCACGGTGGTTTCCTCGCCCAAGAACAGCGAGCCATAGCAGCTGAGGCGATCCAGCCACCACTCCAGATCTTCCGCCTGAACCGTCAGGTGTTCGGGTGCATAAGCATCGGAAGTTGCAGCCATTTCCTCACGATCCGCGCAAAGGATGACCTCTGCGTAATCGCGCCAGGCGGCGGTGGCATTGTCGCGGTTCACTTCTGGCAGATCGGCAATCAGTTCTGGCACCAGCCGCATGACCTCTTCAGCCAGCGCGCGGTCATCGGTAACCAGCCAAACCGGCGAGTTATAGCCATGCTCGGCCTGACCCACGAGGTCAGCCGCGACCACCATCGGATCGGCTGTTTTGTCGGCCAGGATCAGGCTATCGGTCGGGCCAGCAATCATGTCGATGCCGACACGGCCGAACAGCATCCGCTTCGCCTCAGCCACGAACTGGTTTCCCGGACCCACGAGAATATTGGCCTTGGGCAAGCCGAATAGGCCAAACGTCATCGCCGCAACGCCCTGAACACCGCCCATGGCCAAGATTTTGTCTGCACCACAGATACGCGCCGCATAGATGATGGCAGGCGCAATACCCACGTCGGGGCGTGGTGGAGAACAAGCAACGATGTGCTTGCACCCAGCGACTTTCGCTGTGGTGACGGTCATGATCGCGCTTGCGATGTGGCTATACCGCCCGCCGGGCACATAGCAGCCTGCGGCATCCACCGGGATCGCCTTCTGACCGGCGATAAAGCCAGGCACGACCTCGGTTTCAAAGTCTTTGACCGTGCCCAACTGCGCCTCAGCGAACTTCTTGACGTTGGCGTGGCTGAACTGGATGTCCTGCTTCAGCTTTTCGGGTACGAGGGCCGACGCAGCCTCGATGGCCTCAGGTGACAACAGGATTTCACCATCGTAATTGTCAAACTTCCGGGCGTAGGCCATGGCTGCCTCATCCCCGCCGGCCTCGATTTCATCGAGAATGTCGCGGACGATTTTCTTGGTTTCCGAAGCATCGCTTTTCGAGGTCAGCGTCGCTTTTTTGAGATATTCTCTCGGCATTGATTGCTTCCTATTTGTAAATATCTGGCAGAAGAACGGTCGAGATCGTCGGCACGTAAGCGATGAACAGGGTGACGATCAGCATGAACAGGACGAACGGAATGGCGCGATAAGCGATCTTCAGGATCGACTCGCCCGTTATTCCTGCGACCACGAAAAGGTTCAGCCCCAAGGGTGGCGTGATAAAACCAACGCCCAAAGCTGTGATCATCATGATGCAGAACTGGATCTCGTTCATGCCGATGTCATCTGCCAGAGGCTTAAGGATCGGCGCGAGGATCACGATGTTCGGCGTCGTCTCCATCACGCAGCCCGCTGCGATCAGGATGCCGACCATCATCAGGATAAGGACAAGCGGTTCGTCACTGACAGAGGTGGCGGCTGCCACAAAGCCTTGCGGGACGCCAATGATGGCCAGTGCTTCGGCCAAGGGAGCCGAAAAGGCGATGATCGGCAGAATGACCCCGTTCACCTTGGCTGAACTAACCAGCATCGCTGGAAAATCGCTCAGGCTCAGAGTGCGCAGGATGAACCCCATGACGATCGTCACCACCACGGCTGTCGCACCTGCTTCGGTCGGCGTCAGTCGACCCGAAAAGATGCCGTAAAAGATGATGCCGGGTACCAGAAAGGCATACCAACCGGATTTCAGGGCTTTGCCTAGCCGAGAGAAGTATTCGCCCATGCTGATGTTGCCACCACCTTCCCAGCCCTTGAGGCGGTTCATGATGATGTTCGTGGCAAGAATGGACAGAAGGATCGCGATGCCGGGGATCAGAGCGGCCAGGAACAGTGTCGAGGCAGAAATGCCCAAAACAAGGCCGATGATGATATAGGCGATCGATGGAGGGATCAGGATACCGGTACAGGCACCAGCCGCAACAAGAGCACAGGCATATGGTCGGGGGTAGCCGGATTCGACCAATCGGTCGATCGTCATACGGCCAACAGCTGCGGCCCCTGCGGCGTCCGAGCCCGAGATCGCGGCGAACATCCCGCAGACAAGCACCGTGGCTGATCCAAAGCCGCCCTTGGCGAATTGCGTTAAAGCCTCGGCCACATCAAGAAATTTTCGACTGAGCCCGGTTCTGACTAGGACGTCGCCTGTTAAGATGAACAGCGGTACAGCCGTCAGCGCGAAAAAGTCGATGCCAGAAAACAGCTTTTCTCCGACGAGGCTCAAAGGCAGGGCCCCTGACCAGACAAGCATCAGGATCGCGGCGGAACCGATGGCGGCCCAGACGGGAACGGCAAGTGCGACAAGGACGACGAACAGGATGACCGGGCCATAAAAATCCCAGCCGAGGACAACGGATTGATCGAGTTGGTTCCAAAGCATGTCCAGCCCCCTCAGTCGAACAGTTTGTCACCTTCGTATACGGGACGACCCGCACGAAGGTCCGCGATGTCGCGGAGGATGGATTGGAAGAGGCGCAGCAGAACCAGTGCGAAACCGATTGGAACGGCCATCAGGAACCAGACACGGCTGATGCGCAGACCGTCTGTCACAGATCCAAATTTTGCGGAAACGTGGACCGTTTCATACGAGTAATAGAGCGCCACGACCGACACGGCGACCATCACAAAATCCCCAAAGAGATAAAGCAACGCCTTAATCCGCGGGCTGACATAGTGCATGATCACGTCAATGCGGATATGGCCGCGTTCACGAACCGCAGCGGCAGCGCCGATCCATGCGAGGTAGATGAACGAGTATCGGACGATTTCCTCGCCCCAAATCGAGGAATAGGACAACAACTCGCGCCGAAGCACTTCGATGAACATCGTCGCCACCAGCATCGTGTAGAACACGAGCAGCAGCCAGCGCTCGGCATTCCGGTTCAGTTCTTGCAGTATTCGTTGCATGCAATCCTCCCGTTCACCGGCACCTCAAGGGCAGCCGGCAGCCGGATTTCCAAGTTGTCGTCAGATTTTATGGGGCGGCCAGAAACTATGCCGCCCCTGAAACGCGACGAGGCGTATCAAGCATCGTGGACGTAGTAGCGTCCTTTCGTGCCAGCCGCTTCTTCCAGCTTGGCAAAGTTGTCCATGGAACCGGCGAGCTCGACCTTGAACTCGTCCCAATCGGACAGTTGGTATCCACCAGCGGCTTTCCATTCCGCAAGCTGATCCTCGGTGAGGCTGTGGAACTCAACACCCGCTTTGCGCAGTTCTGCCATTGCGTAGGTACGTGCAGATGGAACCTTGGCCAGGTTCTGATGCGAGGTCAGCTCGCCCGCGAACTCGATGCCTTCCTGCACATCTGCGGGTAGCGAGTTGAACCATTCCAGATTCATCGAGTAAATCTGGCTGTCCGGCACCGCCTGGGTAAAGGTGACATGGCTCAGGATGTCCTTGAAACCAAACACAAAGAGCGCGCCAACCGACGGATCAAGAGCATCCGCCACGCCCTGCTTGATCGCCGAAGGCGTTTCGCCCCAGGCCACCGGCGTCGGGTTCGCGCCGACCATGCGATAGTACTGCTGCAGCATCTTCGAGCCGGGCACGCGGAACTTGACCCCCGCCATGTCGCCGGGCGTGATCACGGCGTTTCCACCCTTGCGCACGGCTACAACACGTGGGTCGATATTGATGTAGAACAGCGCTTTGAAACCTGCGGCTTCGATCTTGGGGTGCACTTCGGCTTTCCACGCATCCGAGGTCACTAGGTTGGTGAAGCGCTGGTTCGAGCCGCAGAAATAGGGCATGTTGATCAGGTCAGCCGCGCTCGCATAGGGCGCGAAATTCGACAGGGAATGCTGCGCGCATTGGATGGTGCCAGCCTGCACCGCCTGCACCAAGGCGCCACCGGCCCCGAGCTGACCACCCGGTGCCAGCTTGACATAGACCTTGCCATTGGTGGCGTTCTGGATGTTTTCCTTCAGGTCCAGCTGCATAATCGGATAGCTGCGCGACGCACCCAGGACATAGGCTGTCGCAAGGGTCATCGTGAATTCCGCTGCATCCTCGCGTTCACGCTCTTCCTTGGCGGTTTGTGCCGCAGCCTCGCTAGACCACAAGGTCCCCGCAGCCCCTGCAACCAATGCTGCGGTGAAGCTACCGCTTCCTGCCAGCTTCAAGAAGTTCCGGCGTGAAGCCGAAGCCAATTCCTGCTTTTCACGATCCATGTTTTCCTCCCTATGGGTCATGTCATTTATTGTTTTTTTGATTGTGCAGCCGCCTCTTTCCTTAGCGTGACGACAACGAATGCGAGCGATGCCGCGAAGAGCAACACCATCTCTCCTACGTCGCCCAGGAATTGGCCGTAGCCAAATGCGCCCGCGACGACGTTGATCAGGAACGCCAGAAAAAGCGCAATGGCCGCAAATATGAACATTGCCAAACCCCCTCCTCTCCGATTCGAAGCCACTGTAAGCGCTTACATTTTGCATTGCAAGCGCTTACACTGTATCTAGACGGGCACGCCAGTTGACCCCACATTCCGAAGGGCGCAAATGGAGCGCCAAAACCACGAGTGTATTTAGGTAGATGACGAAGGCACCATTTCCAGACGAGCCAAGCCGGACGTCACCGACACTGGAAGACGTTGCGCAAAGCGCAGGCGTTTCAACGGCCACAGTTTCGAGGTGCCTCAACAATCCCAAAATGGTATCCGAGAAAACGCGCGAGAGGGTCCTCAGCGCGGTCAAAACACTTGGCTATACACCGAATTTCGGGGCTCAGGCTCTTGCCGCCAAGCGCACCAGAACCTTTGGGGCAATTATCCCGACGATGGAAAACGCCATCTTCGCACGTGGCCTCCAAGCCTTTCAGGAAGAGCTTCAGAGGCATGGCATAACCCTGCTCGTCGCCAGCTCTTCATATAACCCTGAGCTTGAAGAAGAGCAGATCCGCAGCCTCGTGGCGCGCGGTGCGGATGCGCTGTTGCTGATTGGCTTTGACCGGACCCCACAGGTTTACGATTTCCTTAAGAAACAACGGATCCCGTGTGTGGTCGCCTGGGTTTATGATCCCAGCCAATCGCAACTGTCCATCGGGTTCGACAACCGAAGCGCGATGCAGGCGCTGACCGAGCAGGTACTCGACTTGGGACATCGCGCCATTGCCTTTGTCACTGCGGAGCGGGACGGCAACGACAGAGCTCGGTTGCGCTGTGAGGGCGTAGAACAAGCGATGCTGTCTCGGAAACTTGATGCCGGTAACCTGCACGTGATCGAAACGCCCTACTCGATCGACAACGGAGCCCGCGCCCTTGAGGCGGCGATGGAATTGGACCCGAGACCGACTGCAATCCTTTGCGGCAACGATGTTCTTGCCGCTGGTGCTCTCAGGCAGGCCCGGAAGATGGGCCTCGAAGTGCCGAGAGATGTCTCCATCACCGGGTTTGATGACATTGAAATAGCAGAGATCGTAACTCCGGCCCTGACAACTGTTCATGTTCCGCATCGAAACATGGGCAAAGGCGCCGCTCGTATGCTGGTCGCTTTGCGCAAAGGTGAGGATGCGGGGTCAAGTGTACAGCTCGAAGCCACGACAAAGATACGCGAGTCACTCGGGCCTGCACCCCAGGCCTAGGACACATGGCCACTAGTTGACCCGAGCTACCTCTAAAGCATCCGGCCCACCCAGTAAGGGCAGGCCGGACAGGTTTTCGTGAGTGGATGGTCTTAGTCGTACAGAACGGCCGAGATTTTCGGGTCGTCGATATTCGAGGCATCGTAGTAGTAGAAGCCCGTGTCGATCAGGGTCGGTACTTCTTCACCGTTCAGGGCCGAAACGGCAGCTTTGACGGTTTCATAGCCGATACCAACGGGGTTCTGCGTGATCGCACCAGCCATCAGACCGCTTTTGATCGCGTCTTTCTGCGCCTTGCCACTGTCGTAGCCGATGATGACCAGACCTTCAGTGCCGAGTTCCTGAACGCCATTCACAACACCAATGGCTGAACCTTCGTTGGTGCCGAAGATACCATTCAGATCCGGGTTTGCAGTCAGGATTGCCTTGGTCACCTCGGTCGATTTCAGGTGATCGCCCTGACCGTATTGAACCGTGACGACTTCGATGTCCGGATATTTCTCAGCGATGCGGTTTACGAACCCGTCGCGGCGGTCGATCCCTGTGCGGCTGGTCTGGTCATGCGCCACAACGGCAACCTTACCCTTGCCGCCAATCTTCTCGGCCATCTTGTCCGCTGCCAGACCGGCCGCTGCAAGGTTGTCCGTGGTTGCGGTCGAAAGCGGGATGTCGCTGTCGACGCCACTGTCAAAGGCGATGATTGGAATGCCTTTGTCATTGGCCTGTTTCAGCAGCGGGATCGCCGCTTGGCTGTCCAGCGCGGCAAAGCCGATGGCTTTGGGATTATTGGCCAGGGCTGCTGCCAGCATGTCGATCTGACGGTCCACCATAGTTTCGTTGTCCGGGCCTTCGAAGGTGATGGTGACGTCAAACTCATCCGCTGCTTGCTCTGCGCCGGACTTCACCGCCTGCCAGAACTGGTGCTGGAAGCCTTTGGACACCAGCGGGATATAGATTTCTTCGGCAGCCGCCATCGAGGCGGGACCTGCCAGGGTTGCGGCACTCAGCGCCCCCAGAATGAAACGACGTGAAAACATGTTTTCTCCTCCACAGTTGGTCGTTTTCTATTTTGTTATTCTCAGCCGGACTTCTTGCGCCGTGCCATGTCGGCATAGACCGCCAGAATAATGATCGCGCCGGTGACAACGGTCTGCCACTCCTGCGCGACAGACAGGACACGCAGCCCGTTGGTCAGAACCGCCATGATCAAGGCGCCGATCAATGTGCCCAGGATCGTGCCGCGACCGCCCGAGAGCGATGTGCCACCGATGACAACGGCCGCGATGGCCTCCAGCTCGTACCCAAGGCCCAAGGCAGGCTGTGCCGAGTTCAGACGCGAGGCGATTAGAATGCCGCCAATGCCGCAGATCGCTCCGGCCAGCGCATAGATGCGGATCTTCCACATATCGGTGTTGACACCGGACAGGCGCACCGCCTCTTCGTTCGACCCCAGCGCAAAGGTATAGCGGCCCAGAACTGTGCGGCTCAGGATATAAGAGGCGGCGATGGCGACGATGAACAGGATCAGCACGCCATTGGGGATGGGCAGCGCTGGGAAGACCTCTCCGATCAGCGACCCGCGCGAGATCTGGTCAAAGCCCGGCGTGTCATTGAAGTAGATTGGTCGCGTCCCCGAGATCACCAGCGAGAGCCCCTTCAGGATCAGCATCATGCCGAGTGTGGCGATGAAGGGTGGGATTTTCATCTTGGCGACGAAGGTCCCCGAACACAGGCCACAGAACGCACCCGCCGCGATTGCGGCCGCGACACCCAATAGCAACGGCATGCCCAGATAGGTCAGCACCACCCCCGCGATCACCGCGCAAAAGGTCATCAACGTGCCCACCGACAGGTCGATCCCGCCGGTGATGATCACCAAAGTCGCAGCAACCGCCAGTACACCGTTGACCGAGGTCGCCTGCAAAATCGCAATCATGTTCGAGGTTTGCATGAAGTTCGGCGACGCGATCGAAAAGCCGATCAGCAACGCGATCAAGCTCGCGAAGGCCAGCATTTTCTGGTAGGCGCCGCTTTCCGACAAACCCCCGAGGGGTTTTTTCTTGTCGATATCCGTAGCTGTGGTCATTGAATTGTCCCCGTTACCTGCATCGCCGCAGCGCGTTGCGTGGCCAGATGCATGATGTCTTCTTGTGTGGTGTCTTTTCCGCCGGGCAGAATGCCGGTCAGCCGGCCTTCGCACATCACGGCGATGCGGTGGCTGAGGCGCATGATCTCGGGCAATTCGGACGAGATCACGATGATCGTCTTGCCCTGCTTTGCCAGCTCCTCAAGCAGTTTGTAGATTTCGGATTTTGCACCGACGTCGATGCCCCGTGTGGGTTCATCGAAGATCAGGATATCGCAATCGCGCAGCAGCCATTTGGCGATGACCACCTTTTGCTGATTACCGCCGGACAGCAGCCGAACCTCTTGCACATCTGATGGCGTCCGAATGCCCAGCTGCGCGATGTAGCCTTTGGCGGTGGTGCTGATTTCACTGTCGTTCAGAACGCCGCCTGCGCTTGTGAAAAGATCCATCGAGGCCAGCGCGATATTGTCCCGCACATTCATCCCCGTGGCGAGGCCGAAATGTTTGCGATCCTCAGATAGATACCCGATCCCGGCCTTCACCGCGTCAGTCGGCGACTTGATCGAGACCACGTGACCATGCACTCGGATTTCACCGGCATCTTTTGGATCAGCGCCAAAGATTGCCCGCGCGACCTCGGTTCGGCCAGCGCCCATTAGTCCGGCAAAGCCGAGTATCTCGCCTTTCTGAACCGAAAAGCTGACATCTTGGATTTCTTTGCTGCGGCTCAAGCCTGTAACTTGCAGCGAAACCTCAGCATCGCCCAGATCGGGCACGTCCAGAGGTTCCTCATTCACCTCACGCCCCACCATCATTGCGATGATCTGGCTGATCGGGGTCTCTGCGGCACCCACCGTGCCGACATATTCCCCGTCGCGCATAACCGTGACCCGATCCGAGATCTGCTTCAGCTCATCCATTTTGTGGCTTATATAAACGATACCCACACCCTCAGACTTGAGGCGGCGGATGATCACGAACAACTCGGCGATCTCGGCGTCATTCAGGGCGGCAGTCGGCTCGTCCATGATCAGAGCTTTCGACCGGAAGGACAAAGCCTTGGCGATCTCGACCATCTGCTGTTTTGCAATGGTGAGGCTGCCGACCAGCGCCTTTGGGTCGAGGTTCAGGTTCATCGAGGCGAAGATCTCGGCCGTTTGCGCATTCAGCGCGGCTTCGTCCAGACGACCAAAGCTTTTGCGCGGTTCGCGTCCGATGAAGATATTCTGCGCGACGGTCAGGTCATTCATCAGGCTCAGTTCCTGATGGATGATGCCGATGCCCAGATCCTGCGCCTCACGCGGGGTGGTTGGGCTGACAGATCGCCCCTCGATCACCAGATCGCCGCCGTCACGCTGATAGATGCCCGAGAGAATCTTCATCAGCGTGCTTTTCCCGGCACCGTTCTCGCCCATCAGCGCGTGAACTTCACCCGGAAACAGATCGAACTGCACGGATTTCAGCGCATGCACACCGGGGAAGTGCTTATCAATCCCCGTCATGTCGACCAGTTTCGTCATTTCTCCTCCCATTCTGCCCCTCTCCCCAAGGGCGGTGCGGCTTACATCACCGCGCCGATTTGCCAGGGGACGAACTCCACGCCCCCAAAGCCAAGTTCTTCACTTTTGGTTTTCTCGCCTGAGGCGACACGGATCAGGATTTCGAACAGCTCTTCGCCTTTGGCTTCGATGCCGACGCCATCGGTGACGATGTCGCCGCAGTTCAGATCCATGTCGTCTGCCATCCGGGCATACATTTCCGAGTTGGTCGCCAATTTGATGCAGGGTGTTGGCTGATAACCCGACACCGAACCACGCCCGGTGGTGAACACGATCAGGTTTGCGCCTGAGGCCACCTGCCCTGTAACCGAGCATGGATCAAATCCGGGGCTGTCCATGAAGACGAATCCGTGTTTGTCCACCTTCTCGCCGAACTTATAAACATCGCGGAGCGGGGCCGTGCCGCCTTTGGCGACAGCGCCCAGCGATTTCTCCAGAATGGTCGTCAGCCCGCCGCGCTTGTTGCCGGGGCTTGGGTTGTTGTCCATCTCGCCGCCATTGCGCTCGGTGTAGTCTTCCCACCAGTGGATGCGCTCTATGAGCTTTTCGCCCACTTCGATGGTCTCGGCCCGGCAGGTCAAAAGATGCTCCGCCCCATAGATCTCGGACGTCTCGGACAGGATCGTTGTTCCGCCGTGGCGCACCAGCAGGTCTGAGGCATACCCAAGGGCTGGATTGGCCGTGATCCCGGAATACCCGTCCGATCCGCCGCATTGCATCCCAACGGTGATTGCGCTGATTGGTGCCGGCGCGCGCTCGGCTTGATTGGCCAGCTCGGCTATTCCCCGCAGCTCATCCAAACCGCGTTCGATCGTGCGGCGTGTACCACCCTCGTTCTGGATGGTCATGTAGCGCAACGCGCCGTCTGACCGGATCGGGCGTCCTCCGACAAGGTCTGCGACCTGCATGACCTCGCATCCCAGTCCGATCAGCAGGATTCCTCCGAAATTCGGGTGCTGCGCGTAGCCAGCCAGTGTGCGGAACAAGGTGGCGTAGCCTTCGTCCTTGCCGGACATGCCGCAGCCCGTGCCATGCACAATCGGCACCACCCCATCGACATTGGGGAAATCATCCAGCAGCCCGGACTTTTCGGCCGCCTCTGCAATGAACCTTGCAACCGAGCCCGAGCAATTCACACTGGTCAGGATGCCGATATAGTTGCGGGTCCCTACCCGACCGTCGGCACGGTGATACCCGTCAAACGTCCGATCTGCAGTCAGCGCCGGCAGCGGAGCATTGGCGCTGGCATGCGCATAGTCCTGCTGATGCGCGCCCATTCCCAGATTGTGGACATGGATGTGATCCCCGGGTGCGATGTCGTTTTTGGCCTGACCGATGATCTGGCCGTAGCGGATGACATTTTCGCCAGCCCGAATCGGCATCGTCGCAATCTTGTGCCCGCGGGCCACTTGCGAGGTCAGAGGTGTCGGCACATGTGTCGGCTGCTCGCCCGCCTGCAAGTCACGCAGGGCAATAACAATATTGTCATCAGGGTTCAGCTGAACCACGTCCCGCGCAGCCTTTTCCAGAACATTTGTGCCGTCGTGTGCTTGCATCACTTCCCCGCTTGCTTGACCCATGTTGCTAAGTGGTAGATCTTCTCTTGTCAACTAACATGTTAGAATGTTAAACCCTGATCATGAACAAGCTCCAAGATATTGACGCCTCTCTCCTGCCCGAGATTGCGACCACCGAAGGGTCGCTGGCTCAGCGGGTTCACCACTCTTTGAAAACGGCGATTCTGGCGCTGGACTTTCCACCGGGCGCGAATCTTCGGAAGGCCCCGGTTTGCGAGCGTTTAGGCGTGTCACGCGCGCCTGTTGCGGACGCCATCGCCCGGCTTGCATCTGAAGGTTTGGTGGATGTGGTCCCGCAATCGGGGACGCGTGTGTCCTATTTCTCGATGGACGAAATCCGCGAAGGCGCCTTTCTCCGTGAAGCACTCGAACTAGCAACCGTCGCCAAAGTGACGCGGGACCTGACCGAAGATCAGCGCAAACGCCTCAGCCGCAATATGCGCCTGCAAGAGCTTTTGATCGAAGATGATGATATTCCCGGCTTCTATCAGGCCGACGAAGAGTTTCACGGCATGCTGATGGACTTCACCGGCTTCCGTCACCTCGCCAACGTTGCGCAGAATGTTTCTCTGCAGGTGAGCCGGGCGCGGATGCTGCTGCTGCCGACCCCGGGCCGGATTGCGGAAACACTGGCGGAACACAAAGCCATTTTTGACGCGATTTGCAGCCGCAACGAACAGACCGCTCAGGACGCCATGCGCGCCCACTTGGGACAGTTGATGCCGCGCATCGAGGAACTCAAGCAGCAAAAACCCCACCTTTTCAACTTCACGCAACAGTCGCATAGCGAGGCAGGATGACCGTTTCACAGACAGAATTGCTCAATAACCGCACTGCGCGGCCCGTTCCGCTGACCCGGATGGGATTTGGCGGTGCCCCGCTGGGAAACCTTTACCGCAAAGTGTCGAATGAAGACGCGCAGGCCGCGCTTCAGGCCGCCTATGATGCGGGCATTCGGTTCTTTGACACCGCACCGCAATACGGGCTTGGGCGGTCCGAGCGCCGCTTTGGCGAAGCGATTGCCCGCTTTGGCCGCGAGAACATCCAGCTGTCCACCAAGATCGGGCGCCTGCTGCTGGATTGCGAACCACATGAGGTCACGCCCGAGGCTTTCGTGGACGTTCCGCAAAAACGGATCGAATTCGACTATACCTATGACGGGGTGATGCGCTCCTACGAGGCCAGCCGTGAGCGCATCGGGGTCGCAAATGCCGACATCCTTCTGGTGCATGACGTCTGCGTGTTCAGCCAGGGCAGTCAGGAAATGTCCGACGCCAAGGTGCGTGAGCTGTTCGACGGTGGCGGCTACAAGGCACTGGTTGAGCTGCGCGACGCCGGAGAGATTGCCGCCATCGGCGCAGGTGTGAACGAATGGCAGGTGTGTGAAAAGCTGTTGGGTCTGGGTGATTTCGACGGCTTCCTGCTAGCCGGCCGCTACACGCTGCTTGAGCAAGAGGCGTTAGACAGCTTTCTGCCCCTTTGTGAAAAGCGCGACGTGGGGATCATTCTGGGCGGGCCATACAACTCCGGCATCCTCGCGACCGGAGCCGTGCCGGGTGCAAAATACAACTACGCCGATGCGCCCGAGGAAATACTGGCGCGCGTCCGTAAGATCGAGGCCGTTTGCGCTGCGCATGACACCCCTCTGATCGCGGCGGCCCTGCAATTTGTTCTGGGCCATCCGTGCGTCAAAACAGTCGTGCCGGGTGCCGTCAGCGCAGCCGAGGTGCAATCCAACGTGGACCTGCTAGAGCGGGAAGTGCCCCCGGGCCTCTGGTCTGATCTGCGCTCCGAGGGGCTGATCCGTCCGGATGCACCGCTTCCGAGTGAGGCCGCCGATGCTGCGTAACATCGACCCCATTCTGTCGCCCAGCCTGCTACATGCGCTCAGAGCCATGGGTCACGGCGATGAAATCGTGATCGCGGATGCGAACTTTCCCGGTACAAGCACCGGCCCGGATTGCATCCGGGCGGATGGGTCAACCGCCAGAGAGGTGCTGCGGGCTGTGCTGTCCGTGATGCCTCTTGATACATTCGTGACCGACCCGGCCCTGACCATGAAGGTAGTCGGTGATCCGGACGCAATTCCCGAAACCGTCGAGGATTTTCAGGAGATCATCGACACGACTGCGGACAACCCTGCTAAGATTCAGGGGCTCGAGCGGTTTGCCTTCTATGAGCGTGCGGCGGACGCGTTTGCCATCGTTCAAACGGGCGAGCGCAGGCTCTACGGCAATATCATCCTGAAAAAGGGCGTGATCGGATGAGGATTGACGCGCATCAGCACTTCTGGGCCGTGGCACGGGGGGACTATGGCTGGCTGACGCCTGACTTGGACGTGATCTACCGCGACTTTACCCCCGATGATCTGGCCCCAATGCTGAAAGACGCTGGCATTGAAGGTACGCTGCTGGTGCAGGCTGCTCCGACGGTGGCCGAGACGGAATATATGCTGTCCCTGGCGGACGAGACCTCATTTATCAAAGGTGTTGTAGGTTGGGTCGATTTCGAAGCCTCGGATGCGGCGACCCAAATCGCTGCGTTGGATGCGCACCCGGCGTTGGTTGGTCTGCGCCCAATGATTCAGGATATTGCCGACCAACAATGGATGCTCGGCGACGCTCTGACCCCCGCTTTTACCGAACTTATTGCGCGGGGTCTGACGTTCGACGCATTGACCTTGCCGCAGCATCTGGGACCGCTCAGAAATCTACTGGCCCGTCATCCGGACATGAAGGTTGTCATTGATCACGGCTCCAAGCCGCTGATCCGGGACGCAATACTCGAGGGTTGGGCCGCGGATATGGCAGCCCTAGCGAGTGAGACCAACGCATGGTGCAAACTGTCCGGCCTTGTCACCGAAGCGGCATCCGATTGGACTGTCGATGATCTGCGACCTTATGTGGACCACCTTCTGAATACTTTTGGCCCGTCGCGCCTGATCTGGGGCAGCGACTGGCCGGTTTGTACCTTGGCCAGCAGCTTTGAGCGCTGGCTGGAAACCACAGACCTTTTGCTGAGCCAGCTCAGCAGCTCCGAACGAGATGCCGTCATGGGTGACAACGCCGCGCGGGCCTATAACCTCAGGGATTGATATGACTTTACCAAATCTGGACTCCAACGGGCTGTGGCTCGGACGTATTGAGCGCGCTGGGATTGGCCCCTGCGTTGTGACTCTGCGGGATGGTCGCGTGGTCGACATTACGTCGAAAACTGCGCCAACCGTCCGGGATATTCTCGAGCTGGACGATGCAGCGGATTACGTCCGTGCGGCGCAAGGCGAAGACCTTGGCCCGTTTGACGCGGATCATCAGTGGCTCGCTCCGTGTGACTTGCAAGCGGTCAAAGCTTGCGGCGTCACATTCGCCGGTTCAATGGTCGAGCGCGTGATCGAGGAACAGGCCGCAGGCGACCCAGCCAAAGCCGAGGCGATACGGTCGCGCATCGGCGCGCGGATTGGCGACAGCCTGTCCAATATCACGCCCGGCTCGGATGAGGCCGCAAAGGTCAAAGAGGCGCTGATCGAAGAAGGACTCTGGAGCCAGTACCTGGAGGTCGGGATTGGTCCAGATGCCGAAGTATTCTCCAAAGCGCAGGTTTTGTCTTCGGTCGGCTCGGATGCCGATATCGGGCTGCACCCGATTTCCACCTGGAACAACCCAGAACCCGAGGTGGTTCTGGCCGTCACCTCACAAGGTAAGATCAAGGGCGCAACCTTGGGCAACGATGTGAACCTGCGCGATGTCGAGGGGCGCTCGGCCCTGCTGCTCAGCAAGGCCAAGGACAACAACGCCTCATGCGCGATCGGACCGATGATCCGGCTCTTCGATGATGGCTTCACCCTCGACGACGTGCGCAAGGCCGAGTTGACGCTGACTGTCACCGGACCCGATGGGTTTGTTCTGAATGGCGCGTCTTCGATGTCCCAGATCAGCCGCGATCCGGCGGATCTTGTGAAACAGACCATCGGACGCCACCACCAATATCCGGACGGACTGATGTTGTTTCTAGGCACGCTCTTTGCCCCAACCCAGGACCGCGACACACCCGGAGGCGGCTTCACACATAAACTGGGCGATATCGTCACCATCGCCAATAAACAGCTTGGGGCACTGACAAACACGGTGCGCCTGTCCACGGAATGTCCTGAATGGACCTTCGGGGCCTCACACCTGATGCGAAACCTCGCCCAACGCGGCCTGCTTTAAGAGAGAACCAACATGTTAACCGGAAAACACCTGATCGCTGGCGAATGGGGCGGCGCAGACGCCACTTTTACATCGGAACCGGCCCATGGTCCCAGCCATGACTTTGCCGTTGGCACGCCCGCATTGGTCGACCGTGCCGTAGACGCTGCCGAGGAGGCCTTTGCCTCGTTCGGATGGTCGACCCGGGCCGAGCGCGCCGCCTTGCTGCGCAAGATCGCCGACGAGATTGACGCACGCGGCGATGCAATCACTGAAATCGGAACGCAAGAAACCGGCCTGCCCGAGGCCCGTTTGCAAGGCGAACGCGGCCGTACCGTCGGTCAGCTGCGTCTGTTCGCCGATCACATTGAGGCGGGCGACTATCTGGACATGCGCCACGATCCGGCGATGCCCAATCGCGCTCCCCTGCCCCGCCCCGACCTACGTATGATCCAGCGCCCGCTGGGGCCTGTGGCCGTGTTCGGCGCGTCCAACTTCCCACTAGCTTTCTCGGTCGCGGGGGGCGATACGGCCGCCGCCTTGGCCGCAGGTTGCCCCGTCGTGGTCAAGGGCCATTCGGCGCATCCGGGTACGGGTGAGATCGTCGCGCAGGCCATTGATGCTGCTATCAAGGCGACAGGCGTGCATCCCGGTGTGTTCTCTTTGGTGCAAGGCGGTAAGCGGGATGTGGGAACGCGTCTGGTGCAGCATCCTCTGATCCGGGCGGTTGGGTTTACCGGCAGTCTGGCAGGAGGTCGCGCCCTGTTCGATCTATGTGCGCAACGCGACGAACCAATCCCGTTCTTCGGTGAGCTGGGCTCGGTCAATCCAATGTTCATCCTGCCGCAAGCCGCCGCCGCGCGCGGGGCTGAGATCGGGACCGGCTGGTCTGGCTCTTTGACCATGGGAGCTGGGCAGTTCTGCACCAACCCCGGCATCGCGGTTGTCATTGACGGCCCCGAGGCGGATGCGTTCCAGTCTGCCGCCGAAGCTGGCCTGTCCGCCGTAGCCGAGCAAACCATGCTGACCGATGGCATTGCCGAAGCCTACCGTCAGGGGGTTTCGCGTGTTGCTGCGGGCACCGGGGTCACCCAGATCATAGGCACCAGCTGCGCGACGCGTGATGCTTCCCCCTACTTGTTCACGGTGTCCGGCGATGACTGGTTGGCCGATCACAAACTGCAAGAGGAGGTCTTTGGCCCGCTCGGCATCGTCGTCCGCGTCCGCGACACAGCTCAGATGCAGCAGATTGCGCGCGCCATCGAAGGCCAGCTGACTTGCACTTTGCATTTGGACCCGGGCGACCAGTCCGATGCGCAGGCGCTGCTGCCACTGCTGGAGCGGAAAGCTGGGCGTCTGCTGGCCAACAGCTTCCCCACAGGGGTCGAGGTCTGCGACAGCATGGTTCACGGAGGCCCCTACCCGGCGTCGACGAATTTCGGGGCGACATCGGTCGGCACTTTGTCGATCCGTCGTTTCCTGCGGCCGGTCTGCTATCAGGACATTCCTACTGATCTGCTTCCCGAGGATGTCTAGCGCTGCCGGATGCACCTTGCGAGCGATGTCAGCAGAAATACCACCGTACAGCCGTAGCCCTTGAAGGCGGTTGAACGATCTGAGCAACGAAGGAACCCGATATGAAACTACTCCGCTTTGGCCCGAAGGGCGCTGAGAAACCCGGGCTGCTGGATGCCGAGGGTGCGATTCGCGATCTCTCGGGGGAGGTTAGCGACATATCGGGCGAGGCGCTGGGAGATGAAACGCTTACACGGTTGCGTGCGTTGGATCCCTCTACCCTTCAAAAAGTCGAAGGCACCCCCCGAATTGGCGCCTGCATCGGTCAGGTGGGAAAGTTCATCTGCATCGGTCTGAATTACGCCGATCACGCCGCCGAAAGCGGTATGGAACTGCCGCAAGAGCCGGTGATTTTCTTCAAAGCCACCTCAGCGATCAATGGCCCGGACGATACCGTCGAAATTCCGCGCGGCTCGGTCAAAACCGATTGGGAGGTCGAACTGGGCGTCGTCATCGGGAAAGAGGCCAAGTATATCTCGGAAGAAGAAGCGCTGGATCATGTTGCAGGCTATTGCGTCGTCAACGACCTGTCCGAGCGTGATTTTCAACTTCACCGCTCGGGCCAGTGGGTTAAAGGCAAGTCCGCCGACACATTTGGCCCCATCGGCCCATGGCTGGTGACACGAGATGAGGTGGCGGACCCGCAGAACCTACCGATGTATCTCGAGGTAAACGGGCATCGCTATCAGGACGGTTCGACCAGAACGATGCATTTCGGTGTTGCGATGGTGATCTCGCACCTGTCGCAATTTATGTCACTGCAACCGGGCGATGTGATCTCGACCGGGACGCCTCCGGGCGTTGGGATGGGGCAAAACCCGCAGACCTACCTCAAGCCGGGCGACCGCATAGAGCTTGGGATTGAGGGATTGGGTGTGCAACGACAGAGTGTCGTCGCCGGGTAACCAATATCGCCGTTTCTAATAGACAGCACTGTATCAACGAAAAGCGCCGCCCTGTGTTTGGACGGCGCTTGGCTTGTTTGTGTTTAGGTGTGTTTATTCTGCGGCCTGTGGTGCCTCGGCGTGTTTGTCACGCTGGCTGTCGCGGAACAGTGCTTTGGCGAGGGCGACCATCATCAGACCCATCACCATAGTGAAGGGCAGCGCGCCGATGATCATCGCGTTGCGCAGAGCGTCCATCGGGTTGTTCTCACCCGCTGCAAGGATCAGCGCGCCGATCACCGCCAACAGGATCAGACCCCAGATGATGCGGTGCTTGATGCCCGTCTCCTGGCTGCCGCCCGACATGATCGTGTTCATCACCAGGATGCCCGAATCCGCCGAGGTCACCAGGAAGGTCATGATCAGCACAACGCACATCACGTTCAGCATCGACAACAGACCACCGTCGATCATGTAGGACAGCGTCACGAACAGCTTGTTGGTGTTCGAGGCCCCGATGATCGCGCCTCCGGCTTCACCGGCCAGTTCCAGATCGATCGCGGTGCCGCCCAGAACCGTCATCCATGCAAAGCAGACCAGCGCCGGTGCGAAGACACAGCCCAGGATGAACTCACGCACGGTGCGACCCTTCGAGATGCGCGCCAGGAACAGGCCAACAAAGGGCGAGAACGCAATCCACCAGGCCCAGTAGAACGTGGTCCAGCCTGCCTGCCAGCCAAACTGACGACCCTGCTCACCGGCGGCATAGGCCGCGGCCAGAGTGGCCTCGTCGAGTTCCGCTGCCGCGCCTTCCAGGCCGCTCTTGAAGCCGTCATAGCTGCCCCAGGCATTGGTCGCGCCACCCATCAGGGCATCCGCATGGGCCTGAGCCTCGGCCGGTAGAGCCGCTGCAAACGCCTCGGCCGAGAGCGGGCCGTAGGCGCCAAAGCTCAGCGACAGGAAGTGCAGGATGTAGTCCACCAGCGCGGTGCCATAGGTGGTCATCGCAAAGACGAACGAGCCGAAGACGACAAATGTGCCCAGCAGGATGATCGACAGCACCAAGTTCAGGTTCGACAGGTACTTAACACCCCGTCCAACACCCGACACGGCCGAGATGATCGACAGGCCCATGATCACCAGCAGACCTGCAATCAGGCCAACCTTCGACGGGGCCGGAACTTCACCATTGAGGTCCATGATCCACTCCATCCCGGTGATCGCATAGACACCGTCGATGAACTGGCTGACGCCATAGCCGATGGTGACCGACACACCCAGGATCGTTGCCACAACGCCCAGAACGTCGACCACATGGCCCAGGAAGCCGTTCATCAGCTTGCCGAACAGCGGCGTCAGCGCCGAGCGGATGGTCAGCGGCATGTTGCGCGTATAGGCGTAATAGGCCAGCGACAGGCCGGTCACCACGTAGATCGCCCAGGCGTGGAAGCCGTAGTGCAGATAGGTGTAGCGATAGGCCGACTGGACCGCCTCGGGCTCATTGCCTGGGACGTCGCCAGCGACAACCACGGGGTTCGAGCCCCACAGGCCCAGAGGCTCGGCGGTGGCGAACACCATCAGGCCCACACCCAGACCCGCCCCAAACATCATCGAGAACCATGAGAAATTTGAGAACTCGGGCTTTTCGCCGGGCGTCCCCATCACCCGCTTGCCGGTGGCCGGCAGCAGCGCAACGATGGCCAGAAAGAAGAAAAACAGCCCCACGATGACCACGTAGAAGCTGTTGAAGACCTCCAGAATCTGAGAGTTCCAGCTGCCCAGAGTGCTATTCGCGTTCGCCGGAAAAATCAGCGCCCAAAGCACAAGGGCTACCATCACACCCTTACTGATCAGCGCAATCGGAACGCTGTTATTCTCATAAAAACCACTATCCGCGGTCTTAATGTCCAAATCCGTAAACGGTTCTTTAATCGACATCAATTTCCTCC
>NZ_JBNAFO010000020.1:0-43107 GCF_049800715.1 Ruegeria profundi
CACTTCGCAGTCAGGCACAGCTTCAAGGCTGATGCCTTATCTAGACTTAACAATCGCTCTTTTTGGAAATGTGTGTTCGGTTAGCGCATCTGGCCTAGAAGCAATTTTGCGTTTAGCGTGGTGCCCACTGTGGGAGTTCAGTCTTTGGAAAGACGTCTAGCAGCGATACTTGCCGCCGATGTGGTTGGCTATAGCCGTCTTATTCGAAATGACGAGGCCGGCACGCTTGCAAGGGTCAAAGCCCATCGCGAGCAGTTTTTTGAACCAATTGTCGCTTCACGACATGGGCGCATCGTCAAATTGATGGGCGACGGTTTGCTTCTTGAGTTTGCAAGTGCAGTTGAGGCCGTTCGGTGCGCGTTGGACATGCAACACTATGTAGGCGTCGCTAATGCGGACCTGCCGCAAGATTCGCAGGTGCGATACCGGATCGGTCTCAATGTTGGCGACATTGTCGTCGATCAGGATGACATTCACGGCGATGGTGTAAATGTCGCCGCACGCATTGAAAGCCTGGCTGTCCCGGATGGCATTTACATGTCGGCTAGCGTTTTCGAACAGGTTCATACCAAGCTCGATCTCACCATCGAAGATTTGGGGATGCGAGAGGTCAAGAATATCTCCGAACCCGTTCACGTCTACAGCCTTACAATGGATGAAAAGGCAAAAGCCATCGTTTCTCCTATCGTGCCACTTACGAACAAGCCTTCGAAAAATCGCCTGATCACGGTTAGTTGCACCGCAATTGTCCTGGCGTTAGTAGTCGCGGCATGGCTTCAACCTTGGTCCGTGGTGCAATCTCCGGACACGGATGAACAAGCCGCCGCCCTGTCTGGCAAACCCTCCATCGCGGTCATGGCGTTCGACAACCTCAACAACGACCCGAGCCAAGATTACCTCAGCGACGGACTGAGTGAGAACATCTTGACCGCCTTGTCCCGTTTTTCAGACTTCTTCGTAGTCGCCCGAAATTCGACATTTTCATATAAGGACACTCCGGCAGATATACAGAAAGTGTCAGAAGAATTGGGTGTTCGCTACATTGTTGAGGGGAGCGTTCAAATTGCCGGTGAGCGTTTGCGCGTGACGTCTCAACTCATTGATGCGACGACGGGCCAAAATATCTGGGCAGACAGCTATGACCAAGACCTACAGGACATATTTTCAGTACAGGATGAGATAACGCGAACGATAGCTTCGCTTCTCTCCACTAATATCGATCTGGCGGAGTACAGCCGCCTCAAGCATCAGCCTACTGATAGTCTTGGCGCATACGAATTGCGCAAACGCGCGCAGGAGGAGTGGTTTACCTTCACAAAAGAAGGAAACATCAGGGCGGAAGAGCTTAGCGCAAAAGCCATTGCTCTCGATCCGAACTATGCCGGGGCGTATGTCGAAAACGCTTGGGCACATATTAACGGGTATCGTTGGGGGTGGACGAACTCTTTAACGCGCGAGGAATCACTGGAGCGCGCGTTTGAGATGGCGCGGAAAGCCATTGAACTGGAACCCTTCAATTTCAAAGGTCATTGGGTCTTAGCCAATGCAACCACTCAAAGCGGTAACCTTGAGCGGGCTGCTTCGCTTTACGACAAAGCAATTGCTCTGAATCCAAATTCGGCATCCGTTCTGGCAGATTCCATCGACCCTCTCGTCTATGGCGGCAAGGCGCCTGAAGCCGTTGAGCGCATGAAACTGGCGATCCGGCTGAACCCACATCACCAAGACTGGTATCTTTGGAATCTGGGTTGGGCTCAGTACTTCACCGAGGAGTATGAAGATGCAAAGGCTTCCGTTGAACAAATGAACGAAATACCCGACGGCTTGAAACGCACCTACGCGCCAATTCTTTTACGCCTTGGTCTTCCCAGTGATGCGCAGACTATTATCGATGAGTTTCTAGCGGCCAATCCCGAATTCACTATCCAAGAGGCGATGAATGCGCCATTCGAGAGTGAGGCGTATCTCAATCGGTGGGTAGAGGATCTGCAAAAATTGGGTGTGCCTGATACCAAAGAATGAACGATTTTTCGAGTTTGCTTTGCGGATGTCGCTACCAGACTCAGACACCCACAACTATCGCGACAAACTTTAATCCTGCGATTTGCGGCTGTGGCTTTGTAGTGTTTTCAGCCCAAAACGGGCCTTGCTCGTCGGGCTTTGCAAACGCCTATTTGCGGACAAACCCGCCATTCAGCTTCAAAGACTGATCCGTCAGGATAGAGCAGTCTCCAAACGTTCCAACGAATTCTGCGGCCACACATCATCGAAGCTGTAAAATTCCTCGAAGATAGGAATTTCCTCGCTGAGTGGCACCCAGGCCTGTTTGCTGCTCGTGAAAATCTGTGCATCCGGAGGACATTGATCCGGGTTGTCCAGTGTTCCGACGCGCACGTACCTTAGCTTTCCAAGGCGGATCATGTAGCTGCTAAAAACGGCGACGCCGCAATCCCTACAGCGCGTAATAATCTGACCTTTCCCGCTTGGAGTGGAGAGCTCATTTTCGGTGATTGGCCCTTTGCATGTCACGCGATCAGCCTCAATGATGGCGTTCAAGACGTAGGCTGCTCCGGTTTGTCGCTGACATTCGCTACAGTGGCAGCAATGCACGAACATGGGTTGTGATGTCATCTGATACGTTACGGCTCCGCAGCCGCATTTCCCTTTGATCATTATTTCCCCCGAGTTGTTTCCTAGCGTTCAAGCCATGGCCCTTATTGGACCAGCTCATAATGCTTGATAGAACGCGACTCGACCAATTCCGCCTCCGCCGGATCGATATGCGGGCTCTGATAGTTTTCGCCGACAAAAGCCTTTAGTGCCTCTAGGTTTTCCCACACCATGACAAAGCTGAATTCTCGTGGTGTGTCAGCACGTGCGGCACCAGGAAACACTTGAACGATGCCCTTAGTACCTCTCATCAAGGGTATAGCTGTTTCATGGAAGAACTTGCTGAACTCTTCCTCTTTGCCTGGCCGAGTCACGACCTGAAAGATGCGCATGATCATTTGTCCGAACTCCGTAAAGTACGGTTCCTGAATGTATGAGCGCCTCTGGTTCTATGACCATATCATTTTGCTACGGGTGTGTCTGCTTTGGGCTCCGACGTGGCCATTCTCCGCGGCCTGCATGAATAGCTGGTCGCAGCCCAAACCGGACATTCGAAACTGGGATTCGCAACTCCCGAGATGCGGGAAGAGGTGGCCATTTCCTTTTTGTACAATTGAATGCGACAAGCCAATGCGAGTTTGTTTCGGGAATCAAACTTGCGGTAAGACAAATGCGTAGAGGCGTGACTTTTTTCCATCATCGGTCAAGATGTATAGAACGCCACCACTTTCATCCAAAGCTATCCCCTCAGGGTTCTTCACTTCCTTTACTTCATCCTTTTTGGAGTAAATTAAGTCGATAGTTTTGACCGTCAGAACTTCAGGATCAAAAACGAATATTCGGCGCCCTTCATCGCTGAGTATCCATAAAGACTTGGTCTCGCCGGACCAGGCGATCCCGCTGATGTCTAATTCGTCATCGTCGGCACGAGATGAAACAAAACCAGCTTCAGCCGTTAATGGAACTACTCCAATAATTTCATCAATTTCCGAGGAAATGACGAGCAGAAGCCTTGGCTGGCCCTCAATGACTACGAATACTTGCCCAGAGTCTTGATCTACAGTGATCCCTTCCGGTCCCTTGTTCAAAGGGTTCTCAGCAAGCATTTCCGCAACTTTGCCGTAGCCCCTGAGTGAAGAAAGTGGAGTAGAATTGACTTTGATTGGGTCCGTAGGTTGGACCGTTACAATAGATCGGTCAGTTTCTTGTAACAGCAATACAGACCCATCATTTCTTCCAGCGACACCTTCCAAGTCTGCACCTAGATGTTCTGGAAGTTTGAACGAATTCTTTAGCTCTCCATCTACTCCCAGAAGGTGCAGCTTCGATGCTTCATCGCTTACTGCCCACAAGAATCCATGAACACTGGAAAGCGACAATCCGGATGGCTCAGAAAAGCCCTCTGATTTGTCTGCCACTTTGTAAGACTCAATAAGTTCCAACATATCAGTCTGCGCTCTCACTGGGCTGGTTAACGCCAAAGTGTTGGCGACCACAGCAAGGCTCGCGCAAATTACCTTCGCTACTCTTCGTTTGTGCCGGTCATTTGACTGGTTCATTCGAGATAAATCTGCGCTTGTGTGGATCTGGTTCATATTCGATCAAAAATCGATGTTGTCCAACCTAACACAGTATTTTGCGGAAGTATGATGTTTGATCCCGCAAGGCTTTACCGAATGTAAATTCATAGGGTTGAATTAGTTTATGGGCGTGCGACTTGGTCGAGAGGTGTGGAGTGATTGCTTCAAGTTACGCACTTTGGAGCGACTATTCGACGGTACAGCGGGAGGGAAAGACTTTTGAGTAAGCTGTTTTCAATAGCATCGGTCCTTTCGGCCGTGCTTTTGCCTAGTATTGGCTATTCTCAAATTGATCCTGCTTCCTTGCTCGCAGGAACGTCCGAATCAGAGATAGTGATTGAAAGAGGCTGGACTCAGTTCCGCGGCAAGCAGGAACTCTACTTTTTCACGCTAGACGTCATTGTAACGATCATTTTGACCGCTTTGATTGTTTATCATCCCGTTCGACGTAAAGCACGCCGAAGTGTCAGCGATCTGGTTATGCCCAGACTGTTCTTCCTTTACGCGCTAATTGGAATGGCTGTGGGATTCCTGGTAGTCCAGCACGGGTCAATGATTGGGTTCGTTATTTTTGGCATCGGCGCGTTGCTCAGGTTCCGCTCCAATCTGGATGATCCGGTCGATACAGTCGAAATGATAATCGTAACGGTTCTTGGTCTTGCCGTCGGTTTGGGCTTACCGCTGATGGCCACTCTGGTGGCGATTGTGTGTTGGTGCTTCATTTGGCTCGGAGGGCGAAACAAGGGCGTGGAAGTTTCGCTCAAGGCTTCGGATGAAGAACACTCATTGAAAGTCAGCCGAGACATTGAAGCCATGGCCGCAGACGCTGGCTGGAAGCTTGTCAGAAAACATCACGTCCCAGGAAAATCTCGCGTTTCGTTGCTTTTCATCACCTCGGGAGGACTTTCAGAAGCCCGGATAGAAGAGATGGTAAACGATCTGGTCCCAGAAAAAGTCGAACTGAAACTCAACCTCTAGTCATTTCACAAGGTCTAATCGTTTCAAAACAGCATTCGGAGATCTGATCTCTTTCGGGAGCGACTTGAAGTTTACCGACCTTTCGAAATCAGGCCCTCGATATACTGCTATCCCAAACTCTCCGTTCGGCTGGAACTTAACATGAGTGAAGCTGTGAGGTGATCTGGCGCTATCGCCAATAAGCCGACGCGGACCACCTCCCAAACAAGCTTGAGAGACGTAGGCCACACCGTCTTTCCAACCGGGATAGAAGGCATGATGGTGGCCTGACAGGTGCAGAACGACACCGCTTTCCAGGTAGATTTTCTCAAGTGTTGAGTCACCGATGATTTCGCGTTCGCGCTGGATCGCGAAGGGCCAAAGCGGAAGATGACTGAAAGTCACAATCGGGTCTCCATTTGCACCCAGTTCCACAAGTCGGTCCTGTTGATCACCGGATAGCGGCCCTAAGGTCGTAGCATCCAAAGATGCAAACGTTACGCCCTGCATCTCAAACGCGTAGAAGAACGGGTAGTCATCCGAAACCAGGAAGTCGACGTCTGGTTTTCTTGGTTCCCATTCTTCTGCGTATATTTTTCTTTCACGCTCGAACCCACGGTACGCAGAGGCATCATGGTTCCCAGGCGTGACCGCAAATGGAATGCCGGCAGCCTCTAAAGGGTCTGATACGGCCTCGTGAAACGCCTTCCACATCTCCCTGACCTGTTTGTCGGATAAGTTGGGGATGCGCTGTCCCGCAACCATATCTCCGGTCGAAATAACCAAATCGGGATCAATCTCGACTATCCGCTCAATCGCTTTGTCGACGCGGGCATCGTATCTTACCGAACCATAGCTTCCGTTCAGATCCGATATGACGATAACATCCAATGCCACCGCTTTGCAGGCGATCAGAGCGGTCCAAATGAACGCCGTAAAAAGGGTGGAAAGCTTACGGGGCATTACAGTCCACTGCCTCTACCTCGGTGTCGTTTCTCAAAAAGAATGCGACAGGATCCAAGTCGAACATTAAATCACCATTAGAACAATTGTCCTGGAGAATGGACGTTGCCAGCTCGGTGTTTTTCACAACTTGGGCAATCTGACTGTCTGACAACCCAAAGCTTTGCGACAACCAGCCGTAGACGGGACCTTGAGATTGAAGATCATTATTCAAAGCAACCAAGCGCCGGTAGGTGCTTGGAGAGAAGTGCCGCATTTTCTCCAGCATTTGAGTAGATTTCGAGAAGTTGGCATACTCGACCCGCCCCCCAGCATCGTTGTCGTTTAGATTGCTTCGACGGATCAAAAGCGCGTGGGCAGGAACATCTCCATCCTTTGGCTGATGGTGCTTCGCTTTCTTATGCTTCAGCTTTCCGTCTTCGACCCAATACCAATAGGGTGTGAAGTCTATGTTTCCTACGCGGTCCTGCTGGCTAAAGATGAAGTCGAGGAGAACAATTTCGGAGAGTTCTTGCATCCAAAATGCCATCTGTTGGTCGCTGACATCGGGACCGAGATCCTTGTTGATCATCCGGTCTTTTCTGCCTTCTCCGACGCCCTCTGCGATTGCCTCTGACAATGGTTTTGAAGACCGCAAAGCCAAGAAAGCGGGGGTTTCCTGAAAATCGCGGTTCTGACCTTTCCCCCAACCAGATTTACGGGTGCCGTTGATTTCCGAGCCGTATCGATGCCCAGGGCTATCAAGCAGCACACCATATATTTGCGTTCGATCTGCGGTGAACAGATCGTCGGTTGGCTGGTATGAGTTCGGGTCAGCATCCGCAGCTGCGAAGACCCGCCAGCCTTCGTGGTTCATGCGCCCGCCATGAGAGCCACCAGAAATCGCAAGGCCAGGCTCGGCGACCTCGGAGAAATGCGCCTGGGCGTCCATGCTACGCCAAACGGCGACTGGAACTTTGACAGTCGCGTCGAAATATCTGGAGAAATGATAGTAAAGCAGTGAAGACGTGGAAAACGTTCCACTGGTGCCTTTTTGGTTCATGGTGGACTTGAATTTAGCCACCCTGTCCATGGCCAGATCTTTTGCTGCCTTCCCCTCTTTGCAAGCGTTTCTCTCGAATTCAGAACGGTTCCCCATGTAAGGTCCTTCCGAAATATTGTAGACGGCCATTCCTGGGCTGGTGCTCCAGGTTTTCGGGCAAATGGCAATTTCGGAGGCATAGAAATCGATCTCGCAATAGGCAGTTTCTTCTTCAAGATCGCTGTTCTTGTACTCGCCCGTTGGAACTTTTTCGATCCGAATACAGCGTTCCATAACACCATTGGGACTATCAAATGTCGTGGCTTCACCTAGAACATCGTCGTTCGCCCACAAGACAGTGGGTGCAATGAGAGCAAGTGACCCCAGAAGATTGAACTTCATTTGGATAGTCCTCCCGGTATCATTTAGGGCAAATCGCTGCCTGTTGTTCGGTGGAGATTTTCAACTTGGGGTCAACACTAAAGTTGGAGAATTTTGAGTCGATCCACTGGTCGCACCCGCCTGAACATGGGGCCCCATTTCGGGCATCATTCCAATATTCCTTGGCCCTTTCTTCTGTCCAACCGCAAAACTGAACGAGCGCCATCGCCGACAATGCACCTGAGGAATGAACCCCCCACATACAGTGCACCAGAACAGGGCCCTTTCCAGGGTTTTCAATCACCTCGTGTATGGACGCCATGACAGCACCGGGTCGGGAGGATCTGGCGCTTTGATAGTCAAGGGACCCGTTTCCACAACTGGTGCGACCGTATTCGGTGTTTTTGCCAAAGTCGGCATAAAAACCGGTTGAAAACCCTTCATTGCACAGAGTTTCGCGTTGACCTTCACTCAGGCCAGTTCGATCCTTGTCGCCGCCCTTGAAACCGGATCGATACAACACTCCGCTTAAGACTGGGCGAAAGAAAGCGACACCATCAACGCCTCCGTCACCCCCCTTTGAAAGCATTTGACTGTTGGTTGGACCGCCATTTCGACTGGTCACGTCAGAGTTCGCAGCGGTTGCGAGAAAACCAATGAATATGAGGGACGCAAAAAACCGCATGCCAACTCCTTTCTATTCTTGAACCTCTGATGCCCAAACCTTTGCGACCTGATAGTCTCTCGGAAAGGCTAATTCACGACGACCATATCAAGTGGGCAGTTAGCTTTCCGCTGTGGAACTTTAAATAGGCCACACCAGATTGATGATAACGACGACCACGAAGTAGGCTAGAAAAACTTTCCAATTCCATTGGTGCTTGTTTTCTTCGTTGATCACGCCAGCCGATTTCAATGCCAGGTTAGTGATGATCAAGGCGACTACGATGACCGCCGCGTGTGCCAGGTCGAAATGCAAGTTTGAGCTCCTTCTTCAAGATTTGGGATTGATGGAAATTTGTCAGCAGTCACCTGATGGCAGCATAGCTACTTCTGAGTACCTTCCCTCAGACGTCGTAATCCGAGCACATGCACCAGTATCCTTGTTAAACCAGTACGAGGTCAGACCTTCGCTTCGGATGAGTTCAAATCCGAGACTTTGGATGCCCATTTCAGCTTGGCCCGCTCTTGCCCCTTCAAATGACGAAAGATCGCTAGCGCTGCCCACAGTTGGTGCACTTGCATCCACCGATCCGTCACTCTCGTCGCATGCTGCAAGCGCAGCAGTACACGCCGTGCCGATCACCAACAGGAACTTGGATTTCATCTGTTTTTCCTAGCTTCTTTGGGAATACATTTCCGGGTTTCTGGTTGATCACCTATTCAATTCCGAAAATTACGTTGTAGTCGACGGAAGAGTTGCTGCGATTGATAACCTCCACAACATGATCACCAGATTGCCAAAGCTGCCCTCGATACTCCTTGTCCGCCGACATCAATCCCAACAGTTCAGAACCATCGGGGTTGCGAATAACGTAGCCCAAGGAGCCATTTCGCGGAGCAACGCGGACGTAAAGAAACTGTTCGTTTTTGGCACCCAGAACGTATTGCTGCGACGCTCCGGGCGCGAGTTCACCGACGAGTTCTGCGCCAGTTGAACCAGCATCAAATTTGACACGTTGGCTACTAGTAGATCCGGCTGCGCCTGCCATGGCTCCTCCTCCATCATCCATCGCCTCGACAACCGACATCTCGCCGATGCTTCCATCCTTGTACGCGATGCAGCGCCAAAGTGTTCCGCCTGCGTCTCGCAGCATGACGAGCGTACCAGCTTCCGAGAACTGAGAGCTTTCAATCGTTCCGGATTGACCGTCTGATCCACCAACCTGCCGCAAATGGTCGATACAAGCGTCGTCTGCTTCAGACATTGCAGAAGCAGCTGTGCCCGCGATTGCGAACATGGGTGTGAAAATTTTGATTAATAAGGGTTTCATCAGATGGTTCCCTGTTAGCTTGTTCTTACAGTTTTGTTCCGTACAAAGCGGAACCTCACTTCGCTTCTTGTAACTTTGACAGAAACTCATCGCATGCCTGTGCGCTACCGACGATCTCGCCCGTCGTTTCAATTCCTTGCAGTGATGCCATTTCGGAATTTACGCGGTTGAGGATCTGATCCGCTTGCTCGGCGGTGATCAGGTTCTCGGCTTGTGCTCCTTTCAATGTGGAGCAGACACCGGCGGACAAACCTGTCGCAACGCCTACACCCATCGCGGCCCCGCCACCCAAGGTCATCGCCCCAACCACACCTAAGACGAGCCCGATCACAATACCCAAGATCACTTTTCCCATGTTTTCCTCCCTTTTGGTGAGACAGAGCTCCGCCTTCACTATTGGCGCAAACTGCGTGCCCATCTGCAAATCAAGACCAGCACTGACAGGTTGAGCACAGGCGCAATCGCCGCAAACCACGGTTTGGCCGACTCCGAGACCAAGTCCGCTACAAGTATCCAAGGTAGTCCCAACGGTAGAAGGAACACTCCGGACAAAGGGTCTCGTTCCTGTCCCAACCAGCCAAATGTGCCCGTCAAGAATGCAACCAACGCCAACAGGTACAGGACCGCGAATACGATGATGGTGGTTCTACAAACCAAGTCGAGCCTCAGCAGATCAAGCCAGTGCTGCGCAGCCGTTTTCAGCTACGCAGCAGACAGGTCACAATGCGCCTTCGTCGCCCAGGAATTCGATACCAGCTGTCGCGCCATCACTGTAAGCAATGCAATTCCAAGGAGCACGATCCTCGCCAACGCCGACTGTAACCTGTGTTCCCGCCTCGCTAAACGCGGATGAGAGCACCACGACTTGCGAATTGTTCGTCGTGTTGGCTACGTCCCGCAAACATGCTTGCTGGGCAGGAGTCAGTTCTGCTGATGCAGTCGAGCTGCCAGTATCTTCACATGCTGCAACTGTCAGCGCTCCTAACACCAAAGCAATGGGCTTCCAAATTTTCTTCATTGTCGTTCCCTCTATGGTTCCAACTAATACTTGGCCAAAGATGCAATACAAAATCAACTATTTGATTGTGTCGAAGTTTCTGCGCAATAGCAGGTGCTAAACGGAAATGATCTCTTTCGATGGCGAGATTCTTTCTGGCGGAAGGTCCATTCAAGCTTCCGTTTTGGGCTCGAACCATACCGTATCTGGAGCACTCTCGAATGACGTTAACGCGGACAATGCTGCCGTCGGATGTCGAAAGATAGATGACCTCTCGCAGCCCAAAACGGACTTGGAATGCAAGAATTTGCAATTCTGGCTTAGCGGACAGAAGCTGGCGTTACCAAACCGAAGAAACAACTGAGACTGACCTGCCCGAAGACAGGCCAGCACCAGCTCCTTAAGCCTGTCTAGAAGCAGTAATTCGTTACTCGGAATTAAAGCTGCTAGAAGTCTAACGTTAACCACAGAGTGGGCATCATCGTCATACTTCCCAAAAAAATTGTGCCGAAGATGGGAAAACCTCGAGAAGGTCGGAAGCATGTTTCGTCAATCGCTAACCCTCTGACGACTTTTTCTCATCGTAGTCCCTAAGAAGGGCATGTGTGAATTGTACAAACAGTGTGATGAAAACTCCGACGCCTACAAAAATATACAACACGGTAAAGAGTTTTCCTGTGTCGGTTACGGGCGTTAGATCGCTGAGGCCGACGGTAGAAATAGTGGTTGCACTGAAATACAGCGCGTCCACCCAAGACCACCCCTCGACGCTGACATAAAACAAAGTTCCAGAGAGCAACAAGAGTATTGCAAGGATGAGCGCGCCTCGGAACCTAGGGCTACTCCACGAGCGGACAATCGCTTTTAAGAGCCTGAAGAAATTCAAATAAAGTGAAAACATTCCGCTTTCCCATCCCTAGTTCTGTTTAGTAGATGGTCGGGGTGACATTCCAATCCGTCAAGGCAACTCTGCTGTGTCGTACCCGCTATTGGTATTCAACGTCCTTCGACAGAACGAAAAAGGCAACTGGTCAAATGGGTGCAAAACACTTAGTTTGCTCTGAAGGTAGAACTCCATAAACACTTTTGTACAGGCTGCCAAATCGTCCCAGATCGGTGAATCCGTGAGCAAGCGCCACTTGCTTCACCATGGGTTTTGGCTTGGACGCCTGTACAAGTTTATCATGGACACTGGCCAATCTTTGAAGGGCAAAAAACCTTGCTGGTGTTTCACCCGTTACATCGCGAAACGCTGAGATTAATGTTGGGGCGCTTACCTCGGTTGCTCGACACAGATCCGCCACTGATGGCTTATTTGACAAGCCGGATGCGTAGTACTCTCTTGCTTTTGAGACCAAACCTTCTTTTTGAGACCAAGTCGCTTTGTTTGCACTCCCACTATTCACAGACATGGCAAAAATAATGGCCATCGTCCTTGTAAGACGCCCCTCCAATTCACTTTGCGTAGATTGACCATCGGTTAGGTTCAATATGCATTTTAGTGTTCGTACCAATGTTGCGTGGCAATCAGAAGGCATATTCACAATGACCGTTGGTCCGTATAAATCTGATGCGTCTCTGCCGGAAAAAAGTTGAACTTCTTCGAGAAATCGTTGCAGGGGCACGCGACCACAAATAGAAAGTCGATTGCTAGCAATTACCTCGGTTTCTGAAGCGGTAAAATTAAAAAAAACGGATTTATCTTCCAACTGAGCGCCGCCGACCGTCCAAGACTCTGATGAGCAGATTGGAACAGTAAAGTTAGCAAAGTCTTCGTTTTGTAAAGTTCGTACCAGTGCTTTGGGCAGAAAGCGAACCCTAGACAAACGAGAGTGTCCTAACCGAGCGCCGTGAATTTGACCTTCGTCAGATCCCCTTCCCAATTGTATCACGTCACCATTAAAAACCGCACCCGACATAGCTTCTCGTACGGTTGCAGTGAAAAGCTCAGGTTTCCCTTCACCCAACTCCTTAAAAAAGTTCATATCGATTTTCCTCGGTGCATTGGCTCCAATCGGTACATTCAAGAAATCGAAGTCTGTGATATTCCTAAGGTGAGAGATATGCGCAAAATTTTATTTTCAACTTTCAGCGTGATAATCTCGGGTATGCTGGCGCCGCTGGTGAGCGCACAAGAGGATCCTGCAAAGACTCTCATAACCAATGTTCACATATTTGACGGGGTAAACGAAACGCGCATCGAGAATGCTAACGTTTTAATCGAAGATAATTTGATAACGGCTGTTTCCTCCGACCCAATCGAAGCCGAAAACGCGGTTGTGATTGACGGTGGCGGTCGCACGATGATCCCAGGTTTGATCGACGTCCATTGGCATACGACATATGCCTACACTCCTGCATCCGTTCTAATGTTGAATCAAGGCGACATGTCGGAAGTGGCCATTCGCAGTATGAAGGGGGCAGAAGAGACCTTAATGCGTGGGTTCACCACCGTTAGAGACCCCGGCGGAAATCCTTTTACGATCAAGAAACTGATTGACGCTGGTGAATACCCCGGTCATCGCATTTTGCCTTCCGGACCCTTCATGAGCCAAACGTCAGGCCATGCCGACTTTCACACGCTGCTTGAAAACCCAAGAAACTCCAACTCGGAACTGAGCTATTGGGAAAAAAACATGATGGCGATGATTTCTGACGGTGTACCTGAAGTCAGAAAGAGAACCAGAGAAATCCTCAAGTTTGGTGCTACTCAGGTCAAAATCACGACGGGTGGTGGTGTCTCTTCCCAATACGATCCGCTGGATGTGAGCGAGTATTCGGTCGACGAAATTCGTGCGGTAGTCGAAGAGGCAACGAACTTTAACACCTATGTTTTGGCGCATGTGATGACAGACAGAGGTATCCGTACCTCAATAGAAAACGGCGTGATGAGCATTGAGCACGGCTTCTTCGCATCAAGAGAAACACTGGAATTGATGAAGGAAAAAGGCGCTTGGCTCAGTCCTCAAGCGATGTTTGAGGCCGATATGGTTTGGGACAGCCCAGTTAGCGCAAAAAAGTGGAAACAGGTGACTGATGCTGTAGACGCGCTGTACCCAATGGCCGTCGAAATTGGCGTTAATCTCGCCTTTGGCACCGATCAACTCATGGATCCATCAAAGGCGTATCAACAGAGCGAATATCTTGTGAGGTTGGGAACTTGGATGACTCCTTATCAAGCGCTCAAGATAGCGACCTCTGAAAATGCCCGCCTAATGGAAATGAGTGGCCCCCGTCATCCCTACCAAGAAGGTCCACTCGGAGTTATCAAGGATGGCGCATACGCTGATCTGATCCTCGTGGACGGCAACCCGCTTGAAAACTTGGAGCTTGTAGGGGACCCACAAGAAAACTTCGACCTGATTATGAAGGACGGCGTCATCTATAAAAACGAGCTTTGAACTGCGTTTCGCTTGGAGCCCAGGTATCCATTAATGCCTTAAGCTGGCAGTTGATGACGAATTGACCAACATCCAAGTGTCCATACGGTTGAAAGGGACAAGTCATGAAGATTTGGAGAATAGTCTGTGTTGCCTCTTTGATTTCAACGTCGTTGTCCGCAGAAATCGCTGAGTTAGACTGGAACCAATTGATTGATGAAGAATCTCAGGAATACGTAGATCCTTTCAAAGAACTGACACCTGACCAGCTTAGTAATCTTGTTGAAGTCGTCCGACTAAAGCTCAGACTGGATAGTGGAGTCCATTCCGAAGATGTCCGCAAAAGTCTTGAAGCGAAAATTCTGGAAAATGAGACGCCGCTGCAAAAGGCTGGAATCGACATTGATTGGTTGATTGAACAACGATGGGTCGTTGCAGAGCGACGAAAGAAGGCCGCCACGGCTGGTAATCCAGAAATTGACGGAAAAGTCGTAAAGCTGGCGGGTTATGCGATACCCGCACCACCGGACCCTGATGGGACAAACGTCGCTTACTTGGTTCCGGAGAGAGGTATGTGCAGCCATACACCTCCACCGAACCCAAACCAGCTTATTCGTGTTCGATTGCCGGAAGATTGGTATCCAGAACGCTTTCACGAGCCAGTTCGTCTTACAGGGATAGTTTCTATTTCGCCGTCAGAGAGGACGATGAATTTCGTGGATGGGTTCGTTCCAATGAGAGCAACGTATTCATTTGAAGCTCAGTATGTAGAGGCAGGAGATGATCTCCCAGCCTATGGTTGGAAGTTCACTGACGCGGATGAGGTCAACGGTCCAAGCGCCACTGGAAAATTAGGTTCCGGGGCTGCAAAATTTGACGCGTCAAAATTGGCAAACTTTCGAGCCAAAGCTGCGCGTGAAGCAAATTCGAATTAAAAGTCGCCTGTCTTAAGCATATGGAAGCCAGTGTGTTGCGTGCTCAGACTATGGATAAAACAGAATGTCATGCAGCAATACTTAAATGAAATTGCTCAATACGATTACCGATCTGGCGCCCACCAAGCAATGAAGTGCTACTTGAAGGGTGCTGTCAGACGAATTCGAACCAGTCTCAGTTTGCCGCGGAAACCGCGAACCTATCCGGAACAAAGTTGACGCCACTCGGCGAGAGTGGCGGCGCGGGTCAGCTTGAAGGTGTCTCGACTGGCTAGCGATCTTTCCTGGTTGAAGTGGTTGTATACGGAGGAATGGACAGAGGCGAATTTCTGCAAACTTCGCATGCGCTTCAAACGCTGCATCGCGCGTTCGCGTCGTCGAAACGGCAGGTGCGAATTCTCGACGCGGTTGTTGAGCCACCTGCCCTTCCTTTGTTTTTCAAGCGCGCCCATTTCTCTGAGCGCAGCCTTGTAGGAAGCGAAGCGATCTGTGACGATCTCTTCGGCGCAACCGTGTCGCTTCATCAATTTCTTTAGGAATTTCAGTGCTGCAGCTTTGTTTCGACGCTTCGTGACGACGGCCTCAAGCACTTCACCTTCGTGATCGACGGCACGCCAGAGGTAGTAGCGTTTGCCGTTCACTTTCACGAATACTTCGTCCACATGCCACTTCCATTTTGAAAAGGCGCGCAGTTGCTGAACACGCTTCCGTCGGATCTCAGCTGCAAACATTGGACCAAACCTGTTCCACCAATATCGGACAGTTTCGTGGCTAACGTCGATGCCTCGCTCGTGCAACAGATCTTCGACATTCCGAAGCGAGAGCGGGAAACGGATGTACAGCATAACCGCCAGGCGGATGATCTCTGGGCTGGTTTTAAAGTATTTGAAAGACGTGGGTCTGGTCATGGGCAAAAGCTACGCAACCACCCTGCCCGCCTCAAGCAAAGTTCTTCTGACAAGACCCGTTTGCCCTTCCCGTCAGTCCAGTCACACCGCAGCACTGATCACAATGGGCTCTCTCGTTGAGTCCGCCGCGTAGTGTGCGAATGGCGGCTTTGCCAAAATCCCATAGAGTGTCATTTCGCCCCGTCCCGCAAAGGACACCTGGGCGGACGCTATCATTCACGGCGCATATGATTGCCGCCGGTTTGAGCTCCATCGTGTCCGATTATTCTGCTGCGATTTCTTTCCGCGTAGACAGGATGTTGCCGGTGTTGTCTTCGATCCAATCCGCGAGCACGCGCACATGTTGCGCGACCTCTTCGCCCATCGGGGTCAAGCTGTATTCAACGTGCGGCGGCACGACCTTAAAGGCCTGCCGATGCACGAATCCATCTGCTGCCAATGTCTGAAGCGTCTGTGTAAGCATCCGATCACTGACCCCGCCGATCGTTCGCCTGAGCGCAGCAAAGCGGATTGTCCTTCCCTGAAGCGCAATCAGCGTCAGAACGGCCCAGCGGCCAGTGACATGCTTGAGGATATTGCGCGACGGACATTCCTGTGCCTGCAGGTTCCCTATCAACTTGCCCGAACGAACGGCGTCACTGAGTTTCGGCATAGAGACCTCAAAAACTTCTCACTAACATAAATGTATGTACTTACCTATTGTAAGTAAAGAGCCTAGCTGTACGAGGTGGAAAGAAAATTGGAGATATCAACCATGACAATCGCAGTGACCGGCGCCACCGGCCAGCTTGGCCGCCTTGTGGTCGAGACCCTGAAAACCAAAGCCGCGCCGGAGGACCTCGTTGCTTTGGCCCGCAATCCCGACAAGGCCGCCGATCTGAGCGTGCCTGTCCGTACATTTGACTATGATGCCCCTGAAACGCTCGCTGCGTCGTTGGAAGGTGTTGAGACGCTGCTGCTGATCTCGGGCAGCGATATTGGTCGTCGTGTTCCTCAACATGCAGCGGTGATCGAAGCCGCCAAGGAAGCGGGTGTGAAGCACATTGTTTACACAAGCCTGCTGAACGCACCGAACAGCACACTGGGCCTTGCGCTGGAACACGTGGAGACAGAAAAACTTCTGGCCGCATCTGGCATCGGCCACACGGTGCTTCGCAATGGTTGGTACACGGAAAACTACGCCATGGGCCTGCCCGCCGCTTTGGAACACAACGCGCTGATCGGTGCCGCCAAGGATGGCAAAATATCGTCAGCCACGCGCCAGGACTACGCTGAGGCGGCCGCCGCAGTCCTTTTGAACACGGATTTGCAGGGCACAATCTATGAGTTGTCCGGTGACGACAGCTATACCTTGGCCGATCTTGCCGCGACTTTGTCTGCTGCGGCGGGCAAGGTAATTCCTTACGTCGATATGCCTGAACCCGACTATGCGGCAGCGCTCACCAACGCGGGCCTACCTGCTGAGCTGGCTGGGTTCCTTGCCCATTGTGACGTGGAGGCGTCCAAGGGCGTGTTGTTTGATGAAGGCACGCAGCTTTCCACCCTGATTGGGCGCCCGACAACGCCACTTGCCTCGGCGGTTGCCGCGGCAATCGCATAAAGCGTTTGTGCGGGGCGTATCATCGCGCCCCGCCTCGCAGTCTTGCGCTGCTTTCTGCGCGACACTTAAGGGAAGCCTTGACTCCAATCAACGTCGGCTTTCGACGACTACCGGCCATCTGCGGACTATGCCGCATCGGTCAAGAAGGGCTCAGAGCGGTCGTTCGCTGCGTTCCGTCTGAATGACCGCTCTGCGGACAAAGCTTCCGATAAGTCAGTTTGTCGGGATGTGTGACAACGGCCCAAACCGGACATACAAAGTGTAATCACATGCTACGTTGCAGCTGATCAAGAGCCGACGTTCGTACTAATCTCAGATTTTGGTCAACCTGAAATTCGGCTAATTCTACAAATCGTGCTCGAGATCTCTCGACTATTTAATACAGCTACGCTGCTCCAGGATTGGACTTCAGCGGCCACTCTCAATTCCCACTGTATGTGTTGCACTCATCTGTTTACTCCTGAAGCCGAGCGTCACAAACGTAGTCTCTTAGGCCGGAGAAAAGGTAGATTTATATTCAGATTGGATTGAGTGTTAGGGTGCAGTCACAACAATGCACCCGCACCTTCAAGCAAAGGTGCTCTTGGATTTTGGGGGATCGAGTGATCGAATTTTACAAATCTATCTTGAGAACAACGGGACATCGTCAGGTGGTCAACATCTTGCTGTCTCTGGCCATTGCCGCTCTGGCGGCGTTTCCACTGAACTACCAGAAGGAAATCGTGAACGGTCTGACCGAAAAGAACATAAGCCCCGGAGGCTTACTGTGGCTTGGTGCTGCTATGGGCGCGGTGATAACCCTGAGCCTCGCGCTGAAATGGGTGCTGGGGTATCTTTCGAGCGTCCTTGGCGAGGACATGATCCGCAAGCTGCGCAAGCGTATTTGCAATCTGTCTCGCGAAAACCCGGCGGGTTCCGAGAAAGTTGCCTATGGTGCCAAAGCAACAATGGTGTCGGCTGAAGCCGAACAAGTAGGAAAGTTCTCTGGTAGCGCTCTGTCTGAACCCATCGTACAAGCCGGAACCCTTGTTGTGATTGTTGGGTATATTGCGGCCAATCAACCCTCTCTGGGACTGATTGCAATTGGCATGATTGTCCCGCAGGTGTTTATTGTTCTTCTCGTGCAGACGCGCGTGAACTCCCTTGTGTCAGACAGAGTTCACACATTGCGCAAAGCCACAAACTGGCTTGTTGACCCTGATCGCTCGGCCGCGGAGATCACTCCTAAATTTGACGAGATCTACGATACCCGTTCCCGGATATTCGTCTGGAAGCTGTCTTCGAAATTTGTACTCAGCGCCATTAACGGAGCCGGGACGGTGGGTGTTCTTGTCGTGGGCGGTTGGCAGGTCCTGGAAGGCAATACGGATGTCGGCACAGTCGTCGCCGCCACCGTAGGTTTGACACGTCTTCAAGGCCCGACGCGGCAGCTGATTGCCTTTTATCGACAGGTCAGTGCAACAGCTGTGAAGTTTGAACTGCTGCGGGAAGCAGGCGTGGATATGGCTGACGCGACCACCTGAAATTTGCACGCATGGATGGACGCCCTATCGTTTGAAGGGGGTAGTATAATGACGAATGAAGCCGGATTTGTGTTCGCTCTGATTGCCGTCGCGGGCGTGCTGATGGCAAGCAACCGTGTTCGCTATGACTTCGTTGCCTTGATAGTTGTTCTTGCGCTTGCCCTCAGCGGCACGCTGACAATTGGGGAGAGCCTATCGGGCTTTGGGAACAGCGTTGTAATCCTTGTCGCCTGCCTTCTTGTGCTGGGCGAAATGTTGGATAGAACCGGCGTTGCTCGCGCAGTAGGGGACGCCATCATGCGGCACGGTGGTCGTGGTGAAACTGGATTGCTGGTGCTTATCATGATCAGCACGGCGCTTCTGGGGAGCGTTATGAGCTCAACAGCCGTCGTCGCAATTTTCATACCGGTCATTCTGCGAATTGCTCAAGAAACGGCAAACGACAAGGCTCGTTTTTTGATGCCAATGTCCTATGCCGCGTTGATAAGTGGCATGCTGACCCTGATCGCCACGCCTCCGAACCTTGTCGTAAGTGATGAGTTGGTGGCGCAGGGATACCAACCTTTCGGTTTGTTTTCCTTTTTTCTGATCGGTGCGTCGGTTCTGGTTGTTGCAGTCCTGTTTGTTTTGTTTTGGGGCCGCTATCGGTTGAAAACCAAGTCGACCCCTGATGAGCAAGAGTTCGCAATTTCCGGAACAACGCTTGCGGGTATGTGGGAAACCTTTGGTTTGGATAGGCATTCCGCGACTTTGAAGGTCACTGCCAAAGTACTCTCAGAGGGCGTTGACAAGCTGACGGGAAGTGGCACGGCAATACTCGTTCGACTGCGGCCTGGCGCCAAAGGAAAGTACCTCGCAGCCATGTTTCGGGAAGGTATGGAACTCCTACCGGGTGACATTGTTTTCATTCGAGGATCCCAAGACGCACTGGCGGAGTTATCAACCAATGCGTTGTTTGCCAAAACTTTGGGTTTTCAGAAATCAAGCGCTGTTTGGATCGATCAGTTGGGTCTTGCGGATGTATTGATCCACCCCGAGGCTAATGTGATTGGTCGACAAATGCATGATGCACCCGGGTTCGAATCCAAAGGGATTGAGATTGTTGGCCTGGTGAGAAACAGCGAGCCCGTCGAACACCCCAACACTGCAGTTTTGCAATCAGGCGATCGTCTTATGCTTGCCGGATCATGGGAAGACTTGGATCGCGCGGTTGAAAGGCATGATATGTTGGTGCTTCTGTCCTTCCCAAATGAGCGGACATCCGTCCCACCGGCAGCTAAGGGTTTTTGGGCTTCGATTGCCATCATGGCCACGATGGTTGCCCTGACAGTTTCAGAACTCGTCTCAATAACTACTGCAGTACTGATGGCCGCGGTAGCGGCAGTCTTGCTTCGCACTCTTTCCGCTGAAGACGCGTATCGCGCCGTAAAGCTTCCAAGCCTCGTTCTTATCGCCGGGATGTTGCCACTTGCCGACGCGCTGCAAGCTACGGGCGGATCGGACATAATCGTCGACCAACTGCTTTACCTTGTCGGAGAAGCCAGTCCGCGCGCAGTCATGGCGGCGATCTTTGTTTTAACGGCCCTATTGGGCTTAGTCCTATCCAATACTGCCTCTGCGGTACTTGTTGCGCCGATTGCAATTTCAGCCGCCGAAGCACTTGGGATTTCACCATACCCAGTTGCGCTGTGTGTTCTGATCGCTGCATCCGCGTCATTTTCGACTCCGATCTCAACACCTGTGGTCACATTGGTCGTTGCTCCCGGGGGGTATAGTTTTGCTGACTTCCTCAAACTCGGTGTGCCGCTCACAATACTGACCGGCACTGTCGCGGTGATCATCGCTCCAATGCTGTTCCCTTACTAAAGGTTTCAGGCATCCTCTCCTCCCAGAGAACGAGAGATCAGGAAAACGATACGCAAAGAAATCGCTACAACAAGCAGCTCAGCGGTCAGCGTCAAGAGTAGGGTCATGATGCTGACGGCATCAACCGCCGAAATCGTGTAGGGGCTGGCACCGGTTTCAGCTGCGGATATCTGCAAGCCGACTTGAGGGTTGGCAAGCATTGTGACCAAAAGCGCAAATGCGGCTCCGAACAATGACACGATTGTCAGAACAGCGCCGATTGTGCCGACCCAAACGCCGATCCACACGCGACTTTGAAGCCGGGCGGCTGAGGGGTCATCTCCAGTCTCTTTCAGCTTTCGCCCCAAAGACAAGTAATGCCAACACCAAAATGTGGTGAAAGCGGGCAGGATCAAACCTAAGAAGGACAGCACGTTGCCCACGCCTGCGCCGCCTCCGACAACGCCAAGGACAACGCCGCCCAGTACAACGACAATGATCAAAAAAACCAGTTGAACCCAGAAACCAATCTGGCCAAGCTTGACGAGCGCATCTGCGACGCGCCCGGAATTTTCGTCATGCCAATTAACTGATTCTTCTGCCATATTGCTGTGCTCCCAACCAAAGCCCTATGATTTGAAGAAGGCCGTCCACGCTTTAGCTTGGCCATCGATCTGAATCAAAAAATTACTGGCTATGCGCAGCGGCGAGTGCTTCGCGAAGTTTGTCTTCTTGTTCCTGCGATAGGGACGTCTGAAGTATCTTCGGGTCGTATTGTTCTATCTCGGCGATCACTTTGTCCGGTGTGGCCTTGGCGACAAGCAGAAACAGAGTCGATGAATTTGGTTGGATGGTCTCGCCCAGTTCTTTGATGAAATCATCATTGATGCCGTAGTCGGAAAGGGATCCGCCAAGCGCGCCCATTGCCGCCCCAGCCAAACCGCCCACGGCCATGCCCGCGAGTGGGTTGAGAACAAGAATACCAGCCAACATACCCACTATTGCACCGGTGCTCAGGCCGGTACTGGCGCCAATTCGGGTCATGTTCACTGACTGCTTAATGTGTATGTCTCCCTCTTCGGGCCGCACAACCACGCAGGCATCCAGCAGGTCGATCAATTCCTGTTTTTTGAGTTGTCGTAGTTTTGTCAAAACAGCATCTGCACTGTCGACACCATCAAATGAAAGAACAACAAGATCAGCCATCAAAGTCTCCTCGGGTGTTTTGGATTACATCGTCAAAATCGTATTGGAGTGTAAAAGTGGGTAACGCGGGTCCGAAGGGACCCGCGCAAAACATCATTCGATAACGACCTGACCAGTCACTGCCTGCAACGGCTCGGCCTCTGCTACCTCAGTTGGACCGGTACTTGTGCCAGGCAAAACTTCGAACAGAGGATCGAACTCAACCATGGCGCCAGCGAGTTTGATCAGAACGCTGACGTCACCATCAGCCGTCGCGCGACCGTCGGCCAGCAAATCCTCAAAATCAGCCTCTCCGGTCATAACAAGTTCCAGATCGGATCGGTTCAAGGTCAGAGTCAGATCTGGCTCATCGAAGGCGAAACCTTCGACATTTGTGAGTGTTGCCTTGGCCAGTTCGATCGCAAACATCTCACCATTGTCGGGCGTGCTGAGGTTCATCGTAAACTCGATGCCTTCGGCCTTGCGGCTGTCCATCTTGATCGCAAGGAAATCAAGGAAGAGCTCAGTCGACATCGCGCGTATCACCTCTGGGCTGGACGTGTCGGCCGTTTCACCGGTGGGGATGCCTGAGCGAAGTTCATAGGCACCGGACAGGAAGCTGTTCCGCAGGCCCGGGTTCTCTTGCTGGTAGCCAAGCTGTTCGTAAACGTCGGCTAACAAATCTTTTACTTCCTGATCTGATGGATCCGACAGGAACAGTTTGTTCAGAATCTCGGACGCTTCGAAATATTGCCCTGCATTGTGCAGTTCCAAACCCTTGGCCATAATTGGATCTTTGCCGCCCATCATCTCGACGTAGAGCGGAGCGGAAGCTTCTGGTTCTAACGGTATCAGGGTCGCGGGATTGCAATCCCAGAATCCAAGGAACCGCTGAACAACGCCGCGCGAATTGTGCTGAGGTGAGCCGTGATAGCCACGTGTATGCCATGTCTGCTGCAAACCCTGTGACGGTTCATAGTGGTGATGTATCTGGTTAATCGTCACGCCCTGATTGGCCAGATGCAGGGTCTGGTTATTCATATGGGCATAAAGGTCGCGCTGATCTCTCAGAACCTGCTGCACGCGGTCATTGCCCCAGCGCGGCCAATGGTGCGAAGCGAACATGACGTCTGCCTCTTGCCCGAACAGGAACAGGGCACGAGAGATGTATTTTGACCATCGAAGGGCATCACGTACCGGCGCGCCGCGCAATGTATAAATGTTGTGCAACGTGGCCGTCACGTTTTCTGCCATCCACAGGGCCTTCATGTCTGGGATGTAAGTATTCATCTCAGACGGCGCTTCAGTGTTAGGTGTGTTCTGGAAGATCATCCGCACGCCGTCGACTTCGAACTCTTCGATGTCGTCCTCGACAATCCGGGTTGGCGCGATCAGGCCAGTGGCACCTGCTGAAACGCGCTTGCCGAGACCCTGATTGACGAACCCATGCGGGGCCACGGGCAACAACAGACCATATTGGTAAAATAGCCGGCGGTTCATTGCGTTGCCCGCGAACACGTTTTCGGAAATTGTGTGTTCCATGAAATCGCGCGGAGCAATGATTTCGACATTCCCGGAATCGACGTCCTCCTGCGAAACGATGCCGCGAACTCCTGCCCAGTGATCGCCATGGGAATGTGAATAGATCACGGCTGTAATCGGCAACCCTTCGCCTTTGTGTTCCGAGAACAATTCCCATGCGGCTCGCGCCGTTTCGGCCGAAACCAGTGGGTCAATGGCGATCCAACCCGTTTTGCCGCGCACGAATGAGATGTCGGACAAATCAAACCCGCGCACCTGATAGATGCCGGGTATTACCTCGTACAGACCATAGTTCTGATTCAGCTTGCTGATACGCATCAATGACGGGTGGATACTGTCGTACTCGTCTTGCTCGTCGATGAAATCAAATGCACCCCGGTCCCAGGCAACATTCCCCGCATCCGCCATGATCTGTGGCTCCGGCATCTGGGCAATGAAACCCTTGGCAACTTCGTCAAAGTCCTGAGTGTCTGAGAAAGGCAGTGTTTCTTTCGCTTCGGCCAGGATTTTGAGCGTGTGCTCGGACGGTGCTTTTCCTTTAGGGTGAAAGTGGCCTTCTAATGGCGCGGCTGTCGATGTGGTTTGTGCTGCTGCTTCTTCCGACAAAAAAGTAGGACTTACCGCAAACGCGGCCCCAATTGCTGGAACAGTTTTCATGAAGTCGCGCCGATTAGGTGCCATCGTATTTCCCCCCTATTGATAAAATTGTCTGAAAAGCAGTGCCTCACATCCTAACATTTAAATGTCATTGTGGAACGATTAAGATTTAGGCAGTCTTGCGCGGCTCATTATCCAGCATGGCTCGCGGATGTATTGAATACCTGAGTGTTTTCTGAAGATTGGGCCGTCTTCAGTGAGCACGGCAACAAAGGACGCGATCTAAAAATAGGTGGATCACAGATCAGGGGGAAACACGATGGCAGCTACCTGCAATGCCTCTCTGTCGAGGCGAGATTTTTCAATCTGGCCGCTGCTGCTTCTCTTTGTTGCATCTCAAGTTGTGCCCCGTTCGACCGCAGTAGTTCGATCGGCGACATAAATTCTGAGCTCACAGACGCGTTGGAACGGATACCTTCTTATGATGGCTCAGATCTGGTTCAGGTCGCCCGGGAGATTGAGGCGAATTCAACACTGATGATCCAGGCGCACGCGGCCTTTATTGAAGAATTCAACCGGTTGTCCGCCAACCGCTCTGTAAAACGTTCCAAGTTGGTAGCTGTTTCAGACAGATATGACACCGAACGCCGTTCGCAACGCGATAACCTGCTGGTATTGCAGGGGCAATTGCAGGCAGCAGTCCCGGAAGACTACTGGCCGGAAGTTGCTGAAATTTTGTACGAAAAGGCAGACTTAGTCGCTTTGGGAGCCAGCTTGGAGTTATGATATGCCAGTAATTGCGACGATAACGGCGGTCACTTTCTTTTTGGACGGATCGTCTGATTTAGCACCATCATTTCTGGAGCCCAATACGCTGAGACCCGCCTTGGATAAGGCTATTTCGCCCGCAGACAGCGATGTCCGGACCGCGGCCTTGAAAATTGTGAGCGACTTGGAAGTTGCCGTTGATCGGTTCCGTGCCACGGTCGAAGGTTCTGCGGACAATGCCATTCTCGGTTCCACGGACAAATCAGCATCGGCATCGTCCACAAGAGCCATTTTTAGTGAACTGGATCGGGAAAGAGATCGAGCGATAAGCGCGGTAATCGACTCACGTGATCAACTCGTTTCGCTTTTGGATCAGGAGACCTGGTCGCGAGTATTCGATGGGTAATGTCTATTGAGAAAGGGGGCAATGTCCACCCTGTCGTCGCTGCAACGCTATCCATAAAGTCGGCGAATACGTTTGTTTGGTGAATTGGATGATGATGCATCCCATGAGGCGTGCTCAAAGTGCTTGCAGACGATGCCGCTACTTTTTGTCTTTTTCCTTTTTTTGGTCATTTGAGGGCGCTCGCCAAAATGAGGCCGCGCCCCAAATCACCAGAACAACCGTAACTATGCCACCCACAATAAATTCCATATCAAGATGATAGCCACACGAGCTTGTTGGCGCAACTTTTCAACACCGCGAAATAGACAAAGGGACGTTCAGCCTTCCCTTTCAATTTCGGACAAACCCTCTGCATTGTCCATTTTGGGTCAAGTTTTTAAGGGCGTTGCGGATACCAAAAAAGAACTACCTCTCAGACCGCTCGCTTGGACGTTCGGGTGTAAGGCTAAGTTTGGCTGCCTACAGGTAAGGGGAAAGTAGCCGGGCGAAACCGTTGCGCAATTTGGCCAAAAGCGGGAGATCATTGATCTCTTCGAGGCTGATTTCTCGAGCGCCAAGTGCTTTTGAGTCAAGTATGGCATGGAGTTCTTCCGACAGCTCTCGATGATAGCATTCAACATTGAACTCAAAATTCAATCGCAGGCTTCTGGGATCCCAATTTGTGCTTCCAACAAGAGCCCAAACGTCGTCCACGAGCATGAGTTTCGTGTGATCGAACGGTGGCTTGGTGAAGAAAACCCGGCAACCATGTTCCAAAATTTGCCCAATCTGCCCCATAGCTGCCCACTCGACAACCTTAACGTTGTTGTTGGATGGCAGGTAGATTTCGACCTTGATGCCACGGAGCGCCGCCACTGAAAGCGCTTCTATCAGCCGAGAATCTGGCAGGAAATAAGGGCTGACAATACGCACCCGTTCCCGCGCGGCCGACAGCGCTGCGAAAATGAGTTTGCTGAGCGTCTCGAAATCCTCGTCTGGTCCGTGCGAAATCCCCCGCGACCAGACTGTGCCATGGCGGGTAAGCTCTGGAAACCATGCCGGGCCGCTCAACTGCTCACCTGTAGTGAAGGCCCAGTCCGTGACAAACACTTGTTTGAAATGGCTTACAACCGGTCCCTCGAATTTGAAATGCAGGCATTGTGTCGGCGCCTCGGGATCGAGGTTCAGGCAATGCGCTTCACGAATATTGGTGCCGCCTGTGAAGCCAATGTAGCCATCCACAACAAGGATTTTTCTGTGATTTCTGAGGTTTGAAAAGCGGCGTGAGGAGAACCCGCTCGTAGGAAGAAAACTCGCGGCTTCAATGCCCACCTCTTCCAAACGAGTAACCATATTTTCTTTGCTGTAGCGCGCGCCAACGCAGTCGATAAGAACGCGCACTACCACGCCGCGATCCTTGGCGCGGACGAGCGCATTCAAGAATTCTTCTCCTGCTCGGTCGCTGTCAAAAATATAGCTCAACAATCCAACCGATAATTTGGCACTATCTATGGCAGCGATCATCTCCGGAAAGGCCTCATCACCATCTTGCAGGCAATCGACCGTGTTTCCCGGCAAGAGTGGCTTTGCGCTAAGAGCTTCCCCGGCACGGGCTAATCCGGCCAAGTGAGGTAGTTGGATATTAGCCTCTTCAAACAACACTCTCTCACTTTCCGAGAAAGAGAAACCTGGAATTCGGCGCATGGTGTCTGACAGGCCCATCCGTGTGCCAGCCCGGTTGATCCGATTGACGCCCAGTATGATGTACGCCAACGAGCCAACAAACGGCGCAAGCCAAGCAAGAGCTGACCAGCCAATCACCGCGCGCGTATCGCGCTTTCTCAGAACGGCATGCACAGTGACTCCGAAGGCTAAAGACACCTGCGCAAGCGCGACGAGAAATGCCCACAGGTAGACGAGGCTCAAAATACGATCCCCCAAATGCAGCTATACCACTTGAAGCCTCACACTATCTCTTTTGACTAACAAGGGTGCAGAAAGTTTGTTTTTGACATGCTTGGATCCAGCCGTTCTACCACTGGCGTCACGCTTGGCGCACCTCATAGGCCGTCTCCGAGCCTTACCAACGCCTGCTTAGCTCCATTCTGCGGACCTCGATGAACGGTGCAGCGAAGGTCTGCTTCCCGCCCAAAACGACAGATGCTGCGCCCATAGCCTAAGTCGCCTTTGGGCTCAGAGCGGTCGTTCGCTGCGTTCCGTCTGAATGACTGCTCTGCGGACAAAGCGGCCATTGCATCCTGAGAACCCAATGACCGCTGTCTACAGGATCGACAGTTCGCAGACTTGTGTCGCGCTCACCAAGTCAAGCGATCAATCTTGATCCGCCATAATAGCTTGGAACAAGCTTGGGTCAGTTACACCTTCGGAGCCAATAATCATCACGCGACTCTCGCAGTCTAGCTTCATCTTATCTCGTAAAGAGGGATTTGTTGCGCCACAGATCAAACCAATCAAGCCCGCCACAGCACTCTCGCCGACTTCAATTCGGCAGTCCCCACTTTGCCCATTTGCGAGCATTCGTACAGCCGGTGCGACCAGAGTTTCGGGTATTGTTATGAAGCCATAAACGGAATTTTCCAGAATTTTCCAGGCGATCTGAGAAGGTTCACCGCATGACAGCCCTGCCATCAGTGTCTCTTCTTCGATTTTTACAGATGTCGGCGCCCCTGCCTTGGCACTTGCAAACAGGCATGGTGCCAGCTCGGGCTCAACGACGATGCTGCGTGGCGCAGCATTGCCCCATTCTTGATGAAAGGTTGCAATCACGGCCGCTGCAAGACCGCCTACGCCCCCTTGAAGGAACAAATGCGTCGGTGGTTCCGATAGCTTTCGCACAATCTCTCGTGCCATCACTCCATATCCTGCCATAACGTCTACGGGGGCCAGACAATACCCTGGCCATGACGTATCGGACACAATTGTCCAGCCGAACTCCTCTGCATCAATACGAGTTTGCGCGACCGTCGCGTCATAGTCCCCGTTGATCCGAATGACTTTCGCCCCCAATTTTTGCATCGCATCAGAACGAAATGGACTTACTTCTGCATGGATGTAGATTCGACATTTCGCCCCAAACCTTTGTGCACCCCAGGCGACAGATCGCCCGTGATTGCCATCGGTCGCAGATATGATGGTCATTTCAGATATCTGAGACGCAAAGTGCCCATTCCGGATCTCTTCGACAGTGATCTTGCGCCCTTCAGCATCCGACAATTCGCGCTGAATGCTGCGCAGCACTGCATAGGCTCCGCCCAAGGCCTTGAAGCTACCAAGTCCGAAACGTGGGCCTTCATGTTTGTAACAGACAGCCTTGAGGCCCAGAATGCCAGCAAGTCCGGTAAGGTCAAAAATAGGTGTAGGTTTGTATCCCTCCCAGGCCGTGATTTCGTCCTCGGCCTCGTCAAAGCTGGTTCGAGAAAGAATTTCAATGACTTCAGACCCAAACCTTGGCTGAGCGGTTACGAAGTCGGTTTTTGCGGTTTCATATTGCTTGAGCATCGGAAGTCCTTTCTGTGCTTGACCGCAAAAATACTTCACAATTTTCGGGAAAAAGGCTCTATTGTTTAGCGACTGGCGATAAAAATTTGCATATTCAAGCTATGGCACGAGAGTATTCATCATCAGGACTAGACGCCTTTGATCTGGCGATTCTCAAACTTTTGCAGCAAGATTGCACGCAGCCACAGCGCCAGATCGGCGAGGCTGTAAATCTTTCGACCGCTTCTGTGCAACGGCGGATCAAACGGATGGAGAGCAAAGGTATCATCTCTGCTCAAGTCGCCCAGATCGACCCAAAGGCCGTCGGACTGCCACTAACCATAGTCGTGGAGGTTGAATTACAGGCAGAAACTGCAGGCCGAATTGATGAAGTAAAGCGTAGCTTCCAAGAAGCGCCCGAAATCCAACAGTGTTACTATGTCACAGGAGAAGTGGATTTCATTTTGATCGTGATAGTTGGAGACATGTCTGAGTATGAAGACCTGACTCAGCGTCTTTTCTTTCCGAATGAAAACATCCGGAAGTTTCAAACTTTTGTTGCTATGGATCGCACCAAATCTGGCATGCGCGTAAATATTTGAATTCGCTCTACCGAAACATCAGATGCGGACATTTGTGCAATCTGCAGCATTTGTTGCATTGGGCTCGAAGCAGACTTTCGGTTAATTCCGCTGAATGTCCGCATTGCGGACTTTCCCGCCGTTCGCCTTGCGCCCCTATACGGCCGCTATCTGCGCATTGCGGTCGTTGGTCGAGCACCGCACTTCGCAAGCGCAGCACGATCTCAGACCCTCGTGAACGGCCCAGAGCGGACTTTTAAGTAGCGCGCCGAGAATGGCGGCTTCGAAAGCCACAGCGAACGAGCAAGCTGCCCAACCCGGACGATGTGCGCCGCTACTCGGTGTGTCACACCGCACGGATCTCGAGTTACTCGCGACCGACGTCGCGCCTACCTTGGTGGCGAGTGTGTGAAAGGCACTGCGGGTATTGAACGAAACGGGCGTTGCGTTGTTCGAACGTTGGCTTTGGCAACTGGCAAGAAGGTCAGACGGGCCTTAACGTGGCGCAACACGTCAGACACCGAGACTACGGACCAGAAATGAAATCCGAGATTCCAAAACACAGCGCAATCTGGGGACAGATCATTGTCGGTGAGTTGAAGAAAACAGGCCTTTCCGAGCGGGATATCCGAAAGGAGTTCGGGATAACCAGATCTCAACTCGAAGACCCGGATGCTCGCTGGTCCTTCGACAAGACTGCCTGGTTGTTTGAAAAGGCGAGCGCTTTGACCAGGGACGACCTTGTCGGATACCGCCTGGCACAGTCGCCGGACCTGGTCAGGAAGGCCGGGTTGCTCGCCTATGTCGGCGTTTCGGCACCTACCGTTGGCGGTTACCTTCGAAACATCACCCGTTTTCAGCGCGTGATCGGTGACGCGAGCAAGACGGCCATGGAAGAAGGCCCGGAAACCACCCGGCTGACCTGGCACTACGATGTGCCAGCAAGCATTCCGACCGGGCAATATGCCGAGTTTGGAGCCGTTGGCACGGTCTTCGCCCTGCGGGACTACTCCAATCGGCAAATCCGTCCGACGCATGTTCGGTTCGCGCATCAGCGGCTGACCGGCACCGAGGCCCTCGACAGGTTCTTTGGCTGCAATGTCCTGTTTGGTGCCGCGGAGAACAGCATTGCCTTCAAGGCGGCTGATATGGATGTGCCGCTGTTGACGGCCGACGACAACTTGCAGCGGACGCTTTCGGTCATTTGCGAGAACACGCTGGCTCGGATGCCGCAGACACCCAACAGTGTGGCCCGGGTTGTTGAGAGGCAGATCACGGCGCGTCTTGCAGCCGGCACGGCCCAGCAGGACGCAATTGCGGCGGAACTTGGGATGAGCGCCCGAACGCTGGCCCGCCGACTGACCGACGAGGGCACGAGCTTCGCAGCGGTCGTCGCCAATCTGCGAAAGGCTCTGGCCCGGGACTATCTGCTCAACAGCACGCTTCCGCTCACCGAGATCGCCTATCTTCTCGGATATAGCGACGCCAGTACCTTCAGCACGGCATTCCGAAGATGGTACGGACAGCCCCCCAGCGACTTCAGGGAGCAGCCAGCAACAGAAGCGCCCCTGGCATAGGGCGAACGATCTGAGTAGAGGCCGGACTGCTCGGATCATAGGCCCGCACTTTCACGTTTCTCCGTCTTCCTGAACCACCCTGACGCAACAAACCCGGCAGGCATGAGGCCTAACGGGTTTGAAGCAGATGCCGGATCTCTCCAGCGTCGGTTGGAAGGGGTAAACCGTTCCGGTTGTCTTGTTGCGGGATCAGCGCTTGTGCTTGTTGCCACCCTTCTTGCGATCGTCCTTGCGATCTTGACGATCCCGGTCTTCGGCGATCTTGCCACCGAGCGCACCGGCGGCTGCGCCGAGGGCCAGGCCGTCCTTGGCGTCGCCGCCGGTGATTTCGGTCAGCACGGCGCCGGCCACAGCGCCCTTGAGGGCTTTCTCACCGATGTCACCGGCATTGGCGGCCATCGGGGCAGCGAGGGCGAGTGAGGCGGCAAGGGCGGCGAATACGGTGTTCTTGAGGGTGTTTGTCATCGGTTCCAACCTTTCTGACGGTGGCGACCTCCGTGGCCGCCTTCTGTGGAAAGATCTAAGCGAACCGCCATGCCCCCGCTTGAGAGCATCCGACAGCTTCATTGGAATGGCTGACATTGCAGAGCAACAAGCCAAATTCGACGGTTGTTCTGCCGTCAAGACTTTCGCCTGACGCAATGCCAATCATCCAAGGGGTCGCCTCCTTGGCCGCGATGGCTGCATGGGCCGTTCCGGCGCAGGCACGACACTCCCAACCAGACGGCATTCTATCCGCCGCTACTCAGGTCAAAGATTGATCCGCAGCCTCAAGCCGAAAACGGTCGTGTCCTGATCGTTGAAGCCCGGGTTGATCATGTGCTGGACGTCCGCCGTCAGGGCGACATTGTCCGACAGGTCCAACCGATAGAAGGCCTCCATTGTGGTCTGGGTGTCGAGCGTTTCATCTACCGGGTCCGCAACGGTCGCGCCAAACCCAAAGAGGTCGTCATAGAGGCCCGGCCGCCATAGAAGTCCAGCGTTGGCTGCGCGTCGGGCGATCGGCGCCTCACCCTCCGACCAGCCGAGGCGTCCGTAGATCATGAATTCCTCGTTGATCGTGTGGTTGGCAGACAGGATCGCCCCGTAGCTCTCCGGCACGCCTGCCTCGGTGCGTTCATCGACGTGAAATACCCCGAGGTGAACGTTGGTTAGAAAGCGCTTCGAGCGTTCGGGCGTCCATCCGATCTCGGCGTATTTGTAGAACTCGGGGCCACCGGGAAACCACTCGACATCGGTCAGCGAGCCGTTTGCATCCGACAGGACACCGAGGGCATAGATCTGGTCGGTCAGGAAACCGCCCCCCGCAATGCCGAAGCCGGGATCGGGGATCGGCAGGACCGGGCTGAACAGGATCGAGAAATTGGAGAAAGTCGTGCGTGGGTTCACGTAGCCGAGGATGTCCGAGTAGTCTCCCGGATCGATCCGGCCGGCCACGAAACCGGCCTTCCCGCCAGCGAGCGTCTGGGACCAGTAGGCGACGGAGAGGGTCGTGTCGGTGTCACTGAATGTCGTTGCGGTGACGCCCGCATAGCCGATTTCCCCGGCAAGCCCGCTTGGCGCGATGTCCGTGCCGAGCAGATGGCGGTTCTCCAATGTGAAGACCAATTGCCCGGGATTTTCGCCGCCGCGATTGAGCAGCGTCCACTGGCCCAGAATGCGCGCCTGGCCCAAGGCGGCCTCGTCGATATCGGTCAGGCTCTCGGTCGCGGACTGGTAATAGGCCTGGTAGTCGAAGGAGAGGTTCAGGCCGGTGCGTTCGGCAAAGCGTTGCCGCGATGCCTCCAAGGGGTCCAATGCCGCATCCAGCCCCGGCCAGCGAGAGTCCTGCAACCGCCGCACTCGGTCTTGTTCCAGTTGGGCCTGCGTGGATGCCGGGCCACCGAGCGAGACCGCTGCGGCGGCCTCCAGGGCGGACGTTGGCCGGCTTTCCTGCGCCAAGGCTCCGGTTGATAACCAGAAGCCAGCGACGATGACCGTACCGAGAAGCCTTGCCTGTCCCATATGAGGTCTCTCTTGTTGCTCTTGATTCTTCTTCGGCCCGCTCATGCAAGTATCGCCAGTACGACATCCCGGCCCGTCCAGAGGACGAAGGCCGAAAGCGTAGCCGTGATCATGGCAGGCACACCGTCTTTCCAAGTGTCCCAGATCAGATGACAACCGATTGCGCCAAGCGACGTGCCCAGAAGGGCAGCGGCCCCGAGCGGCCCGAGCAAGCTGCCTTGAAACCAGATCGCCACCGCCCCGAAAAGCTCGACACCACCGACAAGCGCCATGATCTGACGGTTCAGCCCGTATTTGACGAACATCGCCAGTTGCGTTTCGAAGATGAGCTTCTGCCAGCCAAGGATCTTGATCGAACTGGCGAAGAGAAAGAAGGCGGACAGCAGGCCAATGGCAACTATTTGCATAATACGACTCCGCCGACACACACAGGGCTGAAGTTCATTTGATGTTCCCTTCTGGATCGTCCCGAGTGTGCAGTCCGGTTACTTGAGATCGTCCTGCGCCTTGATCTCCGGCACACGGGCGAGGGCTTCGGCCATGTCGGCGCTGCTCATCAACTCGATCATCTGGTAATCCTCCAGCAACCCGTCACCGAGACGGCTGACATAGAAGGCCTGGATGAAGGTGGGGTCGTCCGGCAGGGCGACGGTGATGTAGTTCTTCCCGTTCCCAAGCCCCCAATAGTAGCTCAAAAGCTCGCCGCCGAGCGCCTCGATCCCACCCTTCACCGAGGCCGCGCGGTCCCCGGGATTGGCGATCTGCATCTCCCAGGCGGCGCTGTTGGATGCGCCGATAAACAGGAAGGTGCGCATGTCTTTTGTGTCCTGCGCCGCTGCAACTGTCGCAGAGACGCAAAGGGCTGTCGAAAGAAGGATCCTGTTCATCTTGCCACCCGGAATTGCTTCGATGTTGTGGTCAGTACAGCATGGCTGCCCTGACCGTTCTTGTGGGTTCAATGCCCCGGAGCTCCGGGAATGGAGTGTTCCAGCTCGGCAGGGCGGAGCGGGAACTCGGAATGCTCATCCTCTGGCGTTTCGATGTCGGCGTGCCAGGTGAATTCCTTGTCCCCGAGGTCCAGATCGATCTCGCCCCCTTCGATGACCGGGTAACGGATCGGCTGCCCGGGCCGCAGGTCGATATTAGCGACACCGTCGTCGATAATGACCTGCCCGCTCACCAGAACGTAGGGGATTCCCTTGGTGAAGGAGCCGTTCATGCCCTTCTTCATCGATGATGTTTCGGTGATCGTGTCGGGGTCGAAGATCGTGATATCCGCGATCATGCCTTCCTGCATCCGGCCGCGTTCCTGCATCGCCTTCAGGCCCACCTTGGAAAAGTACTTCGCGGGAATGTAGGAGGCGTTGTTCACCATCTCCATCAGCGCGATGCCCTGTTCACGGGCCTCGCGGAACACGATGCCATAGGTGCCGGCATTGCGCGGGTGCCCCCCGTACTCCGTGAAATCGGCCTCGATCGGCAGCGGTTCGCCATCGACGGTGAAGCCGACGATGTCGTTGGCGATCGCAATATCCTTCATGTGGATCCAGCGCTCCAGGTCTGCTTCGGGGCGGACTGTGATGAAAATCGGCTTGCTCGGATCCTCCTTCTGCTGCCGTAAGAACTCCTCGTCGGACTCGTAGAGTTCGCCGGTGCTGGTATCGAAGATATCGCGGGTCGGAACGATATTGTTCGCCTCGATCTTGTCCGGCAGCAGTTGCGGTGTCGCGATGTTCGGATTGCCGGTGATGGCCGGGTAGTATTCCGCGAAGATGGTCATTCCGCGCATTTGCAGGCGGCGCGCAAGCTCGTAGATTTCTTCCCACCCCTGGTTCTGGATGTGGGAAAGGATCAGGGCCCCGTCGAGCGCAACGGCGTTTGCGATCACCTCGTTTGCGCCCAGGGAATAGTAGAGCGGCAGGCTCTCGGTCGGACCGAAACGGGTATGGGCGCCAAAGAAGCGGTCATACTTCTTCGCCATTTTCTGAAGCGCGAAAATCTCCTTCGGATAGGTGTTGTATCCCATGTATCCCACCGTCGTGTTGACGGTGATCGCCCCGGCGCGAAGACCCTTTTCATACATGGTCATGACTTCGACGAGCTGATCCGCAGTCGGAATATCCAGCGCCCAGCTGGCATGTCCGTCTTCTTCCTCGGCTGCACCGCGTGACTTGAGGATGTAGGTCGGATCGGATGCCAGCTCGACTGAAACCCCATCCATCACGACACGCCGGATCTCCTCGTGCCCCATCCCGGAACCGAAGTTGAGAAAGGAATTGCCCTCGTACTTGTCGTAGAACAGGTCGGCATCCGCCACGCCGCTCTCGGTATCGAGGATCGTCGTCGTGCCATCATGGGCCATCATCTTCTGATCGAAGCCGCCAAAGGAATGCGAATGGGTGTTGATGAATCCCGGCGCGACTACATGCCCGGAAACGTCGATCTCGCGCTTGCCCGTCAAGGCATCTTCGGTGATCGCGGTGATCCTGTCGCCGGTCACGCAGACATTGCGCACGGCATCAAGATTGGTTTCCGGGTCCATGACGCGGCCGTTGAGAAGCGCGACGTCGCACTCCTGAGCAACCGCCATCGAACTGCAGAGGGCCATGAGAGTGGCAAGAGTGAGGTGTTTCACGGTCAGTCCTTCCGGGATGATTGCGTCGGGCAAAAAAACGCGGGGCGGACGAGGGAGACCGCCCCGCGCTCTCCTCAGTCCAGCGTGTTCTTGTAGATCACGCCGTCCTTCATGATGACCTTCAGGTTGGGATCAGGATCGGCCAGAAGAAGGATGTCTTCGAGCGGGTTGCCATCGACCAGCAGGAGATCCGCGTAAGCGCCTTCCTCGACCACGCCGAGCGGGCCGTCTTGATACGGATTGTTCAAGCCCGTAAGCCGGTTCATGCGGGCGCCGTTCGATGTGGCCATGCGCAGAATGTCGAAGGGTTTGAACTTGGCCTCGTGCAGGTATTTGAACTCGTCGTTCATCTTCTTGTCCTGCTCAAGCGTCTGGTCCCAGTTGTTGATGAGATCGGTGCCCAGAGTGTAGAGGTCGATCATGCCCGGTGTCGTCTGGATCACCTCGATCATGTTGGCGGCGGCGTCACGGACACTCTTCCATTTGGCGAACGAGGCTGGCGTGTAGAAGGCTTCCGCCTGTTCGGTCGTCACCGAGTAGACCGGGGCTACCGCCGTCGCGAACATGATCTGCTTTTCGACCATGATCTCGGCGGCCTCCTTGGTCAGGAACGGGATGTGCTCAACGGTCTTTGCACCGTTGTCGATACAGTTGCGGATCGCCTGCTCGGTGAACACGTGGCAGGTGACGTAGGTGCCCCATTGCTCGGCGGTCTTGACCGCCATCTGGATCTCGTCCGCCTGGTACTGAAGCGAATGCAGCGGGTCGAACTCGGACGTGACCCCACCGCTGACCATGACCTTGATCTGGGTTGCCCCGCGCCGCAGGTTCTCGCGCACCGCCATGCGGATCTGCTCCGGGCCATCCGCGATGAAGCTCATGTCCGTGTCGACCCAATGCGATGGGCCTTGCCCCGACAGGGTTGGATGCCGGTCGTTCAGCTTGCGGAAATCGGCATGGCCCGATGTCTGCGTGATGAAGGCCTCCGAGGAATAGATCCTCGGGCCGGGGAACATACCGGTATCGATGATCCGCGCGATGGACTTTGCCGGTCCGCCGAGGTCACGAACCGTCGTGAACCCGTTCATCAGGATGCGCTCGGACCGGATCGTTGCAACGCCACCAAGATGGAAGGGCGTGATGTTCTGGCGCAACCCGTCACTGAGCGGGTTGAACACCAGCAAATGCACGTGCTGGTCATGCATCCCCGGCATGAGCGTGCGCCCGCCGCCGTCAATCATGGTTGCGTTGGGCGCTTCGATCCCGTCCGTCGAAATTTCCTTGATCAGGTTGCCTTCGACCAGAACGCTGGCGTTTTCGATCCGCGCCTCGTTCACGCCGTCAAAAACATGGACATTGGTGAACAGGGTCTGCGGCAGCGCTTCGTCCTGCGCAGAGGACATGCCGGCAGCGAGCGACACCACGCCCGCCAGCAATGTGGACTTGAAAAGATGCTTCATAAGTTTGCCCTTCCGCAATGTTGACGGCGGAGCCAGCGCCCCGCCGAAAGTTCAGTTCAACGTGTTCTTGTAGAACTTGCCGTCCTTCATGATGACGCGAATGCTCGGCACGTCCTGCCCGCGTGGCTCGGCATCGAACCATGTATCGACAGCGCCGATGGCAGTGATGTCTTCGAGCGGGTTTCCGTCAACGATGAGGATATCGGCATAGGCACCTTCCTCGATCACGCCGAGCTTGCCTTCGGGATAGGGGTTTCCGCGTCCCGTCAGTGCGGCCAGTTCGCCGCCATTCGAGGTCATCATCTGCAAGGCCCAGAGGTTGCCGAACTCACGCGCCATGAAAGCCTTGGTGAAGTCCATCGACTGCCGGTACGGCACACCGGTCAGCAGCACGTAGTCGGAATCGAACACCATCTTCGGCTTGTACTTCCGCACCAGATCAAACAACTGCTCGCTGTTTTTCCGCAACCAGAGGAACTTCGCCGTCGGCGGGAAGGTCGGGTCCTGGTGCATCGGATGCTCAAGCGCCTCGGGCGCCAACGCGGTCAGGTTGGGCGAGAAGAACGCTTCCTTCTCTACCAGCTTCTGCATCGTCGGTTCCGTTATGGTCAGGCCGTGATCCACCACTTTGACCCCGAGATCGAGCGCGCGCGACAGGTCGCTATCCATGAAGACATGCATGGCGACATAGGAATCCATGTCCCCGGCCACCTCGACGGCAGCGGCGATTTCTTCGTCTGTAAAGGCGGACTGGTAGATCGGGTCCTTGATGGAGGTCACACCACCACTGACCATGATCTTGAGGTAGTTGGCCCCAAGCGCAAAGTTCCGCCGCGCGCCGTGGAGCACTTCGGCAGGGCCGTCGACAAGCCGCGTGATCTCCAGCCGTTCAAGATTGCTTTCGTTCTTGCGTTGCCCGGCGATCCCCCAGTCGCCATGACCACCGGTCTGGCTGAGGCAGGCGCCGGACGAGTATATCCGCGGGCCCGGAAGCGAACCCTCGTCGATTACCGCACGAAGTCCACCATGTGCACCGCACATGTCGCGCACGGTTGTGAAGCCCATCGCCAGCATTTCCTGCGCAAAGGCCGCAGAACGTGCGCCGATCTCCTCCCATGTCGTGTCCTGAAGGCCCGGGATCGTGCCATCCTTGTACATATTCACATGCACATGGCTGTCGATCAGTCCCGGCATCAAGGTGCGTCCGCCGCCGTCGATCACATTGACCTCGACCTCTTTGGTCTCGATACCGCGTTCGGTCTGGATGGTGAAAGAATAGCCGTCGATACCGCCAACAGGATCGGGCAGGCGCTTGCTTCCGCCCGTTCGAACTTCGACTTCCCACGTGCCGGATTCGGGAATGTCCTCTGCAATCTTGTGAATCTTGTTCTTGACGACGAGCACGTCGACATCTTTCAAGCCGTCATTCACCCCGTCGAAGACCATCACGTTCTTGAACAGCGTGACCTCCGAGGGAATGTTGGGGATATCCTGCGCAATGGCAGGCGTCGTGAGCGCAATTGCCATTGACATGGCCGGCAGCAACGCCTTCAGGTTGAGTGTTGTCATTCGGTGTCCTCCCAGGGGTCGGTCTTCCTGCGGACCGATCCTCCCACTATGCACATGTGCCCCGAGATTCTTTTGACCCGCTGATCCCGTGGTGCATTTTTCTGACCCGATCCGGTCAATTTCAGCCAATTTCTGCTTGGCCGTCAGGCGCCCGCGCCCGTAGCGTGTCGGAGAGCGAAAGGGTGATGTGGATGCCGCAAGGAGAACAAAAGGACGGTTTGTCCCTCGTACGTGCTACGGTCCTCGGCCCCGTCGTAGCGATGATGCGGCGGCTCGATGCGGATCCGGCCTTTGCGCTCGGGCTGCATGGATTGAGCGAGGAACAGGTCCTGAACCCGGCCGAGTTCATCCCGCATGACACGGTCTATGCGGCGCTGGCCTCCATCGCCGACATCACCCGGCCGGATATCTGCGCCTTGGCGGGACAACAGACAGACCTGTTGAAGTTCCTGCCGCGTGGGGCGCTCCTCGGCCAGTCGGTGACCCTTGGCGATTTCTTCACCCGGTTCACCCAGATCGTCTCGAAGGAAAGCAACGCGGTGTCCTTCCGGCTCCTGATCGAGGAGGAACACGCCTACTTCACCACCAGTCGCAATTTCGAACCCGAGGTGTCGCCGGGCCATTCGGACGCCTTTCTCGTCGGGATCTGGATCTCCCTGCTGCACCGTGTTCTCGATTTCCGATGGGATCCAACCCAGGTTGTTCTGCGCCTCTGCGATCCGACCCTGCTGCCGGAGCAGTTTCATGGCGTGCGGGGCATCAAGTGCAACAACAGGGGATTCTCCATCCGCTTTCCGGCGGCCTGGCTGTCGCTTCCAATCAACCCCGAACTCCTCGTGAACCACGACAATGATATCGAAGAACCGGTTCAGGTCGATGTGCCCCTGGACTACCTCGAAGGCTTCGAAATTCTCGTGCGATCAAGGCTGTCCGATCCGGCGCTGACGGTGAGCGAGGCCGCCCGGATGTGCAGCATCACCACCAAGGTGCTGAACAAGCGCTTGTCCTCCTACGGAACAACGGCGTCCAAGGTGATCAACCGGCTGCGGATGGAAAAGGCCTCCGAACTGCTCACCACATCTGATCATTCGATCAAGGAGATCGCCCAATTGGTCGGCTTGTCCGAAACATCGGCACTCACCCGAGCCTTCACGCGGAACTTCGGCATATCCCCGAAAGATTGGCGCAATAAGGAGGCACAAGAGGCCCAAATTGCCGGAGCGCCTGCAGATTAGCCTGACCCCGCTGCGACTTCTCGACTACCGCAATCTCTTGGAACCTCGGTCGCCAATGGTAATGCCGAAGAGATGCATGAACCGGCGAGCCCTTCGCGGGGAGCAATCGATGGGAAAGGAGACCTCCATGCTATCCGCAGCGAACTCCCGCTTGCCGCCCATCTTGACCGCCTTGGTTTCTGCGAACTCTGACTTCTCGTGCCCGCAGCGAAGGTCCGTAAGGTCGGCATTCTGCCCGTTCGTGACAAAAGCTGCATCGGTCGGGAAGGGCTCAAAGCCGTCATCCGACGGCATTAGCGATTAGACCGGTTTGTGGTTGCGAGCGGTCATTGGGGCCGCTCTCAGGATTGGTCCGACATCGGCCCTCCCAGTACTATTCAACGAGTTTTCAAGCTCAACTCCGAGATCCTACCGTCGCCTGACCCTCTCTCGATTACGCTCCCGACGTTCGATGTTGATCCGGTGGTCGCGGCCCAATGCCCGGTAGAAGCCCGGTCCCTTGGACCAGTTCAGAAAGTGGGCAAAGCTGTCGACCTGATCGTCGTTGCGTCCGCGTGGAAAGGACTGAAGCTCCCGTTTGAATACCGGCAGCCAGGGTGCATCTGCAGGCAGATAAACCTTGCCCTCTTCGACAGGACCGCAAGCGGACTGGAACCGGGTTTCCTTGTCCTTGTCGGGTTTAATGCGTTCGTAGCGCCGACGGTCATCACGAAACAATTCGTCCAAAAGAGGTTTGCCGGAGGCCGCATCTTCGATCAGGACACGATCGGGATCCCAACGGCCGACAAGTTGCAGTGCCTTGGCTTTCAGGTCTGGGTAGTCTACCTGCCCGCGCCAGACGTCGATAAGATGCCACGCATTTTCGCGGAACCCCCAGGTTGTACAGACAGAGAAATCAGACCGGGGGTCTGCCGACATGCCCGTATCCCAGCTCTGAACCACCAGTTGGAACCAGCGGCGATCTTCGATGGTCTCGTAGGTGCCAAACCACTCCCAGCGCAAGGGCGACCCGTCGGGAGCAATGGGGTTCTGCTGATACTGGCAATTGAACACGGCCGCGCCCATTTCGCGACGCTTGGTATCCAGCGTTTGCTGATCCAAACGGGACGGGCACAGGAGATCACCCGGTTTGCGGCGCATGACCCTTCCACGCCCAAGAGGAACCACCTCATGGCCTTCTGCGATGGCAGGCAGATTCAGATGCCGGTAGGTCCCGCGTTCGAGCAGATAACCCGGCGGATCCATCTCGTGCAACCGTTGCGCAACCATAACCACACGCCCTTCGGCCGGATTGTCGAAGCGCGACAACAAGGTCCCCTCAATGAACTCCTGCGCCTTGACCAGCTCGGCTTCGGAGCCGGCATCTCCGGCTTTCAGCAGGTCATCGATGATGATGTAATCGGCGCCATGACCGGTGACAGAACTTCCAATGGAGACAGCCTTACGGCTGCCTCCCTTTGTGGTGCGGATTTCTTCTGAGGTGTTGCCCTTTTTAGCCAAGACCGTTTCAGGGAACATTTCCCGGTACCAGCGCGCAGACATGATCCGACGACAATCTTCGGAATGTTTGCGCGCCAGATCCAACCCATAGCTGGCAACGATGATCTTGGCGCTGGGGTTATGACCGAGAAGATAAGCGACATATGCAACGGCCACGGTGACCGATTTCAGGCAACGTGGCGGGATGTTGATGATCAGTCGCTTGTTTTCGCCTCGACGGACATTGTCCAACTCATGGCACATGGCCCGCACATGCCAGGCCGGATCAAAGCTGCGGTCAGTTCCCTGGTGCAGCGTGCCAAACACACGCCAAACGAAGGGAAAGAAATTGTCCCGGCAAACCTCGCGAGCGGCTTGCACGACGATTGTCTGACGTCAGCGCCAATGGGACAGTTTAGGTCGATTTGATAAGAGAGGGTTTCTGGCTCATCGTAACCGCCAAGGAGTGGAGATGAGAAAGAAACCCGGAACCAAGCAGAGCCACGGTGAGAAGGTCGTAAAGGACATTCGCCGTGCGACCCGCAAACAGTATTCCGCAGAAGAGAAGATCAGGATCGTGCTGGACGGCCTAAAAGGCGAGGACAGCATTGCAGAGCTGTGCCGTCGTGAGGTCATCGCGCAGAGCCTTTATTACAGCTGGTCCAAGGAATTTCTGGAGGCCGGCAAGAAACGTCTGGCAGGCGACACGGCCCGCGCGGCAACTTCCACCGAAGTGAAGGATCTGAGACGGGAAGCCCGTGATCTGAAGGAGGTGGTTGCCGAACAGGCTCTTGAACTGCGGTTGCTCAAAAAAAGCATGATCGCGGATGGGGACGACGACGCATGAGATATCCCGCATCCGAAAAACTGGAAGTCATCCGCTTGGTTGAGCAATCGCATCTGCCGACCAAGCGCACTTTGGAGAAGCTGGGCATTCCGAAGACCACCTTCTATCGCTGGTACGACCGATATCTCGTCGGCGGCCCCGAGGCGCTTGAAGATCGTAGACCCACGCCGTCACGGGTCTGGAACCGCATTCCCACGCCAGTGCGCGAGAAGATCAAGGATCTGGCTCTGAAGGAAAGTGAGCTTTCCCCGCGTGAATTGGCTGTTCGCTTCACTGACACAGAAAAGTACTTTGTGTCAGAGGCTTCGGTCTACCGCATCCTCAAGTCTTACGATCTGATCACCAGCCCAGCCTATGTGGTTTTGTCAGCCGCAGACGAGTTCCAGGACAAGACAACACGACCGAACCAACTCTGGCAGACCGATTTTACCTATCTCAAGGTGATCGGCTGGGGCTGGTTCTATCTCAGCACGATCCTGGACGATTACAGCCGCTACATCATCGCCTGGAAGCTTTGCACGACGATGAAGACCGAGGATGTGACCGACACACTGGACCTCGCCCTGCACGCCTCAGGCTGTGATCAGGCAACGGTGCTGCACAAGCCACGTCTGCTCAGCGACAACGGGTCCAGTTACATCTCTGGTGAGCTTGCCGAATGGCTGGAAGATCAGAAAATGGATCATGTTCGAGGGGCACCATACCATCCGCAAACTCAGGGAAAGATCGAGCGCTGGCACCAGACGCTCAAGAACCGCATCCTGTTGGAAAACTACTATCTGCCCGGTGATCTCACGCAGCAGATTGACGCCTTCGTCGAGCACTACAATCACCGGCGTTATCACGAGAGCCTGCAAAACCTCACGCCCGCTGATGTCTACTTCGGACGCGGGCAGACCATTCTAAAACAACGAGAAAGGATCAAACGAAAGACTATCGAAACCCGGCGCTTGCTTCACCGCAAAACCGCCGCATAATCAATCTAACCAGATGAGACAGATACTCTCTTAGATCACGCCGCCATCCGTCCCAAAACCCCTGACAACGGACA
>NZ_JBNAFO010000021.1:0-31842 GCF_049800715.1 Ruegeria profundi
TGTCCGTTGTCAGGGGTTTTGGGACGGATGGCGGCGTGATCTAAGAGAGTATCTGTCTCATCTGGTTAGATTGATTATGCGGCGGTTTTGCGGTGAAGCAAGCGCCGGGTTTCGATAGTCTTTCGTTTGATCCTTTCTCGTTGTTTTAGAATGGTCTGCCCGCGTCCGAAGTAGACATCAGCGGGCGTGAGGTTTTGCAGGCTCTCGTGATAACGCCGGTGATTGTAGTGCTCGACGAAGGCGTCAATCTGCTGCGTGAGATCACCGGGCAGATAGTAGTTTTCCAACAGGATGCGGTTCTTGAGCGTCTGGTGCCAGCGCTCGATCTTTCCCTGAGTTTGCGGATGGTATGGTGCCCCTCGAACATGATCCATTTTCTGATCTTCCAGCCATTCGGCAAGCTCACCAGAGATGTAACTGGACCCGTTGTCGCTGAGCAGACGTGGCTTGTGCAGCACCGTTGCCTGATCACAGCCTGAGGCGTGCAGGGCGAGGTCCAGTGTGTCGGTCACATCCTCGGTCTTCATCGTCGTGCAAAGCTTCCAGGCGATGATGTAGCGGCTGTAATCGTCCAGGATCGTGCTGAGATAGAACCAGCCCCAGCCGATCACCTTGAGATAGGTAAAATCGGTCTGCCAGAGTTGGTTCGGTCGTGTTGTCTTGTCCTGGAACTCGTCTGCGGCTGACAAAACCACATAGGCTGGGCTGGTGATCAGATCGTAAGACTTGAGGATGCGGTAGACCGAAGCCTCTGACACAAAGTACTTTTCTGTGTCAGTGAAGCGAACAGCCAATTCACGCGGGGAAAGCTCACTTTCCTTCAGAGCCAGATCCTTGATCTTCTCGCGCACTGGCGTGGGAATGCGGTTCCAGACCCGTGACGGCGTGGGTCTACGATCTTCAAGCGCCTCGGGGCCGCCGACGAGATATCGGTCGTACCAGCGATAGAAGGTGGTCTTCGGAATGCCCAGCTTCTCCAAAGTGCGCTTGGTCGGCAGATGCGATTGCTCAACCAAGCGGATGACTTCCAGTTTTTCGGATGCGGGATATCTCATGCGTCGTCGTCCCCATCCGCGATCATGCTTTTTTTGAGCAACCGCAGTTCAAGAGCCTGTTCGGCAACCACCTCCTTCAGATCACGGGCTTCCCGTCTCAGATCCTTCACTTCGGTGGAAGTTGCCGCGCGGGCCGTGTCGCCTGCCAGACGTTTCTTGCCGGCCTCCAGAAATTCCTTGGACCAGCTGTAATAAAGGCTCTGCGCGATGACCTCACGACGGCACAGCTCTGCAATGCTGTCCTCGCCTTTTAGGCCGTCCAGCACGATCCTGATCTTCTCTTCTGCGGAATACTGTTTGCGGGTCGCACGGCGAATGTCCTTTACGACCTTCTCACCGTGGCTCTGCTTGGTTCCGGGTTTCTTTCTCATCTCCACTCCTTGGCGGTTACGATGAGCCAGAAACCCTCTCTTATCAAATCGACCTAAACTGTCCCATTGGCGCTGACGTCAGACAAAGGCTTCAAGACTGCCCTGCATGATTTGCATTCATAAAACCACTGGCACGTGTCGGTTGGCATTCTTTCGGTTTCAATGCGTCCGCACTCAGGGCAAGTCAAAGTGCTATCCAGCACCACAGTTTGTTTTGTCATTGTCTCACATCTGCATGATTAGATAATCGTTGATTTGAGCCTCATTGAACACGATGACCCATGCCAGCGCGGTGATCGCTGAGCTTCCAACAAGCCACCATTTCAGATTTGCCATCGTCCCGTTTCGATGCGCTACGATCCATGAAACCGCGACCAGCGCTGTTGAGATAGCGAGAACATAGTAGCTTGCCGCCGCTATTCTTCCGAATACCGCCAACCAACTGCCACCCAAGCCTAACAACATCATGGCCATTGGAAGAACGCAGCATGCCGCCACCCCCAGAGCGGAAACCGATCCCAGGTAGCTGAATGTCACATACTTCTTCATCTCTCGCTCCGTGGGTAGGCGATTTGATTGTGTTGAGGCACCGGCATTCAGAGCGTATAACTCCTGTAGTAACTACAGGATCAAGAGGGGACACTTCACATGATTACGATAGGTGAGGCTTCCCGGCAATCCGGGGTCGGAGTAGAAACCATCCGCTATTACGAACGCGAAGGTATCGTACCAAGACCCGCACGAGCTCTGAACAATCGTCGTCTCTATTCCGCAAACGATGTGGGTAGACTTCGGTTTTTGAAGAAATGCCGCGACCTGGGGTTTCCTCTATCTGACGCAAAGGCGCTTTTGGAGCTGTCAGAAGGAAGTGCGGAAGACTGCCGGTCAGTGAAAGAATTGGCCGAGGCACACATTGCCAGCGTTCGAAGCAAGATTGATGAGCTCAGACGCCTGGAGCACGCCTTGAGTGAGCTTACGGCCAATTATGATAGCGGAAACGTTCAATGCCCGATGCTGCAAAGACTGAGAACGATGGATGATATCTGACTCTGGCCGCTGGGCGGAATCAAAGTATCTGAGATTTAGTCAGATCGCGTCAGACCAAGGTCTGTGGTGCGGTAACAGATTGTAGTTCATAGTCGATTTCACGATGAGAGCGAAAGTATCTGACCTAACGATTGGCAATTGGTCGTTGTCGCGAGTGTTTCTTGCGGCCAGCATCGTTGTGATGGGCACTGCTACCGCAATAGTCGGGGTTTGGGTGTCAAATCGAATCCAGAACGCAGTCGTCCAAAACTCTGCCAACTCCGCAGCGCTGTATATGGAAAGCGTGGTATCCCCGCTCAGCCAGGAATTGGCACATGGCGACCGCCTTTCAAAGCAGGCGAGCCTGGCGCTGGACGAGATTTTTATGACCCAGCCAATGCGCGACCGCATTGTCTCCTACAAATTCTGGAAGCAAGGCGGTGTGATTGCACATGCCTCTGATACAGACATCATCGGAAACCGTTTCAATCCAACGGATGACTTAAGGCGGGCGTGGAGTGGTGATATCTCCGGCTCTTTCGAAGAGCTTGATCATGCCGAGAGCGCCGCCGAGGCGGCATTGGGGATACCACTACTTGAAGTTTACAGCCCCATCCGCGAACTCTGGTCCGGCGAAATCATCGCCGTTGCGGAGTTCTACGAAAGAGCGGATCAGCTTGAGTTAGATTTAGCCAAGGCCAGGCGAACAAGTTGGATGGTCGTCGGTTCCGCATTTCTCGCAAGTACTATTGTTCTGTATTCCATCGTCGCAATTGGTGACAAAACAATTCGACGACAGGGGTCTCTTCTTAAACAGCGCCTGACAGAAAGTGAGAGGATGGCCGAGCAGAATGCCCGGCTGCGCTCGCGTGTCGTCGAGGCGTCAGAAAGATATGCCACGCAAACAGATCGGTTCCTCAAGAAACTCGGTGCCGAACTGCATGATGGTCCTGCGCAATACCTGTCCCTTGCCGCTCTTAGACTGGAGGCGGCGTTTTCCAAAGAGTCCGAAAGGCCTAAAGAGGCAGAGGAAATTCAGCAGTCTTTGCAAAAATCTCTGGCTGAAATTCGTGCAATATCGCGAGGGCTGTCTGCGCCAGATATCGACAGCCTGTCACTCGTCGATGTTGTGAAGAGAGCTGTAGAGGATCATGCCGAACACAGCCCGTTGCGACCGGATATTTCATTCCAAGGTAGCCAGGCCCCAGAGTTGTCATTGTCGGGCAAGCTGTGCGTTTTTCGGTTCCTTCAGGAGACGCTTTCCAATGTCGCGAGATATGCTCCAGCTTCCAAGTGCACTGTTATCTCTGAGGCGCAGAGCGACTGCATAGTTGTGAAGGTCAAAGACGACGGACCTGGATTTGACAGGTCAGAAGAAACCGCGTTGCGAGACGATGGCGGCCAAGGGCTTATGGGCTTGCGAGATCGGGTCGAGAGTATTGGTGGCCGGTTCGAAGTCGCATCGAGACCGGGCGAAGGCACCACCATTGCTATGACACTCTTTCCCAGAAAGTTAGGCACATCATGACTACGTCTGTCGTAATAGCTGATGATCACCCGATATTCAGGGATGGTTTGCAACGAACGTTGGATGAAGCTGATGGTTTTGAAGTTTTGGCCGCTGGGTCCAACGCTGAAGAGGCAGTATTGCTGGTCGGCACGCATCAGCCGGACATAGCTATTCTTGACCTCTCTATGCCCGGTGGCGGGATAAGCGCGACACGTAAAATTGCGGCAATGGAAAATCCACCCGTCATTGCAATCTTGACGGTCTCAGAGAACAGCAGCGATGTCGCGGACGCCTTGGAGGCGGGCGCGATTGGGTACATTGTGAAGGGAGTAACCGCGAGCGAACTAACCGCTTCCTTACGAAGCATCGCCGCAGGTGAAGGGTTCGTTTCTCCGGGCTTGGCCTCGCGAGTATTGCTGCAAATCAATGCTGACACCGGCATGTCTATTAACAGCAGCATTCTCGATGACCTTACGCATCGTGAGGAAGAAATACTTCGACGTGTGGCCAAAGGACTGAGCAATCGTGAAATCGCTGATGAGTTAGACCTTCAGGAAAAGACCGTGAAGCACTACATGACGGCAATCCTGTCGAAGCTTCATGCGCGAAATCGGGTAGAGGCCGCGCTCATTGCCCATGATGTTTGGAACAAGGGAGATTAACGGCGGTCTCTTTGACGACGATGGCGGCCCCTCACTAAGAGTCGCCGCCAACGGATTATTGACTAAAGTTGCAGTTCAGTTGGCAACCGACTGTAACCTCCGACGATCAGAGGCCGTTGCGTTTCTTTCAACAACAGTCCGGTTGTACGGGTCTTTCAACTCGTAGCGCCCAAACTCGATCTCCTCTTTCCAACCATTGGCATAGTTCACTTCTATATTATTGCCCTGGCGTTCGATTTTCGTGGGTCGACTTCCAGCAGTGCCGCTTTGCCCAGAAGAGCGTACGTTGTCGATTGAGATACCATTCGCCAATGACCGAAGCCTTGAGACGTCAGCACCGGTCGCGGGGCGCTCCTCAACAGTTCGGTTCTGCGCATTCTTTCTCTCATACCGCCCGTTTTCGATCTCCTCCTTGGTTCCGTCGGCGTACCGCACTTCAATACCGTTAGCGTTTGTTTCGACCTTCGTTATCCCAGCCGAACCCGACGGTTTGCCCCCTGTTTGAGACCGATCCTGCTTTCCGCTGCCTTTGTTGGAGCGATTGGAGTCATCATTATCATCATCGTCATCGCGACCACTTTTTCCTGATCCAGAATTGTCGTCTCGATCATCATCTCGGTCGTCGTCGCGATCATCGTCTCTATCGTCATCACGATCATCGTCCCGGTCGCCACCACCGCCGCTATTGCCCGACCCAGAGTTGTCGTCCCGGTCACCGTCACGGTCACCACCACGGCCGCTACTGCCCGACCCAGAGTTGTCGTCACGATCATCGTCGCGACCATCCCCGTCGCTTCCCCTGCCGCTCTTGGCAAAGGCATATGACGGTTCAAAGTGTAGGCGACCATCAGCGTCGAACGCTGGCACATAAGGCGTCGCCGCGATCAACGAAGCCAACGCCGCAGTACTTAGAAGTTGACCCAGCTTTCTTTGAGTTTTCATTTTCGCCTCCAATTCTGAGCATCACGTTTCGTGACGTTGGAGACAGGTTACTTCTGCTTCGGCTTCCCCACATCGGGCTTAAGTCTGACGAATTTCAAGCCGAACGTCTTATTAAGATCAGTCAAACCAATAGAGTTTTTGCTGAGCCATGTGACCAGTTTAGTGGGATCTAACCCCGGCCCCCTTCAATTCGTCATCAGGTTCGAGATGAATGACAAAGACCGAACCCGGGTACAAACGCTCCAATTCTTCCTCGATGTCATTGCATATATCGTGTGCCGCGCTGACTGGCATTGTGCCGTCCACAACAAGATGAAACTCCACGAAGATGACATTTGCGGATCTGCGCCCTTTGAGGTCGTGGTACTCTAAGGCTGCGCCGAGATTTGCGTCGATTGCGTTGGAAACAGTCTGCAAGTCATGATCCGAAAGTGTCACATCCATCAGGCCATCGACGGACGATCGAATAACTTTCCAGCCCTCCCACAAGATGTTCAGTGCAACGAGAATTGCCAGGATCGGATCGAGGATCAGCCAGCCGGTGACAAGTGCAAGTATCAGACCTACGATGACACCGACTGAGGTCATGACATCTGTGAAAATGTGCCGGGAGCTTGCCTCCAATGCAGGCGAACCCTCGCGCCTGCCGATTTTGAGCAATAGGTAGGCCCATGCGCCATTCACGCCCGTTGCTATGATATTGATGGCGATTCCAAGAAGCGGCGCATCCTCAAGATGCGGGTTTGGGAGTGCCAGCACAGCTTCTCTGATGATCAAGAACGCCGCCAGCACAATCAGTACGCCCTCGGCGACGGCGGAAAGATACTCGGCTTTTTTGTGACCAAAGGGGTGGTTTTCGTCAGGGGGTATGTTGGCAATCCGAACCGCAAAATACGCCAGCAGTGCCGCAACAACATTCACGGTAGATTCCATCGCGTCTGACAATAGCGCCACCGAGCCTGTCAGCCACCAAGCCAAAAGTTTTAGGGCCAGTACCGCAATGGATATAGGAATGGACCAAAGAGCGATTTTTTGTGTCATTTGGCCGCGACCCTCAGTCAATCATGGACGGAAACTCGTGTGATTGGTGAGCTCCGATGTTCAAAACGTAAAACAGGTGTTTGGTAAAAAGGGAATAGGCCTCGCAGCTTCCTACTGCCGACCGGCAACAGCATCTGGCCCCCGCAGCATTGCGCCGAACGACTGTTACTCTGATGGAAGCCCAGTCGACGAAACAGGAACAGCTTTGAGATAGGCGGCAATCGCCAAACGGTCCTCATCCGTGAGGCGTGATGTGTTCTCGATGACGTCCACCATCTCACCACCTGCGCTGTCATAATCCGGTGTGAAGCCAGATTTGAGGTATTCGGCAATGTCTGCCTCAGACCAATCAAGCTGGTCTGAGGTCAGGCCGGGGATACGTCCCTTTCCGCTGGGGTTTGGCGCTCCTGTCAACCAGAGATCGCGTTGCACACCCCCTAAGCCGTTGCGTGGCGTATGGCATTCGGCGCAGTGGCCAAGAGCCTCCACCAAGTACCGGCCATGTCGTTGTTGGTCGGTCAGATCTCCATCGAGCACCCATCCTGGCGACATGAACAAATGCTTCCATCCGCCCAGTCCGCGTCGAATGTTGAAGGGAAAGCCAACCTCATGCACCTCGCTTTCGGCTGCGGCCGCTGGCAGCGTGCCGAGAAATGCGTGAAGCGAAACGACGTCGTCTGCCGACATGTTGGTGTAAGATGTATAAGGAAAAGCTGGAAAATAGTGCTGTCCTTCGGGTCCGGTCCCATGGATCAAGGCATTGGCCAGATCCAGGGCAGACCAGGACCCAATACCAACTTCCGGGTCACTGGAAATGTTGGGGGCAATGAACGAGCCAAAATCCGTCTCGAACCTACGACCGCCGGCGAGCATAAGCTTGTCCTCACCAACCGCTTCCGGCGCTGAATGACAGGATGCGCATCCCGCGGCGTGGAATACGATTTCACCTCTGGCGAGATCTGGTTTCAAACCATCGAGTTGAGACTGATCCATTCTTTGCGGTCGGGTCAGCACCAAACCTGCCAACCCAACCACAAGTGCAACGAAAGCGGTGAAAAAGAAAAACCGCTTCATGGCTATCTGCCATTTATTCTTTCGGTGCTCTGTAAGCTTTGTGACATGCAGAACAGCTTCCACCCAGGTCGCCCATCGCAGCTTTCAGGGCTTCAACATCTTGCCCTGCTGCAGCCTGCATCGCAACAGCGGCGTCTGCCATGGCCTGCCCTTTCGCACCAACGTCAGGGAAGTTTTCCCAGATCGCAGGTAGCGCTCGAGAGGACGGATCGGACACATTGTCAGATCCTTGAGGCCACATCGCGGATTGGTCGATCTGCGTGAGCACAACAAGGTTGTTTGCAGCCCGTGTTGCGGCCTCGGCATCATAATCCACCTCGCCTTTGGCCATGCCGCCAAGTGTACCAAGATTGAATGCATAGAGCTGCATGATCGAGGTCCGAGCCTTAACAGCCGGGTTTTCGCTTTGGTGTGCGATGGCTGTGCCAATTGCGGCCACCGAGAACAGACCGGCCGCAAAGATCGAAAATTTCTTCATCATGGTGTGTCTCCCTGTTCAATAGTCTGAACGATAACTTGAACGAATTTACTTGTAATTGTTTGTTCTTCGTCGTCACTTGTTAATTTATGAACAACGAAAACTGGGACGACATTCGATATGCGCTTGCTGTAAGCAAATACGGTTCGTTGAACGCGGCGGCGTCGGCCATGGGCGTCACGCATGCTACAGTCTTGCGAAGGGTGGCCGCATTCGAAGAGCGCAATGGCTGCCGGATTTTTCAGAAAAGCTCGTCAGGGTATTCGGTTCTGCCAGAAGCCAGTGCAATTCTCTCGGCCATGGAAAGCGTCGAAGAGGCGGTTCTTTCGGTAGAGCGGGCAATCGTGGGAGCCAATCGTTCCCCAGTAGGTCATGTGCGAATTACATCAACTGACAGTCTTTGCCAGATTGTTCTACCTCCAATACTAAATGAGATCTCACAGCTTTACCCCGGCCTGAAACTGACTTTATTAAGCGGAAATAGTCACCATGATCTATCCCGGTTGAGCGCAGACATCGCCGTGCGGCCATCGATAAAGCTCGATGAGGGGCTGATAGGGCAGCTTGCAGGAAAACTGTCTTTCGGAGTCTTTGACGACGGCTCTCCCAATAGCAAATGGATGAGGCTTGATGGGGCGTTAAGCCGTTCACTTCCTGCCAAATGGCTGGAGGCGAATGTCAGTGCTGACGAAATGACCAGCGGGGCAGACAGTTTTTTGGTTCTACGAGAGATGGCCGCTGCAGGAGTCGGTAAAACGTTTTTACCCACGTTTTTTGGCGACCCGGATTCCCGGCTTCGAAGGTCGCACGACGTGACTCCAGAAATTGAGGTTCCGCTCTGGGTAGCGACGCTGGACGAAATAGCGAACACTCCCAGATTTGCTATCGTTCAACGTGCGTTGGGTGAACGCTTAGCCATTGTTCTTTCTGGATGACGTTGTTATCAAATTCAGTCCCGAGCACTCGGGCTTCGCTCTCAGAAGATACAATACATAGCGGCTTAAAACCCACATCCAAGCTAACGAACTGGCAGCACGAAGGCCACTTTGGGCAGTGGAGCAGTCACTACGATGACCGAAGTTTCTGGCGCTTATTTGAGCAGAGCAGCCCTTGGCGTATACCGCAGCGAATGACCGCTTCCCGCCCGACGTGCTGATCAAGCATGACCGCTTTGGGCTGATTGCCTCCATCGCTCTCGGCAAAGGGAGCGGCGGATTTGTCCACGTTTTTCCAGTTCGCTCAAGCCACAGCGAACGCCCGGATTCGGTAATCTGGTTGCAACCGCCTGCTTCTGTCTCCCCACTCATTTGTCACTCCCGATCAAAAAAGGTCACCGCGGGGCGTCGACGTTATTGAAGGGCTTATCATAGCTCAAGATCAACGCCCGCTGCTTGGTAAGTTGACAGCAGTGCACCAAATTCTTCAGCCGCCTGAATGCCCTCCGAATAATCGTAGTGACGCGCCACGGTTGACTGGGACTTATGACCAAGCAACGCGGCGGCCGCACGGCCAGGCGCTGTCATGGTTTCGCTGGCCTGCGTTGCGACGTTGTCCCGCAGCCGATGAATCGATATGCGGGTTCCAAATGCCTTTTCGGTCATGTTGCCGGTCAATCGGCCGATCTGTTTTTCACTGATCGCGGTGTTTCGGGATTTGATGGATGGAAACACCGCTCCTCCGTCATCGAAGATCGGCCGAAACGACTGACGATATTCCTGCAAAACTGCTGCAAGCCGGGGATTGCGGAGGCTGCGCTCATAGGGGGCGCCCTGCTTTCGATCTTCAGGCAATTTCAGCATGGACGCCGGAATGCGGATGCCGACGGAATTGTCATCTTGAAGGTAAAGACTGCTGCCGAAGGAAAGGCAGGACAGCGCCCTTGCACGCTGCGGCAAGGCGGTTCCGATGGCCAGAATCAATCCATTCCGGTACTGCCGCGCGGAGTCCAATCCTCGCATCTGGGAGGACCGCGCGTTTTCGATATGCTGGAACCCGAGATCCCAGATTGCCGTGGCGCCGACGAGTTGCGCACCCGTCTTTGTCACCGCGCCCTCCTGGTCTGCCCGGTTACGCCAATCCGCGACGACAAAGCTACAGGCCGCGGAAGAAAATCCGGGCTGAGTCAGGCCGATCCCGCTCAGAATACGGGACTGATAGTCTGCTATCGTCCCTGCACCCACAGTTTGTCCATCTTCCGGATCGGCAAAAAGGTATCGACCGAACGCGTCCAATGAAGAGCCCGTTGGTACCATCGAACAGCCTTGGGTCGAACAGAATGCAGCCCATCGCTTCAAGGCACGGATGACGTTCAATGTGTGAGACGCGCTCCACAGCGTTCGACCCAACACCCGCTTTCCTTGTTTGGACAGCGCTATCTGCGCGGCGATGAGGCGATGCCAGTGCTCAGGAAGCTTTTGAAGCAACGTTTCGGCCTCACCCCATGCGGTCTCGCGTGGCGGTTTCTGCGACACTCTATGTTGGCGCAAGACCTGACCAAAATGCGCGGTTCGCTCGGGTCCCCACTTTGTCTTGGCCACTTGCTGAACATAGGCGAACTCGGCCAGTGCCGTTTCGCCTATTTCAGTTTGGCGCCGCGACAGATGTTCCGAAAGTTCAGCCCTTCCCGGAATTGGACCGTCTGGTAATGCCTCACGAATGTCGGCGAGCAGACGCAGATGAGTGTTGAGCGTCATTCAAACCTCCCTTTGGTGTTGGGTTTTGATGAATTCCCCGCGAATTTCTCGTTCAGCTTTTCCTGCCATTCGTCCAGCAACAGGTCTTCATCCAGTTCGGCATGGCAATCGAGGGTCGTCTGAAGGTTTTTGTGCCCCAGCAGACGCTGGACCTTCGGCAGATGATCCGAGCAGTCCTTCAGCCAGATCCACCCGATCAGATGGCGATAGAGATGAGGGTGGATCTGAACACCAACGTGCTTCGCCAAAAGTCGCGTAACCCGCTTGAGAAGCGTGTTGTAGTGCGTGTCGATTGCCTCTTTCCCTTGGCTTGGGAACAGATACGGGTTCTGCTTGTCGCCTGGTTTAAGGATGCGGGGACGGAGGTTCTCCAAATACTTCCGGAGCAATCGGCTCGTGTTTTCGCTAAGCAGGATTGGCAGATCGGCATCCCCCTTCCCGCGCAATTTAACCTCGGCCGCAGGCACAGTCAGACGGACCACATCGCCATGCCAGGACATCCAGTCCAGCCTTGCGCGCAGGACATTGTCGCTACGTGGGGCCCGGCTCATCAGGATGTCATGTGCCAGCGCGGCCATAACGTCGCGGATCAACTCCGCATCCATAACATCGATCTTTGCCGGTAAAGTGCCCGACCTTGCCTTGTGCGCCGTCCGGCGGCGATCAACCTCATCGTTTACCGCGGCGATGATCGATCCCGACAGCCGGACCGTCCCGGTGACCCGGGTCTCGGTAAACTGCTGGAGTTTCGCTTTGTTGCGGGGTGCGATCCCGGAAATGCCGGTATCATGCAGTCTGATGAGATCTGCGATGTCCTTCAGATCTTCCGAGGACCGACTGATGTATCCGGCCGCGATCTTGCGCATGGATTTCAGAACACCGGCGACATAGCCGCTGGGATAATCGCTTTTGTTGCTATCCGCGAGAGCTTCAGCACCAACTTCCAGAAACTCCGGATCAGTCAGCTCTTCGAGTGTCTCAGGAACGACATCCGTCGCAGCGATGATGGCCTTGGCCATGGATTTGACATAGCCACGGCGCCGATCCAGCGTAGACGCGCTCCAGCAGTCCTTCCCAATCAGAAATCCGGCATCCGCAGCCACCGCGGGCACAGTGTTGCGATTTGATTTCCCAGGTTTCTTCAGGCGATCCTTCTTGGCATTGCGCAGCCGGGCTTTCTTGTCTGACACCGGCGCTTCCAGCGCATCAAGGGATGCAATGAATTCCGAGCGGGACTGGCCATCGCGTGACATCTTCCCGGTCGCCCAGGGTGCGACGCGGGTTTCAAATTCTGCCAGCAGTGGCGCGATCAACGCCTCATCGACACCGAACTTGTCGCGACTATCTTGAAATGGGTGATCTGCGGCGACGAAACCGAAGCGCGAAAGATCTGCATGCGCCGACAGCTTGCCCAGCAAGGTCGTGATCTCGCAGACATGCTTTTTGCAACGGTCCTCTCCCTTGGAGGAAGCCTCGACCCGGTGACGGTAATAATCTGCCAGGGTGTCTGTTGAAATCGAGCTTGGGTCGATATTTGCGTCGTGCAGGAAGACCAGGAACGGTCCCGATGCGACCTTGGAGGACGTGGGAAGGTCGCTGGCCTGGATGGCTTTATACGCATCCCCATATATCCCCCCGATATCATCAATCCGGCGTTGCCGCTGGCGCGATTGACCACCGGCCACGGCTTTCACCAATGCGGATCGATATGTTGCGAAACTGCCTTTTGTCAGGTTGACGCTTGCAGGCCCGTTGCGGTCGAAAAAGCCGATGACATCCTGTTTGCAGGCCACTTTCAGCTCTGGTGTCCAACCCGCGTTCCGGCACAGCCATTTCAGCTTTGAGACGAGGCTGGTGTCGCCTTCGACCTGCGCGTTGGCGATAAGATCGGCATAGGTGCGCGGCGGTTCTTTTCCAAGGCTCAGAAAGTCGCGACCGGTTGCTATAGACAGCGCCACAAGCGTAGTGTGGCGCGGCCTGAGACCGGGGATGTTCAGGATGTCAGCGACTGCCTTCGCGTTCAGCCCTGCGCGCAGCGAAAGCGCCCGTTGGGACTCTCCGCTTGTCTCGAGATATGTTTTCAATTCCTGTGCAAGGGTCATGATCCTGGCTCCGTCATATTGTTGGCGACCAGTCATTCGAGTTCTAGATCCGGCCTTCCCTGGTCAGGCCGGACGCGAAGCTCGAAGATCGCGAGCCATTCGTCTTTGATGGTCCAGGATTTCCCAAGCTTTGCGGCTTGCAGCTTGACCGGCCCGTGTGGTGTCGGGCAGCCATGATTGATCCAGTCCCGGATCGTGTGGGGATCGCGCCTGAAGATTTCGGCGATTTCATTCACCGAGTAGTATTTTGGAGCCTGCATCCTTTACCTCCTGTTTTATGAGGAGGAATTGGGTCCAATCGGCGTCTGGCGGAAATTTCGAAGGAAAGTTTTTGCCGTTGATTACCCCGGTTTCGATGCAGTCGAGCCCAGGTCGAACCACCACCGCTTCAACAACTTTTGGGTCACGCCGGTAATAGAAACCCTATTTCCGGTCCGCCCCAAATCTTCCAAACCAAACCTCAATTTCCCGGATTTCCGGTTTTCAGGTTTAGACTCAAGTCATCGCCAACGACGACAACACGGAGACTGGCGATGACCATCACAGATACCAAACGACACCCGCAAAGAGACGCAACGGGGCGTTTTTCGGGGCAAGGCGCGTTCGACAGTGACGCGCCCGCCTCAGTGACAAATTTCACCTCTTTGGAAGATGCAGATCTGGATCTGCGGGAAGCCTTGGAAGCTGCGGACGAGGTCTTGGCTCCCTCGTATCGAGACAACGCAAAGGTCCCAACCGTCGTCTGCCGCGCCAGTCCCGGCGCGGGTAAGAGCCGACTTGCAAGACTGCTGCTGGCTGAGAAGGAAAAGCTCGGCAAGGACCTGCATGTGTCGTTTCACCTGCCAACCCTCGCGTTGGCTGAAGAGGCCGCGTCAGACGCCCGCGTGTTAGGTTTGGATGCCCAAGCGATCCGGGGGCGTTCGGCACCGCACCCGGATGGGCGAGGACGCATGTGCGCGCGAGCTGAGCTGGTGGAGCGGGCCAACCGCCTTGGTCTCTCAGCGCAGCAGAGCTTCTGTCGGCGCGAGGAGAGTGATGGGACCGCAAAACTCTGCCCGCATTTTAAGGCATGTGCCTATCTCACACAGTTCAACAACGTGACGAAATACCGTTTCCTTGCAACAAGCTATCTATCCCTGCCTGACCCGGCTGAAAGGTGCGACCTGCGGATCGTCGATGAAACCTTCTGGCAGCAGTTCCTGTCGATCCAGGATGTGTCAGCGGCCGCGTTTACAAATCCACGCATGCATTTCCCCGCCGCAATGGCCGGGCAGCACGCCAGCTTGCTGGACGCCGCGAAACAGGTTGTTGCGGCTTTGATGGACAATGCATCCCCGTTGTCTTTGCCGTTCTCCAGCGAGGACTATCTGGGCTTGAGTGACTTGGAATGGATGGGGAAAGCACGGTGCACCGACCTGTCTCCCGAGCAAAATGAGGCGTATCAGGCCAAATTGCTTGGAAAGGCGGAACAGAACCACCGGCATGTTTCCAGCTTCGCTGCGCTTTGGGGGGTGCTGGCCGATGCAAAGGCAGCGGGCCTATGCGCTACTGAGCGTTTGAGGCTGATTGTCGAGGACGACGCTTTCTTCATCCGCGTGCTGCGTCGAAAACCACTCAGGCATAAGGAACCCATGCTGGTTCTCGATGCAGATGCTGACGTCGGCATCCTGTCCGCGCTTGAATGCGATATCCGCAAGGTTCATGACGTCACGCTGCGCCCAAACGCCCTTGTGACACAGCTGCATGATCGCAGAATGACCAATGGAAGCCTTCTGAGGAATTCCGGGTTGCGTGAGAGCTGGCGGCGGATCATCGCGCGGGAGGTTCTAATGGATCGCCTCGACAAAAACGTGGGCGTCCTTGTTGGCGCCACGAGGAAGGTTGTGCGGGCCTTCTTCGAGGAGGCAGGTCATGGATTCGAGGGCATGTCCGAAACGGAAATTTCGGGGTTCATGCTGAGCACCAAGCTGCACGGCGCGCATTGGCTGTGGTTTGGTAGCCGGGCCCTGGGATCCAATCGTTACCAGAATTGCTCATCCGTCGTCGTGATCGGGCGGGAAGAACTCCCGGTTTCCGCACTCGAAGATCAAGCTCGTGCTCTGTGGGGAGACACGCCCGGAAACCCGTTAAACCTGCTATCCTCGGACTCAATGGGCCAGGTACGCATGCCCGAAGAAGCGGTTCCTTACGAGTTGACTGATGGCTCATCGAAAGCCGTTCTGGTGCCATGCCATCCGGATCAACGCGTGCGCCGGTTGCAGCTGCAAAGCCGAGAGCTGTCGACGCGCCAGCTGATCGAAAGGCTGCGTCTGGCGAGGGCGAAATATACGAAAAAGGTGATCATCGGCTGCAACATCCCGATCCCGGATATCCCGGTGGATAGACTGGTGTCGTGGCGGGAGCTGGAACCAAACCGTCTCGATGCGGCTATTACAGATGGCTTGCTTACACGCGGCGCGATCCGGTTGTCACCCCAAGGTTTGACGGATGGTGCGACGAAGGTCTTCTCGAGTGTGGAAGCGGCACGCACTTTCCTGAAACGCGGCAAACGAACCTATAAACTTGCCGACTTCGCATCTACAACCGCGCGGACCGGCTCAGGCATTTTCTTCGCCGAGATAAAACGAGCGGCCCGATACGCACGAACTGAGGCCGTGGTTTTTCTCACCCAAAGTGCCCCAAAAAAGGAGACTGCCGAACGCATCTGGGGCGAACTCAAGCACTTCCGGTGTAAATCTAAGGATGACCTGAGTGTCTAAAGGGAACATTTGGTTCATGTAGGGAGCGCGGACAAACCGAACCTTCAATCTAAGATTCTGAACGTCCGCTCACCTATTCCCGAGCATGTAAGTGTTTCGCCCATTTCTTACTGAAGTCTCCGAGCGGACAGAGATGATCATAGAGGTGTTTTCCCAGATCAGTCGACGCATATCCTTCGGCAACACGATGAACAAATCCCGCCGCTTGAAGCTCTTTCAGTCGGGTGTTGAGTGCCGCAGGTGAGATTGTTTCGCACTCTTCTTGCAGCTTTCGGAATGTGCATGGGCCAGCCTCGTTCAACGTCCAAAGGACTCCCATAGCCCAGTGCCGTCCAAGCAGGTCGAACAGAGCCATAATGGGCGCGCCGCCTTTTGAACCACGAACAGGCTGACCTGGTATCGGTATCTTAGTCACTTGCTATACTTTCTGTAGCAACCTATATTGCTATGCAATTTGTAGCAACCCCAGCCGGTATTGCCAATGATCAAGACAGACACTTACGAAATCCGTGATGTTCGGTTCAAACGCAGCATCAAACTGGATGAGCCGATCGATCAAATCTGGACAGGCGGTAGATGGACAGAAGGACCGGTGTATTCTCCGGCGTTCAGATGCCTGATTTGGAGCGACATCCCTAATGATCGACGGCTCCGCTGGGACGAACTAACCGGAGCAGTCGGAGACATCCGCTCAGGCCTCGGATGCTACACGAATGGCTCAACGCTCGACCGGCAAGGGCGGATCGTGGCATGCGAGCATGGGACGCGCAGTGTCACCCGGATTGAGCATGATGGGTCGGTTACGACTCTGGCCAGTCATTTCGAGGGAAAACGGTTCAACAGCCCCAACGATGTTGTGGTCCGATCAGATGACACGATCTGGTTCAGTGACCCGGCCTATGGGATAGAGTCTGACTACGAAGGGTTTCAGGCAGCCCCAGAGCTTGACGGTGAACATGTCTATCGTCTCGATCCGGCCACCGGCGATGTCACACAAGTGACTACTGACTTCGCCTGTCCGAATGGACTTGCGTTTTCGCTAGACGAACAAACGCTGTATATCGCTGACAGTGGTGGCACGCGTTACGCAAGCGGAGAGCATCACATCCGCGCGTTCTCCGTTAGTGCAGACGGCAAGCTCTCTGGCGGGGATGTCTTTGCTGAATGCGAAGAAGGCGTCTTTGACGGATTTCGGCTCGATACCCAAGGCCGTATCTGGACGAGCGCAAAGGACGGCGTTCATTGTTACCACCCGGATGGCACGCTGCTGGGCAAGATTTTCGTCCCAGAAGAGGTCTCGAATGTTTGCTTTGGCGGACCGAAACGCAATCGCCTGTTCATTACCGCCTCCACAAGCGTATATGCGGTCCTCCTGCCAACAACCGGCGCTTTGCTGTTCTGATGGCAGAGGCTACTATGCTGAAGGCCTTAACGGGCCGCACGTTTCGTCTTGTCCAAGGCGCACAATTGAGAGTTACCAATACCTTCGGCTTTCAGGTAATCGACGCGCGGGCGTTCATGGCTGATGAAATCGACTTAACTGCGTTCTGGACCAGCAAGGCAATACGGTATCCGTCCCGTGCAAACTGGCGGGCAACCGATGCTCCGGTTCCGTCATCGACACCTGCAATCAGACAAACTTTGTCGTTCATGGCGGCTCTCCTTTGGCAAGGATCCGCTTGTATCAAGCTGCTCTAAATCAAGGATTTTATATCCGCAGCGAAAGTCGGAAACGCATATAGCGAGGACTTGAGATCGCTGGCAGAGATGCCGTGACGCATGGCCATCGCAAAGAGATGAATCAGTTCGTCACCGTGATGGCCCAGGATATGAGCACCCAAGACTTGATCGGTACTCTTGTCGACTAAAACCTTGGACCAGGCTGCCGTTTCCGCATAGGTCTTGGTGGAAAACCAACCGGACATATCAGAAACCGTAACTGAGACATCGAGACCTTTTTCCCGCGCTTCGGCTTCACTCAGGCCCACGGTGCTGAGCGCTGGAACGGTGTAGACGGCGCTGGGGATCACGCTGTAATCCGGCCTTTTAGTTGGTCCATGCACGATGTTGTGGCCGACAATCTGACCCTCATACGTTGCGATGGGGGAAAGTTGAGCAGAGCTGGTGATAGCATCGCCCGCAACCCAGACTGAAGAGTTGGAGGTGGACCGCATCGTATCGTCGATCAGAATGCGAAGTCCGTCATGCCCGACACCGGCGGCATCGAGGTTAAGCCCGTCGATATTGGCGACGCGGCCTGCGCCGTTGACGACCCGCTCGGCTAAAAGACTCTGGTTTCTGCCGTCATGTTCGAATTCAACGCGCAACCCGTCGGCAGTCTTCTCGATTGCCGTCACCGATACTCCGGTTTTGACCGCTACGCCCAGGCGTTCGGTTTCCGCTTGCAGAGCCGATACGGCGTCACTGTCCATACGTGGCAGCAACTGTGGCAACGCCTCAAGAATTGTCACCTGCACTCCGGCTCGCGCGTAGACATGACTGAACTCCATGGCAATGACGCCGCCGCCAATGAAGACAACTTCTTTCGGCAATGTCGCATCGGAAAGAACTTCGTCGGACGTGATCATGTGCTCGGTGCCGGGAATAGGCAGAGGCCTTGGCTTCGATCCTGTTGCGATCACGATGTCCTTGCCATGTATAACGTGACCGTCGACCTCAACCTCGTTCCGCCCGACAAAACGCGCGATGCCTCGAAAGACATCACCGCGTTTTTCGGCCAACCCCTGCATGGCTTCAGGGATGAAACCAATTAGGTCTTTCTCTCGGACGATCAGTTTCGTCCAATTGAGCTTTGGTTTGCTGACTTCGATCCCATGGATGGGGGCTTGTTCGATCTGGTGCATTGCATGGGCGGCCGCCACCAGAACCTTTTTTGGCGTGCAGCCGCGATTGGGGCAGGTCCCGCCAAAATCGCGCGCTTCGATAAAGGCAATGGATTTTCCGGCTTCATGTGCCACGGAGGAAACACCGAACCCTGCATTGCCCCCACCAATAATGATCACATCATATGACTCGCGCATATTGTTACTCCTCTCGTTCTAATTTCCGATTGCAGATCTTCGTCTATAGAGATCACACGGCGGAACCGAAATTTTCGGTGTGGATCTGCTCGGCGGGAACGCCTTGGCTTTCAAGGTCAGCCTGCACGTCGCCCATGAAACTGACTGGTACGCACAAAAAGCAATGCGCGTCAGGTTTTTCGATCAGTCGAGCAAGCAACGCTCCGGTGAAGCGTCCCCGGGAATTGTATTAGTGGCCATAGACATCGCCTGTCGCCGGTCTGCTAACGGTTAGGCAAGCTCACGCGCAATATGACGTGCCTGGGCCTGAGCTGAGGCAACCGAAGCTTTGTGACGCTCATCGGCAAATTCCTGATACTCGGCCGCAGCTTCGAACATACGTTCTGCGCCCAGGTACTTGCGCAATGTGCTGATATGCGCAGAAAGGTGACCCGAGTCATCGCGAATCCCACCGTTCTCAAAGCCGAATTCGCCAGCCGATGTCAGCAACACCAGTGTTTTTCCGGACATGATCGGTTCCAGAGGGAAGTCGCCGCGCGCCAAATCAAACGTAAATGTCTTGTTGATCCGGATGATCTGATCAAACCAAGCCTTCAGGGCTGCGGGCATGCCATAGTTGTACATGGGCGTCGAAATCAGCAGGATGTCGGAGCGGTCGAGTTCGTCAATCAGCGTGTCAGACAAGCTGACCAAAGCGCTCTGTTCAGGAGTGCGTTCTTCTTCTGCTGTAAAGACAGACGCGATCCAATCGTTGGAAATGAAATCTGGTGGTGCCATTCCGACGTCACGCAGAATAATTTCGACGTCCGGATCAACCGTTTTCCATTCTTCTACGAAACTGTCCGCCAAAGCGCGGGAAATGGAGTTATAAGCCGAAACGGGGTTGTCGGTGCGGCGTACGCTGGCGTCAATTCTCAGGATTGTGGTCATCTTGTCACCTAGTCAGTTTGCAATGAACCATTCAAAGGTGAAGCCTGCGATGCGCAGGTACAAATGAAGAGAATTCTGAATAGAATGAACTGACCTCAGCCATCTCTAGTCGCTGAAAAAATCTTCTCCAGGTAAGACCCCGTCGCAAGTACATCCGCGTCCCTGTTTGCGCCGCCGCTCAAGGATAGGCTGACCCCCGGTCTCCGGTCCCCAAATGGAACGGAAATTGTTGGGGCATTGAGGAAAGCGGCTTTCATCGATACCGACAGGATAAGGGCGTTTTCCCGTGCAAAGACCCCTTTATAGCGGGTCACAGCCAGAACAGACGGCGGGTACGACGGCAATGTCGGATAAAGCAGCATCTTCCCAGCCAGTTCCCTGCCAAAGTCCAGGATGAGGGCCCGCCGGATTTCCAGCAATGCTTGCAGATCTGTGCCAATGATTGAAGCCGCCTGAGCAAGGCGATCCTGCACATTTGGGTCCAGTCTGGCCTGCTGGTCTCCGACCAAACTTGGCAAAAGACGAAAGGCTTCGGCGCTCACCAGCGTTCCATAGGTTTGGAAGATCTCCGTGACACGAGTGAAACTACGGATATCAACCCTTTCCAAATTGATGCCATGCTCGGACAAATGCTGCTGGGCCTGTTCGTACATAGCCCTGATTTCCGGGGTAAATCCCACCAGGGCGTCTTCCCTCAGGCACAGAATATGACGGCAGGCGTGCCCGGTTTCTTTGCAATCCGACAAAACGCGATCTACAGCGCAAATCTGACTGACGTTAAAAGCGAGTGAGCCTGGCGTATCCAAAGAAGGCGCCAGTGGTAAAATCCCGGCGCTTTCATAGCGGCCCATAGTTGGGCGAAACCCCACTAGGCCCTGACAGGCGGCCGGAATGCGCACGGAGCCGGAGGTATCTGTGCCCAATGCGATGTCGGCCAAGCCCAAGGCAACGGCTGACGCCGATCCGCTCGAGGACCCTCCGGGCACCAGTGTGCTATCCAACGCATTCAGAGGGGTGCCGAAATGCGGATTAACTCCGAGCCCCGAGAAGGCGAACTCCGACATGTTCACATGACCCATAATGACCGCGCCCGCAGAACGTAGCCCGGCCAGGATTGGGGCGTCATTGTCTGCTGGTTGAGGATCGATGGCCAAAGATCCTGCATGGCTTCGGAGCCCTTGCACGTCGATATTGGCCTTCACTGCAAGAAACTGGCCGTCCAACGGGCCAAGCAGCCTCCCTGCTGCCCGCCGCGCGGCGGCAGCTCGGGCATCCTGCAATAGTCTATCTGGCGCAACGCTAAGGAATACCTCGCGATGCGCGTCGAGCGAATCCAGGAAGTCGCGCGCGCGTTGAAGGATATTCATGTCGTCAGGACCGGAGCCTTGTAATAGGGCAGTTCTTCAACCCGTACGCTTTGCCGGTCTGCTTCATATTGCGCGCGCACGTGCTGCGCGATCTCTCCGAGAGTGGCGAACCAGACGTCACCCCTGTTCAAGATGGTTTCCATCCAGTCTTCCACCTGCCGCCACCGCGCCAAACGCCCGGTCAGGAAGGGATGCCAGATGCCGATCCAGAAGCCACCTTCTTCGTATTGGGCTTCGAATTCCTCCCAAAATGGGGTCAGCCCGGCCCGTGGCCCAGCGACGGGCATCATGTAACCAATCTCCTCGTAGTGGGCGAATTGCGGCCAGTCGTCGGTCCCCCAATGCGATGGAAGTTCGACCAAAGTCCGCCCGCCGGATCGCATGAGATATGGCACATCATCCGCCATCAGCGAACTGTCGTAGTCGAATTCATGCTTGTTCAGCAGGTCGATGACGGCTTGCGTCACATTGTAAACCGGTGCGCGATAGCCTTTTGGCACATTGCCCAGAACCCGCTTGTGCGACTCCAGCGCGCGTTCAAACCAATAGGCCTGTTCAGACGCGCTGTGGTTTGTCGGGTCTTCGTGCAAATAGCCATGATGGCCGATTTCATGACCATCTTTCAGGATGGCTTGCATAGCATCCGGATATTGCTCTACGACCCATCCGGGGGCGAAGAAGGACTGTTTCAGCCCGAGACGTTTGTAGGTTTCTAGAATCCGAGGAATGGCAACCGTCGGCCCGTAGCGCCCCATGGAGATCGGATACAGGCGATCATGCCCGTCGACCGGCTTTGCGATATGGATAAGGCTGTCCGCATCTATATCAAAGGTGATCGCACAGGCGCATCGCGCGCCGTTTGGCCAGATTATCTTCTTCTGCATGGTTTTGCTCCTCTGTCACAATTGCAGGGCGTTGTTCGTTAACCAATCGTCATACCAGCGCTGCAATGCGGATTTGACGGCGGCATAGTCACTGGCGCTCAGCCTTTGATCCGCGGCGCGCTGCATGCCGTCGGTGATGTTTTGAAGAATTATCTTTTCGTCGCCTTTTTGGGCCTCGCCGTGCGAAACGGCCAGTTGTCCGCCGGTGAAAACGCTCTGGATGTCCGTGGATTTTGCCGAGCTGACCAACAGCTCAACCGGATCAATGCCGGGGTCCAACCAGGGACCTTCAAGACGGTCCAGGCGCAGGATCAAAAAGTCAGCGCGTTTGCCTACGGACAGGCTTCCGATGCAGTGATCCATTCCCATCAAACGCGCGCCACCCAAAGTGGCCATGTCGAAAACATCCTTCGCGGTCAGGCTCGGGTTTGCCCGATCACTTGACCAATAAAGGCTTTGCGCCAGACGCATTTCGGCGAACATATCGTCATCGCCTGCCAGACTGGTCCCATCCATCCCCAGTGCAAGGTTGATGCCCATCCGCTTCATCAATGGCGCGGGTGCGATGCCGGAACGCAACCGCAAATTGGAGCTGGGATTGCAAACGATATGCGCGCGCACCTCGGCCACTCGCGCCAGATCTTTTTCGTCCGCCCAAACCATATGCGCCAAGGACAAGCCGTCAGTGAACAGGCCAGCTTTGCCCAATTCTGCGATGGCACCCTGAAAACTCCAGGCTGTAGCCGACAGGTGTTGCAGCCGAGACTCCTCGGCATGGGTGTGAATGCGCTGGCCGCTTTCGCGAACCTCCGTGGCAATGTCGCGAAGGATCTCTCGGCCCGTCCAATGCGGTGCCGTGGGGCCAAACCACACATCAGCGCATTCAGATGCCGCGTATTCGCCATGCATCCGGGACAGAAGCCGCACAAAGCTTTGCGGTGCAATACGTGTACGCGCAACGTGTTGGCGTTGCAGTTTGCATCGCAGAACCTCGGGCAAGGTGGTCAGAAACGACTGGCTTTGCCCATATGGATGCACAAGCTGGTTGTGCCATCTCTCGCCCGGCGCGATGGCACAGGACAGGCCAAGCCCATTATATACGGCGATTTTGTCCCTTATCTTCGCTTCGGCAATGGCCGCAGTCTGACCCGCGGTGCCAGCATCCACAACAGCCGTCACCCCATTCTTCAGCAAGCGCATTGCCGCGTATTCGGTGGCGAGGCGCGGCGCAATGTCGGCTGCGCCAGCGGAGGCGAAAATCCAAGGCTCTAACAGGTCATCCCGTATCCCTTGGTTGATCAGGTTCACCCCATAACAATGGTGATGAGCATTCACAAACCCGGGCAGGATCGCCGTGTTTGTGTCCGAGTGCACCCTTGCGCTGGGATAACGTGACTTCAATACGGCCAGAGGTGCTAGGCCACCTATTCTACCGTCCAGAACATAAAGAGCGAAATCGTTGTGACTGTGAAAAGCATCTTCGATGATCCAGCGGGCAGAAAATATGTCGCCGCCATCATCCGTCATGAACAACAAATTCCAGCGCGCTCGGCTCGCCTTCGTCCCCGTTGACTGGAGTGATATCTTGCGGGCAGGCCGACATCACGGCGTAGACTGGCATCTCAGCTTTGAAGGTTATGCTATCCCCCGGCTTTGACACTGGCGCAGCCCAGGCGAGGCTGCCATCAGGGTGAACTGGTACGTTCATCCATAGATTGAAGGGCGCTGGCACATGTGGTGCTTTTTTCCCGATAGCAAGCAATGCCTGCCTCAAGTTGTCGGCGCAATTGTCGTGGTAGTCAGTGACGCCCAATTGCTTGTACCGGCTGGCATCGCAAGCGGCGATTGTTGTGTCATGAACACCCGGCGATGTGTCTTGGGTCAGCGTCAGAAGAGGATTGCGAAGATTGCTGACCAACCTGTCACCGATCTTTGGGAAAACAGACAGAAGATCTGTATGCACATGCGGCATAGACAAGTATTCATGCAGCTCCGCCGCATTGAACGCCCAGAAATCGCAGACTTGCCAGCCGGTCGGATTGGTGATGTTCAAAGTCTGCCCGGCTGTCAAACGTACTGCGACACCGCAACGTGCTGGCACTGTATACCGTACTGCAATGACCGGGACGCCGTCGGCAGAGACTGTGCTGTCCAGTGTTTGATTGAAACCATCGGGTTGGGAAGGGTCAAAACTTTGCATGCGCAATAACTCCTGATTAGGGGTTCAGAAACGCATGCTTCTCGGCAATTTAGAAATGACAAAAATTCAAGCGACGGATTAGATCGTTGCGGATGCGCTAATCTTCAAAAAACCTTTGACCGACGGCGCTGTCGCGAAACTCATCTGCTTGGTCCAATAGCCATTCCCGGAACACACGAACGCGTGCACGATTGGCGTAAGTCTCCGGGCAGACGAGAAAATAGCTCTTGTTCTTCAATGCCGTGTCAAAGGGGGCGACCAGCATATTACGTTCCAGAAAACGCGCGGCGGCCAAAAGGCTGACCAGGGCCACACCATGACCATCGCTTGCCGTCAGCAAGCAGATATGTTCCTCGGAATAGGTGACATAGGGCTCGACATCACCAGTCTGCAAGCCAGCCTCGTCCATCCAGCGCTCCCAACTCGGATCCGCATCAGAAAACCCGCTCCATTGGTATTCGATCAGACGAGACTTCAGAAGATCTTCGGCGGAACTCAGTGACTTCGCCTTTTCCACGCTGCAGACAGGTGCCACCCAGTCATTCAAGACCCATGCCACATTGCTGTCAGGATAATCGCCAAAGCCATACCGGATGGCCACATCCACATCGCTGGACTTGAAATCCACCAGCTGATCGCTTGACAGAACCCTTACCGAAATCTCCGGGTATTTCTCGTAAAAGGCTCGCAGTCGCGGGCTAAGCCAGTTGGCGGCAAATGACCCGGTGGTTGAGATTGTCAATGTGCCCGCAAGGTCGTCTTCCTCCAGCGCGAGCGAGGCGGCTTCGATGTTCTTGAAGGCCTCAATGATGTGGGGCGCGTAGTTGGCCCCATCCTCCGTCAGTTTCAAGGCGCGGGTCAGCCGGTGAAATAGGGGCACCCCAAGTTGATCCTCCAGCGATTTGATCTGATGGGAAACGGCAGTCGGAGTGACGCATAATTCATCGGCGGCATCCTTGAAACTCAGATGCCGGCAGGCTGCTTCGAAGGCCTGAATGCTTTTCAACGACGGTATCTTCGCCATGACGCGCGGTTTTGCTCTCCTGATGCGATGCTATTTCGTCACTCCACTCTAACCGGATTGCCAGTTCATATGTGGGCAAAATTCTCAGCTGTGAGGTGAAAACATCTAATTTGAGAAGACAGGGCATTCTCTCTTGAATTTGCGTGAAAGTTGGGAGGTTGTCTTGGATCCATTTTTGAAAGTCACCGGCATCGACAAGTCGTTTGGCGCCGTTCGTGCATTGCACAACGTCAATCTGCTGGCATCGAAGGGCGAGTGCATTGCGATTTTGGGCGAGAACGGAGCGGGGAAAACCACGTTCGCAAGCGTTTTGATCGGTCTGTATCAGCCCGATAACGGCGAAATCAAACTGGGCGGAACACCTGTTTCGGTGACCAGCCCAGCAAAAGCAATTGAGCATGGGATCGGCATGATCCACCAGCATTTCAGCCTGGTCGGCGCAATGACTGCCGAAGAGAACATTCTCATCGGCTTGCCCAGCACAAAGAGGGGTGCCGAAGCGCGGGCGCGCATTCGGCAGCTTTGCAGCGACTTTGACTTTAACGTCGATTTCGACATCTGCGTCACGGAAATGCCTGCGGGCATGAAGCAAAGGGTGGAAATCCTTAAGGCGCTGTTTCGCGATGTATCGATCCTGATCCTGGATGAACCCACCAGCGTACTTGCCCCGACTGAAGTCGCTCCGTTTCTCAAGGGGGTGCGCAAGCTGGTCGCCAACGGCTGCCTCGTCTTTTTCATCAGTCACAAGCTCGATGAAATCCGCGAAATTGCCGATCGCGTCATGATAATGCGCCATGGGCGTGTCGAGGGAGTTCTTCCGGTTGCAACCACGCCCATGGCCCAGATGTCAGCGCTTATGATGGGAGAAAAGTCGACCTACGAAACGGTCGAGACACCCGAGGCCCAAAAGGCGCGCAACGACACCAGCTCAGCACCGAACGCTCTGGTTGTATCTGATGTCTGCCTGATCGATCCAGGCGGCGCGGAAATCCTGCAGGATGTGTCCCTCTCCGTGAAGGCTGGCGAAATTCTCGGAATCGCCGGGATCGACGGCAATGGCCAGACGGAGTTGAGCGAGGTGATCACCGGCCTCAAAAGACAAACCAGCGGCGCCATCCACCTTAATGACACGGAGATATCAAGCGCCTCCATCGCTTCGCGCATTGCAGATGGGATAGGCTTTGTGCCCGAGGACCGCCATGCCGAAGGGTTGGTCCTGTCGCTCAGTGTCGAAGAAAATATGGCCTTTCGATCCATTGGCGAAGACAGGTTCATGTCTGGCGGTCTGATTTCCCGGCGCGCGATGCACGAGATCACGTGCGACGTGGTCGCGGCCTTTGACATTAGGCCCCCAGACCCGAAATTGAATGCCTCAGCTTTGTCCGGCGGCAATCAGCAAAAAATCGTTCTGGCCCGTGAAGTGGCCCGGGCGCGCAATCTCTTGGTCGTCGTACAGCCGACAAAAGGGCTTGATGTCGGCGCAACGGAATTTGTTCAGAACCAGATCCGTGCTGTCGCCCAAAGCGGCGTGGGCGTTCTCTATATCTCCACTGAACTTGAGCATGTGCTCGACATCTCTGACCGCGTCGTCGTGATGGCTTTTGGTCGGATCACGGGTGTTGTCGATCCAGAAAACACAACTCTTCAAGACATCGGGCTCTTGATGACCGCAGCGCCGGAGGAGGTACAATGAACAGATTCACCATGCAAAGCCGGATTGCGATTGCTTTACTTTTAGCGCTGAGCGTTGGCGGCGTGCTGATCCTGCTCGACGGGCACAACCCGTTTGAGGCCTATAAGATTCTGTTTCTGGAATCCTTCCTGAATTACTGGGGTTTCTCCAATACTTTGGTCAAAGCCTCGCCGATGCTTCTGGCCGGGCTGGCCGTGATCATTCCGATGCGCGCCGGTGTGTTCAACATCGGTGGCGAGGGGCAGATCTATATTGGTGGGTTGTTCGGTGCCGTCTTTGCTTTGGCGATCCCCGATCTGCCCGGTCTATTGGGCGTGCCGCTGATATTTATCGCCGCCGCCGCCGGCGGGGCGTTCTGGGCGGCAATTCCTGCGTATCTCAAAGCCTATCGGGACACGAATGAGGTCATCGTCACGCTGCTGATGAACTTCATTGCGATCCACATCGTCAGCTATGCCGTGGCTGGGCCGCTATTGGCTGAAGGCGCGCCATATCCTTATTCGGAGGAAGTCTCAGAAGCCTATCGCCTGCCTATTCTGATGCCCCAATCTGATACCCATGCGGGCTTTGTATTCGGGCTGGGCATGACGATCATCTTGTATTTCTGGCTGCGCTTCACGCCATCGGGTTTCCAACTGGACCTTGTGGGGCGCAATGCGCGCGCTGCGGCCTATGCCGGTGTGGACCAAAAAAAGACCATCATTCGCGCCATGTTGATTGGCGGCAGCCTTGCCGGTATGGCCGGCGCAATCGAGGTGATCGGGTTGAAGTACCGCCTGTTCCACCTGTTCAGCGATGGCTACGGCTATGACGGGATTGTCGTCGCCTTCCTTGCGGCTCTCAATCCAATTGTCGCGCCTTTGACCGCGCTGTTCCTTGCCGGGCTCTCTTCCGGGGCGGGAACGATGCAACGTGCCGTCGGGGTCGACAGTTCTGTCATCGAAGTGGTCGAGGGGCTCGTAGTGGTTTTTGTCGCTGCCGCCCTCGTGACACCGCGAACTAGGTCAAAATCCATTCTGAAACTCCTGGCAAAAAACCTGCGGCTGCGCCGCCAAACACAACGCCAAAAGAAAGAGGCATAAGCTATGATTGATCTTGTTTTGCTGGGCGACGTCCTTGCCGGAACCGCCCGATTGGGTACGCCAATTGCTTTTGCTGCCCTTGGCGGGGTGATCGCGGAACGTGGCGGGCTATACAACATCGGCCTCGAAGGTCAGATCCTCGCCGGAGCGCTTGGCGCTGCTGCTGGTTCTTTCGCGACGGGCTCCGCCGTGATCGGGCTCGGATGCGGGATCATTTGCGGCCTGATCTCTGGCCTGCTGCTTGGGTATATGTCGATCCGGTTGCGCATCAACCAGTTGGTTGGCGGTATCGCGCTCAACCTGCTGCTGGCCGGACTCACAGCTTTTCTGTCCCGTCAGATATTCGGAGCTCAGGCCGGAGGGGCGCGGGTAAACGGGTTCTCGCAGATCGATATTCCCTTCCTGTCAGATCTGCCGGTCGTTGGCCCGTCCCTTTTTTCCCAAGATCCGCTGTTCTACCTATTGATCGGATTGGCAATAGCAGCCTGGTTCTGGCTGATGAAATCCCACAAGGGTCTGGACCTGCGCGCCGTTGGCGAAAACCCGAAGGCCGCGGACTTGGCCGGGGTTCCTGTCTTTCGCATGCAATATCTCGCAATTGCAGTCAGTGGTTCTCTCGCGGCGCTGGCCGGAGTGCATCTGGTCTTGTCGCAAGTCTATGTGTTCGCAGAAGGCATGAGCGCGGGCAAGGGCTTCATTGCGCTTGCGGCGATCATCTTAGGACGTTGGTCGCCCATCGGCGCGATCTGCGCGGCGCTTTTCTTCGGCTTCTGTGATGCAGTGCAGTTCAAACTGCAATTCACCTCGCCAGAGATTCCCTATCAGCTCTTCTTGATCTTGCCTTACCTGGCATCGCTCATCGCACTCGTGGTCCTCGCCGCCAAGGCCAGCGCACCTGCAAGCGTCGGATTGCCCTACGACCGAGAGCATCGATAAATCTCAGCCGTGACGTGAGAAACCATCGTTTTTCACGTCGCGATCCTCCCGTCACCCTAACAACACATATCCAAAATGGGAGAACAACAATGCAATTGAAGTCCAAACTATTGGCGGGGCTTGCGACACTGATGTTGGCAGGGCCTGCGGCTGCTGACGCGATCGAACGCGCCGCGATCGTTATGCCCGGATCGATTTCTGACAATGGCTGGAACCAAGCTGGATTCGAAGGCCTCACCGAGGCGGGTGAAGCGCTCGGCTTTGAAGCTGCTTTTTCCGAAAGCGTGCATCAGCCCGAACAAATCGAAGTCCTGAGCGACTACGCACGTCGGGGGTATGACCTTGTGATCGGTCACGGCGGAGAATTCCAGGACGCCGTGGAACGTGTCGCCGCACGCTTCCCGGAAACCATGTTCATGGTGAACAACGGACTGGGCACCAAAGACAACATTGCCAACGCGGATTTCTATTTCAGCCAAATAGCTTATCTGATGGGCTACGTTGCAGGCTCCATGTCAGACACAGGCACCATCGGCATCATAGCAGCGCAGCAGTTCAAGTTTACGACCGACACGGTTGCTGGCTACAAAGCGGGCGCCATAGCGGCCAATCCGGACGTCAGAGTTCTGGTTACCTGGACCGGCGACTGGGATGACATCGCCAAGGGCAAAGAAGCTGCCTTGAACCAAATTTCCCAAGGCGCCGATGTCGTCTGGCCGACAATGGATAGTGCGACGCTGGGCTCCATGCAAGCCGTTCAGGAAAAAGGCGTCTATGGCATCGGCATCTATCGTGATGCGATCAACGAATGGCCGGAAATCCTCCAGTCCGCTATTTTGGATGTCCGAGGCAACATGCGGTCCTACCTGGAACTGGCAGCTGCTGGAAAACTGGAAGGTGCACTCTACCGGGCGGATATGGGCAATGAACTGGCCATGCGGATCGGGTCCTTCCACCCAGATGTCCCGGTGGACGTTGTGGATGAAGTCAACAAACTGATCGACGCCATGAAGTCAGGCACATTGGTTGTAATTCCACAATAACGCGTCCCCAATAATCGCTCCTCCTTTTATTCTCGCCTCCAAGTCTGGGGGCATTTTTTTGTAAGAGAAATCAATGATTGAAGCCTTTCGCTTGTACCGCGTGGGATTGTGTTTCCCCCGGTTTCGTCGGAATCTCTGTGCTGCGTATTGATGGTTTTTAGCTCTGCAATGCCCGAAAATGTACAATTCCAAGACTGCCTAAGATCCAACCATGCAAAACGCTTAATCAACATCGTCCTTGCAAAATCTGTGACCAGACATTCCTGCGCATTGCGGCATCGGTCGAACTGAGCTCAATGCGGTCTTTCTCCGCACTGCGATATTGGACCGCGGTGTTCTGACGACTAGCGATGGAAACTTGGGAGTTCAGCGAGGCTCTGTCGGGACAGCGTTATGACTTACAGGCAAAAACCGCCTGTGTCCGTTGTCAGGGGTTTTGGGACGGATGGCGGCGTGATCTAAGAGAGTATCTGTCTCATCTGGTTAGATTGATTATGCGGCGGTTTTGCGGTGAAGCAAGCGCCGGGTTTCGATAGTCTTTCGTTTGATCCTTTCTCGTTGTTTTAGAATGGTCTGCCCGCGTCCGAAGTAGACATCAGCGGGCGTGAGGTTTTGCAGGCTCTCGTGATAACGCCGGTGATTGTAGTGCTCGACGAAGGCGTCAATCTGCTGCGTGAGATCACCGGGCAGATAGTAGTTTTCCAACAGGATGCGGTTCTTGAGCGTCTGGTGCCAGCGCTCGATCTTTCCCTGAGTTTGCGGATGGTATGGTGCCCCTCGAACATGATCCATTTTCTGATCTTCCAGCCATTCGGCAAGCTCACCAGAGATGTAACTGGACCCGTTGTCGCTGAGCAGACGTGGCTTGTGCAGCACCGTTGCCTGATCACAGCCTGAGGCGTGCAGGGCGAGGTCCAGTGTGTCGGTCACATCCTCGGTCTTCATCGTCGTGCAAAGCTTCCAGGCGATGATGTAGCGGCTGTAATCGTCCAGGATCGTGCTGAGATAGAACCAGCCCCAGCCGATCACCTTGAGATAGGTAAAATCGGTCTGCCAGAGTTGGTTCGGTCGTGTTGTCTTGTCCTGGAACTCGTCTGCGGCTGACAAAACCACATAGGCTGGGCTGGTGATCAGATCGTAAGACTTGAGGATGCGGTAGACCGAAGCCTCTGACACAAAGTACTTTTCTGTGTCAGTGAAGCGAACAGCCAATTCACGCGGGGAAAGCTCACTTTCCTTCAGAGCCAGATCCTTGATCTTCTCGCGCACTGGCGTGGGAATGCGGTTCCAGACCCGTGACGGCGTGGGTCTACGATCTTCAAGCGCCTCGGGGCCGCCGACGAGATATCGGTCGTACCAGCGATAGAAGGTGGTCTTCGGAATGCCCAGCTTCTCCAAAGTGCGCTTGGTCGGCAGATGCGATTGCTCAACCAAGCGGATGACTTCCAGTTTTTCGGATGCGGGATATCTCATGCGTCGTCGTCCCCATCCGCGATCATGCTTTTTTTGAGCAACCGCAGTTCAAGAGCCTGTTCGGCAACCACCTCCTTCAGATCACGGGCTTCCCGTCTCAGATCCTTCACTTCGGTGGAAGTTGCCGCGCGGGCCGTGTCGCCTGCCAGACGTTTCTTGCCGGCCTCCAGAAATTCCTTGGACCAGCTGTAATAAAGGCTCTGCGCGATGACCTCACGACGGCACAGCTCTGCAATGCTGTCCTCGCCTTTTAGGCCGTCCAGCACGATCCTGATCTTCTCTTCTGCGGAATACTGTTTGCGGGTCGCACGGCGAATGTCCTTTACGACCTTCTCACCGTGGCTCTGCTTGGTTCCGGGTTTCTTTCTCATCTCCACTCCTTGGCGGTTACGATGAGCCAGAAACCCTCTCTTATCAAATCGACCTAAACTGTCCCATTGGCGCTGACGTCAGACA
>NZ_JBNAFO010000022.1:0-25000 GCF_049800715.1 Ruegeria profundi
TGTCTGACGTCAGCGCCAATGGGACAGTTTAGGTCGATTTGATAAGAGAGGGTTTCTGGCTCATCGTAACCGCCAAGGAGTGGAGATGAGAAAGAAACCCGGAACCAAGCAGAGCCACGGTGAGAAGGTCGTAAAGGACATTCGCCGTGCGACCCGCAAACAGTATTCCGCAGAAGAGAAGATCAGGATCGTGCTGGACGGCCTAAAAGGCGAGGACAGCATTGCAGAGCTGTGCCGTCGTGAGGTCATCGCGCAGAGCCTTTATTACAGCTGGTCCAAGGAATTTCTGGAGGCCGGCAAGAAACGTCTGGCAGGCGACACGGCCCGCGCGGCAACTTCCACCGAAGTGAAGGATCTGAGACGGGAAGCCCGTGATCTGAAGGAGGTGGTTGCCGAACAGGCTCTTGAACTGCGGTTGCTCAAAAAAAGCATGATCGCGGATGGGGACGACGACGCATGAGATATCCCGCATCCGAAAAACTGGAAGTCATCCGCTTGGTTGAGCAATCGCATCTGCCGACCAAGCGCACTTTGGAGAAGCTGGGCATTCCGAAGACCACCTTCTATCGCTGGTACGACCGATATCTCGTCGGCGGCCCCGAGGCGCTTGAAGATCGTAGACCCACGCCGTCACGGGTCTGGAACCGCATTCCCACGCCAGTGCGCGAGAAGATCAAGGATCTGGCTCTGAAGGAAAGTGAGCTTTCCCCGCGTGAATTGGCTGTTCGCTTCACTGACACAGAAAAGTACTTTGTGTCAGAGGCTTCGGTCTACCGCATCCTCAAGTCTTACGATCTGATCACCAGCCCAGCCTATGTGGTTTTGTCAGCCGCAGACGAGTTCCAGGACAAGACAACACGACCGAACCAACTCTGGCAGACCGATTTTACCTATCTCAAGGTGATCGGCTGGGGCTGGTTCTATCTCAGCACGATCCTGGACGATTACAGCCGCTACATCATCGCCTGGAAGCTTTGCACGACGATGAAGACCGAGGATGTGACCGACACACTGGACCTCGCCCTGCACGCCTCAGGCTGTGATCAGGCAACGGTGCTGCACAAGCCACGTCTGCTCAGCGACAACGGGTCCAGTTACATCTCTGGTGAGCTTGCCGAATGGCTGGAAGATCAGAAAATGGATCATGTTCGAGGGGCACCATACCATCCGCAAACTCAGGGAAAGATCGAGCGCTGGCACCAGACGCTCAAGAACCGCATCCTGTTGGAAAACTACTATCTGCCCGGTGATCTCACGCAGCAGATTGACGCCTTCGTCGAGCACTACAATCACCGGCGTTATCACGAGAGCCTGCAAAACCTCACGCCCGCTGATGTCTACTTCGGACGCGGGCAGACCATTCTAAAACAACGAGAAAGGATCAAACGAAAGACTATCGAAACCCGGCGCTTGCTTCACCGCAAAACCGCCGCATAATCAATCTAACCAGATGAGACAGATACTCTCTTAGATCACGCCGCCATCCGTCCCAAAACCCCTGACAACGGACAATGTGCAGTGGTCATGCCGAATGACGCGGCCTCACGTTGCTCATACCAATATGCTGCAAGCTGCAATGCGGCTTCGGTAAGGGGTGCTTCACCGGCTACAAACGGTGTCCCGGTGTAGTGGCCGATCCACGTTTCAGCGGCGTCCAGCTTGTGCGCCAGCAGGGCGTCATCAAGATCATGGTCAAGGTTGAGCTGCGATTTCAACAGCGCAACAGGTGTTTGGGCGGGCATCTCTTACTCAGTAAACTGTGAATGTGTTATATTATAACACAATCGATTAACCTTATGAAGAGTCGCAAGTAAATCCGCCGGGACTTAAGTGATTGTCGTCAAATTGATACTGGATATAGTGATTCAAAACCCAAGAGGATCGCCTTGAGACTCCACGATATCGTCGCTTCAACTATGGCAACCGTAGTTTGCTCAACTTGCGCAACAGCAGGCCCTTTGTGGCAACCGTCAGACTTTGACGGAGCATTTGTTAGAATTGTAGACGATGCCACCAACGGTTGTTGGACGAATATTGGCGAAGTGCGCAAGTATGCTGAAGATCAATTAGCGTTAGCGGGTTTCACAGTTGTTGAGGAACCTGAAAAGAAGGCTGATTTGCCACTCCCGCTTTTGCGTGAAAACTATACTGCTTACTTACTTCACGTGAATGCGTCTCGGCAGGACAATGGTGTGTGTTTTGGTTACTTGAGCTCATCGTTTTGGGGAGCTGTTGCGCCCGGATACGACCAGAGCAAGTTAATAGTAGGCCAGATCGGCCCACCATATGTCTGGTCGGTTTGGAACAAAGAAAACCTTAATCAATACATGTATGATCAGGTCAAAGACACAATCGAAGCGTGGGTGGAGTTGGGCGAAGTGAGTGGCAGTCCCAACTAGTGCGCTCCTAGTTCTCTATTGAAAAAGTTATTTTCGACGTGTCTTGCGCGGAGGTCCCCCCGCCGGTCCCTGATTGCCTCGCAAATTTGACGGCCACCCCGGGAGGAGGTGGCCAATGGCCTTGAGGTGAAGCAAAGCCAGTCATTGTGATTGCATCTACTTCGCCCAAATTAACCTCCTTGCGCTTTTTCCCTTAGCGCAGACAACGAACGCCACTGCGTTTCTCCGGGGAACTTCGCTTTCCAATAGAGCCATCCATTCAAGCTCGTCTTCTTGCCGTCTTTTGTAATTGCGAGTGCTATTGCAGCAGCAGAAAGCGAAGTGAAGTGCAGTTCACCAACAACCAAATGACCGTTTAGGAATTTGCCTTCATATATCTGTGACCCACGTTGATATTCCATTCGAGCAAGTGATCCGTGCGGGATCGACACGCCGTCCTGAACAAATGGCCGCCCTTCGCTGATGGGTTTTGATGGTTTAACCGCCTCGGGCTCTGGGAGATTTAGTAGTCTCCGAAGAGCTACATACTCTGGTTCGTCAAATCCACGCCGCTCTGCTTCGATAAGCTTGTGAATATCAAAGTCGATTTCGATTGTTTTGGTTTGCATGCCGCTTCTCCTTTGCCTGCAAAAACTACTATAGTTAAAATAGTAAAGCAAGTAGTAAAAATAGATAAGGGGGTAAACGGGATGGCGCGCGCCCTTTTGTGGTTTATGGCGACTGTTCTTGGAGACAGGTTCAGTCAACGCAGTAAAAACGGACCAGTCTTTGTTTAGTCGGCATCTCAAAGTGGCTTTTTGTTTTCCGGTGATCTTCGCCCACTGATTGAAGCTACTTTCCTCGCCACGTTATCTGAGAAGGACAAACTGTCTTTTCTGCTTCGGCTCGGTCTCACTCAACTTGCGGATAGCTGCGAGTATCAGCCGATCCTTCAACTTTTCACCGACTTCAGCGGCAATAGATCAGCCATCGTTAAGCCGTTTGACGATCGTTGCAGGAGGGAGGAATGTCGTAGTCCAGCGCCCAATCGATGATGGAATGGGTCTTGTCTTGATAGGTGAGCATCGATTCAGGGTTGTAGCTCACGCGTGGCGCTCCATATTGACGCCTGCAATGGGCTTCCTTGGCCATACGCGCACAAAGAAAACCACATAGAGCAGGACTAGCTTATGGAAATTGAGAGCTGGATTGCCATCTACGCCGCAATAGTAGCGACCGGAGCGCTTACACTTGAGGTGCGCCGGTGGTTTGAAAGCGGCCCTCGTGTGAGAGTCAGGGTTCAGCCCAACATGGCAATTGCAGGGGAAACAAGATGGTCCGGTGAAAGGTATGTGGTTGCTACTGTCAGAAACAGAGGAACTGTAGCGACGACAATCACTACGCTTGGATTTGTTAAGTATCCAAGCCAGTTCCACCGCCGACTCCGCTGGAGAGGTGAACACTTTGTCGTTCCCGCGCCTTACCTTGAGGGCAGACCTCCATCGCTTCCACACCTTTTGGAGCCGGGTCAACAATGGCTTGGTTTCATAAAAAAATCTGATGAGGACCGCGAGGCTTTTGAAAATGGAAACAACGTTGTCGAAGTCTACACCTCTGACCGCGATAGACCCTATAGGGTCGTGGTTCCTAGGAACAAATCCCCGGAGCACTTGGGAAACCAAGAAAACGAAGTAGAATAAACCAACTGCACAATAGGGCGTTTTCTCAAATTTTTTTCTCATGCCGTTGCTTGTGGCGACTGTGGCAGGACGTGCAGAGCGGTTGCCAGTTTGATTGATCCCAGAACAAGTGCATGTCGCGACGATGAGGGATGATGTGGTCAACAAGCGTGGCCTTGGCTCCACAGCCGGGCCATGCGCAGCGATCATTGATCTTTAGGAATGCATCACGGGCTTTTCGCCATTTGCTACTATAGCCACGCGCTGATGCAGTGGGGCGGTTTGCGTCATAGCGTTTGTTCCGGGCACGGGTGCGCGCGATCTGACAGGCGCAACGTTCACCATGCGGAACAATGATGCCGCACGTGCAGAGATGAGGCGGGCGGGGCATCAGATCATTTGCCCTTCACGTAACGCACTTAGTGTGCGCAGGCTTTCCAATCCGGCACGGTCAAACTCAGGGTCAAAGCCGTTTTCAATGTTCTCTTGGCGGTGTTCTTCGGTTGGGCCTTGTTCTTCTTCGGGTGCGCCGTGGATAGCCATGAGCTTGCTCATGTGGGCTTCAAAGGCGTCAGTGATTTCTTGGGGTGTGGCGTTCCAAGCGGTTTCAGGCGGCCAGCCCATCCAGCCGGTTGCATAGCCGTAGAGCTGCTTGAACAGATCGGCCCAAGCTAGAGCGGGACCGTTTGAGCTGCCCTTTGTTCGATCATCGTCATGAATGGGTAGTAAGGCAGTCAGGAACTCGAATAGCGCGGCGTGTGTGGCATCAACAAACCCGGACAGGGGGTTGGCTGCCATATGAACACAAAACGTGTCAGCGGCGCTTTTGCCAGCTCCGGCACCAATGATCTGCCAAACGGTAAACGTGTCGAATTCTTCCAGCTTGCGCAGCAGCTCAGGAAAGCCACCGTGCAGCCGTTCAAGGTGCATAGCAGCCCGCAAAGATGGGCGCAGGAACACGGTGTGACCACCGTATTCCAATGCGATTGCGTCATATGCGAGCTGCGGTTTCATGGGCTGGGTCAGGCTGCCATTTTCAGCTTGCGGAACGCAGCAGGCAGGACAACGCCAGCACCCGTCCGGCGGCGCGCATGGTAGCGAACCAGACCGTTAATGCGCTGGGTGTAGGGGTCACTCAGCACGGCCAGCGACAGGCGGTCATAGATGCGATAGCCGCGCTTGAAGTCGCCAAAAATGATTGGTTCAGCATCAGCGCCAATATCCGGCATATCCACGGCCTCAATTACCGGACGGCCAAGGATCGTTTCGGGCTGGCCTGCCTGATAGGACGGCTGCCACAGATAGTTGCCATGACCGTCTTTCAGCGTGCGAATGACTGCCAGCGTCTGGGCATTCATCACCCACGCCCCCTTGTTCCGGTAGGTGGCTGGCAGGGCATACATCAGCGCAATCAGCTCATCGGGGTCGATTGCGGCCTGAGCAGTTGCTGTGGTGTTGCCGATAGCGGCATCGGCCATGAAACCGGCAGGTTCCAGACTGGTGCTGCCATTGACATAGGCCAAGTTCTCTTTTTGCGCAAAGTCTTCCGCCAGAGCCAAATTCACTTCGCTCAGAACGTTGTCGCTGTCTTCAGCAAGCTGCAGAGAGATATCAACGTAAGTGGCAATTTCGTTGATTGCGATTTTCGATTGATCAAAGGCGGGCTGGCTGCCGGTCCGGGTGGTGGTTTCATCAACCCAAACAGCATTCGTGATCCCAGTCCGCTTCGGCAGGATGACGCTACCGCGTGCGGTGGTGCGAACATCAGCGATGGAACGGACAGGGCTGAATTCGACCAGATTGCGGATGAATTCAGACTGCACGTCTTCCGGTGCCAGAATGTGGTCGGAGGTGTCGCTGGCGGTGGTCAGCGACTTCTTTTCGCCTGTGGACAGGTATGCTGCGAAAGCTTTGACTTCCTCGCCACCCATGACGGGGTTGGCCGGGCCGGTGATCCGGGGGCGCTTGCCCTTGGCTTCCAGTTCGTCCAGGCGGGCGTTGATCTTGTCGAATGCCTTCGTGTCGATCTGGGGCACTTGAGGTGTATCGTTGGCCGGGGTTGCGGCTTTCGGCTCCGTCTCGATTTCTTCGTTTTCCAATTTTGGGGTCTCCATAGAGGGGGTCAGGGGGTCATCCGATTTGATGGACGTGATCTGTGCGCCCGGATGACATGGGACGGCGACAACAGAGATTTCGTGCAGGTCAGCAGCCGTGATGGTGCGACCTTTGGCATGTCGTTTGTGCTGCTTGGTGACAAAGCCGATAGACAGGCCTGAAACTGCCTTGCTGCGGATCATGGCGCGCACTTCACGGGCGCGCTCAACGTCATCCACCAGCAGTTGACCTTTGACGGTCAGGCCTTCGTCGGTTTCGGTAATTTGATCCCACACGCCGATGACTTGGTCCTGATCATGGGCAAACAGCATCGGCAGGTTTTCAGGGGATGTGAGTGCGCCTTTTTCGATGACGTCGCCAACTCGGTCAGCAGAGCCAAACGGCCATGCGATGCCGGTGATCTCGCCTGTATCTGTGACTTCGAATGCGGCTTTGATCTCAATACGGTCGGTCATGCGGCAACCTCTTTCAGAGCTGCCGACAAGTCGCCTGTTTGGGCTGCATCGGTGGTGTCAGGTTTACCGCCCCAGCGCGCATCCAGCACGTCCAACGCCAGCGGATACAGATCATCAATCGGAGTGTTCCGGGCGTAGGTATCTGTAAGTTGTGCTGCGCGTTCCGGTTTGGTGCCGCCTCCGATCAGGCCAAGCCGGATGATCTCGATCAGATCGGCCAGTTCGAACTGCATGTTCACAGCGCGCATATAGAACGCGCCGATACCAAGATCGGCAATACGCTCAAGCTCGGTGATCATGTCATCGGTCAGGGCGAACGTGTATTCGCCATCGCCGAAAAAGGCGGTGTGGGTCAGGTTCATTCAGCCTGTTCCTTCTGGGTCGTGGTGTAGGGGTTGCTCAGCTCGTCACCGCCTTTACGGGGCGGCAGATTGAGGCCAGCGCGCACCTCGTTTGAGGTCAGAACTCCCATGCTGCGATACTGGCCGTATGCGGTTGCACGGGCGGCAGTGTCGGTGGTCAGCAGATCGTCGGTGACGGCTTCAAAGTAGAGGTCATCTTGTTCTTCTAGCGTTAGCAGGCATTGCGCGTAGGCATCCGTCCAGTCCTTCAGCCACGGCTTCAAAGTGACGGTATGGAACTGCCTGAACATTTCTTCTGTGTTCGACCATGTGCCACGCGACAGTTCGAAAAGCATAGTTGGCGGCACACGGAATACACGGGCGATTTCGTTGATCTGTTCGAGACGGTTTTCGGCAAACTGGGCGTCTGCCAGTGTCATGGCTATCGGCTGATATTGCCTACCTTCGTCCAATACAGCGATGCCACCGTTGTTCATTCCGTTGTGCTGGAACACCCATTCCTTAATGAACTTCTTGATCGCTTCGATGGGCATTGTTTTGGGTGATGTAATGACACCTGAGACACGCGCGCCGTTCTTGAGTGACGTTGCCATATGGTTCTCAAGGCTCTGCGCAAGCGCTATTGCTTCACAGCCAAGAGTGATCGGAGCTACGCCACCAACGGCCTCAACGCGCAGCACGTCGCGGTATGAAAGCCGCACTTGCCCAGCATCAGTTGAAACGCGAAAGAACGGCTCACCGTCAGGTTCCTGATCTCGTTGGACCTTGCCTGGCTCCAGCCGGTGCAGCTCATACGGCGCGTCATCAGAAAGGCGAACTACTTGAGCATGACCGGCACCATGTAGCAGGGCGTCAATAGTCAGTTGTTCGCGTAGTTTGGCAGCACTGGTCCACGGATTCACTCGCCCATGCACCAGCCGATAGGCGGGATGATCTGTCAGGGTGTCTTTGGATGCGCGATCATACAGTTTTACCGGTAGCGCACCTATGGTCTCGGAGATCAGCGACACCGCGCAATTCACGGCGGGAACACGCATGGCGTTGCTGGGGCCAACCGACACACCGGAAGCTGTTGGCGTTACCCCGAAAATGGGGAACACCTCGTGGTCAGTCAGGGCCAGCGACTTTTCTTCGACGCCGAACCCGAATGCTTTTTTAATCTTGGTAAGGGCCATGCGATCCACGTGAGATTGTAAGTGTGGTAAAAATACCACACCGTGAATCGCGGTTAAAGAAAAAAGTTACGTATGTAACTAAATGACTTCTAGCCTTTGTAGGGCTCTAAGAAATCGGAAAGCTCTATCAGTGGGGCAAGCGCACTTTGTCTTACCTCATCATCATTTTGAATCTTGCGCTGGATGATCGGGTGCGATGTTTCGAGTATGTGGGCGTATTTGATTTGATGAATTGCGGTCAACTCATCAACGCAAGACCCTAGCGCTCGCTCCAACCGCACCAAAAACTCCAATGAGATTTCAACTTTATCTGACAAGATTTGCTCCATTGACAGCGGGCTACGAAATGAAGCCTCAACTCAGGTCGTATAAGGGCAGTTTGTTAACCGCGTCGATTTTGGTTTTCAATGTCACGTCGCCGTAGTCGTCACCTGCCGTTTTCCCGGCATGACCTTGGATGGCATCAACGACGCGATCTGAGATACCAAGTTCGCGGCATTGCGTTTTGAGCCGGTGTCGCCAAGCGTGGTTGGGCAGCAAACCTTCTGGTGTTAGGCCGGACTTACTCAGCCAAGCTGCCACTTGATTTGCGATACGCTTTGCCTTGCGCGAATAGTCCTCTTGTTTCGTGCCGCCATGAAACATCGGGCCGGGATTTGCGGCGTCAACAAAGTCAATGAAACCTTCATCTATGATCTGAGGATGCAGAGGCGCATCACGATATCCACCTGTTTTGACAGAACCGGCGTCAGGCGTGATCCGAATGAACCATTGCCCATCAACTTTGCGCACATCCTCCTTGCGGAGCTGGGTAATCTCTGAGACGCGCGCACCCGTGAAGGCACATATGATAGGTGCCCAACGCTTGGCGGCGATCAAGTGTGATTTTTCCCTGACGTAGCCGCGCTCATCCTCGTTTGGCCGATAGGTCCGGCTTGCTTTCAAAACCTTGTTTGCTTCGGCGTCCACATAGCCGCGTTCACGAGTGTGTTGTTTCTTGGGTTTTACTTGCCGAACGCTGGCGGCGGGGTTGTCTGGTAGAACATCGTTTTCCACTGCCCACGAGAAAAGCGAACGGATGGTTGAGAGATACACATCGCTTACTGTCTTGGCAGAAAGATCACCCATCAAGTGGTCACGCCAAGCGAGTAGGTCTTTCTTGGTAACTCGGGTGGCATCGTTGTGTTTCAGATATTTGATGAGCCTATCAATAACCGGCTGCTGGCGGCCAGTGCCAGACTTCATGAACCCGGCTTGCTGCCGATGCGCGACGTAGTCTTTCCAGAGCTGTTTGATGCTGACCGGCGCAGAGGCGTTTTCCGGGGGCTGTGCGTTCACAATGATTGGCGCAGCGGGTGCGCCTGTGAAATCGCCTTCGTCGCGCTCAGCACTGCGCGCAAGTGCTTCCAGTTCAGCTTGGCATAGGGCACGGGCAATGCTTCGCCATTCCGTGCTACCCAGTGTTGCATCAAGGTTGCCAGCAGCCCGAAAGCGTTCGATCTGTGCGCCGACCAGTTCACCTAGCTCTGCATCGTTCGCGTTCCCGGCGATGGCATTGCGGAGCCGCTGAACAAGTAGGTCATCAATTCCAACAGCGGAGTAGCGCGGATCGTTTCGGAGCTGATCGTCAAAGGCCATGCGCTGCTGATAGTGGCTGTGTGCGATCTGGTCTGGTGCCAGCGGAAAGCGGGCAGGGCTGTTGCGTTGTTGGTTTGGGTTCGCTTTCTGCTCAGCAACCGCAATCTGGCGTTGAATCTGCGTGACAGCGCCCGGCAAAAGCTTGAGCGCTTCGCGGCGATCACCACCCAACGGGATGCGCAGTTCGGTCTTTCCGATGATTCCACGTAAGTCTTTAGGCACCACAACACGAGCGTGATACCTGCCGGAACGGTTGATCAGGTGACGAACTTTGCCTGCCATGGGAACACCTTTTGTAACCAAAGTTGTAACCTAGAAACGGACAAACGCCCTTATTTGCAAGGCTTTTCTTTAATAGCAAAAGGTTAGGATGGTGGGTGATGAGAGACTCGAACTCCCGACATCTTCGGTGTAAACGAAGCGCTCTACCAACTGAGCTAATCACCCGTGACGCTGCATGTAGCCAAGCCTGAGGACGGGTGCAAGAGGGTTCGCACGAATTTCTTGCCTTTCTTCAGGTGTCGCGTCAGCGATGGCTGCCTGTTCCGCCAAAGGCATCACTGCACACCCGATTGAAGGCAAAGTCTGAAAGGCGCTTGCGCGACGCCTGTTGCCTCCGATATCTCCGTTAGGGACCGAAACCCCTCAGGCTGGAGAGGACATGGCCCGACACTCCCCTCGCCGTTTTCTTGTGGCAGCGCTGGTGCTTGGCGCGTGTTTTCTGGCTCCGCTTCGGGCCGGGGCAGATGGGATTTTGGTGTTTGCGGCGGCCAGTCTGAAAACCGCTTTGGACGAGGTTTCGACCGCGTATCAGCGCGAAACCGGCAACGATGTCACGATTTCATATGCCGCGTCCTCGGTTCTTGCGCGTCAGTTGCAGCAAGGCGCTCCGGCTGATCTGTTCATTTCCGCGAATGAGGATTGGATGGATGTGTTGCAGCAGGATGGTGTGATCGAGCCCGAAACCCGAGTCGCCCTACTGGGCAATGGGTTGGTTCTGATCGGAGCCGCGCCGCAGACACATATTGGCGAAGTCTCAGCGGGTTATGATCTGGCCGAACATCTTGAGGGCGGCTTTCTTGCCATGGCGTTGGTCGATGCCGTCCCCGCAGGGATCTACGGAAAGGCCGCGTTGCAGAGCCTTGGCCTGTGGGACGCGGTGCAGCGTCAGGTCGCGCAAACCGACAATGTGCGTGCGGCACTGGCTTTGGTTGCAACCGGGGCGGCACCGATGGGTATTGTCTACCGGACGGACGCTCAGGCTGACGCGCGGGTTGGTGTTGTTGGCAGCTTCCCAGAAGACAGCCACCCACCCATCATATACCCGGTCGCCGAGACGTCCTTTGCCAAGCCAGAGGCGCAGGATTTTCGGACCTTTCTACAGAGCGAATTCGCGTCAGATGTGTTCAAGGGGCAGGGGTTCTCTCTGCCTGGACGGTGAGCCTTATGGATTGGTTAGGCCCTGCCGAGATTGAGGCGTTGAAATTGTCCCTGCGGGTGTCGTTCTGGGCAACGCTGGCGACTTTGCCATTCGGAGTATTCGTGGCTTATGCTTTGGCGCGCTGGCGCTTTCCGGGACGACAGGTGTTGAATGGTCTCGTGCATTTGCCCCTGATATTACCGCCCGTGGTAACCGGTTACCTGCTGCTGCTGACCTTTGGCGTTCAGGGTCCGGTCGGACGCTTTTTGGCCGAGTTCGGGATCGTTGTTGCTTTCCGGTGGACTGGCGCTGCGATGGCGGCAGGGATCATGGCGTTCCCTTTGATGGTACGGGCCATCCGTCTGTCGATCGAGGCCGTTGACCCTCGACTTGAACAAGCGGGAGCTACGCTGGGCGCCTCACGCCCTTGGGTGTTTGCGACGGTGACATTGCCGATGATCCTGCCGGGGGTCATCGCGGGGGCCATTCTGGCCTTTGCCAAGGCGATGGGCGAGTTTGGGGCCACTATTACCTTTGTGTCGAACATTCCGGGCCAGACTCAAACACTGCCATCAGCCGTCTACGCCTTCCTGCAGGTGCCGGGGGGTGAGGCAGCGGCGACCCGGTTGGTCGTGATCTCGATCATCATCGCGATGGGGGCATTATTGTTGTCGGAATACGTCGGGCGGCGTGCGGCGGCGCGGGTGGCCGGGTCATGAGCCTGTCTGTTCGTCTGCGCCACAGCCTTGCGGGGCTGGATCTGGACCTCAACTTTGAGGCTCCGCCGGGTGTGACCGTTCTGTTCGGGCGCTCGGGGTCGGGCAAGACTACGGTGGTGAATGCCGTGGCGGGTCTGTTGCGACCCGAGGCCGGGCGCGTTGCCGTGGATGATTGGGTCCTGTTCGACACGGACACCAAGCTTTGGCTGCCGCCGCATAAACGCAGGCTCGGCTATATCTTTCAGGAAGGACGTCTGTTCCCTCACCTGACCGTGCGACAGAACCTGTCTTTCGGGCGCTGGTTTGCACCGCGGCCTGCAAAGCGTGAGGACCCGGACAAGGTGATCGAAATGCTGGGCATCGGTCATCTGCTCGACCGCCGCCCGGCTGGTTTGTCCGGTGGGGAGAAGCAGCGGGTCGCGATCGGGCGCGCCTTGCTGGCCAGCCCACGCCTAATTCTGGCTGACGAACCTCTGGCTGCGTTGGATGAAGGCCGCAAGGCCGAGATCCTGCCTTACTTTGAGCGCCTTCGGGATGAGGTCTCGGTTCCAATTCTCTATGTCACCCATTCCGCAGCCGAGGTCGCGCGGTTGGCAACTTCGGTTGTTGCACTGCAGGATGGCAAGGTGGGGCGCCATGGTCCGGCCTCTGAAGTGCTGGCCGATCCGTCCGTTACACCTGCGGGCGTGCGCGCGGTTGGCGCGGTGCTGCAAGTGCGTGTTCGGGCCCATCATGAGGACGGTTTGACCGAGTTGGACGCGGGTGGAGAATCTCTGTTTCTGCCGCGTATCTCGCATCAGATCGGTGCAGAGCTTCGCATTCGTATCCCCGCGCAAGAGGTGATCCTGTCCAACCAGCCTCCGGCGGGGCTGTCGGCCCTGAACGTTCTGGCGGGCACGGTCGAGACGATCCGCGCCGGAGACGGGCCGGGTGCGATTATCTCGATGAATACGCGGGCAGGTATCGTTCTGGCGCGGATCACCCGCCGTTCCGTCGCGGGGCTTGGTTTGCAACCGGGCGCGCGATGCTATGCGGTGATCAAGACAGTTGCGCTGGCGCCGCAGGATGTTGGCGGACGGATCGGCCCGACAGGTTAGAGTCAGGCCAAGGCGCGGGCCTCATGCTCGCGCAGGATCATGCGAGCAGCGCGTCCGAAGCCGGTAGATTTGTCCGGGGTATGGTCCGGGAAGATCGAGGCCAGCTCCTGCAGCCCGTCCGAGGACAGGGAATGCAACGCTTCGTCGCCGAGAAACAGGCTCTCTGCCAATGCGCCTTCGGCGGTCAGAATCTCATGCTGATCCAGCAGGATATGCAGGTATTCGACCGGCTGGTCTGAGGTGTCGACGAAGATACCCGGCCATGAACACAGGTGTTTTGCGGCGACCAGAACCTCGGCGGCGCCAAACAGCAGCTCGACTTTCGGTCCTTGAATCAGGACGCGATGTTGCTGCGACACCAGAAGATCGCGCGAGGGTATGTCGGGCCCAAGGCTGCCGCGCAGGATACGCACGGGCCGCAGATCAGGGTCACGACGCAATCGCTCGGGGGGGATCGGGCTGGACTCGATCCACCGAATAGGCTGCAGCCCGTGATCTTTGGTCTGGACCAGATCGCCGACTGTCAGGGCCTCGACGACCTCTGGTCCGGTTTCGGTTTCGATCAGCGTCCCGGCGGTAAAACAGACGCCTTGAATAGAAATGGTGATGGTCGCCTGACCAAAGAAGAACCCGTCAGACCCCTGAATGACGAACGTGTCGGTCGCGATTTGGTTGAAGTCGAGGCTGTCAAAAAAGGTGGGATCGACCGTGTAGGTCCATTCGCCGGTATCCGCGTCTATCGTAGCCGTCCCATTGGCCGCAGGGGTCGCGATTGCCCAATTGTTGACGTCGAATGTTCCCGGGGTGTCGCCAAGAATGACCTGGCCGGTAGCCACGTTTGGCGGTGAGCCCGTGACATCCCCTGTCAAATCACCCGTGACCGGAACCGAGACCATGCTAGCCCTCGCTCTGTTCCAGCAGACGTTTGAAATCCTTCTTACGATAGAGCTTCATGTAGACCTCGCCCGCGGCATCCCGGCTCCATTCTACGATCCGGTTCTGACCCATGTCACCAACCAGACGATTCGTTCGGACGCGGGGGTGTGGTATTTCTGCCTTGAGAATGTCGACAATTTCATTCGTCTGCCCGAACGGCGCAACCAGATCGACGATCCAGAACGAGGACCCGCTGGTGAAATCCTTATCCTTCAAGGGCTTTTCCTGAATGGCATATCTGTTTTCAGCCTCACGGTTGAGGCCAGCAAAGGTTACGAACCCTCGGGGAAAGCCGTTCTGGCGGAAGATGTGATACTGCCCCAGCCGCAACGGCGTTTCAAAGGCATAGAGAACCTGCGCCAAACTGCGTTTCTGATGCGTTGGGGTCAGGCCTGCCAAGTAGAACATAGCTCCGAAATCGGCGTATTTCTCTGGCGAGAGGTCAAACCAGTCTTTTGGAAATGTTTGGCTCACAGGGACACCAGACTTGCAATAAATATCATGATGATATGCGCCGCCATGTCAGTTGCATATAAGTATTTTGATGTGTTTGCGGTCTGTTGCCGAGCCCCCTCTCGACCCAACCTCCAATTGTGTTACTCTCATGGAACAGAGTTTATTTTAGGATGTTCGGATGATGCGTATTGCCAAACTCATTGCAGCCTCGGCGTTAATTATAGCACCCCAGCTTGCGCAGGCTGTCGGCTTCGGTGTCCGCGTGGGGCCGCAGAACCGGACCGAGATCACGCCACTAGAAGGCGGCATCTTTGAGGTCAGGGCCATCGGATCATCGGCACCCGTAAACTACTGGTGCGGGATCGGTGATTTTGCTATCCGAACTCTGGGGGTGCCGGGCCCGACGCGAATCTATATCTATCGCGCCTATGAGCCGGGCGTGCGCACTGTGCAATTCTCGCTGACGCCGCCTCCGGGCGCAAATACCGATCCGGGCTATTCAATTTCCGTCAAAAAAGTAGGAATGAACATGTCCGCTACCAAGGCCCAGAACTACTGCTATGATAACTTTCTGGATTTAGCGTTCTGATCCTCAGACCCATTTCGCCAAGGGCGGCAGGCTCATCAGCACTGCGTCCGGATCGTGGCCGGTCTCAAGCCCGAACTTGGTGCCGCGGTCGTAGACCAGATTGTACTCGGCATAGAGGCCCCGATGCACCAACTGGGTGTCTTTGTCCGCGTCTGAAAAGCTCTGAACCCGGCGTTTTTCGACCAGCGGCAGGAAAGCGGGCAAGAAGGCTTTGCCGATATCCTGTGTCAAAGCGAAATCCGCTTGCCAGTCATTGGTGCAGTAGTCATCCATGAAGATACCACCAACGCCGCGAGCGCGTTTGCGGTGGGGGATGTAGAAATACTCATCCGCCCAGTCCTTAAGGCGCGGATAGTGGCTTGGTCCGTGCGGGTCCAGATGCGCCTTCTGGGTCGCGTGGAAATGGGCGGTATCGTCGTCATATTCGATGCAAGGGTTCAGGTCTGACCCGCCGCCGAACCACCAGGCATGCGGTGTCCAGAACAAACGCGTGTTCATATGAACAGCGGGGGCATGCGGGTTTTGCATATGGGCCACCAGCGAAATCCCTGAGGCCCAGAACCGAGGGTCCTCAGTCATGCCGGGAATACCCTTACGCGCAGCCATGGCCTGCTGCGCTCTCTCACCCAACGTGCCGTAGACGGTTGAGACATTGACGCCGACCTTTTCGAACACGCGCCCGCCCCGCATCACCGACATCAACCCGCCGCCCGCGTCCGAGCCGTCCTCGGACTGGCGTTTGGTTTCTTTTACTTCGAAGCGTCCCGGGGCTGCGTCAGCAAACGGGCCGGTGTCGTGACTGTCCTCCAGCGCCTCAAAAGCGGCTACGATATCGTCGCGCAATTGGCGGAACCAGGCTGAGGCGGTGGTCTTTTCAGTATCAAACATGGTCAATGCGCCGGGGCTGCAACGGGGTCCAGCAAGGTGCGGCCGCCGTCAATTGTTAGGATCTGGCCAGTGATAAACCCTGCTGCGTCCGAGGCCAGAAACTGCGCTGTTTCCGTCAGCTCGGTCGGGGCCGCGATCCGGGCCAGAGGGGTGTGTTTCTCGATGTCGTCGCGGAAATCGCGGTTTTCTTTCAGCGTCGATTGCAACGATGCGCTCATCACCGACCCCAGCGCGATCGAGTTCACGCGGATTCGGTTGGGGGCCAGTGCAACCGCCAGCGAGCGGGTCATTTGATCCAATGCTGCGGTCGAGACGGAATAGGCCATCAGATCCGGATGGGTGCGCCGCGCTGCGATTGAGGACAGGTTGATGATGGAGCCCGCTGGGTTTTCCTCATCCTCGCCGGATTGTTTGATCATCCGCTTGGCCACCAATTGGCTGAGGCGCAGGGCGGGCATCAGGTTCTGGTTCAGCAATGTCCGGACCGAGTCGTCATCGGGGTCCAGCGGATCGGACGGGATCACCTGACGCGCGCCGTTGATCAGAATGTCGACCTGATCGAACGCATCCAGCGTGGCCGAAAGCAGGTTGGCGATGGTCAGCTTTTCGCGCAAATCACCGGCGAAATAGCGGATGTTGCCATCGTCGGCCTGCTCGCCCAATTCCTCGGCCAGCCGTTTTTCATCCATATCTGCAAAGACGACATTGGCCCCGGCATCTGCAAAATGCCGCCCGATGGCCAACCCAATCCCGTTGGCCCCGCCGGTTACAATCGCTGTCTTGCCAGTTATGGAAAAGGACATCCGAATCCTCCTGATTTGGGGCAGGTTAGCCGGGCTTAGGCCCGGGGGCGAGAGGCTTGGAACACCTTGAATCGATTGTCGCCTGCCACTTCCTGAACTTGGGCGAAGGATTCGGCCAGTGTTGCCTCATAGGGCAGGTGGCGGTTGGCAACCATCCACAGGGTGCCGTTGCGGGTCAGGTTCTTCGCGGCGGACTTGATGAAGCCCTGCCCCAACGCCGGATCGGCACTGCGTGAGGTGTGAAAGGGCGGGTTCATGATGACGGTGTCGATAGGCTCGGGCGCGGTCCAGGTCACCGCATCCGCCCAGTGAAACTGAGCGCGCGCATCGGGGACGTTTGCTTGCGCGCATGTCAGCGCGGCGTGATCAGCCTCAACCAGATGAAGGGCTTTGACACGGTCATTCTGTAGTAGACCCGCTGACAGATACCCCCAACCTGCGCCCAGATCAGCCACGCGGGGGCCGATCTTGTCCGGCAAGGACTGCGCGAGAAGTGCCGAGGCTGGGTCGATCCCATCTGCGGAAAACACACCCGGAGCTGTCACGTAGCCATCGACGGTTTGGTTCTCGCGGGCGGCCCAATCGGCGAAGGCCTCAGCGTCGGCCTGAAACCAGAAGATCTTGCCATGGGCCTTGGAAATAGGGCCTTCGATGGCAACACGCTTGCGGATGTCTTTTAGAATGCTGTCGACACCGTTGGTTTTGGCGCCATCAACCACGATTGTCCCGCTGGCATGGCTGCATGCCTGCTGGACAAGCGACCGAGCCAGCGCTTTGGCGCGCGGCAAGAACACAAGCGCGTCGCTGCATGCCGCGTCAAGCACCGGTTTGGTGGCAAAGCCCTGACCCGCGAAATGATCGTGGAAAGGCTTGAACGGCTGAATCACCTGAGCCTCGCGCGGCAAGGCTGACAGATCCTCTTCTGGTGTCGGGCCGATAACCACCAGCGGTTGCGACAGGGTCAAACCGCTGTTCAGGGCAAGATCAAGACGAGAGGACATGGTAAATTCCGGGCGGCCCAGCCTGCGTTATTCTTCGCGTTCCATCGTGCATTGCAGCGGATGCTGATGCCGACGCGCGAAATCCATCACCTGACCCACCTTGGTCTCGGCAATCTCATGGCTGAAGACGCCAACCACGGCGACGCCCTTTTTATGCACGGTCAGCATGATCTCGAACGCCTGCGCGTGGGTCATGCCGAAAAAGCGTTCCAACACATGAACAACAAACTCCATCGGGGTGTAGTCATCGTTCAGCAAAAGCACTTTATACAACGGAGGGCGCTTGGTTTTGGGTCGCGTCTGCAGCAGGACGGACGAGTCGCCGTCGTCATCCGATTTATCAGACATCATCCAGGGGTTTTCCAGCATCGCGCGCAACTGTCCGATTCAGGCATTGGGTTTATCTGAGGGCTTATATAACGTTGACGCCGTCAGAATAAAGAGGCAGCGGACCCTTTCGGAATGGACAGCAAACTGACCACTATCGCCTTCGACGCGGATGACACGCTGTGGCATAACGAGCGTTTTTTCCAACTAACGCAGGCCCATTTCGCGCAATTGCTGGCAGACCACGCCGAACGCGACCACCTGATGGAGCGTCTGTTGGCCGCCGAAAAGCGGAACATCCAGCACTATGGCTATGGAATCAAAGGCTTTGTCCTGTCGATGATCGAAACGGCGATCGAGGTGACCGAAGACCGCGTTCCAGCCTCGGTCATCCGCCAGTTGATCGATGCGGGGCAAGAGATGCTGGCCCATCCCATCGAACTCCTGCCCTATGCGCGCGAGGCGGTCGAGGGCGTGGCCGAGACCCATCGCGTCATTCTGATCACCAAGGGCGACCTGATTGATCAGGAGCGTAAGCTGGCGCAATCGGGGTTGGGGGATTTGTTCGACGGGGTTGAGATTGTCTCGGAAAAGACGGCTGAGACCTATCGGACGATCTTCGAACAGCATGGCGAGGGGCCTTTGAGCGCGATGATGGTGGGCAACTCAATGCGGTCGGATGTGGTGGCGCCGATCAACGCCGGGTGCTGGGGCGTTCATGTCCCGCACGGGCTGGTATGGGAGATTGAGCATGCCGAAACACCCTCTCACCATCCCCGATTCCGAGAGCTGTCGGATCTAGGCGGACTTTCGGATCTGGTGCGCGCTCTAGGCTGATGTTGCCGTTCGGCCTCAGTTTAAGAAAAAACCGCGCAACCTTTGCCTTGTTCCTGTCATCATCGCTCATCTGGTAGGTCGGCACAGGGGCTTCGCCTATATATAGAAGGGGTCCCCGCCCCTCACGATGCCGGGAAAACCCCAGCTTTTGGTTTATTTTGCCGGGGTCCTGTGTTAGCCTTAGCGATAATCAATAAATTTTATCCGACCGGGAAAACCCGGCGGAACGAGGCAGACAGAGGCAAAGATCGTGCAGAGTCGGTGGACAGTCCCGGCCCGGATGGGCGTATTCCTCACAGCGTTTATGTTGGTGCTTTCTTTCGCGCCGCTTAAAGCCTTGGCCGCGCCCTACGCGGCGATGGTGATCGACGCGCGAACGGGCGAGGTTTTGCACTCGCGCAACGCTGATACCCGCCTGCATCCGGCCTCACTGACAAAGATGATGACCCTCTATATTGCGTTCGAAGCGGTTCGGAACGGAGAGATCACGCTGGATACACAAGTCCGCATCACGCGGGCGGCAGCGGCTGAACCTCCGTCTAAGCTGGGCCTGCGTTCGGGCCAGACGATTGCGTTCCGTTATTTGATCCGCGCGGCGGCGGTGAAGTCGGCCAATGATGCCGCAACCGCCATCGGGATTGCGATTAGCGGGTCCGAGGCCGCCTTTGCCCGCCGCATGACGCGCACCGCCAAAGCAATGGGGATGAGCCGCACAACCTTTAAGAACGCGCATGGCCTGACGGAATCAGGGCATATGTCGACCGCGCGTGACATGACCACGCTGGGGCGGCATCTGCTCTATGACTACCCGCAATATTACAACCTATTCTCGCGCCAATCGACCAATGCCGGTATCAAGACGGTTCCCAACACGAACCGCCGCCTTTTGGCTGCGTATAAAGGCGCGGACGGGATCAAGACGGGCTATACCCGCGCCGCTGGTTTCAACCTTGTAGCCTCGGCCAAGCGCAAGGACGAGCGCATCATCGCAACGGTCTTTGGCGGCAAATCAGGTGCCTCACGTAATGCCAAAGTGGCTGAGCTGCTGGATCTCGGGTTCCGCCGCGCCCCGTCGCGCGCCCCGATCCGCCGCCCTGCGCGCCCGGCCTACGCGGGCAATGCCGGTTTGGGTGGCACGCAAGTTGCTCGTTTGACCGGCGCACCCAAGACCAGCCTGCGCCCGGCGATGCGTCCGACAGCGGCGACACAGGTTGCAAGCGCGGTTGTTGATGCTGCCGATGAAAACCGGGACCGCATCAAGGACGGGATTGCCGCAGCTATTGCACAGGCGGATATCGCGCCGACGGCGCCTCCGGTCGAAAGCTCGGATACACGTCCGGCCCTGCGGCCCGAAAATCTGGTCCTGGCTTCGACCCAACCAGCCGAGCAGCCGGAACCGGAACAAGAGGTTGTCACGCGGCTGTCCACCTCTGGCGGGCATCTGTGGGGCGTGAATGTGGGCCGCTACACCACGCGCTATGAAGCCGAGAAGGTGCTGCTGAAAACCGCATTGTCCGAGATGACAGCGCTGGACGGTACGTTGCGCAAGGTCAATCAAAGCTCCAAAGGGTTCGAGGCCACGTTCCAGGGCATGACCCGCGAACAGGCCGATCTGGCATGCCGCCGCCTTCAGGCGCGTAATGTCACCTGTTTCATGATCGGGCCGTCATAAGACCCGACATATACTCTCCTGATGGGTCTGGGCTGCGAAGTTTCGCAGCCCTTTTTTCATGTAACCAGTTCAGTCGAACACATGGCCATGCTCGTACTGCTCATCCTGCCCGGCGGCGGCGGTCAGTGCCGCGACGTTGTCCTTGGTGAAGAACCCGTCGTAGTGGTGGCACCGTTCGATATACTCGGTGATCAGCAGCGTGTTCTTTGAGTGCTTCGAGAAGATCTGCTTTAAGTTGGGATCGTCTTTGCATTCCCCCACCACATGGGCGAGGAACGGAACACCCTTGTCTTTGAGCGTATTGACGACGAAATCCACGTTCTTTTCGCCCGCGCCATGGTCGCCATCCTGAATCTCGACCGCCATGTGATGCAGGCGGCGGCCGAAGTTGCGCACGAAATCCTCGGTGGGCATGGGCAGTTTGGCAAATGAATTCACGAAGGACGGCGTGTTGTTTGCCGTAAACACCTTGGCCGGGGATTTCTTGTCGTCATCTACGTTGGCGTTGCGGTTCACATTGGTCGACGAATTCATGTCGAAGATGTTGTAAGCCCCCCAGAAGTAATAAGGCACCATCGTCAGAAACTCGAGGATCGCATCTTCCCGCTCGCCCGCCAGAACCCGCGTGGCAAGGTGGTCGATCCCCAGCATCAGCGGCGCAATTTTCGAATCCGTGCCAAAAGCTGCAGCCTCTTCCAATCGAGCTTTCTCGGTATCGCTCAGCAAAACGCGGTCGCCGAGGCCCAAACTGTCAGGGTCGTTGAAATCCAGGGTGGAATAGCCAACGCGGTTGCAGGTGAAATCCGAGGGCGTGGTAAAGCGAAAGCCATCCAGCGAGTAGAACGGGTTTTCCGTATCACCTGCATATTCAAACCGGATGTTCTGCTCTTCGAGAGTTTTGCTGAGCTCTTTCAGATCGCAGGCGGCAAAGACCTCCCCCACGTACCGCGTTTGCGGGGTCGGGCGGGCCAGAGGGTACATCCTGTTGATGCGGGGAATGAAGTCCTCGAAACTGTCGCTCAGCGGGGCCATCAGGATCAGCGCCGGATAGTCGGGATGCGAATGCAGGACCGCGAACTTGTGTGTCTGCCCCAGATAGCTGGCCGAGTGGCGGTAAGGCGTCATCACATAAAGCTCGACCATCGTATCGAACAGCGCCGTGGATTCGACCTGGATGACGATCGCGCGCATCGGCCCGACCTGATCCGCGACGCCCGAGCTGGTCCTGCGTTCGTAGATCATCGGAAGGTATTCGTGAAAGAAGTCCGAGTTCTTCTTGTCACCTCGGGGTGTGTAAGACATCAGATCGAAAGACATGTGCGCCTCCTTGCCGGGCATCTGGCGGCGAGCGCGGGGCCAGCCAATAGCGTTGCTAGAAATACGGTATTCAGAACATGCACTTGCGAGTATGCTATGCGCTCAACCGAATTCAGGCAACAGCCATAGGATAGGGACCCAAGATTACGGGCTGATGTCTATCGGGTGAACTTTGTCACCTCGACCCCGCCTTCGATCAGGTTCTCCCGCACTGACCGGGCGATCTGTACGGCAGTTGGGCCGTCCCCATGCAGGCAGATCGTGTCGATGGACGTCTCCAGCCGTTTGCCGGATTCGGTGATGATGGCCCCTTCGCGCACCATGTTTAGCATGCGCGGGCCTGCAATCTCAGGGTCGTGAATCACCGCGCCGGGTAGGCTGCGATCCACCAAAGTGCCATCGTCATTGTAGGCCCGGTCGGCGAAAATCTCGCCCACCCATTTGCAGCCAAGCTCTCGCACGGCGTCTTCCTGTTTCGTGACCGCCAGCACCATGATGATGATGTCCGGGTTAACATCCAACGCCCCCTGGTAGCAGGCGCGCGCCATGTCGATATCGACCGAACACATATTGGCCAAAGCGCCGTGCAGTTTCAGATGCCGCACCTTTGTGCCAGTGGCTGCGGCCATACCCAAAGCCGCACCCAGTTGATAGCGCACCAGATTGCGCAGGCTGCCATGGGGCACTTTCATATTGCGCCGCCCGAATCCCTGTAGGTCAGGAAAGCCGGGATGCGCTCCGATGCCCACATCATTCTCAGCGGCCAGTGTCATGGTCTTGGCCATCACATCCCAGTCACCTGCATGAAACCCGCAGGCGATATTGGCGGATGTAATGATCTTCAGCAGGCTTTCGTCATCGCCCATCTTCCAGGGGCCAAAGCTCTCGCCCATATCGGCGTTCAGATCCACGCGCGGCATCAGATAGTCTCCTTAGTCGGTGGCAGAGATCACTCCGCCGATCAATTGGTAGGACAACAGGTCCGGGATGTCATGAGGGTTGCGGACCAGAGGCTCCACGCGGCCAGGAAGGCGCGCAAGATCCGCGCGAAACGCAGCATCAATCTCTACAGCCTGTTCCAGAGTCACGAATTCAAAACGTACCGTCCCGCCCGCCGGGGTCTGCGCCGCCTTGGGCATGTCGCAGGGCAAGACGGTTGCAATCCGGGGGTAGCCTCCGGTCGTCTGGCATTCGGGCAGCAGAATGAAGGGGTTGCCCGTGCCGGTCATCTGAATGTCTCCGGGCGTTATCACCTCGGACAGGATATTGAGCTGATCTTTGGCCGCAAAGCCCGGTCCGTCACTTTCCAGCTGCACCCCCATACGGTTGGCCCGCGCGCCGCGCGTGAACTCTGTCTGCGCAAAGCGATCCAGCGTTTCATCATCGAACAACGCGGTTTGAAAGCTGGCGACGACGCGAAGAGTACCGCCGTTGAACCGGCCCGAAGGGGACAGCTTCATTCTACCATCGCCCGCAGTCTTCCCGGCGGGCAACACATCACCCACCGCAACGGCGCGACCGATCTTTGCCGTCAGATGCGTCGCACGCGAGCCGAGGAACAGTTCGGCCTCAATGCCGCCCTCCAAATGCAGGTAGCCGTAGTTGCCGTGCAAGGTCGCACCGATTGTCAGAGTCTGCCCTTGCTCAAGAACATGTGACGCGTTCCAGACGATCGGGGAGCCGTCGATGCTCGCCTGCATCGATGCGCCGGTCAGAGCGATCCTTGTGCGTTCCGTCGCTTCGAACGTGCCACCCATGCCTGCCATTTCCAGCGCGGCCAGATCGGGGCTTTGTCCCAGCAAGGCCGCACCCTCATGCAGCGCCAGAATATCGGCTGCTCCGGACCGAGAGAGACCCTGATCCAAATAGCCGATGCGCCCCTGATCTTGAACCGTACAAGACGGTCCAATGCGATGAACCATCAGAGTCATCAGGCGAACTCCTGACAGGTTGCGCCACCAAGGCCGTCGTCATTATTGGCGCGGATTGCCTCAAGCTCATCGCGCGAGACAGAGGTGAACTGAAGCTCATCACCGGGCCGCAAGGTAAATGCTTGATCCTTGTCTGGCTGAAAGCAGCGAAACGCCGTTTGGCCGACATGCCGCCACCCAGTCGGTGTTGGGCCGGAGAACAGTACAAATTGTGAGATCGCCAGAACGAGAGCGCCCTCGGGCACCATGGTCGTCAGCTCCTGCAGGCGCGGTATGTTGAATTCGGGTCCCAGCGGCCCGAGATAGGGTTGCCCCGGCGCAAAGCCGATGGTCAGCACCCGCACTTGTGTCTGATTAAGCCGCCGGACAGCCTCGGCCGGGTCCAGCCCAGCAACATGTGCGGCGTCCTCCAGCTGTGGGGCAAGGTCCGTGCCATATACGGTTGGCACCCGCCATAGTCTTCGGCCCTGTGGTAGAAGGGCACTATACCAGTCCTGCTGGTTCAGGATCTGCTGCAGTTGGCTTGTGATCTCGAGATGTGAAACCACCTGAGGGTCAAAGCGCACATATGCAGACCCCAGAGAGGCCGATGTCTCTATAAGCCCGTGCAGCGCTAAGCTGTCCACCTGCGCCCGAAACGCCAGGGCCGCGCGGTTTGCGGCCTCATCCATCTTGTCTGCAAATGTCACCAAAGCCCCGTCGAGCCCGACGGTGCGTACCAGTGGGTAGGAAAGACCTTCAGTCATACTTGGGCCGAGATAGGATTATTTCTTGTCATTCAGGAACCAGACCGCATCCCAATGAAATGCGCAAGTACAGGTAAAGAGCGATCCACACCGACGCGCAAAACGGAGTTTTTGAAGCCTGTCACCGGATTCGACTCGCGGGCGCGAGTCGGGCTTTATTGTATCCAAGAGTTAACATGGCCCAAGATGTTGTGGTTTGCCATTGTGGAGTTCCGGTCGGGCTATGTAATTCCTTTGTTGGCGTGCTTGTATCTGGCTGATTTGGCGCTAGACGACGCTAATTAACCTATTGATCTTAAGTCAATAAATAAGAAATCGCAAAAAAATACGCCGATATGTAATTTTCCGCTTGCGGCTTTGTGGGGTAAACCTTAGAACCCCCTTCACCGGCGCTGCTGAGGCGCTGGGGCGCTGCTGAGGCGGCGGGGACGCTCAGGATAGACTGGGGGCATCTGAGGT
>NZ_JBNAFO010000022.1:27500-30941 GCF_049800715.1 Ruegeria profundi
CAGAAGAAAGATCGCCTTTAGTTACCAGCTGGGCGGTCGCGATTGACATACTTGTGCTCAAGTAGCCGAATAGGCGGTAGCACAAATATCGTGTGTCTTTCTCTTTCTGGATCAAATCAAGCGCGAGAAGGGCGTTTGGTGAATGCCTTGGCAGCAAGAGGCGATGAAAGACGTGATACTCTGCGATAAGCCATGGGGAGCTGAGAATAAGCTTTGATCCATGGATCTCTGAATGGGGCAACCCACCTGAAAGTTCGTTGTAAATTGCTCCGCAATATTACAACGGATTTAAACAGGTACTTAAGACCTGAATACATAGGGTTTTAAGAGCAAACCCGGGGAACTGAAACATCTAAGTACCCGGAGGAAAGGAAATCAATTGATACTCCCCTAGTAGCGGCGAGCGAACGGGGACCAGCCGAGCCAGATAAGTGACTAGAACACGTTGGGAAGCGTGGCCATAGCGGGTGACAGCCCCGTATAGGAAGCTTTGATGGACGTATTAAGTAGGGCGGAACACGTGAAATTCTGTCTGAAGATCGGAGGACCACCTTCGAAGGCTAAGTACTCCTTGCTGACCGATAGCGAACCAGTACCGTGAGGGAAAGGTGAAAAGCACCCCGACGAGGGGAGTGAAACAGTACCTGAAACCGAACGCCTACAATCAGTCGGAGGATCCTCGAGATCTGACGGCGTACCTTTTGTATAATGGGTCATCGACTTGGTCTCACGAGCAAGCTTAAGCCGTTAGGTGTAGGCGTAGCGAAAGCGAGTCTTAATAGGGCGCATGAGTTCGTGGGATCAGACCCGAAACCGAGTGATCTAGGCATGGCCAGGTTGAAGGTAAGGTAACACTTACTGGAGGACCGAACCCACATCCGTTGAAAAGGATCGGGATGAGCTGTGCCTAGGGGTGAAAGGCCAATCAAACTCGGAGATAGCTGGTTCTCTGCGAAATCTATTTAGGTAGAGCGTCATCCGAATACCCCGGGGGGTAGAGCACTGGATGGGTAATGGGGCCCCACAGGCTTACTGATCCTAACCAAACTCCGAATACCCGGGAGTACTAGATGGCAGACACACTGCGGATGCTAACGTCCGTAGTGGAGAGGGAAACAACCCTGACCTACGACTAAGGCCCCCAATTCATGGCTAAGTGGGAAAGCAGGTGGGACGACCAAAACAACCAGGAGGTTGGCTTAGAAGCAGCCATCCTTTAAAGATAGCGTAACAGCTCACTGGTCTAAATAAGTTGTCCTGCGGCGAAGATGTAACGGGGCTCAAGCCATGAGCCGAAGTCTAGGGATGCGTAAGCATCGGTAGCAGAGCGTAGTGTGACATAGAACTCATCCGTATTTGCATCCACCTGGATGTAATGACGGATCGAGTTCTTTCGATGAAGCCGGGGCGTGAGCCATCCGGTGGAGAGATCACTAGTGAGAATGATGACATGAGTAGCGACAAAGAGTGTGAGAGACACTCTCGCCGAAAGTCCAAGGGTTCCTGCTTAAAGCTAATCTGAGCAGGGTAAGCCGGCCCCTAAGCCGAGGCCGAAAGGCGTAGGCGATGGGAACTAGGTTAATATTCCTAGGCCAGGAGGATGTGACGGATCACAGGTGTAGTTCAATCTTATCGGATTGATTGGGCTGCTGAGTGGTTCCTGGAAATAGCCCTCCATCAGACCGTACCCTAAACCGACACAGGTGGACTGGTAGAGCATACCAAGGCGCTTGAGAGAACGATGTTGAAGGAACTCGGCAAAATACCTCCGTAAGTTCGCGAGAAGGAGGCCCGGTTCCTAGGCAACTAGGGGCTGGGGGCACAAACCAGGGGGTGGCGACTGTTTATTAAAAACACAGGGCTCTGCGAAGTCGCAAGACGACGTATAGGGTCTGACGCCTGCCCGGTGCCTGAAGGTTAAAAGGAGAGGTGAGAGCCTTGAATTGAAGCCCAGGTAAACGGCGGCCGTAACTATAACGGTCCTAAGGTAGCGAAATTCCTTGTCGGGTAAGTTCCGACCTGCACGAATGGCGTAACGACTTCCCCGCTGTCTCCAACATCGACTCAGCGAAATTGAATTGCCTGTCAAGATGCAGGCTTCCCGCGGTTAGACGGAAAGACCCCGTGCACCTTTACTACAGCTTCGCACTGGCATCAGGATTGTGATGTGCAGGATAGGTGGTAGGCTTTGAAGCGGAAACGCAAGTATCCGTGGAGCCTCCCTTGAGATACCACCCTTCGCACTCTTGATGTCTAACCGCGGTCCGTTATCCGGACCCGGGACCCTGCGTGGCGGGTAGTTTGACTGGGGCGGTCGCCTCCTAAAGCGTAACGGAGGCGCGCGAAGGTTGGCTCAGAGCGGTCGGAAATCGCTCGTTGAGTGCAATGGCAGAAGCCAGCCTGACTGCGAGACTGACAAGTCGAGCAGAGTCGAAAGACGGCCATAGTGATCCGGTGGTCCCGAGTGGAAGGGCCATCGCTCAACGGATAAAAGGTACGCCGGGGATAACAGGCTGATACTGCCCAAGAGTCCATATCGACGGCAGTGTTTGGCACCTCGATGTCGGCTCATCTCATCCTGGGGCTGGAGCAGGTCCCAAGGGTACGGCTGTTCGCCGTTTAAAGAGGTACGTGAGCTGGGTTTAGAACGTCGTGAGACAGTTCGGTCCCTATCTGCCGTGGGTGTAGGAGACTTGAGAGGAGTTGCCCCTAGTACGAGAGGACCGGGGTGAACGATCCACTGGTGGACCAGTTGTCGTGCCAACGGCAGTGCTGGGTAGCTATGATCGGACAGGATAACCGCTGAAGGCATCTAAGCGGGAAGCCCCCCTCAAAACAAGGTCTCCCTGAGGGCCGTGGAAGACCACCACGTCAATAGGCCGGAGATGTAAGCGCAGTAATGCGTTCAGTTGACCGGTACTAATCGCCCGATAGGCTTGATTTGATCCAGTAACAGAAAGACAAATCAAACCAAAAGCATACACCGACCTTGACAATGGATGACGTCGTAGCGCCAAGCCGCGATGTTGATTGAAAACACAACCGAGTGGCAACGCACATACGCTAACTGCCACCTCGTCGCTTTCTTGCACAGCAAGAAAGTCAACATGGGCTTTTCCTCGGTTTGGTGGTCATAGCGCAAGTGAAACACCCGGTCCCATCCCGAACCCGGAAGTTAAGCACTGCCGCGCCAATGGTACTTGGGCTTAAGCCCCGGGAGAGTAGGTCACCGCCAAACCTAGTAAAAGCCCACAGTCTCTCTAATACGATCAGAAGAACACTACACGGCCTCAAGTAGCGTAAGCGGTAGGCCAACAAATGGTCTCAAGTAGCCGAATAGGCGGTAGACCAACGCAAAGTGTCGCGGGATGGAGCAGCCCGGTAGCTCGTCAGGCTCATAACCTGAAGGTCGCAGGTTCAAATCCTGCTCCCGCAACCAGC
>NZ_JBNAFO010000023.1:2500-28594 GCF_049800715.1 Ruegeria profundi
ACATCGGCAGCGCGGGTTCCAGGATGGAAGGCGGGAAAGTATGCTTTTGGTTCAGAAGAAAGATCGCCTTTAGTTACCAGCTGGGCGGTCGCGATTGACATACTTGTGCTCAAGTAGCCGAATAGGCGGTAGCACAAATATCGTGTGTCTTTCTCTTTCTGGATCAAATCAAGCGCGAGAAGGGCGTTTGGTGAATGCCTTGGCAGCAAGAGGCGATGAAAGACGTGATACTCTGCGATAAGCCATGGGGAGCTGAGAATAAGCTTTGATCCATGGATCTCTGAATGGGGCAACCCACCTGAAAGTTCGTTGTAAATTGCTCCGCAATATTACAACGGATTTAAACAGGTACTTAAGACCTGAATACATAGGGTTTTAAGAGCAAACCCGGGGAACTGAAACATCTAAGTACCCGGAGGAAAGGAAATCAATTGATACTCCCCTAGTAGCGGCGAGCGAACGGGGACCAGCCGAGCCAGATAAGTGACTAGAACACGTTGGGAAGCGTGGCCATAGCGGGTGACAGCCCCGTATAGGAAGCTTTGATGGACGTATTAAGTAGGGCGGAACACGTGAAATTCTGTCTGAAGATCGGAGGACCACCTTCGAAGGCTAAGTACTCCTTGCTGACCGATAGCGAACCAGTACCGTGAGGGAAAGGTGAAAAGCACCCCGACGAGGGGAGTGAAACAGTACCTGAAACCGAACGCCTACAATCAGTCGGAGGATCCTCGAGATCTGACGGCGTACCTTTTGTATAATGGGTCATCGACTTGGTCTCACGAGCAAGCTTAAGCCGTTAGGTGTAGGCGTAGCGAAAGCGAGTCTTAATAGGGCGCATGAGTTCGTGGGATCAGACCCGAAACCGAGTGATCTAGGCATGGCCAGGTTGAAGGTAAGGTAACACTTACTGGAGGACCGAACCCACATCCGTTGAAAAGGATCGGGATGAGCTGTGCCTAGGGGTGAAAGGCCAATCAAACTCGGAGATAGCTGGTTCTCTGCGAAATCTATTTAGGTAGAGCGTCATCCGAATACCCCGGGGGGTAGAGCACTGGATGGGTAATGGGGCCCCACAGGCTTACTGATCCTAACCAAACTCCGAATACCCGGGAGTACTAGATGGCAGACACACTGCGGATGCTAACGTCCGTAGTGGAGAGGGAAACAACCCTGACCTACGACTAAGGCCCCCAATTCATGGCTAAGTGGGAAAGCAGGTGGGACGACCAAAACAACCAGGAGGTTGGCTTAGAAGCAGCCATCCTTTAAAGATAGCGTAACAGCTCACTGGTCTAAATAAGTTGTCCTGCGGCGAAGATGTAACGGGGCTCAAGCCATGAGCCGAAGTCTAGGGATGCGTAAGCATCGGTAGCAGAGCGTAGTGTGACATAGAACTCATCCGTATTTGCATCCACCTGGATGTAATGACGGATCGAGTTCTTTCGATGAAGCCGGGGCGTGAGCCATCCGGTGGAGAGATCACTAGTGAGAATGATGACATGAGTAGCGACAAAGAGTGTGAGAGACACTCTCGCCGAAAGTCCAAGGGTTCCTGCTTAAAGCTAATCTGAGCAGGGTAAGCCGGCCCCTAAGCCGAGGCCGAAAGGCGTAGGCGATGGGAACTAGGTTAATATTCCTAGGCCAGGAGGATGTGACGGATCACAGGTGTAGTTCAATCTTATCGGATTGATTGGGCTGCTGAGTGGTTCCTGGAAATAGCCCTCCATCAGACCGTACCCTAAACCGACACAGGTGGACTGGTAGAGCATACCAAGGCGCTTGAGAGAACGATGTTGAAGGAACTCGGCAAAATACCTCCGTAAGTTCGCGAGAAGGAGGCCCGGTTCCTAGGCAACTAGGGGCTGGGGGCACAAACCAGGGGGTGGCGACTGTTTATTAAAAACACAGGGCTCTGCGAAGTCGCAAGACGACGTATAGGGTCTGACGCCTGCCCGGTGCCTGAAGGTTAAAAGGAGAGGTGAGAGCCTTGAATTGAAGCCCAGGTAAACGGCGGCCGTAACTATAACGGTCCTAAGGTAGCGAAATTCCTTGTCGGGTAAGTTCCGACCTGCACGAATGGCGTAACGACTTCCCCGCTGTCTCCAACATCGACTCAGCGAAATTGAATTGCCTGTCAAGATGCAGGCTTCCCGCGGTTAGACGGAAAGACCCCGTGCACCTTTACTACAGCTTCGCACTGGCATCAGGATTGTGATGTGCAGGATAGGTGGTAGGCTTTGAAGCGGAAACGCAAGTATCCGTGGAGCCTCCCTTGAGATACCACCCTTCGCACTCTTGATGTCTAACCGCGGTCCGTTATCCGGACCCGGGACCCTGCGTGGCGGGTAGTTTGACTGGGGCGGTCGCCTCCTAAAGCGTAACGGAGGCGCGCGAAGGTTGGCTCAGAGCGGTCGGAAATCGCTCGTTGAGTGCAATGGCAGAAGCCAGCCTGACTGCGAGACTGACAAGTCGAGCAGAGTCGAAAGACGGCCATAGTGATCCGGTGGTCCCGAGTGGAAGGGCCATCGCTCAACGGATAAAAGGTACGCCGGGGATAACAGGCTGATACTGCCCAAGAGTCCATATCGACGGCAGTGTTTGGCACCTCGATGTCGGCTCATCTCATCCTGGGGCTGGAGCAGGTCCCAAGGGTACGGCTGTTCGCCGTTTAAAGAGGTACGTGAGCTGGGTTTAGAACGTCGTGAGACAGTTCGGTCCCTATCTGCCGTGGGTGTAGGAGACTTGAGAGGAGTTGCCCCTAGTACGAGAGGACCGGGGTGAACGATCCACTGGTGGACCAGTTGTCGTGCCAACGGCAGTGCTGGGTAGCTATGATCGGACAGGATAACCGCTGAAGGCATCTAAGCGGGAAGCCCCCCTCAAAACAAGGTCTCCCTGAGGGCCGTGGAAGACCACCACGTCAATAGGCCGGAGATGTAAGCGCAGTAATGCGTTCAGTTGACCGGTACTAATCGCCCGATAGGCTTGATTTGATCCAGTAACAGAAAGACAAATCAAACCAAAAGCATACACCGACCTTGACAATGGATGACGTCGTAGCGCCAAGCCGCGATGTTGATTGAAAACACAACCGAGTGGCAACGCACATACGCTAACTGCCACCTCGTCGCTTTCTTGCACAGCAAGAAAGTCAACATGGGCTTTTCCTCGGTTTGGTGGTCATAGCGCAAGTGAAACACCCGGTCCCATCCCGAACCCGGAAGTTAAGCACTGCCGCGCCAATGGTACTTGGGCTTAAGCCCCGGGAGAGTAGGTCACCGCCAAACCTAGTAAAAGCCCACAGTCTCTCTAATACGATCAGAAGAACACTACACGGCCTCAAGTAGCGTAAGCGGTAGGCCAACAAATGGTCTCAAGTAGCCGAATAGGCGGTAGACCAACGCAAAGTGTCGCGGGATGGAGCAGCCCGGTAGCTCGTCAGGCTCATAACCTGAAGGTCGCAGGTTCAAATCCTGCTCCCGCAACCAGCGTCAGAAAATCCAAACAGCCCGATCAGACTACAAACAGTCAAGCGAACTGTTTTTGTAGCAAAAATACCTCGTCAGGCACATATGGGACTTTGCTACGGCAACGCCTAGGATAGCTTGGCTATTCTGACCGCATACTGCGATCGCCCTGTGATCTACAGTCTCTCAATTGGACTACATGCAACGGCTACGCTCAAAAGCTTCGATTCTGTTGTGGTTTTGTCATGATCGTGAACTGTACCGCGCGGGTTGAACGGGTCGGTGCCCTTGGTCGAACAGCGCTATTTCGTGCTATTTCAATAGCTTCACGCGGGCCAGTAAAAAATTCTAATCCTTGAAGAAATGGCCTTGTACTTCCGTTGCTTGCGCGGATATACCCGTCGGCGGAGACGTGGCCGAGTGGTCGAAGGCGCTCCCCTGCTAAGGGAGTAGGCGGGAAACCGTCTCGAGGGTTCGAATCCCTTCGTCTCCGCCATTTATATATTTCAGTGAATTGGCATGGCGTATTTAACCTGCCGTATTCTTATAAATAATGGGTACTTATTATCTCATAGTATCATCTTGAGTTTTACTCAGTTGTCCTTAGTATCTTTCATTGAGTGGTATATTTTGTGGTATTTTCATGGCTGCGCTCAGCGGGAAGCTGACAAAGAAGCTGGTAGAGAATCTTGGCCCGGGTCGGCATGGCGACGGTTCTGGTCTGTATCTTGTTGTTGATCCCTCTGGTGCGCGGCGCTGGATCGTGCGCGTGACGGTCAAAGGACAGAAAAACCGCAAGGGCGCTCCTCTGCGCACGGATTTCGGGTTAGGTGGCGCTGATGTCGTCACACTAAACCAGGCTCGAGAAAGAGCCCTCGAATATCGACGCATGGCAAAGTCCGGGCTGAACCCTCGGTTCAATGCCCAGCGCGAAATCCCGACCTTCGAAGAGCTCAGCCGACAAGTCCACATCGACCGCCTGCCGACATGGAAGAATGCCAAGCACGGGCAGCAGTGGCTCAACACTTTGCGCGACTATGCGTTCCCAAAGATCGGGCGCATGCCAGTCGACAGCATTGATCAGCCCGAAGTGTTGATGTGCCTGTCCCCTATCTGGACCGATAAACATGAAACCGCAAAGCGGCTGTCGCAGCGGATCAAGACGGTGCTCGATGTGGCAAAGTCCAAAGGCTTCCGATCGGGCGAGAACCCGGTGACCGCTATCCGCGAAGGCAAAGTGCTGCCCACCGTCAAAGCCAAGGTCCAACACCACGACGCGATGCCGTGGCAGGAGGTCCCCGCGTTCTATGCCGAGTTGCAGACCCGCTCAGCTATGGCCGCCAAGGCGCTGCAGTTCACCATTCTGACTGCCTGCCGGACCTCAGAGGTCCTGGAGATGAAATGGCCCGAGGTCGATGTCGATGCGCGCCTGTGGACCATACCCGCAGAGCGCATGAAAGGCGGGCAGGTCCATCGGGTCCCAATCACCACCGAAATGCTGGGGATTCTGGAGCCGCTGCGTGCGCTGGCCTCCGACTATGTGTTCGAGGGGCAAAAGCGACATCAGCCCCTGTCGAACATGTCCATGCTGATGCTGCTCCGCCGGATGCGGCAGGATGGAGTCACCGTGCATGGCTTCCGCAGTTCGTTTCGGGATTGGGCGGCGGAGGCTGCAAACGCGCCGCGCGAACTGGCGGAGGCGGCTTTAGCTCATCAGGTTGGGTCCGATGTAGAGCGGGCTTATGCGCGGTCGGATTTATTGGAAAGAAGACGAGATTTGATAAAACAGTGGGTCACGTTCGTGAGAAGGGGGAAAAACTGTGATTAGTGAGCTTGGTTTTTTGCCTGTGGGTCGAGCGCTTTCCGATTGGAGAAAGGTAATTGACCCAAAATTCGAAACCGAAGCCGCTTCAGAGTTGCTCGCTGACGATCACTTGGGGCCTTTGGCAAGGAGCGAGTTCGAAAAGCATAAGGCGATTGATGGGCCAAAGCTCTTCTTTAAGGATGTTCTTGAATTCGTTGAGTTTCAAGAAAAGGCGAACGCAAGGAGTTTCAGTGAGAAACTGTTTTTGGATCAGCTTGAGCAGCAAACTCTCTACCTTTTTGACGGCGACAAAACAATGGTCGCCTCACCGGAAATACTTGATTGGATTGACGAAGGAAGCTTTTCCGAAGAGTTTTGGTGTCCCGAATTGAATGAAATCGACATTCATACGGTTCATTCGTCTACTGTTAGAAAATACCTTTCCTTGCCGGTGTTTGATGGCAAGCTGTTCTGTTTCATAGATCCTTATACTTGGACTGTTGATACGCGAGGAATTGAAGCGATTAGAGAGCGCGTCTCACAAGTTATAGATCCACTGATGCTCCAAGCATGGTTGGATAAATCTGAAATTGAGGGTGATACTGACAATAAAGAGGATGGCTATTACTGGACTGCTTTTGAGAAGATTCAGCATATGGTCAAAATCGGAGAAATTGACGATTACGAAGATCACACCCTAACCCAGGCCTCGGTCACTCAAATTGGGTATTTTTTGGAATACAAGTTGCCTTTGCTAAAGAACATGCAGCTTTCCGCCGTCACAACGAGTTCGGGAGCGGGGCTTTGTGTGAAAGAGGCTAAGTGGACAGATGCGATCGAAAGCGTGAAATCAAAGACGTATGCCGAGCTCAAAGGGCGGTGGTACGACGAGGAAAAAAAAGCCACGTCTGGACCAACAAACACGGTTGCTGAAGAAAAAAGGATTGTGACGGAAGTAAAATTCTTCCTTTCAAACAACGAATGGACCGGTACAAACTCTGAACTAAGAAAGACGCTTGGTTCAAACTTGGGTTCGCGGGCTTGGAGACGTGTGATTGACGAGGTTCGGAAAGACTTCCCTGAAGTTTCGGTTCCGGGTAGACGGGCTCGGAAATCATGACGCCGTATCGAAACGCCAATTATTCGTGACGGCTATTTCAATAAAGCAATACCAATATATTCGAAGCCATCGCAACTGATCCAAGAGGATTTCAACGATGGCAAACGTCTTCAATGACGACCGGGTCTATTTCCCAGAAGACCCTGAAATGCAATTGCTGGGAAACCGTGAAAAGCTGGCTCAATGGCGCCATCGCATGTGTGGTCCGGCGTTTATCCGCATCGGTCGGCGGATCGCCTATCACGGCGCCGATCTGAACGCTTGGCTGGCGGCCCGGCGCACCGATCCCAACAACGAGGCTGCATAATGAAAAACCCCAACTCCAAGCGCGGAGATGGGGCTTTTCCAGTGACATCAACTGCCACCCTAGCAAGTCCAGTTGATGCCACAGGATGCCCTGTGCCGACAAGACAAAACGAGCGCCGGTACTACTGGTCGCCCCTGAGCCACTCGGTGGAACGGGTGATCATTCGGAAAGGACGGATTGAGCATGGTTGATATGTCCTTCTCCAAGTCAATCAGTACCAGTCACGACAGGGGGCCAGACACTGGTCCTCTTACCCGAACCGATCATCGGGAAACCGCCGAGAACTACAGCGGTGAGTTGTTTCGCCGTGGTGTCTACCGCGTCTCTGTCTGCCGGGATGGCATCCAATGGCTGTTTCAGCGCCAGAGGCCTCATTTTCCGGCCGGGGGAGCGGCCTGGGACACGCTCGGGTACTGTGTTTCCAAATCCGGCCTAACCCGGCTCGTCCGGGCGCATATCGGCTGCGACGTTCCGGAGTTGGATGCCCTTCCCGAGCGTTTCCAGCGGAGGTGTCGCGATGAGTAGACGGCGGTCTCCCAGGGGCAAACGGTCGGATGAGGGGCAATACATCCCTCTGCCCTACGCAATGATCAAATCTCCGGCGTGGCGGGCTTTGTCGGGACCTGCAGTGAAGCTCTGGCTGGAGCTTCACACCCGCTTCAACGGCAGCAACAACGGCAAGCTGTTCCTGTCGATGAACGAAGCGGCAGAGATACTGGGATTGGGCAAGGCCACTGTTCAGCGCGCCTTCGACGATCTGCGGGACAAAGGCTTCCTAGTGCTTGAGCAGGAAGGCAACTGGTACCACCGCCGAGCCCACGAATGGCGGCTGACAACCAAGACGACGCAAACCCGGTCCGGCAAGAAGTCGGCTACCAACGACTGGCGGCTCTGGCAGCCCGAAAAAACAAAACGCGGTTCTGAGACGGACCCGTCAGCATCCTCTGTGGTTCCGTTTGAGAACCCAAAGACCTCCCATGGTTCCAAATCAGAACCCGTCAGGCCGGTTTCTCGTCGGTCCTTCGGTTCTGAAACGGAACACTAATAATTACCACTCCCTGTTATGCGAGGCAAACATGAGCAAGAAACAGAAAGACAGTGGCAACGATCTGCAGACAAAGAACTCCGAGCTTACCGAAGCGGAGACCAATGCGATTGCGGATTTGAAGGAACGGAAGAAGTCATGCGTTCGGGCGCCGGACATACAGTTGGACTTCGAGGAGGAAACGCGAAGGCTCACAGTCGGTCACAAAGAGAAAGACCCAAACGCAGCCTGTGCTTTGGCAATGCATGAGCTAGGCACAGCAGACTACCGGTTCTTCGAAGGCGTCATGGATCAAGTCGCAACCCTCGGGCAACAGGACAGCTCGGTTTCTTAGACCGCATCGAACTTCGTAATGTCGGTTGTTGCTGGGGTTAAGCCACAAGACGAGATCGAAGCCATGCTTGCGATCCAGATGGGTGCGATCCATCAGGCCACGATGATGATGGCGCGCAGGCTCAATCACGTAAAGTCTCTGCCGCAGCAAGATTCGGCGGAACGGGCGCTCTACAAACTCGCGCGGACCTTCACGAGCCAGGTTGAAACCCTGAAACGATATCGATCCAAGGCAGATCAAACCGTCCGCGTCGAGCGCGTCGAGGTCAATGAAGGTGGGCAGGCAATCGTTGGCAATGTTCAAAACGGGGGGCGGTCGGATGACAAAAAGTGACGACAACCTCAAGGACCCCACCAAACGGCTCAATGATGCGCCCAGATGCACCGCCAAAGCGAAGTCCACTGGCAGGCGGTGCCACGCACCTGCCGTTCGAGGTTGGACCGTATGCCGCGTTCACGGCGCACGCGGTGGGCACGCTGCTGGACCAAGGCATCCGTCTTGGAAGCACGGAGACAGATCACGAAAGGCCGAAGAAGTGCGCAAGATCGTCAATGACCTGATCCGCGCCGACAAAGAACTGCAGAAATTGATCGGCTGACCAGGCACTGCCTCGCAAGCAAGGTTAAAGCAGTCATTCGACAGAGCTGTTTCGATGGCCGCTTCGAGCCCAAAGTGGACAAAGTTCGGTGCTCCGTCTGTTGCTTCGACCTAAGCTCTTGAAAAACTATCTGTCGATAGGCCAATCTTAACTGTAAGGCAAATCCGACCTGCCATTCACGGAGCCCGGAATGCGGCTGATCAGAGTATGTTTGACTTCGGTTGCGCTGATGGCAGTGGCCATAGTCGGGTTAAGGTGGACCTTTCCACTTCCTGAAGAAAATTTTTCTCAGCCAACGTTTAAGCAAGATGCCGATTGGGACGGACCATTAGGCGCAACTATTAGAAATGCACTTGAGCGTAACCCCGGGCTTGACGGTGTAAGGCCTTTGGGCAATGGACGCGCAGCTTTTGCGGCCCGGGCGATCCTTGCGAGAGAAGCAACATCCTCAATCGATGCTCAGTACTACATCTGGCAAGATGACGTTACCGGCCTGATGCTTCTTGAAGAACTTAGGGCAGCAGCAGAGCGCGGCGTGCGCGTCAGATTGCTGGTCGACGATAACGGTATCTCCGGATTGGATGATTTGCTTGCCGAACTGGACGCCTTGCAACATGCAAATGTACGCATCTTCAATCCGTTCACTTTGAGGAACCCAAAACTTCTGTCCTATGCATTTGACTTTGGTCGCCTGAACCGGCGGATGCACAACAAGTCAATGACTGTGGACGGGGTCGCCACGATAGTTGGGGGACGCAACATTGGTGACATCTATTTCGACTACGGTGCGGGAACGCACTACCTGGATGTAGACGCGATAGCGATCGGCCCGATTGTGGATGAGGTGTCGCAATCCTTCGACGCATACTGGAATAGTGCCTCCGCTTACGACGCTGGGCTCTTTTTGGATCCTCCGTCAGAAAAAAGTCTGAAAGCAAAGGCAGACGCCGCGCGCCAGACTGCGGTTGGCGCAGGCTATCAAAGGGCAATTCAGGATAACGAACTGGCCGACCGGATAGCAGCACATGATCTGAAGTTCGAGTGGAGCGAAGTCACTCTTTTTGTCGACGACCCGTCAAAAGGTTTGGGCGAAGTCGAAAGTGAAGACCTGATTGTTGAACAACTGATCGAGTTCGCCAAAACCTCTCAATCCTCATTGGACTTGGTCTCTGCGTATTTCATTCCGGGGGAACGAGGGGCGGAGGTTCTGGAAGGGTTGGCAAAGTCCGGAGTGAAGGTCCGCGTCTTAACCAACTCACTGGATGCCACGGATGTGATGCCCGTTCACGCGGCCTATATGCGATACAGGGAAGACTTGCTGAACAGCGGTGTAGAGTTGCTAGAGCTTCGAGCTTTGCGGCGTGAACATCGCGAGCGCAGCCTGCCAGAGATGCTGGCTGGATCGGCATCTGGTCTACACGCAAAAGTCTTTGGATCGGATGGAGAACGAATCTTTATAGGCTCTTACAACCTCGACCCCAGATCGGCGCGGCTAAACACAGAGATGGGCCTTATGATCGCAAGCCCAACGATTGCTGCGTCGCTTGCGGAGCAATTGAACAGGCCTGAGTTTTCTTACCGCGTCGAACTCAACGAAAGCGGCGAGATGATCTGGCTGCAAGAAGAGCAGGATGGGACAGTCACCATTCATACCGCAGACCCGGAAACCACCGGTTTACAGCGTGCCCTGACGGCCGTTGTCAGATGGCTGCCGGTCGAATGGATGCTCTAGTCACCAAACGACCGACAATCTGTTGACCCGCAGCCAGAGACGCCAGTGCGTGATCTGACCTACAGGGAACTCACAATGGCTCTGGCGTAGGCTTCCATGTCGATACTGGCACCTCCGGTTGCGTACCAAACGACGACGGCGTCTTTTCCTGGCGAGACATAAATTCCTTGGCCATTCATCCCACTTTTGTAGAAATCGCCATCGGCAAAAACGGCATCCCATTGGTACGCGTTTGCCATCGGCTGTTCACGGAATGCTTCGGAAAGGTGCGGACCAAGCGTTCCTTTCATGTAGTTTTCGGCGACGCCCGCTGTTTGGATCGTGTCGATCATCTTTTCAGATACAATGCGTTCTGACGCTGTCTTGTCCCAGCTTGGCGTGTAGAGAAGACCAATCTTTGCCATGTCGATCAATCGGCAGCTGATCAGACCGTTTATGATGCCGTTTCCTTGAGGTGACAGCACAAGGTTGGCGTCGCCAGTCATTCCCGCTTTGCTCCAGACCCGCTTGACCGTCACAACAAAGAAACCCAAACAAACACTGATTAAGACCTGTGCGCAGCAGGCCATCAAGAGACTCCAACAAGAAAGAATGACGCTATTCACCCACAATTCAGGCGATGGTACACCGTTTTGCACCGGCAGGATAATTCCCAGCTTTATATAGTGAGTAGAAAGCAGGAATATGAGCTAACAGCAAGTCGCTTGGGAAATGTCGGCTCAAAGCTATTCGGCGGGAAGAAACGTCAGATCACACATGTTCGTAAAATAGGCGTCATAGTTTGCCACACATCCTCTTGCTGACAGTGAAGGACCAAGATAGGGTAGCGAGCTACGGTCGGCTTAGTTTCTTGGTTTCGCCCTTTCCCATTTACTTGTCTTTTCTTATTGTTACATGATGGCACATGATCAGCCTAATACAGGCGCCAGTTCCTCGGAAACAACTGCGGCAATTTTTTTGTTTTTGATTTCCGTGGTGCTTTTTGTGCTTCGCGGGTATTCCCCTTGGGGATGGCCTAGCCTGGACATGGCTTACTACTACGTTGAAGTTCAAACGCCTGGATTTATTAATGGTGACTTTGTCACTGGTTGCTTCAGTTCCGACAATGGGCGTGCTCTTTTTGGACGCTTGACGGATTGGCCCATTCGGCTGGGATTGGAATGGGATCAATCGCTATATCTCTGGATGTACCTCAACAGTGCTTTGTTACCGTTAACCTTGTTCCTGGGCCTTGGAAGTATTTTGCCCCGCGATCTTCCAGCGTTGCGTCCGATTTTGTTCGTATTTGTTCTGGCTGCGATCGCCGAACCCGAAAAAATTCAAAGGTTTTCTGTGGCTTGGTGGCAAGGTTGGGGATACTATTTCCACCCGTCTTTGCTGAGTTTGAGCGCATTCTTCGGCGGGCTGTTTCTTACTAGCTTAAAGTTGCGACGCTTCATTATTCTGGGGTACCTGTGCATTTTTTTATCTGCTCTATTGCATCCCGCCTTCGCAATCGGAGCCAGCATATTTGTGATGATCATTTCAATCGCCAAGCGCGGCGGTTGGGCACTTGGGGGCAAGACCGTTGCTACCGTGCTTGCTGGTGCTATCTTTCTGAAACTCAATTCGGCCTCTGGAGCCCTCTCGGCGCAAGAGTACGTTCAGTATTTCGTCAATTTACATCCAGAGCACTACCTGCCAACGCGCTTTTTCCCACTCGGCCCAGATTATTGGTACGATCCAGTATGGTTCCTCATGGTCTGGTTTCTCGTGGCAAGCACTGTGCTGTTCTTAAGCAGTCGACGGTACCTGTCTATCTTACCGCTTGGGTTTAGTTTGTACTATGGTGGCTCACTTTTAGCGCAGTATGCTCTAGTGGAACTCTATCCCGTATCAACAACGATCATCCTGCTGTCGCCGTCACGTTTTCTAGCGTTCGGCTATTGGATGTTTGTTGTATCGGTAAGCCTGATGATTTCTGTGGTTCTGGCAGACTGCATCGCGTTGAGCCGCCCGTCGTCACAAGAAGAACCCGCGCCGTCAAAGCGCGTACTCTATCTGCAACTTGGTTTGATCGTTTTAACGGCAGTTGTGTTTCATGAAGTAATGCGTGGATTTGACGAAATTGTCGCCTTGATCGTTTTCATTCTACTAATCGGGTTGGCCATAAAATTTTTGGCAAGACCCTTGCTGGTGCGTGTGTCTCAGCCGGTTCTACCTATCTCAGCCGGTTCAATCTTTTTAGTCGGCGTGGTATTGCTTTCCGTTGGGGCGCCTTGGGCACTTCGTCATCAAAAAAAAGACACAGCTTTTCTAAGTCAACATGATCGAGCTGTCATCGATTGGATTGCCGAGAATACAAAACCGGGAGACGAGATTGCAGCGCCTGTAAAGTTGAGCATCGTGATTCCGTTGATCAGTGGGCGCGGAACATATAGCGGCAATGGTTTCCCTTTCGCTGACATGTGTCTTCGGGAAAATTTTGTCCGGTATGTGAATTTGAGGGGTGATCCGAGCGGGTCCGAAGGGCGCAGCGCATCCGCCTCATACTATGCGGCGCTGGAACTAAGCCAATTTGAGACATTTGTGCCATTGCCCGACTGGGTTATCATGTTAGCGTCAGACGCCGTGGCAAATGGTTCGATAGCAGAGGCAAAGCCGACCTATAATGCGGGCGGCTGGGTCGTCTTCAAAAACAATGGAAGTCGCTAGCTACCAACAACGGCATTAACAAGTTGTTTGCCAGCGGTTGCAAAGAGCCGTTGCCGGCGCAGCCAGACGGATAGCTCGAGCTTAGAAAACATCACATTTCCATGTCCCTCCGGCGATCCTGATCCCTGCTGGTCGAGCGGGTCTTGGACCAGGTATGCCCGGAACAGGGATATAGGATTATCTCAGGATTTCTGATACCATTGATTGCCTTGTCGTTTGGCAGCTTTAGTCCGAGTGTTAGGGCAGGTTTTTGACGGTCAACATCCTCAGCGCTCTCGTGCTTGCCCTGGATGTTTTCGCGCTGGATTGGGTGTTACTGCTGCATCGGCGCCTCTTAGCGTTGTCGCCATACTGGATAACGCGGTCTTATCGCAAACAAGGCTTCGTTATGCATTTGCAGGACGCCTGCTTCGTTCGGAACACCAACCTCAGCCTTGACAAAACGCCCATATGGCGTATCGCCTTTGCGCGAGAGGGGGTTCTCTTCCAGATCCAAACCAGACTGCATGTTTAGGACGTCGATGACTTTTATGTTCTCCCAAGCTGTTCCTTTGGTGCCATCCACATAATCGCCAACGGTTTTCTGAACGTCGATCTTACCCTCATCTTCCAATTGGCCGATAAGCAGGCTCGAGAGGATCTTTGCATTGGACATCCAGACGTGGTTGTCCGTCCGGCGCATTCCTGGGTAGGCCTCGTAAGCGATTTCGCCGTTGTGAAGAACCATAACGCCCTGCACTGTGGAATCATCGGCATTGATCATCTCGTCGAGCGAGACGGCATTGCCGTCAGCGCCTGGGACGCTCTTCGCGCCTATGGCATCGTTAAGGTTTGTCGCAAGCATCGCGACGGCCCCGTCGCGGCGAAAGACCGAACTCGGTAGGAACTCGGCGAGGTTCATGTATGAAAACGCCCCGGCTTCGGTGATGTCGAGAAACTTCTGCAAATTCCATTCAGAACTCAGGTCGTAGGCTTGCTCGGCCGTGTAACCATTCCGTAGGTCACGGATGGAAAAGTCTTCTCGCGGCGTAGCGTATGGGTCATCTTCAGCATGTGCAGGAGATGTTCCAAGGCTTTGCATAATCAAACCTCCAATAAGCGCAAAAACTAAAAAATTGGACTTTGAAAGTAACGAAGTGTTTGGCATGGCAGTATCGCTCCAAATGAGTTGCAACTGAAGTATGGCCGCGGCCAGCGTGTTGAAATCGGGTTTTCGAAGAACTGAACAACGTAATTTTTCTCGTCAAAGCATAGTCCGTTTTATAGGGAATTCGAGAATTACTGCCGCTCTCACTTACCTGGTGAAATATCCACTTTGTTCGCATTGCAGTCATTCTGTGAATTTCGGCGAATGTCTGCCACTAGACCACAGCGGGCCGCGAAAGTGGCTTTCAAATTTATGTCGCTCAGTCGGTGTATTGAGACTGACGGCTTAGGTTGACACATCGCAGACCAACCTGCTCTGATCGAAGCAATTTATTAATGTCCGCAATCCTATTCGGAGGCATCAATGAGTTTCTCTAAGTCTCTAACCATATTCGCTTTCGCGCTCATGCCGCTTCACGGCGCTGCGCAGTCTCCTTCTTTGCAAGACGCCTTCGACCGTTTTCCTGAGTTTCCCGGCACGACTGTCTACGTCGGTGGAGAAGTTCTTACCATGAATCCGGACGCCCCGTTGGCTGAGGCCGTGGCAGTTAGAAACGGTCGAATTGTCGACGTCGGAACCCTAGAGGGTATCGAGGGTCGGCTGCCCGAAGGTAGCTATGCAATTGACCGCAGTTTTGAAGACAAAGTCATTGTGCCTGGGTTCATTGAACAGCATTTACACCCGCTTCTGGGCGCGCTTGCCATGATGTCGGATGCCATAATTTCCATCGAGGACTGGCAATCGCCGGCCGGATTTGCGCCTCTTGCCAATAGCGAGGAGGAGTTTCGCCAACGCCTGTCCGAGGTCATCAATACATATGATCCTAGCAGCGGGCGGCCGTTGATGGTCTGGGGGTATCACGCGTTGTGGCACGGGGACATGAGCCGTGCGATTTTGGACGAACTGGCCCCCGACATTCCGCTGGCTGTATGGCAGCGCTCTACCCACGAGATGTACTTCAACTCGGCGGCCATCAAACAACTGGATATCACCGAAGAATACATTGCGAGCTGGTCGAGCGAGTTGGCCCGGTCTCAAGCCAATCTTGAAAAAGGCCTCTTCCTTGAAGCTGCATTCTGGGAGCATGTGTTCTTTGAGAAGTTTGCTCCGGTCTATGCGTCTATCGACAGGGTCATGGAAGCGCTGGAGTTCACAGAGGACTATTACCACCGCAGCGGGATCACGACACTTGCAGAGCCAGCTGGCCCTGTGGATCAGAACGCCCAAGCGCTCGTAGCAGAAGCGTTCGGACCAGACGACACACCTTTCAACTTTTACTTTATTCCGGACGGTCGAACGCTTGGTGGTTTGTTTCTGAACACAGAGGGCCCCGAAAAAGTACTGTCCGAAACCGAAGCAATGCTGGCGTGGAGCGAAGGTCGAACCCAGTTCCTACCGAAGCAGGTCAAGCTGCTTTTGGATGGAGCGATCTTCAGTGAATTAATGATCATGCGCGATGGCTACCTGGACGGGCATGAAGGTGAATGGATTATGACGCCCGATTTCTTCAAGCAGGTGTTCGACCTTTATTGGGACGCAGGCTTTCAGGTCCATGTTCACAATCTGGGAGACGGCGGTCTGGACATTCTTCTGGATGCCCTCGAAGCTGCCATGCAGCGCAATCCGAGATATGACCATCGCACCGTCGTCGTACACTTTGGCTACGCTCAACCTGATCAGATCGCACGCATTAAACGTCTTGGCGCGATTGTCAGCGGCAATTCCGTTTATACGCCGACGCTCGCAGATCGCTATGCCGCAGGCAGCGTCGGTAGCGAGCGCACAGAGCGCATGGTGCCTTTAGGCGATGCCGTCCGAGCAGGTATCCCCTTCTCGATGCACTCGGACATGCCGATGGCTCCTGCGGAGCCGTTGAAATACATGTGGGCTGCTGTCAATCGGATAGCCACGAGCGGTCGCGTCGTTGGTCCGGACCAGCGCATCAGTGCCGAAGACGCTTTGGAAGGTATCACCATCGGCGCAGCCTATTCTCTGCAATTGGAGGATGAGATCGGTTCCATCGAGCCCGGCAAACTAGCCAACTTCACAATCCTCGAGGAAAATCCGCTAACTGTGGATCCTTTGACGCTGGCCGATATCAAAGTGTGGGGCACTGTGCTTGAAGGCCGTCTACAGCCCGCTCCTCTTGCAGCGGGAGAAGACAATGACGAAGCCGATGCAAGCCAGCGCATCAATAATCCGGAACGTGTACTGATGGCGTCACTACGCCACGCACGCAGTAAGGCCCACTACCACGATCACTCGCAAACGACGCAGTCTACCGTCTATGATCCACTCGGAATTTCGGCCTATGGTTCTCGTTGATTGTCGCTAGAACAAGTCGGATGATTGTCCCAGCTCGCTTCGAAAGGCGCAGTGCCTATTCTGACATTTTGCGCAGACGCAGAACCGTCACACCCGCTGCGTTGCTGAGCGCCAGGTTTGTTCCGTTTGTCACGTAGCCCACTGCCGCGGACAAGGCTTTTATCGTATCTTGCTCAAGCTTTTCCCGATCCTCAGGGCACGCCATCTTCGTTCCTGCGAAGTTGCCTGGCATGCTGAACTCACCGTTCGCTGCGTCGAGTATTCCTGTAAACCGGTTACACCCACCGTACAGGCCAAACTGGCCATCTTGATCTATTGTCAAGGAGGGAGGGTTCTCAGCAATGAGCATACGCCCTGCGATCTCGTAAATTTCCCAAGCGGTATCGTAGATCGATTTGTCTGCGTCGTTGCCCCCGGCTCTCCTTGGCATCATCTCTAAAACGAGTTCAGCAGAATCTGGTGCGCCACGGGTGAGTACAGATGTCGCTGTCGTTGAACGAAATATCACGTGATCGTCAGAAATGATCCTGGCAGCCACTGTGTAGGTATGGCGCTCATCGATGAGATCTGTGTCGTAGGCAATTTCCACCGTTCTGGGGACACTCGCGAGTTTGAACCTCTGGGAAGACAGTCGAACCGAAGGTGCATCTGCAAGCGAAGTGTCAAGAAGTTCGACTTCCAAAACGGCGTCAGGCGGAAGCGCGATCCGTTCCAGGTAGGTCACAGTGGTCTTCACATGCATTGTCTCGGCGACTCCAGACGAAGCGATGGAGAGTAGGACAGCTGAAAGTACCGCAATTAGAACGTGGTTAAGCATTGAGAGAGTGTCTCCAAAAATGTTCAGAAACCAAAAGACTACGCTGATCCAAGAAGCGCAAGAATAGACTCTCGGACATGTCTCTTTGTGCCCGCTTTGTCCGCATTGCGGTCGTTCGCTGCACCAGGCATGAATGACTGCTCTGCGGACAAACCCGGCTTTGGATTTTTCCTTTTCGCTGGCGCAGCATCGTGTTTCACATGCGGCGGGCTTCTTGTTATCTTGCAGTATTGGTCACAGAAGCGGTCAATACTTGCTGGGTCCGAACTGTAGATCGAAACCGCGCTTCTGGGTCAAATCGGATAGGTCTTAGATGCATAGGCTGCAATACCATCGCCCGGATTGATGCAGCCTTTACACTCTATGCCGCTGCATCGGCACTAGGCGACCGTGAGCCGTTACTGTGAATTTGGTTGTCTTGCTGCGCGTTCCCGTAGCATCGTTTTTTTTGTGTGTGTACCTGACTTTTCCAACTTAGTAATTTTTGTTTGAGTATCGCGCCTAAACAAAATCAAAACTATCAACCCCACCAATCCAGAATTCGGATTCTTCAACCTGATCAAATTCGATGCCCGTGATACGCACATCTTCACGTCCAAACCCCGATATCTCAACCTTGTCAAATGCCAAGTCCGTTAGTTCAAGCATTCCGTTGTCGTAGCTGAAGGTGTCTTTCGCCGCGCGCTCGCCATCATTGAAGAACACAAGCTGCACATCGCCTTCCTGCTCAGCAAAATCTAGCAAGAGCCGAGTTGAGATCTGGTCCTCGTCGACTAGGCTGAGCTTTAGACTCTCTTTGCGGTCGATATCTAAACGGTCCTTGAAAGCGAAACCATCGGCGCGCGAAGAAACACCGAGCCCACCATAGATCGCACTCACTACATCATGCCCTGGACCGCCAGATGAAATTTTAATGTCAGCTTCATTTAGGCCAATCTGACGGGAAAACCACCCGAGAGCTTCGGTGTCGGTCTGGATGGTGCCATCAGCCTCGGTTACCGTGACTTCGGCTATTGTACGTCCAAAATGGCCCTTCTTGATAAAATCGATATCGACCTTTTCGGTTTTTCCCGGATGATCTTCGCCGGTAATTGTGACTGTGACTTCACCTCTGACTGTGTCGACGCCATCGCTTACAAAATAGCCGAACGTATCGGTTGCCGTCTCTCCCTCGCGCAGATCATCAAATGCGCCGTTGGGGCTATATTTGAAAGTACCGTCGCCGTTGTCGATCACGATGCCTTGGGTGCCCTCAATGTCGAGGCCGGCAAATGACAAAACATCGCCATCGCCGTCTGTGTCATTTGCCAACACGTTTCCGGTTGCAAATGGCTGGGTTTCAGCTGTCGAGAAGAAATCGTTGGTTGCTTCGGGCAGTGTATTTCCAAGGTAGCGGATATATGTTCCGTCAACTCCTTGTTCTGCCACGATGCTTTCAAGCCGATAGTTTCCTTCCCAAGTGATGGTGATGTCGCCCTCGCCATCCTGATTCAGATCAACATTGATAATCGCTGAACCAGGGTTGCGCGCCATATCGTCTGTATTGAAGAACTCGTTTTGGACGAACATGACGTCTGTTGGTGTCATGCCGCCTAGGATTTGCGTCCCGTCGAAATCATCTGCTAGGCCCCAAACTAGGTTATCCCCAGAGGTCAGTTCAACTAACGTGTCGGGATCGGTCAGAAGGAAAGTGCTACCTGAAGCTTGACTCGACAACACATCCCCCGCCCCTTCTGAGGCGCTCGCTATGATGGCGGGAGTGCTTCCCGCATGTCGTCCATCTTCGACGATTGTGTAACTTTCATCAAAATTAGATAGCCAATCCCCCACGTCGTGCGCGGTAGAGAAGGCCAATACAGTGCCACTTTCAGCGACCGTAAGAACAGTTTGTCCGAATTCGATGAGAAGATCTGCGGTAAACTCAACTGTAGAAAGGATGCTATTCCCGAAGGCCACGAAGACGTCCAGCACTAGTTCGCCTTGCTCAACTAGCTGCTGTTGCTGGAATTCACCGAGCCTACGAAGGGAATTAAGAACAAATAGGTTCGAACCAGCACCTAGTAGGAACAAGCGCAGTGCGGCATCGTCGCCAAGAAGGATATTTGACAAGAAATCCCCGTGAGTTTGCCGAATAGTCTCTAATCCTTCTCGAGTGTTCGAAGATAGTAGAAATTCGACTGCCAACTCTCTCAAATCACTCGGCGACAACAAAGATGACAATGTTGATAGAGGGTTAAGAAGATCAGACCATGTAGGATCGAGTAGGTCTCCCGCCACTTCCAACAACTCATAGGCATCATCGTAGACGGACGCTAAGTAAAATGAAGACGCCAACAACCAAACGTTTTCGCGATAATCGGAATCCTGGCCGTAGTTTTCTGTAGGAGAATAGAATGGGCTATTGAAGTCCGAGAACTCGATTTGATTGCCAAGTGCTTGTTGATCGCGATTTGAGTAAATCCCGGGAATTTCTTGGTACAGATCAATCTGTGACCAGTGGTTTGTATGCGAATCTAAAATTGGAATAAGAGCGCTATTGTCGTAATAGACAAGTTCACCAAAAATAAACGCTTCGCCCACAACTGAAACGATATCGCTGGCATTCACATAGTGAATTACTCTTTCCGGCATTGAAGCCAGATTTGCTACCGAACTTGCGATACCAGGGGAGTTAAATGTCGCCAAGTTTTGCACGGTTACACCGTTGATCCCGGCGTAGACACTCGTGAGTTGTGCTTGTGCCCCGCCTTGGCTGTGCCCCGTAACACTAAACCCGGCGTTACTTTCAATCCACTCATGCAATCGTATTTCTGAGTTAGTACCAACCGTATTCAAACCGCTACGAAACTCGTCGAATGCGACGCCGCTTGGATCAAAATTTTGAGCCCAATCTGGGAAGTCTGTGGAGCCCCGGAAAACTAATACAGGGTTGAATCCAGCTTTTTCCAAAACGATTGCTCGAAATGGATGTCCATCTCCACCAAACTCATCGGCGACAGACCACCCCTGCAAAAATCGCTCTAATGCAGTTGCATCAGCACCATCGGGCACAGAAGAATTTACTTCTCCAAGAGGACCTTCTTGATAAGCAGACTGCCGGGCAAAGTACTCCAATTCAAACAAAGACGCATTTTGAAGTATGGGATCAGCCCCATCCAGTTGGTAGACTGCAAGGTCATCGAACCTGAGAATTTCGCTGTTGTCTTGATAATAGAAAGTGAAGCCAGCAGAGGTGGTGCTGACGACAACTTCGTCAAGCGTTTCAGTCAGTGGCTGAGTTACCCCCGAGAAAACATCGGTTTCCACTCCATTGGATACCGTCAGGGTATAGCGACCGTCCGCTTCCATCCGAAAACTGACGTTGATCTCATCAGTGTTTTCAAACTGAAAGGAAGTGCTCTCCCAAACGATCAATTCCTCATCAGTCGGGTCGTTGTACTCGTCAGCCCTGTCGCCGTCGAACCTCAGCAACCGAATGCCGGAATTGGAGATTAGGTAGTCAGAGCGAATAAGCTCGACGCCAATTCCCGAACTTGGGTGCAAACGGCTTCCAGAAGAGTATTCGCCCGCGCTCGAATCTGCGAGCCCCACGAAGTGAAACGGTCTCTCTTCATCGTTGGGCTGAAAAGTGTAGCTGATTTCAAAGCCGCTATCTGCGACGTTCATCGGCAACGCGTGCTTCATATATGGTTGCGTCTTGGTGGCGGTCCTAGGCGAATTACCCTCGGTGTCGAAGTTGACCTCCAACCTGCCGTCAACGACGTTCAACGTTGAGGAGCCAGTATACGCTGGGTCCTCCGGCTGTGCTTCGTTGAGTTCAACCCATCCATTGCCAACAACAGTGTTGTCGGGTCGTTCAAAATCGTCAAAGAATACAAGGGTATTGCCGCTGGCAGTTGGTGAAACGTCAAAGGTGCTCACCGGCAAGTAGAAAGCTTCAGTAACAATATTTGTGAAGGACCAGTTCACATTTCCAACAGAGTGACCTGCGTAGATTTTCACCTGCTCTCCGTCAACAACCATGTCTGACGGCTGATAAACCCCCGGCATCTGGACTGTCTGACCGCTCGTAAAGTTGATGCCGTCCTCGGAATAAGCTGTTCGGAAAACAGTGTTATCAGCGGTCCTGAACAGAGCAATAATGCCATTTCCATACTCTGTCGCAGTTAACAAACGCTCGGCATTGGAATAGTTGGCGTCTACAAGCGAAGTAAAGTTGACGCCGTCAGCTGACGTTGAAATCCCCTCGATTGAGCCGTTTGGACTGACATCTGTCACATACGCAATATACTGCTCGCCAACTCTAACGATCTCGTTCAGGGTATACCCTTCGCCGGGGCCTGTTTCAGCCAACAATGGCGATTGTTGCAAATTCCAGTCAAAGCCATTTTGCGACGTGGCAATTCCGAAACCCCGAGTGCCGTTGTCGGTTATCAGATTTTTGTCCTGACCCCCAAAGTACATCGTCCAGAGGCTGATCTCCTCATCGTAGAACACCCTTACCGGATTGATAGACAGGTTCGTGAATGGGGTTGAACCGAAGTTAGAAATCAGGGCATCGGTGTCAGAGAATTTGACAAAGTCGCCTCCGTTCGAAGTTGCGACCCCTACTGACAGCCTATTGTTGAAAGGAAGGCCTGCGTAGTAGAGGTATTCCGTATCTTCAACGGTTACGGATGTTGGATGGTACACCCGCGTTGCATCAAAGCCGACACCATCAAAGGAAAGTACGGCCTCCGTTACTGACACAACAAATGTTTCGGAAGATGGTGGCTCTGCTAAAGGCGTGCTCGGAATATAATCGTTTTCTACCAGCGACGACAAATCTCGATCACCAATTGAAAGCTGAGATAGCAAAACTCCATTTGGAGGGCTGGCCGTGGCTTCGGCGATTCCGTTCGGAAAACTGTAGTTTCCGTAGGTCACTGCGAAACTCATGTGCAGGTGGGTCGCATACTGAGTTTCAGAGGGACCGGCTACCTCTCCTATCAATGTATCGTTTTCTATTCTCACTGGGCTGCCCGCTGCGTTTAGTTGGTTCACCCAATAGTCAGCCGTAGCTTGCGAGAGATGAGCGTAGGTTACGTAGAAAGGACCTGAAAGGCCGGGCAGTGTGTATTCTACGGTGACATAGTTCGAGAACGTGGCAGGTCCGGTGGTCGGCGCAGTAGGATATGCTGCATCGGTGTAACCTGAATAGGCACCTACAATGCGACCGCTTGCGAAAGGAAATATATCTGTACCGGCCGCTAAACCTAAGTCGATTGCCGCGGCATCCAATCCTGAGGCGTGGCTATCGGATGTGCCGGTTAAAAAACTCCCTTGGGTAACCCTGATATCGCCGGAAACTTCATCGGGGTTCACAAAAAAATTGATGGCTACCATACCCAACCTCAAAACTAGTCAAAACAACACATCACGATAAACGACTCTTTCGAGAATATTGAAATAATCTTGTGCGGTCACGACTTTTGTAAGTTGAATTGCTTTTGATTAAATCATTTCGGCTATTAATTTTTTAGTTGTATGGCCTTAGATGGTTGTCATACGCAACTGCTCTCGACAATAGCACAGGATCACGAACCGATTGACCTTCGATGAGACGTTGATACAACAGAGAACCAGCGATGTGGCAAACTAAGCCAATCCTGCCATGAAAGCCGTTTATGACCTGCAGCATGGGCGAGTGATCAGGTTCGCACCACACTGCCTGCCCCACTGGCGTCATAATTTCGATCGTTGATGACCCTCGCATCTACCGAATTGACACTCCGACAACGTTTCCAATGGCATTGGCAACCAATATCGCGGGATCGTTTGCGACGTGTGCGGAGCACGCTGTAGATTGGGTTTGTGTATGGCCGAGCAATCGACCGACAACCGGAAAACCCAAACTTTACCCCCCCTTCGTTGCTAGCGGCGATGTGGCTAAGATTGTGGAATTGAATATCGGGAAGTTTTGATCCCAATTTCTATAACCTGCCAAATTAATAGTGTATTTAGGGATCGGTACAGATTGACATCCCGAAAGGTTGGTTTGATGACAATCGCTGCATCGCCAGGAAGCACCCGCGCAAGCATACGAAACCACGACTTGGAAAAGCGCTGTATAGGGTCAATAATCAAACAGTCCGGATATCGGGACGAACTCTACGCTGTCTGAATGACCTAGTTTCCCTCTGCCTTGCGGAGGTAGTTTTTCGGCAGCGCAGCAGATTGGCATGCTGTGCGCACACGCAGCAAGTTTTTGACAGGTTCGCTGTGGGCTCGAAGCGGGCATTCGCTGCAACTTGCTTGAACGTCCACTTTGCGGACAAAGCCGCCGATGAGTCAGTTTGTCGGGATGTGTGACAACGGCCCAAAGCCGACTTTGAGCACAGCCGCCGAATTCTGCGTCCGCAGCCCGCTTAGCGGCCCTTCGCTGCGACCGCAAAATCTCAACACAAGCGAACTCACAGAACGCGGACACAGCGGCCACCCGCTTCCTCTTCAACAAGGGCCGTTGGCAGCCCCAAGCGGACATTTAATGAACTACTACACTTCGCAGTCAGGCACAGCTTCAAGGCTGATGCCTTATCTAGACTTAACAATCGCTCTTTTTGGAAATGTGTGTTCGGTTAGCGCATCTGGCCTAGAAGCAATTTTGCGTTTAGCGTGGTGCCCACTGTGGGAGTTCAGTCTTTGGAAAGACGTCTAGCAGCGATACTTGCCGCCGATGTGGTTGGCTATAGCCGTCTTATTCGAAATGACGAGGCCGGCACGCTTGCAAGGGTCAAAGCCCATCGCGAGCAGTTTTTTGAACCAATTGTCGCTTCACGACATGGGCGCATCGTCAAATTGATGGGCGACGGTTTGCTTCTTGAGTTTGCAAGTGCAGTTGAGGCCGTTCGGTGCGCGTTGGACATGCAACACTATGTAGGCGTCGCTAATGCGGACCTGCCGCAAGATTCGCAGGTGCGATACCGGATCGGTCTCAATGTTGGCGACATTGTCGTCGATCAGGATGACATTCACGGCGATGGTGTAAATGTCGCCGCACGCATTGAAAGCCTGGCTGTCCCGGATGGCATTTACATGTCGGCTAGCGTTTTCGAACAGGTTCATACCAAGCTCGATCTCACCATCGAAGATTTGGGGATGCGAGAGGTCAAGAATATCTCCGAACCCGTTCACGTCTACAGCCTTACAATGGATGAAAAGGCAAAAGCCATCGTTTCTCCTATCGTGCCACTTACGAACAAGCCTTCGAAAAATCGCCTGATCACGGTTAGTTGCACCGCAATTGTCCTGGCGTTAGTAGTCGCGGCATGGCTTCAACCTTGGTCCGTGGTGCAATCTCCGGACACGGATGAACAAGCCGCCGCCCTGTCTGGCAAACCCTCCATCGCGGTCATGGCGTTCGACAACCTCAACAACGACCCGAGCCAAGATTACCTCAGCGACGGACTGAGTGAGAACATCTTGACCGCCTTGTCCCGTTTTTCAGACTTCTTCGTAGTCGCCCGAAATTCGACATTTTCATATAAGGACACTCCGGCAGATATACAGAAAGTGTCAGAAGAATTGGGTGTTCGCTACATTGTTGAGGGGAGCGTTCAAATTGCCGGTGAGCGTTTGCGCGTGACGTCTCAACTCATTGATGCGACGACGGGCCAAAATATCTGGGCAGACAGCTATGACCAAGACCTACAGGACATATTTTCAGTACAGGATGAGATAACGCGAACGATAGCTTCGCTTCTCTCCACTAATATCGATCTGGCGGAGTACAGCCGCCTCAAGCATCAGCCTACTGATAGTCTTGGCGCATACGAATTGCGCAAACGCGCGCAGGAGGAGTGGTTTACCTTCACAAAAGAAGGAAACATCAGGGCGGAAGAGCTTAGCGCAAAAGCCATTGCTCTCGATCCGAACTATGCCGGGGCGTATGTCGAAAACGCTTGGGCACATATTAACGGGTATCGTTGGGGGTGGACGAACTCTTTAACGCGCGAGGAATCACTGGAGCGCGCGTTTGAGATGGCGCGGAAAGCCATTGAACTGGAACCCTTCAATTTCAAAGGTCATTGGGTCTTAGCCAATGCAACCACTCAAAGCGGTAACCTTGAGCGGGCTGCTTCGCTTTACGACAAAGCAATTGCTCTGAATCCAAATTCGGCATCCGTTCTGGCAGATTCCATCGACCCTCTCGTCTATGGCGGCAAGGCGCCTGAAGCCGTTGAGCGCATGAAACTGGCGATCCGGCTGAACCCACATCACCAAGACTGGTATCTTTGGAATCTGGGTTGGGCTCAGTACTTCACCGAGGAGTATGAAGATGCAAAGGCTTCCGTTGAACAAATGAACGAAATACCCGACGGCTTGAAACGCACCTACGCGCCAATTCTTTTACGCCTTGGTCTTCCCAGTGATGCGCAGACTATTATCGATGAGTTTCTAGCGGCCAATCCCGAATTCACTATCCAAGAGGCGATGAATGCGCCATTCGAGAGTGAGGCGTATCTCAATCGGTGGGTAGAGGATCTGCAAAAATTGGGTGTGCCTGATACCAAAGAATGAACGATTTTTCGAGTTTGCTTTGCGGATGTCGCTACCAGACTCAGACACCCACAACTATCGCGACAAACTTTAATCCTGCGATTTGCGGCTGTGGCTTTGTAGTGTTTTCAGCCCAAAACGGGCCTTGCTCGTCGGGCTTTGC
>NZ_JBNAFO010000024.1:0-25208 GCF_049800715.1 Ruegeria profundi
TGTCTGACGTCAGCGCCAATGGGACAGTTTAGGTCGATTTGATAAGAGAGGGTTTCTGGCTCATCGTAACCGCCAAGGAGTGGAGATGAGAAAGAAACCCGGAACCAAGCAGAGCCACGGTGAGAAGGTCGTAAAGGACATTCGCCGTGCGACCCGCAAACAGTATTCCGCAGAAGAGAAGATCAGGATCGTGCTGGACGGCCTAAAAGGCGAGGACAGCATTGCAGAGCTGTGCCGTCGTGAGGTCATCGCGCAGAGCCTTTATTACAGCTGGTCCAAGGAATTTCTGGAGGCCGGCAAGAAACGTCTGGCAGGCGACACGGCCCGCGCGGCAACTTCCACCGAAGTGAAGGATCTGAGACGGGAAGCCCGTGATCTGAAGGAGGTGGTTGCCGAACAGGCTCTTGAACTGCGGTTGCTCAAAAAAAGCATGATCGCGGATGGGGACGACGACGCATGAGATATCCCGCATCCGAAAAACTGGAAGTCATCCGCTTGGTTGAGCAATCGCATCTGCCGACCAAGCGCACTTTGGAGAAGCTGGGCATTCCGAAGACCACCTTCTATCGCTGGTACGACCGATATCTCGTCGGCGGCCCCGAGGCGCTTGAAGATCGTAGACCCACGCCGTCACGGGTCTGGAACCGCATTCCCACGCCAGTGCGCGAGAAGATCAAGGATCTGGCTCTGAAGGAAAGTGAGCTTTCCCCGCGTGAATTGGCTGTTCGCTTCACTGACACAGAAAAGTACTTTGTGTCAGAGGCTTCGGTCTACCGCATCCTCAAGTCTTACGATCTGATCACCAGCCCAGCCTATGTGGTTTTGTCAGCCGCAGACGAGTTCCAGGACAAGACAACACGACCGAACCAACTCTGGCAGACCGATTTTACCTATCTCAAGGTGATCGGCTGGGGCTGGTTCTATCTCAGCACGATCCTGGACGATTACAGCCGCTACATCATCGCCTGGAAGCTTTGCACGACGATGAAGACCGAGGATGTGACCGACACACTGGACCTCGCCCTGCACGCCTCAGGCTGTGATCAGGCAACGGTGCTGCACAAGCCACGTCTGCTCAGCGACAACGGGTCCAGTTACATCTCTGGTGAGCTTGCCGAATGGCTGGAAGATCAGAAAATGGATCATGTTCGAGGGGCACCATACCATCCGCAAACTCAGGGAAAGATCGAGCGCTGGCACCAGACGCTCAAGAACCGCATCCTGTTGGAAAACTACTATCTGCCCGGTGATCTCACGCAGCAGATTGACGCCTTCGTCGAGCACTACAATCACCGGCGTTATCACGAGAGCCTGCAAAACCTCACGCCCGCTGATGTCTACTTCGGACGCGGGCAGACCATTCTAAAACAACGAGAAAGGATCAAACGAAAGACTATCGAAACCCGGCGCTTGCTTCACCGCAAAACCGCCGCATAATCAATCTAACCAGATGAGACAGATACTCTCTTAGATCACGCCGCCATCCGTCCCAAAACCCCTGACAACGGACAGACCTGAACATAAATCTTCAAAAGCCGTTTGGGTGCCGCACAATACTGCATTGATGCGAGGCTCGCGGCCGCACTCGCTTCGAACAATGTCAGATTAAGCACCATTCAGGTTGAGCTTAGCGGTTACCGGCCAATCATCTCTTTTGCGCTAGAACCAGCTGCGATCACCTGCGAAAGGAGTTTCAAAGCTGCCCTCACCATCAGTTTGACCGCACCTTTTTCGCCCATGATCACTCCATATAGTGATTGATTGAAGCGCGTGGAGCATATCCCTAAAAGAAACTCTGTGACTTCTATCGTATGCCATCTAAACTCCGGTCTTGTGTGTTTCATTAGTTTGCGTGGGGGCACGAACGCAGGTGGGTGGAAAGAAGGCATCAACAGAGACTGCTGATTCAGCGTCGTCATCTTCGCAAAGCTCTGGGCTCAGCGCGGATGATCAGCAGGCTCGGTTCGAAGCCACCGCGCGGGTTATGCAAGCGATCTCCGAGACCAAGGATGACATCCAGCCAGTATGCGACCTGATTGTAACGCTGGCAAAAGATCTGTGTGATGCCTTTTTTGCCGGTCTGGTACTCGGGCGAGAAGGGGATGCTCGTCAGCAACTGGTTGCCAGCGTCAATTTACACCCGGATATCCAACAGCTCTGGCTCGACGGTAAATACACAATGGAGCCAGGCAACTCCATTGTGACTGACACTATTCTCAGCGGTGAGACAAAACGTGTTGTCGACATGGGCGACACCGATTTCCATAAATCGGGAGATGAGCGCTTTAAGCTCATTGTCGACACGCATGGGTGCAGGAGTAATCTCTTTGTCCCATTGAAAGTGGGTGGCAGTGCAATCGGATGCCTGATGTTGGCACGGGATGAGGTGCGACCTTATTCCGACGATCAGGTCCAGCTGGTTGAAACTTTCGCCGCACAAGCGGTCATTGCAATCGAAAATGTTCGCCAGTTTAGCGAGTTGCAGGTGCGTCTGGCGCGTGAAGGTGCCACGCGTGATGTTCTGGAGACGATCAGTCGGTCTCGGGATGATGAAGCGCCGGTATTTCAGACGATCTTGGAAAACACGGCCCGGCTTTGCGAAACAGATGTAGCCACGTTGAGCCTGCTAAATGAGGCAGGAACGCATTTGGAATACGCCGCCCATTTTGGTGATCAATTGGCTACATACAAGGTCGGCGTGGATCGCTGGTCTCTGGAATCAAATTTACAAATTGCCGAGTCCGTGCGGGAAGCGCGCGTCATTCACAACGTCGATTTGCGCGAGACAGACCACTACATCAATGGTGATCCTTGGCGTCGGCAATTGGTTGATGAGGAAGGTGTCCGTTCGTTTCTGACGGTTCCTTTGATGTCAGCAAATGGTGACCCTGTAGGTGTCATCGGGATTTACCGGCGCGAAGTACGACCCTTTTCCGATGACGAGATTTCTTTGGTCGAGAGCTTTGCCGCGCAAGCCGTTATTGCCCTCGATAACACTCGTCAACTGAAAGAGCTGCACACTCAGCTGGAACGCCAAGCAGCGACGCAGGAGGTTCTAAGTGTTATCAGCAAAAGCCGGGACAATGATGCACGAGTCTTTGAAGCCGTGCTTCAGCAGGCCACTGAAATCTGTGACGCAGATCAGGCGGCGCTGGTTTTGGTCAACGCTGCGGGAACCCACATTCAATTGGCCGGTGCATGGGGGCATGATAGGACCGACGTCGAATTGGGGGAAGAGTGGCCTCTTGATGGTTCGGTCACGGCGGCGGCTGCGATACGAAATTGCAAGGTTGTACGCGTCGAGGACATCGCCGACACAGAGTTCTACCGCTCGGGTGATCCTACTGCTGTTACAATGGTCGAGGTCGAAGGCATCAGGTCACGGGTCGTTGTGCCCCTGATGCAGGGGGAACAGGCGATAGGTGCTATTGCGGTTAGCCGCCGCGAAGTGCGCCCGTTTTCTGATCCCGACGTGCAATTCATCGAAGAGTTCGCCAAACACGCGGTCATAGCGATAGAAAACACGCGCCAATTTCGAGAAGTTCAGGAACGACTTGAGCGCGAAAAAGCATCGCGAGAAATCCTCGAAGTCATCAGCCGGAGCCGCGACGACGAAAGACCTGTATTCCAAAGCATTCTCGAAAACTCCAGCCGTTTGTGCAAAGCCCCACTGGCGTTTTTATGTGTCGCTGATAACGAACGCGGGCTCGCAACGATCCCGGCTAATATCGGCGCAAGAACCGACTTTGACGAAGCGCTCAAAAACTTTGTCGAGCCGCTAACCCGCACGGAATTAATTGCGATCAAACCAATGGTCGATGGCGAGGTCATTCGCCAGGACGATATCGCGGACGACCCCCTGTACTTCAGGGATCGTGACCCGAAACGGGTTCAGATGGTTGAGATTGAAGGAGCCCGCTCGGTTCTGGCAGTTCCGTTGATGAAGGATGGCGTGGGTCTCGGTGTAATTGTCCTCTACCGCCGTGAAGTTGCACCTTTCTCAGACGACGACGTGGCACTGGTTCAAACCTTCGCGGCTCAAGCCGTGATCGCAATGGAGAACGTCCGCCAGTTCCGCGAAGTTCAGGATCGCACAGCGGAAGTGACGCAGGCTTTGGAATACCAGACTTCCACATCCGAAGTGCTGCGGGTGATTTCGGCGTCACCAAATGAGTTGGCCCCTGTTCTCGATGCTATCCTCAAAGAAGCGTCGCGGATTTGCGAGTTGCAAGATGCCTATGTTGCGATGTTGAACCCCGACGATCAGCTTTTTCATGTTCATGCGATTCTTACGCAGGACACGACCTTTGCGGAATATGTCAAAGCGCATCCTATTTCGCCTGATGAAAGCGGTGTAAGCGGGCGAGCCATTCTGTCGAAACGCACTGTCTATATCGAAGATATTGAAACCGAGACCTCTTATACTTGGATAAAAGACAGCGGCGTCGGGGAATATCGGTCCGTGCTCGGGGTCCCATTGGTCAAGAATGGCGAGGTCGTGGGTGTAATTTCGGTCGGATCAACCGAGGTTTCGGGATTTTCCACCAAGCAGATTCAGTTGTTAGAAACCTTTGCCGACCAAGCCACTATCGCCATTACGAATGCCAACCTATTCCGGGAAGTGGAGGAACGCACTGCCGAAGTCGTGCAGTCACTGGAATACCAGACTGCCACGTCAGAAGTATTGGATGTCATCTCTCGCTCGCCCAACGATCTTCCTCGAGTGCTGGATGCAATCCTGGAAGTTTCCTCGCGTATCTGCGACCCAGAATATGCATTCTTCGCAATGCGGGATGCTGACGATGGGTTGTACCGTGTGGCCATGTCCCACAATGTGAGTGATGCGTTTCTTAACTATTTGTCAGACAACCCCATTGCTCCTGAGGAAGGCTCGTGCATCGGCCGCACGGCTCTTCATGGCAAGACCGTCTACATAAAAGACACGCGTAAAGATCCGACCTACACATGGAAATTGGCGGCAGAGATTGGTGATTACCTCACCACTCTCGGCGTCCCCTTAGTCAGCGATGGCGTGACCGTTGGTGTTATTGTCATGGCCCACCGGAAGCCCGGGGCGTTTAGTGAAAAACAGGTCAACCTGTTAGAGACATTCGCATCTCAGGCTGTGATAGCCATCAACAACACCCGGTTGTTCAAAGAAGTGCAGGCACGCACTGCAGAAGTTGAAGAAGCGCTCGACTATCAAACGGCCACTTCTGAAGTACTGGGAGTGATCTCGCGCTCCCCAAATGAACTCGAACCAGTACTCAAAGCTATTTTGCAGGTGGCGGTTCGCATCTGCAAACCCGAAGCGTCTTACGTCGCACTTCTAAACGAAGAAACCGGAATTTATGACGTTGCTGCGACCCACAATTCCGCCGCAGCGCACAACGACATCATAAACCGTCAGGTGTTTGTTCCAGACAAGGGCACGACCACGGGACGCGTCGCGCTAACAGGCAAAACGGTGTACATTGAAGATTTTGAGCACGACCCGGATTATGCTTGGAAAGAAGAAGCACTGGGTGCCGGATTTCGTTCATCTTTGGGGGTTCCGCTCGTAAAGGATGGGGCTACACTCGGTGTGATTTCACTTGCTCATTCGAAAATTGGGGCGTTTTCAGACAAGCAGATAGCCTTGGTTGAAACATTCGCCTCGCAAGCGGTAATTGCACTTGGAAATGCGCACCTATTCGACGAGGTGACAGCCCGAACTGCGGAAGTTGAGGAATCGTTAGAGTACCAAAAAGCCACAAACGAGGTACTCGAAGTTATTTCTCGGTCTCCCGACGCATTGGAGCCTGTACTGGAAGCATTGCTGGCCGTTTCGTCCCGCATTTGCCGTCTACAGGATGCCTTCGTGGCGCTTAAAACACCCGAAGATGGGAAGTACCATTATTTTGCCGGACACAATGTGTCGGCCAAATTCGCGGATTTTTTAAAGGCGCATCCTTTTGAACCCGGGGAAACATCAGCCACAGCGCGTGCGCTTCTGCATGGAAGGGCTGACTATGTTGAGGACACTCAAGCTGACACCAATTATGATCCGCTGCTCAAGTCCAATCTCGAAGGCTATCGATCCGTTCTTTCCGTGCCACTGATCCGTGATGGTGACACAATTGGTGTTATCAGCATGGGGAGTCGAACAGCGGCCGCTTTTGACGAAAAACAAATAAAGCAAATGGAGACCTTCGCGTCTCAGGCCATAATCGCAATTCAGAACTCGCAACTCTTCAACGAAACGCAGACCGCACTCGCGCGCCAAACCGCAAGCGCGGACGTCTTGAGAGTAATCTCTGAATCCCCAACAGATACCAAGCCGGTTTTTGAAAAGATTGTCGGACTGGCGACGACCCTCATAGATTGCGACCTGTCGATTGCCATTCAGGCGAACAAGACTGAACTTTGGCAAATCGCCGCCGCGACACCCGATGGCGTCGAAGAAATCACTTGGACAGAGCGCCTGCCAATTGATCCCGAAGACAATTTGCCCTCTAAGGCAATCAAGAGCGGCAAGACCTTGCATTTGCCCGAATGGCGGTACGATGAGCTACCCCCACGCGATCAAGAGATCATCCGCAGGAAAGGGTTCAAGTCTTCGCTGACAGTGCCTCTGATGCGCGGGACGGAATGCTTCGGTGCCTTGGTGTTCATCCGAAAAACTGCCAAAGTTTTCAGCGAAGATGAAGTCGCCATCGCCGAGTCCTTCGCCGATCAGGCCATCATCGCGCTGGAAAACGTTCGCCTGTTTAATGAAACGCAAGCTTCCCTGGCACGTCAGACTGCGAGCGCGGACGTTCTACGGGTGATCAGCCAGTCTCCTGACGACATCAAGCCAGTCTTCGAAGCAATCGCAGAAGCAGGTGTACGGTTGGTTTCCTCTGATATGGTTGCGGCCATGACCGCTCAAGGTAACACGTTCGAGGTGCTCGCGCGGGTGAGTGCAGACGGTGTTGCCACCCTTGAAGGAAACCAAAGTTTCCCTATCGACCCGGATCCAATGTCCAGCTTTCCCGCGCAGGTTCTTCATGAGAAGAAGATGCTCCACCTTCCGGATTGGGATACGCTCGAACTCTCACCGTTCGAACAGATTACGTATGACCGGCATGGCGTTCGCGCGGCTCTGTTGCTGCCACTAATAAAAGGCAAGGCGTGTCTGGGTGTGTTGGTGTTCGCTCGGAAAACAGCTGGCGCCTTTACCAAAGATGAGATCGACCTCGCCTACTCGTTTGCAGACCAGGCGGTAATTGCCATCGAGAATGTGCGTCTATTCCGCGAGGCTGAAGAGGCGCGAAAAGTTGCTGAGGAAGCAAACGAAGCAAAAAGCGCCTTCCTGGCGACGATGTCCCACGAAATTCGAACCCCCATGAATGCCGTAATCGGGATGAGCGGGCTGTTGATGGACACAGAGTTGGACGCAAAACAAAGCGACTACGCCAATACGATCCGCGATAGCGGCGATGCGCTTTTGGGTATCATAAACGAGATCCTCGACTTCTCGAAAATTGAGGCCGGGCAAATGGACATCGAAAACCATCCGTTTGACCTGCGCGAATGCGTAGAAAGCGCGCTCGATTTAATCAGCGGCAAGGCTGCCGAGAAACAACTCGATCTGGCCTATGAGTTCGATGACGCGCTACCGCTGGCGATTAGCGCCGATCTAACGAGATTGCGGCAGATTCTGCTAAACCTTCTTTCCAACGCAGTGAAGTTTACCGAAAGCGGCGAAGTAGTTCTGTCTGTTGAGCAATCTGCCGAGGTACAGGGAATGCTCGAACTGACGTTTAAAGTCCGAGACACCGGAATCGGCCTGTCCAAAAAAGGCATGAGTCGACTATTTCAGTCTTTCCGTCAGGCAGATAGTTCAACGACCAGGAAATATGGCGGCACTGGTCTGGGTCTTGCGATCTCGAAACGCCTCGCCGAACTTATGGGTGGGACCATGTGGGCTGAAAGCGATGGCGAGGGGAGCGGTTCCACTTTTATTTTCAAGGTCCAGGCAAAACCCGCAAAGCCAGTTAAGTCGTCTTCTCGCAATCTTATCGGCGTTCAGCCTGAACTTGAAGGAAAGCGAATTTTGATGGTAGACGACAATGCCACCAATCGTAAAATCCTGTCTCTTCAAACCGAGAAATGGGGCACACAGACCACGACCTGTGCGTCTCCGTTCGAGGCGCTGAGCATAATAGAAGAAGGCGTCGAGTTCGATTTGGCCATTCTCGACATGCATATGCCCGAAATGGATGGAGAAGAGCTTGCCAAAAAGGTTCGCGCCAAGAAGCCAGGTTTGCCACTCATCCTTTTCAGTTCACTTGGTCCGCGAGACATAGACCTGGAAGATGAGCTCTTCGCCGCCAACCTCGCCAAACCTTTGCGCCAATCCCACTTGTTCGACACCCTGGTCACACTGTTCGCGACTGAAAAGGTGCGAGTAAAGCCGTCCAAACCACAGGACAAACCTCAAACAGATCCGGATATGGCGACGCGACATCCGCTGCGCATTTTGCTGGCTGAGGATAATTTGGTGAACCAGAAACTTGCACTCCGACTGCTCGAGCAGATGGGCTATCGCGCGGATTTGGCCAGCAACGGTGCTGAGGCGGTCGAAAGCGTCAACCGGCAAACATACGATGTCGTTTTCATGGATGTGCAAATGCCCGAGATGGATGGTCTTGAAGCTTCTCGCCGTATCAACAAAGCGTATTCGGATGGAAGTCGCCCTCGCATAATCGCGATGACCGCGAACGCAATGCAGGGGGACCGTGAGATGTGCCTGGATGCAGGGATGGACGACTATATCACCAAACCAATCCGCGTACCTGTCCTAATTGAAGCCCTGTTAAATTCCCCAAGAATAAGAAGGTGATCCATGACAGACAGCCCAATAGACCATGAAATCTTCATGGAGCTTAAAGACGCCACAGGCGAAGAATTCGCAGCCGAGCTTGTGAACACCTTTCTCGACGAAGCGCCCGGCATGATTGACGAATTGAAAGCGGCTGCGGGCGCGGCTGATGCCGACCGATACCGCCGTGCTGCGCACTCCATTAAGTCGAATGCAAATACCTTTGGGGCGATTGCTCTCGCCGAACGGGCTAGGAAAATCGAGCTCGGAGAGCTGCCTGAAGCCGGGGACCTTACAGACGCGACGGCGCTGGAAACCGACCTTACCATTACTGCAGCTGCTTTACGGAGTCTGATTGATGACTGACGCCCCCGGCCACTTGCTCATTGTCGACGACAACAAGGTGAACCGCTTGCTTTTGTCGCGCAGCGTAGAGCTATTGGGTCACCAAGCATCTGTCGCGGAAAACGGCCGGGTTGCGATGGAGATGTTGTCTAATCAGCCGTTTGACTTGCTTTTACTGGATATCGAAATGCCGGAAATGGACGGTTTCCAGGTTCTGGAGGCCGTCAAATCGGACACTGAACTGCGCGATCTGCCGGTAATTGTGACGTCATCTGTTGAGGGTCTGGACAATGTCGTGCGGTGCATTGAATTGGGCGCTGAAGACTACCTACCAAAACCAGTCAATAAGACACTCCTCAGTGCACGCGTCTCCAGCGGTCTTGAAAAGAAAAGGCTCAGGGACGAACAAAAAAGACTGCTAGAGCGCTTTGCAACAACGGAGGTTGCACAAGACCTGCAAGAATCCGGTTTTGCGATAGGAGGCAAACGTGCCAACGCTTCGGTCCTCTTCTGTGATATTCGCGGCTTCACGACCTTGTCTGAAAATCTCGCCCCTGAGGAAACAATCGACCTGCTCAACACTTTCTACACGTTGATGTTCGAGGCTGTTACCACCAATGGCGGAATTGTCAGCCTGATGTTGGGAGACGGTTTGATGGCTCTTTTCGGAGTTCCGCAGCCGCTGTCCAACTCCGCGCAAAGTGCAGTGGCGGCAGGGCATGAAATGCACAACATGATTGAGATATTAAATCTCGAAAGGCGCTCAGAAGCGAAAAGTGACCTAAAAATCGGTATCGGAATAGCGACTGGAGAAGTCGTCGCTGGTTATGCCGGAACGGACAGCCGGGCGACGTATACGTGTATTGGATCCACTGTAAACCTTGCGGCACGCCTTGAGGCGGAAACGCAGAAAACTGGAAACCGAATTCTTATTGATCAAGAAACCTGTGATCTGTTGGAAAGGGCTAATGTATTGGAGACATATGTCGGCACTAGGATCAAAGGTTTCTCCGATCCGTTCGACATCCATGCGATATGACCATCCATTCAATGTGGTAAGCGCATTCGCGTCGGGTGCGGGTGCGCTCACGAATTTGTTTTCGCCCAGAGATTTCATTTTGGCCAGGTAATTAGGGACTAGATATTGTCAGACTTTGCAGAGTCCGCTTTCTGCGCATTCCTGTCGTTGGGGCATCGTGCAGCATAGGTTAATTTGGGGCTCAATGCGGTCGTTCAGCCAAATTCATGGAACGACTGCAATGCGGACAAAGCGTGCTTTCGCAGCGCATAACCTTACGGCAGCTTTCAGCAATTTGTGAATGCCACGAAAAACCTCAAGACGTCGGGAAGCGGACACTCGCTGCAGATGCAAGTCCATTTGGCAGCAGGCGCAAATCGACCTTTGCGACGACGATTTCGGCTAGTTACCTATACACAAAAAATCCCTCTGATATCGTGAATGGAGATCTCTTTGTCACGCCTGACGAAACGAAACGGGCGCTCCCATGGTTGGGAAGCTAGCCCGATTGAAAAGGCTTTTCGGCAACAACAATCGACCAATTGTGCAGCCGTCCGTAGGTTCAAAACCTTATGGAAGCTGTGAGTTCTCCAACAATACTGGAACCACCACCAAAGGTTGATTGAAACTCACCGCTGAAGCCTACCGATCTGTTTCCGTCTGCAGAAATATGTTCAAGCGTAAAGCCAAGAAACCCAGCAGCTGCATCTTCTGTGGACGCTACGAAAGAAAAGGGCGTCGCCGCTACGATCGCGTCTACATCGTCAGAACCTGCATCGAAAGTTGCGTCAACTCCAACTGTCCAGTTCAGGTAGGTGCTCGATCCATTTGCACCCTCGTAGAGGCGAGGGAAGTTCAATTGCGCCCGCGTGTTGAAGACTGAAACGTTCCAATCTTCGACCGTTAGAGGAAACGCGGTTCCTGTTTCGGTATACTCGTCAAGCTTCAGAAATACATAGCTTGCGCGAGCACTGAAGAAGGCAGGTATTGGCAAAGCGTTGACGGGGGCCGAGATCGAAAGCGATGGAGCAACGAACATCCCATCAAAATCGCCTTGCGCTTCGCCGCCATCAACGTTTCGAGTCACTTCATTGTCGGTTATGCCAGCAAGAAGAGCTGCGTTGATGCGATATTGTCCGTAGTCTCTTTCGAGGTAAACACCGCCAAAATATGACTTGATATCAGTATCACCTGCGTCCTGATCCAGCGAGATGCGGCTATCGTCGTAGCCAACAAGAACACCAAAATCGCTGTTTCCGATGAGCTCATTCGTTTCAGCACCGACCACAAAACCGTACATTCTATGGCTGAAACCAAGACTTGAGCCTTCTTCTTCAACATCGCGATCTCCGCCGAAGGCTGAACCCCAAACATAGGGACCACCATCCTGTTCGGCATACCCGAAAGGACTCAGATTCCTGCTGACCTGACCATCGGATGAGCCAAAGTCATAGGGGCTGGCGGTTTCAATCGTATTGAACACTGCGTCGGTCAGATCGCTGATAAAGGTGCCTTGGGCCACAAATCCTGTCGTATCCACCGAAACCGCCGTGAGGCCATTGTTGATCAAAACGCCTGTACCATCGAAATTGACGACTTCGGGGGCGGACGCAAGATCACTGTCGCTACCCGATGCATCTGCAAAGTTGACAACCGCATTCACCCCGGGCGCAAAATTCAGCGTGTCAATGTCATTCGGGTTCGTGCCCCCCATGCCATCATTGCCATTGCCGAAATCGACCGAACCGGTCAGGGCTGAGCCGGGTTCGAGCGTCAACGTGTCGTTCCCGTCCCCGCCGAATACGATGGAGAAGCCTTCGCGACCGGTAATGCGAGCCGAGTTTGTTATGGTCGCGGCGGCATTGTTGTCACGATCTTCGACTTCGATACCGTATTCGAACGCATCAATATTTCCTGTGTTCAAAATGGTGATCGAACCCATTCCATCTACGTCCACTTCGATCCCGTTATTGTCCAGCGAACGCAACGCCCCGCTGTTGGTGACCCTCGCGTTGCCGTCACCGTTTAGCTCAATGTCGATCGCGTCGGAATCGGCGGTAAGCTGGGCAGAGTTTTCAATGCTGACGTCGCCACTTCCTTCGACATCCACTTCAATCGCATCGTCTTCGCGAGAGGTTATCCGACCCGAGTTTGTTATGAAGACATCGCCGTCTCCGAAGATTTCGGCGTCAATTCCCTCGTCGTTTCTTGCGGTTATGGATGCGGAATTTGTAATGCGTACATTTCCGTTGTCGGTCACATGGGCAAAGATTCCGTCAACTTCGGCATCGATGGTGCCGGTTGCCGAAATGGTAATATCACCGCTTCCGTCAATTTCCGCGTTGATGCCGTCAATGCTATCTGCCGCTATATCACCTGACGCTTCAACCGAGATGTTTCCGTCTCCGGCCACAAAACTTCGGATCCCGTGTTCGTTTGCATCGATATCGCCATTCATCGTGATCGAGATATTGCCGTCTCCATCAACTTCGGCTTCGATACCGTCATCCGAACCAGCTCGAATATCGCCCGTGACCTGAATACTGATATCGCCGGAATCCTCGGCGTCTGCGTCAATGCCAATAGCGCTGCCAGAGATATTGCCCGCCACTGTCACGTCGATCACGCCTCCGGGGCTGCCGGTTTCCACATCGATCGCATCACTGTCACGGGATTCGATATCGCCCGTCGCATCGACGGTTACATTCCCGTCCTCTGCGTTCGCAAAGATCGCATGTTCCTCATCAGCCGAAATGTTGCCGTTGGAGGTGATCGTTACGTTGCCCGTTCCATTGGCTGCACCGTAGACCCCATATTCCCTGCCGGTAACATCCCCAGAGCTGTCGATGACGACGTCACCCACGCCATTAACCGTTGCGTTGATGCCGTCGCCTGCTGCTTCACCGCTGACGTTGCCTCGGTTCGTTATGGAAATATCTCCGTCATTGGTCACAAGCGCGCGGATAGCGTCCCGTGCGGACGAAATGTCGCCCGACGAGGTGACATTGATATCTCCCTCTCCGCCCCTTTGGCGGGCAAATATGCCATCCGCATTGTTCCCGGCCGTCGTGATGTCTCCGGTCGAACGGATTGTGATAGAGCCGTCGCCGTCGTCTTGCCGGGCAAAGATCCCTCGGGCGTTGTTTCCGGTAGTCGAGAGGTCGCCCTCGGATTCTACGGTGATATCCCCGTCGCCGCCATTTTGACGCGCCAAGATACCATCAGCGTTATTCCCGGCCGTCGTGATGTTTCCGGTCGAACGGATTGTTATAAATCCATCGTCGTTGTCTTGCCGGGCAAATATCCCGCGGGCGTTTCTACGGGTAGTCGAGAGGTCGCCCTCGGATTCAACGGTAATATTCCCCTCGCCGCCATTTTGGCGCGCCAAGATGGCATTCGAGTTGTTGCCTTCTGTTGTGATATTTCCCGTCGATTGGATCGCGATATCGCCATCGTCATCGCTTTGCTGTCCAACTATCCCGCCAGAGTTGTTAGCTTCCGTCGAGATATTGCCATCCGACACCACCGAGACATCCCCTTCGCCACCACTCTGAAGAGCGGTGATGCCTGTAGACCGACTTCCAGCTGTGCTGATGTCGCCCACTGAGTTGACCGATACCGCGCCGTCTCCACCGTCTTGATTGGCGTTAATTCCGTCTGAACGGCTGCCCGATGTGTTGATCCGACCATCTGATACTACTGACACGTTGCCATCACCACCTTGTTGAGTGACGCCGATTCCGACGCTTCGGCTGCGTCCGGATGTTGTAACGTTGCCAGTCGAGTTCACCGAAACGGCACCGTCATCCTCAAGTTCGGATCGAATACCAAAGGAGCGCCGTCCGTTTGTTGCAATGTCGCCGGTCGAAGTAATCGAAACTGCCCCGGCGCCGTTTGCATCTACAACAATCCCATCCGCGCCATTGCCCGTGGTAACAATGCCGCCGGTTCCATTCGTCTGGATACTAAGGGTTGCGTTCCCTGATGGTGTGGAAAAAGTAACGCCGTCGGTTCCACCGCCAGGTGCAATTCCTGGTGCAGTAACACTATTGATATTGAGCGTTTCGATTGTGGGTCCGCTTGCCTGGACACCCGACGAAACATCTCCCGTGCAGGTGGCGACGTCATCCGCAACAGTGCACGGACCGTTTGACGGAGGAACAACCGTTTGCGCACCCAATGGAGTTGCCACTCCGATCGTTGCCCCCAAAACTATCGCGCCGGCCGCAACCGGAACCGCGAAGACGCAAAATAAGCCAGGTCTAGCCCGATGGTTGTTAGTAGACTGTGATTTGGAAAGCGCCGCCGCATGACGGAGCGCTCTACGGTTCAAACCGCATACTCGAAACATCTTGTTCACCACTTAAGGGTGGTTTGGAAACCACTACCGTTTTTTTTGGCGGAACTCTCCGCGCACATGTCAGAGGCAAAAAAATGATGGCTTTTTGATGTTCCAATTAACGATGTATTAACAAACTTCTGAATGGCCTCTTACATGATGCAATTTGATCACATGTATGATCTGAAAAACCGATAAGCGGCAGCTTTAGACCGTCCTTTGTCACGTCAAGGACAGCATTGCGTGGTGCCCACCAGTAAACACATTGTGCGGCATTTGCCAGTTTAGGCTCGCAGTAGTCATTCGACGAACTCAGACAAACGACCGCAGTGCGGACAAACCTGCTATCCGAGAAAAGAAACCTTTGAATTTGGATTTAACCGAAGCTCGAGTCAGCGCCCTATTTGACCAGTCCAAGTTGTTGCGCAATTGTGGCGCTGTCATAGTAGTCACGTCCCTCAACCACCTTCCCGTCCTTAACACGCATCACCGAGCAGTAGCGGACTTCAGCCCGCCTTCCAGTTGGTGGAAATTCTCCGAGGCTTGAGCGCAGTGTACCTGTGTGCGTGCCCGTGTTTCGGAACTCGACAGTAGCCCATTCGCCGCATTGGCTGACCACGACATTCTCAACTTTGCACAGCCCATCTGGGAAAGCCTCGCGCCAACGGTGGTAGTCTGCTTTGTATGCTGCCTTTCCGGGAAGTTTCTCGCCACGCGCGACGTCCTCAAAGTCGCAATCCTCAGCAATTACAGCTGCGCCTCGGTCGGGGTCACGCATATCCCATGACTCGTGAAACTGCCGAACTATTTTCTCCGTGGGGTGCATTGCCTTGATACCTCTCATTTAAATGTGGGCAGTGTGCACACGCACTTACACCGACCATTCGAAGACCACTCATGGGAAGAGAATGGCAAAAGAAACTTCTATGTTTTAATGGGTCCACTTCCGCATCTCGGGATGGGGCGACCGCGATCAGCATATGCCAAAAACCTGACTATTTCTTCGGGGCGCGGCCCATCCGGTACACAAAGCGTCATTGTATCGAAATGATCAAAGGACCAGGGGTTGTCTTTGTGGCCAAGCGGCAAATCGATTGAAGTTCCAGCCGCTCCAATCTTTACGTTGGATGGAATGACTGCGTCGCCTCCATTGGCTGCGGCTCGCATCGGACCGCCGAGTCTGGAATGTATGACTGCGCCACCGTGCTCCATATCTCCGGAGACCCCAACAATCGCGGCCTTCCCATAGGATTCGGGCGCTCCTTTAAGCTGCGAAACGGCTTGTTCAGCGAGTTGTTGCCCAAGTTCAGCCCCGATCTCAAAAAGCGCTGTAAGGTCAGCTGCGAAACGGCCTGCAATCGGGTTTCGAAAAACTGCAGCAGCCGCAACGCGGCAAACCTGTTCGCATGGCTCGCCAAAGGCATCACACGTTATGTGCTCTCGCACTAATACAATCTTGCGCGTTTCGACCATGAACACCCCCATTTGCCTTGTCGAGGCATAGTGCTGACAATGCAGCTGCGCGTCGACTTCAATTTTCCCCACTGTCATGCAGATGATGGTTAACCAAGTCCGCTTTGGGCGCATTGCTGTCATTGGGACATCACGCTGCATCGTTCAAAATTGGCTCGAAGCAGCCGTTCGCTGCGCCGTGCACAATGTCTGCTCTGCGGACAATTCTGCCTTTGAATTTAGCTAGCTTCTCCGCAAGTTGCGGCCTTGCACCACACCTGTTGCCGCTGCTGCACCCTCGTTTCTTCAGCATTTGCGCTAGCTCTTGAAAAAGATCGGGTGCACCCCACCAATAGAGGTCGAAGACAATGCACAAAACGGAACGAGTTGCGGTTGCAGTCAAATCGGACGAAGCCGATCAAGCGTGCACTACGGTGTACTACGACGGATCTTGCCCTCTCTGCTCAGTTGAGATCGGTCACTATGCCTCCTGCGAGGGTTCGGATGGTTTGCATTTTGTCGACGTCTCAAACCCCAATGTGCGTCTCGGCGAAGATCTAACGCGGCAAGCGGCAATGGGTCGGTTTCATGTGCGACGAGCGGATGGAAAACTTGTTTCGGGCGCGCGCGGCTTCACAGAGCTATGGGACGCTTTGCCCAAGTGGCGTTGGTTAGCACGTGTCGCACGCTTCCCCGGGATAATACCTTTGCTAGAGCTTGCGTATCGGGGTTTCCTGCCCCTTAGGCCAGTGCTCTCGCGGATCGCGTCTTGGGTCGGAGCAAAGCCGGTAAACCAGAAAGATACGCTTTCATGATCAATCCGGGCGATAGTCATTTCGAACGACTGGTCTGGCTCGTGAGAGGGGTTTTTGAACCCGCTCCTGGCACCGGTCGCATTATACTAGCTCTTTGTTTTGGGTTCATCGCTCACACCATCTTTGCCGCCGCCGTTCTTGCGATGGTGGTGGCCATGTTTTTTGGCATGAGCAAAAGCCTTGGAGCCGTGCCTTGGCCAACCGCCGCATTCGTCAACGTCATTTTGGTTCTGCAATTTCCGGTGACGCACTCATTCCTTTTGTCGGACGCCGGCAAGAAATGGCTCTCTAGCCTCGTCCCAAGTCCCCATGGCGCGACGTTGAGCACATCCACCTACGCAATCATCGCCTCGCTCCAACTGCTTGTGCTCTTTGCGTTTTGGACCCCCACAGGTGTCATCTGGTGGCAGGCAGAGGGCTGGGCATTCTACCTGATTAGCGCGCTTTATGCAGCGTCTTGGGGTTTGTTGGTTAAAGCCAGCTGGGACGCTGGGGCCGAAGTTCAATCCGGCGCGTTGGGTTGGATGTCATTAATGCGAAACGCCAAACCTGTTTTCCCAGATATGCCCACAACTGGTTTGTTCCGCGTGATACGCCAGCCAATCTACGTTTCCTTCGCTTTGACGCTGTGGACGGTGCCGGTGTGGACCCCAGACCAGCTTATTCTCGCTGTCGTGCTGACAAGCTACTGCCTTGCTGCACCGAAGCTAAAAGAGCGGCGATTTGAGAAGCTATTTGGTCAGCGTTTCCGAGACTATAGAGACAACGTTCCCTATGCGATCCCACGACGCGCCAGCAGCGTGAATCATTCGGCCAGGGAGTCGATGCGATTTATGAGCCGTGACTAATCAAGGAATGAATACAAATGCTTGAACTCGCTTTGCTTATTACCGCGCTTATGTTTGGTGGAACGGTACTCTATTCTTTCGGTTTCGCGGCGTTTGTTTTTAACGCGCTCCCAGCGGAGGCGGCAGGATCGCTTATAAGGCGGGCCTTCCCCCACTTTTACCTGTTTGTCACGGCCACAGCAGGCGCAGCTACTATTCTGCTCGTCGCCAGAGATTCAGTGTCCAGCGCAATTGTGGGAGTTATTGCTGTGACAACAGTGTTCGCACGGCAGGTTCTGATGCCCGCAATCAATAACGCTACAGACACAGGTGACACTCACCGTTTCAAGCTGCTGCACACGCTATCTGTCCTAATCACACTGGTTCATATCGGAGCCGCGGGTTTTGTAATTGTTCGACTTGCTGGTTTGGCGTGAATCGTGCCGTTCAGATGACGTACTTTTCAAGAAGCGTCTTCACGGGTAGCGAGGCATTCAATCGAGTGGCCAACAGGAACATTCCTCCAATCTTTCGCTGGAGGTAAAGAACGTCCATTGGCACCTGGGGTGGGATATAGCCGGCCTCAGCCAAGGACATGCCGTCTTTGTTCAGGCGTTGGGAAAGAGTTCGGTCAGAGAAATCAAATTCATTCGCAGATAGAATTGCTTCGAAAACGCTGCGGATCATTCCAAGGATCCGGTCGTCAAATGGGCCATCACCTTCAATTAGCTTCAGTTGCATGGCAGCCTTACGAAGCGCCGCACCGTCTTCAAGCAAACCGGCGCGCAACAGATCCATGTATCCATCTATTGCAGGTGGTCGCAGTGCGCGTGCCGCGCCAAAATCCAAGAGACTGACTTTTCCATTGGATGGGTTGTATCGGTAATTGGCAAAGTTTGGGTCGCTCTGCATGATACCAAACTCGAAAACCTCGCGCAGCGTGAGATTGACCAAGGCTTCTGAGACTCGATTGCGTTCCTCGATGGTCGCATCACCCACGGCTTCGATAGGGCGACCTTCAAGAAAGGACATCGTTAGAACTTCTGGCGTGCTCCAATCTGGATAGAATTCCGGGATTTCAAACGCTTCATCATTCTGCAGGAGGTCAGCAAAATGGCGCAGGTGCTGTCCCTCACGTTCATAATCGGTTTCTTCATGCAGTTGACTGCGCGCCTCTTGGATATACGGATCCAGATCAAAGTTCTTCGGGAGTAGACCCGACATCCGGACCAGAGTCGCGACATTCGCAACATCGCTGTCGATACTACGAGCGATGCCCGGATACTGCACTTTGATCGCCACATCGCGACCGTCTTTCAATGTCGCACGATGTACTTGCCCGATGCTTGCGGCCGCTACAGGCCTTACATCGAAGGTTTGGAAGGATTTTCGCCAACCTGCACCCCAGGCTCGGTTCAGGACGTCACGCAATTGTTTCGGCGGCATGAAATGCGCCTGATCTCGCAGACGCGCCATGATGTCTGCCAGTTCAGACGGCAAGACCTCACCTGCATCCATCGAAATCAACTGACCCACCTTCATCGCGGCCCCTCGCATGCGAGCGAGTTGATCCGCAATGCGTGTCACGTTGCCGGGTGTCATCAACAAACCACGCATGTCGGGTCGCGCACCTCGACCGATCTCTCCTAGGGCGCGTGCTGCCATGTTCCCCGCAATACCTGCCGTCATGCTGCTTAAACCGGCGACACGGGCCAAACGGCTAGTAGGAACTGCCAAAGGGGTTGATGAGGATTTAGGGTCGGTCATCAATACTCACCAAAATTCCGTGCCCGGAGCGCCTTTTATGCGACCCTTCAAGTTTTCGGTGACCCAGCCTCCATAAAAGTCCCCGGGTTGCGGGATCACCCGGTACTCACCAACAAAACAAGCGTCCATAAGTCCGGCGTAAAAGGCGAGATAGCCCTTAATCTGTTCAAATCTTGTGGTTGGTGCAGCATAACTCCACGCAGCTTTCTTTGCCGCGGCCGCCCCACTCTGAACATCCCAGTAGCTCGCAACACCCTTCCACTCGCAGAATGATCTACCCGAGGCCTTCGTCAGAACGGCATCAATGTCTTGCGGCGGAATATAATACGTGGGGGCGTGATGGGTTTCGAGAACCTGAAACGCCTGATCGGTCTCCACGATGGTTTGACCGCCGAGTTCGATCCGCACCCGATGGGGTACAGCCCGCAGCGCAGGTGGTCGCGGATAGTCTTGGACGTTTTCAGTTGTCCAACCTGTCATTTCGAACCTTGGTTATGAATCCGTTATTCCATCTTCGAATTAGCGCGCAACCAGCGCTATTCTAGCGGAAAAGCTGTCAGCACATGGCGGGTGAACTTGCACAATCAAGACGCTCAATGTCAGCTTTGATCGGGTAGCACTTTTTGACCGGCGTTGCAGGCCGAGAAGTCGAAATGAGTGTCTTAACTCTACCAGTTCGCCAACAGTTCGCCCATGCGCTCTAGGCCAAGGTCAAGGTTGGCAGCAGCACCTCCCCCCACACCCAGTCGGATGTGGTTCTGCATCCCGTAAGACGAGCCCGGTAAGAGAAACGTCCGATAGGGATCAGCGAGCAAGCGTTTGGCGAAAACGTCGCCGTCAATCCCATCGAGCCGTGCCAAACCAATCAATCCAGCCTGAGGTTTGACCCAATCGAGGCCGCGTTGATCGGCAACAAACCTATCCAGGCGTTCCAGTGTTTTCATCCCAGCTGCCCGTGCAGCTTTTATAGCCTGATTGTATCGGTCGGGCCTCAAGGCGATTGCGGCAATGACTTTGCCGAGAATATTCATAATTTCGCTCGAGTTTTCCCGCAGAATAGTAGCGTCCCAAATTAGATCGGGATCACGGCATATCATCCAGCCGGTGCGTAGCCCCTGGAGCCCCAGTGCCTTGGAAACGCTGCCAGTCGTGATACCCCTAGAATACAAACCGGCAATCGAAGGCGCGCGGGACCCGTCCCACTCCAATCCCGCGTAAACCTCGTCAACAACTAGCCATGCACCTACACGATCTGCGATTTGGACAAGCCTTTCCAGCTCTGCTTGTGTCATCAACTGCCCTGAGGGGTTATTGGGGTTGGTTATAAAGATTAGTCGAGTGCGTTCCGTTACTGCGGCCTCAACTTTGTCGAGCGGCAATACCCAACCAGCACTCTCTTCACGGTCGACAACTTTTAGCGTCGCGCCAACTGCCTTTGCCAATACGCCCGCTTGTGGCCAACCCGGGCGTTCCGCTACTACTTCTTCGCCCGGTTGGACCAATTGCATGAATGCAAGATAATTGGCTTCTGCTGCGCCGGCGGTGATCAGAACGTCGTCTGGCTTGCAAACATCAGACAAGCCGGCGCGGTCCAAGACATGTCGTCGTAAAGTAGGCAGACCCCGAAAACTCTTTTGGTTCCAATCCAACGGCAGCGCTGGATCCAGCGCATCCATGAACTCACCCAAACGCGGCGACTCTGACAAGGAAGACCCGACGAACGCATCGGGATCCGCTTCCGGAGTATCCAATAGATATTGAAAAAGTGTGTGTATCTTGACTTTCATGCTCTACTCAAAATCTTTGTAGTCAATCAGGGAGATAGTCTGTGCAAGTAGAGGGATTTGTCAAAGGGCGACCGATTGACCTTGCGGTTTTGGACTACGGGCTGTTCAAGGTCCATTCCACTGGCCGCATAATTGGTATCTGCGGGTTTCTGATCCGGACAGATTTGGGAGAAGCAATACTCATCGATACCGGGTTCCCCGAAAAATATGCCACCGCCACTGACGCCGCAGTCAAAGAAGATCGATTGTTCGAGTTTGGCGAGGTTCTGAGGTGCGAACCAGACAATCTTCCACGCGCACAGCTGGCAAAACTTGGGCTTATTCCGTCAAACATTACACTACAGATATGTACGCACACCCATATCGACCATATCGGTGCATTGGGCGACTTTCCAAGCAGTCCAATTCTTATCTCTTCCGCGGAGCGAGCCTTACCCCGCCCGTTGTACTGGGGCGATATGCGGCCTTTGGAATGGCCCGATCAGGATTACCTGGTTGTTGATGACGACGTAGAGATTGGACCAGGTATCTTCGTTTTGATGGCACCCGGTCATGCGCCTGGCCAGATCGCGGTAATGGTCGATCTTCCGTCGGGGACGGTTTTACTAACCAGTGATGCGATTTCCCGACCAGCAGAAATCGACGAGAAGTTTGCCGGGTCTTGGGACGAGGATGCAGCGATTGCCAGCGCAGACAGGTTGATGCGTCTGGCATCCGAGCGAGATGCGTTCGTAATCTATGGGCATTGTCCAAAGCAATGGCCTGTTCTGAAAAAAGCACCAGAAGTCTACAGCTGATCCCACCCCATGGACCATTTTCCATAAAGGCAACGGTGCGCCTAGGAGTTATCTGACGTCGCGCCCTTGATTCAGGACAATCACATTCCCACTGGAGACATCACCAGCCGGCGAAATTAGAAAACCGACCCAAGCGGCGATTTGCTCGGGCAGCATCGCGCGGCCATGCGGCATAGCATTAATGGCTTTCTCCAAGACGTCCTTGGTTAAGACATTGAACAACGGTGTCTCAGTCATGGCAGGTGCCAGAGAATTTACACAGATTTTTTCCTGCGCGTATCGACGGGCAAGGTCTTTCGTAAGTGTATCCATCGCCGCTTTTGACGCCCGGTAATGGGGAGGGTCGAACACATCGAAATTGTAAGCTCCATTCGATGAGATATTTACAATCTTTTTGATGCCTTCGCGTTCCAACATCAACTGAACCGCCTGCTGGCAACAGTGGAATGCAGAGTTAAAGTTTATCGCCATCTGCTTTTCGAGTTCCTCGGGCGGAATGTGCGGGAAGTCAGACATGAAGCAGGTGCCCGCGTTGTTTACCAAAGCATCCAGACCGCAATACTCTGACCTAATTCCATCAAAAGTATGAGCGATAGCAATGGGATCCGTTAAGTCAACGCAGATAGGCGTGAATTCCGAACCTAACTCAGTTGACGTTTCACCTAGGCCCTCCTCGTTGAGGTCCAGTCCAAACACGTGGAACCCATCTGCCCGCAGTTGGCGACAAATGGCTTGCCCCATCCCTCCCGCTGCACCAGTCACTACCGCTGTTTTCATAACAAATCCTCCCACCTTGGTATGTTTTGGGATACTCCGAGTTAAAGCAGAAAACTCACAACCCCTTTTTCTGAAAACCGAGAAAGTCAATTCCGTTTGAATTCAGCGCGCGTTCGTTTTGGGCTCAAGCTAGACTTTGCAAAGTCCGCTTTCTGCGTAGTGCCGACATTTGAGCTTCGCGTGGCAGCGAATTGGAGTTTGGTCCCGCAGAGCAACCTTTGGTTTTTTTCAAACCTGGGCCGCTTAGGTTCCCTATAGGAGAGGCGCTTCGACGTGGTCGCGTTCATAAAACAACGCACCGCCTAGTGGCTGAAGCCGACTACCCGGCAAAACTCCATCGCTGCAAAACGTCTCGCGCTCTTGCGATATTCATTGCGTTTACTATCTCGTTTTGTATTTCTTCACGTGCCTGATCATCAAGCACAAGCAACTCACTAAAACCACATGCACTGCAAGAAATAACTTCATTCAAAATTGTACTATCGGAAGAGCCGCATTCTGGGCACTTTGCAAGGACATCATCGTTGAACATTTCGCAACCTCTGGCCAGTTATTTCTAAACTAGATCGGTTGATTGATGTTTCACGGGATCACAAAGCGCCAACTGATTTTCTATTTGCGCAACTGACTTTCTCTCGTCCGTTTTTCCGCGTGTTTGCCAGCCACAGCTTTTTTCGAGCGTCGGGCATTTCCATAGACCGGTACTGTCCACCGGAGAATTTTGGCTAGTCTATCGCCAAACCACGTTTGACCATTTCAGCGGATAGATCACGGCCATCCTCAAGGTAGCACTTTGCAACAGTCCGTCCGTGGGTGTCTTGCTCGGTCACTTCGGCCCTAATTTTTTGACCCTTGCAAAGCGAAACGAGCGCCCATTTCGCCTTTTTGCCTGTCCGTTGTCAGGGGTTTTGGGACGGATGGCGGCGTGTGTCCGTTGTCAGGGGTTTTGGGACGGATGGCGGCGTGATCTAAGAGAGTATCTGTCTCATCTGGTTAGATTGATTATGCGGCGGTTTTGCGGTGAAGCAAGCGCCGGGTTTCGATAGTCTTTCGTTTGATCCTTTCTCGTTGTTTTAGAATGGTCTGCCCGCGTCCGAAGTAGACATCAGCGGGCGTGAGGTTTTGCAGGCTCTCGTGATAACGCCGGTGATTGTAGTGCTCGACGAAGGCGTCAATCTGCTGCGTGAGATCACCGGGCAGATAGTAGTTTTCCAACAGGATGCGGTTCTTGAGCGTCTGGTGCCAGCGCTCGATCTTTCCCTGAGTTTGCGGATGGTATGGTGCCCCTCGAACATGATCCATTTTCTGATCTTCCAGCCATTCGGCAAGCTCACCAGAGATGTAACTGGACCCGTTGTCGCTGAGCAGACGTGGCTTGTGCAGCACCGTTGCCTGATCACAGCCTGAGGCGTGCAGGGCGAGGTCCAGTGTGTCGGTCACATCCTCGGTCTTCATCGTCGTGCAAAGCTTCCAGGCGATGATGTAGCGGCTGTAATCGTCCAGGATCGTGCTGAGATAGAACCAGCCCCAGCCGATCACCTTGAGATAGGTAAAATCGGTCTGCCAGAGTTGGTTCGGTCGTGTTGTCTTGTCCTGGAACTCGTCTGCGGCTGACAAAACCACATAGGCTGGGCTGGTGATCAGATCGTAAGACTTGAGGATGCGGTAGACCGAAGCCTCTGACACAAAGTACTTTTCTGTGTCAGTGAAGCGAACAGCCAATTCACGCGGGGAAAGCTCACTTTCCTTCAGAGCCAGATCCTTGATCTTCTCGCGCACTGGCGTGGGAATGCGGTTCCAGACCCGTGACGGCGTGGGTCTACGATCTTCAAGCGCCTCGGGGCCGCCGACGAGATATCGGTCGTACCAGCGATAGAAGGTGGTCTTCGGAATGCCCAGCTTCTCCAAAGTGCGCTTGGTCGGCAGATGCGATTGCTCAACCAAGCGGATGACTTCCAGTTTTTCGGATGCGGGATATCTCATGCGTCGTCGTCCCCATCCGCGATCATGCTTTTTTTGAGCAACCGCAGTTCAAGAGCCTGTTCGGCAACCACCTCCTTCAGATCACGGGCTTCCCGTCTCAGATCCTTCACTTCGGTGGAAGTTGCCGCGCGGGCCGTGTCGCCTGCCAGACGTTTCTTGCCGGCCTCCAGAAATTCCTTGGACCAGCTGTAATAAAGGCTCTGCGCGATGACCTCACGACGGCACAGCTCTGCAATGCTGTCCTCGCCTTTTAGGCCGTCCAGCACGATCCTGATCTTCTCTTCTGCGGAATACTGTTTGCGGGTCGCACGGCGAATGTCCTTTACGACCTTCTCACCGTGGCTCTGCTTGGTTCCGGGTTTCTTTCTCATCTCCACTCCTTGGCGGTTACGATGAGCCAGAAACCCTCTCTTATCAAATCGACCTAAACTGTCCCATTGGCGCTGACGTCAGACA
>NZ_JBNAFO010000025.1:2500-20132 GCF_049800715.1 Ruegeria profundi
ACATCGGCAGCGCGGGTTCCAGGATGGAAGGCGGGAAAGTATGCTTTTGGTTCAGAAGAAAGATCGCCTTTAGTTACCAGCTGGGCGGTCGCGATTGACATACTTGTGCTCAAGTAGCCGAATAGGCGGTAGCACAAATATCGTGTGTCTTTCTCTTTCTGGATCAAATCAAGCGCGAGAAGGGCGTTTGGTGAATGCCTTGGCAGCAAGAGGCGATGAAAGACGTGATACTCTGCGATAAGCCATGGGGAGCTGAGAATAAGCTTTGATCCATGGATCTCTGAATGGGGCAACCCACCTGAAAGTTCGTTGTAAATTGCTCCGCAATATTACAACGGATTTAAACAGGTACTTAAGACCTGAATACATAGGGTTTTAAGAGCAAACCCGGGGAACTGAAACATCTAAGTACCCGGAGGAAAGGAAATCAATTGATACTCCCCTAGTAGCGGCGAGCGAACGGGGACCAGCCGAGCCAGATAAGTGACTAGAACACGTTGGGAAGCGTGGCCATAGCGGGTGACAGCCCCGTATAGGAAGCTTTGATGGACGTATTAAGTAGGGCGGAACACGTGAAATTCTGTCTGAAGATCGGAGGACCACCTTCGAAGGCTAAGTACTCCTTGCTGACCGATAGCGAACCAGTACCGTGAGGGAAAGGTGAAAAGCACCCCGACGAGGGGAGTGAAACAGTACCTGAAACCGAACGCCTACAATCAGTCGGAGGATCCTCGAGATCTGACGGCGTACCTTTTGTATAATGGGTCATCGACTTGGTCTCACGAGCAAGCTTAAGCCGTTAGGTGTAGGCGTAGCGAAAGCGAGTCTTAATAGGGCGCATGAGTTCGTGGGATCAGACCCGAAACCGAGTGATCTAGGCATGGCCAGGTTGAAGGTAAGGTAACACTTACTGGAGGACCGAACCCACATCCGTTGAAAAGGATCGGGATGAGCTGTGCCTAGGGGTGAAAGGCCAATCAAACTCGGAGATAGCTGGTTCTCTGCGAAATCTATTTAGGTAGAGCGTCATCCGAATACCCCGGGGGGTAGAGCACTGGATGGGTAATGGGGCCCCACAGGCTTACTGATCCTAACCAAACTCCGAATACCCGGGAGTACTAGATGGCAGACACACTGCGGATGCTAACGTCCGTAGTGGAGAGGGAAACAACCCTGACCTACGACTAAGGCCCCCAATTCATGGCTAAGTGGGAAAGCAGGTGGGACGACCAAAACAACCAGGAGGTTGGCTTAGAAGCAGCCATCCTTTAAAGATAGCGTAACAGCTCACTGGTCTAAATAAGTTGTCCTGCGGCGAAGATGTAACGGGGCTCAAGCCATGAGCCGAAGTCTAGGGATGCGTAAGCATCGGTAGCAGAGCGTAGTGTGACATAGAACTCATCCGTATTTGCATCCACCTGGATGTAATGACGGATCGAGTTCTTTCGATGAAGCCGGGGCGTGAGCCATCCGGTGGAGAGATCACTAGTGAGAATGATGACATGAGTAGCGACAAAGAGTGTGAGAGACACTCTCGCCGAAAGTCCAAGGGTTCCTGCTTAAAGCTAATCTGAGCAGGGTAAGCCGGCCCCTAAGCCGAGGCCGAAAGGCGTAGGCGATGGGAACTAGGTTAATATTCCTAGGCCAGGAGGATGTGACGGATCACAGGTGTAGTTCAATCTTATCGGATTGATTGGGCTGCTGAGTGGTTCCTGGAAATAGCCCTCCATCAGACCGTACCCTAAACCGACACAGGTGGACTGGTAGAGCATACCAAGGCGCTTGAGAGAACGATGTTGAAGGAACTCGGCAAAATACCTCCGTAAGTTCGCGAGAAGGAGGCCCGGTTCCTAGGCAACTAGGGGCTGGGGGCACAAACCAGGGGGTGGCGACTGTTTATTAAAAACACAGGGCTCTGCGAAGTCGCAAGACGACGTATAGGGTCTGACGCCTGCCCGGTGCCTGAAGGTTAAAAGGAGAGGTGAGAGCCTTGAATTGAAGCCCAGGTAAACGGCGGCCGTAACTATAACGGTCCTAAGGTAGCGAAATTCCTTGTCGGGTAAGTTCCGACCTGCACGAATGGCGTAACGACTTCCCCGCTGTCTCCAACATCGACTCAGCGAAATTGAATTGCCTGTCAAGATGCAGGCTTCCCGCGGTTAGACGGAAAGACCCCGTGCACCTTTACTACAGCTTCGCACTGGCATCAGGATTGTGATGTGCAGGATAGGTGGTAGGCTTTGAAGCGGAAACGCAAGTATCCGTGGAGCCTCCCTTGAGATACCACCCTTCGCACTCTTGATGTCTAACCGCGGTCCGTTATCCGGACCCGGGACCCTGCGTGGCGGGTAGTTTGACTGGGGCGGTCGCCTCCTAAAGCGTAACGGAGGCGCGCGAAGGTTGGCTCAGAGCGGTCGGAAATCGCTCGTTGAGTGCAATGGCAGAAGCCAGCCTGACTGCGAGACTGACAAGTCGAGCAGAGTCGAAAGACGGCCATAGTGATCCGGTGGTCCCGAGTGGAAGGGCCATCGCTCAACGGATAAAAGGTACGCCGGGGATAACAGGCTGATACTGCCCAAGAGTCCATATCGACGGCAGTGTTTGGCACCTCGATGTCGGCTCATCTCATCCTGGGGCTGGAGCAGGTCCCAAGGGTACGGCTGTTCGCCGTTTAAAGAGGTACGTGAGCTGGGTTTAGAACGTCGTGAGACAGTTCGGTCCCTATCTGCCGTGGGTGTAGGAGACTTGAGAGGAGTTGCCCCTAGTACGAGAGGACCGGGGTGAACGATCCACTGGTGGACCAGTTGTCGTGCCAACGGCAGTGCTGGGTAGCTATGATCGGACAGGATAACCGCTGAAGGCATCTAAGCGGGAAGCCCCCCTCAAAACAAGGTCTCCCTGAGGGCCGTGGAAGACCACCACGTCAATAGGCCGGAGATGTAAGCGCAGTAATGCGTTCAGTTGACCGGTACTAATCGCCCGATAGGCTTGATTTGATCCAGTAACAGAAAGACAAATCAAACCAAAAGCATACACCGACCTTGACAATGGATGACGTCGTAGCGCCAAGCCGCGATGTTGATTGAAAACACAACCGAGTGGCAACGCACATACGCTAACTGCCACCTCGTCGCTTTCTTGCACAGCAAGAAAGTCAACATGGGCTTTTCCTCGGTTTGGTGGTCATAGCGCAAGTGAAACACCCGGTCCCATCCCGAACCCGGAAGTTAAGCACTGCCGCGCCAATGGTACTTGGGCTTAAGCCCCGGGAGAGTAGGTCACCGCCAAACCTAGTAAAAGCCCACAGTCTCTCTAATACGATCAGAAGAACACTACACGGCCTCAAGTAGCGTAAGCGGTAGGCCAACAAATGGTCTCAAGTAGCCGAATAGGCGGTAGACCAACGCAAAGTGTCGCGGGATGGAGCAGCCCGGTAGCTCGTCAGGCTCATAACCTGAAGGTCGCAGGTTCAAATCCTGCTCCCGCAACCAGCTTTAGGGTCAGATTACAACAGCTTACGCGCCGCCTCAGTGCGGTGTTTCTATTTGTACCAATCCCTCTGGAAGCACTGTGGAAGCACGCGGAGTGGAGACGGCTTTTTTAGCTATTAAGCATCAACCTAAAATCGAGAAATGTGAGCATGAATCACAGTGTGCTTTTGGGTGCTGCCGTAAGGGAACTAGTCATCAGTCGGAGTAATTGGCCTGTTGGCGTCAAGGTTTCAGCCCTTTTTTGTGACATTTTCCTCAAACGCGACCTCAAAGGCGGCCTGTTTGTCGGGGCTGGCTTCGGTCTGGTAGTTGGCTTTCCATTCGTCCATGGTCATGCCGTAGAAGATCTGACGGGCTTCGTCTTTGCCCATCTCGAAGCCTTTGTCGTTGGCCGCTTCCTGATACCAGCGTGACAGGCAGTTGCGGCAGAACCCTGCCAGATTCATCATGTCGATATTCTGAACGTCCGTGCGATCTTCCATCAAGTGCTTTTGCAGCCGACGGAATGCTGCGGCTTGAAGTTCGATTTCGGTTTGCTTGTCCATGGTCTGGCTCCGAAGAAGTGGATGCGGTTTGTATCCGAATTAACGCTCTGAAGAGGGCTTTTCAACTGACTCTGCGTTAGGCCAGTTTCAAGGCTAGCCACGGAATGACGCAGAAAATCAGCGTGAGGATTTTGTAGTTGGCCAAATACCGAAAATAGGCACGCTTCACATCAGGCCGTTCCATTTGGAACATTCTGGCATGAACCCCTGCAATCCAGTCCTGTAGCAGCACAACCATAGCGGTTGTGAACAGCAAAACAGCGATGTTCAGTATCGCCATCCAGCCAAAAAAACTTGTCAGCAACTCTTGTGTCATGGTCGCCTCCTTCCCAGTCTCCAAAGTGGGGGTTGAAGGTGCAGGTCACAATAACGTGCGATCAAAGGCCGCTGTCAGATAGTGCATCCTGTAGGATTACGGCGAGCCTTTCTGCCCAGGCCCGCTGTCCCGCGTGATCCGCGATCAGATCATTGCGAAGCTCGATCAATGCGTTTGGCCGACCATGTGAGGTGCAATGCGTGTCGATGGCATCGCCGGGCAGAACGCCAGTATAAGGCTCATTCACGCCGACGCACAGATCGTCTTCGGCCATCAGGCGATTGATCAGAGGGCGTGAGAAGCGCTCATCCGGGGTGTGCAGAACGCCTACATGCCAAGGGCGTGGTTCGCGACCGCGGAGTTGGCGGGTGAAAGAGTGCATCGACACAATCACCGCATGGGGCAGGGCGGCCAGCCGCCCAAGCGCGTCGTGATAAGGGCGGTAGCACATGTCCAAACGCCGTTCACGCTCGGTCGCATCAGCGTGGCGATTGCCGGGAATGATCGAACCGTCATAGAGCTTCATCAGCAGGGTCGGATCATCCTCACCCCGGTTTGGATCAATCACAAGGCGCGAGAAATTGGCTGCGATGACCGGCGCGTTCAGGATCTCGCCCAGATGTTTCGAGACCTCGTAGGCGCCGACATCATAGGCGATGTGGCGTTCCATATCTTCGCGCGGCAATCCCAGATCCCCGCCGTTGATTTCGGGGGGGACGGTGTTGGTCGCGTGATCGCAGGTGATCAGCCATCGGGACGGGCGATCCTCGCCATGGATAAAAAACGGAGTGTATGTCATTTGCCTGTCATCAAGTTTGCGGCAGGTGTATGGCAGTTGCTTCCAAAAGGGAATTGCGCAATAACCACCCACATACTGTTTGCGGTAACATTGCCGCATCACCGTGGGATTGAGGAGAGCGAAACCAGTGCGACGCCTTAGAAATGTAAAAATCGTGGCGACGCTGGGACCGGCGTCCAATGACTATGACACTATCCGGGCCTTGCATGAGGCCGGGGCCGACGTCTTTCGCCTGAACATGAGCCATGGCAGCCATGACGAGATCCGTGAACGGCATCGCATTATTCGTCAGGTGGAAAAGGATCTGGACAGCCCGATCGCGATTCTGGCCGATCTTCAAGGCCCGAAGCTGCGTGTTGGGGTTTTTGCCAATGATGCGGAAGAACTGGTCGAGGGTGCCGCGTTCCGGCTGGACCTCGACCCCGAGGCCGGAGACATCAACCGTGTCTGCCTACCACATCCTGAGATTTTTGCAGCGCTGGAACCCGGTGCGCGGTTGCTGGTCAATGACGGTAAGATCCGTCTGACCGTGCAGGATTGCGGTCAGGATTTCGCCAATTGTACTGTCGAAGTCGGAGGGACGATTTCGAACCGCAAGGGTGTGAACGTGCCTGATGTGCTGCTGCCACTGGCAGCCTTGTCAGCCAAGGATCGCGACGATCTGGAGTTTGTGTGCCAACTGGGCGTGGATTGGCTGGCGCTCAGCTTTGTGCAGCGGGCCAAGGACGTGTTCGAGGCGCGTGCGCTGGCGGATGGGCGAGCATCGATTCTGTCGAAGATCGAAAAGCCCGCAGCGGTTGAGGCGTTTGACGATATTCTCGACGCGTCGGACGGTATCATGGTGGCGCGCGGCGATCTGGGGGTTGAGCTGCCGGTTTCGGCTGTGCCCCCGATCCAGAAACGTCTGGTCCGTAAGTGCCGTGGTGCGGCCAAGCCGGTGATCGTCGCGACCCAGATGCTTGAGAGCATGATCGAAAGCCCAATGCCTACTCGCGCCGAGGTCTCGGATGTTGCGACCGCGATTTACGAAGGCACGGATGCCATCATGCTCAGCGCGGAATCTGCGGCCGGTTCGTACCCGATCGAGGCCGTGCAGACCATGAACAAGGTCGCCATCGAGGTCGAGGCCGACCCGACCTACACGCAGATCATCGCGGCCTCGCGTACTGCCAAAGGGTCTACCATCGCGGATGGTATCGTGGCAGCCGCGCGTGAGATCGCGGAAAAGACCGACATCAAAGCGATCTGCTGTTTTACCCAAAGCGGCACCACAGCGCTGTTGACTGCGCGCGAACGTCCCGGCGTCCCCATCATCGCCATGACGCCAGCAACGGGAACCGCCCGCCGTCTGTGCCTGAGCTGGGGTTGTCACTGTGTGATGACGCCCGAGCTTGAGAGGTTCAAAGGGGCCGTGGTCAATGCCGCCCGCGCCGCGCGCGCAGGGGGCTTCGCCGCCGAGAGCGATCAGATCGTTGTTACCGCAGGCGTTCCGTTCAATGTCCCCGGAACTACCAATATTCTGCGTATTGCCCCTTGTGATGAGCGGCTGATCTACAACACCGATCCGGGATGAGTTCGCCCGGATTTCAGGAAGGATCATATTGAGAACTCTCAAGCCGCCTAATTTTTAGGCGGCTTTTCTTGTTTGTTTTCAAGGGGAAGATGCCCGTAGGGTTGTATTCAGCAAAAATACCTCTGTTTTTTGGTGATTTTGCCGGATACTGAACCTTAGGGCGATCATCTCAGATAGTTCCAGGTTCCGGTCGCCCTACCGGGGGCACGGGTCCCGGTCAAACCAGAAAAAAAATGGAGGAACGTCATGACAACAAAGATTGTCATTGGACTGGACGGGACAGAAACCGGAGAGCGCGCTATCGCCTTTGCCAAGGATTTGGCTGGGCGGATTGGCTCATGCGAAATGCTGGTTGTTTATGTCATCGAATGGTCCCCTTTCACTTTCCAAACACCGGAAGAAAACGCCCAACGGCACAAGCGGCGCGAGGAAGAGGTCGAACTGGCCACCTCGCGGATCATTACCCCTACGGTTGAGGCGCTAAAGGCCGATGGGTTCGAAGCGCACGGCATCGTGCGCCATGGCGACGTGGCCGAGACGCTGAACGCGATCACGGTCGAAAACGGCGGCACTCAGATCATCGTCGGCCGCGCCTCGGCGGATGGGTTCAAGAAACGGCTGTTTGGAAGCTCGACTCAGAACTTGGTCATGCATGCCGACGTGCCTGTCACGGTCGTGAACTGAGCGGAGGGATTAGGATGAATATGCTTCAAAAACTGGGCCTTGGTGCGACCATGGCTCTGATGTCTGGCCCCGCTTTCGCGCAAGAGGCGCCCGGTCTGGACGAGAAGATCAATCAGGCTTTCGCGGATTTTACCGGCCCCTTCGTTAGCTTTATCTTCGCGCCGTTTCCGGGCACTGGATTCCCATGGATCGTGGGGTGGCTGGTCGTCGCGGCCACAGTGTTTTCGCTCTATTTTGCCTTTGTGCAATTCCGATTCTTCGGACACTCGATCAGCTTGGTTAAAGGCGATTACTCCGACCCCAATGACGCGGGTGAGGTCAGCCATTTTCAGGCCCTTGCCACCGCTTTGTCGGGGACCGTTGGTCTTGGGAACATCGCCGGTGTGGCGGTTGCCATCGGGATCGGTGGACCGGGTGCCACGTTCTGGATGATCGTCGCCGGCCTGCTGGGCATGGCGTCGAAATTCACCGAATGTACTTTGGGTGTGAAATACCGAAATGAATATGAAGACGGCACCGTTTCGGGTGGCCCGATGTATTACATGTCAAAGGGCTTTGCGGAACTGGGCCTGCCGGGCGGTAAAATCCTGGCCGTGCTGTTCTCGATCTTCTGTATCCTTGGCGCATTGGGCGGGGGCAACATGTTCCAGGCCAATCAGGCGCACCAGCAGATTGCTGGGATTATCGGAGACTATCCAGGCTGGATCACAGGTTTGGTCTTTGCGGGCATCGTCTTTGCGGTGATCGTGGGTGGCCTGAAATCCATCGCGCGTGTGACCGAGAAAGTCGTGCCGTTCATGGGTGTCATGTACGTGCTGGCGGCGCTGGTTATCATCCTGATGCATGCAGACCAGATCGGGTGGGCCTTTGGTCAGATCTTCGCAGGTGCTTTCACCGGTCTCGGCGTTGCTGGCGGTATGGTCGGTGCGCTGATCCAGGGCTTCCGTCGTGCGGCGTTCTCGAACGAAGCAGGCGTGGGTTCCGCGGCGATTGCGCACTCAGCCGTACGGACCAAAGAACCGATCACCGAGGGCTTCGTCTCGCTGCTTGAGCCGTTCATCGACACGGTTGTGATCTGTACCATGACTGCGCTGGTGATCATCATCACCCAGCAGCTGATCGTTGATCCGGCAACCGGCAACTACATGCTGAACGAAGCGGGCAATGCGATTGCAACGGTCGACGGCAATACCGGCGTCAGCCTGACCTCGGCGGCCTTCGGCAGCGCGTTCAGCTGGTTCCCGTTCATTCTGGCGATTGCCGTGGTTCTGTTTGCCTTCTCGACCATGATCAGCTGGTCCTACTATGGCCTCAAGGCATGGACCTATCTGTTCGGCGAAGGCCACACCAAAGAGTTGGTCTTCAAGATCATCTTCTGCATCTTCGTTGTCATCGGTGCGGCGGCCAACCTTGGCCCGGTCATCGATTTCTCGGATGCGGCGATCTTTGCGATGGCGGTTGTGAACGTCTTTGCGCTCTACTTCCTGATGAAAGTGGTGCGTCAGGAGCTGGCGTCCTACTCCGAACGTCTGAAGAGCGGCGAAATCCGCAAATTTAGCCACTAAACACTTCACCGGGGCGGCCCTGTGCTGCCCCGGTGCCAAGGCCACTGCGAAAAGCGCAGATTCTGGGCCAAACCCCCTTGCCAGTATGACCGAACTTGCGTAAACGGCGCATCTGATCGCGTGACCGGCCGAGATGGCATGCCGAGTCGCGTTTTGTACCGAACCCTGAAAGGAGACGGAAATGCCTAAGATGAAGACCAAGTCGAGCGCCAAGAAGCGCTTCAAGGTGACTGCGACCGGTAAGGTCCTTGCTGGCCAGGCCGGCAAACGGCACGGCATGATCAAGCGGACCAAGAAATTCATCCGCGATGCCCGTGGCAACACCACCCTGTCCGCCCCCGACGCCAAGATCGTCAAGGGCTACATGCCCTACGACCGCTAAGAGGAGATTAAGAGATGTCCCGCGTTAAAGGTGGAACCGTAACTCACGCCCGTCACAAGAAGGTCATCAAGGCCGCCAAAGGTTACTATGGCCGCCGCAAGAGCACCTTCAAAGTTGCTCGTCAGGCCGTCGACAAGGCCAACCAGTATGCAACTCGCGACCGTAAGAACCGCAAGCGCAATTTCCGCGCTCTGTGGATCCAGCGTATCAACGCTGCTGTCCGTTCGCATGACGAGGCTCTGACATATTCCCGCTTCATCAACGGCCTGAACCTGGCCGGTATCGAAGTGGACCGCAAAGTTCTGGCTGACCTGGCCGTACACGAACCGGAAGCGTTCGGTGCGATCGTCGCCAAAGCTCAGGCCGCTCTGGCTGCCTGATCTCTGAAAAGAGAGACAGTGAACAAAGGGCCGTCCCATTTGGGGCGGCCCTTTTTGTTTCGGATGGGCCTGTCCCTCACAAGGGTCTCGTTCAATCCTCGGCCGGAGGAACGGCGCGCTGATATAGGTGCCACGTGGTGTGGCCAAGTATCGGCAGGGTGAAAATCAGTCCCAGAAATGCCGGGATCAGCGAGAGCAGCATGGTTACCGAGATGATTGCTGCCCAACCCAGCATCACCACCGGGTTCTCGGTGACGACCCGGATCGAAGTCAACATGGCTGATACGAAGTTGGTCTCTCGGTCCAGAAGCAGCGGCATTGCGACAACGGTGACCGAAAACAGCCCGGCCGACAGGCCCGCGCCGATACAGGTGCCAATGGCCAGAAAGGTCCAGCCCTCGGGCGTGAAGAAGACGGTGTTTAGAAACCCGCCAAAGTCCGAGAAGGAGGCATTTTGCAGGATGATCGCCAACCAAAGGCGCACCTGGTAGACCCACACCCAGAAAATGAACAGGGTGACAAACGCCATCCAGCCCATCTCGCGTTTGCGTTGATTGGCCATCACCGTCAGGATATCGGACCAGCCGAACTGTTCCCCGTTCTGCAATCGTCGAGACATTTCATAGAGCCCGGCAGCGGCAAAGGGCGCGACAAGTGGAAAGCCCACAATGGCCGGAATAATCATCCAGACCTTGCCGAGCCAGATCAGGCACCACGCAAAGACAAGGCCAAAAACGGCATAAAACAGGCCGAAAAACCCGCTCATGACAGGGCAGGCCAGAAAGTCCGCCACGCCCGCCTTCAGCGAGTCTTTGATATCCTGCGCGCTTACTGTGTTGACCTTGAGCGCTGCACCTTGCGGCGATGCCAAATCGCCCGACGGTTCCGTGTCTGAGGTTTTGGGTGTCATGGTACACTCCTCTGCATGCAAGTCTGCGCCGGTTGATACGCAAGAGCAAGAGGTGTGTCTGATGGTCTGGTTCGCAAAAAGCCTTGCGGCTCAGAGGAAGGGAAACCGGCGCTGGATCGCCCGGTTTCCAGTTTTTCATTCTCTAGCCGAACACACGCCCCAGCGCGCCGTCGACCGCATCGGTGATCTGGTCGATATCATCCGCCGTCGCGATCAGAGCAGGCGAGAAGCACAGCGTGTTGTTGCGACCCGGCAGCGAGCGGTTGGTCGCGCCGATGATGACACCCTGCGCCATGCAGTCTGCCACAACGGCCTGTACCTTCTTTTCGTCCATCGGTTCACGTGTTGAGCGGTCTGCAACCAGTTCAGCACCTAGGAACAGGCCTTTGCCGCGTACATCACCGATGACCTTATGCTTCTCCATCAGCGCTTGCAGGTTACCCATCATGCGATCGCCCATGTCGACGCAGTTGCCCAGCAGGTTCTCATCCTCGATGATGCGCATATTCTCGATCGCAGCCGCCGGACCAGCGGTGCAGCCCCCGAAGGTCGAGATGTCGCGGAAGTAGTTCATCGGATCCGCCGCATCGTCTTTGAACATGTCAAAGACCTCTTCGGTGGTAACCAGACAGGCGATGGCCGCATAACCCGAGGCAACGCCTTTGGCCATGGTGACAAAGTCAGGCTTCACGCCATACTGTTGGTAGCCGAACCAAGTACCTGTCCGACCGACGCCGCACACGACCTCATCAATATGCAGCAACACGTCGTACTTCTTGCAGATCTCCTGAACGCGCTGCCAGTAGCCTTCGGGTGCTTCGATCACACCGCCACCTGCGGTTACCGGCTCTAGGCACAGCGCGCCAACGGTGTCAGGCCCTTCGCGCAGGATGACCTCTTCGATCTGGTCGGCGGCCCACTCGCCAAAGTTTTCCTCCGGCGCGCCGTTCAGTTCGTGCTTGCGGTATTCCATGCAATGGGGAACGCGTACGAAATCCGGAGCAAACGGGCCGTATTGCGCGTTGCGCTCATCCTGACCACCCGCTGACATCGCAGCCAGAGTCGAGCCGTGATAGTCGCGATCGCGATACAGGATTTTGGTCTTTTTGCCGCCATAGCGCTTATGCGCGATCTGACGGATCATCTTGAAGGCTTTCTCGTTCGCCTCGGAGCCCGAGTTGGTGTAATAAACCCGGCTCATGCCTGGCATCTTTTCGATCAGCTTTTCCGCGAAGATAGATCCGGGAATCGACCCTGCCGAATTCGCAAAATAGCAGAGCTTCATAAGCTGGTCATAGACCGCCTTACAGATGGATTCGCGGCCGTAGCCGACGTTCACCGTCCAGACGCCGCCAGAGACCGCATCCAGATGCTCTTTGCCTTTCTGGTCCCAGACACGCATGCCTTTGCCTTCGACAATGATGCGGGGATCGTTTGTTTCAAAGGGTTTATGCTGGATCAGGTGGTGCCAGATATGGGCGCGGTCGGCCTCGACCACGCGGGAAAGATCGTTTTCGTTGAACGTGCCGTCCATGACATGTCCTTTCAGTCTGATGCGGTGTGCAGATTGTGGGATCGGTCCCACGATAGCAAGTAATTGCGATGGCCCAGATCACCGCGAATGGGGTCGCGAATATAGGGCCAGATGTCATCATAGCGTATCGCCAGAGCCCCGCCAGTTGTCGTATTTCTACAAGATGGTCACAGCCTTGTGTTTATGGTCATGTGGCGACACACGCGAATTGGGAGGGTTGGCGGATGCAAGCAGCCAATATGTATGAGCGTCATCTGGATAAGAACCGTGCGAATTACACGCCGCTATCCCCGCTCAGCTTCATTGAACGGACGGCGGCGGTGTACCCCGGCTATCCGTCCGTCGTCTATGGAGACCGCCGCTACAGCTGGGCGCAGACCTATGAGCGCTGCCGCCGTCTTGCCAGCGCCCTGACGGCCCGTGGGGTGGGCAAGGGCGATACCGTCTCGATCATCGCCGCCAACATCCCCGAGCTCTATGAGGCCCATTTCGGTATTCCCATGGCCGGCGCTGTTCTGAACGCGATCAACACGCGCCTCGACGCGCCGATCATCGCCTTCATCCTTAACCACGCCGAGGCCAAGGTGCTGTTGGTCGACCCCGAGTTTTCCGCCGTCGTCAAAGAGGCGCTGCCGCAGGTCGATCATGACCTTCTGGTGATCGATATCGAAGATCCTAGCTTTGATGGTGGCGAACGCCTTGGCAGCCTGACCTATGACGCCCTGCTGAACGAAGGCGATCCGGAGTTCGATTGGTATCTGCCCGCGGATGAGTGGGATGCGATTACGCTAAACTATACCTCTGGCACGACCGGCAACCCCAAAGGCGTGGTCTATCATCACCGGGGCGCGGCCCTGAACGCGCAGTCCGATCTGCTGGATTGGGGTATGCCTAAGCACTCGGTCTATTTGTGGACCCTGCCGATGTTCCACTGCAATGGCTGGTGTTTCCCCTGGGCCATGGCGCTGAATGCCGGGGTCTCGGTCTGCTTGCGTGCGGTTCGGGCCGAGCCGATCTACGCCGCCTTCCGGGAGGAGAAAGTCACCCATTTCTGCGGCGCGCCCATCGTTTTGAACATGCTGGCACATGCTCCTGACCACCTGAAAGATTTCGACCACCAAATCAAGGTAATGACCGCAGGTGCCCCGCCACCCGCCGCTGTAATCGAAGCGATGGAGGGAATGGGCGTCGAGGTGACCCATGTCTACGGCCTGACAGAGACCTACGGCCCTTCAGTCGTCTGCGCATGGAAGGATGAATGGAACCAGAAGGACCCAGCCGAACGGGCCGCCCTCAAGGTGCGTCAGGGCGTGCGCTATTCGGCGCTCTCGGGCCTGATGGTGGCCGATCCCGAAACGCTGGAGCCTGTGCCCGCCGATGGCGAAACCATGGGAGAGATCTTCATGCAGGGCAATGTGGTAATGAAAGGCTACCTCAAGAACCCCGATGCCACCGAAAAGGCGTTCAACGGCGGTTGGTTTGCCTCGGGCGATCTGGGGGTGATGTACCCTGATGGCTATGTCGCGCTGAAGGACCGATCCAAGGACATCATCATCTCGGGCGGTGAGAATATCTCATCCGTTGAGGTTGAAGGTGTCCTCTATAAGCACCCTGCCGTTATGGAGGCCGCAGTGGTTGCCCGCCCGGATGAGAAATGGGGTGAAACCCCCTGCGCTTTCGTTGAACTAAAGCCAGAGGCCAGCGCGACCGAAGCCGATCTGATTGCGTTCTGCCGGGACAACATGGCCCATTTCAAAGCGCCCAAGACCGTGGTGTTCGGGACTTTGCCCAAGACATCCACCGGCAAGGTTCAGAAATTCGTGCTGCGGGATCAGGCGCGGGCGTTGGACTAAGCCTTGTCGAAAATCGACAGGTCCAGATCCAAAAGCTCTCCCATCCACAAGGCGTGATCGCGGTGGTCGGCTAGATGATCGCCGGTTTCAGCATGGGTGAAGATAGTCAGGCCCTGCCGGTTGAGCATCAACCACGGAATAACCTGATCGAACGCGTCGGCGGCAAAGCCCAGCTGGCAGCTCCACTTCGGATGCGGGCCAACCGGGCGCGCGTGCATGCGTCCCATCTGCACCGGGAAGAGGCGGGCCGCCTCTTCGCAGATTTGTTGCGCTAAATCCTGTGTGTCGGCGTCGAAATAGACATGGGCGTGATAGCCGGAGATCTCAGACATCGGGGTCCTCATTGCTTGGATGCAATGAACCTAGGCGGTCTTGGCCCTCAATCCTACCAACCTCGGCACACAGGTGCTGTGCGGCATGGCTCAGGGTTTGAGAGGGTCTTCCAGCGCTGGTATTACAGTGCCATGGCATGTCCCGAACCCGATTGTATAGCCATCCCCCTTTGCAGAGCCGGACAGCGTGAGCGTGTCTCCGTCCTCAAGGAAGCTGCGGGCCTCACCGGTTTCAAGGCTCAAGGGGTATTTGCCGCCCCAGCTGAGTTCCAGCAGCGAACCTCGGGTATCGCGCGTCGGCCCGGAAATCGTGCCGGACCCCAGCAGATCACCGGTATTCATCGGGCAGCCCGAACTGGCGTGATGAGCCAGTTGTTGCGCGGCGGAGTAGTACATTTCGCTGTAGTTCGTACGGGTGATTTTGGTCGCCGCCTGTCCTTCGGGGGCCAGCGTCACCTCAAGCGAAAGGTCATAGAGCATCGGGCCGCAATCCTTCAGGTGATCCAGTAACTCGAATTCGCGTTCGGGGGTGTCGCAGCGGAACGGCTCCAGCGCCGGTTTGGTTACGATCCAAGGGCTGATTGATGTGGCCGTGGCCTTGGCTTGGAACGGCCCGAGGGGCTGATACTCCCACGCTTGAATATCCCGGGCGGACCAGTCGTTCAGCAGAACGTAGCCGAAGATATGATCGTCCGCCTGCTGCACCGAGATCGGGCCGTCGGACGGCGTGCCAACGATTGCCCCCATCTCAAGCTCAAAGTCGAAGCGGCGGCTGGGCAGGAAGGTGGGTTTGTCCTGATCGGGCGACTTCAGCTGACCCCACGGGCGGCGGATATCCGTACCGGATACGACGACCGAGGAGGCCCGGCCATTATACCCAATGGGAATGTGCAGCCAGTTCGGAGGCAGCGCGTTCTCGGGGTCCCGGAACATCGAACCGACGTTGAAGGCGTGATGCCGACCTGCGTAGAAATCGGTGTATTCGCTGACCGCGAAGGGCATGTGCATGACAACCGCGCTTTGCGGTACCAGCAAGGGCTCCACCGCCTCTCGTTCCGCCGCGCCTTCGGACAGAAGCGCCGTCAGGCGGTCGCGCAGGGCGGCCCAGACGGCAGGACCTTGCTCCATCAGTGGGTTCCAGAAGGGTAGGTCAAACAGCGGCTCATCGGTCAGGGTGATGAGCCCTTCGGCCTCAGCTGCGGTGACATTGAGGATCATGTCCCCAATGGCAACGCCGCATCTGGGCTCATCGTCGCCAAGGGCAAACACCCCGTAGGGCAGGTTGTTCAACGGAAATGGATGGGTCGCGTCATTGGCCGAGGCGACCCAGGATTTCAGCAAAGGCATCTTTTGATCCTTGTTTGGTTTATTGAGCGTCTCGCAGGGACTTCAGCCCCAGCAGAAAGGCAGCCAGAATCATGAACCCGCCACCCGCGCGATCCAGCCAGAGCCGCGCAGACCCTTTGAACCGCGTTGCTAACCAACTGGCGCTTGCTCCGTAGGCGGTCAGAAACAACCCGTCCATGATCAGATAGGTGGCCGAGAGGATCGCGAATTGCGGCCAGAAGGGCAGCGCGCCGTCGATGAACAGCGGAAACAGAGCAGCAAAGAAAACAACTGCTTTGGGATTGGCGGCTGAGGTGATGAAGCCCTGCATCCACAAGGTTTTGCGGCTAGCCAACTGCGCGGTTTGCGCTGCTTGAGGTTTGGCTTTGATTATCGCTTTGACGCCGAGAAAGACCAGATAGGCGACGCCCAGCCATTTGATCACAGCGAGCGCGGTGCCCGAGGCCGCAATAATCGCGGCAAGCCCGAGACCCGCTGCCAACATCTGCAACAGGTTCGCCGTCAGATCACCAGCAGCCGTGAACACGCCCCGGCGCAGCCCGTTGGTGGCCGAGTTCGACAGCATCAGAAGCTGGCTTGGTCCTGGAGTGCTCATCAGCAGCAGGACGGTGGCGACATAGGTGATCCAGATATCAAAGCTCATGGCAGGTTATTTCTTTACCGGCGTTCCATCGAACTTTTTCTCAAGCGAGGCCCAGCAGTCAATATAGTCGTCCTGCAAAGGGGCCTCGGTTGCGGCGAAGGCAGTCAGATGCTGTGGAAAGCGGGTTTCGAACATGAAGGACATCGTGTGGTCCAGCTTGTCCGGCCCCAGATTGGCGTTTGAGGCTTTTTCGAACGCTTCGCGATCCGGACCATGCGGGATCATCATGTTGTGTAGGCTCATGCCGCCGGGAACAAAGCCCTGAGGTTTGGCGTCATACTGGCCGTAAATATTGCCCATCAGCTCGGACATGATGTTCTTGTGGTACCACGGCGGGCGGAAGGTGTCTTCGGCCACCATCCAACGTTCGCGGAACAGGACGAAGTCGATATTGGCCGTGCCTGGCTGGCCCGATGGGGCTGTCAGGACGGTGAAAATCGACGGATCCGGGTGGTCGAACAGGATCGCTCCGACAGGGCAGTAAGTGCGCAGGTCGTATTTGTAAGGTGCATAGTTGCCGTGCCATGCCACCACGTCCAGCGGGCTATGACCGATCTGAGTGACGTGGAATTGCCCGCACCATTTGATCGTCACGGTTGAGGGCACCTCTCGGTCCTCGAACGCCGCGACGGGTGCTTTGAAATCGCGCGGATTGGCCATGCAATTGGCACCGATCGGTCCGCGGCCCGGCAGTTCGAATTTCTGCCCGTAATTCTCGCAGACAAATCCGCGTGCCGGACCTTCCAGCACTTCAACACGGTAGAGCAACCCGCGCGGCAGGATCGCGATTTCCTGTGGCTCCAGATCTATGATCCCCAGCTCGGTCACAAAGCGCAGGCGGCCGTCTTGCGGTACCACCAGCAGCTCGGAATCGGCCGAGAAGAAATAGTCATCCACCATCGAGTCGGTGACCAGATAGACATGGCTGGCCATGCCGACCTGCGTGTTCACATCCCCCGCCGTCGTCATGGTGCGCATTCCGGTCAACCAGCTCAAAGGGGCGTCAGAATGCGGAACCGGGTCCCAGCGATACTGGCCCAGGCTGATCACATCCGGGTCGATACAAGGCGCGGATTTCCAATAGGGCAGGTCGATTTTCTCATAGCGATGCGAATGCTTGACTGACGGGCGAATGCGATAGCACCACGTCCGCTCGGGTGGGTTGGCGGTGAAGGCCGTGCCGCTGAGCTGTTCGCCGTAGAGGCCATAGTTGCAGCGCTGCGGGCTGTTCATGCCCTGCGGTAGCGCGCCAGGCAAAGCCTCGGTCTCAAAGTCATT
>NZ_JBNAFO010000026.1:0-16060 GCF_049800715.1 Ruegeria profundi
ATATCGCTGACTGTGAATGGCATGTCTGTGAGCGGTGATGTTGAGGGTCGGACGTTATTGTCTGGTTTTTTGCGGGATCATTTGTCTTTGACGGGGACGCATGTTGGCTGTGATACGGCGCAATGTGGGGCCTGTGTGGTGCATGTGAACGGCGAGGCCGTGAAGTCGTGCAACATGCTGGCGGTTGAGGCCGACGGTGCCGAGGTCGGCACGATCGAGGGTCAGGCGGCCGAGGATGGGACGCTCAATGCGATCCAGCAGGCGTTTCAGGATCACCACGGGCTGCAATGCGGCTTCTGCACACCGGGCATGGTGATGAGCGCGGCGGCCTTGCTGAAGGACAATCCCCGCCCGTCCGAGGCCGAGATTCGCAAGTATCTGGAAGGCAACCTGTGCCGCTGCACAGGCTATCACAACATCGTCAAGGCGATCATGGCCGCTTCGGGCCAGGACGTCAGCAGCATCGCCGCCGAATAAGCGGCCCGAGGGAGGAGAACAAGCAATGCCCAAAGACAGTGGCATCGGAGCCAGTTCCAAGCGGCGCGAGGACGTGCGCTTTCTGACCGGAGCAGGCAATTACACCGACGACATCAACGTGGCCGGACAGGCCTATGTTCATTTCCTGCGCTCGGATATCGCGCATGGCCGGATCACCAGCCTTGATACCTCGGCGGCCGAGGCCATGCCGGGCGTGGTCAAGGTGTTCACCGGCAAGGATTTCGAAGGCGTGGGCGGCATGCCCTGCGGCTGGGAGGTGACGGACAAGCACGGCGCGCCCATGCAGGAGCCTGCGCATCCCATTCTGGCCCAGGGCAAGGTGCGCCATGTGGGCGATCCCATCGCCGCCATCGTGGCCGACAGCCTGGAGCAGGCGCGTGACGCGGCCGAGGCGATTGACCTCGAGATCGAGGAACTGCCCGCCGTGATCGACATGAAGGCCGCAGCGCAAGAGGGCGCGACGCTGGTCCATGACGATCTGAAGAACAACATCTGCTATGACTGGCAGCTGGGCGAGACTGACGATGCAAAGGTCAATGAGGTCTTCGCCAATGCGGCCCATGTGACCACGCTGGATCTGGTCAACAACCGCCTGGTCGCCAACCCGATGGAACCACGCGTGGCGGTTGGTGAGTATAAGCGGGGCACGGATGAGTACACGCTCTATACCACGTCGCAGAACCCGCATGTGATCCGCCTGCTGATGTGCGCCTTTGTGCTGGGCCTGCCCGAGCATAAGGTCCGCGTGGTGGCCCCGGATGTGGGCGGCGGTTTTGGCACCAAGATATTCCACTATGCGGAAGAGGCGTTCTGTACCTTCGCCGCCAAGGCCTGCAACCGCCCGGTCAAGTGGACCTCCAGCCGGTCCGAGGCGTTCATGTCGGACGCCCATGGCCGGGATCATGTCAGCAAAATCGAACTGGCGCTGGATGCAGACAATAACTTCATCGGGTTGCGGACCAACACCTACGCGAACCTTGGAGCGTATCTGTCGACCTTCTCCAGCTCGGTGCCCACATGGCTGCACGGCACGTTGATGGCGGGCAATTACAAGACGCCGGTCATTCAGGTGAATGTGAAGGCGATGTTCACCAACACAGTGCCGGTGGATGCCTATCGCGGCGCGGGCCGGCCCGAGGCGACGTTCCAGTTGGAACGCGTGGTGGATAAAGCTGCGCGCGAGCTGGGAGTCGATCCGATTGCCCTGCGCCGTCAGAACTTCATCACCCAGTTCCCCTATGACACGCCGGTCGCTCTGACCTATGACACTGGGGATTACAACGGGACCATGGACAAGCTGGAAGCTGCGGCTGATCTGGCAGGCTTTGCCGCGCGCCGTGCGGCAAGCGAGGCCAAGGGCAAGCTGCGGGGTCTGGGCATCAACTGCTATATCGAAGCGTGCGGCATTGCGCCCTCGAACATCGTTGGCATGCTGGGGGCCCGAGCGGGTCTTTATGACGCGGCGACCGTGCGGGTGAATGCCACCGGCTCGATCAGCGTCATGGTTGGCGCGCACAGCCACGGGCAGGGGCATGAGACCGCCTTCCCGCAGGTTGTGGCCGACATGATCGGCATTGATGAATCGATGGTCGAGATCGTGCATGGCGACACCTCAAAAATCCCGTTCGGCATGGGCACCTATGGCTCGCGCTCTCTGGCGGTCTGTGGCTCGGCCATGGTGAAGGCCACCGAGAAGGTGATCGACAAGGCCAAGAAGATCGCAGCCCACCTGCTGGAGGCGTCTGAGGCCGATATTGAGCTGAAGGACGGTCAGTTCAGCGTCGCGGGCACCGACAAGTCGGTGGCCTGGGGCGACGTGACCCTGACAGCTTATGTGCCGCATAACTTCCCGCTGGAGGTTGAGCCGGGGCTGGAGGAGACCGCGTTCTATGACCCGGCCAACTTCACCTTCCCCTCGGGCGCTTATGCCTGCGAGGTTGAGGTCGACCCCGAGACCGGTCAGGTCAGTATCGAGGCCTTCACCGCGGCGGATGACTTTGGCAACATTGTCAATCCGATGATCGTGGATGGTCAGGTGCATGGCGGCATTGGCCAGGGTATCGGCCAGGCTCTGCTGGAGAACTGCGCCTATGATGAGAATGGCCAGCTGTTGAGCGCGTCCTTCATGGATTACGCCATGCCGCGCGCCGATGATGTGCCCTTCTACGGCGTGGATCATTCCAGCCAGACGCCCTGTACGCATAACCCGCTGGGTGTGAAGGGCTGTGGTGAGGCCGGGGCGATTGGCTCTCCGCCGGCTGTGGTCAATGCCGTTCTGGATGCGATGAATTCGGGCGGCAAGGCGGTGGATCACATCGACATGCCAGTAAGCCCGTCGCGCGTCTGGGCGGCGATGAACAGCTGAGTTGAGAGGGCGGACCGGGGGCCAGCCCCCGGACCCCCGAGGTATTTTTAGCCAGATGAAGAGCGGATCTGCGCTCTTCGGAAAGGAAAAGCGGAATGTACAGTTTCGAGTTTGAGAAGCCTTCGAGCATTGCCGACGCGGTTGCTGCGTTGGGGGCCGAGGATGCGCAGCCATTGGGCGGGGGTCAGACGCTGATCCCGACGCTGAAGCAGCGCCTGGCGGCCCCTTCGGTGCTGGTCAGCATGGGTGGGATTGCCGAGATGCAGGGTGTCTGTGTCGAGGATGACGGCTCGGTCGTCATTGGCGGGGCGACGCCCCATGCCACGGTGGCGCGTGAGGCGGCGGGGTCGTATCCGGCGCTGGCGGCTTTGGCGGGTCAGATCGGCGACCCGGCGGTGCGCAACCGCGGCACCATTGGCGGGTCGGTGGCCAACAATGATCCGGCGGCCTGTTATCCGGCGGGTGTGCTGGGCTCAGGCGCGACCATCGTGACCAACGCGCGGCAGATCGCGGCGGACGACTTCTTTCAGGGCATGTTTGCCACCGCGCTGGATGAGGGTGAGATCATCACCTCGGTCCGGTTCCCTGTGCCGCAGGCGGCGAGCTATCAGAAGTTCCTGCAGCCCGCGTCCCGGTTTGCATTGGTCGGTGTCTACGTGGCGCGGTTCGCGGATGGTGTCCGCGTGGCCGTGACCGGCGCCAGCGAAGACGGCGTGTTCCGGTGGGCAGAGGCCGAAGAGGCCTTGAACAAATCCTTCAGCGCCGAGGCATTGATGGGGCTGAGCGTCAACCCGATGAACATGATCGCCGACCTGCATGGCAGCAAAACCTACCGCGCGCATTTGGTTGGGGTGATGACGAAACGCGCCGTCCAAGACTGCGTGTAACCACAAAAACAACAAACCCAAAAGCCCCGGGCAAAACCCCGGGGCTTTTGCTATGATTGGAAGGTCCGGACAGACCCATTCTGGTGAACACAAATTACAGTGGTGCTCTTGGGTGTCCGATCCAGGATGGTTTGAATCTCACCCTCATCTGCATGGCAAAGCGCCGTTGACAATGCATCTGCCGATGTCGCGTCTGCAGCCTGAACGCTGACCGTTGACCATTGGGGTGGGTGCATGGTTTTTGGATTCAGAACATGAAATTGACCGCCACCTAGTCGCAACGCAGCTGGACTAGAGGTGGCAATTGCTTGATCTTTGAGTGTCCGGGTCTGAACGATCCCGTGTTGAGGGTCGGAGACGCCAAGGGTCCAATTGCGCCCTGCGGCGTAGTACTCACCGATATTGACCAATACGTTGTACCAACCCGCCTGACGCAGCCCCTCTGTGACCAGATCCGTGGCGTAGCCCTGTGCAATTCCATTCAGCGTCAGTGCCTGGCCGACATCCAGCGCAATACAATCGGGCGAAATCCGAACCCGGTCCCATCCAAGGGCTTTGCGCGCGGCATCGAGGTCTCCATTCTGCGCCGCTGCCCGCCACAAGGGTTGAACAGTTGGATCAAAACGCCCGTCGGTCTGCCGATAGGCGCTATCGCAGGCGCGCAGAAGCGCCAGCATTTCGGGCGCGGGCGCTTTCAGGCGGCCAAAACGGTTCAACCGAGACAAATCCGAACTCGGGCGATAGAGGCTGAACAATGCTTCACAGCGTTCAAGCTCGGCTCGGATGCGGATTATGGCGAGTTCGGCAACCTCCGGCGGCGCGTCAAAGGTTAGGCTGACTTCTGCGCCCAAAGCGTAGCCGTGCCATTTTGTGGGCTGTGCCGCAGCCGGAGTGGCCAATGCGGCGGCAGAAATTGCAAGGAAGCGGCGGCGGTTTATCATTCGGCGGCAACCTCTCTGGCTCGGCGTCGAGCGGCGACAATCAGAGGCACGCATTTCGTGCTATCGTCATGGATCGTCACACAGTCAAGACATTGAAAGCACTCATCATATTGGATGCGTCCGCTCTTTGCGATGGCCCCGTATTTACATTTGACCTTACACAACTGGCAGGGAGAGCCGCATTCCGCGCGCCGGTCGATCCAATCGCGCCCGCGCAACAGCCCTCCGATCGCCATGAAGGCGCCAAGCGGACAGACATAGCGGCAAAATCCCTTGAACAGCACCATTCCAAGGAACAGCCATCCCGCCGCATAGGCCACGTAATACCATTCGCGTACAAAGAAGGTGGTGACCGCAGTTTTGAACGGCTCGACCTCGGCAGCTTTGTCCACCTGATCGGGGGCGGCGAAAACAACGCCCACAAGGCCCGCGAGGATGACATATTTCAACCATTTCAGACGCCTGTCCCAGGCCTCGGACGGCTCAATTTGCGGCAGGCGCAGGGCTTTGCCGAGGTGATGCGCGAACTCCTGCATTGCTCCGAAGGGGCAAAGCCAACCGCAGAACAGCCCCCTGCCCCATGCGATGAAACCGGCGATGGACACCACCCAGATCAACAGGGAAAACGGGTCATACAGAAGGAATGCGAAACTGCCGCCCTCGACTGCTGCTCTGAGCGTGCCAAGAACGGTGACGATGGACAGCTGCCCTTGCCCCCACCATCCGACAAAGCCGATGACAACGGCCAGCACGCCCAAGCGGAGTGGCGTGAACAAAGGTTGGGCCGCTAGTACATTCATACGAAAGCTGAGCGCGGCGACGAGACCTGTCAGGAATATCCCAAGAACGATCATATCGGCCTGACGGTTGCGCAGCGCTTCAAGCCATGGCGGGACCGGCGTGATCTGAACCGGACGGGTAAAGAACCGTTCGGGCGTGATATGGGGCACCTCAAGCGTGACCGAGCCTGTTTCGGGCTGGAACATGCCGTGTTCCCGCACGGCCAGCACCTTCAGAACCCAATCGCGCGAGGGGTCAAATCCCAGTCTACGGTCCGTGCGCAAGATCATGGCCGTGCCATCGGGCAGACCATCGGCCAGCTCCACAAACAGATCGGCATCGCGCAGAGCGACTGGAAAACCGTCCTGTTCTGCCGACAGCCAGTCTGGCGCGGTATTGCGCACGAAAACTTCGCTGACCAACCCGTGGCGCGCGGTTTCGATCACCAGGATCGGTTCATCATTGTCCGAGATTTCCAGAAAGCTCTGGAGGTCGTCGAAACTGTCCTCGGCCAACGCAGCGCGGGCAATGGAAGTAGGCCCTACATCGACAACCCAGATGTCTAAGTAAGGCTCATCCGGGTAATCCTGCGCCTCGGGGTCGTCATCTTCCCACAAGGTGCCTGCGAACAAGGCGTCGACCTGCGCGTTGGTGTAGGTCTTGCGCGTGGCGATGCCCTGATCGACAAGATCCTGCCAGGTCAGGTCCTCCTGATACTCGGGGTCGGGAAAGGCGGGCGGCGCGGTGGCCAGCCCCTGCATCTTTTCGCGGGCCACTGCCAGCGCGGCCCCCATGACGGATTCGTGGGCGATGCGTACGCTGGCCGTCGCCTTGGTGACGCCATCCAGATAAACAAGCTGTGAACCCGCCGCGGCATCGCCATAGGGTGTTCCCACCACAATCGAATCCGAAATCGACAGCCCGCCATATTGTTCAAAGAATTTGTGAAACGGGGCCTCACCCAGACCCGAGACAAAGATCGGCTCATTGTGTTCGATCAGTTGGACGTCCAGAAAGCGCCCCTCAAGGTCAAGCACCACCAGCATGTTGATCGGCGCGCCCGAAAACCCCGGCAAGGGCGCCAACGGTTCGGATTCAAACACATATCCGGCCTCACTGCCGCCCGAGTTCAGCAGGCTGTAGACCCCGTCATCGTTCAGCGCATCGCCCAGCGAAAACGGGGCGCGGATATAGGTTTCGATCTGCTCACGCGGCAGAGGCTCTGCCTGAACCGACAGGCCGCTGAAAAGCAAAAACACAAGTAGCAGGATCGCGCGCATGAGCGTGAGACTATATTTCCGCCTGCGCCCATGACATTCGACGAAAGTCCTAAGTCCCGCCTCTACGACCCCAAGGCGGTTGACGCAGCCGCCCCCGCCCCTCAACACTACACCTCATCCCTACGACCAAAGGAGCATTTTCCGAAAATCGTGTCGGTAGTAGGTTTTTACCAACGCCAGTCATTCATCGGGAGGACACTATGACCTGGAGCACACCGAAGCTGAAAGAAGTGAACTGCGGCATGGAGATCAACATGTATTCTCCGTCCGAGGACGAAGGCCGCGAGTACGAGCCCGACCTGTTCTGATCACGTAAACGCAGCGGAGGCCCAAAGTGCATTTCCTGGTTCTTGGGGCTTCTGCAGGTGGCGGTTTGCCACAATGGAACTGCGGTTGCCGGAATTGCGAGGACGCCCGTAAAGGTAAAATCCCGCATTCCGGCCAATCCTCATTGGCGGTGTCCCCGGATGGTCTGAGTTGGAGCATCTTGAACGCTTCGCCCGATATTCGCCAGCAAATGCTGGACAGCCCCAAAATGCACCCCCGCGCGCTGCGCGACACGCCTGTGGCCTCGGTCCTGCTGACCAACGGGGATATCGACCATATCGCCGGGTTGCTCAGCCTGCGTGAACAGACCCCGTTCACCCTGTTTGCCACGGGCGATATTCTGGACGTGCTGTCCCAGAACCGGATTTTCGACGCGGTCAACCGCGAGAAGGTCGAACGCCGCCAGATTGCCCTTGACGATGAATTCCCCCTTCAAGTGGGGCTGCAGGCGCAGCTCTTTGCGGTGCCCGGCAAGGTACCTCTCTTCATGGAGGGCGACAGCGTCCAAACCGATCTGCTAGGCGAACAGACCGTAGGTGTCCGGCTGACCACCGCCGATAAGACCGCCTACTACATCCCCGGCTGCGCGCAGGTGACCGATGACCTGTTGGCTCGAATTGCAGACGCCGATCAGCTGTTCTTTGATGGCACGCTTTGGGACGATGATGAGATGATCCGCACCGGAACCGGAGTGAAAACGGGGCAGCGGATGGGGCATATCTCGATCAGCGGGCCCGAGGGGTCAATCGCCCGACTGCAAGAGATCCGCGCGGCGAAAACCTTCATCCACATCAACAACACCAACCCGGTTCTGCAACCCGACAGCCCGGAACGCGCCTTTGTGGAAACCGCAGGCTGGACCATCGCCTATGACGGGCAGGAGATCACGATATGAGCCGCGACACTCTTGAGGCCCGCCTGCGTCAGATCGGGGCTGAGCGTTATCACGACAAACACCCGTTTCATCACCGGCTGCACAGCGGGGAATGCACCCCCGATCAGGTGCGCGCCTGGGTGATCAATCGCTGGGCCTATCAGGCAGCGATTCCGATGAAGGATGCCGCCTTCATGTCGCGCTGCACTGATCCCGATATCCGGCGCGAGTGGCGATCCCGCATCGAAGACCACGATGGCGGCGTGACCGAGGGCGGCGGTATCCGGCGCTGGCTGAAATTGGCCGAGGCCGTGGGGCTTGATCCCGACTATGTCGCCTCGGGCCGCGGTATCCTGCCCGCAACCCAATTCGCCGTCGACGCCTATGTGCATTACGTGCGTGAAAAGCCCCTGCTGCAGGCGGTCGCGTCTTCTCTGACCGAGCTGTTTGCCCCCAAAATCCACGAACAGCGGATTGAGGGCCTGTTGCAGCACTATGACTTCGCCAATTCCGACAGCCTCTCCTATTTCCAAAAACGCCTGACCCAAGCCCCTAAGGACGTGGCATTCGGCCTGAACTGGGTTTTGGACAATGCGGACACAGAGGAAAAAGAGGACATGGCCTGCGAAGCGCTGATCTTCAAAACCAACGTGCTGTGGGCGCAGCTCGATGCGCTCTGGTCGGGATATGTGGAACCAGGCCTGATCCCGCCCGGTGCGTGGAAACCGGGGGAAGGCCTGTTATGACGCTTGAGCTGCGGCAGTCCGATCGCCCCTATCTGCCTCGCGGCGTGCGAGTTCAGCGCGACACAGTGCGCGACCGCATGGTCCTGCAGGCCCCGGAAAAGGTGATTGAGCTAGACGATATTGGTGTCGCCATCCTGTCACGAGTCGATGGTAAGATCTCGTTTAGCCAGATCGTCACCGATCTTGCCACCACTTACGGCGCCCCTGCCGATCAGGTCGAGACCGATGTTCAACACTTCCTGCAGGCCCTTCGCAGCCGCCTATATGTGTTGGTGCAGACATGACCGCCCCTGCCCCCATCGCGCTTTTGGCAGAGCTTACTCACCGCTGCCCGCTCAGCTGCCCTTATTGCAGCAACCCTGTGGAGCTTGAGCGCAAGGAAACGGAACTCGACACGCAGACCTGGGCGGATGTATTCCAACAGGCCTTCGACATGGGCGTCCTGCAATTGCACCTGTCGGGGGGTGAACCCGCCTCGCGCCGCGATCTCGAAGACCTGACCGCGCAGGCCGCCCGTATCGGGCTTTACACCAACCTGATCACCTCTGGCATCGGGCTGACCCCCAAACGGCTGGATCGACTCGAGGAGGCAGGGCTGGACCACATCCAACTGTCTTTGCAGGGAACGAATGCAGCTCTGGCCGATCGCATTGGGGGCTATCGCGGCGGCTTTGACCGAAAGATGGTCATCGCTAAAGAGATCGGTGACAGGGGTATCCCGCTGACCCTGAACGCGGTCATGCATCGCCACAATCTTGATGATCTGGATCGCACGATCGAAATGGCCGTCGAACTGGGCGCCCGCAGGCTCGAGGTCGCTTGTGTGCAATTCCATGGCTGGGCTCTGCCGAACCGCGCCGCACTGCTGCCGACACTTGAGCAGACCCGGGCCGTGAAAGACACCGTTGCCCGCGCCAGTAAGGATTTGCGCGGCGTTCTGGCCATCGACTTCGTGCCGCCTGATTACTACTCGGACTTTCCCAAGGCCTGTATGGGTGGCTGGGGATCCACAGGCCTGAACATCACGCCCAACGGCACCGTCTTGCCTTGCCATGCGGCACAGACCATCACCCATCTGGAATTCGAGTCGGTGCGCGATAGACCCTTATCGGATATCTGGCACCACAGCAGCGCCTTCAACGCCTATCGGGGAACCGATTGGTTGCCCGAACCCTGCCAAAGCTGCGAGAGGAAAGAAATCGACTTCGGAGGTTGTCGTTGTCAGGCGATGGCCTTTGCGCAGGATGCCGAAGCCACCGATCCCGTTTGCAAAAAGTCACCGCTGAATAGCCGGGTCAAAGACGTTTTGGACGCCATGTCAGCCAATCCTGAAAGAGACTTCATCTATCGCAAAGCGTGACCCCCAACCAAGTTCTATGGCGGGCAGAAATATCCTCGAACATCTGTTGTAGCGGATTGCGGCACGCCGCAAATCCTTGAGGCTACCGAGCTTGATTTCGATCCGGTTACGCCCTTTGTAGTGACCTTTGTCGTATTTGATAGCTTTCTTACATCGCTTTCGACCTGCGAGATAGGCGCGTGTTCCTTTGTCTTTCGACGCATCTCAGATGCCGGTCAGCGTCTCCGCAACAATCTCCAATCAGCCAGTCAAAATCTGGGAGGCTGCTAAGCAAGTCCCGCGCGACGAAGTCGTCGCGGACCGCCCCGGCGGTCAAAACAAGGTTCACCGGATAACGTCAGCTGTTACACATGTCGTGCAACTTGGTTTTCGCGCTACTTTTGGCACAGCCAATCAGGCGTCCACGCCCACGTATTTTGGCCAGACTGTTCGCTATAAGTTGCTTTCGCATATCGAGGAACTTATCCGGATTGAGATCTCTTGTTCTATTCACACCCAAGATACCGCCGCTTCCGGCTCTCTTCAGGAGTAGATTTGCAGTGTTTGAAGAAGCTCCGGGACATGGCGGAACGAGACGAAAACCCAGTCGCGGCGGCAACTTCTGCAAAGGGCATGTCCGTGTATTTGAGCAAGATCCCAACCCTCTCCAAACGCAACTCCTTGTAAGTGTCCAGAAGCTTCGCATTTGTTTTGCTGAGATATCTTCTCTGAAGCTGCCGGACAGATGTACCAACTTTCGCGGCAAGTTCTGAAATGCTCAACGGGTCTTCGATATGCGTCATCATGATCGCCAGCGTATGAATGACCACCTCGTCCCCTTTGGCCTCGCCAATGAGCCGATTGGCAATTTGACTCTCGGTTTTCTTCCCGGGCTCGCTCAATCCGACATATCTGCGTAGCGCATCAGCAATATGTTGACCGTGATCATCCGAAACGAGCTCCGAAAGTAATCCCAGAGCACTGATGCGGGTATTGGCGCTGTGCAATCGACCATCTGTCGCCAGGCAAGTTGATGCCCCGCAGCTGACAATTCCCTGTTCGAAAGCAGCCGCTTCAAAAGTGGCATGCACTGCAGCCGCTCTTGGTTCAGAACCTGCCATCTGCGCCAGCAACATCACGGCGCCGCCGACCAAAATCACTCTGGGTGACAGATTCATCACTTGCGAAACCCAAAGCTTTTGGTCTCCTGCCGGGCACCATGCACTCTCCAAGTCGCCCCAGAACACCGCAGTCCGCCCAGCCCAATCAAGTGGTCCGCCAACTTTGTCGGTAGCAACAACACGTGCTGTCACCACATAGGCTTTTTTAGCGATCAATGTGTTCAACGCATGGAAAAACTCCACTACCAATTCTGCTGATGCCCTATCCTCTTGGCAGCGCAGAATGACTTCGATGTGATTAGGGCGTTCTTTTGCCACGTTGGCGATTTGAGCTGCACCTGCGTGACAATTTTGTATGACATAATGCTTCATCAGAACCACCAATTGGTTTGATTGGGTCAGGTGAGAGAAACATTGTTCCCTTCGATAACCCCCGCCTTTCGGCGGGGTCTTTTAGTTTTATTCTGCGGCTTCTTCGTAAGCTTCCATTGGTGGGCATGTGCAGACGAGGTTTCGGTCTCCGTATGCGTTGTCGACGCGGTTGACGGGGGACCAGTATTTGTCGACGCCCATGGAGCCCGGAGGGAAGCAGGCCTGTTCGCGGGTGTAGGGGCGGTCCCAGTCGCCGACCAGATCGCGCACCGTGTGGGGGGCGTTTTTCAGCGGGTTGTTCTCCGCGTCGATCTTGCCGTCGATGATGTCCTGCGCCTCGGCCCGGATCGAGAGCATGGCGTCGCAGAAGCGGTCCAGCTCGTCCTTGGGTTCGGACTCGGTGGGCTCCACCATCAGGGTGCCCGCCACCGGCCAGGACATGGTCGGCGCGTGGAAGCCGCTGTCGACCAGACGTTTGGCGACGTCATCCACGGTGACATGCGCTGCCTCGTCCAGCGGACGCGTGTCGAGGATGCATTCATGCGCCACACGACCGGTCTCGGAGGTGTAGAGGATCGGATAGGCATCCTTCAGACGCGCCGCGATATAGTTGGCGTTCAGGATCGCCACTTTGGTCGCCTGCGTCAGACCCGCGCCACCCATCAGCAGCACATAGGCCCAGCTGACCGGCAGGATCGAGGGCGAGCCGAAGGGCGCCGCCGAGACCGGACCCACAGCGGTGCCGTATTCCGGGTGGCCGGGCAGATGTTCTTCAAGGTGGGCCTTGACGCCGATCGGACCCATGCCGGGGCCGCCGCCGCCATGCGGGATGCAGAAGGTCTTGTGCAGGTTCAGGTGGCTGACATCGCCGCCAATGTCACCGGGACGCGACAGGCCCACCATGGCGTTCATGTTGGCGCCGTCGATATAGACCTGACCGCCATGGTCATGGGTGATCTGGCAGACCTCCTGCACGGTGGTCTCGAACACGCCATGGGTCGAGGGGTAGGTGATCATGCAACCGGCCAGATGATCGGAATGCTTCTCGGCCTTGGCGCGGAAGTCGTTCAGATCAATGTTGCCATTCTCATCCGCCTGCACCGGCACCACCTGCCAGCCCACCATCTGCGCCGAGGCCGGGTTGGTGCCATGCGCCGAGGTCGGAATCAGGCAGACATTGCGGTGCCCTTCGCCGCGGGCGAAGTGATAATTGCGGATGGTCAGCAGGCCTGCGTACTCGCCCTGCGCGCCCGAGTTGGGCTGCTGGCTGATCGCGTCATAGCCGGTGATCTGGCACAGCTTGTCGTTCAGATCGGCAATCATCTCATGATAGCCCTGCGCCTGATCTTCGGGGCAGAACGGGTGCAGATTGCCGAACTCGGGCCAGGTGACCGGGATCATCTCGATCGTGGCGTTCAGCTTCATGGTGCACGAGCCCAGCGGGATCATTGCCCGGTCCAGCGCCAGGTCGCGGTCGGCCAGACGGCGCATATAGCGGGTCATCTCGGCCTCGGCCCGGTTCTTGTGGAAGATCTCGTGGGTCAGATACGGCGTCTCGCGCAGCGCGTAGTCCGGCAGGCGGTACTGCTTGTTCGAGCTGTCGTCTGTCTTGTCGATGCCAAAGGCCCCCCAGACGGCTTCAATGGTCTCGGGCCGGGTCTGTTCGTCCAGGCTGATGCCAACCTTGGTCTCGCCGACCTTGCGCAGGTTGACGCCCCGGGCGACGGCGGCCTCCATGACGGTCTTCTGCAGGTGGCCGACCTCAACGGTGATGGTGTCGAAGAACACTTCGGGCTCGACCGAGAAGCCCGCCTCTTCCAGACCGGCGGCCAGGCGCGAGGTCTTGCGGTGTACCGATTGCGCGATGGCCTTGATGCCGTCGGGGCCGTGATAGACCGCATACATCGAGGCAATCACCGCCAGCAGCGCCTGCGCAGTACAGACGTTCGAGTTCGCTTTCTCGCGGCGAATATGTTGCTCGCGGGTTTGCAGGGCGAGGCGATACGCTTTGTTGCCGCGGCTGTCGATGCTGACGCCGATGATCCGGCCCGGCATGGACCGCTTCAGCTTGTCGGTGGTCGCCATGTAAGCGGCGTGCGGGCCGCCATAGCCCATCGGCACGCCAAAGCGCTGGGTCGAGCCGATGGCAATATCCGCGCCCATCTCACCCGGTGACTTCAGCAGGGCCAGCGACAGGATGTCGGCAGCGACGATGGCGATGGCTTTGTGCTCATGCAGCGCTGCGATTTCCTTGGTGAAGTCGCGCACATGGCCGTGGGTGCCGGGGTATTGGAAGATCGCGCCAAAGACAGCACCGGCATCCAGCGTATCGGGATCGGCCACCTGCACGTCGATGCCCAGGGGCTCAGCGCGGGTTTTGATCACCGCGATGGTCTGCGGGTGGCAGTTCTTGTCGACAAAGAACGCCGCGTTGTTGGCCTTGGACCGACCGCCGCGCTTGGCCATCGCCATGGCTTCGGCCGCAGCAGTGGCTTCGTCCAGCAGCGAGGCGTTGGCCACATCCAGCCCGGTCAGGTCGCTGACCATGGTCTGGAAGTTCAGCAGCGCCTCAAGACGGCCCTGGCTGATCTCGGGCTGATAGGGCGTGTAGGCGGTGTACCAGGCCGGGTTTTCCAGGATGTTGCGCAGGATCGGCGCGGGCGTGGTGGTGCCGTAATAGCCCTGACCGATCAGCGAGGTCAGAACCTTGTTCTTACTCGCCACCTCTTTCATGTAGAACAGCGCATCGCGCTCGGTCATTGCCGGACCCCAGTCCAGCGGCTCTTTCTGGCGGATCGCCGGCGGGACGGTGGCGTCGATCAGTTGGTCCAGCGTCTTGAAGCCGATCACCTTGAGCATGTCGCGCATCTCGGTCGGGCTGGGACCGATATGGCGGCGATTGGCAAAGTCATAGGCTTCGTAGTCAGTCAGTTTGAAAGCCATTGCAGCGCTCCTATGAATAAGTCAGGTCGGGCGGAGACCACGCAGGCCCCCGATACATCATCACGAGCCGGTCCGGCCCGAACGGGCGGAGCCCCATTCAGGGCTCCGGTCTGGATCAGCCGATGAAGTCCTTGTAGCCGGCCTCATCCATCAGATCTTCCAGCTGCGACGCGTCGGTGATCTTGATCTTGTAGATCCATGCCTCACCTTCGGGGTCTTCGTTCAGCGCGCCAGGATTGTCGGCCAGCGCCTCGTTGACCTCGACGATCTCGCCATCAACCGGGGCATAGAGTTCCGAGGCCGCCTTGACGGATTCGATCACACCGATCTCGCCGTCTTTCTCAAACTCATCACCCACTTCCTGCTGTTCCACGAAGACCACATCGCCCAGCTGCTCGGCGGCATGTTTGGTGATGCCCAGAGTGGCTGTGTCGCCATTCACGTCGATCCACTCGTGCTCTTCGGAATAATAGGTTGCCATCTTGTCTCTCTCCTGACTTCAACGCTTGTAATTCTGGGTGACGAAGGGCAGCGCCACGATCTCGGCCGGTTGTGGCTTGCCCCGAATGATCAGATTGACGGTCTCGCCCGGCTCACCATGGCCTGCGGACACATAGCCCATCGCAACGGGGCCACCGACCGTCGGGCCAAACCCGCCCGAGGTGATCTGGCCAATCGTATTGCCTTCCGCACACTGGATCTCAACACCCTGACGCGCAGGCGCGCGGCCCTCGGGCTTGATGCCCACCAGCTTGCGGGATGCGCCCTCGGCCAGTTCTCTCTGGATGCGCTCGGCCCCCGGGAACCCGCCCTCTTCCTTGCGGCGCTTCTGGATCGCCCAGCTCAGCGAGGCTTCGATCGGCGAGGTGCTCTGGTCGATGTCATTGCCATAAAGGCACAGCCCGGCCTCCAGCCGCAGGCTGTCGCGCGCGCCCAGACCGGCCGCTTCACAATCCTCATGCGCCAGGAAGGCGCGGGTGATCTCAATCGCCTTGTCCTCTGGGATCGAGATCTCGTACCCGTCCTCACCGGTATAGCCCAGGCGCGAGATACGGCATTCGACGCCGTTGATATCGGCCACGGTGGTTTCCATGAACTTCAGATCGCGGGCGGGCGGGCAAAGCTCACCCACAACGTTCTCCGCTGCGGGGCCTTGCACGGCGACCAGCGCGCGGTCGAATATCTCGGTCACTTCGACGCCTTCGAGGTGCTCGCGCATATGCGGAATGTCCTGATGGCGCAGCGCCGCGTTCACCACCACAAAATAGTGATCCCCCGCGTTCGACACGATCAGGTCATCCATGATCCCGCCGTCTTCATTCGTAAAGAACCCGTACCGCGCCTTGCCTTCCTTCAGCGTTGCATAGGCCTGCGGGCAAAGCGCCTCAAGCTTCTCGCCCACATTCTCACCGCGCAGGATCACCTGACCCATATGGCTCACATCAAACACCGCCGCCTTCTCACGACACTGCTTGTGCTCCCCCATAATCCCCAACGGATACTGAACAGGCATCTCCCAGCCCGCAAAATCAACCATCTTTCCACCCAACTCAACGTGAAGAGAGTAAAGTGGAGTGCGATTCGGTG
>NZ_JBNAFO010000027.1:0-14414 GCF_049800715.1 Ruegeria profundi
AAGGGCTGTCATTTCCCTAAGGATGCAGTTTTGTACGCTGTTTACTTCTATCTGCGGTACACGGTGTCCTATCGTGACTTGGAAGAGATCATGGCTGAGCGCGGTGTGCGAGTTGATCATGCCACATTGAATAGGTGGGTTGTGAAATACTCGCCGATCGTCGCTGCTCGTGCGCAATCAAAGAAGCGTCCAACACTGAGTTCATGGCGCATGGACGAGACCTATATTCGTGTTCGCGGCAATTGGGTGTACCTCTATCGGGCCGTCGACAAAGCTGGGAATACTCTTGATTTCATGCTGTCTGAGCGCAGGAACCGTCCAGCAGCAGCAAGGTTCTTTGGCAAAGCGCTATCGACGAATGGAATCCCGAGCAAGATCGTCATCGACAAAAGCGGCGCCAACGCGGCGGGCATTCGAGAGGTGAACAGGATCCTGAAGCGGTTCGGCTGCCTAGCCAAAATCCAAACGGTCAGGTCCAAGTATCTGAATAACCTGATCGAACGGGATCATCGATTTATCAAGCGTCGCGTACGGCACATGTGTGGGTTCAAATCGTTCAGATCCGCATCAGCTACTTTGGACGGCATCGAGGTCGCCAACATGATCCGAAAACAGCAATTCCCCAGCACTACGACATCTGGCTTCCGGCTATTTGCAGAGATCGTAGGATAAGTTTGTCTGATAAGTCGCTGTCGCTGGCCGCTCCAAAAATTTGCGACACATCCGCCATCAATGTCGTCAGATGATCGGCTGGAAATGCTCCTAAAAGCAGCTGCCAAACGTGGTGCACGACAAAGAGAAGGTGCAGCCGAAGTCAGCCCAATTGAAGGAGTTACAATCAGATCCACCAACGGATCACTAACTGTTTCGGTCAAAAGGACCGGAGCTAACGCTGACTTCGCTAGCTGGTTGGACAAAAACATGGCTGAAATCATCAAGCGCTCACACGCTGAGTTTACAGCTGTAAACGCCGAGAAAAAGAACTGAGGACGAGCAGAAAGGAGGAAGGCAAACAAACAAAACCCCCGAAACCGGAGCTTCGAGGGCTGCTGCGCAAAGCGCAATTCTTAGATTAGACACCTAGAATCTAGCAGCACCCGAATCGCCACACAAGAAAAAACGCTCTTGAGCGAACGGGTAATTTTTGTCTGCCGATAGATAATCATGAAAACAGTAGCAGCATTGGCTCCAAATGGAGCAACCTTGTCGGGGACGGCAGGGCAGGGGAGTAGTACACCCAAAAAATGGATACTTCTTCGCGCCGTTGAAGAGGCCAGAGAACCTCTTGGGTTGAAATCCACAACTCTCAATGTCCTGAGAGCCATGATTTCTTTTGTGGGCGGTGATCAGATTACTGCGGACCAAGATGATCATCACATCTGCTTCGCTTCCAACGCGGCGATCGCCAAACGGACGCATGTCAGCGTGCAGACAGTTGAGCGTCATATCTCGACGCTGGTTGAGCTTGGACTTATCCGCCGCGTAATGAGCGCAAACGGTAAGCGATGGGCGCGCCGGGATCGACAGGGCAGGGTGGTCACCGCAACTGGGCTCTCCTTGATGCCCTTGTCTGAACGGCACCCTGAGTTCATCCAGGAAGCCCAGAGGCACGCTGATCGAGTTCTGGAGTTCACTGTACTCCGTGACAAGGTTTCCGCCGCTCTGGCACGCCTTAGGGAACTCGTAGCAAATGACACCGCGGTCTCCGATTTGATGACCACCGTACGCAATGCTCTGCGTCGCAAACCAGATGCGAATGTACTCTGCGAGCTATTGGCAGAAATCTCTGTGGAAATCTCAGAAATAACACAGACAGATACAGAAAAATTGAGGGACAGTGACAATAAAATTGAGGGGCACAAAGAGGACTCTTTGAATCCGGAAGTTAAGAAAGAAAAACTTTCTCAGATTCAGGTTTCTCCAGACCAAATGGAGCGCAGTTTTCCACGGCTATGCTCAGAGCTACGCTTTGCAAAAGATCAGCACCACTGTGATCGGCTTATGGATGATATCGCCGAGTATCTACGGCTTGGCCAAACCTGGTATGCAATGAAATCAACGTTTGGCCCAGCTATTCGCTTCATCGTTCTCGGGTACATCTTTCAGCGTGCTGAGAACATACAGTCTCCAGGGGTTTATCTGATTTCACTACTGGCCAAGATTGAAAAGGGAGAACTATCTCCAAGCGCAATGCTGACGCGGACCTCCAATGGTTCGTAGGTTTTTTGAAACAGGAAGAGATTTTCTGTCGTCAGCTTATCCTTCAATCCAATGTTTGGATTGAACGGTTCGGGAAGAAGTGAGCTATAGGATTGACCTCTATGGATCATAAAGTAATAAATAATGAGTTATAGACTGGATTCTTATACCTCACGATGTGGAACTGGCAGAGCCCTGATTGGCCGACATTTCGTTACGATGCCTCAAGACTCGAACCATACGAGCAACAGTTCCTGTTGTCCTCAGGGGAAGTGCTTGGAGCGGTACATCATGTGAACCGGGCAGATCGTGATCAATTGCGTATCGACCTGCTGAGCGAAGAGGCGATGAAAACCAGCGCGATCGAAGGTGAGATGCTGGATCGGCTCAGCGTGCAATCATCCCTGCGCCGACATCTTGGACTGGCTCCCGACAGCTATCCGTCCAAACCGCGCGAGCAGGGCGTTTCCGAAATGATGGTGGACGTTTATTCCAACTATTCAGAACCACTGTCACACGACACCCTGTTTCAGTGGCATGACATGCTTCTGTCCCATGACAGGCATCTGGAATCGATTGGATCATACCGGAGCCATGAGGATGCGATGCAAATCGTCTCAGGCAGGCTAGACCGTCCAACGGTTCATTTCGAAGCGCCACCTTCACGTCAGGTTCCGGCTGAAATGGACCAGTTCGTAACCTGGTTCAACCGGACCGCACCGGGTGGTCCCGAACCATTGCGTGCACTGATCCGGGCAGGATTGAGTCATCTTTATTTCGAGAGCATTCACCCCTTTGAAGACGGCAATGGCCGGTTGGGTAGGGCGCTGGCTGAAAAGTCCCTGGCACAAAACATTGGTCAGCCGAGTCTGATTGCACTTGCTTTCACGATCGAGCGAGAGCGGAAGGCATATTATGATCAGCTTGAACGCCATCAAAAGACGCTGGACGTCACGCCATGGCTCGTTTGGTTTGCCGAGACAGTCCTTACAGCACAGCAGGTGACGCTTGAGCGGGTCGGCTTCTTTATTACCAAGACGCATTTTTACGATCGGTATCGTGATCAGTTTAACGCCCGCCAAAGCAAGGTAGTCGCCCGTTTGTTCAAGGCTGGACAGGACGGGTTCAAAGGGGGGCTCAGCGCCGAGAACTATATCTCTATCACGGGAGCGTCGCGCGCCACGGCGACGCGGGATCTGCAGGACCTGGTAGAAAAGGGGGCGCTGAGCCGAACAGGTGAACTCAGATACACCCGCTATTGGTTAAAGTTGGATTGGGAAGGGTAGGGGTTGAAGTACGACACGAAGGGCGGGAACCGGACCTTCGCTGCGCTTAGTGCCAATGACCGCAATGCGGACTTTGCAGCCATCCGCATTCTTGCTCGAAAGGACCGCAATCAGCCTAATCCGGACACTTAATCCAAGACTTTGCAATTCCGACTTGCGGACAAAACTGACCTTGGCGTCTACACCTTCGCTGACGCAGGATCCACCACACTGGCAGCAACAGCTCTTCCCTTCAAAAGGGAAAATCGCCAAAGCGGCCGTTCCACAACGGGCTTTGGAGCTCCTTGATCGCTCTTTGACCAGACGGCGCTCTGGCATGGAAACAAAGGGGCTTGGCTCAGCGCATAACCAAAGCTAGCGAATAGGCGTCAAGATCGTGAAATTGGGCTTCTTCGCGCAAGGAGGGCGAAGACAGGCAACATTGTTACGATCCAGACCACGCTATAAATTGCGGATGGTATGGCGTATTCGCTTAACCCATTGGCGTTAGGCAACAGCAAAGTGGCAATTGCGATTCCCAAAGCTCCGTTTTGAACGCCGGTCTCAATTGAAATCGTCTTCGCCTCGATGTCTGTGCATCCAAGCATCCCTGAACTCATGATGCCAATAAACGTGAGTGACGCACCTACAGCAAAAAGTGCGGGTCCAAGCCTAAGGTAGTTATCCGCGACCACCACCCAGTTTGAAATGATAGCGCCTCCGATGACCATCGCAAAAAGTAGCATAGAGACCTTGCTAAAGATTGGTTCGACCGCGGCTACAATTCGCGGCGCCAAGGATCGCGCGATCACCCCGGCTAGGATCGGTGAAGCTGTTAAAAAAAACATTGCTAAAGCCGTCGAAGAAATGTCGATAGCGGGCCCAGTTGCCCCCATGAACATCTGCATCGAAAACCCCAGGATGAGCGGTACGGTAACGACACAAGTCAGACTGAAGACTGCTGTAAGAGTAACGGACAAAGCGACATCCCAATTCGAAAGCTTGGTTACGATGTTACTGATCGCCCCGCCCGGACAGGCCGCTAAAATCATGATGCCAACGGCTGCCTCAGCGGAAATCCCAAAGATAAAAGTCACCATCAAAGCGATGCAAGGCAGCAAAATGATCTGGTTGAGAGCGCCGACGCAAAAGGCCCGTGGACGTCGTCCGATGCGTTGAAAGTCAGCCGCTGTGAGTCCGAGGCCAAGGCAGAACATGATAACAACAACTGCGAGCGGCAGCAGCACAGATATGAAAACTTCGCCCATCTACCATGACCTCTATGGCTGCATACTTCCGCACGCTTTCGGACGATACCGTTCAGAAAACCTGATGACGAGTGTTATCAGTTTGGCGCATTTATCCTCAAGCGCCCGAAGATCGAGGCTGTCTCTATTTATTATACCTATCACAGGGTTGGACGATCTGGCGTGAAAGAGCTTTCCAGTGCTAATCTCACTGTATGGCAAGTGTAACTTACGCATTCGCCCGCGCGATGGCCAACGCCGCCGGGATGACGCTAAACGACGATGGCGCCCTGATTTCGAATGGCGCTGTCGTGCTGCGTCTACCAGAAGCTCAAGACGGCCAATTGGCGGATGATGCGTATTTCGATCTGATCGATTGGATTCGTGCGCAACAAGCGGACGAGGCCGCGTTGGTTGAGGCCTATGCGAACGCGATTGCGACCGATGATCTCGGCGTCCTTGGCCTAGCCGTAAAGACAGCTCCAACCTTGCGGCAATCTTTGCAACGGATCGAGCGTTATTTTCGTCTCGTAACGGACACCGCAGTTTACAGACTTGATGAAACCGGCGATCCGGTCCTTTGGATTTTTGAGGGACAAACATCACATCGCGCTGCCTTGGAGCTGCGCAACGAATGCGCGCTTGCGGCCTTTGCGAGGAACATGCATCGGTTTGTGGGTGATGGGTTGTCGCTCGCATATGTCACGTTTCAGCATCCATGCAGGCAAGAACCAGAGCGTTACGCCGAATATTTCGGGTGCCCGGTTCGATTTGGGAGCGCCCACAACGCCATTGCTATGCGCCCTGCTATGCTGGAAAGCGAAAATCGCCTTGGCGATCCGGGCTTGTCAGATTTCATGACGAAGCACCTGGATGAGGAGTTCAACTCTCGCGATGACGACACCTCACTGAGCCAAGCAATTGTCCACCGGCTTACACCGGCCCTGAGTAACGGCGCGCCGCAAGCAGCGCATGTCGCACAAGAGATGGGAATGAGCGAGCGCACGCTTTACCGCAGGTTGGCCGAGGAAGGGCTGACCTATCGCGACGTTCTTGGTCAGGCGCAAGTTGCACTTGCTCGTGACCTGCTCCGTGACGGTAAGGCTTCCATAGCCGAGATCGCCTTTATGACCGGGTTTTCGGAACAGAGCACGTTCAGCCGCGCCTTCAAGCGCTGGGTTGGCCAGGCTCCGGCACGATTCAGGCAGCAAGCGACCTCCGACTAGGCACACACCTCAAGACCACATGGCAGGTTCGGCCAAAACCTTGGCAGGGCGGGCCGATACCTCAATCGATGTGGTGCATAACTTCTTCTTTGTCAGATCCACCTGGGGCGCTGCCGAGTAAAGCAAACCCAATTGCCCCTCTCAGACAAAGGAAATTTGCAATGAGCAATCATGACCACAAACATGGAGCAAGCTGCGCTTGCGACGTCACGCCCGAACGCGTTGATATGGCGCGCCGGCGACTCTTGCAACAAGCCGCCGGTGCGGCCGCGGCAGGTACAACAATAGTGGCTGGCGGGCAGGCCCTTGCCGCGACCGACGAAGCACGCGCCTACTATGCTGACCCGGAAAATCCAGGCCTTCCCCAAATCGACATGACCATCGAGCCGGGGCGTACTGCGCTTGTGGTGACCGACCCCCAGATTGATTTTTTGTCAGAGGACGGTGTGACGTGGGGTGTCGTTGGCGAAAGCGTGACCGAACAGGGCACGGTCGACAATATCGAACGGCTTTTCATTGCCGCCAAGGCTGCGGGGATGCCGGTCTTCATCTCGCCCCACTATTACTACCCACATGACCACAAATGGGAGTTCGAGGGCACTCTGGAAGCCACGATGCACAGCATCGGCATGTTTGACCGCCTGGGACCGCTCAATTTGGACAACTTCGAGGGCTCAGGTGCCGACTGGATGCCGCAATACAAGAAGTACATCGAGGATGGCGAAACCATCATTTGCTCGCCACACAAGGTTTACAGCCCTGCTCAGAATGACCTGAACCTGCAATTGCGTAAACGCAAGATCGACAAGGTGATCCTCGCGGGGATGTCGGCGAACCTGTGTACGCAGGCGCATCTCTACGAGTTGCTGGAGCTGGGCTACGAAGTCGCTGTCGTTCGCGATGCCACAGCCGGGGCCAAGGTGCCTGAAGGTGACGGGTATCTCGCCGCCGTCATCAACTTCCGCATGGTCGCCAACGGCGTCTGGTGGACCGACGACGCGGTTGAGCGCATTGGCCAATCGGCCTGACCCAAATCGATCTTCAAATTTGATCCTAGCATCCTGAAAGGACATATCATGACACGCATCTTTAAATTTCCCGCGCTTACAACAGCGTTGACTCTCGCCCTGGCGGCGGCGGCATTGGCTGACGATGAATACAACGTTTCGAACAGTCTTACCTTGACTGGGCAGCCCCTAGGCATGCATGGCGTCGATCCTGTATCGATGTTTGAAGCCGAAATACCCGAAATGGGCAACGCCACTTTTACATCAGCCCATGATGGAGTGGACTACTATTTTGCGTCGCAGGCAGCGAAAGCCACATTCGAGGCGGATCCGACGGCACATCTGCCTCAATTCGGCGGGTTCTGCGCCTTTGGCGTCTATGTAGGCAAGAAGCTTGATGGCGATGTTCGGTATGCCGATATCGTGGACGACAAGCTCTATCTCTTTGTGAACGAGGAAATCTTCAAGAAGTACCTTGAGGACAAAGAGACCGTGATCCAAGGCGCCCATGCCAAGTGGGCAGACATCCACAACACTCCTGTCGGCAGCCTTTGATCGAGGAATTTGGTGGCTTTTGCCGGTCGGAGCCACCGCTGCCTCTCCCCTCCCCAAAAGGCCGGCATTTCTCCAAGACACCCTGTCCGCAATGACAATTCGCGTGTGTCGAAAACTCTTCCCAAAGGAAACCAGACATGACTGATTTTGAGACATATACAATCGCCTCAGCCCCTGATGCCGCGAAACCAATTCTGGAAGCATCGCTGAAAGGATATGGTTTTGTGCCCAACCTTTATGCGGCCATGGCCGAAGCGCCCGCAATTTTGGAAGGCTATACGACACTTTCCAGCATCTTTGGAAAGACCAGCCTGTCAGAGACTGAGCGCCAGATCATCCTTATGACTAATAACCGGTTGAATGGGTGCAAGTACTGCATGGCCGCCCATACCACTCTTTCACTGATGGCCGGTGTCCCTGAAGACGTGATCGCAGCGTTACGTGATGGCAGCCCTATCGCCGACCCCAAATTGGAAGCACTGCGCAAATTCGCCATCGTGATCAACGAAAGCCGAGGCTGGCCCAGCGACGCACAGGTCGAGGCGTTTCTGACGGCTGGTTACACACGCCAATCTATGCTGGAAGTCATCCTCGGCACAGCGTTGAAAACCCTGTCGAACTATACGAACCATGTGGCGGACACCGCGTTGGATGATGCCTTTGTGCCAAATGCATGGATCGCCTCGGTCGCGGCAGTGGCTGAATAGCGCGACGCCCGCCCATTTGTTAATCTTGCTTTTGGACCTGTGTTTGATTCCCGACAAGAAGGGGATGTGATTTTAGACGTCCGACAGCAAAGTCAACAAAGGTGCGCACCTTCGCAGACACGGTTCGTCCCTCTTGATGCACAAGATGGATGGGGACTTCGGGTGGTTCATACGACTTTAGAACAGTCTTGAGCCGCCCATCTGCAATGTAGGGTGCGACTTGATCGGACAGAAGCCGCCCGACACCATGACCTTGCAAGGCCAACTCGATCACAGCGTCATTTGTGTTCATGCTGATGCGTGTGCTCATGCGTTTGGTGACAGTCTTTCTGCCCCGTTGAAAATGCCATTGGGCCGATGCATTCAGTCCACTGTAGCGTCTGTTCAGCGGGGAAAAATCAATGTCACCTCAGTTTTAATAACGCCTAACAAAGCCTTAGATAGTACAGGAGTAGACATCAACGTTTACGGATAAGCGGAGGGCGTCGCACCTCACAAACACACCTTAATCTGTATTTCGAGCAGTGCGAAAAGCAATCATGGTTAAGTCATCCAAACGTTCTTCATTCGTACTATAATCTTGAAAAGCGCTGTGAATAGCCGACAATAGATCTTCCGAACACGACCACTCTTCCTGTTCAAATACAGATACAATTCTTTGAAAACCAAAAGCTAAGCGTTTTTCTCCACCTAATTGGTCAATCAACCCATCAGTTGAAACAAAAAAATCTGTGATTTGATCTATTTGAACTTCGTGCTCCAAGAATTTTGGACCAATAGGAGTGTCCACATACCCAATGCTCAGCTTATCACCTCGGATTCGGTCAATGCCGATCTTGGATTTGACCAAAAGAGACATACGCGCACCTGCAAACGTCGCCACCCCTTTTGCTGAATCGATCTGGCAAATCGCGGCGTCCATGCCGTCGTTGGAAGTCCAGTTTGCAGTATCCTGATTTAGAAGTGCACGCGTCAAATCGCTCAACTTGGACAGTGCCAGCGACGGGCTAAGCGTTTCATTTTCGAAGTAAAGCCGCTCGAGTGTAGCGATTGCCAGCATCGTCATGAAGCCTCCGGGAACGCCATGTCCAGTGCAATCAATTAAGGCGAGCGTCGTAATTGGGCCGTCCGTTTTGATCCAGTAGATATCCCCACCAACCAAATCGCGTGGTTCCCATATGACAGCGAAATCAGCAAAGGCTTCCTCGCACTGGCTTGTCGTAGGCAACAAACCCTGCTGAATTCGCGTGGCATAGTTTACGCTTGCGACGATCTGATGGTGCGCCTCTCGGATTTCATTGACACGTTCAACCTCGCGATCCAGCATTGAGTTATAGCTTTGAACAACCTTGCCAATCTCATCTTCCGACTCGTATGGGACAATTTTAGGGTCATCGTATTGCTCGAACCTTTCGATGGCTTTCAACATTTGGCCTAGAGGTCTGTTGATGAGCCATAAAAATGCAGCAGCGCCTGCTAAGATGAGCGCAAATCCCCCGAGGATTCCAAGAAGGACCACAACACTTACTTCTGTCTTTAACTCATTGTTCAAGATCTCCTGATCAATTCGGACCAACATCGTGGCTGGCCCTGCGGCCGTAGGAACAGAAACGACGATGTCTAGACCAGATTTATTTATCTTGTCGCATCCAATAGCAGGCCAGGAAACCAGTGTTTCCAAGCTTCGCTCTAACCTCTGTTCAGCGCAAATAACGTAAGGAAAACCCGAGTAGACGGCGAGCAGACTCGTTGCTTGCGCAAAATTCCCTACTTCAACCAATTCAGCCAACGGGCGCGCTATACGATTGGCAATCGTTGCAACCTCTGCGGCAACCTGATCCGATTGAGCTTTCTTTTTGAATTCATAGTAAAAAAGAAGCACAATGGCATTTAACACGCCTCCGAGCAGCAGGGTCGCCAGAATATGCTTCAGAAATATTCGGCGCTTCAAGAATGCCCAGAGTTTACCCACTAAATGCCTCTATAGTGTCCGGTATCTAGTTCCCGATGTTCTTCATCGCGGCCTGAAGAGCGCCACGATTGTTGACGATCATCTGTACAACTTTGTAGTCCCCGGAAACTTCACGCACTAGAAAGTCTGCGGTCACGGTGTCGCCATCTTCGGTTATCATTTCAGAGCAGACGAAATAGTCATTTCCCGCAAGAAGAACCATGGGATGAACATTTGCAGGGTAAACGGTTTCAAACGCGTTGGTGGTCGTGTCCAGATACGTGTAAGAACCGTCGACCATGACCCCATCGACATGCGAAATCATGGCGGATTGGAGCTTTGCCTTGACCTCAGTTGGAATATCGGCCGCTGTAGCCGGGTCGGACGATATTACTACGGCGACCACACACAATAGCCTAATCATATTAACCTCCCCACTAACAACACTGCACAATTGATACACTAAAAATGCATAAATGTGTATCTTATGATATTAAGACCTGAATTGAACTTGGTGCCACCCAAGCATGACCAAGGGGAACAGATGCTTGCAAGCGAAGTCTACGAACTACGCGCCAACCTGCGCCGACAAGGCGTTGTCTTTGCATACAGTGGGTATGTAACCGAAGGTATCCTCAGTGGTGTTGGCGATGCGTTAAAGCAGAAATTAGTGTCTGAAGATGCCGACACCAAAACTCTCCGAAGCGTTTTCGCTGTTTTCGTAGAGCAAATGCAGAACATGATCAGATATTCAGTCGAACGGCTACCAGCCGACGGTGAGACCGAGGTACTGGATATAAGTTACGGCATCGTGACCATAGGAAACGAGGCCGACGGCTATGTCGTTCATGCGGGCAATCTGATCCTTTTGAGTGACGTAGACAACATGCGAAAACGACTTTCCGAACTACGCGCCATGAATCGTGAGGAACTTAGGGCTGCGTACAAAGGCCAACTCCGGTCAGAAACTGACGCCGTCAGCAATAGTGCAGGTATCGGGTTAATTGAAATTGCGCGCCGAGCGTCAAAGCCAATCGAGTTTGATTTTATGCGGATTGACGATCAGCACGCATTCTTCGCACTCAAAGCGACGGTTTAAGAGGGTACGAATGCAGAAAATTGATATCCCGGCAACAAACCGCACCCCGGCCGTGGCGTTCGATTTTGACGTTGGCCACCTCAAACTGATTGGGGAATCCTACCCTGAGGATGTTACGACATTTTACAACCCGTTGTTTGATGCTTTAAAAAGTTGGTTGTCGGATGGTTCAATATCCAAATGTCGTTTTGACTTTGAACTCATCTATTTCAATTCGTCCAGCGCCAAGGCCATCATGTTGATCATGGAGCTTTTGGATTCCGCGGCTGAGGCGGGGAAAAGTGTTGACGTCTACTGGTTTCACGACCCCGAAGACGAAACCATGGAAGAACTTGGGGAGGAGTTTGGGGAAGACCTGAAACATGCCAAGTTCACACTGGAAAAGTTGTTGGATCGATGACTATCGACGATCTCTTTGTTCGCGAGAACGAGGCTTTGGAAGTCGCGGAAGCAGCTTTAAACAGTGGACAATTTCCGAATGGTGAAGCACGCAAATCAATTGAAAACCTTGTCGGAGAATACAGAAAGCTGCTCAGAACCACACGGCGCATGATGCGATTAAGTGATCGTAACGAGCGGGAACTGAATGCATTAGCCGAAAAACAGCGCATCGCCGCCGAAGAAGTTACCCAAAAAAACCAAGAGCTTGAGGCATTGTCAGGAAAGCTTGCCAAATACTTATCGCCTCAAGTCTACAACTCGATCTTTTCCGGTCGCCAAGAAGTTAAACTCGCGAGTAAGCGAAAAAAGCTGACAGTGTTTTTCTCGGACGTCGCCGGCTTCACAGAGCTTACGGATCAGATGGAGTCGGAAGATTTAACAGAACTCCTGAACAGCTACCTGACCGAAATGGCGGAAGTCGCTCTGAACCACGGTGCGACGATAGATAAGTTTATCGGCGACGCAATCCTTGTCTTCTTTGGAGATCCCGAGACTAAAGGGGTGCGGGAAGATGCTATGGCATGCGTGAGAATGGCAATTGCAATGCGAGACAAGTTGACAGAGTTGCGGGCAAAATGGAGCCGTCAAGGAATAAGGCAACATTTACAATGCCGTATAGGTATCAATACAGGCTTTTGTACGGTTGGGAATTTTGGAAGTGACGACCGAATGGATTACACCATTATCGGCGGCGCTGTGAACGTAGCATCAAGGTTGGAGCATCAGGCCGAGGAAGGAGAGATTTACATCTCGTACGAAACCTGGGCGCACGTGAACCACGAAATAGAGACCGAAGAAGTCGGTGCTATCCAAGTCAAAGGCGTGGCTCAACCTGTCATGACATACCGCGTCTTGGGTCAAAAGAAATCGAGACCGCGCGCAGAAAAAGTTGTATATGAAAACCCGAATTTTCAAATGGTGTTGGACCCGAGCTCGATGACACCAGAAGAACGCGCTGCAAGCTTAGAGATACTTAAGACGGCGCTTGCATCACTCCGCAAAAACGAACACTGAGGTCTCGCAGCCAGTGTTTGAACGTGTCTCGGCAAATTCCCACGAATACTCAAGAGTTGTTCCATGCTGTGGACAAGGTCGGTTTTGTTCATAGATCTGAATTAGATGTAACCTGCCTCAAGGGTAGCTTCGCCCGCGGACTGTGAACTCACCCAACCCAATACATTGCTCTTGCAGTGGACGGCTGCAATTTGTCTGACGTCAGCGCCAATGGGACAGTTTAGGTCGATTTGATAAGAGAGGGTTTCTGGCTCATCGTAACCGCCAAGGAGTGGAGATGAGAAAGAAACCCGGAACCAAGCAGAGCCACGGTGAGAAGGTCGTAAAGGACATTCGCCGTGCGACCCGCAAACAGTATTCCGCAGAAGAGAAGATCAGGATCGTGCTGGACGGCCTAAAAGGCGAGGACAGCATTGCAGAGCTGTGCCGTCGTGAGGTCATCGCGCAGAGCCTTTATTACAGCTGGTCCAAGGAATTTCTGGAGGCCGGCAAGAAACGTCTGGCAGGCGACACGGCCCGCGCGGCAACTTCCACCGAAGTGAAGGATCTGAGACGGGAAGCCCGTGATCTGAAGGAGGTGGTTGCCGAACAGGCTCTTGAACTGCGGTTGCTCAAAAAAAGCATGATCGCGGATGGGGACGACGACGCATGAGATATCCCGCATCCGAAAAACTGGAAGTCATCCGCTTGGTTGAGCAATCGCATCTGCCGACCAAGCGCACTTTGGAGAAGCTGGGCATTCCGAAGACCACCTTCTATCGCTGGTACGACCGATATCTCGTCGGCGGCCCCGAGGCGCTTGAAGATCGTAGACCCACGCCGTCACGGGTCTGGAACCGCATTCCCACGCCAGTGCGCGAGAAGATCAAGGATCTGGCTCTGAAGGAAAGTGAGCTTTCCCCGCGTGAATTGGCTGTTCGCTTCACTGACACAGAAAAGTACTTTGTGTCAGAGGCTTCGGTCTACCGCATCCTCAAGTCTTACGATCTGATCACCAGCCCAGCCTATGTGGTTTTGTCAGCCGCAGACGAGTTCCAGGACAAGACAACACGACCGAACCAACTCTGGCAGACCGATTTTACCTATCTCAAGGTGATCGGCTGGGGCTGGTTCTATCTCAGCACGATCCTGGACGATTACAGCCGCTACATCATCGCCTGGAAGCTTTGCACGACGATGAAGACCGAGGATGTGACCGACACACTGGACCTCGCCCTGCACGCCTCAGGCTGTGATCAGGCAACGGTGCTGCACAAGCCACGTCTGCTCAGCGACAACGGGTCCAGTTACATCTCTGGTGAGCTTGCCGAATGGCTGGAAGATCAGAAAATGGATCATGTTCGAGGGGCACCATACCATCCGCAAACTCAGGGAAAGATCGAGCGCTGGCACCAGACGCTCAAGAACCGCATCCTGTTGGAAAACTACTATCTGCCCGGTGATCTCACGCAGCAGATTGACGCCTTCGTCGAGCACTACAATCACCGGCGTTATCACGAGAGCCTGCAAAACCTCACGCCCGCTGATGTCTACTTCGGACGCGGGCAGACCATTCTAAAACAACGAGAAAGGATCAAACGAAAGACTATCGAAACCCGGCGCTTGCTTCACCGCAAAACCGCCGCATAATCAATCTAACCAGATGAGACAGATACTCTCTTAGATCACGCCGCCATCCGTCCCAAAACCCCTGACAACGGACA
>NZ_JBNAFO010000028.1:0-13781 GCF_049800715.1 Ruegeria profundi
AAGGGCTGTCATTTCCCTAAGGATGCAGTTTTGTACGCTGTTTACTTCTATCTGCGGTACACGGTGTCCTATCGTGACTTGGAAGAGATCATGGCTGAGCGCGGTGTGCGAGTTGATCATGCCACATTGAATAGGTGGGTTGTGAAATACTCGCCGATCGTCGCTGCTCGTGCGCAATCAAAGAAGCGTCCAACACTGAGTTCATGGCGCATGGACGAGACCTATATTCGTGTTCGCGGCAATTGGGTGTACCTCTATCGGGCCGTCGACAAAGCTGGGAATACTCTTGATTTCATGCTGTCTGAGCGCAGGAACCGTCCAGCAGCAGCAAGGTTCTTTGGCAAAGCGCTATCGACGAATGGAATCCCGAGCAAGATCGTCATCGACAAAAGCGGCGCCAACGCGGCGGGCATTCGAGAGGTGAACAGGATCCTGAAGCGGTTCGGCTGCCTAGCCAAAATCCAAACGGTCAGGTCCAAGTATCTGAATAACCTGATCGAACAAGATCATCGGTTTATCAAGCGTCGCATACGGCACATGTGCGGGTTCAAATCGTTCAGATCCGCATCAGCTACTTTGGACGGTATCGAAGTCGCCAACATGATCCGGAAGCGGCAATTCTCAAGCGATAAGACTTCCGGCTTTCAGCTATTCGCCGAGATCGCAGGATAGGTGTATCCAGTAAGTCGCTGACTTTGGCCTTTCCAAATGTTTGCGACACATCCTTGTCTGTTTCATCGTCATTGACGGTCGAGACCTCACCAATCAGAACATCCCCACCTTCGCCCCAGAACGCGTGCCAATCACCAGGGCGTAAAGTGACGCTTTCACCGGGCGCCAAGCGCAGTTTCTCACCCGGACCAAAGTTGTGGCGGATGCCGTCTAACCAGACCACACCGCCACAGTCTTCTGCAAACCCACCGGTATCATCCGAGCCGTAAAGTTCCACGACCAAAGTTGCGCCGCCGCGGTTGATGATATCTTCGGCTTTCAGAACATGCGTATGCGTAGGCGACAGCTGATCCTGCCGTGATATCAACAGTTTCTCGGCGTAGCACATGCCACCGCCCTTGGCTAAGTCGCTCTGTAGACCGTTACGCAGCGTAAAGAGAAACAGGCCCATCCTATCAAAATCACCGTCACCATAGTCAGTGATATCCCAGCCGCAACGCGCGTCTATGACGTGTCGGGCGTCACGTTCGCGTGCCTTGAACTCCTCGGGTGTCCAATAGGCGAAAGGTGGCAACGTGAAACCGTGAGAGCGAATTACGTCGTCTGCATGCGCCATAATCTCGTTGATGCGCGAGCGTTTCATGCGGGAACTTTTTGAATTTTAAGGGTTTCGATTACCATTGCAGCCGTCCAGGTGAAGTCTCCGCCACCACACGGTTCGCCGCTGATCGGATCATAGTATTCCGCAAAGCCACTTTTCTCGATCAGACGCATGCTATCTGCTAATAGACGTTGTGCCATAGCCTCTTGGCCCGCCAGGATCAGACCATCGGCGATCATATAGTTCACAATGAGCCATGATGGTCCTCGCCAATAGCGCCTGCTGTCAAAGGAGCTATCCGCAGGATCATGACTCGGCACCAAGTAAACACACCGCTGGGACAACAAGTTGATCCTTGCCACCAAAGCTTCAGCACGTGCAGTTGGCACTTGTGCAAACGCCGCAAGTATTCCGCCGACCGTAGGCGTGTCCTGCAAAATTCCCGCAGCGCGGTTGTAGCATGTGTATTGCCCAAGCTTTGGGTTCCAAAGACTTTCCATCGCCGCACGACCCTTTGCCGCCATCGCACGTGCTTCAAGGGCCATATCGGGATCACCTATGAGTTCGGCGAGCTCCGCGACATCGTCGCAGGATCGTATCAGGATGGCATTAAACCCCGGATCAACAAGGCGGAAAGGCGAAGCGTCATGAAGTAGTGCGTTGTCCCAACCCAAACGTCGAAAGGTTTGGACCAACCAGATATACCTTCGGTACTGCTCGTCCGTCGGACGATGATCAGGGTTGGCGTGTGTTGTATCGCGCCGTGTAAATGATGCAACCCCCTCCATGGGAACGCCTTCTAGCGCCTCGTCCCAATCTACTGAATTATCTCGCCCAGATTCCCACGGGTGGATGATCGCAACGAGACCAGAGGCTTCGGGATCACGATGCTCGTAAAACCATTTATGCCAGGCATGAATCTTGGGCAGTAGATTAGCAAGCCGCCTATGCGCTAGAACTTTGTCTTCCGAGCGATCAAAAATCTTGCGCAAGGCAAAGCCAGCGACGGCTGGCTGCGTAATACCTGTCGTGGGTACGTCTCGGTTTGTTCCCCAAACGTCGGGGCCAGGGAAATACCCATCATCAGGTTCATGGAAAATGATATGGGGCACCATACCGTCGGCCCATTGATGAGCCATTAAGGTCTCGATTTCGACCCATGCCCGATCAATATCGTAGTGTGAAAAGCCAAGCGCAGATAGAGCGCTGTCCCAATTCCACTGGAAGGGGTAGAGACCATGGGTGGGCACGGTGTAGCTGCCCCGGTCATTTCCGTCCATGACTTTGCGGGCCTGATCAATCAGCGCTTGGCTCATTGTGCTTCTCCTTTAGGCGACGGCCAAAGTGGTTTCTGGGTCAAACCAACGCCCCCTGCCCTCTTGGGGCGCCAGCGTAAGTACATCGCCGGGCTTCACGCTAAGCTCACTGTCCAGAACAGCGCGGAACTGGTGCCCGTCGACATCACAGGTTACCAGCAGATGTGCGCCCAAGGGCTCAACAACCTTGGCGCGTGCTGCAAAGCCTGCATCCGTGATGCGCAGATCTTCCGGGCGAATGGCCCACTTCAGATTTTTGCCACTTGCCGGTCCATCAAAGCTCTGTCCCGCCACTGTCCAGCGACCAGAGCCCGCAGCTTCAGCGGGGAGGAAATTCATCGGTGGATTGCCGATAAAACTGGCCACAAACTCGGCCGCTGGATCCCTATACACCTCGATAGGCGAGGCTGCCTGAACGATTTTGCCCTGATGCATAACGCTTATCCGGTCAGCCATTGACATGGCTTCGACCTGATCGTGTGTCACGTAGATGGCGGTGGTTTTGCTTTCGGCCAAAACACCTTTTAGCTCAGCCCGCATTTCCATCCGCAACAGTGCGTCGAGGTTCGAAAGCGGTTCGTCCATCAGGATCACATCAGGTTCCATTGCCAACGCCCGGGCAACCGCCACACGCTGACGTTGTCCGCCTGACAGCTCGCCCGAATAGCGCTTTAAGAGCTGCTCGATATGCATCAAACCAGCGGTACGCTCGACCCGGCGCTTGACCTCGTCATCAGGCAGTTTCTGCATCCGCAGACCAAAGCCAATGTTCTCGAACACCGTCAGGTGTGGAAAGACCGCATAATTCTGGAACACCATCGAAATGCCGCGATCCTTGGGCGATAGGTGATCCACACGACGCCCTCCAATCCAAACTTCACCGGTAGTAGCTGTCTCAAGTCCGGCGATGATACGCAAAAGAGTAGACTTACCACAGCCCGAGGCCCCAAGAAGAACCATAAATTCCTGGTCTGCGATGGTCAGGTTGATGTCGTGAAGAGCTTGGTAAGACCCAAAGCTCTTGGCGACGTTCTTGATCTGAATTTCAGCCATAACAGTTTCCTTTCAGCCACCGCTCAGCGGTTGGCGATGCCCCACATGGCAAAGAGATATTTGCGCACAGCGAAGATGAAGATCAGCGCAGGCACCACGAGGATGAAGCCGCCTGCGAATTTCAGGTGCAACGGAGCTTCCCCCAATGTCTGCAATAGGAACGCGGGAAGCGTCCGGTTCTCGATGGTCAGCACGGCGGCCGCGAATACTTCGTTCCAAGAAATCACGAAGGCAAAGATCGCCGAGGCCGTGATACCTGGCAGCACCAAAGGCAGGATCACCTTGGTAAATGCGGTCAAACGCGTGCAGCCCAATGTCCAGGCAGCTTCCTCCAGCTCCAACGGAATGCCCGAGAAAAGCGAGAAGGTGATCAGCACCGCGAACGGAATCGCCAGGGTCGTGTGCACAAGAGACAGGCCAAAGGCTGTGTCATCCAGCCCGGTGCGGATAAAGAGAACCGCAAGCGGAAGCGCCAGAAGCGGAAGCGGGAAAGCCCGCGTCAGCAAGATCAGCAGCCGGAACAGCTCTTTCCCGCGAAACTCAAACCGAGAGAGGGCGTAGCCAGCCGGCGCTCCGATGGTGATTGACATCACCATCGTCAGCACTGCAACCACCACCGAGTTCCACAAAGCCATCAGCATCCCCTGGAACCCCATGAAGAAGTTTATGGATCCCATATTGAACTCCGGAATGAAGCTTTTCGGGAAGCTGTTCACCGTTTCCGGTGAAGACATCGTGTTCACGAACAATAGGTAGAGCGGTACGATCACCCAGGCACACAACAAGATCACTCCGGCCCGGTAGATCCCCCTGCCCGCCTTGCGGGCGTCAGGGGCTACAACATCAGCTACAGCGGTCATATCGTTGCTCCTTTCGGGACACGTAGTGCGCGCATGATGAGCAGAGTAAAGACGATCGAGATGATCAGAACGATGATCGCCAGTGCAGCTGCTCCACCGCCATTTTGCAGGTCAAATTGGTAGGCATAGATTTCGCCCATGAGCACCGGGAAGAGCGTGCCACCGAGCGCTGCGACCACTGCAAAGACTTCAAAAGCCAGAATGACGCGCAGGATCAATGCTGTTTGCAGCGAAGGACGCAACATTGGCAGGGTGATCCGTGTGAATTGCTTCCACCGGGAGGCTCCAAACACATCGGCGGCCTCATAATATTCTTTCGGGATCAAACCGATGCCCGCCACCAGGATCACAAGCATGATCGCGGTCGCGCGCCAAATCTCAGCCAGCATGATCGCTAGGAAGACGATCCACGGGGATTGATAGCTAAGCAAGCTCACAGGTTGGTCCGTGACACCAAGTCCCACCATCATCGAGTTCAGGAAACCCGATTGCTCGAAGATCGCCAACCAGATGATACCGGCGGCAAGGTCAGAGATGCCAAGCGGTATGGTCCAAATGTACAGGACCAGATCGCGGCCCTTTTGCATCTTTGTAACCATCGTGGCCATCAGAAGGGACAGTGCCAGCTGGATTGGCACGACAGCGGCGGCCAGAAGGAATGTATTCTTCATCGAAATCGGGAACTTCCAGTAGCTCACAACCTCACGAAAGTTATCCAGTGAAAAACCGTTCTCAGTTCCAAACGCCTCCTGCGCAACCAGCACAAACGGGTAGAGGAAAAATAGACAGAGAAACAGGGTCACCGGGAGGATCAGAAAGTATGGCAATAGCCGCGCTTCCATCGGACCGCTCCTTAGAATTGGGAAAATGCTGGGAAATGGGCCGCCGTCAAAACGGCCCAGCTATTTGTTTGGATTTATTCGACGGGACATGGGCCGTCTGAAGGCGCATCAGGGGCCCAGCAGGGAGCGCCAGTTTCGTTCATGATCTTTTCAAGCTGTTTCTTTTGATCTTCCAGAACCTGTTCGATGGGTTGCCCCGCCAAAACAATGCGCTCGAACGTGTCCACATAGACACGGTTGAAATCACCACCCATGCTGCCCAAACCTGCAGGCAGCAGTCCAGGATTGGCGTCTGCTGAACCGCTCATTGTTGCAACTGCTTCGCCTGCTGCCTTGACCGAAGGCGGCAGATCGTCTGGCAGTTCAACATCAACCACGGGGAAGAAGTTGGTTGCCTTTAGGGTTGCGATCTGCGTCTCAGGCTGCATCAGAAAAGTTACCAGAGCTTTCGCGCTTTCGGCATCTGGCGCGGTACGCGGGATGGCAACACCTGCCAGAACAGGCATGAAACCGCGACCAGTCGGACCCGCAGGTGCCGGGAAGGCAACGAAGTCGTCAGGGCGCTCGTTGAAGGCTTGCGCCAGACGTGAGGTGTGATCAAAAACGATCCAGGCATCGCCATTCAACAGCTGTTCCTGCATGAAAGAAAAGTTGGTCGATGCAGGGTTTGTGTGGCTCCACAGTTCTTTGAATTTCTCCCACGCCGTCACGGCCTCCGGCGACGCAAAAGTACGCACAACACCATCTGTGTAGGACGGATAGAGGTAGCCCTGGAAGAACCGGTGCTTCAGCCCCTTGGGACCCGCAGGAAAGCCGAATTTTTTTTGGCCGGTCGCTTCTTCAACATTGGCCGCCCAGGCAATCAATTGGTCATAGGTCAACGCATTAATGTCAGCACCGTCAGGCAAGTACTGCAGCGCTTCGGTGTTCGCGGCCATGATATAGCTCGCTTGCATCCAGGGCATGTAGTGAAGGCTGTCGGTTCCAAGCTTGGCCAGGTCGTTAAAAGTGTCTGAGGCCGACGTGACGCCCAGATCGCCGAGATCCATCAGGTCTTCGGGGTTCATCGCTGAGAAGTTGCCATGCAAGGACCCCAGCAAATCAATGCTGCCCGAACCAGCTTGCAACTCGGCTTGCAGACGGGTCAACCACGGCCCATCTTCGTTCGGCTGGTAATCAACTTCGCCATCAAAACCGCCGAGGACCTCGGTCCGCATCGCCTGCGCTTCTTCAGCAGGTCGGGCCTGCGTCGACCAGAACAGAGTTTCCGCTTGTGCGGCAGCGGCACCAACAAGCATGGCAACACCGGATACGGCACCCGCCAGTTTCGAATGAATAGACATGTTTTCCTCCGTTATGCCTGAGGTTGACCGAAAACTGGCAACCTCCCTCCCTCGCCGACGAACTTGGATTAGCCTATGGCGAATGGAGGCACTATGATACAACGTTATATCACGAGTCAAGTCTGAGATCATTTCGTATTCGTTTTAATTTACTTGATATTTTTTTAGCCTCCTGCAATTTTAAAAGAACGTTATATCTAGAAACTGCTGCCACGATGAAAAAGCCCACCCTATCCAGCGTTGCCAAAGAAGCGGGCGTATCGGTTCCCACCGTCAGTCAGGTGATGCGCGACACCGGTCGGATTTCAGAGAAGACACGCCAGAAAGTCCTGAGCGCAGCGAAGCGACTGCGCTACGTTCCAAACCATGCGGCGGCCACCATGCGGTCAGGTGAAAATCGCGAAATAGGGTTTATGCTTAACACCCTGGCAAACCCGTTTAATTCTGAAGTAGTCAGCAGCGCTGTAGACCTTCTTGAAACTGAAGGTTTCATGGTTTCGATTCTCGATGCGCAAGACGAACTTCAACGCCAGGCTCGTCTTATGGAAGCGTGTATCAGATTCGGTCGAGGTGGATTGATATGGGTTCCGGCGATCGACACAAACGAAGAATCATTAGAGCTTATAAAGGCTCATAGCGTACCCACGGTCACCTTCATGCGAAAGGTATCAAAGTCTCTTGACTACGTCGGCGTTCTGAACACCGAAGCTCTGAGTCAAGCCACCCAGCATTTGATCGACTTAGGGCACAGGCACATTGCCTATTTTGGCGGTACCGAGCAAACATCAGTACGTGAAGAGCGTATATCGGGATACCTAGACGCACTTAAGCAGCTGGATGGCGTTCAGCCAATTGTTTGGCCTTGTGAGGAGAACAAGCGCGCCGGTTTTGACGCAATCGCTGCACTCCGCAAGCAGCACCCCGAGGTGACAAGCATCGTCTGCAATGGTGATGTTGCCGCACTTGGAGCTTGCTTGGGATTGATCCGGTCCGGATTAACGCCAGGACAGGAGTTTTCGGTCGTGGGCTTCGATGACATCGAGGATGCCAGTATCTCTACCCCTGGCCTTACTACCATGGCGATCAATCCCAAAATGCTAGGCACGCGCTTGGCCGAGATCCTGCTGGACCGAATGCGTACACCAAATCTCCCCGTTCGGCATCTCGAATACTCCGCAACGCTGAAAGTGCGAGAAACTTCAGGAGTCGTGCCCAACCCTTAAAAACGTTTCAGCTCAGACTGTTACAGCAGCAGGTCGATACTCGTACAGCGCGTGGAACGAAGGATTAGTTTGCGTTGCGTTGCACCCTGGCATATCGACATCGTTTTCCCTGTAGTTATCGAACAGCCTTATGTCAGATGGAAACAAGAAAAAGCACTCAAGGAAGGTTGGCCAAAGGGTAACAACCATTGCAGACCTGTCCGAACATACTGGACTTTCCAAGAGCACCGTCTCACGAGCACTTTCCGGCTATTCCGACATATCAAAGGAAACAAAGCAAAGAGTACAAGATGCTGCGAAAAAACTTGGTTACCATCCGTCAGCAATCGCCAGATCCATTAAGACAGGTACGAGCCAGTCTGCAGCCATTATTTTGCCGCAGTGGTATGAGGAAGCTAATGCACTAGCAACGCTCGAATTGATTGAAGGGATTAGCAATGAGCTCCTGTCAAACGATTGGACGTTGACTGTTTGTTCGACGAACGGTCTTGATAGTCTCTCAGAAATTCAGCGCCTAATCATTCAAGAAAAACGCGTCGATGGTTGCATCATACCCGCTCCGGCGACTAACGATTCGCGCATTGAGATGTTAACTGAATTTGGGGTGCCTTTTGTCACCTATGGCCATGTTGACGGCTTAGACAGCCTGTATTGCGATGTCGATATCGATGGTTGTATCGCAAACTCTTTGTCCATTCTTAAAGACAGCGGACATACCAGAATTGCGTTTGTAGAGCTCAATAAAAACAATATCAAACCCGATCATTGGTTGCATGGCTTCCATCGGTCGATGAGCCAATCTGATTTGACCGTAGTACCAGGCTTTCAGAGTAACGGCAGTTCAAGCGTGCAAGATGCTAAACAATTTGCTCAAGTCCTGCTGTCGTCAAGCAACCCCCCAACCGCTTTTCTGTGTGCAAGTGATACGGTTGCCTTCGGGGTGTATGCGGCGTGCCGAGAACTCGGGATTCCAGTTGGTGATCAAGTCTCGGTAATTGGATTCGGAAATCACACTTTGATCGATTGCATCTCCCCTGGATTGACGAGTTATTCGGTCGACTACCGAAAGTCTGGTTCCAAACTGGCAAACCTGCTCTTGGACCATATACAAAATCTGGACGCCCCTAGGTGCGGGTATCTCGAAGAAGCAGTCCTGGTCCGTCGAGAATCTGTGGGGCATAGGGATTCAATTGCAAGCTCTTGAGTAGAAGGGGAACCACCAATATTGCTTGGAGATCAGTTTTTATGCCAGCCGGGTTAGGAAGCAGTAGGGTTGCTCGGTTCCGCAACGATCTCAATATTGGTGGTTCTCTGCCAGAAAACGCACAAAGTGCACGGTCAGATTCTCGCGCCGTGACTGATCTGGCCACACCGCATAAATCCCGAGTGGGCGCAGCCTCCAATCGGGCAGAAGTCGTGCAAAGTTTCCCGATCTCAAGCCACGTTCGGCCAGATATTGAGGCAACACAGTAACACCAAGGTTCTGTTGTGTTAGATGGTGTAACGCATCAACGTTATCGACCTGGATCTGAGGGTTACCTGCCACCTTCGCGATCCTTCCGTTTCGAGCGATAAACTCGATGGTGTCAGACCGCTGGGCATAGCTGATCCAATCCCAGTCCTCTAAATCATTGGGTTGCTTTGGCTCAGGTCGAGACGCAGCATATTCAGCGCCAGCAACAAGAGCTCGGTCAATTTCACCCAGTTTTCGAGACATCATCGAGCTGTCATCAAGCCAACCTACCCGAATATTCAGGTCAAACCCGTCATCGATCAGATCTACAGGATGATCGGTAAACGACAGAGACAACGCCACATGCGGGTACTGTCTTGCAAATTCACCCATGGTGGTCAAAAGCTCTGACGACGACATGAAGGCCGGTACAGAAACTCGAAGCGCGCCAACAGGCTCAAGCGACAGCGCGTTCAACTCATTCAAACCGGTTTCAGCGCTTCGTATCATGTCGACCACACGGGCATAGAACACTCGGCCTTCATTGGTCAGCGCTATCTTGCGTGTTGTGCGATAGAGTAAAGTAGCACCCAGAAAGTTCTCAAGTTCCGTTACCGTTTCGCTGATGCGTGACGGCGCCAGGCCAATACTTTTTGCTGCCGCGCGAAACGAGCCCTCATCCACGACGCGGGCGAAGATAGCCATATGTCTAAGATGCTCAATCATTGTTCGGCTAAACAGAACTATCTTATCGGAGTTTAGACAATTTTCATAACAGTGCGGCGAAAATATTTTGTGTGCAAGTCAGACGGAGCAAACCGATGCAACTGCACGCGACATTTATTACTCAACGGGGCGGGCGGTATATGGCGGCCTTGTGTCACCATTTCGGTCGTAAGGTTGAAGCATGTTGCGACGAGGATACCGGCTGGGTGAAATTCCCATTTGGTCGATGTGACCTCAACCAAGATGCTTCGGGTCTGCACGTGTTGGTCAGCGCAAGTTCTCAGGCGAACCTAGAACGGGTGGTTCAAGTAGTCACCAATCATCTCGAACGTTTCGCATTCCGTGAAAACCCGGAATTGGAATGGATCCACACCGCGGGAATGCAGCCCGACACCACGAGTGAATTCACCCCTCATCCTTAAATTGGAGCATCACATGACGATCAAAAACCTAGCGCTTTCGGCCGCATTCGTTTCAGTTGCAGGTGGAGCAATGGCGGACGACACCGCGACCGTGCAAAAATTCTATGATTTGCTTAGCAATCCAACGTCACAAGATCACGTGGCAGCCTTTGAGGCGTCAGTCTCTGAAAATTGGGAAAGCATCGGCGACTATTCAGGGTCCAGCAAGTCCAGCGAAGCCTTCCTAAGCCAAATCGGAGGTTTCGGGAAACTGATTCCGGATCTTGAATGGTCTGTACAAGCCATGCATCAGGCCGGGGATTTCGTGACCGTCCGCAGCCGCGCCACCGGTACGCCTGTTGGACCAATGTTTGGTGTCGACGGTGAGGGCCGGAGCTTCGACATCATGACAATCGATATCCACGAATTGAACGACGGCAAGATCATTCGCTCTTACCACGTCGAAGACTGGGCGGGTGCGCTGCAGCAACTCGCGGGTCGATAGTCTGACAATCAATTGAGCTCCGGTTCTGAGCAATTGGACAGGACGTCTTGAAGGGAAAATGGACATGGAACGTAGAAATGCTTTGAAGGTTCTGGGGCTCTCTGCTTTGGCAACCACCCTGGGCAATCAGGTGACTGCCGCTGATGGTGATGCGGACACGCAGTCAAGTTTTGATACCGTGATGGCATTCATGGGCGCTATGGGTAGCGGCGACATGGAGAGCATGGCCAACCTTATGGCAGATGACATGGTATGGCACAACGAAGGTGACACTACATTGCCTTGGGTAGGCGGCGCCGAGGGAAAAGAGGCGATTTTTGAGTTTCTCAGTGTATTCTCGTCAAACTTTGAAACCACAATGTGGGAAAATACCGACGCTTTCGCGTCCGGCGACACTGTCGCGGTTTTCGGTAAGATGAACGGGAAAACGACAAAGTCCGGCAAGGACATCGGCGAGTTTTCCTTCGCGCTTCGCGCCAAGGTTCGCGACGGGCAAGTCGTCTTGTGGCATTGGTTCGAAGACAGTTTCGCGGTCAGCCAAGCCTATCATGGATAAAGCTTGTCAAAAGGAGATTGGATCATGGAAGTTCACCGCCTGATTTGGACAGCTTCCTTTGTTTGCACCTTCGGGGCTTCCCACGCACTGGCCGACATCACGAACTTGCCAATGCGTGAGACACCAATTCCGCGGACAACGGACGGCGTCCCTCATGTTCAGATTGGCGTAAAGCCAGTCCCCGAGTTATCCGAAGCCCTCCTAGGAAAGGTGTCGGAATTGCCCGGTGTTGAGATCAGGCAAACGGTCGTGTCCTTGCCAGGAGCGTTGGGCTTTTGGATCACTGAAGATACAAAGCTGGCCCGACCGGACGTCATCGTCGGCGGTCGCGAGTTTGCCCACATACATCCCGACGGCAGCCTTCATGCGTCCCTGTCACCGGCGCTCGCTAAGATGGCAGCCGAAAAAGGATGGGCCGTCAGCCATCCCTGGGCAGATCAAAGACCAGGTTGGGGCGGCTTTGTCATGATCTTCACGCCGATGAACACGGACGAATTGGAAGTGGTTTTTGATCTGGTCCAGGCATCATACGAGTTTGTGACGGGCCTGGGCTTATCATCAAACTGAATTGACCCTCTGTCCCTTCAATCTGAAGTGAAGAAACTAGCCGCGCGAATTTTCGACGGAACACTGTTATTGACAGGTTCAAACTAGAACGTGGACGCTCCAACAATGAGGTTCTCAGTGCTTAGGCAAGTATTAAACTCTCGTTACTTTGTTGTCCGTTGTCAGGGGTTTTGGGACGGATGGCGGCGTGATCTAAGAGAGTATCTGTCTCATCTGGTTAGATTGATTATGCGGCGGTTTTGCGGTGAAGCAAGCGCCGGGTTTCGATAGTCTTTCGTTTGATCCTTTCTCGTTGTTTTAGAATGGTCTGCCCGCGTCCGAAGTAGACATCAGCGGGCGTGAGGTTTTGCAGGCTCTCGTGATAACGCCGGTGATTGTAGTGCTCGACGAAGGCGTCAATCTGCTGCGTGAGATCACCGGGCAGATAGTAGTTTTCCAACAGGATGCGGTTCTTGAGCGTCTGGTGCCAGCGCTCGATCTTTCCCTGAGTTTGCGGATGGTATGGTGCCCCTCGAACATGATCCATTTTCTGATCTTCCAGCCATTCGGCAAGCTCACCAGAGATGTAACTGGACCCGTTGTCGCTGAGCAGACGTGGCTTGTGCAGCACCGTTGCCTGATCACAGCCTGAGGCGTGCAGGGCGAGGTCCAGTGTGTCGGTCACATCCTCGGTCTTCATCGTCGTGCAAAGCTTCCAGGCGATGATGTAGCGGCTGTAATCGTCCAGGATCGTGCTGAGATAGAACCAGCCCCAGCCGATCACCTTGAGATAGGTAAAATCGGTCTGCCAGAGTTGGTTCGGTCGTGTTGTCTTGTCCTGGAACTCGTCTGCGGCTGACAAAACCACATAGGCTGGGCTGGTGATCAGATCGTAAGACTTGAGGATGCGGTAGACCGAAGCCTCTGACACAAAGTACTTTTCTGTGTCAGTGAAGCGAACAGCCAATTCACGCGGGGAAAGCTCACTTTCCTTCAGAGCCAGATCCTTGATCTTCTCGCGCACTGGCGTGGGAATGCGGTTCCAGACCCGTGACGGCGTGGGTCTACGATCTTCAAGCGCCTCGGGGCCGCCGACGAGATATCGGTCGTACCAGCGATAGAAGGTGGTCTTCGGAATGCCCAGCTTCTCCAAAGTGCGCTTGGTCGGCAGATGCGATTGCTCAACCAAGCGGATGACTTCCAGTTTTTCGGATGCGGGATATCTCATGCGTCGTCGTCCCCATCCGCGATCATGCTTTTTTTGAGCAACCGCAGTTCAAGAGCCTGTTCGGCAACCACCTCCTTCAGATCACGGGCTTCCCGTCTCAGATCCTTCACTTCGGTGGAAGTTGCCGCGCGGGCCGTGTCGCCTGCCAGACGTTTCTTGCCGGCCTCCAGAAATTCCTTGGACCAGCTGTAATAAAGGCTCTGCGCGATGACCTCACGACGGCACAGCTCTGCAATGCTGTCCTCGCCTTTTAGGCCGTCCAGCACGATCCTGATCTTCTCTTCTGCGGAATACTGTTTGCGGGTCGCACGGCGAATGTCCTTTACGACCTTCTCACCGTGGCTCTGCTTGGTTCCGGGTTTCTTTCTCATCTCCACTCCTTGGCGGTTACGATGAGCCAGAAACCCTCTCTTATCAAATCGACCTAAACTGTCCCATTGGCGCTGACGTCAGACA
>NZ_JBNAFO010000029.1:0-12282 GCF_049800715.1 Ruegeria profundi
TGTCCGTTGTCAGGGGTTTTGGGACGGATGGCGGCGTGATCTAAGAGAGTATCTGTCTCATCTGGTTAGATTGATTATGCGGCGGTTTTGCGGTGAAGCAAGCGCCGGGTTTCGATAGTCTTTCGTTTGATCCTTTCTCGTTGTTTTAGAATGGTCTGCCCGCGTCCGAAGTAGACATCAGCGGGCGTGAGGTTTTGCAGGCTCTCGTGATAACGCCGGTGATTGTAGTGCTCGACGAAGGCGTCAATCTGCTGCGTGAGATCACCGGGCAGATAGTAGTTTTCCAACAGGATGCGGTTCTTGAGCGTCTGGTGCCAGCGCTCGATCTTTCCCTGAGTTTGCGGATGGTATGGTGCCCCTCGAACATGATCCATTTTCTGATCTTCCAGCCATTCGGCAAGCTCACCAGAGATGTAACTGGACCCGTTGTCGCTGAGCAGACGTGGCTTGTGCAGCACCGTTGCCTGATCACAGCCTGAGGCGTGCAGGGCGAGGTCCAGTGTGTCGGTCACATCCTCGGTCTTCATCGTCGTGCAAAGCTTCCAGGCGATGATGTAGCGGCTGTAATCGTCCAGGATCGTGCTGAGATAGAACCAGCCCCAGCCGATCACCTTGAGATAGGTAAAATCGGTCTGCCAGAGTTGGTTCGGTCGTGTTGTCTTGTCCTGGAACTCGTCTGCGGCTGACAAAACCACATAGGCTGGGCTGGTGATCAGATCGTAAGACTTGAGGATGCGGTAGACCGAAGCCTCTGACACAAAGTACTTTTCTGTGTCAGTGAAGCGAACAGCCAATTCACGCGGGGAAAGCTCACTTTCCTTCAGAGCCAGATCCTTGATCTTCTCGCGCACTGGCGTGGGAATGCGGTTCCAGACCCGTGACGGCGTGGGTCTACGATCTTCAAGCGCCTCGGGGCCGCCGACGAGATATCGGTCGTACCAGCGATAGAAGGTGGTCTTCGGAATGCCCAGCTTCTCCAAAGTGCGCTTGGTCGGCAGATGCGATTGCTCAACCAAGCGGATGACTTCCAGTTTTTCGGATGCGGGATATCTCATGCGTCGTCGTCCCCATCCGCGATCATGCTTTTTTTGAGCAACCGCAGTTCAAGAGCCTGTTCGGCAACCACCTCCTTCAGATCACGGGCTTCCCGTCTCAGATCCTTCACTTCGGTGGAAGTTGCCGCGCGGGCCGTGTCGCCTGCCAGACGTTTCTTGCCGGCCTCCAGAAATTCCTTGGACCAGCTGTAATAAAGGCTCTGCGCGATGACCTCACGACGGCACAGCTCTGCAATGCTGTCCTCGCCTTTTAGGCCGTCCAGCACGATCCTGATCTTCTCTTCTGCGGAATACTGTTTGCGGGTCGCACGGCGAATGTCCTTTACGACCTTCTCACCGTGGCTCTGCTTGGTTCCGGGTTTCTTTCTCATCTCCACTCCTTGGCGGTTACGATGAGCCAGAAACCCTCTCTTATCAAATCGACCTAAACTGTCCCATTGGCGCTGACGTCAGACAACAGAAGTATTTTCCATCTCGTGGATGCTTTTTGAGTAATTGTTTGGAATAGCTCCAAAAAAGTATCAACCAACATAAGCAACCATACAATTCTAAGAAGGTGCTCGGTTAACTCGCGACCAAAGCTCTCCATCTCGAGGGGTGTGCGCATTGCATGCTCCGACTTTTAAGCAGTTGGATCTATCAAATATCCAAATTGGATACATAAATAGAGCAAGCATCGAAATATCAGAATGTTTCCCGTAGTGAGTGCGGGCGTCATTTGATTACCTAGCACTTTCCTACAGCCCCGCGTTGATCCTATCCCAGGGTAATCGACGCGGGGCAACAGATAGAATCACCTCTACAAGCAAATAGTCTGCAACTTTGTCATTGTTCCAGTTCACTTTGTTTCTTGATCCTAAAAGAAAACGTATAAAGTGATCGAACTAGGTTAGCTTCCCGCCCTACTCGGGCTGGACGCGGTTACTCGTCGCATCCAACCTGAACTTAAATTTGTGAGCAATGCAGACGCCAACGGCTTGCTTTTGCAGACGACCATTCAAGTATGACCGGAATTCCTTTGGCGATAGTCAGAGGGTGCCAATCCCGTTACCTTCTTAAATGCGCGGCTGAAATTATTTGCGGTTTCGTATCCTAGCATGGAGGAGATACTGGAGACTGTCTCGCGCGTATCTGTAAGGAGTTCCTCGGCCCTTGCTACCCTGATATCGTTGACGATTTCGCGAAAACGAACCCCTTCGCTTGCTAACTTCCGTTGTAGTGTGCGAACGCCAAGATCGAGCGAACGCGCGGTGGCATCAATCGACATTTCCTCCCGATGAAGTTGTTGCCAAACCACCTCCTCGACTTGTCCTCTAAGTGTTTGAGGTGGGCCGCCCAATCGTTCGCGTGAAATATCTCCGACAGTTGTCGAGCCTCCGCTAAGTTTTTTGGGCGCGGCTTCGGAGCTCAAAGCCGAAGCTTCAAACTCAACCCCAAGGCGGGTGGCGTTCCAGATTACAGGACAAGCGTAAGTGTCTTCTGCCTCGACAAACCCAGGAACTTTCGGGAAGTCCAAGAGCACGGCCGATGGCTTCCAATCGTTTCCTAAATACGCGCGGAATATGCTCAGAAAAACCCCAACGGCCGAGAAACCGATGTCCGGATACGCGAAATGCGAGCGAAGTCCAAAACGATAACAGTAGCGCGCGCTAGTGCCCGAAGTTTCAAGCCACGCGCGATCCGTGGACGAATGAAATGGCATGACGGCAGAAGCTCGTATTAGCGCTGCCCCCAGCGTTGGAGCAGAAAGAACGTAACTCCCCCAGGCGCCGTAGTCAGCGACAGTGAGATACGGTGACCACAACAATCCGATGTTTTGTTGTCCCGTGGATCGTGCGGCTTCGTGCACAAAGGTCGCCAAGGCATGCTCCGAGATGTAACCGCCTCTTTCCTCAATGAAGTGAACAGGAAGATCGGCAGAGTCAAAAGCACGCAACAAGCGTCTTTCCCCAGCGGCCTCAAGCACAAACTGGGGCATCGCGCCCAAGGCCTTGGCCGAAATCATCGGTGGTAGGTTCAATCCGTCAACCCGCTTGTTCGCCCGCGTGTCGTGAAATGATACGCATCGGCTGAACGGATGTGCAAGCTTTCCCTAAACAGCAGGGAGCATTGCAATATGAAAATACTTCGGCCATTACACGGCGGTTTTTCGATGCATTTTTTGGGAATGGTGCTCGGCGCAGGTATTTCTGCTTCACCAGTTTTCTCCCAGTCCTTCAACGACACGGGCGACATCCTTGCACGATCAGCCGAGGTCGAGGACATCGAGTACAAGATTATGGTGCAGCGTGCCACCCAGACGGCCATTTGGGGAATGCCTGCCGCCGGTATGATCGATTTCCTCAAGGGCATTCGCCGCGACCTCGGTGGCGACTACAATGACATCATTTATCTCAACAAGCCGTTCGACTCCAAACATGGGTTTCTTACGGCCAACGATGTTACGGCCTATGCTTGGGCTTCAATGACCTCCGAACCCGGTCCCCTTGTCATTGAAGTGCCCGCTGCCACCGACAAGGTGAACTACTTCGGTACAATCGTGAATGCTTGGGATGTTCCTATTGTGGACGTAGGTCCCGATGGTTTCGATGAAGGTGTCGGCGGCAAGTACCTCATGCTACCCCCAGGCTACGAAGGGGAAATGTCGCTGGAGGAATTAACTGAAGCGGGATACCTTCCCTTTGAAACAGATACCTACGAATATGGTTTTTCGTTCCGGCCAAAACTGACGAATGGCGGAACGGACGCCGATGCGGCCGAGTACGCTCAGACGATCAAAGTGTACTACCTGTCCGAGGCCGACAATCCGCCACCCAACAACTATCTCGAAGCGTCAGAAGTGCCGTACGACTCGCTTCCATACTACAACGAGACATTCTTTCAGGACCTGAACGATTACGTTCAAAACAACCCGATCCGTCCACAAGACAAGGTTATGGTGAATTTTCTGAAAGATCTCGGGATCGAGAAGGGAAAGCCTTTCGAACCAAGTGAACTTCAAATGCAGGCAATGAACGAGGGATTGTTGCTCGCGTACGCCTCGATGCAGAACTACTTTGTGACGCCCGGGAAAGCCATGATCCCACTTTGGGTCGACGATAGCGGCGAGATGAGGAGCCAGTGGTTGATTTGGGATTTCGCGGATGGTCAACCCGAGGCTGGTTTCCCCTATGAGACTGAGACCGAAGTCCTTGTGGATGCGCGTGCGGGCGGCAGTTATTTCTGGATTACATACCTGCCGAAACAACTGGGCGGAGGTACATTTTATCTGACAGGCCTGCGCGACAGCGACGGGGAAATGTACGATCACAATCAGACCTATAAACTGAACGTCCCAGCGGATACACCTGCCGACGATTTCTGGTCCGTGATTGTTTATTCGATGGAGACCAAGAGCTTCATTCGGAACGTTGATCCTGTCGGTTTGTCCGAGCGCGACACTGATGCGATGCAGGCTAATGAAGACGGTTCTTACGACATCTTTTTTGGACCAGAAGCACCGGAAGGCATGGAAAGCAACTGGATACCAACCACAGAGCCGTACTTCCTTTTGTTTCGTCTATATGGGCCGCAAGAAGGATGGCTGGAGAGTGGCTGGATGCTGGGCGATCTAGAAAAAGTAAACTGATCAAAACAAACAGTAATTCCCAATGGAGCGAACAATGAAAACAAAGTCGTTAGCTGTGCTGACTGCCCTGATACTCGCATCGCATTCTTCAGCCCAAGAATTCAAAGCCGACGTTCCTGAGAATGTTCTTACACCAGACAAGGTCGAGACCCAGACGCTTGGTGATCTGGAATTCTTCGATGGTATGCCATCACCTGAGACGGTGGAGAAAGTCTTCGACAACCTTGATCTGATCAGAGCAACGACGGCTTTCCTGGATGGCATGAAGATCGCTTCGCTTCGAGCTATGTTTCAGGGATACGAAGACTTGGGCGTCAATCCCAATGACGTCGTGATTGCAGAAGACCTGCTGGACGCGCGGTCCATCTGGCTGACGCCCAATACAACCACAATCTACATTGGTTCGAATGTCGATATCTCGGATGGCCCGATGGTGATTGAGGTTCCGGCAGGCCTGCTTGGGTTGCTTGATGACGCCGCGTTTGACTATGTGACGGATATCGGGGCGCTTGGCGCGGATAAGGGAGAAGGTGGCAAGTATCTACTTTTGCACAACGACGATGAAACGCCGGTGCCCGAGGGCTACTTCGAACTACGCACAAAGACATATGAGCACTGGTTGTTGCTAAGACGCTCGCCAGACGCAGACGGAGATACGGCTGGCCCTGTTGCCGAGATCAAGGCGGGTCTGAATATCTATCCGCTTAGTGAAGCGGACAATCCTCCCGCGGAAATTTTCCTGAATATCTCCGGTGTTCAACACAACACTGTTCACGCGAACAACGAAGACTTCTTTGAAGAGATCCACGTCGCACTCGAAAACAATCCAATTGGTGCGTTCAGTCCGGAAATTGTAGGAACGTTTGCTTCCATAGGGATCAGGAAGGGCGAGCCCTTCGAACCCGATGCCCGTATGCAGGCCATTTTCAAGGAGGCAGCAGCAATCGCAAACGCCACGGCGCGAGCGATCACGTATGCCTCGCGCGATCCGGGAGTTTTCTTTTATGAAGACCGGCAATGGAACTCACCGTTCCAACGCCAGAGCTATCTTTTTCTTGAGGACGGCGCGCGCATCCTCGATGATCGGTCGTACTTTTTCTATATGGCAACGGGCATAACGCCTGCGATGACCTCGCCACCGGTCGGGACGGGGTCTGTCTATGCGATGACAGCGCGAGACAGCAACGGACAGTACCTTGACGGCTCAAAAACCTATAAGGTAACGCTACCGGCGCCGGTTCCCGCCAAAAACTTTGCGTCGTTTATGTTGTATAGCGGACAGACTCGGTCAATCCTTGAAACTGACCAGCAATCCGGTGGTATCGACTCTAATAGACCGGGGATAAAACCTAATGAGGATGGGAGTACCAGCATCTATTTTGGTCCAGAAGCCCCAGAAGGTTGGGAGAACAACTGGGCGCAAACCATGCCCGGGCAAAGCTTCAACGTGATGATGCGCCTCTACGGCCCGCTCGAGCCTTGGTTCGACAAGACCTGGCGTCCCGGTGATCTGGAACTGGTAGAATAAAGCGACAACCGCGACTATCGGGCGATGCTACTTTTTGGCGTCGTCTGACATTTTTTCGGTGTCCGCTTCGGGCTCGAAGAAGACATTCGCTGTCCAAAGCATGAATGTCTGCTGTGCGGACAGAGTTGCCGTCCGCCTGGATAGCCCGATTGTCCGGTGATGAATGCTGATGATCAAAATGCAACAAAGCACCCATGTTTCCATGGGCGCTTTGGTTAGTATGAAGGCTCTTACCGTGCCAGTTGGTAGCGCTTCATCGACATAGAAGATGCATCGATCATGCTCATAAACTTCTCAGCAGCCGGAGCAGAGGCAAAGCTGTCCATGGATGCTTGCGCTGCCTCCGCGCTTTCCCAATTGACGACAACCGCCCATTTGTCGTCTGCGAAGGCGGCTTGCCGGGAGATGAAGCCAGGCTGTTTACTGACGTACTCGTCCTCAATGGCCTTGTCGACCGGTTCGAACGCTTGAGCTGAAACACCCTCGGCAAGGTCCATTGTCACAATCTCGATTACACCAGCATCTTGAGCCATAGCCGCGCCTCCCAGCGTCATCATTAAGGTGATCAGGAACGCTTTCATATTGGCACCCGATCAAAACTTGCCGTTGTCATGAGCCATTTCCGCAGGGATATCGGCGATCACGTCCCAATGCTCAACGATCTTGCCGTCTTCGACGCGGAACAGATCATAGAACGCTGTTGGTTTGTCAGCGAACGTTCCCTCAGAGGCGGTGAAGACAAAGTTACCCTCGGCCACAACAATGTGGACATCCGTGTAGATCATCTGGATGCCTTGCTCGGCCATGCCAGCAAGAGCAGCACCTAAACCGTCCAGACCGTCAGCAATGTTGCTGTTGTGCTGGATGTAGGTCTCCGTGGACAGGAATTCGGTGATCCGGTCAACGTCGCCATCTTTCAGGATGGTGTTCACAAAGTCTGTGACCAGCGCTTTGTTCTCAGCGGTCTTGTCCAGATCTGTGATCTCAGTTGAACCATCGGTCTGAGTATGCCCCGAAGGATTTGGCGGTGTAATTTGGGTCAGGTTGTCCCAGTGCTCTGCAACCTTTCCGTCCTCGACGCGGAAAACATCGAACCCCACCAGAGTGTCAGCACCGAACGCCTGAGCGTTGTTGTAGGTCGTATGCAGGACAACCATGTTGCCTTCCGCGATCACCCGGTGGATATCCACCTCGATCCCGCTTTCTTTCAGACCAGGAATGAAGCCAAGGATCGGCGCAGCCCCCGTGGGGACGGCTGGGTTGTGCTGGATATAGTCCTTTGCCAGAAGCTGTTCGGCGGCAGTTGCGTCGAAGTTGACAAAAATGGCGGCTACGGCCTCCATTACGAGTTCTTTAGGTGTCATTGTTGTAGTCCTCTCTTGGTTTGATTTGACGACATTCACGCGGCGCAAGCCTGCACTGAGGTGATCGTGAATTCTGTGCCCCAGGGATCGACCTTCTGGCCGGGCGTGAGACTTGCGGGGTCAGCCAACAGCTCAACACTCGCGAGACCTGTGGTTTCGACAGAGCGCGGGCCTGCCCCCTTTGATTGCCAAGCATTCGCGGCAAGATGGTGATGGTAGCCACCGGACCCGAACCAGCGGGCTGAGGGCAGCTCAAATGTCTGAACCATACTCAGCTCGTCAGTAACGAACTTGGCTGCCTTGCTGACATCACCGACACGTAAATGAACGTGTCCGATGACTGTGCCTTGCGGTGCGCCTTGCCACTGTGTGGCATCCTCCGTTAGTGATTTCAGGTCGAGCGGGTGCGTTGTCATGTGGATGGTATCGCCTTGGCGTTTCCACGCTTCGCGAGGCAGATCACGATAGATTTCGATGCCGTTTCCTTCGGGATCGTTCAGATACAGCGCCTCGCTGACACCGTGGTGGGATGCGCCATCCAGGCGAACACCGCGCTCATCCGCGTAGATCAGCCATGCGCCGAGGTCTTGTTTGGACGGCAACAGAAATGCGGTGTGAAACAGCCCCGCCTCTTTGGGAAAGGGTTTGGCATTGCGGTCCTGGCGCAGCTCGATCAGCGTGCCGGCCTCGGTGCCGAGGCGGGCGCTTTCACCGTTGCGTTCGACTAGGCCAAGGCCGATCACGTCTTCATAAAAGGTTGCGGTCTTATCCAGATCGCGCACCGTCAGGGCGACCTGACCTATTGAGATGGGGGCGTCTGACGTTGCCATGTTCTTTTCTCCTGCGATTCAGCTTGAGAGGAACTTAGCGATGGTCTTTTCTCCATGAAATGGCGATAAGAGCGAGTGTGTATCGCACAAATGGAGACAATGCTATGGACCGGATCGACGGGATGCAGAGCTTCGTGGCTGTTGTGGAATCCGGTTCTTTTGCCGCCGCCGGACAACGGCTTGGCATTTCAAACAAGCTGGTCAGCAAACGTGTGGCCCAGCTCGAAAACATGGTTGGGCTGAATCTTCTCCATCGCACCACCAGGTCTATGTCGTTGACCCACGAGGGGGAGCGATATCTGGAAGGAGCGCGACGGGTGCTGGCTGAATTGGAGCAGTTGGAGACTGAGTTTGACGCTTCAGAGGGCTTGAAGGGCATCGTTCGTGTGGCGGCGCCCCTTACCTATGGCGACACGGCGGTGGCTAAAGCAGCAAGCCGTTTCGTAGAGCAACACCCGGACGTCACAGTCGAATTGGACTTGTCGGATCATTATGCTGATCTGGCCAAGGGCGGTTTCGATATCGCAATACGGATCGGCGCGCTCAGCGACTCCAGTTTGGTCGTTCGCAAGCTCGGTGAAACGCATATGAAAGTCGTCGCGACTCCTTGCTACCTTGAAGAACATGGCACACCTTCACATCCTGCGGAACTCTCGGACCACATTTGCATTCGAGATGCGAACAACCCCGATCCAAACCGCTGGCCATTCCAGATCGAAGGGCAAACCGTGCAGGTGCCTGTCTCTGGCCCATTTCTGGCAAACAGTCCTCCCGCCTGCCTCGTACCGACGCGTGCCGGGAGCGGCATCTTCATATGCCCAGATGTGTTTTTGGGGGACGACCTTGAAACCGGACGTCTTGTGCAACTCTTTCCGGAGTTCCATTCCCGCACTTTGCCGATCCAAAGCGTGCAGTTACCTTCGGCCTTTCGAAAGCCGCGTGTAAGGGCCTTTGTGGAGTTTATGCGTGAAGAGATTCGGGCGTAGGTCGGCTCGAAAGTGGCCATTCGTGCAGTGTGCAGCATTTGGTAGGTATGGGCTCGTAATCGACCTTCGCTGCCTCCCGTTTAGATGACTGGAGACAGCCCGAAGCGGACCTTCACTATGAGCTTTGCACCCTCTAAGATGCGGACATAGCCGCTTTTGGTTTGAGCGACTTTTCTATGGAGGTTTCGACGGAACTGAGATTGTTTTGAGTCCATCGGTGGCGGTATGCCCAGACAAGCAGGCGGCGGCAACTTTCTCACCAAATTTAAGACAACTCTCAATGGGCCAATCTTCATGGAGACCATGAACAACGCCGGAGCAGAAAGCATCACCCGCTCCCACTGGGCTGATGATTTCTTCAGCAGGTATCGGGTCCGGCGCGAAGGCAATTTCAACCTCGGTTTCACAACATACGATTTGCGTTGGGCTATGAATAATGACCGCTCGATTGACCCCACCGGATTTTAGAAAGCGAGCTGCTTTCATCATTTCGTTGGGATCAGACTTTTGCGTGAGATTAATGCCTGTTGCCGCCTCGGCTTCGAGCTCATTCGCAAACAGAAAATCGATTTCGGCAAGCGTCTTTGACACAATATCCGCGTAGGCGTCGGACCTGAACGATGCGAGGTCAACGCAAGTGCTCATGCCTTTGGCGCGGGCAGCTGACAACAGCAATGCTGCTCTAGTTTTGCCCTCTGGCAGGACCTCATCCAGTTTGTCTAGTAACGTTAAATAGCCAAGATACAATAACTTAATCCCGGCGTCCGATAGCTCATCAATATTAACCGACGCCGCATCAAATAAACTGTTAGCACCTCGGTGGTGAAAGAAGGTGCGGCTGTCACCTTGCACGTTCATCACATGGGTCTGGGATGTTGTTGCACGCGTTGTTCGCAGTAGGCCGTCTAAAGGCAACCCCGCTTCTGCGCATAGACGCAAGACTTCGTCGCCCAAAGCGCCTGCGCCTATCAGACCAATTGGAATTACTTGGTAAGACACGCCCATGGCTTTCAGGCCCAAGGCTACATTGGCGGGTCCGCCACCAAGGTCGACATGCTGGTTTTTTATGAGTGCTAGACCTGACTTTTCAGGCCAGTGCGAAATTGAGTGAACTGTATCAAGTATCCAATTCCCCGCACATGCAATGCCTTGTCTCTCTTTTTTCGGCTGAATCGGATCGAGCACGATATGTTCCCACATAGAAAATGATGCTGCCTTTAGAGTATCAGACCTCTTTAAGCCTCGCACTCTAAAGCCACACCACCGGTGGGCTTTCCAGTAGCTCTCAAGCATGTATCATGGGGTGTTTGATAACGCAGCGGCATTGAGCACTATGGGCTCAGTGTTTCCGTTCTCTGCGGCTTGCATGATTGACTGGTCTGTCCGTTGTCAGGGGTTTTGGGACGGATGGCGGCGTGATCTAAGAGAGTATCTGTCTCATCTGGTTAGATTGATTATGCGGCGGTTTTGCGGTGAAGCAAGCGCCGGGTTTCGATAGTCTTTCGTTTGATCCTTTCTCGTTGTTTTAGAATGGTCTGCCCGCGTCCGAAGTAGACATCAGCGGGCGTGAGGTTTTGCAGGCTCTCGTGATAACGCCGGTGATTGTAGTGCTCGACGAAGGCGTCAATCTGCTGCGTGAGATCACCGGGCAGATAGTAGTTTTCCAACAGGATGCGGTTCTTGAGCGTCTGGTGCCAGCGCTCGATCTTTCCCTGAGTTTGCGGATGGTATGGTGCCCCTCGAACATGATCCATTTTCTGATCTTCCAGCCATTCGGCAAGCTCACCAGAGATGTAACTGGACCCGTTGTCGCTGAGCAGACGTGGCTTGTGCAGCACCGTTGCCTGATCACAGCCTGAGGCGTGCAGGGCGAGGTCCAGTGTGTCGGTCACATCCTCGGTCTTCATCGTCGTGCAAAGCTTCCAGGCGATGATGTAGCGGCTGTAATCGTCCAGGATCGTGCTGAGATAGAACCAGCCCCAGCCGATCACCTTGAGATAGGTAAAATCGGTCTGCCAGAGTTGGTTCGGTCGTGTTGTCTTGTCCTGGAACTCGTCTGCGGCTGACAAAACCACATAGGCTGGGCTGGTGATCAGATCGTAAGACTTGAGGATGCGGTAGACCGAAGCCTCTGACACAAAGTACTTTTCTGTGTCAGTGAAGCGAACAGCCAATTCACGCGGGGAAAGCTCACTTTCCTTCAGAGCCAGATCCTTGATCTTCTCGCGCACTGGCGTGGGAATGCGGTTCCAGACCCGTGACGGCGTGGGTCTACGATCTTCAAGCGCCTCGGGGCCGCCGACGAGATATCGGTCGTACCAGCGATAGAAGGTGGTCTTCGGAATGCCCAGCTTCTCCAAAGTGCGCTTGGTCGGCAGATGCGATTGCTCAACCAAGCGGATGACTTCCAGTTTTTCGGATGCGGGATATCTCATGCGTCGTCGTCCCCATCCGCGATCATGCTTTTTTTGAGCAACCGCAGTTCAAGAGCCTGTTCGGCAACCACCTCCTTCAGATCACGGGCTTCCCGTCTCAGATCCTTCACTTCGGTGGAAGTTGCCGCGCGGGCCGTGTCGCCTGCCAGACGTTTCTTGCCGGCCTCCAGAAATTCCTTGGACCAGCTGTAATAAAGGCTCTGCGCGATGACCTCACGACGGCACAGCTCTGCAATGCTGTCCTCGCCTTTTAGGCCGTCCAGCACGATCCTGATCTTCTCTTCTGCGGAATACTGTTTGCGGGTCGCACGGCGAATGTCCTTTACGACCTTCTCACCGTGGCTCTGCTTGGTTCCGGGTTTCTTTCTCATCTCCACTCCTTGGCGGTTACGATGAGCCAGAAACCCTCTCTTATCAAATCGACCTAAACTGTCCCATTGGCGCTGACGTCAGACA
>NZ_JBNAFO010000030.1:0-10459 GCF_049800715.1 Ruegeria profundi
GCCCAGCAGTCAATATAGTCGTCCTGCAAAGGGGCCTCGGTTGCGGCGAAGGCAGTCAGATGCTGTGGAAAGCGGGTTTCGAACATGAAGGACATCGTGTGGTCCAGCTTGTCCGGCCCCAGATTGGCGTTTGAGGCTTTTTCGAACGCTTCGCGATCCGGACCATGCGGGATCATCATGTTGTGTAGGCTCATGCCGCCGGGAACAAAGCCCTGAGGTTTGGCGTCATACTGGCCGTAAATATTGCCCATCAGCTCGGACATGATGTTCTTGTGGTACCACGGCGGGCGGAAGGTGTCTTCGGCCACCATCCAACGTTCGCGGAACAGGACGAAGTCGATATTGGCCGTGCCTGGCTGGCCCGATGGGGCTGTCAGGACGGTGAAAATCGACGGATCCGGGTGGTCGAACAGGATCGCTCCGACAGGGCAGTAAGTGCGCAGGTCGTATTTGTAAGGTGCATAGTTGCCGTGCCATGCCACCACGTCCAGCGGGCTATGACCGATCTGAGTGACGTGGAATTGCCCGCACCATTTGATCGTCACGGTTGAGGGCACCTCTCGGTCCTCGAACGCCGCGACGGGTGCTTTGAAATCGCGCGGATTGGCCATGCAATTGGCACCGATCGGTCCGCGGCCCGGCAGTTCGAATTTCTGCCCGTAATTCTCGCAGACAAATCCGCGTGCCGGACCTTCCAGCACTTCAACACGGTAGAGCAACCCGCGCGGCAGGATCGCGATTTCCTGTGGCTCCAGATCTATGATCCCCAGCTCGGTCACAAAGCGCAGGCGGCCGTCTTGCGGTACCACCAGCAGCTCGGAATCGGCCGAGAAGAAATAGTCATCCACCATCGAGTCGGTGACCAGATAGACATGGCTGGCCATGCCGACCTGCGTGTTCACATCCCCCGCCGTCGTCATGGTGCGCATTCCGGTCAACCAGCTCAAAGGGGCGTCAGAATGCGGAACCGGGTCCCAGCGATACTGGCCCAGGCTGATCACATCCGGGTCGATACAAGGCGCGGATTTCCAATAGGGCAGGTCGATTTTCTCATAGCGATGCGAATGCTTGACTGACGGGCGAATGCGATAGCACCACGTCCGCTCGGGTGGGTTGGCGGTGAAGGCCGTGCCGCTGAGCTGTTCGCCGTAGAGGCCATAGTTGCAGCGCTGCGGGCTGTTCATGCCCTGCGGTAGCGCGCCAGGCAAAGCCTCGGTCTCAAAGTCATTAGCCCAACCGGGCATATAACCAGGATGCGTTCCTACAGGTGTGACAGCCTGCGTCAGACCATGCGGTTCAGCCTTGTTGGACATCTTGAACTCCTCGGTTTTCTGCTTGTGAATTATTAGTTGTTTTTGTAACTAACAAGCATGTCCCAAGAAAAAGATGATTTTGATCTGCAGAATTTTTTGCCGTTCTTGTTGAATCAGGCAGCCGAGGCAGCCTCATTGGAGTTTCAGCGCCTCTACAAGGAACGCTATGGCATGCTGCGCAGCGAATGGCGGGTGCTGTTTCATCTGGGTGTGTTCGGCACTCTGACCGCGAAAGAGATTGGCAAGCGCGCGAAACTGCACAAAACCAAGATCAGCCGCGCGGTTCATAAGCTGGAACAAAGCCGCTACCTCAAGCGCACAAGGGATGAGGACGACCGAAGGGTCGAATGGCTGACGCTGACGCCCGCCGGTCAGGCCGTCTATCGTGAACTGAGCGGTATCGCAGAGCGCTATGACGCGAAACTGGCGGGCGCATTCTCGGAAGAAGAGGCCGCCTTGCTGAGGAAAATGCTGCGGCGACTGGCAGGGATGGCATAAGGTCTAGTAATTTCCATGACGCGGCCCACATTCAGGGCAGTACTTTGACGGACACTTCTATGACCTCTTCTGATCCCATCTTTGATCTAATCGACTGGCTTGTTTCCAAAGGGCTTGAAGGGGCTGGTCAGGAAGAATTGCTAGACGGCTTTTGCAACCGCCTGATTGATCTGGGCCTTCCGCTGATGCGATTCCACGCGGCGCAGTCGACGCTGCATCCGCTTTATGGCGGCACTGGCTATAGCTGGTATCGGGATTCCGGCGGGGAATCCGAGCGGTTCGCAAACACCGACACCCCAAGCGAAGTCTGGCAACGCAGCCCTCTCTATGCGCTTTTGCATGAGGACATGGATGACCTTCGCGTTCGACTGGTTGATCAGAACGAACCCAGCCGTTTCCCCTTGTTGAATGACCTGCGCGAGATCGGAGCGACGGATTACTACGCAACGGGCGTGTCGTTTGAACGCTCCGAACAGGTGCGTCCGGCGGGTGAGAAAAAGATCGGTGACGGAGTGCTGATGTCCTGGACCAGCGACGCTCCCACCGGTTTTGATGACAGCGATCTGGGGAAAATCCATGTAGCTCTGCCGCATCTTGGGCTTGCGTTGAAATCCGCCAAGAACCAGACCATGGCCAAGGATCTGATGCGCGTCTACCTTGGACGCGATGCGGGGCGGCGTGTCCTATCTGGCGAAATCCGTCGCGGTTCGTTGCAACAGATTGATGCGGTAATCTGGAATTTCGACCTCGAAGGCTTCACCACCCTGTCCGAGGATATGCCGGGTCACGAGATCATCGACATGCTGAACGACTATCTGGCCGTTGCCGTGGGCGTGGTACACGACAATGGTGGCAACATCCTAAAATTCATGGGTGACGGGCTGATGGCCATGTTCGACGTGGGAGAGAGCGATGCCGATGCCCGTGCGGCTCTCGCAGCCGTAGCCATGTTGCAAAGCCGGATGGAAGAGCTGAACGCGCGACGACTGGCAGATGGGCAGAGGGTGGCGAATTTCACCCTGGCGCTGCATTCGGGTGAGATCCTCTATGGCAATATCGGATCAGAAACCCGGCTGGATTTCACGGTGATTGGCCCGGCGGTGAATCAGGCGGCGCGGATTGCCGGGATGCACCGGTCGTTGGGCCAGAGGATTCTCGTCTCCGACGACGTCGCCCGCGCCGCACAACCTTGCAGCCAGGAACTGATTTCGGTCGGGCGCTACATGTTGCGCGGTGTGAACGAACCGAAAGAGCTTTTTACGATCTACAGCCCCATGCAGGTCTCGGACGAGACAGAGATCAAGAACGCAACGTAACGGTGGCGCAGCGCCCGTCGTGGTGAAACCTTCTGGTCAAATGGATAAAAGGGGCGGGCCGCTTAGGTCCGAAAGGGGCGCATGTTCAGGAAGGTTCTAAAATACGCGGTTGCTACGTTGGCGCTGGCTGTTGTCGCAGCAGGTGGCTACCTGTGGATCGCGCCTCCGGATCTGTTGAAAGTGGGCACCAATTACTCGGCCAAGATCGTCTGTTCGAACGTGTTCCTTGCCGGGCGCGACGCAGAGACTGTGCTGCAAAGCGATGTTCAGGCGCCGGGACATCCCTTGCTGAAACAGGTTTCGGTTAGCGTTGACGAGCAGAACCAATCGGTTGAGGCGCGGATGTTTGGCTTCTTTGCTCCGGCCACATCGCAATATCGGCCCGGTTTGGGATGCACCAATGTGCACGACGCACAGCTTTCAGATCAAACGCTGCCCGAACCCGCGCCCGTACCCAACGGTCTTTGGCCGCATGGAAATGAGGTGGTTCTGTCCGAGAACCCCGCGCTGACTGATGTTTTGTCGGACCCGTCCTTGCTGGGCGAGGGCTACCGCGCTGTCGTGGTGGTCAAAGACGGGCGCATCATTGCCGAGGCTTATGCTGATGGCTTTGATGCCGAAACCCCTTTGCTGGGATGGTCGATGACCAAAACGATCACTGCGGGGCTAATTGGTACGCTGATCCAGTCGGGCGACATGGCGCTGGGCGATGATCTTACGGACGTTTTCCCAGATTGGGCCGGGGACTCGCGCCGCGACATCACGGTCGAGGACATGCTGGCCATGTCCAGTGGCCTGCAATGGGATGAAGAATATGGCGACGTCTCGGACGTAACGCGAATGCTGTATCTCAAGGATGACATGGTCGATTTCGCCGCCGGACGCCCAGCCGCCTATCCCACTGCGACCGAGTTCAGCTATTCCTCGGGCACGTCCACAGTTCTGTCGCGGGTGTGGCAGGGCCAGCTTGACGAGGGCGACCTCGGCTACCCGCGCACAGCACTATTCGACCCTCTGGGCATGCACTCAGCTGTGATGGAGACCGATGGGGCAGATACATTCGTGGGTTCAAGCTACATGTACGCCACCGCGCGCGACTGGGCGCGCTTTGGGCAGTTTCTGCTGCAAGGCGGTGTTTGGAAAGGGCAACAGATATTGCCCGAAGGCTACACCGATTGGATGTTTGAACCTGTCGCAATCTCGGACGAAGCTTATGCCAAAGGGCATATGTGGCTTGACGGCCCACGTGGCGAGCCGCAATTCGAGGACACCGTCTGGCTGCAGGGCCATGACGGCCAATCCGTCGGCATTTTTCCTTCGCAAGATATGGTCGTAGTGCGTTTGGGGCTGACGCCGTCACGGTTGGGATATTCGCCACTGCCTTTGGCCAAGGCTCTGATCGCGGCTATGGGTGATGGCTGAGTTGCTGCAGCGTACAGACAGCAGTCGCAGGTTTTCCTCTTGCTCGGACCTGTTGCGTCGATCTCCGAAAAGAGATGCCAGCGCGGATCGGCCAAAATCGGGCTGCTATCCTGAAGAAGAAGCACCTGCTCGCAGGCAAATCGGTCCGATCGCACTCCTTCTAGCCTTCGATGCTGACCAGCCCCGAAAACTCTTTTCTCGCGACACTTAGAATAATCTCCGAAAGGAAGGCGAATGTCTTGTGGTGACCGCTGGACTTTCGCCAAACCAGACCGATGGACCTGTTCAACCGTCCCGGGCGATAGGGCACCAGAACCACATCTCCGCCGACCTCAGGAATTTCAGATGCGGCGTAAAGCGAGGGAAGAAAGGACACGCCGATATTCATCGCTGTCATCTGCCGAATCGCATCAAGACTTGTGCCTTCGTAGTCGTAAAGGAGGTTGGCCCCCAAGCTATTGGCGAGGTCTGCAACTTGATTGTGAAGCGTGAAACGACGAGAGAGAGCCAGAATGTTCTCACCCTTCAGATCTTCGTCATTGGCTATTTCTTTTTGGGCGAGACGGTGATTTCGGGCCACCGCAAGTTTCAGAGGTTCCCGAAGCAGGCGCAGGATCGTGACGTCTGACGAGCTCACTGGCAGTTGCGTCAAAATTAAATCGTGCACCCCGCTTTGAAGCTCCTGCAACAGCTCGGATGGCGCCCCATCTCGCACCGTCAGTTTTAGGTTCGGGTGGTTTTCATGAAGGTGGTGAAAAACACGTGGCAAAAGGTACGGACCGAGGGTTGGTGATGATCCTAGTCGGAACGTGCCCGCAAGCTCGGACTTCATCCGACCTGACGTCTCTTGCAGCAAAGCGACCTCCGATAAGATGCTCCGGGTTTTTTCCAGTACTTCGCGCCCTTCAGGTGTCAGCACTGCTCCGGCTCTGCCGCGCTCGACCAGTTTCAGTTCAAGCGCTGCTTCGAGATTGGCAATCTGCAGGCTGAGAGATGGCTGGCTGATACCTATCCGCTCAGCGGCTTTTCTGTAGTGACCAGTTTCGGCCAGCGCTCGGAAGTAAGTCAGTTGTTTTAGTGTCAGCTGTAAGCTCATTGATAGGTTTTTCCAATCAAAATTTCTTGCACAATAGGCTATTTTATTGAGCTGAAACAACCATCATTAGATCGTGACCTATTTTAGAGCGCTTGTTTTCGGTGCGTTTGCTCGGAGGATTTCATGAACATTCAAAACGAATTTGCCAAAACGGACGATGTCCGTGCGTTTCTAGCCTCAGTCCACTTGCCAACTTCGCGATCGCAGGGTGTCCTTTCACGGGACGAAATTGACTGGTGCAAGATGCGTGGCATCGAGTTGGCATATGATCCTGTGCAAATCGGATGGGTGCCTCTGCTCTGTGAAGATGACATATCTGAAACCTCCAGCCGGCCTCAATCTCAGCAAATTCGGTTGCGTCCCTGGCAGGCGCAGGATGCAGCTGACTATGCTGCCATGCTCTCGTCAGAACGATTGTGGCAATATTTGCCAGATCGATACCCGGGTGCAATTAGCGAGGATGACGCGCGCCAGTTGATCGAATTGACGGGTGAAGACCATCACGAAGTCGTAGCCGCTACGATAAACGACACTGTCATCGGACAAGCCCGAATGCTGAGGGTGGGACAAGACAGCGCCGAAATTAGCTATTGGATCGGCGAGCAGCATTGGGGCAAAGGGTATGCCAGCTCCATCGTAGCGCAATTCTGCACACAGTGCTTGCGTCTAAACCCTGAGATTAGTCGGCTTTTTGCGGTTGTGCACGAGAGCAATTTTGCGTCTCAATCGATCCTCAAGAAGTGCCGCTTTGCCGAGATCTCTCGTGACACTGTCTGGATAACATTCGAGCGCTTCCGCCGCGCGTCTTAGGCTGTCGTGCCCGATTGGGGTTGCCAGGTCTGGCGAGTAAGCGGTTCAAATAGCGCTTAGAAGTCGATCTCGACGCCGGGCAAGTTCAACTCGCGCATCATGTCGCGCAGCTCCTGACGCGCGGCGATGTTCGAGATGTTCAGCTGTTTGACGCCGATATCTTTGAGGTCCAGCAAAGTCAGGCCACGGGGAAAGAGCTCGCGGAAGATGACCCGCTCGGAAAAGCCCGAAGCGACGCGGAACCCGATGCGTTGCGACAGCATCTCGATCGCGCGTTGCATTTTTTCCTTGTTGACCATGCGCTGAGTACCCACCCGGTTGCGCACGACGACCCAGTCGATCGGTTTCAAACCAGCCTGCGCCCGTAATTGCCGCGCGTTCCAAACCATTTCGGAATAGACCGAAGGGCCGAGGATCTTCTCACCTTTGGAGTCAATCCGGGCTAGCAGGTCGAAATCAATGAAACTGTCGTTCAGTGGTGTGATCAGCGTATCGGCCAGCGAATGCGCCACTTGGCTGAGGCGGGTATGTGAGCCGGGGCAGTCGATCAGGATGAAATCGCTGTCATTCTCAAGCTGCGAAACAGCCGCCGACAGACGATGGTCATAGATGTTCTCGCCCGGTTTCAGGGTGCTGGCGTCGATCTCGGGCAGGTCGTGATGACGTGGGCTGGGCAGGGTCGCTTCAGCGTTTTTCAGAAAGTTCGCCCGGTTCTCGAAATAGCGGCCTAGGCTGCGCTGTCGCAGGTCCAGATCCAGCGTGCTGACCTTGCGGCCCAGACGCGCCAGAGCGGTGGCCACATGCATGGAAACGGTCGATTTACCTGCGCCGCCCTTTTCGTTCCCCACTACGATGATATGTGCCATGCCGTCGTTCCCAAGCCCTACCGTGTTTGTCCACACGTTGTTATGAGCCACTATATGTTGTGTCAGCGGGGAAGAAAAGAACCTCGGAGCGTTGTTTCGACCAATAACAGGCTCTAATTTGGAAAACCCAATCGCTTTGGCAGTTTAGAACGCCATGCTTGCCAAAACCGGGTCCGTGATTCACTCTTTAATCGGGGATCGGACAGGAGGATACCGGTTGGAGCAGCTGTTCCTGAGCGTTCTGAACGTGGTTTTACCGGTCCTGATTTGCGTGGGCATCGGGTATGGACTGGCGATCAGCAAGTCTCCGTTTGACAATAAGGTGGTCGGAGGGATCGTCTCGCGGGTCGGCTATCCGACCCTGATCCTATCGCATCTGGCAGGCACCAAGCTGAATGTGGGCACGTTTCTGGATATGATGAGCGCCGCCGCGCTGGCGGTGGCCAGCTTTGGCGTACTGGGTTTTGTGGCGCTGCGGTTTCTGCGCCTGCCTGTAAGGGCGTTTCTGACGCCTCTGATGCATGGGAATGTGGGCAATATTGGCCTACCGATCACTCTGCTGGCGCTGGGCGATGCGGGGATGGCCTACACAATGGCCTTTGTCGTCGTTGTGCTGATCAGCATCTTTACCGTTGGCATGTGGATCCCGGCGGGTGTGTTCTCGGTCAGAAAGTTGGTTACATCGCCGATCATCTATTCCGTGGCCCTGTCGCTGATCCTGATGGCTACAGGGACCAGCCTGCCGCAACCGATTGTCAAGTCCTTCGATATCCTCGGCGGGTTGTCGATCCCTCTGATGTTGCTAACACTGGGCCACACGCTGGCAACGCTGCGGATCGCCAGTCTGGGGCGCGCCGTCTTGCTGACCGGGCTGCATCTGGTCATGGCTGTGGGTATCGCCATGGGGCTGGTCTGGCTCTTCGGCTTCACAGGCGCCGAGCGCGGCGCCTTGATCCTGTGCTGCCTGATGCCGTCCTCGGTGGCGACATACCTGTTCATCGACCAGCACGTACCGGAATACGGCCCGGATGTCGCCGGGTTCATCCTTGTGTCTACCCTGACCACCATACTCGTTCTACCGCTGGCCCTGACCTATTGGATTTGACGTAAACCCTATGCGTGGCTGCAAAAATCGCTAAACTACTGATAAATTGCGGTAAAGAGCTACAAGCTCAGGGTGAAACGATGAACGGAAAGACGCCGACAGACGTAACCCCACAAGCCCGCGCCCGCGTGGTGCTGGCGATGACAGCAATCTGCATGATGGTTGTGGGGTTTAACACCACCGCCGTTGCGACGATCCTGCCCAACCTGAAAGCCGAATTCGACCTGACACCGTCTGGCCTGCAATGGGTAATGGCGATCTATACTGTCGCCAGCGCCTCGCTTGTAACCATCGTTAGTCGTCTGGGCGATATCACTGGCAAGATGGGGGTTTTCTTCTTTGGTATGGTCGTCTTTGCCTTCGGATCAGGCTCGGTCCTGTTTGCGCAAGACGCAACCATGCTGTTAATCGGGCGCGGTGCGCAGGGAGCGGGGGCAGCGGCGTTGTTCGGAACTTCTCTTTCCCTGCTGACAGCGGCGACACCTGAGGAACAGAGAGCCGGTGTCACCGGTTTCTGGGGCGCGATTGTCGGGCTGGCTATCGGAGTTGGTCCCATCGTAGGCGGTGCCTTTGGGCATTACATTAGCTGGCGCGCGGTGTTTGCCGCCGATCTGGTTCTGCTGGTCGTGGCCTTCACCATTGGATTGCATGTCAGCAAACGGAAGTACGTGCCTGACACACGCCTTGCCGGGGCACGATTCGACTATCCCGGAGCAGTTGCCGTTCTGTTGTTTCTCGGGCCGCTGTCCTTTGCGCTTAGCAATGGGGAAAGCAGCGGGTGGAGCACGCCTCTGACGCTATTACCGCTGGCTGTGGCGGCCCTGGCGACCGTCCTGCTGGTGATTGTCTCGCGTCGCAGTGATGACCCGTTGATCGAGCTGCGGTATTTCCGCCATCCGCGTTATTTCATGGCCGCCGCGGGAATGTTCTTTACCGGTTTCACGCTTTTCTGTTTCTTTGTCTATTTCAACACATTTGTGCAATCGCCAGATGCCTTTGGCTATACCTCCATCGGAGCTGGTTTGGCGATCATGCCGCTGAGCCTCAGCATGTTTGTCATATCTGTCACCGCGCCTCGCTTTCTGGCGCCCTACAGTTTCCAGTGGCCGGTTGCGATTGGGCTGGGGGCAATGGCATGTGGGTTCCTGTTGCTGACGACAGTTTCGAATACCACGCAATATTCCGAGATCTGGTGGAAGCTGCTGATCGTCGGGATCGGCTTGGGTATCTGTTTCTCGCTTCTGCCACGCCTCGGCCTGCGCCTGCTGCCCGAAGAGCATGTTGGACAGGGCTCAGGCGTGATCAACGCATGTCTCTATTTCGGAGCCACCTTGGGGGCAGTGGTCGGTGGGTTGGCAGAGTCCATCACCATACGTCGTGGCTTGTCCGAAGTGATTAACGCACTGCCCTCTGGATCAACGCAGCGTGCTGATCTGGCACATGCGCTAACCCACGGCAAACCTGGCGAGGTCCAGCAGTTACTAACTAGCCTAGAGCCGACCGCAGGAACAGCTCTGGCTGAGGCTCTGCGGGATTTGCAGGACAACGCCTTTGACAGCGCGATGGTGGTCGCCGCGATTGCCGCTCTGATCGGGATGGTTTTGGCGCTGCTGCTTCTGCGCGGACCAGTGCCGCCGCTGCACAGTGCTGTGGAACTGACGAAGTAAGAAAGTCATCGATACGATCTTCTTTTGGAAACAGGTCCGCGTGGCGTGCATCACTCATTTGGTCGGAAACAAAAAAAGGCCGCCCCCAAGGAACGGCCTTTCGAAATCGAACGTGGCAAGACTTAGAAGCCCAGACCTTCGTATTTCTTTTTGAACTTCGACACGCGGCCGCCGGCGTCCATCAGGCGCGACGAACCACCAGTCCATGCGGGGTGCACGGAGGGGTCGATTTCCAGAGCCAGCTGATCGCCTTCGCTGCCCCAGGTGGATTTCATCTGAACAACGGTGCCATCGGTCATTTTGACGTCGATGACGTGATAATCGGGATGGATGTCTTTTTTCATCTTTCCGTTCCTTACGCTTCGG
>NZ_JBNAFO010000031.1:0-7861 GCF_049800715.1 Ruegeria profundi
GTTCGATCAGGTTATTCAGATACTTGGACCTGACCGTTTGGATTTTGGCTAGGCAGCCGAACCGCTTCAGGATCCTGTTCACCTCTCGAATGCCCGCCGCGTTGGCGCCGCTTTTGTCGATGACGATCTTGCTCGGGATTCCATTCGTCGATAGCGCTTTGCCAAAGAACCTTGCTGCTGCTGGACGGTTCCTGCGCTCAGACAGCATGAAATCAAGAGTATTCCCAGCTTTGTCGACGGCCCGATAGAGGTACACCCAATTGCCGCGAACACGAATATAGGTCTCGTCCATGCGCCATGAACTCAGTGTTGGACGCTTCTTTGATTGCGCACGAGCAGCGACGATCGGCGAGTATTTCACAACCCACCTATTCAATGTGGCATGATCAACTCGCACACCGCGCTCAGCCATGATCTCTTCCAAGTCACGATAGGACACCGTGTACCGCAGATAGAAGTAAACAGCGTACAAAACTGCATCCTTAGGGAAATGACAGCCCTTCAATGAGATCATGCTCAAATAACCTGTTCGAAAACAATTCGACGCGTACAAACCTTAGATCAGGCATACTCGTCAACTAGACCCCAGGGTTTGCGACACATCCAGATAATCGAACTTAAGCGATTGGAGGCCGCCCTGAATGAACTTACGGCCAACTGTAACATCGGGAACGTTTCTTGCCCGATGCTTGCGCAGATACGGACCTACTAATGGCACTTTGAGGCTCGCAGTCGCCCTATGCCAACGCAGCATGACCCAAGATTCGGGCCGCGCAGAATCTACCGTTCGTTAGAGAGGTCAACTCGTTGATTTAGCAATGTTTCAATCACTCAATGAACATTTGTGCCTTGCCGCGGTGTTCTTGAAGCACGCGGAGATTTCGGACAGTGAGCCCTACCTGCCGTGCCTGAGCAATCAATTTGCTGCATACGCATTCGGCAGGTTTTATCGGAAGCCGACCTCTGATTTCCGAACCACAGAGCAATGGTTCTGCTTATCTTTGTCCCAAATTGGGCTGGGCAGACTTAGATCTTCTGTTGCTTTCCGTTGTATCAAGGCTTGTATCGTGTGTACTCGAAGTCCATATACACAGGGCTTACGTTTTTCTTTTTCGACCTGCTGTCTCCCAAACTCGGCGTTCAGTCTTTCGATTCAGACCGACCACGCCGAGTCGCCGCAATAATGCGGGCGGCAAGTATTAGGAGACTTCCACCATGGCAAATGGCACAGTAAAATGGTTCAACTCGACCAAAGGTTTTGGCTTTATCGAACCTGAAGATGGCAAGCGCGATGTGTTCGTGCATATCTCAGCACTTGAGCGTTCCGGCATCAGCGAATTGAAGGACGGCCAGAAGGTCACTTTTGACGTCGAAGCTGGCCGTGACGGGCGCGACAGCGCCGCCAATCTGGCACTGGCCTGACCTTTTACGGGCACCCTTATGGGGTGCCCGTTTGCACAATGGGCTGCTAAAAGCCCTTGGAGAACAAGTCAGTTGCAACAGCAGGAATTGACCCGGGCGCTCGCGCAATACCGTGTGCCCGATACGAAGCGTAGCGTTATTGAACTGACAATCACTGTCATCCCCTTTTTCGCGCTATGGGGCGCAGCGTGGTTTGCGCTATCCCTTAGTATCTGGGTCACTGTTCTATTGGCCATCCTGAACGCCGCATTTCTGGTGCGTATCTTCATCATCATGCATGATTGTGGTCACGGATCTTTCTTTAGAAGCCGCACCGTTTGCAATTGGACCGGCCGGGTTCTGGGTGTTCTCGCCCTGACACCCTATGACGTCTGGCGGCAAAGCCATGCGATTCACCATGCCTCAACCGGTAACCTTGATCGGCGTGGTATGGGTGACATTCCTACATTGACCATTGAGGAATACCTGAAACGGAATTGGTTCGGACGTGCCGCTTACAGGTTAATCCGGAACCCCTTCTTCCTGTTCTGTATAGTACCGGTCTACACGTTCTTTTTTCAAAATCGCTTGCCCTTTGGTTTCATGCGGTCAGGCTGGCTGAATTGGGCAAGTGCAATGGGAACAAACGCCGCGATTGCGGTGGTCCTGGCTCTGATTTTTTGGACCGGAGGCCTGGATGTACTGGTTTTTGTATTCCTTCCAACCATGATCGTCGCCGCATCGATTGGTATTTGGCTATTCTATATTCAACACCAGTTTGAACACACGACTTGGGAGCGGGAAGAAGTGTGGAATCTTCAGAACGCCGCATTCTATGGAAGTTCTCACTACGCCCTGCCAGGCATCCTGCGGTGGTTCTCTGGCAACATTGGTGTGCACCATGTTCACCACCTCGCCAGCCGCATACCGTTCTATCGGCTAAACGAAGTTTTGCGTGACCATTCTGAGTTGGAAAACTGCCAGCGTATTACTCTATATGAGAGCTTTCATTGTGCACGATTGCATCTTTGGGATGAAAGAAGTCAACGTCTGCTGACATTTTCCGAGGCTTTGTCGAACGCCAATTCCAATAGGCATTTAGTGTAGTCTGGCGCGTACCAGATAGGCTTCGACCGTATCACCGCCCAGGGCGCGAATGGCCTCTAGTCGGTGAAGGCCTTCAATCAGCACGAACCTCTTGTTGTCCGAGCGTATCTGTATCGGGGTCTTCTGGCCGTTCTTCAGGATATCTTCGGCCAACGTCAGAACTTTTTGTTGATCAAGCGTTTTCGCCCGTTTCACAGGTACATAGATCAGGTCGAGCGGATATGGTCTTTTCTCCAACATAAGCTACGTGAGCAACCTTTCGTGCATTTGTTCCGGTTCAAAGTTCGCTACAAGAGCTGGGTCTGGAATGTACGTCATAGAACCGAACGAACAGCGTCGCGCAGTTCCTGATGCATAATCCAGATTGCTGGCTCATCTTCACTTTCGATGTGAGAAAATGCCAAAACCTGCGCGGCGCCATCATTCTGTGCCGATCCAGCTTCGGGAAGTTCGAGTTCCAGATATTCTGCGATCAATAGTCCGACTTTCTTGAAAACTTTGATGGACGCCTCGCGCGATTTGTAACCGGCTGCCTGAGACAAGTGACCAATGGTCAGACCTTCCTTGCCTGCGATTGTAAGTGCTTTGAGTATTGTAACCTGCGCAGGGGTGAGCCTGATCTGGCGCAATGCCTCGACGTATTCTCTTTTACTGGGAACAAGGGTGCCGGAGTTTCCCTCAAATCGGCGTTGACCGCTACGCGTCCTGTCTCGTTCTTCGAGAATTTCTTTCAAGGCTTCAATGGCCAATGCCGGTGTTTCACCAACTGCATCAGCAATCATTGCCTGCGTTTTAGCTGGTGGCTTGGGGAAGGCGCGCGCAACGCTGTTACCGCTCAGAATACCAGCCTTAATCAAGTACTTCCCGAACTCTTCTTCAATCACACCAGATACGTCAGCGTTCTGCGTTTTACGAACACTGCGGTCCTGAAATGCTCTTTGGTCCAGACCGCGAGCTGACGTCTTTGAAGCCGGAAGGGTTACTTGAGGGGCATTTTTACGCATCAGAGAAACACCACTACAACTATCGCCACAACAAAAACCGCTAACGCGATAAACATCTTAACTATGTAGGACCTGCGATGAGCCTTTTCGGCTTTGAGCATTTTGCCCAAGTTTTCGTCTATCGAGTTGTGGTTCACGGCTTGGTCCTTCCGGATATGTCGGGCGAGATTGATTTCCATTAACCTATTGTCGCGGCACATTTTCGGTGCACGTATCGTTCTGTCGTGTGAACGGCCGATTGCATTCCCAACCATCACCTCTTCGATTCAAATGAGCGTTTGAAGGCACAAGGATCGCAACGCACCTGTCCCGGTTTGCGCGAAAACCACGTTCACATTTCCATCCGGAATAGGTTTCAGGTGCAAGGTACGCATGCTGCGGAACTGCCACAGGCTCACAGCCGCTATCCGCTGCCCTATAACCTCTGAGACATACCCATCCTTCTGAGCTTCTTTTGTCGCTCAGACGACCGTTGCTTGGGACACTAATCGCAACACAATCCTGATCTTCCTTGCGAAACCCCCAGTCACAGTGTATCTCCTGCGCGCCAAACCGGGTTTCGACGTACCCGTTTTGAGGCGCAATCAATTCTTCGCATTTTTCTCCGACACGCTGGAACAGCCGATTGCACTCCCATCGATCTCCGGTCGATGCAAGATATCCGTTATTGGGAACTGCTATTTCCTCACAAAGATCTCCAACACGCTGGAATCCATGGTTGCATTCCCAAACTGGACCAAAGGCACTGCCGGTCAAATATGCGTTTTCTGGTACGTCCGTTCTTTGACAGGATCCGTTCTTGTTATCGAAACTTTCGTCACAAACAGATCCGTCGGCATTGCTGGCGACTTGAGCAGGAAGCTTCGTTCCTGTGAGCAACACCAAAAGTGTCGGGATCAAACAAAGAATGCAGCGCGTAAACACGATGAACGACTGATTGAAACGGAACCTGAGACCTGATCTATCGGTCATTAAGCACGCAATTTATGAGCCATGTGCTGTTCATACGGCGCCTTCTTTCATGGGTCACGAGATGACTGGAGCATGTCAAGTGACAGTTGCGAATGCTTGCGAGGAACGAGCTCATAGCGAAGACCCCAGCGAAACCCGTTCCTATGCTGAGGCACATGCTACAATTAGTCTGAAGGCCATTGGATTATCGTAACCGGCAGCATCGCGGCGGCGAGTAATTTTTTACCAATGCACTTTTGTGGTCCTTAGCCAGAATAGAGTCAAGGAAGTTTCCCTTGTCGCAATGCAAGTACCGCCAGGGCAGGTAGTTTTTGAAACTGCCGGTGACCAAGATCCTTGGTGAACTACCGAAAGAAATTGTCTGGCCTGAGTGCGGCGAAAGAGGAGTATGTGATCAAGGCTTCCCCGTGACTATGAATGACTGGCCTGATAACATTGGCTGCAACGCAGCGATTTTCGCGCCGCTTCTGCACAAGTACTCGCGGCGTGATCAAATGGCCGCTCGGTCCCGCACCCTGTAAATTGCGCCTGAGCCGAGAAAACTGTGCTGCGAGCGTACGCAACAAGATTTTGACACTTCCGCTCAGGGCACGCTACGTCCCACTCCTGCGTAAAAGAACTAGAACCACTATGGATTGGCGACCGACAGCGCCGCTCGCCAAACTGTCTCAGATGTCTATGCGCTCTGCAATGCTTAGCGCGTCTTCCAATTCAACGCCCAGGTATCGCACGGTGCTATCGACCTTTGTGTGCCCAAGCAGAAGTTGGACCGCGCGGAGATTTCCTGTCTTGCGGTAGATCTCAGCTACTTTGGTTCGGCGAAGCGAATGCGTGCCATATCCGCTCGGTTCCAATCCGATTGCGGTCACCCAGTCTCGAACCAGCCTGCCATACTGCGCGTCGAGATGTGTGGTCGATCATGGAATCGGCTTGGAAACATGAACCGGCTAGCAAACATTTCCGGTGATTTTACCCATACCAATACAGTTTCTCGCGTGTTTTCCGTCAGTTCGAATTGAACAGATCGCTTGGTTTTGCTCTGGATCACCGAAACACGCTCACGGACGCGATCGTCTTTGACAAGATCGGTCACAGCGAGTTTGACCAGATCGCAGCCGCGTAGCTTGCTATCAATCGCGACGTTGAACATTGTGAGATCACGCAGATTTCCAGAAAGTTCGAGCCGGGCACGGATCGCCCAGACCTGTTTTGGGAGTAGCGGTCGTTTCTGACCGATGATCCACCCCTTGTTCCAAGCTCTGGGTTTTGGGGTGACTGCAGGTAGTTGGACTCTTGGCATATTTTGCACTCCGATCCACCCTCCGCACCCAAGCAACAGCACCGCGCTGACCACCGAATAGTACAAGCGGCGTGAATGCCTGCTGTCCGATTATGAATACTGGCATGGTTTAAGTGTGTGCATTAGGCGGCTTGAGCCCATATCACTACGCATAAGAACGGTTCGAGTCCAAACCGCGCGTACGCTTCGTCTTCAGCACCGATTACCGATCGGGTTCCACGTTAAAAGGCCCGGGTCAGCACCAATAAGATAAAATGAGATATGATCAGAAAAGCTGGTAAGACCGGCGTCAGGTTATCAGCGACGCCGAGCTAACCCAGGGCTTACTGATACGCCATTTCGCCACGCGCTCAACCCCTTGCAGCGTCGACAAATCCGCTCTCCGAACCCTTCGCTCCAGAATGGCGTTCTGCAACGAAGACACGGGCGTTCTTGCGGCACGTCATTGTGGGCGCGAGCCATGATCGTATCTGCGTCGTTGTCGAAGTCTTCCATCAGTTCTTAGCCTCGATTTCTGTTTTGGTTTATACAGCGACTGGAAAAGAAAGTTCCGAGCCCTAAGCCTTGAGATTGAAGGGGCTGCCTGGTTCAGACTGTCCGATGGGACGGCCTGTAATCCGAGGGGTTTTAATAGGACGAACTGGCATTCCTTCGTTCTCAGCAGCTTGGACAGCGAAAGCATACCGAGAACCGCTTGCGCATCCTCGTGGTATGGCTCGTTGATCTGATGATCCGTCGTCTGCCTCAGAAATGAGCGACTCCGAGTAGAGGTGCCGAAGTTGAGTCTCAGACACACCATCCGCTTCCATGATCAGTTGCACCATCGGATCGGCCAAAAGTTGGTCGAGCAAGAATTGTGACAACTCTTTCGCAGACAATTTATCTATTGCGCGTGCTCTGTCCAAATCAGCAAGAGAAACGGTCAAGGTTCGCGCCAGACCGGGGTGAGATTTCCGTGGATGCAGAGAGATTAGCACTGATGCTTTCCAGGCTTCTGGATCCAAATAATCTGGTGGTGCGGAAAGCTCAGTTTCTATGTCGTATTCGCCCGCCGGGAGTAATTCGTCAAAGCCAGGGAAAGTAAACGGCCTGGAAAAGACTGCGATTGTCTTGCTGGTTATCTGGTTCATTTGGCTAGTTCTCCTTTGCTGATAGCGCTCGGAGATGCAGACAAAAACAAGCCACCCTCTCCCGGCAGGGTATTATGAACTTTGAGGTTTCGGCTTTGGTTTTTCGGGGACGGTGTCAGGCGCTTCAGACGTAACTTCTTTTTTCGGCGCGTCCGCATCGTTTTCCTTCCGTGCGGCAGCCGCTCTGGTCGTCAAGTCCTTGAAAGACATCATTTTGATCCTTTGATTGTCCGCACCACCCACGAGCCCAGATGGGGTGTGAAAAGTGAATGCGGATACCACCAATATAGGTATTGGTGGCCCAATTTACTACGTAAAGCCGTAGAATAAGACGGGTGGCGGATGTGTCGCAAACTCTGAGGTATAGTTGACGAGCCTGGGTGATCTGAGTTTTTTGTACTAGTCGATTAATTTTCGAACAGGTTATTTGAGCATGATCTCGTTAAAGGGCTGTCATTTCCCTAAGGATGCAGTTTTGTACGCTGTTTACTTCTATCTGCGGTACACGGTGTCCTATCGTGACTTGGAAGAGATCATGGCTGAGCGCGGTGTGCGAGTTGATCATGCCACATTGAATAGGTGGGTTGTGAAATACTCGCCGATCGTCGCTGCTCGTGCGCAATCAAAGAAGCGTCCAACACTGAGTTCATGGCGCATGGACGAGACCTATATTCGTGTTCGCGGCAATTGGGTGTACCTCTATCGGGCCGTCGACAAAGCTGGGAATACTCTTGATTTCATGCTGTCTGAGCGCAGGAACCGTCCAGCAGCAGCAAGGTTCTTTGGCAAAGCGCTATCGACGAATGGAATCCCGAGCAAGATCGTCATCGACAAAAGCGGCGCCAACGCGGCGGGCATTCGAGAGGTGAACAGGATCCTGAAGCGGTTCGGCTGCCTAGCCAAAATCCAAACGGTCAGGTCCAAGTATCTGAATAACCTGATCGAAC
>NZ_JBNAFO010000032.1:0-7157 GCF_049800715.1 Ruegeria profundi
ATGTGGCATGATCAACTCGCACACCGCGCTCAGCCATGATCTCTTCCAAGTCACGATAGGACACCGTGTACCGCAGATAGAAGTAAACAGCGTACAAAACTGCATCCTTAGGGAAATGACAGCCCTTTAACGAGATCATGCTCAAATAACCTGTTCGAAAATTAATCGACTAGTACAAAAAACTCAGATCACCCAGGCTCGTCAACTATACCTCAGAGTTTGCGACACATCCGTTCCATGATGTTGTTCAAGTATTTCCGCCTGACCATTTCAATTGGGACCGGGCAACCAAAACCTTTCAGCATCTTGTTGATGGCCTTGAGGCCAGCGGTGTTAGCTCCACTTTTGTCGATGACTATCTTTCTCGGAAGGCCGTTGACCTCCAGCATTCGGGCGAAGAACATGGTGGCCGCGAGTTTGTTTCGACGCTGGGAAAGCATAAAATCAAGCGTCTTGCCGTGCTTGTCGACAGCTCGATAGAGATAGACCCAATTGCCTTTCACCTTGATGTAAGTCTCATCCATTCTCCAGGAGCGGTCGCACGGTCCCTTTCGACGACGCGCCGCTTCACCGATTGCGCCTGCATACCGCGTCACCCAGCGATTCAGCGTCGTGTGATCCACTGCAACGCCTCGCTCATGCATGATCTCTTCTAGATCGCGATATGACACACCGTATCGGACATAGAAGAACACAGCGAAGAGGATCACATCCTTCGGATACTGCGCGCCTTTGAAAGAGATCATAAAAACTGACTTTCGATTTCAATATTTCGATATCCATTCACTCGAAGCACTTATGAGCGTCAACGGTCAAAAGTTTGCAACAGATCCATTTTTACTCCAAAGAACCGCAGTCAGCCCAAAGTGGGTGTTCAAGGAACCTTTTAAAGTGCCTTTTCAATGAACTTTGAAAAAAGCTCACCCTGCGAATTGATCCTAAGTTTCGCGTAAATGTTGCGTCTGTGGATGCGGACTGTGCCTGGAGAGATGCCGAGAATTGTGCCGACAGCTTCTGCCGAATGACCCTTCAACGTGAACTCAACGACTTCTCTTTCTCGTGGCGTCAGAACGCCATCGCCAAATGCCTGGAAAGCAAGATCGACGCGACGACTAACGCCATTCGCTGCGGCGCCGCGGGTCATCGTTGGAAAGTCACTCCAATGTTTGCAACAGGCTGCCCGAACGAGCGGCCATAGAGCTTGCAAATGACGAATTTCCTTGGCGGAAAAAGGCTTCTCTGCTCGCATGAGCGAGACCACAACCATCCCAGCGCCTGGGATATCGATAAAGTAGCCAATCTCCTCTGCTAACCCAGTCCTTTTGTAATAGCTGCGATAGTATTCGCCCTGATAGAACCTGTCCGGTGCGATATCGCGCATGCGGTACAGACCCGGTGTTATTGGTTTTGTCGCGGCCAAAAAAAATGGATCAAGTACGTAGGGCCCGGCTTGGTAATCCTCAACAAAAATACGCCGTTTGCTTTTGGGGAAATCGTCGTGAATGTCTATTGGTGCTTCGGTTCCGACATGGCCAAACACCACCGTAAAATCAAATGGTGCGACCTGCCGAAAGCCATCTGCCAAAGCACATGGAAATTCTGGGGTTCCGATCTTCTCCACGACCCTGCCGGCCTCTTCCATCCAATCGTACACACGTCGCTCCAGATTTTCGAAAAGCACCTCTATACCCCAATTGTGGTATATACAGTTATTCCGAGTTATTGTTACTTTTTCCTTGTTTGAGTGGTATGCCAACAAATGCCAAAAAATCAAGCATAAGGAAAACGGCAGTATATGAGCTTTGACATGAGCGTCACCATGCAGACGATTGCGGAACTCCGAGGAGTGACCAAGACCTTCGGGAATGTGGTCGCCGCCAAAGACCTGAATCTTTCCATTGGGAAAGGAGAGTTCCTGTCGTTCTTAGGCCCATCTGGTTGCGGCAAAACCACTGCGCTTAGAATGTTGGCAGGTTTCGAGAAGCCTACGGAAGGTCAGGTGTTGCTCGATGGAGAAGTCGTCAACGACTTGGATGCGCACCATCGCCCAGTCAACATGGTGTTTCAGCACTATGCTCTTTTTCCTCACCTAAGCGTGTTCGACAACATCGCGTACGGCCTGCGCCAACAACGACCACGCGTAGACAAACAAACAATCGCGACAAAGGTTGAGCAAGCGCTGGAAACTGTCCGTCTTGGTGGGTTTGGCCCACGTCGCATCTGGGAGATGTCTGGTGGTCAGCAGCAACGCGTCGCTTTGGCGCGTGCGATCGTAAACGAGCCCAAGCTTTTGCTGCTTGATGAACCAATGGCTGCTCTGGATCGAAAGCTTCGAAAAGAAATGCAGTTTGAACTGCAGAACCTGCAACGACAACTGGGAATAACTTTTGTCCTCGTCACGCACGACCAAGAAGAAGCGCTTTCAATGTCCGACCGAATTTGTGTGATGGAAGGCGGCAGTATTGTGCAGGTTGGCAGCCCACGCGAACTCTATGACATGCCCCGCAGCCGCTACGTGGCTGGATTTGTAGGCACCTCTAATTTCTTTGATGCAACTGTGACTGACTCAGCAGCCGACCAAATCACTGTGCGTTTAGCGAGTGGCCAAAAGGTGCACGGAACTCCGGAGATTCCAATAGATGCAGGGCAGGAAGTGTGCGTTAGTATCCGTCCTGAACAGATCACGCTGACCCGCGCGCTACCCACAGCTGAAATCGCTCTGCCAGTTACCATTCAAAATCGGATCTTCCTTGGGGAGCACACAGAATACCTTGCGCGCAATGAAGCACTGGGTGATTTCCATGTACTTGTGCCAAGGCAAGCGGAATTGAACGAGGGGACGTTCAATGCAGGAGAGCAGGCCTTTGTTTCATGGGGCGAAGGCGCACTGCTGATCCTGGAAAAATAACAAATCCCGCAATCCAACAACAGAGAGGTTCACAATGACCAAGGATAATGGGACTATTTCCAAGCAAAAGTTCATGGAAGAGCTTCGCCGGTACCAAAAGGGTTCGGTTACACGGCGACATTTCTTAGGCGTGACAGGTCTTGGGATGGCAACGGCCGTTCTGGGCACGGCCATTCCTGGGTTGCGTCCACGCCCGGCATTTGCTGCCGGGGACATTGGCGACCGAGTGATCCTTGCCACATGGCCGAACTACCATGACGAGATGAACTTCGAAGCCTTCACGGAAGCCACTGGCGCCCATGTTCAGGTCAATGTTTTTGGCTCGAACGAAGAGATGTTGGCAAAACTTCAGGCTGGAGGGTCTGGCTGGGACGTTTTCGTTCCAACCAACTACACGATCACTACGTATGTGGGTGAAGATCTGATCATCCCGCTCGATACGTCCAAACTGCCAAACTACGACGCAGGTTCATTCGAACAGCGCTTTTCCGATGCCGGTTCTGTCGATGGCCAGCTTTACGCGGTCCCAAAAAACTGGGGCACGACTGGCTTTGCAGTGAACACCAGCAAGCTTGACGGCGCTCCGACTCCAACCACATGGAAAGAGTTCTGGGACCTTACTATGGAAGGTTACTCAGGCCGGACAATGGTGCATGATTACCAACTCACCACCATCGGTAATGCACTGAAATACTTCGGCTACTCCTTCAACTCGGTCGATGAGAAGGAACTGGCGGATGCCGAGAAATTGTTGCTGGATGCCAAACCGCATCTGTTTGCAATCTCGTCGGATTATCAGCCACCGATGCGTAACGGTGACGCCTGGATGACGATGTGCTGGACAGGTGACGGCAAGCAGATGAATGTCGACATGCCTGAAATCGCCTACGTTCTGGGAACTGAGGGCGGTGAACTCTGGTCCGACTACTACGCTATTCCTAAGGGCGCACCCCATATGGATGCCGCTTATGCCTTGATCGACTTCCTGCTGAACCCGGAAGTTAATGCGAAAGAAGTCCTCGCTCACGGCTATCCATCGGCTGATGCTCGCACCAATGCGTTGCTGCCGAAGGAACTACTGGAAGATCCGATCCTTTATCCGGCAGCTGACCTTCTGAATGCACTCGAGTTCGGCGCGGCAGCTACACTAACAGATCCAAACCGTGCCGAGTTGCTCGCCCGCTTCAAGTCGGCCTAAGCGCCAAGGTCGCCAATATCGGAAAAGACGAGGACAAAATGACCGAACGAGGCAGAAAAGCACTGTTGCTGGCTCCAGCAGGAATATGGCTTTTGGTAATGCTAGCCCTTCCTCTGCTGGTCGTCTTCGTCTTTTCCTTTGGCGAACGGGGTGCCGCCGGAGGCTACGTTCCAGCGTTCACTTTGGAACAATATGCCAACCTTCCTGCGCGATGGACGGCGTTTAAGAACACTTTGATCCTTGCACCACTGGGGACTATCGCTGCGTTGGTAATTGCCTACCCGCTCGCCTACTTTCTTGCAGTGCGTTGTTCACCAAAGTGGAGAACTTCGCTGTTGATCCTAGTGATCGTGCCGTTCTGGACATCGATCCTGATCCGGTCATACGCTTGGATTTTCATCCTTGGGGGGCGTGGCTTGCCCGCTTTACTGGAGTCGATCGGCATCGATGATATCCGCCTGATAAATACGCCGTTCGCTGTGCTTGTCGGGATTGTCTATGGGTATCTACCTCTGATGGTTTTCCCGATTTTTGTAAGCTTAGACAAACTGGATAAACGCCTTCTGGAAGCATCGGCTGATCTCGGCTCTACCCCATGGCGTACGTTCCGTCAGGTGACACTTCCTTTGTCGGTACCTGGTATCGCAACTGGCTGCATGCTGGTCTTCATCTTGCTGATGGGCGAGTTTCTGATCCCAGCGATCTTGGGCGGCGGAAAGGTCTTTTTCGTCGGAAATGCGCTGGTGGACCTGTTCCTGCAGTCTCGGAACTGGGCGTACGGATCGGCGGTCGCAATGACTTTGGTTGTCGTAATGCTTGTCACTGTCTCAATTTACATGAAATTCATCTCGCGCCTGGGTGGCCAGCGCCAAGATGTCTCGCTGATGTGAGGGTCCGATGCGCTTATACGCGATTTGCGTCTACCTTTTTCTCTATATTCCAATCGGCATCATCGCGCTTTTCAGCTTTAATGCCGGACGACACGCAAGCCAGTTCATGGGGTTCTCGACCCAATGGTATGGTAAAGCGCTGAACAACCCATTTGTAATGGACGCGCTCGAGACCAGTCTGCTTGCGGCATTCATAACTGCTTGCCTCGCATCCACTCTCGGAACCATGGCGGCCATCGCTTTACAAGGGGTTAAGGGATGGCTCCGAACTTTGTTTGATGCGATGATTTATATTGCGATAATGATACCCGGTATCGTCATCGGCATCGCGACACTCATTGCCCTGGTCACTGTATTCGGCTGGCTAAACCCGCTTCTTGCAAGCCTATGGCCCGATGGAGCAAATCCCCCGCAACTTTCCATGGGGATGCCCACGCTTGTCGCCGCACACACCATGTTCACAATGGCGCTGGTCATAATCATCGTACGTGCAAGGCTATCGGGTATGGACCGCGCGCTCATGGAAGCTTCGGCTGACCTCTTTGCGACGCCCTGGGGCACCTTTCGACAGGTGACCCTGCCGTTGATAGCACCGGCAATTTTGGCAGGCTTCCTGCTCAGCTTCACTTTCTCATTTGATGATTTCATCATCGCGTTCTTCGTAGCTGGCTCAGAAACAACCCTGCCAATCTACATATTCTCATCCATCCGGCGCGGCGTAACACCCGAGATCAATGCCATCGGCACTATGGTTATGGGCGCGTCGCTCTTGTTGCTCGTAGCAGCGCAGCTGCTTTTGCGCCGAGGCGCCTCAAAATCGAATAATTAAATAAAGGAGCCAAGTGACATGCGGCTTGCAGGTAAGGTCGCGCTCGTTACGGGCGCGGGATCAGGAATTGGTCGGGCGGGTTCAATGGCAATGGCACAAGAGGGTGCGAATGTTGTGGTAACCGATCGCGATGCAACACTTGCTGAAGCCACTGTGGCCGCGATCGTTGCGCAGGGAAATCAAGCATCTGCCATACAGCTTGATGTGACCGATGACGATGCCCTTACCAAAGCCATAGACGAAGCAGTAAAAAACTTCGGTCGGCTTGACGTGTTGCACTCTCATGCTGGGTTGCAGATCGAAGGAACGCTGGAAGAAGTGGAACCAGATGGAATGGATGCTTCTTGGGCATTGAATGTCCGCGCTCACTTCATTGCCGCGCGCGCAGCCGTCCCCCATATGAAATCACAAGGTGGAGGCAGCGTGATCGTCACGGCCTCCAATTCGGGGGTTCAATACGACCGGGGTATGATCGCCTATGCGACTACAAAGCACGCAGCTGTTGCGATGGTCCGGCAGATGGCAGCCGACTACGCTGTCCATGCAATCCGTTTCAATGCCCTTTGTCCAGGATTTGTAGACACCCCCTTCAATGCAGGCTTCGAAAAGCAGATGGGTGGCCGTGCCAAACTGGAAAGCTACATCGAGCAGGCGATCCCTATGAGTCGGTGGGCGACAGTTGAAGAGATTGGCCATGGGATCGTCTATTTAGCTTCAGATGAATCCGCTTTTATGACGGGGCAAGCTTTGGTTATCGATGGCGGTGAATGCATTTAGTGATGGGTTAGACCGGATCTGTTGCAAACTTTTGACCGTTGACGCTCATAAGTGCTTCGAGTGAATGGATATCGAAATATTGAAGTCGAAAGTCAGTTTTTATGATCTCTTTCAAAGGCGCGCAGTATCCGAAGGATGTGACCCTCTTCGCTGTGTTCTTCTATGTCCGATACGGTGTGTCATATCGCGATCTAGAAGAGATCATGCATGAGCGAGGCGTTGCAGTGGATCACACGACGCTGAATCGCTGGGTGACGCGGTATGCAGGCGCAATCGGTGAAGCGGCGCGTCGTCGAAAGGGACCGTGCGACCGCTCCTGGAGAATGGATGAGACTTACATCAAGGTGAAAGGCAATTGGGTCTATCTCTATCGAGCTGTCGACAAGCACGGCAAGACGCTTGATTTTATGCTTTCCCAGCGTCGAAACTGTCTGACGTCAGCGCCAATGGGACAGTTTAGGTCGATTTGATAAGAGAGGGTTTCTGGCTCATCGTAACCGCCAAGGAGTGGAGATGAGAAAGAAACCCGGAACCAAGCAGAGCCACGGTGAGAAG